>NZ_RBWX01000007.1:668944-1899946 GCF_003634215.1 Sphingosinicella microcystinivorans | reverse complement strand
GAGCCGGATGCGGTGAAAGCCGCACGTCCGGTTCGGCGAGAGGGATGGTAAAACCAGCCTCTGCGAGGGGGTATGGCGTGCCATCCCTACTCTCCGTATGGAGTGCCGGTTCGTCGATTCTTTCCGGGATGGGCGAACCGGCTACTCAAGCGGCGAAACGCGCCGCGCGTCATCCGCCTCGGGGCGGAAGCTCTATGTCGTCGCAGTCCTCATGGATGCCGCGCGCCGCGAGGGCGCTGCGGGCGATCTGATAGCGGACAGGCGCGTTGTTCTGGCGGGACGACCGCATTTCCCATCGAAGGTCATCGACGGGCCGGGTCGTCCAATAGGCGGTCGCACTGTCCCCCAAGATTGCCAGAACCTCGGCAAGTGCTGACGGGGACAGGACGCTCGTCCAAAGCGCCGGGTCGCGGGGGTCGGGAAACGGGGTCATGCCGCTTCCCTCCGCTCGTTCGCCTCGGCGTGGCGGGCCAATATCCAGTCCGCCGCCTTGCTGGCGGCGCTCGCGGCGCGGAAGATGGCGCGATTGTCCTCGCGCAACACCTCAAGCCATGAGGCCAGATAGTCGGCATGGCGCACGGTCGGCTCGATGCCGAGCGCGGCGCACAGGAAGGCGCTGCCCATTTCGGCAACCAATTCCTCGCGGGCATAATCCTTGGTGCCGAAACTGGTGCCGAATTTGCGCGCCAGCCGCGAAACATGGCCGGTCGAATGGGTCAGCTCGTGCAGCGCCACCATGTAATAATCGATCTGCTTGAAGAATGCCGGTTGCGGCGGCATCTGCACAAAATCATGGGTGGGGCTGTAAAATGCCTTGCTGCCGCCGATGCGAAATTCGACACCCGATGCGGCAATGACTTCCTCAGCAACCGGCACGATCTGGCGTTCGGGCAATGGCGCGGGGTCGGCTGCTAGGCCGGGGCGCAAGCCTTCGCACTGCGCGACGTTGAACACGGTGAACCTTTTCAGGAACGGAATGGCCTTGGCATCGTCGCCGGTCTGCCGTGCGCGCTCCTTCTCCTTTTCGGGCGTGAAGCGGTCGGCATAGACAACGGTGGTGCCGCGCTCGCCCTTGATGACGTTGCCGCCCGCCTCCAAGGCTTGCCGGAAGGTCAGCCATGATTGCGACGGATAGCCCGCGTCGATCACAGCGCCCCAAAGGATAAGGACGTTGACGCCGCTGTAATTGCGCGCCGTGAGCGCATTGCGCGGGAGGCCCGGATTGCCGGTGCCGGTGCGGCCCCAAGGCTTCACCCAGGGCAAGCGCCCTTCCTCCAGTTCGTGAATGATCTTGGCCGTAACTTCGGCGTAAATGTCGCGCGACGGGGCGTTCGCCCGCGCGCGGCGCGCGGTCGTTTCCTTCGTCATGGCGAAGGCTCCTTTCTTGTGTTCGGGACTGTCGGGGGAGCGGCGGGGCGCTCCCCCGACAGTCAGTCATGCGGCTTCGCGCTCGGGTTCGACCGGGGCCGGAGCCTTGGCCTTGCGCTGGCGCTTGGCCGCGGGCGGCTGCGGAAGCTCGACCTGCTGCGCGCCGCGCCGACGTTCGCCGGGGACGTTGCGAACGACGTTCCACAGGTTCGGGTTCTGGCGCGACCGCAACAGGCGGATACGCACATAACCCGACGCGCCGCTCACGATGTAGCCGCTGAAATAGACCTCGCCGGTTTCCTCGGCATGGTCCTCCCACAGCGAGCCGAGCTTGAAGGGGCGGCCGCGCGGGGTCGGGGTCATCAAGTCGAACGGCGGCGCACCCTCGTTCGTCGACTCCACCTTGGCCAAGTAAACATTGCCGAAATCATAGGTGGGTTCCGCGATAAAGCCGCTCACGCTGCCGTTATCCTTGCGGGTAAATTCTCCGATATTCATAGCCTTTACTCCTGTCTGTCAGTTACGGTTCGTGTAGTGCCGTCAACCTCATCTCGATCAGCGACATTTATACTTATACAGGACTAGGGGGTTAGGCTCTATCTCATTGTTTTATTGACAGATTTCCATCGTGCCTGGTGAGTCCGAGCAAGAAAAAGGGGAGCGACCAGCGACCCAGGCAAAAAGACGAAAAACGCATCGGCCGCCCAAGCGGCCGATTCCTTATCTACAAGGAGATGGAGCGCAGGGCCGGTCGCTGCCATCGCACCCGGAGCCGTCCTCGCAGGGTCGCAAGGGCCGCGCGGATTTCTTGGCGACAAGAGGCACGGGAGAGGGGTTTATGCGCAGCTAGGCAAAATGGGGCCGGCGCTTCTCCGAAGAGAAGCAAACGCCGCCGGCCCCATTTTGCCTAGCGGAGCTTCCCCTCGACGCAACTCCTTGTCGCTGAAAATCCGTGTGGCACGCAGGGACACTGAGAGGCCGGCGAAGGGGGTGATGGCAACGACTGGCTCAAGATCCTCATCGCGCGCCCCGCGCGCGATTCCTTAGCGTAGCTGCACGCCAGGATCGTCGCCTTTGGTCGAGACGCCGCAGGCGGCTCGATGGAGCTTAGTGACGAAGGAGCTTAGCGGAACAGAGCCGATCCCGCGCCAGCGGGAGGCGCCCCGTCACGGCTCAACTGCACTCTGCAACCATCAGATTGCTTTGCAGGGGTTCGCCCCTTACGCATGAATGGCTATCTCAGCCAGCAGCCGTAGGCGAGTTGGGAGCACCATAGTCCACGACTGCAAATCGATCAGAATAGCGATTGAACGCCGTCAGTTCGGCGATACGCAAGGGCGCGTCATATTTGTAAATCTCTCGGCGAAGATACGCGACTTCCTCCGCCACGCCATCGCGCTCCAGGTCGATCCACCAAGCGCGCGGCTGGCCGTTATCCTCTCCGTTCCAGCGATAGCCCCGGCTCTTGAGAACGTCCTTCATCTCGAACGGAGAATTGTCCGCCCAGCAGCGCGTGCCGCCACGCCGCGCGGAAGCCAGAAGGTCTTGGAGCGGCGCCCGGCCCGTCGCTTGGCAAGGCCGCGAGAGCAGCTCGATCGCCGCATAGCAGTCGTGAATGGCGCGGTGGCGGTCGTAGAAAAAGCCGCTGCTGAGCGCGAGATAGGCGAGTTTCGCGCTTTCAAATCCCGCCTCGCGCCAATCGATTTCGGACATGGAACAGGCCCACGGGTTCGCGGCCAAGGCGGGACAGAATCGCTCGACGAAACGGCGGTCGAACGCGGCGTTATGCGCGATGACAAGGCTCGCTCCGGCGAAGGCGGCGACGTCGGCCGGGTCGATCGTCCGGCCCGCGACCATCGACGGGTCGATGCCCGTCAGCCGGGTCACGTCGGGCGCGATCGGCACTGCCGGTTCGCGCAGCTCGTTGAAGGCGCCTCCGATCGCGACCAGCTCATCGGCGGCCGAATAATAGAAGGGCACCATCGCCAGTTCGATGATCTCGTCCTTGGCCGGATCAAGCCCGGTCGTTTCGACATCGAGCAGGATCGCGCGCCGCGCGCCGGCGGGCGGCGTATCCACGATCGAACCGGGCACGAGGCGGCGGAGCACGCGATAGCGCCCCGTCGCCTCCAGGGCCGCGGCCCATTGCTCGTCGCGATCCTCGCTCATGTCAGGGAGCGGCGGCAGCGGCGCCCGCGGACTTCAATTTCAGCAGCGATGGGCGCCCTGCTTCATGGAACCAGAGATCGACGATCCTGGCGTCGTCGCTGGCCGGCAGCGGCGCCGCGCTGCGAACCTTGAAGGTCGTCGGCAGATTGACCGAATTGCCGAACACCAAGGCGTGCTGCTTGGGCAGTGACGGCAGTCGCCGCAGCACGCTATCGGAGATGAACGGCGTCATTTGCCTGATCTGCGAGAGGTCGTCGGGGTTCTGGATGCGATGGACGACGAAATTGGCGCATTGGGATAGCACGGTCTTGGACAGTTCGCTGGGACGCTGTGAGGCGACCAGCAGGAACAAGCCGTATTTGCGCCCTTCCTTGGCGATGCGCTCGAAGATCCGGCTCGCGTCCATCGCGTAGCGCGAGGGCGTTGACGCGACGTAGCGGTGCGCCTCTTCGAGCAGGAGATGCACGGGGAAACGGTTGCGCGGGTCGGCCTGCCGCAGAAGCCGGAAGATCATACGCGACATGACTGCGCTGACCAGTTCGACAACCTCGTCCTCGACGGCATTCATGTCGATGATGATGATCTGAGCCGCCTTGGTGTGACCGCCCTCGATCGTCGTCAGGCCGAGGATGCCCGACAGGAAGCTCATCGGATCGGTCTGATTGTCATCGGCATCATGCCGGAGAAAGCCATAGTCCGACCGCTCCTCCAGCGCCTTGAAGCGCGTCACCATCTGCGCGCAATAGTCGCGGATTTGCCGGTTGCCGTGCGCTTCCTGATAGAGCAGCGCCAGGTCGATCGCGTCGCCGAGCGCGGTGAAATCGAACGGGCTTCCGTCATAGTCGGGAAATTTGAGGTCGGGGTCGATGAAGCCGCCCGCGCCATCCTTGCCAGCGAGGAAGTCATAGGCGCTTCCAAGCGCCGTCATGTTGCCGTAGCTCACCGTGATCCAGTTGCTCAGCACAGCAATATTGATTTCGGCGGTCTTGAAACGCTGGAGAATGCCGCGGATGCGGGTCTCCTTGGCGCCGGGCGGGGTCTCGTCGCCCAGGATTTGGGTCAGGCACGTCGCAAGGATGTGGTTGCGGTAGGTGTTCAACGCACCGGCATTGTTCGTGCCGAACAGCGTCGCCATGCCGAGCGCCATGCGCAGGATCGGCACCTGTGTCCGCTCGCTGGCTTGCAGCAGCAATTCCCATTCGGAAAGATCTAGGAACCAATGCGGCACCCGGAACATGTCATCGGCCGCGGTGCCGTCGAGAACAACGCGCTGCACACCGATGTCGGCCTGATCGGGTAGCTCGGCGAACGCGCGGTGATATTCGCCGTTGACGTCCAGCACGACGAAAGTGGCGCCGCGCGCATGATGCTCGTCGGGTTTCTCGAACAACGCCTGGAGGATGGATGCGATGGTGCAGGACTTGCCGCTGCCGGTATTGCCCAGCACCGCGACATGACCGCCGAAAAAGTCGTCGATGCGAACCTTGACCTCATAGTCCTCGAAGATCACCGACTGGCCGATAGCAAGGTTGCGGAAACGGGTCGCGTCGGCCGGCTCGCAGGGGCCATCGTCGGGACCGATCGACGGAACCACGGCCGCGTCGGTGTCGAAGATGCGATCGAGTTCGCTATCGAGCGCATAGAGGACATCGGCATAGAGCGACGGGAACAGCGAGACGCCGAAGCGGAATTTACCCGCGCCCTGCATGGGCAGCATCCCGACGGGAACGACGTCGAGATATTTGGCTGAATTGACTTTGTCGAGCTGACCATCGGCGCTGCCGCTTCCCGACGCATCGCGCTCGCGCAGGCCGACGACTTCGGCGACGACATATTCGGCTTGCGCCGGGATCATCAGAAAGGAGCCGAGCCGCGCGACATAGTGGACGTCATCGAAGCCGACGACGGTGAAATTGTCGGTGCCGGCGTGCATCTCGACGACGAAGCGGTCGGCGGCGACGGAGACGACCTTGCCGATCGCGCGCTTGCGATCGTCAAAACTCATCGGCCGGCCCCTTTTGCGGACCCATGCTCTCAAGCACGAGCCGGATCGCTTCGTCGATCCGTTCGGGCGGGCGTTGCGGCAGGAAATGTTCGACGATGGTATCGAAATAGTGCGCGCGCGTGCCCTCGGCCGGTCCGTCGCCGCCGATGATCCAGATTCTCGGATCACCGAGCGCGCGCAGCTTCGCAATCTCGCCGCCGGCCTCGGGGTCGGCGAAGATGATGAGGCGAAAGGTCGGGATCGTCAGCGCCTGATAGATGATGTTGTTGAGATGCTCGTCGCCGAAGGCGAAGCCGGCGGTGACAAGCACGCTCTGCTCGCGGACGATGCGTGACTGAAACTCGCGGAACAGGTCGGCATAGGGTGAGCCGAGGCTGGAATTTTGCTTCGCCGGGGTCGGATAGACCATGACCTTGGTGGGCGCATCCTGTGGCCATAGCTCGCGGACGGGGAACAGGCCGTGGTCGTCCTCGGTCCAACTGATCGAGCCGTGCAGCTTGCACAGATAGACGAACCCATCGACCGCCGACCATTTCCGGCTGGTGAGGTCGAGCTGTTCGGCGAGCGCGTAGCGGAAGGTTGCGGGATTGAAGCGGCGTTCGACGACGCCGGAAAAGCCATTGGCATAGGGCAGGCCAAGCCGGTCCATCGCCCGCTCATTGAACAGGTCGTAATTGGTGGTGAACACCCAGGGCCGGGGCAGCGAGCGATCGCGCAGGATGAGCTTGCGGTAGAACGCCTCGTAGAGATTAAGAACGGAGGTGTCGCCATTGGCGAAGGCGCCTCTGGTGCATCGCTCCCAGATGAAGTCCTGCACCTTCCTGATGATCGCCTCGACCTTGGCCTTGCTGGCGACATGGGCTTCGTTCGCACTCCGCTCGAACACGAACCGCAGGCTGTGAAGCAGCTCCATCAGACGTTCGAGATTGCGGGCATATTCGGTTTCCGCCAGCTTCGCGCCGAGCTTGTCGAGGAAAGCGACATCTTCGGCATCGAGCGCCCAAGCGGGAGGTTCGGGCGGGTCCCACGCCGCGTCAGGGTCCGGTGCCAGGGGATAGCCGCAGAACTCCTTGGCGAGCGGCGCCATTGTGGCAATCCCGATCTCAGCCTTTTCCTTCACCAGCGAGGAGCAGCCGGCACCAAGGAGAAAGGCGACATTGCGGGCATTCAGCGATTCCCCGATAGCCTTTCTGACAAGGTCCGGGCCGCGGCCCCAATCGAGGACGGACGATCCTGCATCGCCATGCCGGATGAAATGAAACTGGCGGACGGCTGCTGCTGCCTCTGCGTCAGCCATCGACCGCTGCCCTCATCGCGCCGATATGAATTACTTCACCAGTCCAGTCAGTCCGGAATTGTTCGCTGTCGATTCGCACTCAGTTCCCCCTCCTGCTCATCCTACATTAGCCGCGAGGTTCGAAGAATCCATTCTTCGGATTGAGGCAGATGAGGTGTTCTTGACATCGTGTTCCTACTTTGTTCCACTCGCAGCTATGATCCGAATCGACGATGACACCCTCTCGCGCCATCTCGAAGTGGCTATCTCGGGCGCCGCGCCGGCGATACTCGACGGCCTTGCCGATACCGACCGCTGCCGCCGCCATACGGCGACGGCCGATCTCGCGCGATACCTGACCGAGCGGCTCGGTTGCTTCTACATCCAGGGCGAGGACGCTATCATGCGCCCGGCAGGGCACCCGTCACTGTTCGCCGATCTCGGCCCGCTCGGCTGACGGACTCGTCGCCGACCTTGCCAAATTTTGCCAAAGTCGCTACATAGGCGGACATGAGCACGATGAACATTTCGCTGCCGGACACGCTCAAGAGCTTCGTGGACGAACAGGTCGCGGGCCGCGGCTACGGCACGAGCAGCGAATATGTGCGCGAGCTGATCCGCAAGGACCAGGACCGTCAGCGCCTACGCCGCCTGCTGCTGGACGGCGCCGAGTCGGCGCCGGGCGCCCCGGCGGACGATGCCTATTTCGAGGGGCTGCGCGCGCGGGCACGCCGCGCGGCATGACCGCCAAGCGGGTCGTCCCGCGCGAACAAGCCGACCGCGACGCCGAACGGGCGATCGACCATTATGCGCGCGACGCCGGCGCGGACATCGCGCTCGGCTTCGTCGCTGCACTCGAAGCGGCCTACCGGACGATCAGCGAGCATCCCGGCATCGGCTCGCCGCGCTACGCGCATGAGTTGGACCTGCCGGGGCTGCGCCATCGCCGGCTCGCCCGCTATCCCTGGCTCGTCTTCTATGTCGAGCGCGCCGACCATATCGACGTGTGGCGCGTGCTCGACGCGCGCAGCGATATTCCGGCCTGGCTCGGCGAACCCGAGGACAGCTAGGACGCTTCGCCGCGCCGGGCGCCACGCGTCATGGCGCGCGACCGCGCCGGCATGATCGTCAAGAAGGCGGCATTGCAGGGCGCATTGCCGATCGCGCCAGGAAAAAGGCTGCGTTTCGGACGGCGCATGTCTGTGGACTATTTCCGACAGCGCAAAATATTCAAACGTCCACAGTCGCGCGTGATGACCGGAGTCCGAATAATCCTCGCGCGCAACCTAAAGGCGCTTCGCGAAGTGCGCGATGTTTCACAGGAGAAACTGGCCGCGGTCGCCGGCATCGATCGTAGCTACATCAGCGATCTCGAAAACGAGAAATACGGCCTGTCGATCGACAAGCTCGAGAATCTCGCCGAAGCGCTCGGCGTCGCGGCGTGGGAAATGCTGCATCCCGAAACCGCGGCGAACATCCGCAGCACGCCACCCGCCGACTGAACGGAGCGGACCGAGTCGCGCAAGGGGGCGTAGCTCGCTTTCTCAAGCGCGGGTGATCTGCGCTCAATCCTCGTCGCATCCAAGCCAAGCCACCGGGCCGCGCGCGAGCGCGGCGCGGGCGGTCGCAGCAAGATGCTGGACGCGCAGCCGCCAAGGTCCGGCGGTTATGCGCCAGCCCGGCGCCGACACGTCGATCCCGAACAGGCCGGCGACGATCTCGCGATGGGTCGCGCCCGCCGCAATGGCGTCGTGGACACGCAGCATCGCGATCCAGCGATGCGCGCGGCGCTGGGGCGGATGCAGCGAGCGCGCGAAGCGGCCGTGCCGCGCGAGCGCTGCGAGCTGGCGTAGTGCATGGAGCTGGAGGCCGGCGCTCCGCAGCCCGTCGATGCGCCACGACGGCATCGCGGGGCCGTTCACGAGGCTGCCGCAGACGACATCGAGCCGGATCGAGCGCAAGCCGTCCGACAGAAGCACATGCTCGCCGGCGGCGTCGGCGACGTGCGAGGCGAGCGGCGCGAAGCGCCGAAGGTCGAGCCGATCGCGCGCGGGACCAGGTTCGACCACGGCGCGCAATACGGCGCTATCGACGCCGCGATTCCAAAGCGGCCGCGCCGAGAGGGCGTCGCGGACCGGGTCTTCGAGGCGCAGCAGTCCGAACGGAGCGGGGTCGCCCGCGCCTGCCCATGCTTCGGCATAGGTGGGCGCGCGGCGCAGCCATTCCCAGGCGAAGCAGCGCCGATCGCCCGGCAGGAGCCGCGTGTAGCGCGCGGCATCCTGCCAATCGCCGCCGATGACGGCAGCGGACATGACGCATGGTGTCCCGCGCTCGCCTTAGCCGCCCAGCAGACCGGCGCGCGCGGCCTCCTGTTCGGCGACATAGGCGCTCAGCGCTTCGGCCTGATCGGGCCGGAGCGCATCGGTTGCGGCGCGGTGGTCGTTGGGGTCGCCGCGCAGCAGAAGCGATGGGCACTGGCCTTCGACGTTGCCGAGATTGGGGCGGTGCTGGACATAGCCGACCAGCGCCGCCAGCTCGGGCGGGAAGTGTCGCGCCACGTCGGGCGGATAGACCAGCCACGGGTTCTCGAACGGCTTGAGCCAGCCGAGGCAATAGCTGACGATCAGCCCGCGCCGGGGCAGCGGGGTTCGGTTCTCGCCGCCGCCGTGAAGTGTGCTGCCGAGGAACACGAGCATGTCGCCCGGAAGCATCTCCGCCGATGTCGCCTCGTCGTCGCGCACCGGGGCGCGGCTGGGATGGTGGCTGCCCGGCCAGAGCCGGGTTGCGCCATTGGCCTCGGTGAACGGGGTCAGCGGCCATATGATGTTGATGAGATAGTCGGTCTCGCCTTTGGCGCCGCCCCACATATCTTCGTCGCGGTGCGGATATTGCGAGAGCGCGCCGGGATGAATCTCGACCGCCTGCGTCAGATTGAGCGCGATGCGGTCGCAATGCGGCCCGAGCAGCCGTTCGGCGAGGCCGAGCGCTTGGCGGTGCAGGACGAAGGCGGCAGCATGGGGCGAGCGGGTGAGCAGGCTACCGAAGCGCTTGGTGCGGCGGCCGTAGAAATGGCCGTCGCAGAACGGCGTGGCGGCGAACCGCGCGTCGAGGTCGGCGCTGAGCGCCGAAGCGAGTGCGGGCGCGACGGCGCTGCGGACGATCGTATAGCCGCGATCGGCGAGCGCGCCGGCATGGAGGTCGAGCATGTCCTTCATGGCCCGATCCTCACGCCGCAGCGGCGAGCGTTGCGCCCGCCGCATAGATGCCGGTGCGCGCGAGGCGCGCGGGCGTGTCGGCGTCGATCGCGATGCGGAAGGCGCCGAGCGACATGCCGCCGATCGCGCGGACCGGACCGAGGGGTGCGGCCTCCCAGCCCATTGCAAGGATCGCCTCGCGGAAGCGCGGACGCACCAGGCCGAACAGCGTCTTGATGTCGGCGGCGAGCGCGTGATCGACCATCGCGGTAATCAGGCGGTTGCGGATCGCCAGCCGCTCGGCCGCGCGGTAATGCGCCGGCAGGCAAAGGCGCGTGATCTCGAAGGCGTCGCCGCCGTGCGGAAGCGTGCCGTCCACCAGCTCGGCGAACAGCGCAGCGAGCAGGCACGGCCGGTCGGCGGGCAGCAGGCGCATCGACCCGCGATGCCGCCCGCGCGCGTCGCACTCGGCGATATAGACGGCGTGGTCGCCATCGAATTGGTCGATTTCGTAGCGGCCGGAAACGACGGGCAGGTTCCAGCGCATCAGCTCGATGAACAGCCGGCGACGGTCCTCGAACATCGTGGCGTCGAGCGGACGGGTGAGGCAATAGCCTCGCGAAATGCGGATCATGGTTCGGCTCCCTCGGAACGTGGAGCCGCACAAAAATCACCGGGACGCGGCGAAGTCTGTTCACCCGTATGGGGGAATAGACGGCGCTTCGTCGATCAATCCCAGGCGCACCGCTTCATAGACGAGCTGCCCGCGCTTGATGACGCCGAGCTTGCGGAACGCGGACTTGACGTTGGTGCGAACGGTCTCGAGGCCGATGCCGAGAATGACAGCAATGTCGCGATCGTCCTTGCCGTGGGCGATCCAGTAAATGCACTCGCGCTCACGGTCGTTGATATGCGGCACCGGGTCGGGAAGCGTGGTGAGCCCGATAAGACGCCGCGCCGCATCGAAGGCGAGCCGCCCGATCGCGTCGGCGATAAACTGGCGCTCCTGACCGATTCTGCGCGTCGAGCGGGTTGCAAAGCTGATCGAGCCTTCGGGCTCGCCGGGTATGTTGGTGGGAACGGTGTAACCTTGCCGGATGCCGTGGCGCTGCCCGTCGTCGAGAATGATGCGTTCGACATTGGTCAGCCGCGCCCTGGCGAGCGCGTCCGCCCACAGGAAGCCGCTGACGTGGCGGCGCGAGAGGTTCAGAATCGGATCGATGATCTTCTGCCCGCGCGCGACAAGCCGCCGGTCCCATCCCATCGGGTAGTTGTCGTGGCGGATATAGCGGGCCGATCGCCGTATCAGGCTGCGGCTATGCAACGCCGCGAGCAGCTCGAACCCGAGTTCGCGTCCGGCATCTTCGGTCGTCGTCCACAGCGTTGCCCAATCCTCCACGGCCGAAACGACATCGCGAAAATCCACAATCAGGCGCGGCAACCGTATAAGGCAGCCGCGCACATATCACCGGGGGTCGTGCGGCCGGTTGGGCGGGATCAACGGGCGGACGAAGCCGCAAGATTCGACAACAAGTATCGAAATGGACTGTGGACTATTTCCTACAGTAATACTGTTGATCGAGGGGCGCATTTTTCTGATCCTGCTTACCCCTGTCAGGACTAACGATGCGCTCGGCGAGAAAATCCGTTGGATTAACTATAAGGAATCACGTCAGTTCACTAAGCCAGCTCCTCGCGGGGCGAGGGGCTGGCTTGGTTGATACTGCTCTGTTGCTGTCGGGACGTTAGGCCGCCCTTCGCAGCGCTGGAAATCGGAAGTCCGTCGAGACGGGCTCCGGCACGCGCCGCCGCGAATGGTCGCTCGTCACCTTCGACGGCCGCTCGACAAGCGCGAGCGGGGCCGGCAGGTCTTTGGTCAGCATATCGGCCCACGCCTTCGCCAGCTCGCGCCGACGCGGCATGTAGGCCGCGCGGTTATAGGCGCCTTCGACCTTCTCTTTGGGAACATGGGCGAGCATCAGGTCGATGATCTTGCGATCATGCTCCTTGCCCTCCCGCTCGGACCACTCGTTCATGATCGTCGAGAAAGCTGCGCGGAACCCATGCGGCACATGATGGCCGTGGTAGCCGGCCCGGTTGAGCAGATAGCCGAGGGCGTTCTCGCTCATGGGTCGATGGGTGTGCCGGTTGCCGGGGAACAGCAGGTCGCCGTTTCCGGTGAGCGGCCATAGCGCCCGCAGCACGGCGAGGCATTGCGGCGGCAAGGGAACGAGATGGTCACCGTCGATTTCCTCCTTGCGGTCGAGGTCGCCCTTCATCCGCGAGGCGGGAATCCGCCATAGCGGCTTGGGGCCGTTCAATTCCTCGAACTCGTCCCATCGCGCGCCGCGCAGCTCGCTCGGCCGGACGACGGTAAGCGCGAGGAAGCGCAAGGCAAGGCGGGTGATCGGCCGGGCATAGTCTTCCTCGGCATCGGCGATCATCTTGCTGAGCCGCGCAAGGTCGGTGATGGCGGGCTGCCGCCCCCGCCGCAGCGGCTTCAAGGCGGCACCAAGCTTCTCGGCGGGATCGGCCTGGGCCATGCCCTTCGCGATGGCATAGACGAACACCGCGGAGATTCGCTGGCGCACGCGCTTGGCGGTTTCGATCGAACCGCGGTCCTCGATGGCTTTGAGAAGCTCGTAAACCTTCGGCGCCGTCAGCTCCGAAACCGGCAAGGCGCCGATGCTCGGGAAGGTATCGCGTTCGAGGCTGCGAAGCACATCATCGGCGTGGACCGCCGCCCACTGTGGCTTGTAGATTTCATGCCACTCGCGCGCGACGCGCTCGAACGTGTTGCGGCCCGCTTCGATGTTGGCCTCAACCTTGAGCTTCTTGACCACAGCGGGATCGCGGCCCTCGACGAGCTGCGCCCGCGCTTCGTTGCGCTTGGCGCGGGCATCGGCGATGCTGACCAACGGGTAGATACCGAAGTGCATCGTCTTCTGCTTGCCGTCGTAGGCATAGCTCCATTTCCAGAGCTTCGAGCCGTTCGGCTTCACCAAGAGATAGAGCCTGTGGCTGTCAGTCAGCTTGTAGGGCTTGTCGCGCTCCTTCGCAGCGCGGATTTTTGCATCGTTCAACATGTTCGTCTCCGGGACCACGTTTTCCAGAACCGGGACCACGCCGCCGAGCCACGCCGAACGGCGGAGGCTTACGAACGGCTGTGGACGAGCCGGACCGCAAAGCGTCGGTTTTCCGGGAAAAACGTCAATCTCGGTGGACTGATACGAACCCCTGCGAAGGGGCCGGTGGCGGAGACGGAGGGATTCGAACCCTCGGTACGGGTTACCCCGTACGGCGGTTTAGCAAACCGCTGGTTTCAGCCGCTCACCCACGTCTCCAGCCGAAGGCGCGGCTATAGCGAAGCCGTTCGCCGCGTTCAACTCATGTTGTGACGGCCATTCGCCTTTAACGTGTCGATGATGCGTTTCACGTCCTGTGCACGGTCGTTTGCGACGACGAGCACGGCGTCGCCCGTGGCGATGATGGTGATGTTCGAGACACCGATGGCAGCGACAAGCGGGCCTTCGCTGCGGATAAGGCAATCGTCTGTGTCGAGCGCGATGACGTCGCCGCCTACGGCATTGCCGCCCTCATCTCGGGGAAGCTGTTCGAGGAGCGTGTTGAAGGCGCCGATATCCGACCAGCCCATCTCTACGGGAACGACGGCTACGCGCTCGGCTTTCTCCATCACGGCATAATCGATGCTGTCTGATGGAGAGGCGAGGAAGCTTTCGCGGTCAGGACGCAGGACTGCGCCCTCCGTGGTGGCTCCCGCTACCGACTGGCGCACCGCCGCCTCGATGCCCGGCGCATGGCGGCGCAGCTCGGCAAGGAAGCTGCCCGCGCGAAGCAGGAAGATTCCGGCGTTCCAGCAGAAACGACCGGTTTCGAGATAGGCCTTCGCTGTTTCCAGCGGCGGTTTTTCGACGAAACGCGCAACGCGATGCACGCCGTCCGCTATGGATTCGGCGGTTTCGATGTAGCCATAGCCGGTTTCGGGGCGATCGGGCGTGATGCCGAAGGTGACGAGCCAGCCTTCTTTCGCGAGGGGCTCAGCGCACGCGATCGCAGCGCGAAAGGCCTCGACATCATTAATGATGTGGTCGGAAGGCATGACGAGCATAAGCTCATCCTCTGGAAGCATGACCGCTGCAAGCGCCACAGCGGGCGCCGTGTTCCGACCCGCAGGCTCCAGAACAATTGCGTGCGGGGCGACGCCGATCTCGGCGAGTTGCGCCTCGATCTCGGCGAGATGCGCCTCCCCGGCGACGATCAGCGGCGCTTTGAAGCCATTTTCAGCAGGTGCGCGCCGCGCTGCCGACTGGATCAGCGTTTCAGAACCAAGAAGCCGCAGCAGCTGCTTTGGCGTCGCATTGCGCGACAGCGGCCACAGGCGGGTTCCTGCACCTCCGGAAAGGATAACGGGCGTGGTTTGCACTTTGTTCACCGCCTTGCTCTACCTGCACAGCCCTTAGGTTCGGGTTAAGGCATCCACAAGCGGTGCCGAACTCGGTCCGGCGCATCGGCGCCATAAATCCGTCGCTGGCGTATGCCTAGCAAGCTATTGTAAACTGTCGGCAAAGCAGGGGGATAGTTGAAGCCTATGAGCAGGGGTGGCGGCGTTTGATCCGACTTTTTAACCATTATCTTCCGCGTCCGTTGCTCATCCTCGGCCTTGTCGAGATCGTGCTGATCTATCTTTCGGCGCAGGCTGCGTGGCTTTTCCGCACGCAGCAGATCGACATGGACCCGGGCGGCATCGTGGAGCGCGCGCCGCAATTCGCGCTGTATGCGCTCACCGTGTACCTCGTGATGCTCGGCATCGGCGCTTATCAGATGGACTGTTTCCGGTCTCTGCGCATGGCGATGAGCCGGCTTGCCGTGGCCATGTTGGTAAGCATCACGGCCATTTCGGTGATCCTGTTCTTCTTCCCGGATGTCGATCTTTGGCGTTCGGTCGTCCTCTATGCCATCGCGCTCACGTTCGTCGTGATCTTCGCGTGGCGGGTCATCATGTCGCGGATCGTGAAGTGGAAGAGCTTCCGTTTTCGGGTTCTGATCATCGGTGCCGGCCAGCGCGGCGCACGGCTTGCACGCGCCGCCGAAGCGCCCGATTCGAATTTTACCGCCGCGGGCGTGGTGCGCCTTACCGACAACGGGAATGCAATCGACAACGCCATGCCCATCGATTCGGTGCCTTCGCTTGTCGATCTGTGTGAGCAGCTTCGCATCGATGAGGTCGTGCTGGCGCTCGATGAACGGCGCGGTGCGGCGCCGAGCGAAAAGCTGCTGGAGGTGAAGCTGGCAGGTTTTCCGGTCTCGGAGATCAGCAGTTTCCTCGAACGGCAAACGGGACGCGTCGACCTGCGCTCGATCTCGCCCTCATGGCTGATCTACTCGGACGGCTTTCTGGGCGCTGAGCCGCTTTCCATCATGCTGAAGCGGCTGTTTGACATCACGGCAAGCCTGGCCTTGCTCGTGCTGGCCTCTCCCATCCTCATCGTAGCGGCGCTCGCGGTGAAGCTGACCAGCCGGGGCGACATCTTTTACCGGCAGGAGCGGGTGGGGCAGTTCGGCAAAACCTTCAACGTCGTGAAGTTCCGTTCGATGGTGGCGGACGCCGAGAAGGACGGGAAAGCGCAGTGGGCAAAATCCGGCGATCCGCGTGTGACGCCGGTTGGCCGTATCCTGCGAGCGAGCCGAATCGACGAAATTCCGCAGATTTACAATGTGCTTACCGGCGACATGAGCTTCGTGGGGCCGCGCCCGGAAAGGCCGGTGTTCGTGGAGGAACTGGCCGCGGAAATCCCATACTACCGGGAACGCCATATCGTGAAACCGGGCATCACCGGATGGGCGCAGCTGAACTACCCCTACGGCGCAAGTGTGATGGATGCGCGCCACAAGCTCGAATACGATCTGTATTACATCAAGAACTACAGCCTGTTTCTCGACCTGCTCATCCTGATCCAGACCGTTCGTGTCGTCGTCTGGCAGGACGGGGTACGCTAGAGCCGTGCCCCCCTACAGCGATGTCAGCGCCTTCAGCCACAGTGTGGCGGCGATCGGCTATCTGCTGCTCGCCGGGCTGCTGATTTATCGCCGGCTGCAGTCGCGCGCGGACCTGTGGCTGGTTGGCGCGTCACTGGCGATGGCAGTGTGGGCGGTCCTCGTCGTCCTCGTTCCGGTCTTCGACCCAGGCTATTCGGTGCTTGTCTCAATCGCTGAAACGTTACGTTCGGCGGCATGGGCCGGTTTTGCAGCGGTTCTCGTTATCAGCAATTGGCAGGATACGGCGCACAACCCCTCCCGCAGCGTACTTGTCGCACTTGCCGCGGTCGTGGCGCTGCAACTGGCAGGTGACGTCTGGAGCCTTGTGCAGGGCGCCGCCGTGCCGGGGTGGCTGCAGTATTTCTATACGATGGGGCGGCTTGCCGTCGCTATCGGCGGGTTGGTGCTGACCCACAATGTCTACGTGAACTCCGCGCCCGCGAACCGCTGGAGCATCCGTCTACTCTGCATCGCGCTTGCCGGAATCTTCGCTTACGACCTCAATCTTTACACGCTGTTCCTTCTCGACCCGGCGATGGGGCCGGACCTCGTGGAGGTCCGCGGCCTCGTGAATGCGTTCGTGGTGCCGCTCATCTACCTGTCTGCAGCACGCAACCGCGGGCTGAAACTGCAGGTTTCGCGGCAGGCGGCGTTCCATACGCTGTCGCTCGGCGCGATCGGCTTCTATCTGGTGCTCATGTCGCTCGCAGGCTACGGCCTGCGACTGGTGGGCGGGGATTGGGGGCGGCTGCTCCAGATCAGCTTCATCTTCGCGGCGGCGGTGCTCGCAGCGGTCATCTTGTTCTCAGGCCGTGCGCGGGCTTGGCTGCGCGTCCAGATCAACAAGCATTTCTTCGCCTACAAGTACGACTACCGGCAGGAATGGCTGCGGTTCGTGAACACCGTCTCCAGCTCGGGGCCGGGACTTGGCGAGCTTCACATGCGCGTCGTTCAGGCAGCCTGCGAGCCCGTGGATTCGCCGGGCGGCGCGCTGTTCATCGGGGCGGAGGATGACAGCTTCGTGCACCTTGCCCGCTGGAACTATCGGACCCTGCAGCCGGGACGGATCGAAGGTGCCGCCCGTCTCAAGGCGCATTTTGAAGCGAGCGGTCGTGTACTCGACATCGAGGAACACCGGGACGGACGCGAAAGTACGGCGCTGAAGCTGCCGCAATGGCTGGTCGAAGATCCGCAGGCGTGGCTGATCGTGCCGCTCATTCATATCGACGAGGCGATCGGCTTCATACTCATCGAGCGGCCACTTACCCAGCGCGAGCTCAACTGGGAGGATTTCGACATTCTCCGCACCGTGGGACGGCAGGCGGCGAGCTACGTCGCCGAGGCCGCGGCCCTCGCGAAGATCGCGGAATCACGCAAGTTCGACGAGTTCAATCGCCGTTTCGCCTTCATCATGCACGATCTCAAGAATCTCGTGAGTCAGTTGAGCCTCGTCGCGCGCAATGCAGAGCGCCACGCGGAGAACCCCGAGTTCCGGGCGGATATGATTGCGACGCTGCAAGGCTCGGTCGCCAAGATGAACGACCTGCTGGCGCGGCTTTCGCAGCAAAGCGTGCAGGCGGCACCTTCCGGGGGCACATTCGATGTTTGCTCGGCTGTGGAAGCGGTCGCGAATACGGCCCGGCGTTCTTGGCCCGGCGTGACAGTCGATCGCTGCGCGCAGGATGTCGTGGTGAACGGTACCGCAGAGCGTTTCGAGCAGGTGCTGACCCATCTTGTGCAGAACGCAGTCGATGCAAGTGAACCGGGAACGCCGGTGACGATAGCGGTCGAACCGGGTGACATCGTGCGCGTGAGTGTGCGCGACCGGGGCCGGGGCATGAGCGCCGACTTCATTCGTGAAGAGCTTTTCACCCCCTTCAAGTCGACCAAATCCGGGGGGTTTGGTATAGGCGCGTTCGAGGCGCGGGAAATGACACGGGACATGGGCGGCAAACTCCTGGTCGAGAGCGAACCGGGTGTAGGGAGCTGCTTTACGATCGAGCTGCCGGCTGCTGAGGCGCGGCCGGCGAACATGCAGGAAGGCTGAATGGCGAACAAAACGGCACCGAAACTGCTGGTTGTCGAAGACGACGAAGGGCTGCAGCGGCAGCTCAAGTGGTCTTACGAGGACTATGAGGTGATCTGTGCGGGCGATCGCCGCACCGCCATCGAACTTCTGCGCGCTCACGAGCCGGCGGTGGTTACGCTTGACCTGGGCTTGCCACCGGACCCCGACGGAACCAGCGAAGGTTTCGCGACGCTTCAGGAAATCCTGGCCCTGAAGCCCGATACCAAGGTCATCGTCGCCTCCGGTCACGGCGCGCGCGAAAGCGCCCTGCGAGCGATCGCGCTCGGCGCCTATGATTTCTATCAGAAGCCAGTGGACATCGATCAGCTCGGTCTGATCGTGCAGCGGGCGTTCCACCTCCACGAGATCGAGACGGAAAACCGTCAGCTCGCCGAACGCGACGGTCACGAGGCGCTCGGCGGCCTCATCACCAGCTCAGACAGTATGCTGCGTGTCTGCCGCATGATCGAGCGTGTCGCCAACACCGACGTTTCGGTCATGCTGCTCGGCGCGAGCGGCACCGGCAAGGAAGTGCTGGCGCGCGGGCTGCATGACAGCTCTGGACGCAAGGGCGCGCCGTTCGTTGCGATCAACTGCGCCGCTATTCCCGAAAACCTCCTGGAAGCCGAGCTGTTCGGCTACGAGAAGGGGGCGTTTACGGGCGCAGTGAAGACCACCGAGGGTAAAATCGAACTTGCCGAGGGCGGCACGCTGTTCCTCGACGAGGTGGGCGACATTCCGCTTCCGCTGCAGGTGAAACTGCTCCGTTTCCTGCAGGAACGCGTGATCGAGCGCATCGGCGGCCGCAAGACGATCCCCGTCGATGTCCGCATTGTCTGCGCGACGCACCAGAACCTCGAAGCGATGATTGCCGAGGGCGCCTTCCGCGAAGACCTCTGGTACCGGCTGGCCGAGGTCGTCATCAAAATTCCCCCGCTTGCCGAGCGACAGGGCGACGCCGTGCTGCTTTCCCACCATTTCTTGCGCAAGTATGCCCGCGACATGAAGCGTCCGGTGAAGGGCTTCAATGCCGATGCGCTGGCTGCGATCGAAGCGTGGAAATGGCCGGGGAATGTGCGCGAGCTGGAAAATCGCATGAAACGGGCCGTCATCATGGCGGACGCAAGCCGGCTTTCGGCTGCCGATCTGGACCTCGCTGAAGTCGAGGATGATGATTTCCTGAATCTTCGGTCCGCGCGCGAGCGGGCGGACCGAAACGCCATTCGCATGGCGCTGGCGCGTACCGAGTCCAATGTGTCGAACGCGGCCAAGCTGCTCGGTGTAAGCCGGCCGACACTGTATGATCTTCTAAAGCAATATAATATTGAGACCTGACGGTCATAATGCTGTGGATCACACAAAAAGGTCGCAAGCGGCCACGGCAAGTTGAACCGTCCTACTGAGGATAAAAAGATGTTGAACAAGACCTTCTTAAAGCTTGCGGCTGCGACCCTTGCGCTTGCAGCGCCCATCGGCGTTGCGGTCTCTCCCGCCCACGCCGACGCGCGCAGCGAATCGAATGATGCCTATGTCCAGGGGTTCCGTCTCTTTCAGGCCGGCGATTACCGGGGCGCGCGCATCCAGCTCATGAAGGCGCTTAAGGCGAACCCCAACAACGGGCTCGCACGGCTGCTTCAAGCGCGCGTCGCGCTGGAATTTGGTTCCGGCATTCAAGCGCAGACGGAGCTGGAGCGCGCCATGCAGGCGGGCATCCCGTCGGCCAAGGTTCGCCACCTCCGTGCGCACGCGCTGGTGTTGCAGCGCAAGTTCGGCGAGGCGATGGATCTGCTCGATGCCCGGACGATCGAGCCCCAGTTCGCAGCCTACGCGGCGCGGCTGCGCGGTCAGATCCTGACGCAGCAACGCAATCTTCCGGAAGCCCGCGCCGAGTTCGAGCGGGCCCTCCGGATCGCGCCGAAAGATACGGAAACGCTGGTCGATACGGCGCGCTTCTATGCGTCCGACGGCAAGCTGAAGGAGGCTTCCGCGCTTGCCGATCAGGTGCTTGCCGTGAAACCTACGAACGTAAAGGGCCTGATGCTGAAAGGCGATCTCGTGCGCCGTTCGCAGGGCCTTGAACCATCGCTCACCTATTTCAATCGCGCTCTTGAGGTTGATCCCAACAACATCGAGGCGCTGCTAGAGCGCGCTGCCACGCTTGGCGACCTCAAGCGCGAAGATCAGGCACGCGCTGATCTCAAGCGCATCAACGGACTGGTGCCGGATCACCCGCTCGCACTCTATCTGGAGGCCGTCCTGGAGACCCGCGCCGGCCAGTACGAGAAGGCGCGCCAGTTGATGACGCGCACCAAGAGCCTGCTTTCGAACTATGTGCCGGCACTGATGCTGCAGGGTATGCTCGCCTATCAGGCGAACGACGTGGCGCAGGCCACCGATTACTTCGGCAAGGTCGTCGGTGCGTCGCCGCAGAGCGTGCTTGCCCGCAAGCTTTATGCAGCCTCGCAGCTCAAGGCCAACGATACCCGCGGCGCGATCGAGACGCTGAAGCCGATCGTTGATTCGGGGAGTGCCGATGGCCGGACCTACGCGCTTTACGGCGCGGCTTTCGCGCGCGAAGGCAAGATGGCCGAAGCGCAGCAGTACCTGCAAAAGGCTGTCACTGAAGCACCGAAAGCGGGCGAGCTGAAAACCCAGCTGGCCATGACGCAGCTTCTGCAGGGCAATGCCGAGTCCGCCGAAGAAGGGCTGATGGACGTCCTGAAGGACGACAGCAAGTCGCTCCAGGCGCTGATGGTGCTGACGCTGATCCAGATTCGCGACCGCGAGTTCGACAAGGCGCTCGTGACCAGCAACCGGATCATCACGCTCTATCCGAACCTGCCGGTTGGCTACAACATCCGCGGCGGCGCGGAGCTTGGCCTTGGACAGACCAAGAAGGCCGAAGCCAGCTTCCGCACGGCGCTGGAGAAAAAGTCCGACTACACCGAGGCTCGGCGCAACCTCGCGCAGGTGCTGATCGCGACGAACCGCATTCCCGAGGGCGAGCGCGAGCTGAAGCAGCTGCTCGAATACAACAAGCGCGATGGCCGTGCGCTGACGCTGCTCGCCGTGACGGCGGCGCGGCGCGGCGATGCGACGGCGCGTGTCGAATGGTTGCGTCAGGCGGCTGCGATCGATGCCAAGCAGCTTGGCCCGCGCATCCAGCTTGCCGACGCTTACCTCGATACGAACCAGAACAAGCGTGCGCTCGACGAGGTCGCGTCCATCCTGCGCGACTTCCCCGAACAGCCGCAGGCTCTGCTGGCAGCGGCGCGCGTGTATGAGGCGGCGGGCCAGAAGAACCAGGTCGAATCGGTTCTGAACCGGCTCGTGACGGCGCAGCCCGACAGTCCGCAGCCGCGGGTGATGCTGGCCCGCGCGCAGGAAGCGAACAAGAAGGTGGCGGCAGCGCGCGCAACCTATCAGCGTATCCTGACCATGCCGCGCGTCGACCCGACGCCGGTCTACTCCGAGCTCGTCTTCCTCGAAGCGCGGCAGAACGACTGGAACGCTGCGAAGCAGTGGGCAGAGCGTCTTCGCAAGCAGGCGCCCAAGGAGAACTACGCCGACCTCGCGCTCGGCCGTGCTTACCTCGGGCGGAACCAGGCCGCGGCGGCGATCCCGTATCTGGAGGCGGCGCGGAAAACGAAGTTCAACCTCGCGGCGGCGCGCGCGCTGTCTCAGGCCTATGTGCAGACCGGCAAGCCTGCTCAGGCCGTGACCATGATGCAGGCCTATCAGAAGGCCAACCCGCGCGATGCCATCGCGCTGGCTGCGATCGCCGAACTGCAGATGCAGCAGCGGCAGTACAAGGCGGCCATCGCCAACTACGAGGCGCTGCGCAAACTGCCCAATGCCGATCAGAGCGTGACCGTGCTCAACAACCTTGCCTGGGCTTACGCCATGTCGGGCGACAAGCGCGCGCTCGCGACGGCGAAGCAGGCGTATGCGGTGGGGCCGAACGTGCCGGCGGTGCAGGACACGTATGGCTGGCTGCTGATCCGCAACAAGGGCGACCGGAAGCTGGCGCTGAGCCTGCTGCAGAAAGCGGCGGCGGGTTCGCCGGAGGACCCGGACGTACGCTTCCACCTCGCGGTCGCCTATACGATGAACGGCCAGCGCGGCAAGGCGGTGGAGGCGCTGGAAACGGCGCTGAAGTCTCCGAAGTTCGACAGCCGCCCGGCCGCGCAGAAGCTGCTGACGAGCCTGAAGGGCAGCTAGGCAGAAACCGGCGGGCAAGGCTTGCCTTTGCCCGCCAAGGCCCTTAAGTGCGGGCCACGGTCGGAGCGTAGCGCAGCCTGGTAGCGCATCACACTGGGGGTGTGGGGGTCGCAGGTTCGAATCCTGTCGCTCCGACCAGCTTTTCCCGAAGTAGACAAAGTTAACCGTCGCGAGCCGGTTTCGTGATAGGATTTGACAAATAGGAACCATATGGGTTCGTTCTGCTGCCCAAGAGCAGGAGAGCCCACATGGCATCCATCGACGATCTCATAGAAATGCTGCTGCGCCGCGAAGGCGGCTATATCGACCATCCGGACGACCGGGGCGGCCCCACCAATTTCGGCATCACGCAGGCCACGGCGCGGGCGGCGGGCTTCGGCGGCGCGATGCGGGAGCTGCCGCGCAATACGGCGGCGGACATCTACCGGAAACGCTATTGGCACGAGACCGGCTTTGACCGCGTGAACGCGCTCGCCCCGCGCATCGCCGCCGAGCTTTTCGATACGGGCGTCAACATGGGGCCCGCCGTTGCCACCGGCTTCCTCCAGCGCGCGCTGAATGCGCTCAACCGCCGCGAACGCGACTGGCCGGACATCCCCGGCAGCCGCCGGATCGACACGGCAACGCTCTCCGCCCTGAAAGCCCTTGTCGCCGTGCGCGGCAAGGCGGGAGAAACCGTGCTGCTCCGCGCGCTCGAAGCGCTGCAGGGCGCCCGCTACATCGAACTCGCCGAAGCGCGGCCCGCGAACGAAAGCTTCGTCTACGGCTGGCTCGCCGGCCGCATCGGCGACTTCCACGCCTGACAGCCCTCCGCCCGGACAGAAAGGACCCTCATGTCACTCGTTGACGGCATCATCGCGCCGGTCGCCAAGCTGCTCGACCGCATCATCCCCGACAAGGAAGCGCGCGAACGCGCCAAGCTGGAGCTGATCCAGCTGGAAGACAGCCACGAACTGAAACTGATCGAGGCGCGCATGTCCGCGATCATCGCGGAGGCGAACGCGGCGGACCCGTGGACGAGCCGCGCGCGCCCGAGCTTCCTCTACGTGATGTACGTGCTGCTGCTCTGGTCCATCCCCATGGGCCTCATCGCCGCCGCCGACCCTGCGACGGCCAAGGCGATCGGGCAGGGGATGGGCGCCTACCTCGAAGCGATCCCCGAGCCGCTCTACATGCTCTTCGGCACCGGCTACCTCGGCTACACGGCGGCGCGGAGCTGGGGGAAGGCGAAGGGGGCGGATCGGTAGGGGCTAACGCATCGATGAGCATCGCAGCGTAGGTCTCAAAGTTACCTGGAAGATAAAATTAGATGTTATGCAAATTTGCTCTGAACCGAACTTCGCTTCAATTTATCTCTTGCCTTCCAGATTGATTCTGTGAAGCTTTCTTCACAATAGGGAGGAAGTGAAATGCCGAGCAAGTCGAATAGGTCAACAGAACATGAAATATCTTTTGCGGTTCTTCAATATTTGGCGACCATACCACATGGAGAAGCTGCAATCGATGAGATTAAAGCGCATCTACCGAAATTCATTAAATTTACAGACGCAGATATGGAGGTATCCACTACACGGCGCAATGAGATGATGTGGGAGCAGCAGGTAAGAAACATCGTGAGTCACAGATCGGTTGATGGAAATTTCATCGGCGATGGGTTGCTTTCCTATTCACCCGGCAGATTGGCGATAACGGAAAGCGGTCGAAACTACCTTGCACGCATGGCTTAGCTATAAAGTGCTTTGTAACCCGGTTTGAACCATTTCAGTTCAGTGCTGCTATTGGCATCCTTGTCCCATACAAACCAAGCGTATGCCGTAGTGCCCGTACCTTTTTGAACTGCGCCAGCCGGGTAAAAAGTGATCCGCTCGCTGAACACCCACACTCGCGCGGGTGGAGCCTCTGTAAATATCGTGCGCTGACGGTTCGCACCTTCCAGAAACGCAAGGCGAAGCAACAGAGCAAATTTCTTACCTGCACGCTCCAAGCCAGCTCGAACAAACCCTTCGGCTGCATTGTATGGAGGGTTGGTTATGATGTTCGGCGCCTTTCGCCAGCTATCAAGAAAGTCGTGATCGGCCTCGCCATACCCTCGATTGTAGAGGTCGGAGCTGATTACTTTGTTGCCTGTGGTTTCGAGAACCTCTGACATTGTGCCGTCACCGCAGGCACACTCCCATATGTCCCCGCTAAAATCCTCATTGTCTATGAGAGCGTGAGTGGCCCATGCGGGGGTTGGGAAAAAGTCCGGTCCGTCCAGATCGGCGAATCGCTTGAGCGTCGGCTTATACCCACCGTTGAGGTTATATGTCGTATCCATTAAAAAAATATAGCAGAATCATGCACTTAGTCAACGTCAGTTAAGCGATTCAAAAAAATCAATAAATAGAAAAAGCGTGTAATACAGGAGGTGACCTCCTGCCCCAACGACGCCAATATGCCCCGAAACATCGGGAGAGCTTCATGCGTACCATTCTTACCGCCGCGCTGCTGATTGCGGCGCTTCCGGCTTCGGCCGAGACGCTCATTGTGGGGAACAAGGGCGAGGATACGGTGAGTTTCATCGATCTGGCGAGCGGGAAGGAGCTGGCGCGCTCGGCGAGGGGGGCCAATCCGCATGAGGTGGCGCTTTCGCCGGATGGGACGCGGGCGGCAGTGGTGAATTATGGGGGTGCGGCGATCGATGTTTATGCGGTGCCGGGCGGTGAGCGGCTGGCGACGTGGGACATCGGGCCGAATTCGCGGCCGCATGGGCTGCTTTGGCTCGCGGATGGCCGGCTGGTGGCGACCGCCGAGGCTTCGAAGACGCTGGTGGTGATCGACGGCAAGGACGGCCGCGTGCTGCAATCGATCCCGACCGAGGCGGAAGGGTCGCACATGGTGGCGGTGCACCCGACACGGCCGCGCGCCTATACGGCGAACCTGAAAAGCGGCAGCGCGAGCGTGATCGATCTGGAGAGCGGGCGCACGGTTGCGCATCTGCCCGCAGGGCGCGAGGCGGAGGGGATCGCGATCACGCCGGACGGCAAAGAGGTGTGGATCTCCAGCCGGGGATCGAACGAGGTGCATGTTTACGACACGGCGACGGACACGCTCGTGCGGCGCATCGAGACGGGGCCGTTTCCGCTGCGCATCGCGATCAGCCCGGACGGGAAACAGGCCGTGACCTCTGAACTGCAGGCGGGTGCGCTTGGCGTTTACAGCGTGGCGACGGGCGAGCACGAACGCACGATCCCGGTGAGCGGGAAAGGCGAGGCGATGCAGGTGACGATCCTGTTCCGACCGGACGGCAAGCGGCTCTACGTCGCGGAGACCGGCCCGGCGACGGTCGCGGAACTCGAATGGCCGAGCGGCAAGGTGCTGCGGCGCTTTCCCGTGGGCGTGAACGGAGACGGGCTCGGCTGGTCTCCGGTAGGCGCGAAGTAACGTTCCCTCTGCCACGTCGCCTGCGCCCGCGCATGTGCCTGCGGGCGCCGCGCGGCTAGGACGCGTGCCAGGCGGCGATGAGGCCGCCGAGCGCGGCGTGCGCTGCGTTGAGATCGGCGAGGGGGGCTTTCGACCCATCCATGTAGATCGCGGCGATGAGCGGGGCTGAGGCTTTCGGCGGCCAGAGGATCGCGATGACGTTGACGGCGCCGTTCATGCCTGTGCCGGTCTTGTCGCCGACACGCCAGTCTACCGGGAGGCCCGCGCGCAGCCGATCCCGCCCCGTGGGCGAGGCGACCATCCAGCCGGTGAGGCGGTCGCGCGCGGCCTGCGGCAGAACGGCATCGGAGACCAGCAGCCTTTCAAGCGTGGCGGCCATGGCGCGCGGCGTGGTGGTGTCGCGCGGATCGCCGGGGGTGTTGGCGTTGAGCGTCGGCTCGGTGCGATCGAGGCGCGTTTCGGTGTCGCCGATGCCGCGCAGCCAGCGCGTGAATCCGGCGGGGCCGCCGACAAGGGGCAGCAGCAGGTTCGCCGCCGTGTTGTCGCTGAGCTCCACAATGGCGGCGCACAGGTCCTCTATGCTCATCGCGCCCTCACTGACGTGGCGCTTGGTGACGGGCGCATATTCAAGGAGGTCGCCCGCCGTGTAGGGGATGCGGCGATCAAGGCGGAACTCCCCGGCCTCGCCGCCCGCGAGCACGGCCGCGGCGAGCGGCGCCTTGAAGGTGGAGGCCATGGCGAAGCGCTCGTCCGCCCGGTGCGCGATCGCGCGGCGGCTGCCGGTGTCGCGGACGAAAAAGCCGATGCGGCCGCCGGAGCGGGCCTCGATCTCTTCGAGGCGGCGCAGGGTTTCGCTCGCGGCGCGGGCGGGCATGCCTGTGGCAAGCACAGTCGCGCCGATACCGGCGAGGGCGAAACGGCGGGTGTAGCGGGCGGTCATGATGCGGGATTCCTCAACGGTCTGGACCGCCGATCATTCAAGGACCGGCGCGGGCATTGCAAGCCGGCTGCGGTGAATGCGTGGTCAGCCGTTACCGGGCCAGCCCAATGCGGCGGCTCTGCGGGGTTCGTGCGCTCAGGCGGCGATCTGCAGGCAGTTTCGTCCGTTGTGCTTGGCGGCATAGAGCGCGCTGTCCGCATTTTCGAGCGCGGCCTCGATGGCGCCAGCGGGACCTGGGACGAGCGCGGCGAGGCCGAAGCTGGCGGTAAGCTGAATGCTCTTTCCCGGCGCGATTGGAATGTGGTTCTGTTCGATTTCGGCGCGAAGCCGCTCGCACACGGTGGCCGCGTCGTTGAGATCGGCCTCGACGAGCGCGATGGCGAACTCCTCTCCGCCGATGCGGCCCACGATATCGCCGACGCGCACCTCTGCCTTCAGAATGCTCGCAACGCGGCTGAGCGCGAGGTCGCCCGCGGCGTGACCGTACTGATCGTTGATGCGCTTGAAGAAATCGATGTCCACCATGGCGATGGTGGTGGGCTTGACGGGGCCTACCTTGTCGGTGAGCGCGATATTGAGCTTCTGGAGGAAGCCGCGCCGGTTCAGCACGCTGGTGAGCGCATCGGTCTGCGCCGCTTCCATCAGGCGCTCCTCGATGGATTTCCGGTGGCCGACCTCGCGAATGGCGCTGACGACGCCGGCGGTCGTGCCGTCTGCGCGGCGGATGACGCGCGTGCGCGTTTCGAACCACGCGAGCTCGCCGTTCGCGCGCCGGGCGCGGTATTCGACGGTGAAGGTCTTGTTCGGCTCCTCGAGCGCTTCGAGGTGGACGGCGCGCACCCTTTCCACCCACGGGCCGTCGACGAGGCTGAGCGCGTTTTTACCGATCAGCTCTTCGGGCTCGTAGCCCGCGACCTCGCGCACGGATTCCGACGCAAGGCGGATGCGTCCTTCGATGTCGAGGTTGAGAAGGACGTCGCTGGTGTTGTCCAGAAGCAGTTGAAGCGCGGCGGCGTGATCCTGAATATGCTCCGTCAGCGTATCGCGCTGCCTGAGGATCGCGGCGACGGGCAGGGCGATCGCGAACTGGAACGCGATGTAGAACTGCAGGAACTGGAACCTGACCGCATCTTCCGTGTGCATCAGCGAGAGGGGGCCGCTGTTCAGCGCCGTCTGCACGCCCGCGATCACCGCGACGATCGCGACGGACGCAGCCGCCCCCGACCGGCCCAGCACGAAGGTCGCCATGAGGACCGGCAGCAGGGGCAGGAACAACAGCGGATAGTCATTCTGCGAGAACACGCCGAGCGCTGTGACGGTGACGAGGAGCAACAGGCCCGCGGCCCGCACCTTTGCCGCGGTGGTCTGCTTGCGGAGCAGTGAATCCCCCAGGAACGGGAGGAGGATCAACGGAGTCGCCATGATCGTGCCGAGACCATGGCCGGCGAACCAATCGAGCCAGGACCCGACGAAGCTCCGCCCGAATGCGGCCGATGCCGTCGCCGCGCCGATGAAGCCGCTGATCGCCGGGCCGATGATGCCCGCGCTGACGATGAAGATGAAAACCGCGCGCGCCGAATCGAAAGGGTCGCGGCGGATATTGCTGTGTCTCAGAATCTCCGCGACGATCCAGGCTTCCGCGACGTTCGCGCTCGCAAAGAAGAACGCGGCTTCCGGAACCGGGCTGACGGTGATCGACGCGGCGAGGCTCGCGATGAACGTACCCACGGCGGGGATGATCCACAGGCGGTGCGGCGTCAGCAGAAACGCTGTCAGCAGCACGGCGTTCGCAATCCACATGAGGGCGAGGCCGCCGCTCAGGCGGGTCGCAAGGATCGCCGCCGCCGCAAACACGAAATACGCCAGGCCCGTAATGAGCCCGCTCACCCAAGGTGCGCGTCCAACCATGCGGAAATGGTAGGAGGAAAATAGTTAACAGGATTCTGAAGGGGCGGGCGTTTCTTGCCCGATTTCATGGTTTTGCGATGAACCGAAGCCTGGTGCCGCGCCTCAGGGCTTCACGACCGGCAGATTGGTGTGCGCCTTCGCCAGCCGTGCGTAGTGCTTCGGGCCTTCGCGGTTTCCGGCGATTTCCTCGGGCGAGAGATCGCGCACGTACTTGGCGGGGCGGCCCGCCCACATCTGGCCCGAAGGGATGCGCTTGCCCGGCGTGAGCATGGCGCCCGCCGCGAGCATCGCGTCGCTTTCGATGACGCAGCCGTCCATCACGATGGCGCCGAGCCCGACGAAGGCGTGGTCGTGCAGCGTGCAGCCATGGACGATCGCGGTGTGGCCGATCAGGCAGTGGTTGCCGATCGTCGTGTCGAACGTGCCGCCGGAAATGTGGATGACGGTGCCGTCCTGAACGTTGGTGCCTTCGCCGATGGTGATGGAGCCGACATCACCGCGCACGACGCAATTGTACCAAACGCTGGAGCCCGCGCCGATCTTCACATTGCCGATCACCTGCGCGCCGGGAGCGATGAAAACATCTTCGGCGATCTCGGGCACGATGCCCTCGAAGCTGTAAACCGGCATTCGTGTCCTTCCTTTTGGGGATCAATCCCAGGCGCGCGAGCGGGAATAGGTGATGATGCGCGTTTCCTTGCCGCCCGTGGTGGCGGAGGTTTCGTAGAAATCGAGCTCGGGCTTGCGGCGCATCCGCAAGCGGTCCATCAGCCCCCAGCTGCGCGTGTTTTCCGACATGGTAATCGCGATGATGCGCTCGACATCCAGATTGGCGAAGCCCCAGTCGAAGCTTGCGTAGGCGGCTTCCTTCGCGAAGCCCTGGCCCCAGCAATCGTGCCGGAAACGCCAGCCGATCTCGATCTCGCCGTCAACGGGCGTGCCGGGCTTTTCGCAGACGAGAAGCCCGCAAAAGCCGATGAACGAGAAGTCCGACTTGCGCTCCACCGCCCAGAAGCAGTGGCCGCGCTCTTTCTCGCTCTTGATCATGCGCTCCATCGCCGCGTCGGCGTCCGCCGCGCTGCGGGGGCCGCCGAGATGCTCCATGACGCGCTTGTCGGCGCAGAGCATGCGGAACGGCAGACGATCGGACTCGCGCCACGGGCGAAGCTTCAGACGTTCGGTAACGATCATGGGAACAGCGGCGCCTGCAGAAGTCCGGCAGTTTCGGGAAGACCGAACATGAGGTTCATGTTCTGGATCGCCTGACCGGACGAGCCCTTCACGAGGTTGTCGATCGCCACGATCACGATGGCGCGGCCGGGGATGCGATCCTCGAACACGTTCATCACGCAGTGGTTGGAGCCGCGCACCATGCGCGTCGACGGGCCCTTGCCTTCGGGGAGCAGATGCACGAACGGCGCGGCGGCATAGCGGTGGCCGAGCGCTGCCCGCAGGTCCGCCACGGTCTTGCCGGGCATCAGCTCGACCGTGATGGTTTCAAGCTCGCCGCGGTTCATCGGCACGAGATGCGGCGTGAAGCTGATGGTGACGGGGCCGTTCGCGCGCTTCGAAAGCTCCTGCTCGATCTCCGGCATGTGGCGGTGGCGGCCGATGCCGTAGGGGTGCACGGCCTCCGCGACCTCTGTGAAGAGGTTCGCTTCCTTGAGACTGCGGCCCGCGCCGGAAACACCTGAAAGCGCGTTGATCGTGATGCGCTCGTGGCCGACGAGGCCGGCTTCGAAGAGCGGGAGCAGCGCGAGCAGCGCCGCCGTGGGATAGCAGCCCGGGCAGGCGGCGATGCGCGCGGCGGGCAGAAGATCGGCGGCAAATTCGGTGAGGCCGTAGATCGCATCGGGCAGAAGCTCCGGCGCGGGATGTTCGTTGCCGTACCAATCCGCATAGGTCTGCGCGTCGTTCAGCCGGAAATCCGCCGACAGATCGATGATGCGCGGGCCGATGAGCGTCGAGAGCAGCTCGGCGGAGGCGGCGTGCGGCAGGCAGCCGAACACGGCGTCTATGCCCGCCCAATCAATCTCATCAGCGCGGACGAGGCCGGGGAGCGGTACGTGGGCGAAGTGCGGCCACACGTCCGCCATCGCCTGACCCGCCTTCGCATTGGCGCTGAGCGCGACGATTTCGATATTGGGATGCGTGAGTGCGAGGCGAACGAGATCGGCGCCGGTGTACCCCGACGCTCCAAGCACGGCGATGCGGACTTTCTGCGACATGGCGCGGGGCTTAGCGGATATGCCGAGGGGATTCCAGCGCTAGACGAGATCGCGCGGCAGGGCGTCGAGCGCGGCTTCCATTTCGGCGAAGCTGGGGGCGTGGTTCGAGGGGGTGGTGCGGCGGCCGAGTTCGACGGCGACCTGCGGGGCCTGGCCCTGCAGATGGGCGACGATGACGGTTTTCACAAGCGTGAGGTACTTCGCCTCCGCATCGATCACCTGCGCGAGACGCGATGCGATGGGGCCGACCACGGTGTAGCTGAGCAGCACGCCGAGGAAGGTGCCGACGAGCGCGCCGCCGATCATGGCGCCGAGGACTTCGGTCGGCTGATCCACCGACCCCATGGTCTTGATGACGCCGAGCACGGCGGCGACGATGCCGAGCGCGGGCAGGCTGTCCGCGAGTGTCTGGAGCGCGCCCTGCGCCTGATATTCCTCTGCGACGTGGCGATCGAGATCAGCCTCCATCGCGTCTGCCATCTGGTTCGGGTCTTCGAAGTTCATCGCCATCATGCGCACGTAGTCGCAGATGAAGGAGACGAGCGCCGGGTCCGCCGCGATGCGCGGGAAGGCCGCGAAGAGCCGCGATTCCTCCGGGTATTCGATGTGACTTTCGATCGCGACGACGCCCCGCGTGCGCAGTGTCTTTATGAGGAGGAACAGGAGGCAGAGGAGATCGCGGTAATCGTCTTTCCCCCAACGCTCGCCCGCGAACGCGCGGCGCACGCCATCAGCGGCGCGGCGCAGTGTCGTGCTGCTGTTGGCGATGATGAAGGCGCCCGCCGCGGCGCCCGCGATGATCAGCAGTTCCTGCGGCAGCGCCCCGGCAATGATGCCGAGTTCGCCGCCCGCAATCAGGAAGCTGCCGAACACGCAGACAAGCACGATGGCCAGCCCGAAAAAGATAATCACGACCCACGACCCCGCGAGACAGACACACGTTCTCAAAGAGTATGGTGGGGCCGCGCTGGTTAAGGGCGTTTTAAGCGTCCGGGTATTTCACCGAGCAACCGTAAGCACGCGTGACAGGGCTGGCGACGGCGCGGCCCGCAGCGACATCGCCGAGGGCGGCAGTGACGTAGTTCTTCGCGCTCTCGATGTCGGCGGGGTTCGCGGTCGGCTTGTCGTCGATCGCGCCCGCGTAGCGGAGTACGCCCTTGCCGTCGATCACGTACATGTGGGGCGTCGCGCGTGCATCATAGGCCTTGCCGATCTTGCCTGCCGGATCGAGCAGATAGGCCGTAGGCTGGAATTTCCAGTCCTTCATTTCCTTCGCAGCGCGCGCGCCATCGACATGGCCCTGTTTGCCCGGCGCACTGCTGTTGACGGTGAGCCAGACGACGCCCTTCGCTTTCGCATCGGCCTGCAATTTCTGCATGTTGCCCGAATCATAGTGCTTCTTCACGAACGGGCAGCCGCTGTTCGTCCATTCCAGAACGACGGTTTTCCCGGCGAAATCCTTGAGGCTGACGGTCTTGCCTGCTGCCGTTTGAGCCGTGAAGGCGGGGGCGGGCTTGCCGACTTCGGGTGCGGCGGCGGCTGTGCCCGCGAAGGCGATGGCAGCGAAAGCGGCGATGGCTGTTTTCATGTCTCGTCTCCCTTTGGTGAAGGGCGAGGATGCCATAATCAGGCGCGGCGGGCGAGTTCCAGCATCAGCGCTTCGCTGAGAAGCTGCGGCAGCACCTCCGCATCCTTGCCGCGCGGATAGAAGAGATAGAGCGGCACGCCCGCGCGGCCATGGCTTTCGAGGAAGCGCGTGATCGCGGGGTCGGCGTTGGTCCAATCCCCCACGAGCGTCGGGATTCCAGCCTCCCTGAAGGCGGCGGTGACGGCGGGGGCGGAGAGCGCGCCGTTTTCGTTCACCTTGCAGGTGATGCACCAGTCTGCGGTGAAATAGACGAACACAGGCCCTTCGCTGCGCAGCGCGGCGAGGCGGGCCTCGGTGAACGGTTCGAGATTGGGGAGCGCAGCATTGGCGACAGGCGCCTCGGCGCGCGGCGTGATGAGCAGGATGGCCGCCACGGAGAGCGCGGCGGCGGCAAGCGGCACGGCGGCGGGGCGCCCGCCATGCTGGCGGATGCCGACCCACCAGAGGCCTGCGGCGAGAAACACGGCGGCGGCGATGCCGAAGCTCATGCCCGAAACGCCCGCCTGCCGCCCAAGCACCCAGGCGAGTGCAACGGCGGTCGCGAACATCGGCAGCGCCATGATGCGCCGGAAGGTGACCATCCACGGCCCCGGTTTCGGCAGGCGATTGCGGAGCGCGGGGATGAAGCCGATCAGGATGAAGGGCAGCGCGAGACCAAGCCCCAGCCCGGCGAAGACGAGCAGGCCGAGCGCGGTAGGCAGCAGAATAGCCGCGCCGAGTGCGAGGCCCATAAACGGGCCGGTGCAGGGCGTTGCGACGACGGCGGCGAGTGCACCGGTCCAGAACGCGCCCTGCGTTCCGCCGCGCGACGCGAGCGCATCGCCGCCGATCTGCGGCGCGCGAATTTCGAACAGCCCGGCGAGATTGAGCGCGATGGCCGTGACAAGCAGCAGCAGCAGGAAGATGACGCGCGGATCCTGAAGCTGGAACGCCCAGCCCACCTGTGCGCCCGCCGCGCGGAGCGCGAGGATCGCGGCGCCCAGCGCGACGCACGTGCCGACGACGCCCGCCGTGTAGGCAAGCGCTTCGCGCCGCGCGGCGCTTTCGGAATGGCCGCCGTTTGCCAGGCTGAGCGCCTTGAGTCCGAGGATCGGGAAGACGCAGGGCATCACATTGAGGATGAAGCCGCCGAGGATGGCGAGCGCGAAAGCGGTGAGCGCAGACGGCAGGCCGGGCTGATGCTGTTCGTGTCCAGCAGACGCGAGCGGTGCGCCCGCTGCCGCGACCTCGCCTGCGTTTGCGGTGAGGCTGGCGCCGAAATGGCTGCCGTCAGTGCGATCCAGCCGCAGCACGCCTGTGACCGCGCCGGGATCGGCATTTGCACCCGCCGTGGTTTCGATGACGAGCGTGTCGCCATCCCGGTTCACTGTCTGCGGGGCGTCATAATCGAGTACGCCGTCGGCTTCCGGGAAGAAGTAGGCGCGGCTGATGTCTCCAGCGCCGGTTGTATCGACGGAAAGGCGGAACGTGCCGTCTGCACGGGCGTAGCGCGCGGGCCAGTCGACCGGGCGGGGCAGGGCCGCGCGCGCCTTTTCGAAGCGGGGCGCGGACGCGGCGTCCGCAGCACCGTCGCCAACTTTAAGGTCGAGCGCGAGGTCCGCGCTTTCGGGAACGCAAAGTTGGTCGTCGCACACGAGATAGTCGACGCGGACCTGCACGGGGAGAGGTGTGCCGGACGCAAGCTGCGGCACCGCGAGATCGACGAGCAGCGCCGCTTCGCCTTCGAACACATAGTTCATGATGCCCGAGACGGTGAACGTGGAGGGCACGGGATAACGGATGGCGGAAGCGGCTGCGCCCCCCGGCAGCGTCCACGCAGACTGGGTTTCCATGCCCGCGCTGCCGGGATTCTTCCAATAGGTATGCCAGCCCTTGCGGGGGGTCGTGACGATGGCAAGCGCGACCGTCTTGCCCGGCGCGGGCGCTGCGCTTTCCGCGATCAGCTCGACGCGCGTGTTGGGGTTCTGAACGGCGCTTGCCGCGAGGGCGGGCGACGCGAGGGCGGCAAGCAGCAGGAGAACAGCGCGAAACATGGCGCCAACGCTTAATGGCAGCGACGCGAAACGCAAAGTCCCGGCGTTACCGCATGTGTTCAACGCGCGAGAGAGGGCGCGGGTTCGTCGGGATGGTCTTGCTCTTCGTCTTCGCTCGCCTGCACGGCTTTCGGCTTTCCATCCGGTGTCGGGTCCGGCAGTCGCATTTCGATCGCGGCGGGCGAGGTCAGCATATCGATATCGTCATCCATCGTCTGGTCGCCGACGAGCAGCAGGCCGAGCAGGCTTGCGGCGACGAGCTCTGCGCGGAACGCCTTGCGCCGCGGATTTCCGGCACAGACCGGTACGGGCGTGACCGGGGCCGCATCGGCCACCGGGGGCTGGGCGCTCTCTCCGATGCGGCGGGCGATCGTATCCCCGGTGCGCATGGCGAGCGCGATGATGGTGAGGGTCGGGTTCGCCCAGCCGGACGTCGGGAACAGCGAGCTGCCGGCGACATACAGGTTTGCGAGGCCGTGGACGCGGCCTTCGGCGTCGCACACGCCTTCCGCAGGGCTGTCTGCCATCCGCGTGGTGCCGATATGATGATAGCCGCCGATGGGGTGCGAACTGATGAGCGGATCGGTCGTCCAGCGGCGCCCGCTGCCGAGGAGCCATTCCGCCACCTCGACGCGGCCCATGCCGAGGCGTTCGAGTTCGTGCCCGAAGTCCTGCGCAAGTACGGCGACACTTTCAATGTCGAGCTCTGTGAGGCGCCAATCGAGCGTGATGCGCGGGATGCCGAGCGCGTCCGTTTCCGTGTCGAGCTGAACGCGGCTATCCGGGTTCGGTGCCTGCTCGGCGCGCACCAGGAGCGCGAGATCGAGGCCGCCCATCTTGTGAAGCAGCCAGGGGCGTAGCGGGTCCGCGCGCTCCTGCACGAACGAAGCTGCGCGCTTGGTGAGCATCCAGAGCCCGCGCCCGGCGCGCGTTGGCGCGGTTTTGTGCTTGAGGCCGGAGTAGGCGCGCATCCCGATGAACTGTTGCGCGCTCGCCGGTTGGCGGCCCGCAACGATCATCGAGGTGTTGAGGATGCGGCGTTCCGCCTGCCGCGCGGCGCTTGGCGCGATGAGCGCCGCGACCTTGCGGCCATCGACGCGGTGCGGGCGTGCGAAGGCTTTCAGCAGGGCCCATGTGTCGCCACCCACCACCCGCCCGCCGCGCGCGTGCGGATGCTCCATGAAGAAGCGGCCGACGAGATCGCGATCGTTGCCGAGACGGTTCGCAAGCAACAGTCGCGGGTTTTCAAGGCCGCCCGCAGCGAGCACGAAGTAGCGGGCGTGAATGCGGATGCCGCGGCCGGTGAGGCTTTTTGCCTCGACATGCGTGATGGCGCCGCCTTCGCTTGCCGCGATGCGGGTGACGGTGGCGTGGGTGATGATGGTGCAGCGCGGATGCGCGCGGAGATCCGCGCAGGCATCGAAGGTGAAACGGTTGAAGCGCTCGTCGAATTGCCAGGTGCCGAGCGAAAGCCGGGCGGAATCAAGGTCCGGGAGCGGCACGCCCGCAGCCTTCATCGCCTGGGCTCCATCCGGGCCTTCAGGAAAGCCGAGTTCGGCCCAGGCCTGGCGATAATAAGGCTCCAGCGTTTCGCGGGAGATCGGCCAGCCCGAATGCGGCACCCAGTCTCGGCGCTCGAAATCGATGGGATCGAACTCTGCGCAGCGCCCGCCCCAGATCGCGGTGGTGCCCCCGAAGAAGCGCAGGCGCGAATCTTCAAGGTCGTAATAGGGCTCGCCGAGGTTGCGACCGGCGCCGAGAGCGGCGGTTTTCGCTTCGTAATCGCGGCCGCCGCTTTCAAGGAGCGTGACGCTGTGGCCGCGTGCAAGTAGGCGGCGCGCAATGCCGATGCCCGCGGCGCCTGCACCGATCACGCAGACCTCGGTCAGTCGGATGGCCGGGATGTCGTCGGTTTGAAGGTCGAGATGCATAGGCCGTGCTTTGGCAGGCCGAAGATGAACCTGCAATCAATGGAGTCGGTGCACACCGTAAATAAAAAGGGCGCCCGGAGGCGCCCTTTTCCACGAAGTGAATGAAAATTTCGATCAGCGCTTCGAGAACTGGAAGCTGCGGCGTGCCTTCGCGCGGCCGTACTTCTTACGCTCGACGGTGCGGCTGTCGCGGGTGAGGAAGCCCGCTTGCTTCACGACGCCGCGCAGTTCCGGCTCGTACTTGGTCAGAGCCTGGCTGATGCCGTGCTTGACTGCACCGGCCTGGCCCGAGAGACCGCCGCCCGAAACGGTGGCGATGACATCGAACTGGCCGCCCCGGCCCGACACGTCGAAGGGCTGGTTGATGACGAGACGCAGCGTGGGACGCGCGAAATACACGGTCTGATCGCGGCCGTTGACCGTGATCTTGCCGGTGCCCGGCTTGATCCAGACGCGGGCGACGGCATCCTTGCGGCGACCGGTTGCGTAGGCGCGGCCCTGTGCGTCGATTTCCTTCTCGCGCAGCGGCGCGGCGGAAACGGCGACGGGCGTGGTGCCGGCGACGGTTTCGACGGAGAGGTCCTTCAGATCCTCAAGACCCAACTTCTCTTCAGCCATGATCAGGCACCCACCTTGTTCTTGCGGTTCATCGACGCGACGTCGACGACCTGCGGATTCTGTGCGACGTGCGGATGCTCTGCGCCCGCATAGACGCGAAGGTTGCGCATCTGGGCGCGGCCGAGCGGCCCGCGCGGAACCATGCGCTCAACAGCCTTCTCGAGCACGCGCTCCGGGAAGCGGCCGTCGAGAACCTTGCCGGCGGTGATGCCCTTGATGCCGCCCGGATAACCGGTGTGGCGGTAGTAGGTCTTGTCCTTGAGCTTGTTGCCCGTGAAGCGGACCTTGCCGGCGTTGATGACGATGACATTGTCGCCGCAATCGACGTGCGGCGTGTAGATCGCCTTGTGCTTGCCGCGCAGGCGATTGGCGATGATCGAGGCGAGACGACCCACGACGAGGCCCTCGGCATCGATCAGCAGCCACTTCTTTTCGACTTCGGCGGGCTTCGCCGAGACCGTGGACTTGGTGTGCATGGTTCGATCCCAAAACAAAGGCGGGCCGCATGAAGCCGCCCGCATGAACGGCGCGGCATATGATGGAGCGGCCCGAAAGCGTCAAGCGAAATAGGCGTTTAGGCGTGGGGTATTATGGTGTTCAAGCAAATTTGCAAACGGAATCAGTGGCTTTCAGTGCATCCGGTATCCCGGCCTGCCGAGGCCATGCGCGCACGAGACCGCCGCCCAAACCAGCAGCGCGGCGACCGCCTGATGCGCGACCGCCACGTGGAGCGCCACGCCGGTGAGCAGCGTGGCGATGCCGAGGATGATCTGCGCCGTGAGCAGAAGCAGGACCAGACGCGGCGCGCTGCCCCCGCTTTCGCGCGACGTGCGCACGGAAAGCAGGACGAGCAGCGCCGCGGCAAGCCACGCCCACCAGCGGTGCACCCACTGCACGACGACGGGATTGTCGACGACGTTGCGCCAAAGCGGCTCCAGCCACTGCACGCCTTCGGGAAAGAAGTGCCCGCCCATGAGCGGCCATTCGGCGAAGGCATGCCCGGCATTGAGCCCGGCGACGAACGCGCCGAGGACGATCTGGATCGCCAGCACGGAAAGCGCCAGAACGGCAAACCCTTTGAGCCGCGAGCGGCCTTCGCGGCGTTGAAGCGCCATCAGGTCGCGGGCGGTCCAGACGAGGCCGCCGAGGATGAAGAGCGCAGTGCCGAGATGCACGGCGAGGCGGTCGTGCGCCACATCGGGACGGTCTATGAGGCCCGAGGCGACCATCCACCAGCCGATCGCGCCCTGCAGGCCTCCGAGCGCGAGGAGCGCGAGAAGGCGCGGCTTGTAGCCTTCCGGGATCGCCCGGCGGGCCCAGAACCATGCGAGCGGCAGAGCGAAGGCGAGGCCGATGAAGCGGCCGAGGACGCGGTGCAGATATTCCCAGAAGAAGATCGCCTTGAATTCGGACAGCGACATGCCCCGGTTGACCTTCTGGTATTCGGGGTAGGCCTTGTAGGCTTCGAATTCTGCGTGCCACTCGGCATCATTCAAGGGCGGGACGACGCCCGAGATCGGTTCCCAGCGGACCATCGAGAGGCCGGATTCGGTAAGCCGCGTGATGCCGCCGACGACGACCATCGCGAAGACAAGCGCGGCAACGACATAAAGCCAAAGCGCAATGGCGCGGGGGCGGGCAGAGGTAGTCATGCGGCGGGATTAGTGCAGCGCGCAGGGCACGCCAAGCGCTACGATGACGCGGCCTCGCGCACCACCCAGTCGCGGAAGCGTGCAAGCGCTTCATTGCCGCCAGTTTCGGGCGACACGAGATAGTAGGCGTTGTCGGTGGCGAGCGGCAGATCAAAGGGCGAGATGAGCGTTCCTGCCGCAAGCTCCGGCTCGATGAGGAAGCTGGGGATGAGCGCGGCGCCCGCGCCCGCCGCGGCGGCCTGCGCGAGCATCAGGAAATGCTCGAACGTGGGGCCGGACACGGTGGGCGTGGCCACTCCGGCGAGACGGAACCAGCGTGCCCACGCATCCTTGCGGGAGGTCTGGAAGAGCAGCGGCTTGCCGATGAGATCGGCGGGAGAGCCGAGAGGGTTCGCCGCGAGCCACGCGGGCGCGCAGACGGGAATCGATGTTTCGCGGAACAGGAAGTCGTGGGCGGCGCCGGGCCAATCGGCGAGGCCGAAGTGGATCGCGGCGTCGAAATCCTCCTCAGCGAAATCGAACGTGTCCGACCGCGCGGCGAAATTGACGACGAGGTCGGGGTGTTCCGCGGTGAAGCGGGGAAGGCGCGGGGCGAGCCAGCGCATCCCGAAACTGGGCAGCGTCGCGATGCTGAGCGCATTGTCCGGCCGCCGCGAGGCGAGACGGGCGGTGGCGCGGCGAATGCGATCGAGCGCGGGGGTAATCTCGTCGGCATAAGCGCGGCCATCGGCATTCAGCGCGACGCGGCGACCCGTGCGGTCGAACAGCGGCGTCTGCAGCCAGTCTTCCAGAAGCGCAATCTGGCGGCTGACGGCGCTTTGCGTGAGGCCGATCTCCTCACCCGCGCGCGAGAAACTGCCATGCCGCGCGGCGGCGGCAAAGCTGGCGAGCGCCCCGATCGGCGGCAGGTGGCGGCGTTCACTCATTCCAAACTCGCATGAGTAGATGATGGCTCCTTGTTTGCCATCTTTGCGATTTCCTGACAATCGGCGCTGGAACGTTGGGAGTTTTATCATGTCGAATGCGAATGTAGGCGCGATCGAACGGTTGGTGATCGATACGTTGGGACCGCAGGGTGGCGCGAAGGCGCTCGGCGCGCTCTCCATTGATGCGGCGCTTCTTGCCGAAACCGGCGAGACCGTCTCACGCGCGGCGTTCGCCATGGCGCTGAACGTTCTGCTGTTCGACGACCTTCTGAAGCGCGTGCCGAGCGGCGCGGCCTATGTGGCGGATACAGTGGCGCGCGGCGAGCGCATCACCTTCGATCACGGCGCGCTGCGCACGATCCGCTTTCGCGAAGGGCCGACCGGCGCGCTCCCCGCAGGGCAGGACGCGTTCCAGCGTATTCTGGAGCCGCTCGGCTACCACGTGGCGGACACGTACCCGCTGCCCGCGCTGCGCATGACGGGCCGCGCCTATTGCCACCGCGATGCACCGGAAGCGATCCCGCAGTTCTTCGTGAGCGAGCTTCACGTCGAGCGTTTTGACGAAGGCTTCGTGCGCGTCGCCGAGCGCGTGTTCGGAACGACGCGCGATCCGCTGAATGCCGACGCGCAGGACGCGCTCGCGGCGTTCGCGGCGGACGGGAGTGTGCCTTATTCCGATGCCGTGGTGGCGCTTCCCGCCATCGTCGCGGCGTTCGACTGCCACCACGATCCGGTGACGCTCGGCGATTATGAAGCGCTGCTCGCGCGTTCGGGCGAGGCAGCATGGATCGCGACCGAGGGCAATGCCTTCAACCATGCGACCGACCGCGTTGCCGATGTCGATGCGCTGGCCGCCCGGCTGAAGGCGGAAGGCCGCCCGATGAAGGACGCGGTTGAAGTGTCGACCAGCGGCCGCGTGCGCCAGACGGCATTTCGCGCCGATACCTTCGAGCGCAAGTTCGCGGGCGGCGTTCGCCGCACCGTGCCGGGTTCGTTCTACGAGTTCATCACGCGCGATGTGGATCCTGCGACAGATGGACTCGATCTGCGCTTCGACAGCGGCAACGCTACCGGTATCTTCGCGATGACGCGCGCCGCCTAAAGCGTTAAGCAGCGCCGCACAGTTTCTATGGAGAAGATTATGTCCGACAATCTGCTTGGGGTTTACAGCCGGGCGCCGCTCGTCGTCGATCGCGGCGAGGGTTCGTGGCTTTACGATGTCGACGGCAATCGCTGGCTCGACTGCGTGATGGGCATTGCGACCGACGGGCTCGGCCACGCGCATCCGAAGCTCGTGGCGGCGCTGGAAGCGCAGGCCAAGAAGCTGTGGCACGTGTCCAACATCTTTCGCATTCCGGGACAGGAAGCGCTGGCTGAGCGCCTGATCGATTCAACCTTCGCCGACGTCGTGTTCTTCGGCAACTCGGGTTCCGAGGCGATCGAAGGCGCGCTCAAGACCGCGCGCCGCTATCACCATGTGAACGGCGCGCCAGAGCGGATCGACGTGATCGGCTTCGCGGGCTCGTTCCACGGCCGCACCTATGCCGCGGTGAACGCCTCCGGCAACGCATCGTATCTCGACGGTTTCGGACCCCGGCTTCCGGGCTACGTGCAGCTGACGCTCGACGACGAAGCGGGCATCGCCGAAGCCATCGCGCGCCCGACGACGGCGGCAGTGATCGTGGAGCCGGTGCAGGGCGAGGGCGGTGCACGGGCGCTGACCGGCGAATGGCTGAAGCGCGTGCGCGACCTCTGCACCCAGCACGGCGTGCTCCTCATCTATGACGAGGTGCAGAGCGGCATGGGCCGGACCGGCAAGCTGTTCGCGCACCAGTGGTTCGAGGGCGTGGAGCCGGACATCATGGCGATCGCCAAGGCGCTCGGCGGCGGTTTCCCGGTGGGCGCGTTCCTCGCCACGCGGGAAGCTGCGAAGGGCATGGTCGTCGGCACACACGGTTCCACCTTCGGCGGCAACCCGCTCGCCATGGCCGTGGGCATCGCGGCGTTCGACGAAATCTCCAAGGAAGAGACGCTGGCGCACGCCCGCGCTGTTTCGGCGGAACTCGTCGAGCAGCTGAACGCGCTCAAGTACAAGCACAGCGACCTTATCCTTGAGGTGCGCGGCAAAGGGATGCTGATCGGCCTGAAGCTCGTACCCAACAACCGTGAGTTCATGGCGCTGGCGCGCGATCATGGCATCCTTGTCGCGGGCGGCGGCGAAAACTGCGTGCGCCTGCTGCCTTCGCTGCTGCTTTCCAGCGCCGAGGCGGCCGAGGTCGTGAAGCGGCTCGACGCGGCGTTCGCCGACGCGCGGACGCGCCTCGCAAAGGCGGCCTGATGCTGGTCATCCGGCCGGCGAGGCCGGCCGATCTTGACGTGATGATGGAACTCGCGGTGCTTTCGGGCCGCGGGTTCACCAGCCTGCCCGAGGACGAGGCGACGCTTGCAGCGCGCCTCGACCTCGCAGAGGCGAGCTTCACGGGCGCCATCGCGCCTGCCGAGGCGTGGTACACGATCATGCTGGAGGACACGGAGACGGGGCGGGTCGAAGGGCTGGCCGGGGTTCGTGCCGCCGTGGGGCTGAAACGCCCGCACTTCTCGTTCCGCGTGATGACGCTCGCGCAATATTCGTCGGCCATCGGGACGCGCTTCGACCATCAGGCACTGGTGCTGGTGAACGAATGCGGCGGCTGGACCGAGGTGGGATCGCTGTTCCTTCGGCCCGAGCGGCGCAGTGGCGGTGCGGGGAGCCTGCTCGCGCGCTCGCGCTACATGCTGATCGGCGCAGAGCCGACGCGCTTTTCGCACACCATCATGGCGGAGCTGCGCGGCTGGTTCGACGACAACGGCAAATCACCCTTCTGGGAAGGTGTTGCCTCCAAGTTCTTTCGGCTGCCGTTCGAGGAGGCGGACCGCATGGTGACATCCACCGACGGTCAGTTCATCCTCGATCTCGCGCCGCGCCACCCGATCTATGTCGACCTTATCGACGCGGATGCGCGCGCTGCGATCGGCCGTGTCCACCGGGACGGCGAGCCGGCGCTGGCGCTGCTGGAGAAAGAGGGCTTCGAACGCTCGGGGCTGGTCGACATCTTCGACGGCGGCCCGACGATGACCTGTTCGGCGGCCGAGGTGGCCACGATCCGCGCAACGCGGACGCTGCGGCTGGAGATCGGCGATCCGGGTGAGACGCAGGCGCTGCTCTCGACGATGCAGATCGACGGGTTCCGATCGGTGCGCGCGGCGGCCCGCGTTGGCGAGACCGCCGTGACGATCACCAAAGAAGCGGCCGATGCGCTGAAGCTGAGCAACGGCGACGCGGTGAGGGTTTCTGCATGACGATTTTCCATTCGATCGATCCGGCGACGGGCGAAACCGTATGGGAAGGCCCCGCCGCAAGCGCGGACGATTGCAATGCCGCCGTCGCAAAGGCACGTGCTGCGCTCGGCGCGTGGCGATCGAGCCCACTCGAGGAGCGGATCGCGCTCGCGCGGCGCTACGGCGAAGTGCTCGGCAGCCGCAAGGCGGAGCTTTCGCGGCTGATTTCGCGCGAGACGGGCAAGCTGCTTTGGGAGACCGAGGCCGAGATCGGATCGATGATCGGCAAGGTCGAAGTTTCGATCCGCGCGTTTGCCGAGCGCACCGGCGAGCGGGCGGCGGATATGCCGTTCGGGCGCGCCGTGCTGCGTCATCGCGGGCATGGCGTGATGGCTGTGCTGGGGCCGTACAACTTCCCAGGCCACCTGCCGAACGGGCACATCATCCCGGCGCTGCTCGCGGGGAACACGGTGGTGTTCAAGCCGTCTGAAATCACGCCCGCCATTGGCGAGGCGATGGTGGCCGCGTGGACCGAGGCGGGGCTTCCCGAAGGCGTGCTCAATATCGTGCAGGGTGCGCGGGCGACGGGCGAAGCGCTGGTTGCAGGCGATATCGATGGGCTGTTGTTCACGGGCTCTGCGGGGGCGGGTGCGGCGCTGCGGCGCACGCTGATCGACCGGCCGCATGTGAGCCTTGCGCTCGAACTCGGCGGCAACAATCCGCTGGTTGCCTGGGATTCGCCGGAAGCTGCCGCTTCGATCATCGTGCAGTCGAGCTTCGTCACCACCGGCCAGCGCTGCTCGTGCGCGCGGCGGCTGATCGTGCCCGAGGGCAAGGTGGGTGACGCGATCGTCGACGCGGTGGATGCGATGGCCGGGCGGCTGCGCATCGCCGCTTGGGACGAGGCGGGCAGCGCGTTCATGGGGCCGCTCGTCTCCGATGCGGCTGCCGCCGGGGCGCGGATGGCTGCGGACGGCATCGTCTCGCGCGGCGCGAAAGTGATTCGGCCTTTCGAGGGGCTCGAAGGGCGCTCGGAGGCGTTTGTGACGCCGGCAATTTTCGATGTGACCGGTATCGATGTGCCGGACGCCGAGATTTTCGCGCCGGTCGTGCAGGTGATCCGCGTGGCCGACTTCGATGCGGCGATGCGCGCTGCGAACAATACGGTTTTCGGGCTTTCCGCCGGGCTCATCAGCGAAGACGCCGATCTATGGACGCGTTTCATCGAGGAAAGCCGCGCGGGCGTCGTCAATCGCAACCGGCCGACGACGGGCGCGGCGGCGAATATGCCCTTCGGCGGACTCGGCGCCTCTGGAAATCATCGCCCAAGTGCGTATTACGCAGCGGACTATTGCGCGTACCCCATCGCCAGTTTCGAGGCGGATGGGGTTGGCGCGGTGGAGGTTCCCGGCTTAGACGGGTGAACATACACTGGTGTACGCTGACGGAGGGTGATTCATGAAGACACGCGCGGCTGTGGCTTTCGAGGCGAAGAAGCCTCTTGGGATCGTGGAACTCGACCTTGAAGGCCCGAAGGCGGGCGAGGTTCTGGTCGAGATCATGGCGACGGGCATCTGCCATACGGACGCCTACACGCTCGACGGTTTCGACAGCGAAGGCATCTTCCCCAGCGTGCTCGGCCACGAAGGCGCAGGCATCGTGCGCGAAGTGGGGCAGGGCGTGACCAGCGTGAAGCCGGGCGACCACGTGATCCCGCTCTACACGCCGGAATGCCGCCAGTGCAAAAGCTGCCTTTCGGGCAAGACCAACCTCTGCACCGCGATCCGCGCCACGCAGGGCAAGGGGCTTATGCCCGACGGCACGACGCGCTTCTCCTACAAGGGCCAGCCGATCTTCCACTACATGGGCTGCTCGACCTTTTCGAACTTCACGGTGCTGCCCGAGATCGCGGTCGCGAAGATCCGCGAGGACGCGCCGTTCCAGTCGAGCTGCTACATCGGGTGCGGCGTGACGACGGGTGTGGGCGCGGTCATCAATACGGCCAAGGTGCAGGTCGGCGACAATGTCGTCGTGTTCGGTCTCGGCGGTATCGGCCTCAACGTGCTGCAGGGTGCGCGGATGGCCGGCGCCAACAAGATCATCGGCGTCGATATCAACCCCGACCGAGAGGAATGGGGCCGCAAGTTCGGCATGACGGACTTCCTCAACTCCAAGGGGATGAGCCGCGAGGATGTCGTCGCGAAGATCGTCACGATGACGGATGGCGGCGCGGATTACACGTTTGACGCGACCGGCAATACCGAAGTGATGCGCACCGCGCTCGAAGCCTGCCATCGCGGCTGGGGCACGAGCATCATCATCGGCGTGGCCGAGGCAGGCAAGGAAATCAGCACGCGTCCCTTCCAGCTCGTCACCGGGCGCAACTGGCGCGGCACGGCGTTTGGCGGCGCCAAGGGCCGCACCGACGTTCCCAAGATCGTCGACATGTACATGACCGGCAAGATCGAGATCGATCCGATGATCACCCACGTCATGGGCCTTGAGGAAATCAACAAGGGCTTCGACCTGATGCACGCGGGCAAATCGATCCGCAGCGTGGTCGTCTACTAAAGCAGCCACTCGATCGGGAGGCGCGACAGAACCCGGATGGCGAGGCGTTGCAGCCGCGTCGTGCCGGGTTCGACGTCGTGGATTTCGATCTCGCCGCCATCTTCCTCCCGCTCGATCCAGCGCAGGCGACCCTTGTCGCTGAGCGTCACTTCGTAGGCGCTCATGGGGATCACGCTTTCGAAGGCGTCCTGCACGTCTGCGGCGAGCTCCGGGCTTTCGATGACGAAGCCCAGCTCTGTATTGAGCGCGACCGAACGCGGATCGAAGTTGAACGAACCCACGAAGAGCCGCTCGCGGTCCACCGTGAAGGTCTTGGCGTGCAGCATCGAGCCGCTCGAACGCAGGATCGAGCCGGTGACGGACCTTGCGGCCGACCCGCCGACGCCGAGCGGGAGGCGGCGCTTCCGGCGCGTGCCTGCACGCGGGCGTCGCATCTCGTAAAGCCGAACCCCGGCGCGGATCAGCGCTTCCCTGCGCTTCGCATAGCCGGCGTGGACGATGGCGACATCGGTGGATTCGAGTGCGTTCGTCAGCACGCTGACCTTGATTTTTTCCCGCGAAAGTTCGGCGAACGCTTCGACACCGGCGGCGGTCGGCACGAAATAGGCGGAAACCAGCGCCATCTCGCGGGAGGGACGGCCGACCGCTTCCTGCAACTGCTCGCCGAGCGACGTACCCGGCCTCGCCTTGTCGAGCACCTTCGCGGGATCGTCGCTGACCATCCGCACACGCGCCCATACCAACGGCAATGAGCCATCCAGCATGTGCGTGATGAAGGGCAGGGAGCGGACGGTTTCCACATAGGTGTGCGCCCGCGGGTCGGCGTGGATGGCCGCTGAACGCTGCGCCAGCTCTTCGAGCTGTTCGACGCCGACCACGGGGAGCAGGCGCGTGGCGGGCCACGCCGAGGCGCAGTTCCAGTAGCGGTCGAAATCGCGCGAGACGTCGTTCACCACCGCGCCGATCGCCAGGACATCGAGGTCGGCGAAAAGGTCGCCGTCGCGCGCGGCGAAATACTCGTCGCCGACGTTGCGGCCGCCGATGATCGTCGCCTGACTGTCGGCAGTGAAGCTCTTGTTGTGCATCCGCCGGTTGAGGCGCTTGAAATCGGTGAGGTAGCCGAGGGCCTTGGGGCGGCGGACGAAGAACGGGTTGAACAGGCGCACTTCGATCATCGGATGGACGTCGAGCGCGGCGAGCAGGTTGTCGAGGCCGGCGATGCCGTTGTCGTCGAGCAGCAGGCGAACGCGCACGCCCCGGTCTGCCGCCTCGCGCAGCGCTTCGAGCATCAGCATCCCGGAGAGGTCGGCGCGCCAGATGTAGTATTGCACGTCGAGGCTGCGTTCAGCGGCGCGGGCGAGGAGGATGCGCGCGGCGAACGCCTGATGCGCGTCGGCAAGCAAATGGATGCCCGAAAGCCCCGGCCTTGCCGCGGCTTCCTGATCGATACTGCGCCCGAGCCGCGTGCCTTCGGTATCGGACAGCGCCTCGCTCTGGAGGCGCGGTTCAAGGGGCGGCAGGCGTCTGAACCGGCGCACGATCTCTCCCAGCGGTTTCAAGGGCGACCGTGGCCCAAAGGCGGATAGGATGCAAACAGGCTGTGAGTTTGAAGCGGTATCGGGGAGCCCGCGCTTTCCTTTAGAGCGGCCTGTGGAGACGAGAACAGGAGACGCACATGGCCGAAGCACTGATCATCGACGCCGTGAGGACTCCGCGCGGCATTGGCAAGGTCGGCAAGGGATCGCTTGCGGATACCCACCCGCAGCAGGTGGGCGCGACGGTGCTGAGGGCGCTTGCCGAGCGGAATGAGCTCAATACCGCCGAAGTCGACGACATCATCTGGGGCACCAGCTCGCAGACCGGCGCGGCAGCGGGCGACCTCGGCCGCATGTCGGCGCTCGACGCCGGGTACGACGTCCGCTCCTCGGGGGTGACGCTGGACCGCTTCTGCGGATCGGGCATCACGACGGTGAACCTCGCTGCGGCCTCCATCATGTCTGGCATGGAGGATTGCGTGATCGCGGGCGGCACCGAGATGATGTCGCAGACGGGGCAGGGGATTTCCGCCGATGCGCCCCGCACCATGGACCGCGGCAACCGGCGCCTGCGCGACCGTCACCCACAGCCGCACCAGGGCGTCTGCGCCGACGCGATCGCGACGCTGGAAGGCATCAGCCGCCGCGACCTCGATGCGCTCGCCGTCGTCAGCCAGGAACGCGCAGCGGCGGCCATCGCGGGCGGGCATTTCGCCAAGAGCCTCGTGCCGGTCTACCGCGAAGACGGTAGCCTCGCGCTCGACCGAGAAGAGTTCCCGCGCCCCGGCACGACCCTCGAAACCCTCGCGCAGCTGCAACCCGCATTCGCGCGGCTGATCGACATGCCCCTTGACGAGGAAGGGCTGACGTATCGTAGTCTTGTGCGCCAAGCCTATCCCGATCTCGAAATCGAGAATGTGCACCACGCGGGCAACTCGTCAGGCGTCGTCGATGGCTCTGCGGCGCTGCTGCTCGCCTCGCCGGCCTATGCGGCCAAGCGGGGCCTGAAGGCGCGCGCCAGGGTGGTGGCGATGGCGAACATGGGCGATTCCCCGACGCTGATGCTGAACGCGCCGGTTCCGGCCGCGAAGAAGGTGCTGGCGAAGGCGGGTCTTACCGTGGACGACATCGATCTCTTCGAGATCAACGAGGCGTTCGCCGTGGTTGCCGAGAAGTTCATCCGCGACCTGAAGCTCGACCGTGACCGGGTGAACGTCAACGGCGGTGCGATGGCGCTCGGCCATCCGATCGGCGCGACCGGATCGATCCTCATCGGCACGATCCTTGACGAACTGGAGCGACGCGACCTGAAACGCGGGCTCGTCACCATGTGCGCGGGCGGCGGCATGGCACCTGCAATCATCATCGAACGCGTCTGACAGGGAGAGACATCATGGGTATTCCGGCACTTTTCGATCTGACCGGCAAGGTCGCCGTCATCACCGGTTCGTCTCGCGGTATCGGCAAGGCGATCGCGCACCGCATGGCGGAACACGGCGCGAGCGTCGTCGTCTCCAGCCGCAAGCAGGAGGCGTGTGACGAAGCGGTTGCGGAGATCAACGCCGCAGTCGGCCGCGACGCGGCCATCGCCATCCCCGCCAATATTTCCGTGAAGGAAGAGCTTCAGGCGCTGATCAGCAGTGCCACGGCGAAGCTCGGCAAGATCGATATTCTCGTCTGCAACGCCGCCTCGAACCCGTATTTCGGGCCAATGGCGGGGATCGCGGACGACCAGTTCACCAAGATTCTGCAAAACAACATCGTTTCGAACCACTGGCTGATCCAGATGGCCGCGCCGCAAATGGTCGAGCGCAAGGATGGCGCGATCATCGTCATTTCGTCGATCGGCGGGCTCAAGGCCTCGACCATGATCGGCGCTTACAACATCTCGAAGGCGGCGGACCTGCAGCTGGTGCGCAACTACGCCGCCGAATACGGCCCCGCGAACGTGCGCGTGAACGCGATCTGCCCCGGCCTTATCAAGACCGATTTCGCCAAGGCGCTGTGGGACAATCCCGAAATCCTGAAGCAATCCACCGCGCATTCGACACTGCAACGGATCGGCGAGCCCGACGAGATCGCAGGCATGGCCGTGCTTCTTGCTTCAAAGGCGGGCGGATTTGCGAGCGGGCAGGGCTTCGTAATCGACGGCGGTGCGACCGTCGTCTGAAGCCCTGCCCGGCGCGTTCTACTGAAGCTCGAACACCACCGTCACGGTGACGTTGGTGCCGACCTCACCCGCTTCCACGGGCGGCGCGGCCGCGTCTGCGGTCTCGGCGCGCGCCATCTGTAGCTTTGGCATCGGGTAGGGCGGCTGATAGCCGCCGCCTTCGCTGATGGAGACGATGCGCTTCACGCGGAGGCCGGCGGCGCCCGCATAGAGGTCGGCACGCGAGCGCGCCTTCTTCACGGCGTCGAGCCGCGCCTCGTTCGTGGCTTCCTCGGGCTTGTCGAGACCGAACGTCGGCCCATTCACCTGGTTCGCACCTTGGGTAACAAGCGCATCGATTACGTCGCCGGCGCTCGCGAGCTTGCGCAGCTTCACCGTGACCGTGTTGTTTGCCTGATAGCCGATAAGCTGCGGGGCCTTGCGCTCCTCGTAGGTGTATTGCGGGTTCAGGTTGATGTTGGAGGTCTGAATGTCGCGTTCGGCGATGCCGGCTTTCTTGAGCGCGGCAACGACACGCGTCATCTGGCTGTTGTTGGCGGTGAGCGCGGCGCGCGCTTCGGTTGCCTGCGTGACGACGCCCGCCGAAATGATGGCGACATCGGGAACGCGGGTGCTCTCGCCGGTCGCTGTCAGCGACAGCAGAGTTTCGGCGGGGACGCTCGGCGCCGTTTCGGCGGCGACCGGAGTCGCGGCAGTGGCGGCAAGGGCGCCAAGGGCGAGAAGCGTTGCAGTACGCATGTGTTTCATTCCTTTCGTTTTCCACCCCAACGGATCAGCGGCGGACAAGTTGCCCTATCCGCCGCCTGACATGAACCGAAGTTGAAAAAACCGGAAGGTGCTTACGCCTGCCGAGCTTTGATCATGCGATAGATCCAGAGAAGCAGGATCGCGCCTGCCGTGGCGATCAGGACGTTGATGATATTGCTGTTGCTGCCGCCAAAACCAAGCATACTGCCGATGTAACCGCCAATAAGGCCGCCGGCGATGCCGATGAGGATGGTGACGATGATGCCGCCGGGATCCTTGCCCGGCATGATCCACTTCGCGAGCGCGCCGGCGATGAGGCCGACAACGATCCAACCGAGAAAATCGTAGTCCATCTGCTCACTCCCTCTGTTGTTTTCAGAACAACCGTAGATGTACCTGACGTTTCCTGCGGGCGGGCCTGAGCGACTGGATGCCGCACGGGCGATCCGCGAACGCACCCTCCTGTCGTGCGTTCGTCGATGATAAAATCCGTTTATCGAATTGGTGTCGAGCCGAAACTTGGTGTGGAGTCTAGGCAACGTGTCTCGAAATATTCAGTTATTGGCTCGTTTGACTGCTGCAAACGTGCTACTTGCCCCCAACTTTACATTGTTTCGAGCAAAACTCGAATTCCGGTTCCGTCATGCGGACCTTGCGCTAACTGACCTATTCGGGTAATACACCCTTCGATACAAAACAGGCACAGTCACTGGCGATGAACATGCACCAACCCGTTGATAGCTCTTTCAGGAGCAGCGTTTCCCGGTCGTGGGCATCGGCCGATGACGGTCGTCGGCGCCGTCTGCTGATCCTTGCGGCGATCCTCGTCGCGGGGGCCGTCGCCGCTTGGCTGATCTTCGGCGGCAGCCCGAAGGCGCCGCCCCAGAATCCGGATGCCGGCCATCCGTCCATCACGGTGATCGTGCCGGGCACCACGCAGATCGCGGACAGCGTAAAGGCGGTGGGCAGCATTGCCGCGCGCCGCGACATGCCTGTCGGCGTGCAGGGCGAGGGCGGGGCGGTCGTCGCGGTTCTCGTCGATGCAGGAGACTATGTGCGGAAAGGCCAGGTGCTGGCGCGCATCGACCGCTCGGTTCTGGAGCAGCAGGTGAACCAGCTTCAGGCTTCAGCCGTTCGTGCCCGTGCCGACGCCGCGCTTGCGCAGTCCGAGCTTGACCGCGCGCAGTCTCTTGTGGCGCGCGGGTTCATCTCCAAGGCCGACATCGAACGCCGCACCGCCACCCGCGACAGCGCAAATGCGAACGTGAACGTTGCCGTCGCGCAGCTTCGCGAAGCGCAGGCGCGGCTCGGGCGGCTCGACATTCGTGCGCCGGAATCCGGTCTCATCCTTGAACGCAACGTCGAGCCGGGTCAGGTCGTGAGCTCGGGCTCCTCCGCCGTGTTCCGCATGGCGCAGGACGGCGCGATGGAAATGCGCGCCCTGGTCGCCGAACAGGATCTCGCCGGTATCACGACGGGGCAGTCGGCGACGGTACAGATGATCGGCTCCCAGACCGCCTACGCGGGCCGGGTCTGGATGGTGGAGCCGGTGATCAACCCGCAGACGCGCCAGGGCCTCGTTCGCATTGCGCTTCCGGCTGATCCCGCGCTGCGCCCCGGCGGCTTTGCGTCGGGCAAGATCGAGGTGGGCAAGGCTGACCGGCCGCTGCTGCCCGAATCCGCGGTGATGGGCGATGCCGACAGCAGCTATGTCTACGTTGTGGCGAAGGACGGTACCGTCGAGCGCCGCAACGTCGAGGTCGGTGCGGTCTCTTCGAGCGGCGTCGCGATTTCGAGCGGTCTCTCGGGCCAGGAACAGGTCGTGCAGTCGGCCGGCGCCTTCCTCAATCCGGGTGAAAAGGTCCGCCCGGTACTGAACACGCCGCAGAAATAAGCGACGCGAAACACGTCACCGCCGACAGGAAAAGAAACGATGCGGAATATCTCGTCCTGGTCGATCCGGAACCCGGTTCCGCCGATCGTGCTGTTCGTGGCGCTGACGCTGGCGGGTATCGTCAGCTTCATCCGCATGGACATCAACAACAACCCGGACGTGAGCTTCCCGATGGCGCAGGTGATCATCACCCAGCCGGGCGCTGCGCCTTCGGAAATGAAGACGCAGATCACGCAGATCATCGAAGCCTCGGTACGGAACGTGAGCGGCGTGGACGAGATCACGTCGTGGGTGACCGAGGGCACATCGACGACGATGGTGCAGTTCGACATCGGCACGCCGATCGACCGCGCCGTAAACGACGTGCGCGACGCGGTGCAGAAGGTTCGCGGCGACCTGCCGCAAGGTATTCTCGAACCGCAGGTGGTGCGCGAGGATATCGATGGCGTGCTCGCCTACTGGACCGTGCAGTCGGTCGACATGACGCTCGAGGAGTTGTCGTGGTTCGTCGATAATGTCGCTTCGAAGCGGCTTCTGTCGGTGCCCGGCATGGCGGTTTCGAGCCGTGGCGGCGGCGTTTCGCGCGAAATGCGCGTCGAGCTCGATCCGATGAAGCTGCAGGCGCAGGGCATCACCGCCGCGCAGGTGAACCAGCAGCTCCGCCAGCTAAACCTCAACGCCACGGGCGGTCGCGCCGAGATCGCGGGCGCCGAACAGTCTGTGCGCGTGCTCGGCAACGCGGCCGACGCCGCGGCGCTCGGCGCGACGCAGCTGAGTGTGGGCGGGCGCACGCTCCGGCTTTCCGATGTCGCGAACGTGCGCGATTCCTATGGCGAGCAGCGCGGCCTCGGTCTGATCGACGGGCGGCAGGTGGTGAGTATCCGCCTGGCAAAGGCCAAGGGCTCGTCCGACGTCACCGTCTATAACGATGCGCTCAAGGTCTTGGACCAGCTCGCCAAAGAATATCCCAAGGTGAAGATCACGCCGATGTTCACCACGGTGAAGTACACCGAACAGCAGTACGAAGCCTCGATGGCGGCGCTGCTGGAAGGCGCCGTGCTCGCCGTGATCGTGGTGTTCCTGTTCCTGCGCGACTGGCGCGCCATGCTGATTTCGGCGACTGCCATTCCGCTGTCGGCGATCCCGGCGTTCTGGTTCATGGACCTGATGGGCTTCACGCTGAACAGCCTGTCGCTGCTCGCGCTCAGCCTTGTCGCCGGTGTGCTCGTCGACGACGCGATCGTGGAGATCGAGAACATCGTGCGCCACATGCGCATGGGGAAGACGGCCTATCAGGCCTCTATGGATGCGGCCGACGAAATCGGTCTCGCCGTCGTGGCGACGACGTCCGCAATCGCGGCCGTGTTCCTGCCCGTTGGCCTGATGGGCGGCGTTACCGGCCAGTTCTTCAAGCAGTTCGGGCTCACCGTCGTGGTCGCCGTGCTGATGAGCCTTGCCGTCGCGCGTATGATCACACCACTCATCGCCGCCTATTTCCTGAAGGCGCAAGGCGAGCAGAACCACGGCGACGGCCCGATGATGGACCGCTATCTCGCGCTGCTGCACTGGTCGCTCGATACGCGGAAGGCCGAGAAGGCGCGGCTGCGGACGGACTGGAAGCGCCACTTCTGGCGCCTTGCCGATCACCGTGTCTGGGTGATGGGGATCGGGGCGCTCGCGCTGGTGCTCACGGTCGTGTCGTTCTCGACGCTGCCATTCACCTTCCAGCCCGAATCCGACCAGGATTCGACCCAGCTGAAGATCGAGATGGTGCCGGGAACGACGCTCGAACAGACGCGCACCGTCGCTGAGCGCGCGAACGCCGTTCTTCTGAAGCAGCCGGAGACGCAGCTCAGCTACATCGATATCGAAAAGCCCGGCGACGCGATGATCTACACGCAGCTTCGCGACGAGCGGAAGCGCACCAGCATCGAGTATCAGAAGCAGCTGACACCCGAGCTTCAGAAGATCCCGGACGCCCGGATCACGTTCCAGTCGATGGACGGCTGGAGCGGCGGGCGCGACGTGACGGTGATGATTGCCGGGGACGACAGCGAGCTGCTGCATGATACCGCGGTGAAGATCGTCGAGGAAATGCGCGCGCAGAAGATGTTCGTCGCGCCGCGCGTCGAAGGCGATCTGCAGCGCCCGGAAATCGTCATTTCGCCGCACTTCGATCTTGCCGCCGAACTCGGCATCACCACGGCGGACCTCAGCGAGACGATCCGCATCGCCACGATCGGCGATATCGACCAGAACGTCGCGAAGTTCTCGCTGTCCGATCGGCAGATTCCGATCCGGGTCGCCCTACCCACGGAGTCGCGCAAGAACATCACGACGATCGAAAACCTGCCGGTGCCGACGTCGAGCGGTGGATCGGTGCCGCTGAAGGTTGTCGCCGACATCGGCTTCGGGGCAGGTCCGTCCATCCTTCGCCGCTACAACCAGCGCGACCGTATCGTCGTCGGCGCCGACCTCGCCGAGGGCTTTGTGAAGGGCGAAGGCTTGAAAGTGGCGCTTGGCCTGCCGACACTTCGCAACCTTCCTGCGGGCGTCGAGCGCGTCGAGTTCGGCGAATCGAAGATGCAGGCCGAACTGGTCACGCAGTTCACGATTGCGGTGGTTTCGGGGATCCTCCTCGTGTTCGCAGTGCTCGTGCTGCTTTACAAGCGCATCATGCCGCCCTTCGTGAACATGGGCTCGCTGCTGCTCGCGCCGCTCGGCGGGGCCTTGGCGCTACATCTCACGGGGCAGGTGATCTCGATGCCCGTGCTGATCGGCCTCTTGATGTTGCTCGGCATTGTTGCGAAAAACTCCATTCTGCTCGTCGATTTCGCGATCGAGGAGATGAACAAGGGTGTGGACAAGGTGACGGCCATCATCGACGCAGGCCACAAGCGCGCGCAGCCGATCGTGATGACCACGGTGGCGATGGCCGCAGGCATGTTGCCGACGGCGCTTTCGCTGACGGGCGACGGCGCATGGCGCTCTCCGATGGGCATCACGGTGATTGGCGGGCTCATCCTGTCGACGCTGCTGACGCTGGTCATCGTTCCCGCGGGCTTCAGCCTTGCCGACGACTTCGAGCGCTGGCTCGGCGCGAAGTTCGGCAAGCTCCTGACGCACGACCATCCGGGCAAGCCGGCAACGGCGCCCGCAGCCCCGGCCGAGTAGGACGGGGCGATCGGTTCAGCGCGCACCTGGGTGAACGCCGACCCGGCGCGGCACATGAAGGTCGTCGCGACGGGAATGCTGCTGCTGATGGCGGCGGTGTTCGTGGCGGCGCGCCTGCTCGGCGAGACTTATGTGTGGGCGCCCTACGTCGAATCGTTCGCTGAGGCGGCCATGGTCGGCGGGCTTGCGGACTGGTTCGCGGTGACGGCGCTGTTCCGCCACCCGCTCGGGCTGCCGATCCCGCACACCGCCATCATCCCAAAGAACAAGGACCGGCTCGGCGACAATCTCGCCACGTTCCTCAAAACCAACTTCCTGAAACCCGCGATCGTCGCGCGCCGGATGCGCAGCGTGGACATGGCGGGCGCCGTCGGCCGCTGGCTCTCCGCACCGCCCGCCGAAACGCGGCTCAGCGGCAGCATCGGAAAGCTCGGCATCCAGCTTCTCGACGCGCTCGACAACGAGGCGGTCTCGGGATGGATACGCGGCGCGATCGGCGGCAACCTCCGCCGCTTCGAGCTGTCGCCGCTGATGGGCCGTGTGCTCGACCGCTCGATCGAAGAGGGGCGGCTGCAGCCGCTGGTCGATTCGGGGATTACGTGGCTCGCGCGTGTGCTCGATCAGAATGAAGGGCTGATCCGCGATCTCGTGGAGGCGCGCACGATGTGGCTGCTGCGCCTGGCCTCGCTCGACGAGCGGCTCGCAAACTCGATCATCGAAGCCTTGCGCCGACTGCTGAACGAGATGTCGGCCGATCCCGAGCATCCGCTGCGCGTGAAGGTAATGGTGGCGCTGAAGGACTTCGCGTTCGACATGCAGTTCGAATCGGAAACGCAGGCGCGCATCGAGACGCTGAAGCTCGAAGTGATCGACAATCCCGAACTCGGCGGTTTCCTCGACGGCATCTGGACGAACGCCAAGACATCGCTGCGTGCGTCGCTTGCCGATCCCGAGCAGGCGCTTGCCGGGCGGGTCGGCGAGGCCGCGCGCCACATCGGCAAGACCATAGAGAATGACCCGGCGCTGCGCCACGCGCTCAACAAATACGCGCGCCGCGCGATCGTCGGCGTCGTTGCCGACTACGGCGACGAACTGGTGCGCATCGTTTCCGACACCGTGCGGAGCTGGGACGCCGATACCGTCACCGAGCGCGTCGAAGCCGCGGTGGGCCGCGACCTGCAGTTCATCCGCATCAACGGCACGCTGGTGGGCGGCCTTGTCGGCCTCACCATCCACGCAGTGACGGAGTTCCTGTAGGCTAGGCCGCCTTGAGCGCGCCGCACGCACGCTGGATGCGCGTGCAGGCATCTTCCAGAAGCTCGGTCGAGGTCGCGTAAGAGATGCGGAACGCGGGCGAGACGCCGAAGGCACCGCCATGCACCACCGCCACGCCCTCGGCCTCCAGCAGATAGCCGGCGACGTCTTCGTCGGTTGCCAGCACATCGCCCGCCGGCGTCTTGCGGCCGATGAGGCCTGCGCAGTCCGGATAAACGTAGAAGGCCCCGTCGGGCGTCGCGCACTTCAGACCATCCGTTTGGTTCAGCATCGAGACGACGAGGTCGCGGCGGCCGCGGAAGGTCTCGACGCGCGCCTTCAGGAAGTCCTGCGGGCCGTTCAGCGCTGCCGTCGCTGCCGCCTGCGCAATGGCGCAGGGGTTCGTGGTCGACTGCGACTGGATCTTGGCGATCGCCTTGATGAGCTGCGCGGGGCCGCCAGCGAAGCCGATGCGCCAGCCGGTCATCGAATAAGCCTTGGAGGCGCCGTTCACGGTCAGCGTGCGGTCGTAGAGGTCCGGGCAGACATCGGCGATGGTCGCGAACTTGATGTCGTAGATGATGTGTTCGTACATGTCGTCCGACAGGATCCACACGTGCGGATTGCGGCGCAGCACCTCGCCGAGCGCGGCGATTTCATCGCGCGTGTAGACCGCGCCCGTGGGGTTCGACGGCGAATTGAGGATCAGCCAGCGCGTTTTCGGCGTGATCGCGGCTTCGAGCTGCGCGGGCGTGATCTTGAAGCCCGCTTCGATACCCGCTGAAATGAACACCGGCTTCGCGCCGCAGAACTGCACGATATCGGGGTACGACACCCAATAGGGCGCAGGGACGATCACTTCGTCACCGGGATTGAGCGTGACAAGCAGCGCGTTGAAGATCGTGTGCTTGCCGCCGACGTTCACCGTGACCTGATCGAGACCGTAATCAAGATTGTTGTCGCGCTTGAACTTGCCGCGCACGGCTTCCTTGAGCGCGTTGGTACCGTCGACGTTGGTGTATTTGTTCTGCCCGCCGCGAATGGCCGCGATGGCGGCTTCGGCAACGAAATCCGGCACCGGCATGTCGGGCTCGCCCGCGCCGAGACCAATGACATTCCGCCCCGCCTCTTTCAGCGCTGCCGCCTTCTGCGTGACGACGAGCGTGGGGGAGGGCTGGATGCGCTGGATGGCGTCGGACAGGAAGGTCATTGAGAGGCTCCGCTTGTGGGGTGCGCGGGCCTCTTAGAATCACTCGCCTGCGGGGGCAACCAGCGCGGCGCGAAAAAGTCCGCGCAGCGCATTTCCAAGCAGGAATCCTTCGTCGAGATCGGCGCGCGTGAGGGATGCCTCTCGCGCAGCGCCCGTTTCGAGAAGATGGCGGCGAAGGACGCCCGGAAGCAGGCCGTCGCTCGCGGGCGGTGTCAGGAGCACGCCGTCGCTCTCGACGAAGAGGTTGGTGAAACTGCCCTCTGTAAGCCGCCCATCGCTGCGTTCGAAAATCACTTCGTCCATGCCGGAGGCACGGCGGGCGGCATCGTAGAAGGCACGGTCGCTCGTCTTGTGCGCGAGGCGGGGATCGCCGGGCGCCACCGGCAGCGGGACGATGGAAGCGCGCGCGGAGGCGGGCGAGGCGGGCGGCGGTGTGCAGCTGACCGCCGCCGCGCCGCCGGCCGCCAGCACCAGCTTGATGCGTGCGGGCACTCTCAGCGCGCCGACGGCGGCTTGCAGGAGGTTGCGAACCTCGTGCCGATCAAAATGGAAACTGTGCCACTCTGCGGACTGTTCCAGCCGTTCCAGATGCAGCGACAGATGGGCAATGCCCTCGTCGGGCGTGAAGCCCATCGTTTCGATAAGGTGGAACGGTCGTCCCGACGCGCTGACGAACGCCATCTTCTCTCCACACTCGCGCCACTCGGACGCAGCATCGCTATCCGCGACAATACCCGAACCAATGCCCATTGTGGCGCTTTGGTTCCGGATTTCAATCGTGCGGATCGCGACGTTGAAATGTGCCGTGCCCGGGCCGATCGCCCCGATAGACCCCGTGTAGACCCCGCGTGGACGCGCCTCGATCGCATCGATCACCTCCATCGCGCGAATCTTGGGCGCACCCGTGATCGATCCGCAGGGGAAAAGCGCGCCGAGAACATCGAAGGCGTCGAGACCTTCGCGGAGTCTAGCCTCCACGGTCGTCGTCATCTGGTGGACGGTTGGGTAGCGTTCCACCGCGAATGCGCCGCGCACCGCGACCGACCCGGCTTCGGCCACGCGCGCGAGGTCGTTGCGGATGAGATCGGTGATCATCAGGTTTTCGGCGCGGTTCTTCGGATCGGCGGCGAGTGCGGCGGCGGTGGCGGCGTCTTCCGCGGCGAGCGGGCGGCGCGGCGCGGTCCCCTTCATCGGGCGCGTTTCAAGGACGCCGCCCGCCAGCGTGAAAAACAGCTCGGGCGAGAAGGAGAGCGTCCATTCCTGTCCGGTGAACACGACGGCGCCGTGGCCCATGCGCTGCGCGCGCCGCAGCCGTTCGTAGAGCGCTAGCGGATGGCCGGTGACCGTCAGGCGCGTGGGGAAGGTGAGGTTGACCTGATAAATGTCCCCCGCTTCGATCAGCGCTTTCACCTCCGCCAGGGCGGCGGTGTATTGCGCCGCATCCAGATCAGGCATCGGTGTCGACACGCCCGCGCCGCGCCCGGAGACGCTGCCGAGAAGCGTATCTGGCGGCACGAGCTGCGGCGCGTCGAAGACGCCGAACCAGACGAGCGGGGCTTCGGTGCTGCGCTCGGGAATGGCGGAAAGGCGCGGCTCCAGCGCGTGTCCGGCTTCGTAGGCAAGGAAACCCGCGACGTGGCGACCGGCATCGACGTGACGCCGCAGCGCCGCCAGCGCCGGGCGGACCTCGTCTCGCCGTGTCGCCGCGATGATTTCCCGTGCCCCGCTGTAGAGCGTCAGCGGCCGCGTGCCGTCGCCGCGCGCATCATCCAGCGCCACGAAGGGCGCACTCAGCATGACGACACCCGTTGCCGGGAAGCCGCCGGAATCGGTAGAGTGCGGAAAGTGAAAAAACGAAGCTTCATGGTCCGGGGGTGGTTCTTAGCAGGTCTTGCCGCGCTTGCCGCAAGCCTTCTCCCGCATGGTGCCCTCGCAGCGTCGGTGGAAATGCCTCCGGCGCTGACGGTGAGCGGCGTTCCCGCCGTGCCCGCGAGCCTGATGGAGCAGGCGAAGCCCTATCTCGAATACCGCTCGGCGCGGCTGCTCGGATGGCATCCGGTGCGGCGATCGGTGCTGATCGGTGCGCGCCTTGAGGACGGCCGCCAGCTTTACGAAGTTCCCGCGCCCGGCGCCGCCCCGCGCCAGCTCACTTTCGGCGAGGAGCCCGTGGTGGCCGGGGAGTTCGCGCCGGTTTCGGGCGATGTGACGCTGGCACTCGCCGACCGGCAAGGCGACGAGCAGTACCAGATCTTCCGCGTAGACGATGGCCACATGGTCAGCCTGACCGGCGAGGACGGGCGCAACCTCGGCATTCGCTGGACGGCGGACGGCAAGCGAATCGGCTATTCGACGACGCGGCGCACGGGACTCGATACCGATCTCCACATCATGGACCCGCGCGACCCGGCGACCGACCGACTGGTGATGGAAGGGCGGGGCGGCGGCTGGAGCTTCGCCGACTTCTCGGAGGACGGGAAACGCGCGCTTCTCTACAACTACATCTCCGTCGCGATCAGCCGCCTGTTCGAGATCAACCTTGAAACGCGCGTGCTGCGCGCGCTGGTGCCGCCGACCGCAGAGCCTTTCGCGTTCGGATCGGCGCGGTATGCGCCGGGTGGACGCATCCTGGCCATCACCGACTTTGGCGCGGAGCAGCGCTACCTCGCCGAGATCGACCGGGTGACCGGCCTGCCGCGCCGACTCAATCCTGAGACCGATTGGGCCGTGGAGGACTTCCGCATCGACCCCGAAGGGCGCTTCCTTGCCTATGTGGTGAACGAGAACGGACTTTCGCGGCTTCGCCTTCTCGATCTCGCGACCGGCCGGATTCGCGCCGCGCCTGCGCTTCCGGGCGGTATTCTCACGGGGCTGTCGATCGCACCTTGGGGCGAGGTCGGCTTTTCGCTGACGACCGCGGCCTCGCCGGGCGACGTCTGGTCGTTCGATCCCGACCGGCTCGAACTGACGCGCTGGACCGAAAGCGGCGCAGACCTGCCGCCGGGCGTGGAGCCCGAAATCGTCACCGTGAAGAGCTTCGACGGGCTTACCGTCTCCGGGCTGCTCTACCGGCCCGACGCGTCCCGGTTTCCGGGGCCTCGGCCGCTGGTGATGGTGTTTCACGGCGGACCGGAGGGGCAGTCCCGTCCCGGTTTTCTGGGCCGCAGCAATCACATGGTGAACGAACTCGGCGTGGCGCTGTTCTTCCCGAACGTGCGGGGCTCGACCGGCTACGGGAAGCGCTTCGTCGCGCTCGATGACGGGCCGTTCCGCCGGGAGGACGCCGTGCGCGACGTCGGTGCGTTCCTGAAACGCCTGCGCCATGATTCGGGCATTGACCGGACGCGCATGGCGGTGAGCGGGGCGTCCTACGGGGGGTACATGACGCTCGCCGCGCTGATCCGCTATCCGAAGGACTTCCGTGCCGGTGTCAGCATCGTCGGGATTTCCGATTTCGTGACCTTCCTCGAAGGCACTGGCGAATACCGCCGCGATCTCCGCCGTCTCGAATACGGCGACGAACGCGATCCCGCTGAACGGCGCAAGCTGAAGGCGATCTCTCCGCTCACGAAGGTGAAGCGGATTCGCGCGCCGCTATTGGTGGTCACGGGAGCGAACGATCCGCGCGTGCCGCCCTCGGAGGCGGACCAGATCGTCGCGGCACTTCGCGCGCAGGGCGGGACGGCGTGGCACGTCGTCGCGGCAGACGAGGGGCATGGCTTCGAGAAGAAGCCGAACGCCGACTATCAGTTCCTGGCGACTGTGCTGTTCTGGCAACGCTACCTGCTGGGGACCGCTCCCGATGCTGTTGCAAGCCGTTGACATTCCACCCTTGCGAGCCTCAATGCTGCCGATATGACCTCCGATACCCGTCCGCTTGCAGCCGCGATCGTTCCGGTCACGCCGCTTGAACAGAACTGCACTTTGCTTTGGTGCACCCGCACCATGCGCGGCGCATTCGTCGATCCGGGCGGAGACCTCGACAAGCTGAAGGCTGCGGCGGCGCAATATGGCGTCACCATCGAAAAGCTGCTGGTGACGCACGGCCATATCGACCACTGCGGGCTTACCGGCGTGCTCGCTGCCGAGCTTGGCGTGCCGATCGAGGGACCACATCCCGAAGACAAGTTCTGGATCGATATGGCGGCCAGCGTCGGCCAGCAGTACGGCATCACCGGCGCCGCGCCGTTCACGCCCGATCGCTGGCTTTCCGGCGGCGATACGGTGACGGTGGGCGAGCTGACGCTCGACGTCTATCACTGTCCCGGTCATACGCCCGGTCATGTGATCTTCCACCACCCCGAAAGCCGCCTCGCCATCGTCGGGGACGTGCTCTTCCAGGGCTCCATCGGCCGCACGGACTTTCCCAAGGGCAATCACCAGACGCTCATCGACTCCATCCGCACGCAGCTCTGGCCGCTCGGCGACGAAACGGCGTTCGTTCCAGGGCACGGCCCGATGTCCACGTTCGGGCATGAACGACAATCGAATCCGTTCGTCGCGGATGCGGTTTTGGCGCGCGCCTGATATAGACGAACCGTGCAACAGAAAGCCTACTTGCATCGCGGCGATGAATCGCTATGTTCGCGCGCTCAACCGAATCCGGCGGGTTTCCGGGGCATTTTGCTTTGCCCTGAAAGGTCGGCCGGTACACGAAAATTCACGTTGAAGGTAACAGGTGCCGCATGGCTGTCCCTAAGAGAAAAACCTCGCCGTCGCGGCGGAATATGCGTCGTAGCCATCATGCGCTCAGCGCAACGACATTCCAGGAATGCCCGAACTGCGGCGAGCTCAAGCTTCCGCACAACGTTTGCGGAGCCTGCGGCTTCTATAACGGCCGAGAGGTTGTCGAAGCCGGCGCCTAAACCGGTGGACAACGCTTTGGGGGGTGACCGATGACGGCCGCGCCTGTCATCGCGCTTGATGTCATGGGCGGCGACGGCGGTCCGGCAGTGACCATCGCTGCCGCCGAAATCGCACGCACGCGGCACCCCAATATCCGCTTCCGGCTCTATGGCCGCGAGGACGCGATCCGTGCCGAGCTGGCGAAAGCGCCGCTCGTCGCGCGTGACGCGGTCGTCATTCATACCGACGGCGAAATCCTTGGCACCGACAAGCCGAGCCAGGTGCTCCGCCGTGCACGCCACTCCTCGATGGGACTTGCGGTCGATGCCGTGAAGGCCGGGGAGGCGCACGCCGCCGTTTCAGCGGGCAACACCGGCGCGCTCATGGCCATCGCCAAGCTGGGCCTTCGCACCATGCCCGGCATAGACCGGCCCGCGCTCGCCGCGCTGTTGCCGACGGCGAAGGCCGATTCCGTGATGCTCGATCTCGGTGCAAACGCCGAGTGCGATGCCGAAAACCTCGTGCAGTTCGCCGTGATGGGCGCCGCCTTTGCGCGCACGGTGCTTGGCCTCGCGACGCCGCGCGTCGCGCTGCTCAACATCGGCGAGGAAGACCTGAAGGGCACTGACGAGCTGAAGCACGCCGCTGCGCTGCTGCGCTCCGCCGACCTTCCCATGCAGTTCGCCGGCTTTGTGGAAGGCGACAAGATCGGCAAGGGCGATGTCGACGTCATCGTCAGCGACGGTTTTTCAGGCAATATCGCGCTCAAAACGGCCGAAGGCACCGCGCGCCTCGTCGTCGAGCTTCTTACCCGCGCGTTCAAGAGCAGCATTTTCTCGATGGCAGGGTTCTTCATGTCGCGCGGCGCGCTTCGCTCGCTGCGCAGTCACCTCGATCCCAACGCGCACAATGGCGCGGTTTTCCTCGGTCTCAACGGCCTCGTCGTGAAAAGCCACGGGGGCGCCACGGCGCAGGGCTTCGCAAACGCCATTCGCGTCGCGCACGATCTGGTGGTGGACGATATCGCCCACCGCATCCGCGAGGATCTCGACAACTTCCAGGCGCATCGCGGCACGCAGGGCGGCAGCACGCCGAGCGCGATACAGGCCGCGCAATGACGGGAACCGTGACGCGCACCATCGTCACCGGCACGGGCAGCTACCTGCCGGAGCGGGTGGTTTCCAACACCGAACTCGCCGAAACCGTCGACACCAGCGACGAGTGGATCATCGAGCGCTCGGGGATCCGCCAGCGCCACATCGCCGCTGAGGGTGAATTCACTTCCGACCTTGCGGTCGCGGCGGCGCGCGCGGCGCTGAAGGCCGCATGGCGCGAGGCGTCGGAAATCGACCTCATCATCGTCGCCACCGCAACGCCCGACCAGACGTTCCCGGCGACCGCCACCACGGTTCAGGAAAAGCTCGGCATCACCGACTGCGTTGCGTTCGACGTTGCCGCGGTCTGCTCCGGCTTCCTCTATGCACTCACCGTCGCGGACGCGATGCTGCGCGCCGGGCCGATGCGCCATGCGCTCGTCATCGGCGCCGAGACGTTCAGCCGCCTCCTCGATTGGGAAGACCGCACGACCTGCGTGCTCTTCGGCGATGGCGCGGGCGCAGTGGTTCTTGAGCGTTCGGAAGGCAATGGCGACGCCGATGATCGCGGCATCCTCGCCGCGCGTCTCCACGCCGATGGGCGGCACAACAGCCTGCTCTATGTGGACGGCGGCCCGTCCTCGACCGGTACGGTCGGCAAGGTTCGCATGAAGGGCAAGGAAGTGTTCCGCCATGCCGTCACCAACCTCGCCTCGGTGATGACCGAGACGCTGGAGGCGGCGGGCTGCAAATCCGAAGACGTGGCGTGGGTGATTCCGCACCAGGCGAACCTCCGCATCCTTGAAGGCACGGCGAAGAAGCTGGGGCTCGATATCGATCAGGTGGTCATCACGGTCGATCGCCACGCCAACACATCGGCAGCCTCCGTGCCGCTCGCACTCGACACCGCCGTGCGCGACGGACGCATCAAGACCGGCGATCTGTTGCTCCTGGAAGCAATGGGTGGCGGCTTCACGTGGGGTGCCGCCGCGCTGCGCTGGTAGACTCTTCAACAAACTGCGCTATTATGCGGTTGTCATTGAAGTTTTCTGCGGGGAGCGGATCATGGACAAGTCATCGACATTGACACGCGCCGAGCTTGGCGAGGCGGTCCACACTGCTATCGGTCTGTCGCGTGCCGAGTCCTCGCAGCTCGTCGAAACCGTGCTCGACAAGGTATCGGACGCGCTGATCGCAGGCGAAAACGTGAAGATCTCGTCGTTCGGCAGCTTCATCCTGCGCGACAAGAACCGCCGCATCGGCCGCAACCCCAAGACGGGCGAGGAAGTGCCGATCGAGCCGCGCCGCGTGCTTACCTTCCGCCCGAGTCAGATTCTGCGCGAACGCATCAACGAAGGCGCGTGATGGCGGACAAGAGCGCCGACGCTTTCCGCACCATCAGCGAGGTCGCCGAGACGATCGGTGTGCCGCAGCACGTGCTCCGCTTCTGGGAAACCCGCTTTCCGGCGGTGAAGCCCTTAAAGCGCGGTGGTAACCGCCGCTATTACCGCCCTGAAGATGTTGATCTTCTGCGCGCGATCAACCGCCTGCTCTACACGGACGGTTACACGATCAAGGGCGTTCAGAAGCTCCTGAAAGACAAGGGGGCCAAAGGCCTGCTTGCCGAACCCGCTCAGGCGATCCCCGTGTCTCCAGCAGTGACGACGCTGCCCGAACCCGCGCCGCCCGGCGAGCTTTTTGCACGGCCTGTACCATCCACCGCGGTGGATGCCGCTTTTGTCGCTTCGCTCCGTGCGATCCGCGACAGGCTGGCCGGAGCGCTCGCGCAGGCCTGACGCGCTTCAGGCTGTCGCCGTCACCCACGTTTCCAGCAGTGTCCTTGCGATCGCCATTGGCGGCGGCACGGTGAAGCTGCCGTTTCCGGCGAGCGCGGCGACGCATTCATCCCGCGTGAGCCAGCGAACCTCTTCCATTTCCACCTCGTCGATGGTGATCTCGGTAGAAAGTGCCTCGGCGAAGCAGCCGATCATCAGGCTGGACGGGAAGGGCCACGGCTGGCTGGCGACATACGCGACGCGCCCGGTGAGAATGCCTGCTTCCTCGCGGATTTCACGGCGCACGGCATCTTCGAAGCACTCGCCCGCCTCCACGAACCCCGCGAGCGCGGAGAGGAAGCCCGGCGGAAAGCGCGACTGGCGGCCGAGCAGCACGCGGTCGCCGTCTACCGCGAGCATGATGACGACGGGGTCCGTGCGCGGGAAATGCTCGGCGCCGCAACCGCTGCAGTCGCGCCCGTATCCGGCTTTCACCATTTCCGTCGGCGCGCCGCAATTGGCGCAGAAGCCGTGGCGCTGGTGCCAATCGATCAGCGAGCGCGCCTGCGCGATGATCGCCGCGCGCCCATCGTCCATCAGCATCGCGGCGCGGCGGGCGTCGACCGGCGTCCCCGGCAGACCTGCTGCGCTCGCACCCACCGCGAAGCGCGGGCTGCCGTCCTCAAGGCCGAGATAAACCTCGACCGCAGCCTCCGGCACTTCGGAACGGCGCAGCCACGCGATATCTGGTCCGTCCTCGTCGATCAGCGGATTGAGCCCATCCAGCACCATCCACCGCGCGCCAGGATGCATCCGCGCCGCCCACAGCGTTTCCGGGCTGCGCTGAATGCGGTCGTCCCGTTCGATGGGGGAACCGATGAGGCCGGTGTGGGCGAGGGGGAAGCGGGGATCGAAGAGGCTGGTCATCGGGGGAGGACAAAGCACGCTGAAAGGGATGGCGCAACTTGATCCTTCGTCGATTTCAGCAACCGTGTCCGTTGGGTGTTGCACCAGCTTCGACGAGCAACGCCACGAGTTCCTTGTCATCACCGGCCCAACGAAGTGGAGGTTCGTCCGTCACGAAGTGGCGTGCGCCGGGAATGCCAGCTTGCTCGGGATACGGGCAGCGACTTCCATTCGGATTAGCGCCCCACCGTAATAGTATTTCTGCTAATCTGATCCTTTCTTTTGCTTTAGGAGATGTAGTTTTGAGCAGTTCACTCAATAATGATATTTTTATTTCTCCTTTTCGATACTCTGTACGGGCTCCCAATTTCATTAAAAAATTGACGACTTCCAATCGCTCTTGGGTGAAGTCTCCACCCAATTTAGTTGCGGTGGTCAGAATGGCATCTTCCAAAATGTTTAGGGGTTCTTCGTTCGTTAGCTGGGCAGGAATCCGTATATGGCTCATCAACAACTTTAGCATCTGAACATCCCCGCCTGCCGCAGCCAGAATCAGTGCTTTTTCAATTTGAGACGAATTCTCCTTGTTGCGTTTTGACCGGGTTTTTGAAGTCTTGCGCAATTCTGATTTCGTATTTTCAAGGTCACGGTTAATGACGAGGGCGTAAAGCCGTTCCGGTGTGCCGAGACAGTCCGGAATCGTTCCGCGATCTCTGGGATGCGGGATGTAACGATAATTCGCAGCGTTGACCGCCCATTCGCCGGTCATCTCGCACCGGGTTTTTGCCCGGCAACCCGTTGCAGCAACAAAACCCGAATCCAGCCCCATTGTCCGATTGAAGGCAATCTGCTTGTCGAGCGGAAGGTTATAGAAGCTGTAAAGATTGCCGCAAACATCCGGTATATCGGATGAAATTGTACCGCCTCTTGAAAAAACCGGGTCCTCCAATCGATCAGGATCTTTGCATGTCAGCCCCGGCGATGACACGCTTGACATTCCCCGGCTCGTAAATACTCGATAATCCTTTATTTTCAATGCGCGGCGCGCTTCTATGGCAGGATCGTCCATTGTCAGGGTTGTACATTCCGGCGAGGATTCCGGTACTTCCAGCTCTTCGGGGGCTTGAACATATCCAGTCAGGAACGGGACGGCCAAAGCAACGAGTAATATTCGCATAGTGCTTCCCCTATACTTTGAACGAAGACTGGACTCGATTCATTGCTTTGTCGTGAAGCCGGAGCTGTTGCATGACATGCAGCCACCACCCACCCTTGCTTTCCGCATCCCCCCGCGCCATATGCGCGCCGGGAGTCGGGCGGACGGACGTGTCGCCAACCCGGTCAGGTCCGGAAGGAAGCAGCCGTAACGATTTTCGCACGGGTCGTTCCGGCTCCCACCCTCAATCGACATCAGCGGCCCTAAGCGGCCTTGCGCCCCTGCCGCCCAGCGGCCACTTTGCGCGCGATGTCTGAACTGATTCCCGAACCCTACCGCGTTCTTGCGCGCAAATACCGTCCGCAGGGCTTCGATACGCTCATCGGGCAGGATGCGATGGTGAAAACGCTGGCGAACGCCATTGCCAGCGACCGACTTGCCCATGCGTTCCTGCTTACGGGGGTGCGCGGGGTGGGCAAGACCTCGACCGCGCGGCTGCTCGCGAAGTCCCTGAACTGCATCGGGCCGGACGGCGAGGGCGGGGCGACGATCAGCCCGTGCAACGTCTGCGAGCCGTGCGTCGCGATCTCCGAATCGCGACACATCGACGTCATCGAGATGGACGCGGCCTCGCGGACGGGCGTGGACGACGTGCGCGAGATCATCGAAGCCGCGCGCTACGCGGCGGTTTCGGCGCGCTACAAGATCTACATCATCGACGAAGTGCACATGCTGTCGCGCAACGCCTTCAACGCGCTTCTGAAGACGCTGGAGGAGCCGCCCAGCCATGTGAAGTTCATCTTCGCGACGACGGAAATCCAGAAGGTGCCGGTGACGGTGCTGTCGCGCTGCCAGCGCTTCGATCTGAAACGCATCCCGACCGAACTGCTCGCGTCGCACTTCGGCGGCATTGCCGTGAAAGAAGGCGCAGAGGTCGAGGACGAGGCGCTGCAGCTGATCGCGCGCGCCGCCGAGGGCTCGGTGCGCGACGGGCTCTCGATCCTCGATCAGGCGCTCGCGCACGGCCACGGAAAGGTGGTCGCAGCGGACGTGCGCGACATGCTCGGCCTTTCCGACCGCGGCCGTACGCGCGAGTTGCTGACGGCGCTGATCGGCGGGGACGGGAAGGCGGCGCTCGACAACCTCGCGGCGCAATATGCGCTCGGCACCAGCCCGGACTCGCTGTTCGAGGCGCTGCTCGAACTCGTTCACGGCATCACGCGCACGCAGGTGACGGGCGCGCCGGACGCAGCGCTGTCCGAAGAGGAACGCACCGCCGTTTCGGATTGGGCGGGCAGCCTCGGCGCGCCTGTGCTGCACCGGCTCTGGCAGCTTCTCTTGAAGGGCCTCGCGGAAATCCGCAGCGCACCCATGCCGATGCAGGCGGCGGAGATGGCACTGCTGCGCATCATCCACGCCTCGACGCTGCCTGATCCGGGCGACCTCGTGCGGCGTCTGCTCGCCGAGCCGCGCGGGGAGGGGAGTGCGCCGGCCGCGCCCACCGAACTACGCCCGCCGCCGCCGTCGGCACCTTCGGCGTTCAAGGCAGCGCCGCGCGACTTCAAGGCGTTCGTGAAGATGTTCGAGGATGGGCACGAGTCCGTGCTCGAAACCATCCTTCATGATCGCTGCCAGCTGCTCCGCTACGCGCCGCCGACGATCGAACTGAACGCCGGGGACGCGCCCGCCGACTTCGCCTCGCGCCTCGGGGCGTGCCTGAAGGAATGGACCGGCGAGCGGTGGACGGTGACGCTGACGACTTCGCCGGGCATGCCGAGCCTGAAGGCGCAGGCCGAAGCCGAAGCAGCGGCCAAGCGTGCGCGCGTGATGGCCGATCCGGCGGTGCGCGCGGTGTTCGAGGTCTTTCCCGACGCTGAACTCGTCGACTATGAGATCGCCGACCCAACCGAAACCGAATCATCAAGGAGCGCGCAGTGAAGAACCTTCAGGACATCATGAAGGCCGCGCAGAACGTGCAGGAAGAGCTGCAGAAGGCGCAGGCCAAGCTCGACACCATCGAAGTGATGGGCACAGCCGGCGGCGGCCTCGTGAACGTGCGCGCCAGCGCCAAGGGCCGCATCATCAAGATCGATATCGATCCGTCGCTGCTGGTGCCGGATGACAAGGAGATGCTGGAGGACCTGCTCGCCGCCGCGTTTAACGACGCGCGCGCGAAGGCGGACGCGGCATCCAACGAGGAAATGCAGAAGATGCAGTCGGCGCTGCCGCTGCCGCCGGGCTTCAAGCTTCCGTTCTAGTTTTCCCGCCGCGCCGCAATCGACGCGCGAAGCTGGTTTGCCGCGATCTCCCGCGCTTTTTCGCGGGGGAGCCCGAGCGCGGCTGCCATCGGTCCGCCGAGGAGCGCATTTCCAAGCGCGGTTAGCACCAGCGACAGCGTCTGCTCCGCGATCGGGGCGTCAGCGGTGTCATGGCCTTCGCCGAGCTTGTCGACGAGGCGGTGGATCGCCTCCAGGATCGGGTTCAGCGCGTCTTCGTTTCCCGAAAGCACCATCCAGCTCGCGAGCGCGCCGCCGCCACGATCGAACGCGTCGAAGGTGAGGTCCACCACCTCGCGCGGGTCGTTACCTTCCGCGCGGGCGCGCAGCACGGCCTCGCCGATCTGTGCCGTCACCGAGTCCGCGAGCGATTCGATGAGCGCTTTCTGCAGCCCCGCCGCCGATCCGAAATGGTGCAGCAGGTTCGCATGCGTGCGCCCGATACGTCCCGCGACAGCCTTCAGAGTTACCGCCTGCGGCCCGGCCTCCATCAGCAGCTCGCGCGCGGCCTGCACCGCGGCGGCGCGGCTGTCTTCAGGGCTCAGTCTTTTCCGTTGTATTGACATTTGTGTAAGTAACGCCCATTCTGTGCGCTGAGGAGCACTGCAATGACCCGTGAAAAAACGCCTGCGGATCTGACGATTACCCCTCGCGACCGACGCTTTGGGCGCGGCATGAGGCAGGACCGGTGGTGGATGCGCGGCGATCCGATTGCAACGGCTTTCTACAATGCGATGTCCATCACCTTTCCGCGTGGCGAGGCGTTCTTCGTGGAAAGCGTCCGCGCCTTCCGCGACGGCGTGCCGCCGAAGCTGGAGCGCGAGATCAACGCCTTCATCAAGCAGGAGGTGATGCACAGCCGGGAGCATGTGTCGTTCAACAAGCGCGTTGCGGAAGCCGGGTACGAGATCGGGCATCTTGAAGACGTGGTCGTCGAATCGCTCGAAATGACGAAGGGGCGTCCGCAGATCCTCAATCTCGCCGTCACCATGGCGCTTGAACACTACACCGCGATCATGGCGCAGCGGATGCTCGGCGACATCGATTACTGGAAGGATGCCGACCCCGCGCTCGTCGCGATGTGGAAGTGGCACGCGATCGAGGAGATCGAGCACAAGGGCGTCGCCTACGACACCTGGCTCCATGCCACCCGCGATTGGTCGCGCTGGAAGCGCTGGAAGGTCAAGACGATCATGATGCTGCTCGTCAGCAAGGAGTTCTGGAAGAAGCGCTTCCAGGGAATGCTCTACCTCCTGAAGCAGGATGGCATTGAGGGGCTTGGCGCACGGGCGCGCATCCTGTGGTTCTGGTTCGGCAGGCCCGGCGTCGTGCGGAAGCTGATCCCCGCGTGGAGCGCGTTCTTCCTGCCGGGCTTCCACCCGTGGAACCACGACGACCGCAAGCTCATCGCGCTCGCAGACAGCGATTACAGCGACGCGGTGATGCCCGAAGGCGCGGTAACCGCTTAACGCACCTGCGCGCGAACCCACTGCACATAGGGTGCGGGGGCGTGTTCGATCGGCCAGACCGCGACGGCGGGGTTCTCGTATCCGTACACCTCGCCAAGCCGTTTCGCGAGGATCTCGGCGCAGCCGGCGGTCGTCTTGAACAGCGCGGCGACCTCGTTCGCTTCCTCCACCTTACCCTGCCAGCGATAGATGGAAAGCGTCGGCCCGAGCACGTTGACGCACGCGGCGAGGCGTTCCTCCACCATCTGACGACCGACCCGCGCCGCGTTTTCGGCGTTGGCGAAGGTAACGTAGACGCTGACAATTCCGCTGCTCATGCCGGTTGCCACCTGAATTCTGAACGCTGTTCCAATACTGCCCGGAACAGGCATTAAAGCGCCGCTGGTTGACGTTCGGTTGCGGGGAATGGTCAACGCTTTAAATGCTTGCGCATGAGATAATGTTACATTATATCCTCGCGCCATGCAGGACCGCTTCAACCTCTGGATCGACAAATCGGCGATCGGCCTTTCGGGGCTGTGCCTGCTGCATTGCCTTGCGACCACGCTCGTGATTGCGCTGCTTTCGGTCGGGACGACCGGGTTTTTCCAGCACGACATTCACAAGATCGGCCTTGCACTCGCGATTCCGCTTGCCGTGATCGGGCTTGGGCGCGGCGTTTTCCGGCACCGGCGCTGGGTGGTGATCGCCCTCGGTCTCGTCGGCATCGGCTTCATGGCCTTCGCGCTCACGATGCGGCACGGCCATGCCGAACTCGGCTTTACCGTTCTTGGCGCCGCGTTCGTCGCATGGGCTCACTGGCTCAACATCCGTTGTCTGCATGGCGGAACTTGCCGCGAAGGCTGCGGATGCCCATAATCGGGGCATGGCGACACAGCATAAGCATCATGAACCCCACGGCGAGAGCCTGACGTCGGCGGCTTCGGGCGCGCTTACGGCGGCGGGCGAGCAGTGGACGGATATGCGCGCCAGCGTCTTTGCGGCGCTCGCGGACTTTGATCGCCCGGTTTCCGCCTATGACGTGGCGGAGGCGGTTTCGAAGGCGCGCGACAAGCGTGTCGCCGCGAACAGCGTTTATCGCATTCTCGACCTGTTCGTGGCGACCAATCTCGCCAAGCGCGTCGAATCGAAGAACGCCTATATCGTCAATGCACATCCGGAATGCGTCCACGACTGCATTTTCCTGGTCTGCGACGCCTGCGGGAACACGACGCACCTCGACGACGATTCGCTGAGCGAAAGCGTTCGCGAACGTGCGCGTCAGGCGGGTTTCAAGCCGGTGCAGCCCGTTTTGGAGGTCCGCGGTACATGCGCAAGCTGCGCCTGACCGCCGCACCGCAATCGACAACACGGCCCCGCAAGGCTAAGAAACAAAGACATTCCACTTGGGGGATTACTTGACCAACCCGCCGAACACGCCGCTGCTCGACACGGTCAACGACCCGGCAGACTTGCGGAAACTTGCGCCGTCGCAGCTCCGGCAGCTGGCGGGCGAAGTGCGCGCAGAGATGATCGACGCCGTGAGCCAGACGGGCGGCCACCTCGGCGCCGGGCTCGGCGTCGTCGAGCTGAGCGTCGCACTCCACTATGTATTCGATACGCCGCGCGACCGGCTGATCTGGGACGTTGGGCACCAGGCCTATCCGCACAAGATCCTCACAGGTCGGCGCGACCGGATGCGCACGATCCGGCAGGGCGGCGGGCTTTCGGGCTTCACCAAGCGCAGCGAGAGCGAATACGATCCGTTCGGCGCGGCGCACAGCTCCACTTCGATCTCGGCGGCGCTCGGCTTTGCCGTGGCGAACAAGCTGTCGGGCGCGCCCGGAAAGGCGATCGCGGTGATCGGCGACGGCGCCATGTCTGCGGGCATGGCCTATGAGGCGATGAACAATGCGGAAGCCGCCGGCAACCGCCTCGTCGTCATCCTCAACGACAACGACATGTCGATCGCGCCGCCGGTGGGCGGGCTTTCCGCCTATCTCGCGCGGCTCATCTCCAGCCGCGAGTTCCTTGGCCTGCGCGACCTCGCCAAGCGCCTCGCGCGCAAGATGCCGCGCCCGCTGCACTCCGGTCTCCGTAAGGCGGACGAATTCGCGCGCGGCATGGCGACAGGCGGCACGCTCTTCGAGGAACTGGGTTTCTACTACGTGGGCCCCGTGGACGGGCATAACCTCGATCACCTGCTTCCGGTGCTCGAAAACGTGCGCGATGCCGCAGAGGGCCCGTGCCTGATCCATGTCGTGACCAAGAAGGGCAAAGGCTACGCGCCCGCGGAAGCCTCGGCGGACAAGTATCACGGCGTCACCAAATTCGATGTCATCACCGGCGCAATGGCACCCGCGAAGGCCGGACCGCCCAGCTATACGGGCGTGTTCGCCAAGGCGCTGATGGCGGAGGCCGAGCGGGACGACAAGATCGTCGCGATCACCGCAGCGATGCCTTCGGGCACCGGTCTCGACAAGTTCCAGCAGAAGTTCCCGAGCCGCAGCTTCGATGTCGGCATTGCGGAGCAACACGCCGTCACCTTCGCGGCGGGTCTCGCCGCGCAGGGCTACCGGCCGTTCTGCGCGATCTACTCGACCTTCCTGCAGCGCGCCTACGATCAGGTCGTGCACGACGTCGCGATCCAGAACCTGCCGGTGCGCTTCGCGATCGACCGCGCGGGCCTCGTGGGTGCGGACGGTAGCACGCACGCAGGTTCGTTTGACGTCACATACCTTGCGACGCTGCCCAACATGGTCGTGATGGCGGCGGCGGACGAGGTTGAGCTTGTCCACATGGTGCACACCGCGGCGCTCTACGACGACGGCCCGATCGCGTTCCGCTATCCGCGCGGAAGCGGTGTCGGCCTCGCGCTCCCGGAAACGCCGGAGCGGCTGGAGATCGGCAAGGGCCGCGTGGTCCGCGAAGGCCGCAAGGTCGCAATCCTGTCGCTCGGCACCCGTCTCGGCGAAGCGCTGAAAGCGGCGGACGAGCTCGACGCCAAGGGGCTCTCGACGACGGTCGCCGACCTGCGCTTCGCAAAGCCGCTCGACGAGGCGCTGATCCGCAAGCTCGCCGCCACGCACGACGTGGTGGTCACGGTGGAGGAGGGCGCCATCGGCGGGCTCGGTGCGCATGTCCTCACCATGGCATCGGATACCGGCCTGCTCGATGCCGGCCTTAAGATCCGCACCATACGCTTGCCGGACGTGTTCCAGGAGCAGGACAGCCCGGAAAAACAGTACGCCGAGGCGGGACTCGACGCGGCAGGCATCGTGAAGACGGTGCTCAGCGCGCTTCGACACAATAGCGCGAACGTCACCGAGGGCGCGCGCGCGTGAGCGCCAAGGTTCTGGCCGTTTTGGCATCTCCGATTTTGGCGCTTTTGATCGTTGGGGCGTTCGTTCTCATTTACGATTTTCTTGCGTGGCTGGGTTTGCTGCCACCTGTCTGACCATGCCCAAAACGCGCATTGATCAGCTTCTCGTCTCGCGCGGGCTCGTGGAGAGCCGCGCGAAGGCACAGGCGCTCATCATGGCGGGGCTGGTGTTCGTCGGAGAGCGCAAGGTCGCCAAGGCGGGCGAGATGGTGGCCGAGGATGCGGCGCTCGACGTGCGCGGCAAGGACCATCCCTGGGTGTCGCGCGGTGGGCTCAAGCTGGAAAAGGGCCTCGACCATTTCGAAATCGATCCCGCTGGGCTCATTGCGATGGACGTGGGCTCCTCGACCGGCGGCTTCACGGATGTCCTGCTCACGCGCGGCGCGGCGAAGGTCTATGCGGTCGATGTCGGCACGAACCAGCTCGCGTGGAAGCTGCGGCAGGATCCGCGCGTCGTGGTGCTCGAAAAGACCAATGCGCGGCATCTGACGGCGGAGCAGATACCCGAAAGCGTCGACATCATTGTTTGCGACGCCAGCTTCATCGGCCTTGCCAAGGTCCTGGAAACGCCGCTTAAATTCGCCGCGCCGGGCGCCCGGCTCGTGGCGCTCATCAAGCCGCAGTTCGAGGCCGGCCCGGCCGAGGTCGGTAAGGGCGGCGTCGTGCGCGAACCTGCCGTCCATGCCCGCGTCTGCACCGAGGTGGAGGCGTGGCTCGCAGCGCTGCCGGGATGGCGTGTTCTCGGGATTACCGAAAGCCCGATCAAGGGGCCGGAAGGCAACATCGAGTTCCTGATCGGCGCGGTGCGGGAAGCGCCCGCCTCCTAAGCCTTGCCACCTTACGCGGGCCTGCGTATAGACCGCCGCCGAAGCCGCCGGGGTCACCCCTTGGTGGACCTGCGGGCGTGGCGAAACTGGTAGACGCGCCAGATTTAGGTTCTGGTGTCGAAAGACGTGGGGGTTCGAGTCCCTTCGCCCGCACCAGACTTTGGCCAAATACTTGGGTTCTTGAACGAAAGCCGACTGACGAAATGCAGATTGCCGAGAAGACGAACGAAGGCCTGAAGCGCCAGTACGAAGTCACGATCCCCGCCAAGGATCTCGAATCGCGCATCGATGCCCAGCTCACGCAGGTCTCCGGCCAGATCCGTATGCCCGGCTTCCGCCCCGGCAAGGTTCCGAAGAATCTTGTGAAGAAGATGCACGGCGAGGCGATGCACGGCGAGGCGCTGAACACCGCAGTGCAGGAAGGCGTGCAGAAGCTCGTTGCCGACAAGAAGCTGCGCCCGGCCATGCAGCCGTCGGTCGCGCTCGCGGACGACTACGCGCAGGGCAAGGACGTCGTGTTCACGGTCGAGCTTGAAGTGCTCCCGGAAATCACGTCGGTGAACATCGAGGGCATTGCGCTCGAAAAGCTCGTCGTCGAGCCGAGCGATGCGGAGATCGAAGACGCGCTGAAGCGCTTTGCCGATCAACAGAAGCGTTTCGAAGCCGCGCCGAAGGCCTACAAGGCTCAGCAGGGCGACGTTGTTGTCATGGACTTCGTCGGCACGGTCGAGGGCGAAGAGTTCGAAGGCGGCAAGGGCGAGGGGATGCAGATCGAGATCGGCTCGGGCCGCCTCATCCCCGGCTTTGAGGACCAGCTTGTCGGCGTCAAGGCGAACGACAAGGTGAAGGTCGAAGTGAACTTCCCGGAAGATTACAACGTCGCCTATCTCAAGGGTAAGCCCGCGGTGTTCGACGTGCTCGTCACCGAAGTGCGTCAGCCGCAGGACGCCGCGATCGACGATACGCTCGCGACCAACCTCGGCCTTGAAAGCCTCGACAAACTCAAGGAAATCCTGAAGGACCAGATTTCCGCCGAGCTGCAGGGCATGACCCGCACGCACCTGAAGCGCAAGCTGCTCGATCACCTCGCCGCGAACCACGATTTCGACGTGCCGCCGACCATGGTGGAAGCCGAATTCGGCCAGATCTGGGCGCAGCTGGAGCACGAGGCGAGCCATGAGGCGGACCCGGCCGCCGCGGTCGCCGAGCTTGAGAACGACAAGGACGAGTACCGCCGCATCGCCGAGCGCCGCGTGCGCCTCGGCCTGCTCCTCTCCGAAATCGGTCAGAAGGAAGGCGTGAACGTCACGCAGGCCGAGATGAACCGCCTGATCGGCCAGGAAGCCGCGCGCTATCCGGGCCAGCAGCAGCAGGTCGTGAAATATTTCCAGGAAAACGCGATGGCCGCCGCGCAGCTCCGTGCGCCGCTCTATGAGGACAAGGTCGTCGACGTGCTCCTCGGCAAGGCCGAACTGACCGAGCGCAGCGTCAGCCGCGAAGACCTGCAGCAGGCGATCGAGGACGACGACGAGACGCCGACCGGCCACGTTCACGGCCCGGGCTGCGGACACGACCATCACGACCACGATCATGCGGATGGGGAGGGCAAGCCTAAAAAGGCTGCCAAGAAGACGGCGAAGGCGGCAGACGCCGCGCCGAAAGAAGACGCGGTGAAGGCCGAAAAGAAGCCCGCCGCCAAGAAAACGGCTGCAAAGGCAGAAGCCGATGCGGAACCGGAGAAAAAGCCAGCGAAAAAGGCCCCGGCCAAGAAAGCCGCAAAGGCCTGAACCGAGCGAACTGACGCCGGGGGACGGCCATGCCGACCCCCGGGCTTCCTTCGCCACCACTTCGCCCACTTGACAGCGGGCGCGCCTGTGCCGACCTATCCCGTTATCGGAACAGACAAACGCCCGCGAAGGACACTCATGATCGATCCCGTCAGCAGCCTCACGAACGCTCTTGTCCCCATCGTCATCGAGCAGTCGAACCGGGGCGAACGCAGCTTCGACATCTATTCGCGGCTGCTTCGGGAGCGCATCATCTTCGTGACCGGGCAGGTCGAGGACCACATGGCGTCGCTCATCACCGCGCAGCTCCTCTTCCTCGAATCGGAAAACCCGAAGAAGGACATCTTCATGTACATCAACTCGCCGGGCGGGGTCGTCACGGCGGGCATGGCGATCCACGATACGATGCGGTACATCCGCCCGCGCGTGGGCACCGTGTGCATCGGCCAGGCCGCTTCGATGGGGGCTTTTCTCCTCGCGGCCGGAGAGCCGGGAATGCGGATGGCCATGACGAACGCGCGGATCATGGTCCACCAACCCTCTGGCGGCGCTCAGGGGCAGGCGACCGACATCGAGATTCAGGCCCGTGAAATCCTGCGCATTCGCTCGCGCATGAACGAGTTGATGGCGAAATATTCCAAGCAGCCGATCGAAACGATCGAGTCTGCCGTCGAGCGCGACAAGTTCATGTCGGCCGAGGAGGCCAAGGCATTCGGCCTTATCGACGACGTGTTCGAAACGCGCCCGTCGCCCGCCGACGAGGAAGCCAAAGCGGCGTGAACAGGCTGGCCGCCCGTTCACGTTCCGTTGAGCATGGCGGCGCTATATATTTCGGGAATGTGACCGCATTGACCATTGAAGCGGCGTGTGTGCGCGCTAGGATGGCAAGCGGCAAAGAAACCGGCGCGGAGGCCGGAAGAGGCGTTTTATGACCAAGCTCAGCGGGGGCAGCGACTCCAAGAATACGCTCTACTGCTCTTTTTGCGGGAAGAGCCAGCACGAGGTCAGGAAGCTGATCGCGGGGCCGACGGTTTTCATCTGCGATGAATGCGTCGAACTCTGCAACGACATCATCCGCGAGGAAACCAAGGGCGCGCTTGCCAAGAAAAGCGACGGCAGCGTGCCGACGCCGCGCGAGATCTGCGACGTTCTCGATGATTATGTGATCGGGCAGGCGCAGGCGAAGCGTGTGCTCTCGGTCGCAGTGCACAACCACTACAAGCGGCTCAACAACGGCGCCAAGGGCTCCGAGATCGAACTGGCGAAGTCGAACATCCTGCTCGTCGGCCCCACCGGCTGCGGCAAGACGCTGCTTGCGCAGACGCTTGCCAAGACCTTCGACGTGCCGTTCACCATGGCCGACGCGACGACGCTCACCGAGGCGGGCTATGTCGGCGAGGATGTCGAGAACATCATCCTGAAGCTGCTGCAGGCGAGCGACTATAACGTCGAGCGCGCGCAGCGGGGCATCGTCTACATCGACGAGATCGACAAGATCAGCCGCAAGGCCGACAACCCCTCGATCACGCGCGATGTTTCGGGCGAGGGCGTGCAGCAGGCTCTTCTGAAGATCATGGAAGGCACAACCGCGAGCGTTCCGCCGCAGGGCGGCCGCAAGCACCCGCAGCAGGAGTTCCTGCAGGTCGACACCACGAACATCCTGTTCATCTGCGGCGGCGCCTTCGCAGGCCTTGAGCGGATCATCGCGGACCGTCTGCAGGGCAAGTCGATCGGCTTCGGCGCTTATGTCGCCGCGCCGGACGAGCGCCGCACGGGCGAAGTTCTGAAGAACTGCGAGCCGGAAGACTTGCTGAAGTTCGGCCTGATCCCCGAGTTCGTCGGCCGCCTGCCGGTGATCGCGACGCTTGAAGATCTCGACGAAAAGGCGCTGATCCAGATCCTCACCGAGCCGAAGAACGCGCTCGTGAAGCAGTACCAGAAGCTGTTCGAGATGGAGAACGTCAAGCTCGCGTTCACCGACGACGCGCTGCTGGCGATCGCAAAGCGGGCCATCGAGCGCAAAACCGGCGCGCGCGGCCTTCGCTCCATCATGGAAGGCATTCTGCTCGACACCATGTTCGATCTGCCGAGCTTCGACGACGTCGACGAAATTCGGATCGACAAGGATGTCGTCGGGGGCACCAAGGAACCGGTCAAGGTCTTCGCCAAGAAGGCCAAGGAGAAGGTGAGCGGCGACGCCGCCTGAGTCCGGCGGATCGACATTATCGTTTCAAACGGCGGCCTCGGGCCGCCGTTTTTTCTTGGCCGCTGGTTGACCTGTGCCTAAAAAGTCACACGCTGCGATGCAGCATTTGAAACGCAATCTTGCCTTGCTCCTGCAGAAATTCTGTAACAAAGCACACTTAAGCGGCCCCAAGAAGGGGTGTGCGAGGTGTGGTCCTCCCCGCACAGCCGATCATTCAGCGACCGTCGAAAGTGGGGAAACGTGGAAATGCGTGCGATCAAGATTTTGCTGGCAGCGAGTGTTGCGTCGCTGCCGTTGGTGGTTTCTCTTTCCACGCCTGCTGCTGCCCAGGAAACGACATCGTCCGTTCGTGGCACCGTCGAAGCCGCCGGTGCACCCGTTGCTGGCGCCGATGTCCTGATCACGCACACGCCCTCTGGCACCGTTGCCCGGGCGACGACGAGCGCCGACGGCAGTTTTTCCGCATCCGGCCTGCGCATCGGCGGCCCGTTCACGGTTGAGGTGACGGCGCCAGGCTTCGAAACGGCGCAGGTGACCGACATTTTCCTCACGGCCGGCCAGCCGTTCCGCATTCCCGTTGAACTCAACGCCACCGAGATCATCACCGTCACCGCCTCTTCGGTTTCGGGTGCCGGTTCGAAGAGCCAGGGACCGATCACGACGCTTGGCCGCAACGAGATCGAGGGTGTCGCTTCGGTGAACCGCGATATCCGCGACATGGCGCGGCGCGATCCGTTCGTCAGCATCGACGCATCCAACGCGCGCACAATCGAGATCGCGGGCCAGAACGGCCGTCTCAACCGCTTCTCGGTGGACGGCATCCAGTTCTCGGATGACTTCGGCATCAACAACGGCGGCCTGCCGACCTCGCGCGGTCCCGTGCCGTTCGACGCGATCGAGCAGATGTCTGTGAAGATCGCGCCCTATGACGTCAGCGAGGGCGATTTCCAGGGCGGCGCGGTGAACGTGGTGCTGCGTTCGGGCACCAACAGCTTCACCGGTTCGGCCTTCTACACCTATTCGAATGACAGCCTGACGGGCGACCGTATCCGCGGCAACCCCGTGAACCTGGACTTCACCTCCAAGCAGTACGGAGGCTTTCTCTCGGGTCCAATCGTGAAGGACAAGCTGTTCTTCGCCATCGCTTACGAGAAGCTGAAAGAGAGCGACCCGGTCGACGAAGGCCCCGCAGGCATGGGCTTCGCGACGGAAATCCCGCGTCTGACACAGACGGCGGTGGATCGTATCTCGACGATTGCACAGTCAGCCTATGGCTACGACACGCTCGGCGTGTTCCAGGGCGCCAATGAAACCGACGAGAAGATGACGGCGAAGCTGGACTGGAACGTCAGCGACGACCATCGCGTTTCGCTCACGTACATCCGCAACGAGGGCACCCAGCAGTTCAGCCAGAACATGGGCACGTCGAACACGGGGCCGACCTTCGGCTATCGTTCGAATGGCTATGAGCTGACCGAAGAGGTGAACTCCGGCACGTTCCAGCTCAACTCGCAGTGGTCAGACGCTTTCTCGACAGAATTCCGGGCTGCTTACCGCGATTACAACCGCGGCCAGACGCCGTTCGGCGACACGAGCTTCGGTCAGATCGGTGTCTGCCTCGATGAGACCTCGGTGAACGACTCCGTGCTCGGCAACACGCTCACCTCGTGCGGAAACACGTCGTCGTCTCAACCGATCGTGTATTTTGGCCCGGACGTGAGCCGTCAGGCAAACAAGCTCAACACCGAGAACCTCTCCATCGACCTGACTGCGCGGCTGGAGGCTGGAGCACACAGCTTCAAGTTCCTAGTCGGCTATACCGATGTTGATGTCTTCAACCTGTTTCTGCAGCGCGCGAAGGGTGAATATTACTTCGACTCGATCGCCGACTTCGAAGCAGGAATTGCGAATCGTGTCCGTCTCGCGGGCGCGGTACCGAGCGGCGTTATCGACGATGCTGCGGCACGGTTCAGCACACAGACCTACACGTTCGGTCTGCAGGATGATTGGCACGCGACCGACACGCTGCAGCTTTCGATCGGCGCGCGCTACGACCTTCAGGGCAGCAACAGCCGGGTGCCGTTCAACGAGAACTTCCTCGCCCGCACCGGCTTTTCGAACACCAAGACCTTCAAGGGTATGGGCGTGTTCCAGCCGCGGGTAGGCTTTGACTGGCAGCCGACGAACCGTTTCGTCTTGCGCGGCGGTGTCGGCAAGTTCGCGGGCGGTGCGCCCGACGTGTTCCTGTCCAACAGCTTTTCCAATACGGGCCAGCTGACGAACGCCATCGATATCCGCCGCAATACCTCAACTGCCGGCTGCGATGTTCCGGCAGGGCCGACGGCTCCGGCACTTTGCACGGCGGCGCTGAGCGGCGTGAACCCGTCGGCGTTCGATCCGCTGGTGCTCGATTATCTGCAAACCAACACCGCATCGCTCACGGCGGCACCCGTCAACGCTATCGACCCGAATTACGAACTTCCGGCGCAGTGGCGCGCGACGCTTTCCGCAAACTACGACGCTGATTTCGGGGCATTCGGCGATGGTTGGCTTCTGGGCGCCGACTTCGTCTACGGTAACACGGCCCACGCCAATACGTACTACGATGCGCGCTCGGTCGTGATCGGTACGCTGCCGGACGGGCGCCCGCGGTACGGTCGTACGTCCGCCGGCATCCTGCCCGGCGATACCAACCAGACCAATCAGGATCTTGTTCTCGCCTCAACGAGCAAAGGCCGCTCGATCATCGCTGTGGGCCGCGTCGAAAAGGCCTGGGACTTTGGCCTGACGACGAGTGTCAGCTACACGTTCCAGGATATCAAGGACGTGAACCCGATCACGTCTGCGACCGCCGGCTCGCTTTACGGCAACGCAGCGATGGCCGATCCGAACGCTGCTGACTACGGGACCTCGATCTACGAGGTGAAGCATTCGCTGAAGTTCTCGGTGGACTACGAACATGCGTTCTTCGGGGACTATAAGACGCGCTTTGCGCTGTTCGGTGAATATCGCACCGGCCGTCCGTACAGCCTGACGATGCGCGACACGTCGACCGGCCGGTCGCCAGTGTTCGGCACCAACGGCACGAACACGCGCTACCTGCTGTATGTGCCGACGGCGAGCGATCCGCTGGTCAGCTTCGACAGCGCGGCGACGGAGGCAGCCTTCAATGCCTTTATCGAGGACAACGGCCTCGCCAAGTATCGCGGCGGCGTGATTTCCAAGAATACGCAGCGCTCGCCGAGCTTCTGGAAGGTCGATCTTCACCTGGAACAGGAAGTGCCGACCTTTGTGGGATCGAGCCGTGTGAAGCTGTTCGCGGACATCGAGAACGTGCTGAACATGATAAACAACGACTGGGGCGCGCAGCGCCAGCAGGCGTTCCCCTACCAGTCGGCCACGGTCAATGTGCAGTGCCTGGCGGGCGCGACGCCGACAGGAACCGCGGGCGCTGCGAATACAGCCTCCAGCCAGACCTGCGCGCAGTACCGCTATTCCGGCTTCTCCGAGCCGAATATCACCGTGCAGAACCAGAACAAGCAGTCACTCTATCAGATCCGGCTCGGCGTGAAGTTCGAGTTCTGATCACCTCGCTCAGTTGAAAGGAAAGGGCGGGCCCGGCGGGTCCGCTCTTTTCGTTTGCGAAACGAGGAATTCACTTACTCTTCAGTGAAAGCATGTAGGGTCGCCATTGTGCAGCGCTGCGACCGTGCCCATATTGGCACACAAAGAGGCGCGCGCTGCTCTTGGTGACGCGCCGGAGAGTGGAGTTGTTGAAAGAATGACCGAGACCTATCCCGTCCTCCCGTTGCGCGACATCGTGGTCTTTCCGCAGATGATCGTGCCGCTGTTCGTCGGGCGCGAAAAGTCCGTCGCGGCGCTCGAAGCGGTGATGACGGCGAACAAGAATGTCCTGCTGCTCTCCCAGCGCGACCCTGCCGAGGAAGACCCCGAAGGCAAGGATCTCTATGAGGTCGGCACCGTCGCCACGGTGCTGCAGCTGCTGAAGCTGCCCGACGGCACCGTAAAGGTGCTCGTGGAAGGCCAGCACCGCGCCGAAGTGAAGACCGTGCGCGTCGAGGATGCGTACCTGGAAGCGGACGTTGCCACGATCGAGGAAGAGAGCGCCGACGAGGCCGATCTCGAAGCGCTTGTGCGCTCGGCCGTGAAGCACTTCGAGCAGTATGTCCGCCTCAACAAGAAGGTGGCCCCGGAAGTCGTCGTGCAGGTCGGCCAGATCGAGGACCCCTCGCGCCTCGCCGATACGATCGCGTCCAACCTCAGCCTCAAGATCGCCGACAAGCAGGCATTGCTCTCAGAGCGCTCGCCATCGAAGCGCCTGGAGATGGTCTTCGGCTTCATGGAAGGCGAGATGGGCGTGTTGCAGGTCGAGAAGAAGATCCGCAATCGCGTCAAGCGCCAGATGGAGAAGACGCAGCGCGAATATTATCTCAACGAGCAGCTGAAGGCCATTCAGCGCGAGCTGGGTGACGGCGACGACGAGGGCCGCAGCGAGGTCGACGAGCTTGCCGACAAGGTCAAGAAGACCAAGCTTTCGAAGGAAGCCCGCGAAAAGGCGGAAGGCGAGCTGAAGAAGCTGAAGGCGATGTCGCCGATGTCTGCCGAAGCGACGGTGGTGCGCAACTATCTCGATACGCTTCTTGCGCTGCCGTGGGGCAAGAAGACCAAGGTTCGCAAGGATCTGCGTGCGGCGGAGAAGATTCTGGACGAGGATCACTACGGCCTCGACAAGGTCAAGGAGCGCATTCTCGAGTATCTCGCCGTGCAGAGCCGTGCCAACAAGCTGAAGGGGCCGATCCTGTGCCTCGTCGGCCCGCCCGGCGTCGGCAAGACCTCGCTTGGCCGTTCGATCGCCAAGGCGACAGGGCGCGAGTTCATCCGTCAGTCGCTCGGCGGCGTGCGCGACGAGGCCGAGATTCGCGGCCACCGGCGCACGTACATCGGCTCGATGCCCGGCAAGATCATCCAGAACCTGAAGAAGGCGGGAACATCGAACCCGCTGTTCCTGCTCGATGAGATCGACAAGCTGGGTCAGGATTTCCGTGGCGATCCGTCATCGGCGCTTCTCGAGGTGCTCGATCCAGAACAGAACGCCAAGTTCAACGACCACTACCTCGAGGTCGATTACGACCTTTCGGACGTGATGTTCGTGACGACGGCGAACAGTCTCAACATGCCGCAGCCGCTGCTCGATCGCATGGAGATCATCCGCCTGTCGGGATACACCGAGGACGAGAAGCTCGAAATTGCGAAGGCGCACCTGTTGCCGAAGCAGATCGAGTCGCACGGGCTGAAAGAAGGCGAGTTCGCGATCGAGGACGAAGGTCTTCGCGATCTCATCCGCTACTACACACGCGAGGCGGGTGTCCGCACGCTGGAGCGGGAGCTGGCGCGTCTTGCGCGGAAGGCGCTGCGCCAGATTCTGGAAGGCAAGGCTGAAGCCGTCACCGTCACGTCCGAAAACCTTGGCGAGTATGCCGGCGTCCGCAAGTTCCGCTTCGGCATCGGCGAGGAAGAGGATCAGGTCGGTGCGACCACGGGCCTTGCCTGGACCGAGGTCGGCGGTGAGCTTCTGACGATCGAGGCGGTGACCGTGCCTGGCAAGGGTGCGATCCGCACGACCGGCAAACTCGGCGACGTGATGAAGGAATCGATCGAGGCGGCGAACTCGTTCATCAAGTCGCGCGCGCCGCAATACGGCATCAAGCCTACGGTTTTCCAGGCGAAGGACATCCACGTGCACGTGCCGGAAGGCGCGACGCCGAAGGATGGCCCCTCGGCGGGCGTCGCCATGGTGACCTCGATCATTTCGACGCTTACAGGCATTCCCGTCCGCAAGGACGTGGCGATGACGGGCGAGGTGACTCTGCGCGGTCGCGTGCTGCCGATCGGTGGTCTCAAGGAAAAGCTGCTCGCAGCGCTGCGCGGCGGTATCACCACCGTGCTGATTCCGGCGGAGAACGAGAAGGACCTCGCCGATATTCCGGCGAACGTGAAGGAAGGGCTGACGATTCGTCCCGTAAGTCACGTCGATCAAGTGCTCTCCGTGGCGCTCGCGCGTCCCGTCGAGCCGATCGAGTGGGTCGAGCCGGTGCTTCCGGCGCCTGCCGTGGCTCCGGCTACCGAGACTGGGGACCTCTCCGTCCGTCATTGAGCCGAAAAAGCGATAAAAAGTTCGGGAAAGCCCCAAATTCTGGGGTTTTCCCTTTGACTCTCACAAAGCCGGGCACTTACATGGCGCCCGGCTTTTATTCGCCGATCCAACCACTCTTCCGTCTTGGGGGTACAGGGAATGAACAAGCAGGAACTTATCGGCTCGGTTGCGGACGCAGCAGGTCTTTCGCGCGTTGACGCGGGCAAGGCCGTTGAGGCCGTGTTCGAGAGCATCACGAAGGCTCTTAAGAAGGGCGACGAAGTTCGTCTCGTCGGCTTCGGTACCTTCGCGACGGCGAAGCGCAAGGCTTCGACCGGCCGTAACCCGCGCACGGGCGAAACGATGAAGATCGCCGCCAGCGTGCAGCCCAAGTTCAAGGCCGGCAAGGGCCTGAAGGACGCGGTCAACTAAGTCCGCGCCCGCAAGGGTTTAAACGAAGGGCGTCGCATATGCGGCGCCCTTCGCGTTTTGGGATCATGTTTCGGCAGAAACGGACTGGACAGGGGCAGGGGAGGACCGTATCTGCTCCGCCGGTCCGGTACATCCGGCGGGCGCGTAGCTCAGCGGTAGAGCACTCCCTTCACACGGGAGGGGTCACAGGTTCAATCCCTGTCGCGCCCACCATTCCCCCTTCAAGAACCCGCGCGGATTTCAGCTTTTTCAGCCGTCTTTCGCTTGGTGAATTTCTTGCCGAGTTCGTTTTCGCAGGAGCGGGAGAGCGCCTCTTCCGCCGCTACGAAAATCTCCTCTTCCTCTTCGTCGATGTGATGTTCGTAACGATCCTTCAGCTTTCGGAAGGTCGCCAGCCAGCCTGGGCTCGACATGTCCGTATCCTGCAGCTCTTCGAGGAAATCGTCGATCTCCTTGTGCTCCGCCACGGAATGGCGCCCCTTGTCCTGAAGCTCGGCATCGCCAAGCATCACCGCGTATAAAGATTGTTCCTCGGCGTTCGCATGAGCGCTCACCTCGATACGGAACGCTTCAAACAGCTTGCGCCTCTCCGGGCTGTCGCCGTGCGTCTCATCGATTTTGGCAAGCATTTCCCGGTGACGATCGTGGTCTGCCTTCAACAGCGTGAAAACGTCGGTCATTAGCCATCCTTCCGTTGTACTTTCACGTTCAACGGTCTTGGATGTCCCGGAGTTCCGCCGGAGGAGATGCGATGGTGGGCGGTGACGGGCTCGAACCGCCGACCCTCTCGGTGTAAACGAGATGCTCTACCAACTGAGCTAACCGCCCTTATTCGCTTGCGCGTGCTTTTGCCCAACGGCTAGGGACGCGGCAAGCCCCTATATCAGCAAAAAGGACAAGCCGTGACCGCAGATACACTCGTAATGACGCTCGCAACGGGCGACGTGAAAATTCGCCTTCGCCCGGATGTGGCGCCGGGCCATGCCGAGCGCATTCAGACGCTTGCCGATGAAGGCTTTTACGACGGTGTCGTGTTCCATCGCGTGATCCCCGGTTTCATGGCGCAGGGCGGCGATCCCACGGGCACCGGCATGGGCGGCTCGGACAAGCCTGATCTCAAGGCGGAGTTCAACGACGTGCCGCACGTGCGCGGCGTCTGCTCGATGGCGCGGAGCGCAAATCCGAACTCCGGAAACAGCCAATTCTTCATCTGCTTCGACGACGCGCGGTTCCTCGATCGTCAATACACGGTATGGGGCGAAGTGATCGAGGGCATGGAGCACATCGACGCGCTGCCCAAGGGCGAGCCGCCGCGCGAGCCCGGCAAGATCCTGAAGTTCCGTTCGGAAGCGTGAACAAAAAAAGGGCGTCCCGAAAGGACGCCCTTTTCGTCTTAAGCGAACTTCTGGCCTTAACGCACAGCGCCGCGACGGACCAGGTTGACGATCGCGAGCAGCACAACCGCGCCGAGCAGCGACCACAAGATGGTCATGAGGTTGAGCGGTGCGTTCAGGATCGATGCACCACCGCCGAGCAGGAAGCCCGCGATAAGCGCGCCGACAACGCCAACGACGATATTGAGAAAAAGGCCCTGCTGGGCGTCCGTACGCATGATCATGCTGGCAACCCAGCCGATCAGACCGCCGACAATAAGCACAAGTATGAGATTCATGGCGAACTCCCTCTATTGGCTCAGGCGCTGAACCTGAGCCAATAAAGCGAAGCAAGCGGCGGATTGTTCCGCGTGTGTCTTAGTTAAGGTCGCGGAAGGACTTTCCTTCGCCCGCGAGCCTCGCGAGAAGCGTGGCGGGTGCGAAGGCCGACCCGTGAACCTTCTCGTACTTCTGGAGGCCATCGAGAACGGCCTTGAGGCCCACGGTGTCGCCGTAGAACATCGGGCCACCGCGATAGACCGGGAAGCCGTAGCCATAAATCCACGCGACATCGATGTCGGATGGGCGCTGCGCGATGCCTTCTTCCAGGATCTTCGCGCCTTCGTTGATCATCGGATAGATGCAGCGCTCAAGGATTTCCTCGTCCGAAATCTGCCGACGCGTGATGCCGAGTTCGGCGGACTTCGCAAGGATGATCTCTTCGGCGACCTTGGACGGCGTGCGGTTGCGTTTCTCGTCGTAGTCGTAGAAGCCGCTGCCGGTTTTCTGCCCGCGCTTGCCCGCCTCGCAAAGCCGGTCGCGCACGGTTTCACCCTTCGAGGTCGCCGCGTTCCAGCCGATGTCGAGCCCGGCGAGGTCGGCCATCTGGAATGGCCCCATCGGGAAGCCGAAATCGTAGAGCACGCGGTCGACATCCCACGGCATCGCGCCTTCCAGGATCAGTGCCTGCGCCTGATCCTGACGCGCGCGGAGCATACGGTTGCCGATGAAGCCGAAGCACACGCCCGCGACGACCGCCACCTTGCCGATGGTTTTCGCGAGGCCCATCGCGGTGGCCAGCACGTCGGGCGCGGTTTTCGCGCCGCGCACGACCTCCAGCAGCTTCATCACGTTCGCGGGCGAGAAGAAATGAAGGCCGACAACATCCTGCGGGCGTGAGGTCGCGGAGGCGATTTCATCGACGTCGAGGTAGGAGGTGTTGCTGGCAAGGATCGCGCCGGGCTTTGCGATGCGGTCGAGCTTCGCGAAGATTTCCTTCTTGATGGCCATGTCCTCGAACACCGCCTCGATGATGAGATCGCAGTCCTTCAGCGCTTCGAGATCGAGCGTGGGGGAGAGGCGGCCCATGTTCGCCTCGACCGCTTCGGGCTTCAGTGCACCCTTGGCGGCGCTCGCCTCGTAGTTCTTGCGCATGATGCCGACGCCGCGCTCGAGCGCTTCAGGGTTCGTTTCCACGATCGTCACCGGGATGCCCGCCGACAGGAAGTTCATGGAAATGCCCCCGCCCATCGTGCCCGCGCCGATCACGCCGACCGACTTTATGGGGCGCGGCGTGGTGCCTTCGGGAAGATCCTTGATGCGTGCAGCCTGACGCTCGGCGAAGAAGATGTGGCGCTGCGCGGCGGACTGGGTGCCCGTCATCAGCCCCATGAACAGTTCGCGTTCGCGCTTCATGCCCCCTTCGAAAGGCAGGGTGACGGCGGCCTCGATGCATTTGATGTTCGCCTCCGGCGCGTCGAAGCCCCGGAACTTACGTGCGTTCGCGGCGCGGAATTCGGCGAACAGCGCAGGATCGGCAGTGACGCTGCGGTCCCGGATCTTCTTGAGCGGACGATTTTCAGCGACCACCTTCTGCGCAAAGGCGATCGCGCCGCCACGAAGGTCGGCTTCATCGACCAGTTCATCGACAAGACCCGAATCGAGCGCGGCCTTCGCACCGATCGGATTCCCCGACGTGACCATCTTGAGCGCGGCCTCGGCGCCGACGACGCGCGGCAGGCGCTGGGTGCCGCCTGCACCCGGCAGGAGACCGAGCTTCACTTCGGGAAGGCCGAGCTTCGCGGACGGCACGGCGACGCGGTAGTGCGCGCCGAGCGCGGTTTCGAGGCCGCCGCCGAGCGCGGTGCCGTGGATCGCGGCGATCACGGGCTTCGTCGCGCTCTCGATGACGTCGATCATCTGGTGCAGGCTGGTGCCGCGCGGCGGCTTGCCGAACTCGGTGATGTCGGCGCCGGCGATGAAGGTGCGGCCCGCGCAGATGAGCACGATCGCCTTCACATCGGGGTCGGAAACTGCCGACGTCACGCCTGTCGCGATACCATCGCGCACCGGCGCCGAGAGAGCGTTCACGGGCGGCGAATTCACCGTGATTACGGCGATTTCCCCGTCGCGGGAGAGGTCGACAACGTCGTTGATGGCAGTCATAGCGGCATTTCTCCATCCGATGGCCCGAATCGGCGATCACGCATAGTGACACCTGTGCGGAGAGTCACCCGCCTAGAGGAACAGGAAGCGTGCACGGAACTTCGCGGGAAAACGCGTCGAAAAAATCGACACTGGGCATGGTCGTCCTGCTGGGCGGCCTGACGGCGTTCGGTGCGCTTTCTATCGACATGTACCTGCCCGCGCTTCCCGTGATCGCGGCCGATTTCGGGGCGTCCGACGGTGTTGTCGAACGCTCGCTGGCGACCTTCCTTGCGGGCCTTGCGCTTGGCCAACTGTTCTATGGGCCGCTTTCGGACCGGATCGGGCGGCGGCCGCCGCTGATCGCGGGCATCGCCATCTACGTGCTGGCATCCGTGCTGTGTGCGTTTGCGGCATCGCCAAACATGCTTGCCGCGCTTCGCTTCGGGCAGGGGCTGGGGGCCTGCGCCGGGATGGTGATCTCGCGCGCCATCGTCCGCGACGTGTTCGATCATCAGGAATCGGCGCGGGTGTTCTCGATGATCATGCTCGTGTTCGGGCTGGCGCCTGTGCTGGCACCGCTGCTCGGCAGCTACCTGATGGTGGTGACGAATTGGCGGGCGATTTTCGTCTTCATGACGCTGTTCGGGCTCGTGATGCTCTACGCCATCGTGTTTCGCCTCGGCGAGACGCGCTCCGACGCGACCGAAGCGACAGCGCGGGGCGAGCATCCGATCGCCGCGCTGGCACTGCTGGCGACCAACCGCAAGCTGCTCGGTTACCTGCTCGCGAGCGCCTGCAACAGCGCGTGCCTGTTTACCTATATTTCGGCGTCACCGGCGCTCATCATGGGCACCTATGGCATTTCGCCCACCGGCTTCGGCTGGCTCTTCGGGGTCAACGCGCTTGGCCTTATCGTTGCGAGCCAGCTGAACCGCGTCGCCCTTGCACGCTTCCGGGCCGACAGCGTCCTTGCGGTTGCGAGTATCGTCGCCGCGCTGTTCGGGTTTGCACTTCTGGCGCTTTCGCTACTCAACGTCGGCGGGCTTGCGGCGGTCATGGTGATGCTGTTCGGCATCCTTTCCAGCTTCGGTTTCATCATGGGCAACGCGAGCGCGGGCGCGCTCAGCGTCGACCCGGCCCGGTCGGGCTCGGTGAGCGCGCTGATGGGGGCCACCGGTTTCACCGTGGGCGGCCTCGCGATGACAATTACCAGCCTGTTCGCGGACGGGACCGCGATTCCCATGGCCGCGGTCATGTGCCTGTCGCTCGTGATTGCTGCAGTGGCCTTTTTCGGGCTGACGCGAGAGGGCAGCCCTTCGCGTGGATGACCGTTTTCATAGCTGACGCGGCCGAGATGTAACGTCACAAATGGCCTCCAGACCAGATGGAGGCGCGATATGGGCAAGCTCGCAGGCAAGACGGCGATCATCACGGGCGCGGCGAGCGGCATCGGCCGCGCGAGCGCGATCCTCTTTGCAGAGGAAGGCGCGCGCGTTTTCATCGCCGACCGCAGCGAAGCGGTTCATGACGTCGCAGCCGGGATCGGAGACGCTGCCACAGCCTTCACTGGAGATGTCGGTGATAAGAGCTTCGTCGACGGCCTCGTGGTGGCGGCGACGGCGGACGGTCCGCTCGACATCGCCTTTGCCAACGCGGGCATTTCGGGCGGTATGCACCGCCTTCTCGACCTTGAGGTCAGCGAGTGGGAGCAGGTGCTGCGCGTGAACCTGATCGGCGTGTTTCTGCTCGTACAGGCCGCCGCGCGGGAGATGGTGAAGGCGGGGAAGGGGGCAATCCTCTGCACGGCCTCGGTCGCGGGTATCCGCTCAGGCGCGGGCGGATCGCCCTACAGCGCGTCCAAAGCGGGCGTGATCAATTTCGTGCAAACCAGCGCCTACCAGCTTTCCGGTACGGGCATCCGCATCAATGCGATCTGTCCGGGCGTCATCGAAACCGGCATGACGCAGCCGATGTTTGATATGGCGCGCGAGCGCGGCACCGAAGGCAAGATCGGTCAGCTCAACCCGCTGAAGCGCGCCGCGCAGCCGATCGAGGTCGCGCGGCTGGCGGCGTTCCTTGTCTCGGACGATGCGTCTTACGTGAACGGGCAGGCGGTCGCGGTTGATGGCGGGTTATCCGCCTCGCATCCAGTCGTGCCCGGCAAGATCTGGTAGCGCTCAGGCGTCGTCGACGGGAATGCCCGGCTGGTTCTTCGAGGTGCGGATGGTGAGCGACGTTTTCACGTGCTCGACATTCGGCGCTGAGGTGAGATGCGCGGTGAGGAAGCGCTGAAACTCCTGGAGGTCGTGCGCGACGATTTTCAGGATGAAATCGATCTCGCCGTTCAGCATGTGGCATTCGCGAACCGGTGGGAGCTGCGCGACATGCTCCTCGAAGGCGCGGAGGTCGTTCTCGGCCTGGCTTTTCAGGCTGACCATCGCGAAGACCATGATGCTGTAGCCGAGCGGCTCGGGATTGAGGTCCGCGTGGTATCCGCGGATGATCCCGGCGGTTTCGAGCGCGCGAACGCGGCGGAGTGTCGGCGGCGCGGTGAGGCCCGCGCGCGCCGCCAGTTCGACATTGGTGAGCCGGCCTTCGTCCTGAAGACTTTTCAAAACGATCCTGTCGGTTTCGTCGATAATATGTCGATTCGACGGCATTTGCCGCAACCTTTCGATGATTTCTTGCGAAGTGTTATAATATAGTTGCGGGGAAGCGCAATTCGAACACGTCGTAAAGGCGGATTTAACCGGAACGCTTCAATATTTGCGCTAAACGGGACACATTACGTTCCCGAAAGGACTGCGCAATTCCGCGATGCGGCACGACGATACGATAAGAACGGCCGTTGCGCTGGCGGAGCGGGATTCTCCCGACGCCCGTGCGGCGGCCTTTCGCCAGCTTATCGACCTGTCGCTCCAGCGACGGGATTGCGCTGATGCGCGCCTGCGGCGGCGGGCGCTGCGGGCGTTGTCGCGGCTGAGCCGCGATGTACCCGAATCGCTCAGGAACGCGATGATCGACAAGGCGACGCGCGCCGGCGCGCGCAGCCTGCATCTTCGACTGTTCCGGGACCATGTGTCGCACCACTACGATCGAATGTTGCAAGTCGCCCGCCTCGACGAGCCGGAATGGTGGCGGATGGCAAGGCGCGCGCCGAGGCATCTCCATGCCGGGATGCTTTCCCGTCGCGATTTGCCGGGTCCGGTGCGGGAGTTGCTGTCGGGCGGGGCGGCGTCTGCTTCAGGGGGCGGAGCTGAACGGCTGTTCGTACCGGATGCTGCAATTGCGGCAACGCCCGCAGCCGTGGTCGACAAGGCCCGCTTCGCGCCGGCAATGCCGTCCACGGTGCTTGATGAACCGACCGCTCCGGCGCTCGAGTCGGGGCGCAGCCAGATCAAGGAATTGCTGGACCGGATTTCGGCGTTCCGTTCGCGCGGGCACGAGCCCGAAGAGGATGACGCCCCGGAAGAAGCGGTTCTCGCGCCGCGCGAAACTCAGCCTGTCGAGGAGCTGGAGCGCCGATGGACATGGCGCTGCGACGAGCAAGGTGTTCTTGTTGAAAGCCCCGCGACGCCGCCGCAGCTTGTCGGCCACTGGCTGGTCGAGTTCGATACGCCGGACGGCAGCGGGCAGGTGCGTCGCGCGGCAGAGCGCCGCGTACCGTTCCGCGACGTGATCGTCACCTGTCAGCCGGAGCTTGGGCTTCCCGGCCGCTGGCGCATGTCCGGCCTGCCGCAGTTCGATCGCAAGACCGGGCGCTTCACCGGCTATTGGGGGAGCGCGATCGCGCTTGATCCGCCCGAACGTATCGCCGCGGCGGCATCGCAGGCGGCGGGCCTGTTCGGTACGGGCGCGTCGAGCGAGGCCTTCGCAACGATGGCGCACGAGGTGCGCACGCCGCTCAACGCCATCATCGGCTTCGCGCAGTTGATCGAGGGAGAAATTCTTGGCGAGGCCGGGGCCGAGTATCGGTCGCAGGCCGGCAGCATCCTGAAGCAGGCCGAGAAGCTGCTGAACGCATTCGATGATCTTTCCGATGCCGCGCGCATCGAGCAGGGGCGCTACCGACCGGGACTCGGCACCTTCGATGCGGCGGCGAAGGCGCATGAGGTAATCGCGCGCTACGAAGGTCTCGCCGGCGATCGCGGCGTGGCGCTGGTGCCGTTCGTCGCCGACAATATCCCCGCCGTCGCATCCGATTCGTCGGTTTTCGAGCGCGCGCTGGCGCGGCTGCTCACGGCGGCAGTGGCCTCTGCGGCGACGGACGAATCAGTGCTCGTCATCGTTCAGGCCGAAGGCGGCGCACTGCGCGTTGCAGTGACGCGCCCGCGCGCCACGCTCGGCAAGAGCGAGGACGAACTGTTCGATCCGGCAGGCATCCCGCGCGGCGAGGATGCAGCGCCTATTCTAGGTGTCGGCTTCGGGCTCAAGCTGGTCGGCAGCCTTGCCGCGACTGTCGGCGGGACGTTCCGACTTGCGCCTTACGTCTTCGAGCTTTCGATCCCGCTCGGGCAGCCGCCGCAGCGTCAGGACGAAGACGCAAGCGAGGCCTCGTAATTCGCGTATCCAGCGACTACATCTCCTGTCGACTTTTCGGCAGCAGGGATGCGGTGTGATGGGTGAAACGAAGCAGGTTCGCGTTGCGGTGATCGGTTCGGGTCCGGCTGGGTATACGGCCGGCGTCTATGCGGCGCGCGCCGCGCTCAATCCCGTCATCATCCGCGGCCTGCAGCCGGGTGGACAGCTCACCATCACCACGGACGTCGAAAACTGGCCGGGCGAATCGATGATCTTGGGCCCCGATCTGATGGATAAAATGGCGGCGCAGGCGAAGCACGTCGGCGCGGAGATCGTCGACGACCTCGTCTCCGATGTCGATTTCTCGCAGCGGCCGTTTCGGCTGACGCTCGATTCGGGGAACGTCTATCTGGCCGATACGGTCGTGATCGCGACCGGAGCGCAGGCGCGCTGGCTCGGGCTTGAGAGCGAGGGGCGCTTTCGCGGCTTTGGCGTTTCCGCGTGCGCGACCTGCGACGGCTTCTTTTATCGCGGCAAGACCGTCGCGGTCGTCGGCGGCGGCAATACGGCAGTGGAGGAAGCGCTGTTCCTCACCAACTTCGCGCAAAAGGTCTATCTCATTCACCGCCGTGACGAACTTCGTGCGGACAAGACGAACCAGGCACGCCTGCTCGCCAATCCCAAGGTTGAAGCGGTGTGGAACGTGGAGGTTGCCGAGGTGACCGGCGCCAGCGATCCGCTGGGCGTTACCGGGCTCAAGCTGCGCGGTACGAACGGCGCGGCGGATCGCACGCTCGATGTCGACGGCCTGTTCATCGCGATCGGCCATGATCCGGCGACGTCCCTGTTCAAAGGCAAGCTGAACATGGACGGGGAGGGCTATATCCTCACCGCGCCCGACAGCACCGCGACTTCCGTGCCCGGCGTGTTCGCGGCGGGCGATGTGAAGGACAAGGTGTTCCGCCAGGCTGTGACGGCCGCCGGCATGGGTTGCATGGCGGCGCTCGAGGCTGAGCGTTTCCTCGCGCACCACGAAGCCGGACTCGCGGAAGCGGCCGAGTAACGTGCTCGACTGGGAAAAGCTCAGGCTTTTTCACACCGTATCGGAAGCGGGCAGCTTTACCGAGGCTTCGCGCCGGCTTGGCATGAGTCAGCCGGCGTTGTCGCGCCAGATCGCCTCGCTCGAGGAGGGGCTCGGCGCCAAGCTCTTCCACCGTCATGCGCGCGGGCTCGCGATGACGCACGAGGGCGAGCAGCTTGCCGCAACGACAGCCGAGATGTTCGAGCGTGTCGAGCGGACGCGGCAGGCGATCGAACTGTCGAAAGACCGCCCGACCGGCGAGATCAGGCTGACGACCACCATGTCGTTCGGCTCAACCTGGCTGCCGACCATGCTTCCCGAATTTCTGGAGCGTTATCCCGACATCCAGATCAACATGGTGCTGGCGGACGAAGATCTCGACCTTCAAAAGCGCGAGGCGGACGTCGCTATCCGCTTTCACCCCTCCACGCAGAACGATCTCGTCCAGCGGCAGCTCGCTGCGATCCGCTATCGCCTGTGCGGATCGCCTGAATATTTCGCGCGCTACGGCGTGCCGCAAACCATCGCGGATCTCGATCATCACCGCATCATCGCTTTCGGCGAAACCGCGCCTTCCACGATTCGCGGCGTAAACTGGATTCAGGATGTCGGCCATCAGGGGCCGCCCCGCCGTCCGGCGCTCGTCGTCAACAGTGTCTTCGGTATTCTGCAAGCAGTGGAAGCCGGTGTGGGCATCGCAGCATTGCCGAGCTATCTGATCCGTGCATCCGGGCGTGTGAAGGTGATCTTGCCGGACGTGCAGGGCCCCGTGTTCCGCACGTACTTCGTCTATGTCCCTGAACTTAGAAATGCCATACGAATCAAGATTTTGAGGGATTTTCTCATCGAGAAAATGACTCCCGCGACGCTCGATATCGACGAGAGTTATGCGTTGGGTGCATAGCTGCATTGTGATTTGCGGCAGTGCACAATAGGGCCGACTTTCCGTACATCGGTTTCAACGCAGCAACACACCGCTGCAACGGAAATCGAAGGCCCGCTCCCCTCCCTCCCCGCGGGCCTCGGTAGACGGGTCCCCGGCTTCACCTCCCTCCCTCCCAAGAAGCCGGGGACCTAACCCGTTCCGAAACCTCCCTTTTTTGCAGCTTTACTTGCCGGAAACGTCCGAACGCTTATTGTCGCGACATGCTGGCCCCATCGGACAATCAGTACATCTCATTCGGCCCGGAATTCGGCCAACGCGTGCTCGTTTTCGTCGACACCGAAGAGGAGTTCGACTGGACGCAGCCGAAGAGTCGTGATTCGACATCGGTGAAATCGGTGAAATCGCTGCGCAAAGTGCACAGCCTGATGCGCGGCTTCGATATCAAGCCAGCGTACATGGTCGATTACCCGGTGGCGACGACTCCAGAGAGCGTCGAAGTGTTGCGGGCGCTTTCCGAAAATGATGGCGCCACCATCGGCACGCAGCTGCATCCGTGGGTGAACCCGCCGTTCCTCGAACGCGTCGGCGGCCCGAACAGCTTTCCCGGCAACCTGCCGCGCGAGGTGGAGCGCGCCAAGATCAAGGCGTTGACCGAGGCCATCGACGAGAATTTCGGCGCGGCACCGATCGTCTACAGGGCAGGGCGCTATGGCGTCGGGCCGAACACGGAGGCGCTGCTCGATGAACTCGGTTACCGGATGGATGTGTCGGTCCGGCCGTATTTCGACTACAGCGACGAAGGCGGCCCCAGTTTCCGCAACATCCGCCCGCAGCTCTATTGGACAGGGCCGGAACGGCGCCTCCTCGAACTGCCGCTGACCTCAACCTTCACGGGCGGCCTGCGCGTGATCGGCGAGCGCGCGTTCGAACTGGCCACGCGCGTGCCACGCCTCAACGGCCTCCTCTCGCGCACCTCGCTGCTCGGCCGCGTGGCGCTGACGCCCGAAGGCATTCCGCTCGACGAAGCGATCCAGGCGATCGAACTGCTCGTCGAGGCCGGAACGCAGATCTTCTCCATTTCCTTCCACTCCCCGTCCGTCGAGCCCGGCCACACGCCCTACGTCCGCGATGCGCGCGACCTCGCCGATTTCTACGCCTGGTGGGACGGCGTGCTGACGACCCTGACGCGCGCCGGCGTGAAGCCGGCGAGCGTCGAAGAGGTCGTCGCGGCGGCCCATGCCCAGCGCGACGGCAAGCCCGCCACTCTTGCGGAGCACGCCGCGAGCGTCTAAGCGCTGCGGTCGTCCGGCGCGGGGGAAAAGGCGGGGCGACGGGCCTGTAGCTCAATGGTTAGAGCTGGCCGCTCATAACGGCTAGGTTGGGGGTTCGAGTCCCTCCGGGCCCACCACGCATCGCCTCATCAGACGCCCATGACGATTGAACGGGCCACTGTTTTGCGTAAGTATGACAGTATGAGAATGGCGACTCCGCAATGATCTTCCGCCGCCCGCGCGTCGAGTCGCTCGATCCCGATGAATATCGCGCATGGTCCGCCGAGTTCGGCGGGCAGGAGCCTCCCCAGCCGTCCGAAGCGCCGAAGCCGCGTTCCCGCTGGCTGCGCTGGCTGCCCAAAATCGCTGCGGGACTGCTTCTCGTGTTCTTCGGAATCGTCGCGTGGCTGGCGATCACAGCGCCGCTCGGCAAGGCGCTGGAACCGCTGGAAACGCCCGCGCTTGTACTCACCGCCGCCGACGGCACGCCGATCGCGCGGCGGGGCAGCTTCAAGGCGAAGCCGGTCGATGTGACCAAGCTGCCCGATCATGTTGGCGAGGCATTCGTCGCGATCGAGGACCGGCGTTTCTACGACCATATCGGTATCGATATTCGCGGCATCCTGCGCGCAGCGCAGGCGAACGCGGCTGCGGGCCGCGTGGTGCAGGGCGGCTCCACAATCACGCAGCAACTCGCCAAGACGAGCTTCCTCAGCCTGGATCGCAGCATGGCGCGCAAGGCTCAGGAGGTGATCATCGCCTTCTGGTTGGAAGCCTGGCTGACCAAGGACGAGATCCTGTCTCGCTATCTCTCCAGCGTCTATTTCGGCGACGGCGCTTATGGGCTGCGCGCGGCGTCGGAGCAGTATTTCAGCAAGGAGCCCGAGCAGCTGACGCTTGGCGAGGCGGCGATGCTGGCAGGCCTGGTTAAGGCGCCGTCGCGGCTCGCGCCGACCAACAACTACGAAGCTGCGCGCGAACGCGGCAAGATCGTGATCGCCGCGATGAAGGAACAGGGCCTGATCACCGACGCCGAATGGCGCGGTGCCCGGCGCGCGGCGCTGCGTCCGGGCCGGAAGGGTCTGCCGACCGGAAGCTATTTTGCCGATTGGGCCTGGGGCGAGGCCGCGAACAGCGCGCCAGACACGTTCGGCGAGGTAAAGGTCGCAACCACGCTCGACAGCCGCCTCCAGAAGCTCGCCGAGCGCGTGGTGAAGCGCAACCTTGATCGCGCGGGCTGGCACAATGTCGGGGAGGCAGCGCTCGTCGCCATGCACCCGGATGGCCGCGTCGTCGCCATGGTGGGCGGCCGGGACTACCAGAAGAGCGAATTCAACCGGGCGGTGCAGGCAAAACGGCAGCCTGGCTCGGCGTTCAAGCTGTTCGTCTACCTCGCGGCGCTGCGCAGCGGCATGAACGTCGACAGCGAGATCGAGGACGAGCCTGTCACCATCGGAGACTGGAGCCCAAAGAACAACGACGGCAAGTACCGCGGCCCAATCACGCTGAAGCGCGCTTTTGCGCTGTCGTCCAACGTCGCGGCGGCGCGTCTGGCGAACGAGGTGGGGGCAGGGGCTGTTCGCAAGGCAGCGCGCGATCTCGGCATCAAGGATGAGATCAGCGACGACCTCACCATCGCGCTCGGCACCTCGACGATGTCGCTGCTCGATCTGACCTCGGCGTACGCATCGGTAGCGGGCGGCGCGCCGCCGGTCGTGCCCTACGCGGTTTCGGCTCCGCCGCGGGATGAAGGTGTGATGTCACGCCTGCGCGCGCTTGGCGGGGACAGCCTCCCCGAGCGCGCTGCGCTGCGCGAGATGATGCGCGCGACGATCGATTACGGGACGGGCACGCGCGCCAAGCTCCCGGTCGCGGCCTTCGGCAAGACCGGCACGACACAGGATTCGCGCGATGCCATCTTCGTGGGTTTCGCGGGCGATCTCGTCGTCGGCGTCTGGGTCGGCAACGACGATAATTCGCCGATGAAGGGCGTACTCGGTTCTACGATGCCCGCGGTGATGTGGCACGAGTTCATGATGGAGGCGCTGCCGGAAGTCCGCCAGATTTCTGAGCGCCAGACTGAGGAGCGCCGCGCGCGCGAAGAGGCGGACGCCGCCGCGCAGGTCGATCTCTCGGTCCTGCTCGGGCCGGATGCGGAGGCGGTGCTGCGCGGCGAACCGATTGATGTCGCACGGGCGGGCGCGCTGCTCGGCCAACTCGGCAATGTCATCGCCAACACGCCGGAAGACGCAGAGGGCATCCGTGCCGCGGCGCGTGCGCTTTCGGATCGGATCAACAAGGCGGTCGATGAGCGTGCGCCGGAAGAACCGCCCCCCGGACCCTAGTTCCAGCGGTCGCGCGCGGCGGCGTCTTCGTTCTTTGCCTCGACCCAGCGGCTTTCGCCGCCGGTTTCCTCTTTCTTCCAGAACGGCGCGCCCGTCTTCAGATAGTCCATGATGAACGCGCAGGCGGCAAAGGCGTCGCCTCGGTGCGCGGCTGTGATGGCGACAAGCACAATCGGATCGCCAGGAAGCAGCCGGCCGTGCCGATGAATGAGCGTGCCGCCGAGGATCGACCAGCGCTCTGCGGCCTCGGCGGCGATCGCTTCCAGCGCTTTCCCGGTCATCGCCGGATAATGCTCCAGCGTCATCGCTTCCACCTCGCCGCCGCGCACGAGGCCGACGAAGCTGGCAACCGCGCCAATGTCGGTCCGCCCCTCCGAAAGCACGCGGGTTTCCTCGCCCAGATCGAACGCTTCGGCCTGGACGCGTACGGTGATCATCCGCCGGTCACGGGCGGGAAGATGGCAAGCTCCGCGCCCTCGCGAAGTGCCGCGTCAGCATCGACGAAATCCTGATCGAGCGCGAAGCGCAGGCGATACGGCTCGGCGAATGCGGATGCATAGCCGTCCCCGAGCGCGGACAGCGCCACAAGCGCCTCGCCCACCGTGCGTGCAGCAAGGTCGCGCGTCTCACCGTCAAGGCCGATGCGTTCGCGCACCCATGCGAAATAGAGCAGATTGAGCTTCACCGCTTCAGGCCATGTGCTTGAGGCCGACCCGGAGATAGTCGTACCCTGTGACGAGCGTGAGGAGCGCGGCAGCCCACAGCGAGACGACGCCCACTTGGTACGCCGGCAGCCACGTGAACCTGATCTCTGCGGCACCCGCCAGGATGAGCGCGCCGAGCGATATCATCTGAAACGCGGTCTTCCACTTGGCGAGCTGGCTGACAGGCACGGAGACCTGAATTCCAGCCAGATATTCGCGAAGACCCGACACCGTGATCTCGCGGATGAGGATGATGATCGCGGCAATCACGGTCCAGCCCCGAACGATGTTATTCTCCACGAGCATGATGATTGCGCCCGCGACCATGATCTTGTCCGCGATAGGATCGAGAAATACGCCGAGCTTTGAAACCGTTCCCTGCGCGCGGGCGAGATAACCGTCGAGATAATCCGTCGCACCAGCGATACAGAAAACCACGAACGCAATGAGATAGCCCAACCAGCTCGCATTCCACATCAGGGCGACGAGAAGCGGCACCGCAAGGATGCGCGAGAGCGTGAGCAGATTGGGGAGGCTGGACAACATGGGCGGACGTTAGGCTATCGTATGCGCCTGCTCAACATGGCTTTGGGGAACGAAGTGGACGTCAGTGAAGCGATTGCAACCCGCCGCTCGGTGCGTGGCTTCCTCGATCGGCCCGTTGACCCGGCGCTGCTGCGCGAGATTATCGAGAAGGCGGCGCGTGCGCCTTCGGGCGGCAACCTGCAGCCGTGGCACATCTATGTCGTCGGCGGCGACGAACTGACGCGGCTGAAACAGATCATGTCGGCGCGCATCGTTGAAGCGCCGCGCGGCGAGGAGATGGAATACGACATCTACCCGAAGGGCCTTGCCGAGCCGTATGCCTCGCGCCGCTTTCAGGTCGGTGAGGAGATGTACGGCCACATCGGGATTCCGCGTGAGGATCGGGAAGCGCGTCGCCGTTGGTTCGCACGCAATTTCATGTCCTTCGGCGCGCCCGTTGCGCTGTTCTGCTATGTCAGCCGCACGATGGGGCCGCCGCAATGGTCGGACCTCGGCATGTATCTCGAAAACGTGATGCTGCTGCTGCGCGAAGCCGGGCTTGATTCCTGCCCCCAGGAGTGTTGGGCGATGTATCCGAAGACGATCGGCACGTTCCTTGATGCGCCCGCGGCGTGGATGCTGTTCACCGGCATGGCGATCGGCTGGAAGGATCCCGATGATCCCGCCAACAAGCTCCACGCCAAGCGCGTGCCGCTCGCCGAATTCGCCGAGTTTCGCGGCATATGAAGCGCTTAATCGTTTTTGCCGTGCTGCTGCTCGTCGCGGCGTGCGCGACGCGGCCCGTGACCTACAATCGCGGCTGGGGACTTTTCAACGCCGATGCTGCGGAAGGCAACGCCGTGAAGCTGGTGTACGGTGCCCCGAACAGCGACGACATAGATTTGTTCGCAGTGTGCGACCGGGACGCGAAAGTCTTTGAACTGGCCTTCTTCACAGCCGATTCGAGCGGATCGGTTGCGGAGGGGACGCGCACTCAGCTGCTTGTCGGCCCGCCGGGCAAGATCACGCCACTGATGGCGTCCGTTCAGCGCCATCCCTCGGGTGAAATGATGGTCGTCGCGCGCGTGAGTTTGCCGCCGACCTTCGTGCGCGATTGGGCAGGAAAACGCGTGACGCTCGCGGGGCAGGGAACAGCGATGACGCTGCTTGCCCGCCCCGACAAGGCGATGATCGATGATTTCCTGACGCGGTGTGGAGCCTAACGGACGAGGTCGATCACCACCGAGACGATCGCCCCAACCAGCGCCGCAAGGCTGGGGAGGCCGGAAATCAGGAAGCCGGCCCCGCGCTTTTCCGGATCCTTGATGTAGCCGATCACGTAGGCGATTCGCCCCACGACCCAGGCCGCCGCATAAATGCCGCCCCAGAGATCGCCAAACAGTGTCGCCACAATCCAGACGAGCGGCAGGAACAGCACAAGCTGCTCCATCGTGTTCTGGTGGGCGCGAAAGGCGCGCTCGAATTCGGGCGGACCGGTCACGGAGGGCGCCTTCACGCCGAACTTGCCGCGCGCCTGACCAACCGGGATCGACGCCCATACGTAAACGGCAAGCGCGGCGAGCGTGCCGAGCAGCGTCAGCGGAAACGTCATCATTGGTTTTCCCCTGCTTGAAGGCGATCAGGCGGGTTTGCCCGTCACCACGATCTTGCGTGCCTGTTCGGCAAATTTCTTGGCCGAGTCCTCGTCGTCGTCGCGGATTCGCGCGCGCATGTCCTCGGGCACGGTGATGCCCTTCTGCACGCCCGGTCGCGCCATGATCGCCTCCAGCCAGCGCTGGAGGTTCGGCAAGCCATCGATGGAAATGCCGGACCACTTGTGCGTGCGCACCCAGCACCAGTTCGCCATGTCGGCGATCGAATAGTCGCCCGCGAGATATTCGGTGCGCGAAAGCTGGCGCTCCAGCACCTCGAACAGGCGGCGGCCCTCGTTCTGATAACGGTCGATCGCCGGCTGAATCTTTTCGGGGAAGTAGCGGTAGAAGACGTTCGCCTGGCCCATCATCGGGCCGATGCCGCCCATCTGGAACATCAGCCACTGCTCGACACGGCTCTGCGACTTCGCGTCCGTCCCATAGAATTTTCCGGAAAGGCGGGCGAGATAGAGCATGATCGCCCCCGATTCGAAGATCGGGAAATCGTCGTGGACAAGCGCGGGGATGCGGCCGTTCGGGTTGATCTCCAGGAACCAGTCCTGCTTCTGCACCCCGCCTGTAAGGTCGATCTTCTCGAATTCGTAGTCGAAGCCCATTTCCTCTAGCGCGACCGAAGCCTTGTAACCGTTCGGCGTTGCTGCGGTGTAGAGCTTCATCATGCGGAATGCCTCCCCCCAAGACCCATTCGAGTCGCACTCACGTTAGTCTTTATCCGCGCGGATGGAAGTGGTCGTAGATCGCTTCGGCCATCGCCTTCGAAATGCCGGGTGTCGCCATCAGCGATTCGAGCGCGGCGGAGCGCACGGCCTTTGCCGTGCCGAAGTGCATCAACAGCGCGCGCTTCCGGGTCGGGCCGATGCCGGGCACGTCGTCCAGCGGATTGGCGGCGATGGCCTTGCTGCGCTTGGCGCGGTGCGCGCCGATGGCGAAGCGGTGCGCCTCGTCGCGCAGGCGCTGGAGGTAGAACAGCACCGGCGAATTGAGAGGGAGGGTGAGTTCGCGGCCGTCCATCAGGTGGAAGACCTCGCGTCCGGCATTCCTGTCCGGCCCCTTGGCGACACCGACGAGCGTCACGTCGTCGATGCCCTGTTCGGCAAGGATATCCATCGCGGCGGACAGTTGCCCCTTGCCGCCGTCGATGAGGACGAGGTCGGGCCAGTCCGATCCCTTGCGGTCTGGGTCTTCCTTGCCGAGCCGCGCGAAGCGGCGACCGAGCACATGGCGCATCATGCCGAAGTCGTCGCCGGGCGTGATCGATGCGTCCTTGATGTTGAACTTACGGTAGCTGTTTTTCAGGAAGCCCTCCGGCCCCGCCACGATCATGCCGCCGCCTGCGCTGGTGCCCTGAATGTGGCTGTTGTCGTAAACCTCGATGCGGCGCGGCGGCTCGGGCAGCTCAAAAATGTCGGCAAGCTCGGCGAGCAGCTTCGTTTGCGTCGCGCCCTCGGCGAGGTTGCGGTCGAGCGCCTCGACGGCGTTGCGCGCCGCCTGATCGACAAGGCGCTTCAGTGCGCCGCGCTGCGGCTGACGGATCGCGACCTTGCGTGTGCTGCGGCTGGAAAGTGCCTCGGCGATCAACTCGTGCTCGACGGGCAGGCGGTCGACGAGGATTTCGGGCGGCAGCGGCATGTCCTCGTAGAACTGCACGATGAAGCTCGCCAGCACCTCCTCGGGCGCGCTTCCCGCCGTGTTTTTCGGGAAGAACGCGCGGTGGCCCCAGTTCTGCCCGCCACGGATGAAGAATGCCTGGATCGAGAACTGCCCGGCCTTTTCCGCGAGTGCGATGACGTCAACGTCCTTCACGCCTTCAGCGGTTCCGGTCTGGCCCTGAATGTAGGTGAGCGCGCGCAGGCGGTCGCGGTAGACGGCTGCGAGTTCGTAGTCCTGCTTCTCGGCCGCGATCTGCATCGCCTCACCGAGCTTGCGCTGCACGGCCTGACTCTTGCCCGCCAGGAAGTCCTTCGCATCCCCGACGAGCTCCGCGTACCCCGCCGCGTCGATCCGGTCGACGCACGGGGCTGAGCAGCGGCGAATTTGATAAAGTAGACAGGGACGCGCGCGATTCGCCATGAAGCTGTCCGAACAGCTTCGCAGCAGGAACACCTTTTGAAGCGCGTTCAGCGTGCGGTTGACCGCGCCTGCGCTCGCGAACGGGCCGAAGTAGATGCCTTTGCCTTTGCGCGCGCCGCGATGCTTCGAAATGCGCGGGTAGGCGTGGTCCTCGTTCAGGAAGATGAAGGGGAAACTCTTGTCATCCCGCAGCAGCACATTGAACGCGGGCCGGAAGCGCTTGATGAGTTGCGCTTCAAGGAGAAGCGCCTCGGCCTCGCTCGCGGTGGTGACGATCGTCATCGCCCGCGTCAGCGACACCATGCGCTGCAGCCGCTTCGGTAGCCGCGCGACCTGCGTGTAGTTCGTCACCCGGTTCTTCAGGCTGCGCGCCTTGCCCACGTAGAGCACGTCTCCGCCGGCATCGAGCATCCGGTACACCCCGGGCCGCGTCGGAAGCGTCTTCAGCACGTTACGGATCGCCGACACGCCCGCGTCGAGATCGGGCGCATCGCGACCGCGCACGGCGAAGGTCGCCTGCTCTTCGGAAAACCGATCAATCTGCGGGGGTTCAGCCATTGCCTTCAGATGTAGGCGAGGGAGGCGGCCCCCTCAACTGTCACGGAAATGACTTGTCCCCGGTGCCTGTGGATAAGTCTCTGGAGATGTCGCGCTCATCGGCGCTGGCACTGATCTGCTCGGACTGCCGAAAAAAAGGGCAGCGGCTTGCCCGTTGGTACGCTGGCGGGTAAGCGCTCGCCGATGACACCGGAGTTCGGCATTCCTGCAAGCGCACTCGTCACCGGCGGTGCGAAACGCATCGGCGGCGCGTTGTCGCGCGCGCTCGCAGCGGAGGGCTGGCACGTCCACATCCACTGCAACGAATCGGTGGCCGCGGCAGAGGCGCTCGTTGCAGAGATCGGGTCGTCCGGTGGCAGTGCGTCGCTCGTGCGTGCGGACCTTGCCGACGCGGAGGCGTGCCGCACGCTGTTCGATCGGTTGGAGCCTGGAAAACCGCCGGTTTCCTTGCTGATCAACAATGCCTCGCTCTTCCGCTACGACACGCAGGCGGATTTCAGCACCGCGCAGTGGGATGAGCAGATCGACGTGAACCTGCGCGCGCCCGCGCTGCTCACGCAGCAGTTCGCAGCGCAGTGCGGGGAACGCAATGGCCTCGTCATCAATCTGCTCGATGCGAAGGTCGCTGCGCCGAATCCCGATTTCTACAGCTACTCGGTGAGCAAGCTCGGTCTTGCCGGGCTCACCGAGCTGCAAGCGAGGGCGCTTGCGCCCAATATCCGCGTGAACGGTATCGCGCCTTCGGTAACGCTGGTCAGCGGCCCGCAGACGCGGGAAAATTTCGATCGCGCGCATGTGTATAACCCGCTGCGGCGCGGGGTGCTGGTGGAGCATGTTGTCATGACAATGCAATATTTGATCGCCCTTCCGACGATCACCGGACAGGTAATCGTGCTTGATTCGGGGCAGCGCATGCTCGGTATGCCGCGCGACGTCGCGTTCATGGTGGGAGAGGGCGCATGAGCCCCGCACCGCGCGGCCTCGTTCCCGAAGCGCTTGCGCCGAAGGCGCGGCGGATTCGGCTGCACGGTTATGAGCTTCTCGTGGATATCGGTTTCCACAGCTTCGAGGTGGGGGCGCCGCAGCGGCTACGCGTCGACGTCGATCTCTGGGTGGACGAAGCCTCGTTTCCCACGGACGATCAGGTCAAAAGCGCCTGGAACTACGATTTTCTGCGCGAAACCGTGAAGACGCTGGCGGCATCGCGCCGCTTCAACCTGCAGGAAACCTTCTGCCGCGCGGTTTACGATATCGTCGCGGCCCGCAAGGGCGTGTTGGGGCTGCGCGTCGCGACCGCCAAGCCCGACATCTATCCTGACTGCGATTTCGTTGGCGTCGAACTGTCGTCGCTGCCGATGGCCTACTCCGAATAGGCCCGGTCGCACGGGCCGAGCGAATCGAGTACGAAACGATAATCCGCCTTTGCGGCGGCGGCGGTTTCCGAATCGAGCGTCGATGTGCTGCCGACGGGCAAGCTGCGCGGCAGGCCGCACGCGAGCTGATACCAGAGCAGGCTGCCGTCTTTCACCCCCGCGGCCGCATCGTCGATGATATCGCCGGTCGCGACACTGAACATCTTGGGCTGGCCGGGGCGCGTCAGCACCACGAGTGACATCGGGTCGCCCGCCTTCGTCTGGATGAAGATCTGGCTTTCGGATTCGCCTGGAAGGCTGCCGGGCACATGGAAGGCCTGTCCAAGCCCGGAAATCTCCATGTCGCGAATATCCGGAGAGGCGACGGCCTCGGCCGCGACGGCGCGCACATAGGCGTCGCGCTCGGCTGTCCAGTCCACCTGCGCCCAGGGGCGGACGAGCTGGTACTGCGCTTCGCGGTTCCCCGGCGCAAGGAACAGCAGAACCGGGAGTCCCTTGAGTTTCGGCGTTTTTCCACGTGCGTCAGCGCCGATGTCGACGAGATACTCGATATTTTTCGAAACGAATCCAGGCGCGATCATCACGTTGCTGACCTCCGCGGTGATCAGGAAACGGCGAAAGCCGGGTGCGAGCCCGGGGGATAGCTTTTCGCTGAGCCTTGAGGCCTTCGTCACTGTCGCGCGGACAATAATCGGTGCCTCGGTAGTCAATGCCACGAGGTCCGCACGTCCCGGGTTTGCTGAAGCGCCGGTAAGCGGAATCAGTGCCCCACAGAGAAGAAACGCAAAAAAAGCCCACAGGCGCATCAGGCCGTCCCTTTTGTTATGAAATCGAACAAAATCCATATTTGCTGGCAGCTTAACGCATTTGAGCCATGTTTGACATGACCGTGGCATGAATTGGGCAAGCGGCCAATGCCGCCACAACCCTGCCACAAAGCAGTTGCGGGTGCAGGGCGCCCAAGCTAGTAGGTCGCTCAGGGACGGAATGAGCCGGTTTTCAACCGCTTCATGAGCGTTGCAAAAAGGGATAAGATTGCGGTCTAAGCCGCAACTGGTTTCTGATCGATTCCTGAGGGATCGATGGTTAAGGGTCAGCTAAGAGGGAGTAACCCGCGTCCATGGCATATGCAGATCAAGGCGTAAGCTCGAAGCGCATGGTCTCCTTGGCGCTCGTTGCGCTACTCCACGCCTTTCTCGGCTACGCATTCATAAGCGGCCTTGCGCTGCGTGTTGTTAAGGTCGTGACGGGTCCGATGGAGACGTTCGAGGTCGAGGAGCCAACGGTCGATGAAGAGCCGCCGCCTCCGCCGCCGGAACTCGAAGAGATTCCGCCGTATGTTCCACCGCCCGAAGTGATCGTTGAGACGGCCGCACCGCCGCCTCCCGCGATCACTATCCAGACGGAGGCTCCGCGACCAGAACCGGTCCGCGTTGCGCCGCCGGCGCCGCCGGCACCGCCGCCTGCCGGTCCAACCAAGCGTGCTGAGCCGCGTGGTCGCCTTGGCGCCACCATCACTGCTGACGACTATCCGCAAGCCTCCATCCGCGCAGAGGAAGAGGGTTCGGTGGTCGCGCGCTACACCATCGATGTCGATGGTAAGGTCGTGAAGGGCAGCTGTTCGATTCAGACGTCGAGCGGCTTCAACCGTCTCGACACGCAGACCTGCAGCCTGATCGAGCGTCGCTTCCGGTTCAATCCGGCGCAGCAGAACGGCCAGCCGGTTCAGGAAACGCGCAGCCAGGCGTTCCGCTGGCAGATTCCGAAATAAGCAGGATGTCGCCGTGGGCCGGGCAAGACCGGTCTGCGGCTTTTCTGTTTCAAACCAACATTCTCTATTCAGTCTAGGGGACTACACATGAAGAATTTTGTTTCGCGCGCCGGCCTTGCGGCAAGTGTTGCGCTCGGCACGCTGATGGTTTCGGTTCCGGCGTTCGCGGCGGAAGAGATCGCGACCGAAAACCCGTACGGCCTCCGTGCTGCGCTTGAGCAGGGCGGCCCGATCGCTCAGGGTACGTTCGGCATTCTCGTGCTGATGTCGCTGACGTCGTGGTACGTCATCTTCACGAAGTGGTGGGATCAGCGGAAGCTGCTCATCGAAGCCAAGGAACTCGACAAGAAGTTCTGGTCGGCGCCGAGCCTGAAGGACGGCGCAGCCAAGCTCGACAAGAACTCGGCGTTCCGCCAGATCGTTGACGACGGCCTGCGCGCTGCCGATCATCATGAAGGCCGCCTGACGGACAGCATCGACAAGAACGAGTGGGTGACGATGTCGATGGCGCGCTCGACGCACGCGATCAACGCTCGCCTGCAGAGCGGCCTGGCCTGGCTCGCGTCGGTGGGTTCGACCTCGCCGTTCGTCGGTCTGTTCGGTACCGTCGTCGGTATTTACCGCGCGCTCATCAACATCGGCGTTGCCGGTCAGGCTTCGATCGACAAGGTCGCGGGTCCGGTCGGTGAAGCGCTCATCATGACCGCGCTCGGTCTCGCCGTGGCCGTTCCGGCCGTGCTCGGCTACAACTGGCTCATCCGTCGCAACAAGGACGTTCAGGACCGTCTGAACAACTTCTCGGCCGACGTGCATGGCTACATGATGTCCGGTGCGCGCGTGGCCCGCACGGGTGTGACGCCGACGGCGGCTCCGAAGGCCTGATCGTACGAAGGGGGTGTCGGTGGCTCGGCTGCCGCACCCCCTCCCGAAGTGTTTGATATCAGGAAGGATCGCTAGACATGGCGATGCAAGTAGGACCCTCGGACGACGATGACGCGCCGATGGCGGACATCAACACGACGCCCCTCGTGGACGTCATGCTGGTCATGCTCATCATCTTCCTCATCACCGTTCCCGTGGTCATCCAGACCGTGCCGCTCGAACTTCCCAAAGTGAGCAGCATGCCGACGACGACGAAGCCGGAGAACGTCCTGATCGCGGTCGATAATTCGGGGGACATCTTCTGGGGTGTCCAGCGTCTCGACAGCAAGCAGGAGCTCTTCGACAAGGCCGTTGCGCACCTGAAGAAGGAAATCGAGCGTCAGGAAGCCGCAGGCACACCGATCGAACTGCCTGAAGTCCATATCCGCGGCGACGCGGGCACGGAATTCAGCAACATCGGCGGCGTCATCTACACGATGCAGCGTGCCGGTTTCGTGAAGGTGGGCTTCATTTCGGAACCGCCCGCCGGTTCTGTCAGCCGCTAAGGAAACCAAAACTATGGCAATGAACGTAGGAGGCGGAGCCGAAGGCGGCGAAATGGTGGACATCAACACCACGCCGCTGATCGACGTGATGCTGGTGCTCCTCATCATGTTCATCATCACGATTCCGATCCAGACGCACGCGGTGAAGCTCGACCTTCCGTCGAACCAGAATCAGCCGCAGAACTCTCAGGTCGATCCGGTGATCAACCGCGTGAGCATCGACTTCCTGAACACGATCTACTGGAACGATCAGGAAGTGGACCTTGCCACGCTGCGCTCGTACTTCAACGACGCGGCCCGCATGGAGCCTCAGCCCGAAATCCATCTGAAGCCTGACGCTCTGTCGCGCTACGACGTTGTGAACAACGTCATGGCACAGGCCCAGATGTCCGGCGTCACGAAGATCGGTTTCGTCGGCAACGAGGCCTACGCCAACTAAGGCGAAGTCCTCGATCCAAAAGAAGAGGGGCGGACTTTCGGGTCCGCCCCTTTTTTGTTCGTTCGACGGAAGCGACGGGTGGATCAGTCGTGCTTGGCGATGAAGTCCTCGACGACGGGGGCGATCTTCTCGCGCCAGCGGCGGCCGTTGAAAATGCCGTAGTGGCCGACTTCCATCGCGAGCAGGTATTTCTTCTTCGCGGCGGGAAGCGCGCTCGCGAGCGTTAGGGCAGCCTTGGTCTGGCCCACGCCGGAGATGTCGTCGCGCTCGCCTTCCACCGCCAGCAGGGCGACATCCGTGATGGCGCCGGGGTCGATCCGCGTGCCGCGGTGCATGAACTCGCCCTTCGGAAGCAGATGGCGCTGAAAGACGCTGTCCACGGTTTGCAGGTAGAATTCGGCGGTCATGTCGCAGACTGCGCGGTACTCGTCGTAGAACGCCTTCGTCGAATCGGCGCTTTCGCCATCGCCTTCGACGAGATGCCTGAACATCTCCCAGTGGCTCATCATGTGGTTGCCGAGATTCATCGACATGAAGCCGGCAAGCTGCAGGAAGCCGGGATAAACGCGGCGTCCGGCACCAGGGTAGATCGGCGGCACCGTCGCGATGGCGTTGTGTTCGAACCAGCTGTGCTGGCGCCCGGTCGCAAGCGTGTTGACCTCGGTCGGGGCCTCACGCGTGTCGATGGGGCCGCCCATCATGGTGAGCGATCGCGGCCGCGCCTTGTGCTTCTTGGCGGACATCAGTGCCGCCGCCGCATAGGCGGGCACGGAGGGTTGGCAAACGGCGATTACGTGCGCGCCGGGGCCGATGTGTTCGAGGAATGCGACGATATAATCGATATAGTCGTCAAGATCGAACTGACCCTCGTCAAGGGAGACGAGCTTCGCGTCGCGCCAGTCGGTGATGTAGACATCATGGCCGGGGATCATGCGCTCCACCGTACCGCGCAGCAGAGTGGCGTAGTGGCCGGACATCGGCGCGACGATCAGCAGCTTCGGGCCTGCGGGAACGCCGCCCTGCTTCACGAAATGCTTGAGCTGCCCGAACGGCAGGCGGAAGCTGATCTCTTCCTGCACCGCGACATCGGCATCGCCGATTTTCACGCTGCGGATGCCGAATTCCGGCTTGCCGCGCGGCGCGGATGCGTGGGCGAACACGTCGAGCGCCGAGGCGATCACCGGGCTCATGCCGATGTATGCCAAGGGATTTGACGGGTGTGCCAGCCAGTTGGCGCCCATGCTGGCGAAGGCGCTGGCCCCGGCCATCATGGAACGATGCAGCTCGTAGCTATGATAAATCATTCACAATACCCCGCTCGCAACGCCGAAATTTGCATCGAATGCCGGTCGTTTCCTGATCAGCTTAACCCGTGCAAATCGCGAGTCCATCGATTATTGCATTGCACAATGAGCGGCCCGTTAACGACGGCGCCGCAAGCTGTTCGCAAATGCTGCAAAGGAGAACGCGATGACTGCCAGAACACTCGAAGGCCGCGTGGCCCTTGTTACCGGCTCCACGAGCGGAATCGGGCTCTCCGTGGCGCGCGGCATGGCCGCGGCAGGCGCGAACATCGGCATCAACGGATTCGGCGACGCCGACGCGATCGAGCGTGAACGTGCCGCGATCGAAGCGGACTTCGGCGTGCGCTGCGCCTTCCTGCCTGCCGACCTTTCCAAGGGCGCGGAAGCCACGAAGCTCGTCTCCGACTGCGCGGCGGCGCTCGGCGGGGTCGATATCCTCGTCAACAACGCCGGCATCCAGTACGTGGCGCCCGTGGACGAGTTTCCCCCGGCGAAGTGGGAAGCGATCATCGCGATCAACCTTTCGGCGGCTTTCTACACGACGCAGGCCGCGCTCCCGGCGATGAAGGCGAAGAACTGGGGCCGCATCATCAACATCGCGTCGGCGCACGGCCTCGTCGCATCGCCGTTCAAGGCGGCTTATGTGTCCGCGAAGCACGGCATCGTCGGCCTCACCAAGACGGCGGCGCTCGAACTTGCTGAAACCGGCATCACCGTGAACGCCATCTGCCCGGGCTACGTGCGCACGCCGCTCGTCGCGGGGCAGATCGCTGACCAGGCGAAAGTACACAATATGTCGGAGGAGGAGGTCGTACGGAACGTGATCCTCGCCTCGCAGCCCAACAAGCGCTTCATCGAACCCGAGGAGATCGCCGACTTCGCCGTGTTCCTCGCAGGCGAGACCGGGCGTTCGTTTACCGGCGACATCCTATCGATCGACGGTGGTTGGACGGCGCGGTGAGCTTTCCGACAGACGCTGTGGCTCTCATCACCGGAGCCGCTTCCGGCATCGGCAAGGCGACGGTCGAGCACCTCTACGCCGAAGGCGTCCGGCGTTTCGCGCTGGTGGACGTCAACAGCACGATGCCGACGTTCGATGATGCCGACGTTCTGCACCTCTGCGGCAGTGTCGCCGACCCATCCACCTGGGATGAGGCGGAGCGTGCGATCACGGAGTGTTTCGGCCGCCTCGACCTCGCCGTCGTCAACGCCGGCATCTCCGGCGCCGGGCCGATCGCCGATCTGGCGTTCGAAGACTGGCGCCGCATACTCTCGGTAAACCTCGACGGAGCCTTTCTGACGCTGCGCGCCGCAATGCGCCTGATACCGGGGGAAGGGGCGATCGTGATCGTCTCCTCGATCGCCGGGATCAAGGCCGAGATCGGTGTCGCCGCTTACGGCGCATCCAAGGCCGCCGCCGCGCATCTCGCGAAGGTCGCGGCGAAGGAAGGCGCAGCGCGCCGCCTCCGCGTGAACGCCATCCTTCCGGGCGGCGTCGATACGCCGATCTGGACCGGAATGTCCTTCGAAGCGCTGCAAGCCATGGCCGAGGCATCTACACCGCTCGGGCGGTTTGCCACGGCCGATGAAATCGCTCGGCAGATCGCCTTCCTCCTTTCGGATCGCGCAGCAACGATCACGGGCGCGCTGCTGGCGAGCGACGGCGGGTATTCGCTGTAAGACCGGCGCAATGCGCTCTCCAGCCCCCATTGACAGGAGCACCCGGCGTTCCCATTAAACGGGAGCGGCCCGGGCCCCTCTGGCGAGACACGTCTCGTGATGTCGGACCGCATCGGATGATCCGATGTTCATGGCCCGGTGCAATGTCATCTCCTGGAACACGCGGATCCTCCGGCGACCAAAACGGTCCACAAGAGGAGATTGCGAATGCCGTATCCAGGCCTGATCTTTGAGCGTTTCGTTTCCCTGATTTCCGAACGAGCGCACTGATGGAATTTCTCTTTGCGCTTTGGCTGGGAACCCCGGCCTGGTTCTGGCTGTCCTTCCTCTTCCTCGTGATCGCGCTGACGGCGTTCGATCTGGGCGTGCTTCACAAAGAAGACCGCGAAATGGGGATTGGAGAGAGCCTAAAGCTCTCGGTCTTCTACATCAGTATCGCGCTGCTGTTCGGCGCCTGGGTCTGGTATGCGCGCGGCCCCGAGTCCGGCATGCAATATTACACCGGGTTCTTCATCGAAAAGGCGCTGTCGATCGACAACGTCTTCGTTATCAGCCTGATCTTCACCTATTTCGCGATCCCGCCCAAATATCAGTACCGGGCGCTGCTGTGGGGCATCATAGCGGTGATCGTGCTGCGCGGCCTGATGATCGCGGGCGGCGCCGCGCTGGTGAACGAGGCCTATTGGGTGCTCTATCTGTTCGCGGCTTTCCTGATCTTCACCGGGATCAAGATGTTCTTCGCCGGGGACGAGCCCATGGATGTGGCGAACAACCGGGCGGTGAAGTTCATTTCACGCCATATGCGCGTCACGCCGGACCTGCATGGCCAACATTTTTTCGTGAAGGCGCCGGATGCCCGCACGGGAAAGGTGGTGACGTCGGCCACGCCCTTGTTCCTGGCGCTCGTCGTCATCAATCTTGCCGATCTCGTTTTCGCGGTGGACAGCGTTCCGGCGATCTTCGCGATCACGACAGACACCTTCATCGTTTATACGTCGAACATCATGGCCATCCTCGGCCTGCGGGCACTCTACTTCGCGCTCGCCGCGATGGTGCACCGCTTCCATTATCTGAAATATGCGCTGGCAGCGGTTCTCGTCTTCATCGGGGCGAAGATCTTCGTTGCCGACTTCCTCCTGGGTGGCGACAAGTTTCCGCCCGTGCTGAGCCTCGGCGTCACCTTCGCGCTGATCGCTGCCGGGATCGCCTATTCGCTTTTGAAAACCAGAGGGCAACCGGAGCCCGACTGGCCCACCGACGGGCAATGAGGCACGCCCACACCGGGGAGCGATCGTTGAGGCTCTGTCACGAAAAATTCACGGGCACTTTTCCGAAACCGGAAACCATTGCGCGGCAATTCGGGCGCACGGTCCATCTTGCGGGGAGCAGTGTGCGTGCGTGTGTTGATGGTTCTTCTGGGCTTGGCCGGCGCAGCGCCGGCGACGGCTGCGACAACATGGCCCGAGGCGGCCTCCGGTGCGCTGCGGGCGGCGCAGGCGATGCCGCGTTCGGCGGTGGTGCGGCATGCGACCTGCGTTGCCCGGGTACGCGTTGCCGTGGACGGCAACGGCCTCATCACGCGCTACGACATCGTGAAACCATGTGCGGAGCCGATCCTCACGCGCTCCACCGATGAGCTGTTCTTCAAGGTCGGCCAGCTACCGCCGCCACCTGCACGGCGCCCGGCGAGCCTTGAGATCGAGGTGCGCTGGCCGCCAAAGGGCTGAGCGCCATTGAGCGCGGGCGCGGGCACTGCTAATCCGCCGCTATGAGCACCAGCGAGCCCGGCAAAGAGCCCAAGGAAAAGCGTTCCCTCAGCAACCTGCAATTGCTCTGGAGCTTTGCGCGACGTTACCCCCTGCAGGTGACGGCGTTCTTCGTCTCGCTGTTCATCGCGGCGCTCGCGACGCTGGCGATTCCGCGCAGCTTCCAGCGTATCGTCGACAACGGCTTCGGCGCGGAAACGGACGCGACGATCGCACCCTATTTCTACGGTATGCTCGGCGTTGTCGCCGTGCTCGGCATCGCGACGGCGGTGCGCTTCTATTACGTGTCGTGGCTCGGCGAGCGGGTCGTGGCCGATCTACGGCAGAGCGTCCATGCCAATCTCCTGACGCTCGATCCGGCCTTCTTCGAGGAAAACCGCCCCTCCGAGATCGCCTCGCGGCTGACCGCGGACACGTCGATCATCGAGCAGGTGGTGGGCACCAGCCTTTCGATGGCGCTGCGTAACACGATCCTGGGTATCGGCGGCGTGATCTACCTGTTCACGATCAGCCCGAAGCTGACCGGCATGCTGCTGCTCGGCATCCCGCTTGCCGTGTTGCCGATGGCGCTGATGGGGCGCCGCGTTCAGGCGCTGTCGCGCAGTTCGCAGGACAGTGTCGCGAGTGTCGGCACCATCATCAGCGAGGTGCTCGGCGCGATCCGGATCGTGCAGGCCTTCACGCAGGAACGGAACGAAGCCGAACGGTTCACGCGGGCCGTGGAATCGACATTCGCGGCGGCCAGGCGGCGCATCCGTATGCGCGCGCTGCTGACCGCGATCGTCATCACCATCATTTTCGGCGGCATCACGATGGTGCTGTGGGAAGGCGCCACCGACGTGATCGACGGGGTGATGACGGGCGGCGAGATCACCGCGTTCGTGCTGACCGCCGCGATCGTGGCGGGCGCGTTCGGCGCGCTTACCGAGGTTTACGGCGACGTGATGCGCGCGACAGGCGCGGCGGGTCGCATGATGGAACTGCTCAATTCCGTGCCGCAGATCAAGGCGCCGGCAAACCCCGTGGCGCTTCCGCAGCCGCCGGTGGGCAGCGTGACGTTCGACCGTGTCACCTTCCGCTATCCCACACGGAAGGAAACGGCAGCGCTCAGTGACTTCTCTCTGGACATTGCCCCCGGTGAGACCGTGGCCGTCGTTGGGCCTTCGGGTGCCGGCAAATCGACATTGTTCCAGCTGATCCAGCGTTTCTATGACCCCGAGAGCGGCGCCGTGCGGGTGGACGGCGTATCGCTGCGCGACGCGGACCCCGCCGCCGTGCGCGGGCGCATCGCAATGGTGCCGCAGGAAAGCGTGGTCTTCGCCGAGAGCGCCTACAACAATATCCTCTATGGCCGCCCGGATGCGACCGAGGCCGAGGTGTGGGCCGCGGCAGACGCTGCGAACGCTTCGGAATTCCTGCGCGCAATGCCCAACGGCATCCACACCTTCCTCGGTGAAGCCGGGACGCGGCTTTCGGGCGGGCAGCGGCAGCGGCTTTCGATTGCGCGCGCCGTGCTGCGTGATGCGCCGATCCTTCTGCTCGATGAGGCCACCTCGGCGCTTGACGCCGAAAGCGAACGGCTGGTGCAGGAAGCACTGGAACGGCTGATGCAGGGCCGCACGACGCTGGTGATCGCGCACCGCCTTGCCACCGTGCGCGGCGCCGACCGTATCGTCGTGATGGATGACGGACGCATCGTGGGGCAGGGTCGGCACGACGAACTGATGGCGGGCGGCGGCCTTTACGCACGGCTCGCGCGCCTGCAATTCGAAGATGCGGCCTGATCGCGCGGGTCGCGCCGGAATTATATTGTAATTGATAATCGTTCTCGTTAACGCTGCCGCCAGGCAGAAACGGGATTGATTCAGCGCAGATGCACAGCGTGACGCCCAACAGGGTGGCGAAGAAAAGCCGCAAGGCGTTCTGGCTGAAACAGCTGCACACGTGGCACTGGATGAGTTCTGCCGTCAGCCTTGTCGGGCTGCTGCTGTTCACGATCACGGGGATTACGCTCAATCACGCTGCTGAGATCGAAGCAAAGCCCGTGATCGAAGAGCGCACGGCGCAGCTTCCGGCGGCGCTGCTGGGCGGCATCGCGCCGAAGGACGGCGAGGCGGAGCGGGCACCGCTGCCGGCACCTGTGGCCGCATGGGTTGCGGAGACATTTTCGGTGAAAGCCGTGGGCGAGGCGGAGTGGTCGCCTGATGAGGTTTACCTCGCGCTGCCGCGCCCCGGCGGAGACGGCTGGGTGGCGATCGACCGGGCGACGGGCGAGGTGACCGCCGAAAGCACCGACCGCGGCTGGATCTCCTACCTCAACGACCTCCACAAGGGCCGCAATTCGGGCACGGCGTGGAAGTGGTTCATCGACATTTTCGCAGGCGCCTGCCTCGTGTTCGCATTCACCGGCCTGATCCTGCTGCAGCTTCACGCCGCGAAGCGCCCGAGCACGTGGCCGATCGTGGGGGTGGGGCTGCTCATCCCCGTCCTCATCGCCTTGATTTTCATTCACTGAAGGGTGTCAGAATGCAGCTTTCCACGCGTATCGTGATGACCGGTGCCGCTTTCGCAGGGCTGGCGGCGCCCGCCGCCGCGCAGAGCATCGACCTCACCGTCACCATCCCGCGCCTCAGCGTCGCGGAATATCACCGGCCCTATGTGGCGATCTGGCTGGAGAAGACCGGCGCGTCCGCGAAGACGCTCGCGGTCTGGTACGACCATGACATGCGGGACAACGAGGGCACCAAGTGGCTGCGCGACGTGCGCCAGTGGTGGCGCGCCTCGGGCCGGGGACTGAGCTTCCCGGCGGATGGCATCACCGGCGCTACCAAAGCACCGGGCACGCACAAGGTGAGCTTCGGCGCGGATGCGCTCGGGACGCTCGAAGCCGGGCAATATACGCTGCTGGTGGAGGCCGCGCGCGAGGTGGGCGGCCGCGAGCTGGTGAAGTTGCCGTTCAGCTGGCCGCCGAAAGCCGGAGCCAAGGCCGATGCAGCCGGTTCGACCGAGCTGGGCGCTGTCAGCGCCGTCTTCAATCGCTGAAAGGACAAGACCCATGAAAACCGGAATCCTGCGCGCGCTCGCCATCTCAACAGCGCTGTTCAGCGCGACCGGCGCCCAGGCGCATCGTCAGTGGATGCTGCCGTCGTCGACCGTGCTTTCTGGCCAGTCGAGCTGGGTGACGGTGGATGCCGCCGTCTCCAACGACCTGTTCTATTTCGAGCACCAGCCGGTGCGGCTCGGCAACGTGAAGGCGTGGGCGCCGGACGGCAGCGAGGTGGCGCTACAGAACGCGTCGACCGGTCGCTACCGCAGCACCTTCGATGTCGAGCTGAAACAGCAGGGAACGTACAAGATCGCGAACGCCGGGGGCGGCATCTTCGGCAGCTACAAGGAAGGCGGCGTCGAGAAACGGCTTCCGCGCGGCGCTTCGGTGGCTGACATCGAGACGCTGATTCCGGCAGGTGCGACAGACGTGAAGCTCTCCGAAAGCCTGAGCCGCAACGAGATCTTCGTGACGCTCGGCGCGCCGACGGAGACGGTGCTGAAGCCGAGCGGCAAGGGGCTTGAGCTGGTGCCGGTGACGCATCCAAACGACCTCGTTTCAGGTGAGGCGGCGACGTTCCAGTTCGTGATCGACGGCAAACCCGCCGCCGGGATCGAGATCGAGGTCGTGCCGGGCGGCATCCGCTATCGCGACCAGCTCGGGCAGATGGACATGAAGACCGACGCCGAGGGCAAGGTGACGATCACGTGGCCGAACCCGGGCCTCTACTGGATGAGCGCGGAGGCGAGCGATGCGAACGTCAGCGTGAAGGGCGCCCAGCAGCGCCGCCTCGGCTACGTCTCGACGCTGGAGGTGCTGGCGCCCTGACCGCGCGGATACTCGTCCCGAAGGCGCTCTCCGCCGCGGCCTTCGCGCTGCGGGAGCCTGCGGGGTATATTGCAACGCTTTCCGGCGAGACGATGGGGACGCGCTGGTCGGTGCGGCTTGTCGTGACTGCGCCGCGCAAGATTGCGGATGTCGGCGCGGGGGTGCAGGGCGCGCTGGACGGGGTCGTTGCGGAAATGAGTACGTGGGAGGCGGCGTCCGACATCAGCCGGTTCAACCGCGCGGCGGTTGGGGCGTGGCAGGCGATGCCGCCGGGTTTTCTGACCGTGCTTTCCACAGCGCTCCGGATCGCGGGGGAGAGCGGGGGGGCGTTTGATCCGACGGTCGGGGCGATCGTGGATGCCTGGGGGTTCGGCGCGGCTGGGCCTGTTGCTTCCGTGCCCGATACTGAGACGACCGAGACGCTGTGTCGCGCGGGCGGTTGGGGGCGGGTGGAGTGTGATACGCTGCTGCAGCGGGCGCGGCGGACCGGTACGCTTGCGCTCGACTTTTCGGGGATCGCCAAGGGGTTCGGGGCGGACCGTGTGGCAGCTTGGCTGAAGAGCCAAGGGTTCCGGCACTTCCTTGTCGAGGTGGGCGGCGAACTCGTGGGCGAGGGCGTGAAGCCCGATGGGCAGCCGTGGTGGGTGGACATCGAGATGCCGCCGGGCGCGGCGCTGCCGCCGCTGCGGCTTGCGCTGCATGGCCTCTCCGCCGCGACGTCAGGCGACTATCGGCGCTGGTTCGAAGCGGACGGCCAGCGCTTCGCGCACACGATCGACCCGCGCAGCGGCAGGCCTGCAGAGGGGGTTGCCTCGGTGACGGTGCTCCATCCCGAGTGCATGTGCGCTGATGCTTATGCGACGGCGATCGCGGTTCTGGGTGCAGAAGAGGGGCTTCGGTTCGCAAACCGCCTCGGCCTTGCCGCGCATATCATCTCTCGCGATGGCGGCGAGGCGATGAACCTTGCCTTTACGGCGATGCTCGACTGATCACCCCTGCAGAACGAAGGGAATTTCGACGGTGCCCCGGACGGCAACCGCGACGCCGTCGCGGATCGTAGGGGACCAGCGCCAGTGACGGACGGCGCCGAGCGCGGCGCGGTCGAGCCGATCGTAGCCGCTGCTCTTTGCCAGGTGGATATCGGCGACGTTTCCGTCCGTGCCGAGCGTCAGCGCCAGAACGACGATGCCCTGCTCGCGTTTGCGGCGCGATTCGAGCGGATAGGCGGGCGGCTTTGCGGAGATCATGGTGGCGCCGAGATCGTCGGCGACAAATGTCGGCGGCGCCGCCGGGCGCGGCGCGGGCGGGGCCTTGATCGCCACGGGCGCCGGCGGCACGGCCAGCGGCTGATCGGCGGTTGCGACGATCGGAGGCGTGTCGCGCGCGAACTCGACCGCGGGCGGCGGCACGTAGATTTCAGGCTCGGCAAGCTCGGGCGGCGGCGGCGACTCACGTGCGGGCGGGGGCGCCGAGAGATCGAGCAGATCCATCGCCGTCTGCACAGTGCGAGGCGGGATCACCTGCGTGCGGATGAGCACCGCGCCAAGCGCGACATGAAGACCGGCGACGACGAGCAGGGCACGCCAATCGAGACGGCCCGGCTGGTAGCCGTCCGCGCCTGCCGTCGGCAACCGCTCTGGAAGGCCGATCCGTACGGGCGCCGAGGTCGCCGATACGCGCTCGTGAAACACGATATCGTCGAAACTATCATCTGTGCTGCGTGCGTGAACCGTATGCATCCGAACGCCCCGTTACCGTGCTTTCAAGCCACGCGTGGTCTATAGGGCCTCAACTAATGCAAATCAATCGCATTATTGATTGCGCACGTGCGTCAGGTCGTCGCCCAGCGGCGGAGGAGATTGTGATAGACGCCGGTGAGCTGGATGATCGCGGCATCATCGTGCCCGCGGTCCTGCGCAATTGTCTGGATCGCCGTATCGAGTTCGAACAGCGAGCGGCGCGCTTCCCCGTCGCGGACCATCGACTGAATCCAGAAAAAGCTCGCGGTGCGCTTGCCGCGCGTGACGGGCTCGACACGGTGCAGGCTGGAGGCGGGGTAAAGGATCATGTGCCCGGCGGGCAGCTTTACCTGCTGGACGCCGAACTGGTCCTCGATGGTGAGCTCGCCGCCGTCGTAAGCATCGGGATCTTCGAGGAAGAGCGTTGCCGAGAGGTCGCTGCGGATGCGGAATTCGGTGCCGCGCTGGATGCGAATGGCGTTGTCGATGTGGACGCCGAAGGTCTGGCCGCCCTCGTAGCTGTTGAACAGTGGAGGATAGACCTTGAGCGGCAGCGCGGCAGCGATGAACAAGGGCGCCTTGCCGAGCGCATCGAGGATGATCGTGCCTGCCTCCCGCGCGGCGGCGCCGTCTTCGGGAAGCTGCATGTTGCGCTTGGCGAGCGCCGACTGGTAGCCGGAAGTGACGTTGCCATCGACCCACTCGGCGGCATCGATGATCGCGCGGACACGGGCGAGCGCCTCTGCATCGAGCACGTCAGGAATTGCGATCATCATTTGTGTGAAACCGATCTTCGTTGGACCTAGCGAAACATCAGCATCGCATAATGCTGGTGGGCAAGAGCGATCCCCCTGAACCGCTCTTGCCCCTAGCCCATGCTCAGAAGCTGTAGAACAGGCTGAGCACGGCCGACCGCCCTTCGCCCGGCGTGGCCCAGCCGTTGTTGCGGATGCCGGTGTAGTACTTCTCGTCCGTGAAGTTCTGGACGTTGAGCTGCGCGGTCAGGCCGTTGCCGAACGGATAGGCGAGGAACGCGCGGTGCGTCATCCAGTCCTTCGCCTTCGTGAGCGGCGTCACCGTGTTCGAAAGCACGAAGCTGCCCTGATAGGTGAAGCCGTAGCCGACCTGCAGGCCGAACGGGAGCGTGTAGGTCGTGAACAGGCTGCCCGAGTGCTTCGGCGTGTTGGTGAGCGGATTGCCGGCCTGCGCGTCAGTGAGCGGGCAGGTGATCGCCGTGCCGCCCGGGGGCGTGAACGTCGCGCCGGGATTGGCGAGGCAGTAGTTCGAAACGCTCTGCTTCACCTTGCTGTCGAGGTAGGTGTAGTTCGCGAACACGGCCCAGGCATCGGTGATGTTGCCCGAGGCGCCGAGCGCGAGGCCGTCGACGCGGCTCTGACCATCGAGCACCTGAAGCGTGCCGAGCGTCGGGTCGTTGCTCGCCACCGGATAGTTGGTCCGCTCGTTGCGGAACAGCGCGGCGGTGAGCTGGAGCCTGCCGCCCACGAGGTCGATCTTGCCGCCGATCTCGTAGTTGACGGCCTCCTGCGGCGCGACGGTGCAGGGATCGAGGTTGAGGTTCTGCGCCGTCGGTGATCCGCAGCCGCTGCGGACGGAAGACCCGGCCGGCGTGCGGCTGTTGCCGTAGGCCGCGTAAAGGCTGGCGTTCGGCACCGGCTTGTAGACGAGGCCGACGCGGTAGCTGAACAGATTGTTATCCGACCGCTGCACGGTCCCGCGCGTTACTTGGCCGAAGGTCGCCCCCGGCGTGCCGACGATCTCGTCGACGCGGAAGTCCGATTTGTTGTTTTCCCAGCGGATGCCGCCGTTGATTTCGAACTGATCGGAGAGCTTGATGGCGTCGAAAAGATAGAAGGCGATGTTGCGCGTGTCGCCCTGCGAGAAGCGTGTCGGGATGTAGTTGATCGGCCCCCCGTAAATGGGATCGGGGTCTGAAATGTCGATCGGCGGCAGCGCGGGGTTCGGTGTCGCGCCGCCCGGATTGCGCATCGAGTTGCCGTTCGACAGGTCATAGTCTTCCTGCGCGTAGGAGGCACCGAGCGTGACCGTGTGCTCGATGCCGCCGGTATCGAACACGGCTTTCAGATCGAGCTGGTTGTAGAGCATCTGGTTTTCGGAGAAGCGCGAAACGCCGCGCGGGCCGGAGGGGTAATAGGTGCCGGGGACCTGGCCGTCAGCGCAGGGTGCGCCCGTGTAGAGCGTGCCGCTGTCGAGGCAGTAGGCGCCCTGCGGCGGGTTGACGACGAGGTTCTGCTCGACGCGCTGCCAGCGCGCGAGATTGCGGAGCGAAACGCGGTCGCTGAATTCATGAGCGAAGATCGCGGTTGCCTGATCGATGGTCTGCTTCTGGTAGTCGACATCCTTGTAGCCGTAGTAACCGCCGTAATCGGCGCCGGGGAACAGGCCGCCCACCGAGGCAGAGTAGGGCACGCCGTAAATGGGCGTGTTGTCGTCTTTCTGATGCACATAGAGCAGGGTCAGGCTGGTCGGGCCATCGATGCCGATGGTGACGGACGGCGCGATACCCCAGCGCTCGTAGCTGTCGAAGTCCCGCGCCGGGACGTCGTTCTCGTGGTACATGGCGTTGAGGCGCACGGCGACGAGGTCCGACAGGCGCAGGTTGCTGTCGACGGTGGCGCGGTAATAATTGTCCGTGCCGATGCCGCCCTGGACGACGGTGAGGTCTTCGCCTTTCGGGCGCTTGGTGACGAGGTTGATCGTGCCCGAAATCGAGCCCGCGCCGCTGTAGACCGAGTTCGCGCCGTTCACGACCTCGATCTGTTCGAGATTGAATGTGTCCGAGCGGCTATACTGCGCACTGTCGCGGACGCCGTCGATCTGGAGATCGGTGTCGGCGCTCTGGCCGCGCAGGTTGATCTTGTCACCATAACCGCCGCCGCCTTCACCCGCGCCGAAGGTGATGCCGGGAATGGTGGTCAGCGCCTCGCGCAGCGTCAGCAGGTTCTGCTGGCGGATCGTGGTGTTGCCGATGACGGTGATGCTCTGCGGCGTATCGAGGAGAGGGCGGACGTATTTGGGAGACTCGGCCCTCTCGACCTTGATCTCTTCTTCAATCGCAGTGCCGGTGACGGTGACGCCGCCGAGCTTCTGTTGCTGATCCTGTGCGTGCGCGGGCAGGGCGCTGGCGACGAAGCCGACGCAGGAAAGCGCGAGGAAGGCGGGACCGGCGACGGACGCGCGGGCGGCTGGTTCTGCAGACATTGGAACACCCCCAAACAGTTACAAGGTTTGGGCGTGTTATTGAGAGTGATTTGCAGAGTCAACGCTATTACGAGTCACTCGCAATAATTAGCCGAGTGCCTCGGATTGTTCCGCAAGTTCAAGCCAGCGGTCTTCGCAGATGGCGAGGCGGCTGCGGGCGGCGTCGAGCGCGGCGGAAATTTTCATGAAGCCGTCTGGGTCGCGCGTGTAGAGCGCGGGGTTGGCGAGACTTTCCTCGTGGCGGGCGATCTCCGCGTGCAGAGCGTCGATCTCGCCGGGGAGCATGTCGAGTTCGCGCTGATCCTTGTAGCTGAGCTTGGTTCGGGCGGTACGCGGGGCCTCCGCGGCCGGGGTGCTGCTCGGCTTCGCGGCGGTGCGCTGCGTGCGCTTCTTCTCCCAGTCTGCAAAGCCGCCCGCGACGACATCGGCGCGGCCGCTGCCGTCGAGGCCGACGACCATCGTGACGGTGCGATCGAGGAAGTCGCGGTCGTGGCTGACGATGAGCACGGTGCCTTCGTAGTCCGCGATCACCTCCTGGAGGAGGTCGAGCGTTTCGAGGTCGAGGTCATTGGTCGGCTCGTCGAGGACGAGGAGGTTGGAGGCGCGGGCGAACTCGCGCGACAGGAGCAGGCGGGAGCGTTCACCACCTGAGAGCGCGTCTACGGGCGCGTCGGCATAGGAGGGGTCGAACAGGAACTCCTTGAGGTAGCCGATGACGTGCTTCTTCTCGCCGCGCACATCGATCCAGTCGCCGCCGTCCGCGAGGATGTCGCGCACGCGTTTGCCGGGTTCGAGGAGCTTGCGCTGCTGATCGATGGTGATGCCCGCGAGCGTTTTCGCCCTCTTTACCGTGCCCGTATCAGGCGCGATCTCGCCGGTGAGGAGCCTCAGCAGGGTCGTCTTTCCCGCGCCGTTGGGGCCGACGATGCCGATGCGGTCGCCGCGCTGGATGCGGAGCGTCAGATCCTTGATGATCGTGCGGCCGTCGTAGCTTTTGCTGACGCCTTCGGCATCGATGACGATCTTGGCCTTGGCGTCGTCGGTTTGCAGGCCGAGCTTCGCCTTGCCGGCCTGACCGATCATGCTTGCCCGCTGCGCACGCATCTCGTGCAGCTTGGCGAGACGGCCCTGGTTGCGGCGGCGGCGCGCGGTGACGCCGCGCTGCAGCCAGTGGAGTTCGTCGCGGAGCTTCGAATCGAGCTTCTCGGCGGCGCGCGCCTCTTCGGCATAGACCTGCTCCGTCCACGCTTCGAAACCGCCGAAACCGATCTCGGCGCGGCGGATCTGACCGCGATCGAGCCAGAGCGACGAACGCGTGAGGCGGGTGAGGAAGGTGCGATCGTGGCTGATCGCGACGAACGCGCCCGTGTAGCGGCCGAGCCAGCCTTCGAGCCATTCGATCGCGGCGAGGTCGAGGTGGTTGGTCGGCTCGTCGAGCAGGATCAGATCCGGGTTTTCTGCAAGCGCGCGGGCGAGCGCGGCGCGGCGCCGTTCGCCGCCGCTCGCGGTTTCGGCGGCGCGGTCGAGATCGAGGCCGATCTGCTGAGCGATGGCATCCACCTCATGCGCCTCCGGGGCGCCCGGTCCGCGCATGGCGAAATCGCGAAGCGTCGCGAAGCCCGTGACCTTCGGGTCCTGCTCCAGCAGCACGATGTGCGTGCCGGGGCGGGCCTTGCGCTGGCCCTCGTCGAAATCGACGAGTCCGGCGATGAGGCGGAACAGCGTCGTCTTGCCCGCGCCGTTGCGCCCGATGAGCGCCAGCCGGTCGCGTTCCCCGATGAAAAGATCGAGGCCGCGCAGCAGCCAGCCCGTGCCTTGTACGAGGCCAATGGATTCAAGCGAGACAATGGGGGCGGACACGCGTTAGACTTCCGGTCGAGAGGAACGAGGGGGAGTTAGGGTGATTGCGGCGTCTGCGCAATATTCATGGGCTATTCACCGCGTGGGGGGTAATCGTGTCGGGTGGTCCCAAGGAATGAGTTCGCGTGTGAAGTTTCGTGTCGCCTTTGTCTGGCTTGCCCTTTGCGTCTCCGCGGCGACCGCGGCGCCCGCGCAGGCGCTCGATCCGAAGATGAAGGATCACGATGCAGCGCGCGCGGCGACGAAGAGCGGCGAGATTCGATCGCTCGGCGAGATCAAGAGCCGCGTCGGCAACCGCGTGGGCGGCGAGCTCGTCGGCAGCAAACTCGATATGGATCGGAAGCGCTACCGTCTGCGTTACCTGCGAGAAGGCTCGGTCGTCGAGGTGGACGTTGACGCCAAGACCGGCCATATCATCGATATAGACGGCAACTGAAAGTTTCCCCATGCGCCTGCTGATCGTCGAAGACGAACCCACGCTTGCACGCCAGCTTCGCGAGACGCTGGAAGGCGCCGGCTATGCGGTGGATGTCGCGAACGACGGCGAGGAGGGGCACTTTCTCGGCTCCTCCGAAAGCTATGACGCGATCGTGCTCGATCTCGGGCTTCCCGAGATGGACGGGCTTACCGTGCTCGACAAGTGGCGCAAGGCCGACATCGGCATCCCCGTGCTGGTGCTGACCGCGCGCGACAGCTGGTCAGACAAGGTGGCGGGGCTCGATGCGGGCGCGGACGACTATCTCGCCAAGCCCTTCCAGATGGAGGAGCTGATCGCGCGGCTGCGCGCGCTCATCCGCCGCTCGACGGGCAACGCCTCCTCCGAACTGGAGGCCGGCGACGTGCGGCTCGATACGCGCTCGGGCCGCGTTACGCTGAGCGGCACGCCGGTGCGGCTTACGGCACAGGAATACAAGCTGCTCGCGTATCTGATGCACCACAAGGGCAAGGTCGTCTCCCGCACCGAGCTGATCGAGCACATCTACGATCAGGACTTCGACCGCGATTCGAACACCATCGAGGTGTTCATCACACGCATCCGCAAGAAACTGGGCGCGGACCTCATCCAGACCATCCGCGGTCTCGGCTACAGCCTGGACGACCCGCAAGCTGCCTGAGGTGGCCGCTACCGCGCCGCGCGAATCCCGTTTCGGCCAGCTGTTCCGGCGCGGCTCGCTCAGCCGCCGTATGCTGGCGGTGTCGGCGCTTTGGATCATCACGCTGCTGCTGATCGGCGGATACGCGCTGGAACGCACGGTCGGACGCATCATCGTCGACGGGTTCGACGAGCGTCTGCGCAGCGTGCTCACCGCACTGATCGCGACCGTGGAGCTGGGTCCCGAGGGGGAAATCCGGCTGAATCGCTCACTGGGCGACCAGCGGTTTCAGGAGCCTTATTCCGGCCTCTACTGGCAGATCAGCATGGCGGGGCAGGAGCCGCTGCGCTCGCGCTCGCTCTGGGACCGCGCGCTGACGCCAAGCACCTTCGACGCAAGCAAGGAGCCGGTCGCCTTCGACAGCGACGCCTTCCAGGGGGAACGGCTGCGCATCGTGGAACGCGACATCGTTCTGCCCGACAGTCCGATCATGCTCCATGTGCAGGCCGCGCAGAACCGCGCCGAACTCGACCTCCAGCTCGCGCGCGTACGATCGACCGTGCTGTGGTCGCTCGGCGTGCTCGGCATCGGGCTGATCGGCCTCGCGGGGCTTCAGACCGGCTACGGCCTCTGGCCGCTGCGCCGCATCAGCGACCAGATCGCGGCGGTACGCAGCGGTGCGGCTCGGCGTGTTTCTTCCGATTTCCCCGCGGAAGTCTCCCCCATGGTCGCCGAACTCAACGAACTGCTGGATCATACGGAGGCGCAGGCGGAAGCCGCGCGGATGCACGCCGGCAACCTCGCGCACGCATTGAAGACGCCGCTCGCGATCGTGATGAACGAGGCGCAGGGTCAGACGAACCCGCTCGCGGACACGGTGCGCGGCCAGCTCGCCATCATGCGCCGCCACATCGATCACCACCTTGCCCGCGCCCGCGCTCTCGGCCGCCGCTCAGCGGTGAACGCGCGCGCCGAAGTGTGGCCCGCGCTCGAAGGCCTGCGCCGCGCAATCAGCCGCATCTATCCCAATGTCACGATCGACCTCGACGGCGACCGCGCGGCGGTGTTTCACGGCGAGCGCCAGGATCTGGAGGAAATGGCGGGCAACCTCATCGAGAATGCCGCCAAATACGGCGCAGGGCGCGTGTTCGTCTCAGTCTCGCGCACGGAAGGGCCGACGCGCTTTATCGAAATCCTTGTGGAGGACGACGGCCCCGGCATCGCGGAAACCGAGCGCGGCCGCATATTCGGCCGCGGCGCGCGGCTCGACACGGAAAAGCCCGGCACGGGCCTCGGCCTATCCATCGTGAAGGACGTCGCAGAAATCTACGGCGGCAGCATCAAGCTCGACAGCAGCGAGGATCTGGGCGGCCTTGCGGCCACGCTTCGCCTGCCGGCGGCGGTGTGATCCTTACTTCCTGAGACTTTCCAGGAGCTTCTTGCCGGCGTCGAGCGGGTTGGCGCGCAGCTTCGCCTCTTCGGCGCCGATATATTTGAAGATGCCCTTCAGCGCCTGATCGGTGACGCTGTCCGTCAGGCCGTCGCGGCTGAGGCCTGCGCCCGAGAGGAGCGAAGAGGCGCCGCCCAGCCTGTCCAGCTGATCGAAGGCGCCGACGTTGCCAAGCGCGGCGGCGACGAGCGGGCGGACCTTGGCGTGCAGGTCGGCGCCCGCGCTTTCCTCCAGATACCGGGTCGCGCCGTCGCTTTTCGAAACCACGCCGACACCGTCTTCCAGCGTCATATTATTGATCGCGCTGCGGAAGATCGGCTTGGCTTCCTTCGCAGCCAAACCGGCGGCGTCGTTCAGGCTTTTCGTGAGATTGCCGGTGAGGCCGGCCTGATCGGTGTATTTCAGCAGCTTGGAGGCCTTCTTGAGCGGCCCCGGCAGCAGGATGCGGATCGCCTTGTCGGCATAGAAGGCGCCGGGCTGGGCGAGCGTATCGAGCGCGCTGTCCGAAGCGTCTCCGAGGATGGACTTCACCGGCGCGCCGAAACCCTGCGCCGTGGCGGGCGAAGCGGCGGAAAGCGTGCCGACAAGCACGGTTGCCGCCAAAGCGGTGCGAATAAAAAGGCTGCCGGTCATGCGCTTTCTCCTCACCCAGTGCGCGAACAGCGTACCACAGCGCAGCCGGACGAGAAATCGCACGGCGCTTCATTCGGGCGAATGTCCCTTCGGCTGTTTTTTCGTGCCCTGATGCCGGAACGCGGACGATGGGCTATAGGTTGAGTGCTTGTGGCGCTCCCGCCCGCCTGAACGGAATTCGATGCGCCTCTCGATCGAAACGATGCTGGATTACCAGCTCACTGCGCCTGCCGACCTGCTGCTGGCGGTCGAGGTTGCGCAGATGCCGGACCAGATTCTCGTCAGCGACCAGCTGACGGTGCAGGGCGTCGAGGTGCTGACACCGGTGGCGGCGGAGGAGGCGCTGGGGCGCCGCACGTGGACGCACGCCGAAGGCCGGGTGACGGTGCATTACCGGGCCGAAGTGGATGTCGATCGGCCCACGCCTTCGCTCGGCGGGCTGAAAGCCGACGAGAAGCGGCATTTGCCCGCGCTCGTGGTGCCCTATCTCTTCCCGAGCCGGTACTGCGAGGCGGACCGGTTCGTCTCGCTGGTGGAGTGCGAGTTCGGCGAGCTTTCCGGCGGGGATCAGGTCCGCGCGATCGCGGCGTGGATCCGCGACCATGTCGATTACGTGCCCGGCGCCAGCAATGCCACGACCACCGCGGCGGATACGTTCATCGCCCGCCGGGGCGTATGCCGGGACTACGCGCACCTGATGATCGCCATGACACGCGCCGCAGGTACGCCCGCCCGCATGGTCGCCGCCTACGCATGGCAGCTGGAGCCGCAGGACTTCCATGCCGTGGTGGAGGTGTGGCTCGAAGGCCGCTGGCATCTGGTCGACGCGACGAACCTTGCGCCCTGCGAAGGCATCGTGCGGATCGGCGTTGGACGCGACGCCACGGACATCAGCTTCCTGACGATATTCGGCGAGGCGCAGCTGATCGCACAGCGCGTGGATGTGCGGCAGATCGGGTGAAGCACAGTGTAAAATTTCGTCTTACGTTTTCGCGTAAAGCAGCACGTTACGGGGAGCGCCGGGAAAACCTTTGCGGGAGTTACGCGCGGGCGTTCGTGCTACGTAAAGATCATCTGGTCCGTCCGGACCCGACTCATGGTCTCGTAGGTTATCGCTTCGCCGCCGCATGGGCGGGGAAGAAAGGGATACCCGGGACATGAGCATATTCGGCCGCATCAAGGACGCTATCTTTGGTCGCAAGGCAAAGGCCACGCCGGCTGCGCCTGCGAAGCCTGCCGCTCCAGTCGCGCCCACGGCGACAGCGCCCAAGCCTGCACAGCCTACACCCCCCGTTGCCCCGCAGCCGCTTAGCGAAGTCGATGTAGAAGCGATCCTCTCGGAGCTGGCCAGTGAGAACGGTCAGAAGCTTAACTGGCGGACATCTATCGTCGATCTGATGAAGCTGGTCGGAATGGATTCAAGCCTCGCCGAACGCAAAGAGCTTGCTCAGGAGCTCGGCTATACCGGCGAACTCAACGGCAGCGCAGAAATGAATATTTGGCTGCACAAGGCCGTCATGCGCGAACTGGCGAAGAACGGTGGCAAGGTGCCAGCGAACCTGACAGACTAGCTGTAGTCGGCAACTTCACGGCTCGGTGGCAAGTATGACCCGGCCACTGAACAGCGGGCGTGCTGGGCCGGTGTGGGAGCGAATGTGGGAACGCATCCCGCTATATCCCTATATTTTCCTGTAAATCCCGCAGCTTGCCGGGAATAGATGGATGCCCCGCGAGGATTCGAACCTCGATTGACGGAGTCAGAGTCCGTAGTCTTACCATTAGACGACAGGGCACCAATGGGCGGCGGGTGCCGCCCGATAGCGGTGGGCGTAATATGGGGGCGGCCGCCCAATGTCAAACGGTCTGATGCGGGCGGCACGTGCGCGGAGGTTGCGAATTTTTACAAAAGAGTGTTAGCCTCGCTTTCAAGTGAACGGTGGTGGCCTCTTCGGGCTTTCACCGTCTTGATTACAGGGCGACCATCATGCCTTTCGACGTGAATACCGCGCCCGACACGGGCGTTGCCGATTCCCCGCCCTTGCTGCGGGGCGAGACAGGTCAGACGCAGCGGCGCGCCTATGCCGCGCTCGACCTAGGCACCAACAACTGTCGTCTTTTGATCGCCCGGCCCGCGCGGGGCGGGTTTTATGTGGTGGATGCGTTCTCGCGGATCGTGCGGCTGGGCGAAGGGCTGATGGAGACCGGGCGGCTTTCGGACGCCGCGCAGGACCGCGCCGTGGCCGCACTGAAGGCCTGCGCCGAGAAAATCCGCCGCCGGGGCGTGTGGGTGAGCCGCAACGTCGCGACGGAGGCCTGCCGCCGGGCGAGCAACCGAGACGCTTTTGTGGACCGGGTGTTCGCCGAAACCGGCATCGCGCTCGACGTGATTTCGCCCGAGGAGGAGGCGCGGCTCGCCGTGCTCGGTTGCCGGACGCTGCTGGACCGCAGCGGCGGACACGCGCTGGTTTTCGATATCGGAGGCGGCAGCACCGAGATCATCCTTGTCGAGATCGGGGAGGGCGGGCGCGAGCGGATCGTGAGCTGGGCAAGTGTGCCGTGGGGTGTCGTTTCGCTCACCGAAACCGAGCTGACGCATTTCGAGACCATTGAAGAGCGCGCGGCCGCCTATGCGCGGATGACGGCGCGCGTGGCCGAGCATCTTTCGGCCGTGCGCGAAGACCTGCATCCGCCTTGCGGCCCGGAAGCGCTGCAGCTTCTGGGCACATCGGGGACGATCACGACGCTTGCGAGCCTGCACCTTGGCCTTGCGCACTACGACCGGCGCAGGGTGGACGGTTGCAACGTGCCCGCCGCGGCGCTTCGCGAGGTCGGCACGTCGCTCTCGCGCATGGCGCACGCGGAGCGTGCCGCGCTTGCCTGCATCGGAAACGAGCGCGCCGACCTTATCATCGCGGGATGCGCCATTCTTGATGCTATCCTTGCGATGTTTCCGGCGCGCGAGGTGTGCGTTGCCGATCGCGGTATCCGCGAGGGCATTCTGCGTACGCTGATGCGGCGCGACGGACACAGGCTTTAACATGACAAACGGTATCGGCGGCCGCTCCGTGGGCGGCAAAGTGCGGGTGAAGACGGCGCGCCGACGTTCGGCGGCCTCGACACGCTGGATCGAGCGGCAGCTCAACGATCCCTATGTGAAGGCGGCGAAATCGCAGGGGTATCGCTCGCGCGCGGCGTTCAAACTGCTGGAGCTTGACGAGAAATATCATTTCCTGCGCGGCGTGCGCCGTGTGGTGGACCTTGGCGCGGCGCCCGGCGGCTGGTGCCAGGTACTGCGCGAGAAGCACCCCAAGGCGGCGGTGGTGGGCATCGACCTTCTGGAGATGGAGCCGCTGGCCGGCGTGACCTTCCTGCAGATGGACTTTCTTGCCGATGAAGCGCCGGACGCGCTGAAAACCGCGCTTGGCGGCGCGGCGGACCTCGTGCTTTCAGACATGGCGGCGAACACCATCGGCCACAAGCAGACCGACCATCTGCGCACAATGGCGCTGGTGGAGGCGGGGCTTCATTTCGCGTGCGAGATTCTGGCGCCCGGCGGTACATTCGTCGCCAAGGTGCTGGCGGGCGGCGCAGACCATGCGCTTGTCGCAGAGCTGAAACGCAATTTCCGCACGGTGAAGCACACGAAACCACCCGCAAGCCGCAAGGATTCGTCCGAATGGTATGTGGTGGCGCAAGGCTTCAAGGGAACTGCGTTGCCTGGGGAGGGTTCGAGTGGCAGAGGCGCGGACGAAACCGACTTCGTGCAAGAGGAGAATTCATGAAACGTCAGCCTGCCGAATGGGCGCCGCACGCCGCGATCTGGACGGCGTGGCCCTCCGACGCATCGCTTTGGCAGGAAGACCTTGAGCCTGCGCAGGCCGAGGTCGCCGCGATGGTGGCCGCGATCATTGCGGATGGCGGAGAGCCCGTAGAGCTCCTCGTCGATGGTCCCGAGGCGGAGGCGAGCGCGCGGTTCGCATTGGCCGACCACCCCTCCGTGCGTATCCATCAGCGCAAGTTCGGCGACATCTGGCTGCGCGACACCGGGCCGCTGTTCCTTTCAGACGGCAGCGCGGCGGGCTTCCGCTTCAACGGCTGGGGCGGCAAATTCGACCTGGAAGGTGACGATACGGTCGCCGAGTTCGTCGCAGAAACGCAGGGCGTGCCGCTCGTACGCAACGACTGGGTGCTGGAAGGCGGCGGAATCGAGCCGGACGGCACAGGGCGCGTGGTGACGACGCGGCAGTGCCTGCTCAATCCGAACCGCAATCCGGATCTGTCGCAGGCAGATGTCGAGGCGCGGCTGGCCGCCGATCTGGGGCTCGATACGGTGATCTGGCTTGGCGACGGGCTTATGAACGACCACACTGACGGGCATGTCGACAACCTGGCGCGGTTCGTTGCCGAGGGCGTCGTCGTGGTGCCGGAAGCGGCGGGCGCGGACGATCCGAACGCCGAGGTTTATGCCGAGGCGCGGCGGACGCTGGAGGCCGCGGGGCTTGAGGTGAAGACGATCCCGTCGCCGGGTCTGCTGGAGGTCGACGGCGAGGCGGTGCCCGCGAGCTACATGAACTTCCTGATCACCAACAAGAAGGTGATCGTGCCGATCTACGGTCAGCCGAACGACGAAGCCGCCGTCGCGGCCGTGCAGGCGCTGTTTCCCGGCCGCACGGCGGTGGGGCTTCCCGCCAACCATATCCTGACCGGGGGCGGCTCCTTCCATTGCATCACACAGCAGGTTCCCGCGCTATGAGCACCATGAACGTTGCCGCGCTCCAGCTTCCGCTGGGGGGCGATATCGACAGCAATATCGCGCGGGTCAGCGAACTTGTGCGTGAAGCGGCGGGGAAGGGCGCGAAGATCATTCTGCCGCCCGAGCTCTTCGAAGGGCCGTATTTCTGCCAGGTGCAGCACGAGCGCTTCTTCGCGACCGCGAAGCCCCTGGGCGAGCACAAGGCCGTGGTGGCGATGCAGAAGCTCGCCGCCGAACTGAAGGTCTATATCCCGACGAGCTTCTTCGAGGCGGACGGGCCGCACTTTTACAACACGCTCGCGATGATCGACGACAGCGGCAAGGTGATGGGCATCTACCGCAAGAGCCACATCCCGGACGGCCCCGGCTATACGGAGAAGTTCTATTTCCGCCCCGGCAACACCGGCTTCAAGGTGTGGCCGACGAAGTACGGTACCGTCGGCGTCGGCGTTTGCTGGGACCAGTGGTACCCGGAAACCGCGCGCGCGATGATGCTGATGGGCGCGGACGTGCTGTTCTTCCCCACCGCGATCGGCGACGAGCCGGCGTCGGAAGAACTCGATACCTCGCGGCTGTGGCGGCGGGCGATGATCGGCCATGCGGTTTCGAACGTCGTGCCGGTGGTCGCCGCGAACCGCATCGGCAGCGAGGACGCGATGAGCTTCTACGGGCACAGCTTCATCACCGACGAACGCGGAGACTTCCTTGCCGAATTTGGCGCCCAGGAAACGGGCGTGCTGACGGCAGAGATCGATATCGACCGCGTGAAGAAGCACCGCGCGACGTTCGGGTTCTTCCGGGACCGGCGGCCGGAGCTTTACGGGCGGCTGACGCAGGATATCTGAGCGGGCTTACCCCGCCAGCACTTCGTCCCAGAACGCGGCCTCGGTATCGAGCATCCGGTCGATGTAGGCCGCGTCGCGTTCGGCGACGATGTGCTGCGGCGTGCGGCCCGGCACCCAGCACCAGAAGTCGATCCGCGCATAGCCGGTGACGGCGAGGATGTGCTGGAGCTGGCCGTAGTAGTAGCGCGGGACCGCGCGCTTTTCGGCGCTGTGCGCGTAGGCCTTGTCGCCGCACTTGATCTCCACGACCGCGCCCGCGGTGAAGCAGATGCCGTCCACGCTGGCGCGCAGCCATTCGTAGCGATTGCTCTGAAGGCAGGCGGGGGCGACGTTGTGGCCGGTGTGGCCCGCATAGAGCCGCCGGGCTTCCGGTTCCAGCGCATTGCCCCGCGACATCGCCGCATTGCCGCGCCAGTGCGAAACGACACCCGCCATCGCATCCACCTTCTCCTTGAGCAGGCGCTTGCGGCTTTTCCACGGGTTCTCACCCATCACGGCGGGCGCATCCGACGCACCGAGGCCGCCGCTGCGCCATTGCAGCCAGCGGGCGTTCCCCTGATCGAGATCGACGACCGAGAACGGCATGGGTTATGCGGCCTCGCTCAGCGCCATGCGGAAGACATCCTCGAACATCGGCGCCGTCAGCCGCCCCGTGTTCGTGTTGTAGCGCGAGCAGTGATAGCTGTTGAAGAGGATGCGGCCGCCGGGAAGCACATGGCGCGCGCCGTGCCCGAACTTGTGATGCGAGGGTTTGAGCCCGAAGCTGCGCAGGGTCGACTGGTGCGCGATGAGGCCGAGTGCGATGAATGCCCGCACGCGGGGCAGGGCCGCGATCTGCGTTTCAAGGAACGGGCGGCAGGTGTTCATCTCCTCCGGCGTCGGCTTGTTTTCCGGCGGCAGGCATTTGACCGCGTTGAGGATGATCGCACCCTTCAGGCGAAGGCCATCCTGCGGATCGGCGGCATAGGTGCCGGTTGAAAGGCCGAACTTGTCCAGCGTCGCATAGAGGAGGTCGCCCGCATAATCGCCCGTGAACGGCCGCCCGGTGCGGTTCGCGCCGTGCTTGCCCGGGGCGAGGCCGATGACCGCGAGCCACGCATCGGGGTCGCCGAAAGCGGGAACGGGCGCATTCCACCAATCCGGGTATTCGACGCGGCACGCATGGCGGAAATCGGCGAGGCGCGGGCAGCGCGGACAGTCGCGCGGCGGCTCGGTTTGGGGAAGCGGGCTTTCCATGAACATGGCTTTCCGATTAAGCGGCGCGCATGGCCTTAGCAACCGCCGCAACACCGATCGTGATCGCCATCGGATCGAACCGCCCGCACGGACGGCACGGGCGACCGGCCGGTGTCGTGCGTGCTGCCGTGAAGGCGCTTGCGGAGGCGGGGTTTCCGGCGTTCGCGGTGTCGCCGATTCTGGCGACACGCGCCGTGGGGCCTGGCGGCCGCGACTACGCGAATGCTGTCATGACGTCGTCGACGCACCTCACGCCGCCCGAGATCGTCGCGGCGCTGAAAGCGGTGGAGCGTAGCTTCGGACGCCGCCGGGGGCGGCGCTGGGGCGCGCGTGTGCTCGACCTCGACCTCATCGCCTGGGGCGCTGGCGTGTGGCCGGGACGGCTGCTCTGGCGGCAGTCGCGCGGCATCGCCGCACCGCACCGATCCATGCACATGAGGGACTTTGTGCTGACCCCGATGCTGGCTGTCGCGCCGCACTGGAGGCACCCCGTACTGGGCCTTAGCGTACGCCAGATGCACGCCCGTCTCAGAAACGGTTGACCGAAGCCCCCGCGCTCCATAGATCAGCCCCGCACACGCCACGCGGCGCAAGGGCCCTTAGCTCAGTCGGTAGAGCAACTGACTTTTAATCAGTAGGTCGCTGGTTCGAATCCAGCAGGGCTCACCATCGCAGTGTCATTCGATTTTGGATGACCGGCATCCGCATCCCGACAGAACGAAAAAATGGCCTGACCGCTGGGCCGGGTCAGTCACACCACGATGTAAACAACGCGAGAACAAGAAACTCGCGCGGTTCGGCGGTTCGCATCACGGTTTCTACGTATCGTTAACGCCTTGTCTCTACTGCTGAGATAGCTGCAGCTATCGATCGGGTGTCCATGTACGCTGTTCTTGGAAGGCCGTTTTCCATCGCGCGCGAAGAGTGGGTGTGGCTTGCGCCGCTCTTTCTGATGGTCGCCGGGATCTACGGTGTTTCCGAGGTGGCGGCGCAGTGGAACGGTGTGTCCACGGCAACGCTTGTTGCCGACTACGTAGGCAAGGCGCTTCGTGCCATTCCTCTCGTGGTATCGCTGGGCCTTCTTTACCATTTGATCCGCGCACTGCTTTCAGGAGATGCGCAGCCGCTTTCCAGCATGGTAGCTGCCCTGCGCCCGCAGCTTCGGGATGCGAGCGGTCTCATCTCCCGATTGCTGCCGCTCGCGCTGATGCCGGTGCTGTTCGCAGCGATGGGTATGCTGAAAATGCAGATTCCGCACATCATGCCGTTTTATCTCGACGACCTGTTCGCCGCGGCTGACAGGCTTTTGTTCCTTGGCCGGCAACCGTGGGAAGTGACCCACGCGGTGTTCGGATCGACGGGCGCCACGATGGTGATCGATCGTCTTTATACGCTCTGGGTGTTCGGGCTTTCCGTGGCAATCGGCTATTTCGCGCTGATCGCGCCGCGCAGCGAACGCGCGCGCTTCTTCCTGAATTTTACCGCCATCTGGATCGTGCTCGGCGTGTTCGGCGCCTACATCGGCAGCTCCGCAGGACCGTGCTTCCTCGCATCCATGGCGTCTCCATCTGCCCCTGAATACGCGGGGTTGATGGAGAGACTGGTATCGATCGACGCGGCATTGAAGGCAAACGGCGGCATGGGCCTTGGCGCGCTGCAATGGCAGCACATGCTGTGGTCGGCGCACGAGACGGACACGATCGCCTTCTCAATGGGCATTTCCGCAATGCCTTCGCTCCACAACGCGATCGCGTTTCTTTACGTGCTGCTGGCGTTCCGTATCGGACGTGTGGCGGGTATCATCGCCTCGCTCTTCGCGCTCACGACTTTTGTGGGTTCGGTTCATCTCGGCTGGCACTATGCCGTGGACGGGCTGGTTGCGTTTGCAGGGACGTATGCGGTGTGGTTGGGGGTTGAGCGGTATTTGCGGACGGCATGATGGCGACCGTGTCATTCAGCCGTGCAATGGAGCAGGCTTAGCCGCGAATTAACTATTCTGGTGTTTGAATACCGATAATTATTCAAGCAAGGCACACGGCATGCGCAACGTCCGGACCAAAAGGATTTCTTTGGTCGTCCCCGTTCTGAATGAGCAGGAATCAATAGGTTTGTTCCTCGAACGCGTTCTGCCGGTCGTAGAGGCGGCAAGCGAACGCATTTCCGAACCGCTCACGGTGGAAGTCGTTTTCGTTGACGATGGCAGCCGGGACGAAACTGCAGCGATCATTTCAACCTTCGCGCGGCGAGACAAGCGGATAAAGCTCGTGAGCCTATCCAGGAATTTTGGAAAGGAAGCCGCACTTTCGGCTGGTCTGAAATATGCAGCCGGCGATGCTGTTATCCCGATGGATGTGGATTTGCAGGATCCCCCTGAAGTCGTTCCCGAAATGATTTCCAAGTGGACGGCCGGGGCCAAGGTTGTGGGAGGCGTGCGTATAGACCGCTCGTCGGATACGTTGCTGAAGCGCCTGACAGCCGGACGATTTTATGACCTTTTCAATCGGCTTGCAGATCATCCAATTCCAGCAAATGTCGGGGACTTCCGGCTGATGGACCGCGAAGTTGTTGATGTGCTGCTAACCTTGGGAGAGCGGACTCGTTTCAACAAATCCCTTTTCTCCTGGGTGGGCTTTAGTCGCGACGAGGTCGCGTTTGTGCGTGAGCAGCGCTCAAAAGGAACCAGTAAATGGCGGTATTGGAAACTCTGGAATTTCGCGCTGGACGGCATATTTTCTTCATCGACCGCGCCCCTTAGAATCTGGACCTATGTCGGCACCGTGCTGGGATCGCTCGCGATTGCTTATGCCGGGTTCATCCTTGTCGCGAAGCTGCTCGGCAACGTTGATGTGCCGGGCTATGCGTCTCTGATGGTAACGGTACTCCTGCTCGGTGCGTTGAACCTCATTTCGCTGGGTATTCTTGGGGAGTATATCGGGCGCATATCTACCGAAGTACGCGGAAGGCCTCTTTACATCGTCGAACACACGTTTGGCATAGACGCTTCAGATCAATCGAAGGTGTCTCGTGGATAGAGCCGTCTACACGCGCATGGCTGAGCAGGAAGACGAACATTGGTGGTTCGTGGGTCGGCGGCATGTTCTGAGGCGTTTGCTGGCTCGGAATCTTAAGAACAAGGCGCGTGCGCCACTTCTCCTCGATGCGGGTTCCGGTACCGGCGGAAATTTACCCTTATTGGCCGAATTCGGAAACGTACACGCGTTTGAATATGATGCCGGTGCGCGACAAAGCGCGCGTGCAAAATGGACCGGAGACATCCTCTTTGGCGAGATGCCCGACCGCATTCCGTTTGAGGAGAAAAGCTTTGATCTGATCACGATGTTCGACGTCCTCGAACACGTGGAACGAGACAGTGATTCACTACGCTCATTGTCTCATCGACTTGCCGAAGGCGGGCGAATACTGCTGACAGTGCCCGCTATGCCTTGGCTTTGGTCGCGCCATGACGAATTGCACCACCATCAGCGCCGCTACACCGCCGCTTCCCTTCGTGAAGCCGCAAAGAAGGCGGGCTTGGAAGTGGTCGAGTTGTCGTACTTCAACACTTTGTTGTTCCCGCTAGCCGTGGCCCAGCGAATGATGGAGCGGATTTTTCATACCCATGCCGAGACCGACATGATGCCTCATCCTGTCGTCAATGCTGCCTTGGCCAGCGTATTCGGGCTGGAGCGTTGGATTGTCGGGAATGTGTCCTTGCCATTCGGACTCTCTCTTTACGCTTCGCTGCGGAAATCATGACCGCACTTGCAGTGCAGGCGGGCCGTTTTGGAACGGTGGGATTGGCCGCGACGGCTCTTCATCTTATTGCGGCTTATCTGGCCAATAGCCTTGGCGGCTTTGCGCCCGGAACGGCCAACACTGCCGGCTTTATGTGCGCGATCGTATTTGCTTACTTTGGCCATTTTAGTTGGACGTTCAGTAGACGAGCGGGACATTCAGAAGCTCTAGGCAGGTTCGCAGTCGCAAGCCTTCTCGGTTTCGCAATCTCGTCCTTTATTGTGTTTGTTGTCACACAGATGTTGCAATGGCCGATGCTGGCAGCATTGGCGCTAGTCGGCATCGCTGTGCCTGGCCTTAACTTCATCGCATTCAAATTTTGGGTGTTTCGTCCAGCCCGCGGCCGCGATGAAAGTACTATGTTCGCATCCTGCATGGCTTGGAGCTTTGCCGCGACGGTTTTGTTTGCCTGCTACTTCTGGGGACGACCGTTCAATCATGATACCAGTTGGTATCTGGTCGCTACGGAAAAATTCCTGAACGGCGCCCGCCTCTATGTCGATGTGATCGAAATCAATCCGCCACTGGCGTTCTATGTAACGGCTCCACCGATTCTCGTATCTCAATGGGTAGGAGACGGGAGTACGCAAGCATTTTTGCTTTATACCGCAGCCCTTCTGTTCGTATCTCTTGTGTGGTCTGGACGGATCATCTCGGCAAGCGATGATTTAACACGGATCGAACGCATCGCCCTTTTTGCGGGTGCGATCGCATCGCTGATCGTGCTGCCAATCCCTTTCGTTGGCCAGCGCGAACATCTCATGATCATTTTTTCGCTGCCGTATTTCCTAGCACTTTGTCTCGACGTTTCGGGCTCCAAGAGAAAGCCCTTAGAAGCTTTTGCCCTCGGCGTATTTGCGTTCTTTGGTTTGGCGATGAAGCCCTATTTTCTGTTTGCACCGCTGATCGTCACGGTAGTGACGTATTTACAGAAAAGGAGCGTAAGGCGTGTTTTTTGTATAGAAAATATAACAATTGCAATTTTGTGTATATTTTACTTCGCTTTTATAATTGTTTTTCATCAGGAGTACGTGGAGCATATTGTTCCAATGGCGGCAGAGGTTTACCATGCCTATGGATATGCATATTTATTGGTTGTGACGAAGCTGCATTTTTTAGTATTTCCGGTTGTTTTGTATTTACTGGTTCTTCAGTTTGAACTTTCCAAAAATTCCTACACGCTTAGATTTGCCGCTGTGGCAAGCGGCTTTTGCGGTGCCTATTTGGTCCAATTCAAGGGCTGGCCCTCGCACGCATACCCGATGAACGTATTCCTGTTACTCACGCTCTGCGTGATGATTGTGCGAGGTTTTTCAAAGAAACTCCACACGGTGACGGCGATTATGGCACTCGCGGTGATGGTTTTGCCGCCTGTCATTGAGGGGCCATACAAGTCACGGCTCCTTCGCCCCTTCCTCGCTTCCTACCCGGTGCCCGGCGTTGCCCCGTCCGTTTTGGTATTGTCATCGAATCTCAGGGCGAGCTTCCCTTTTGTCAACTTGACTGGTGCAACCTGGACAAGCCGCTTTCCAGCCCAATGGCTGGTTCCCGGTGCGGTTGGTCGGCTTGCTGGTTCCAATTGCCAAAACGATCACAATTCATGCAGAAAAGTGAGGGAAATATTGAACTATTCCCGCCGTGCAACGGTGGACGATTTAATTGCTTACAAGCCTGGCCATGTTTTCATCGACGAGCGGAAACGGAAATCATACTTTGTTGATGGAAAGTTCAACTATCTCGCATATCTCTCTGCCGATCCTCGGTTTGCGGATGTTTGGAAAAACTATCGCAAGGCCGCTACTATTCAGGGCTACGTGCTCTGGGTTCGCGTAGACCAGCCAGACGCGCCGCGGTAGTTAACCCGCCGTCCCGATCCCGTCGCAGTCCAACCCGAACGCCGCGAGCCCCGTTTCAAGGAGTGAGGCGAGCATGGGGGTGCGCATGAGGGCATCGGGGATGTCGCGGATTTCGTCGGTGACGGTGGCGATGGCTTCCTCCCATTCGGCGGCGTCGTAGTCGCCGGCGCCGAGCAGCATGAGCGTGTAGAGTTCGACCTGCTCGTCGTCGTTCAGGTCCTCGATCATGCTGCGAAGCTCTTCCTCGACAGAGGTGTTCGTGGAATCTTCCAGGACATCCACGGCCTTGTCATCGGCCATGTTCGAGCTGTCGTCGGGATCGACCGCGGGAACCTGTGCGTCGTATTCGCGTGCCCTCAGCACGATGCGGCATACGTCTTCGAGCGAAATCGTCAGTTCCATCGTGCGGCTCCGATCCTTGCCTTCGAGTCTCTGCTTCCTGAAGCCGATCATGCCACGGGTGCGCGGCACTTTCTTGAGGCTCGTCAAAAAGAACGGTTCAGGCGGCGCAGAGTTTCGCTTTTGCGGCGTCGTATTCGCGTTTCAGGCGGGCGACGAGTTCGGCGGCGGGGAGAACGGCCTTCACTGCGCCGATGCCTTGGCCGCAGCCCCAGATGTCTTTCCACGCCTTGGCGCCGGTGTTTCCGCCGCTGCCGAAGTCCATCTTCGACGGGTCGCTGACGGGGAGGTTCGCGGGATCAAGGCCCGCATTCACGATGGACGGGGCAAGGTAGTTGCCGTGCACGCCGGTGAAGAGGTTCGAATAGACGATGTCCGACGCGCGGCTATCGACGATCATCTGCTTGTAGCGCTCGTCGGCGCGCGCTTCGGTGGTGGCGATGAAGGCCGAGCCGATATAGCCGAAATCGGCGCCCATGGCCTGGGCGGCGAGCACGGCGCTGCCGGTCGCGATGGAGCCGGAAAGCGCGATCGGTCCATCGAACCATTCGCGGATTTCCTGCACGAGCGCGAAGGGGGAGAGCGTGCCGGCATGGCCGCCCGCACCTGCCGCGACCGGGATGAGGCCGTCCGCGCCCTTTTCGATGGCCTTCCTTGCGAAGGCGCCCGTGATGACATCGTGGAAGACGAGGCCGCCGTAGCTGTGGATCGCTGCGTTCACATCCTCGCGCGCGCCGAGCGAGGTGATGATGAGCGGCACCTTGTATTTCACGCAGAGCGCGAGGTCGTCCATCAGCCGGTCGTTCGACTTGTGGACGATGAGGTTGACCGCGTAGGGCGCGTCCTTCTCCGTCAGCTCGCTTGAAAGGCGCTGCAGCCATTCTTCGAACTGCGCCAGCGGGCGTGCGTTCAGCGACGGGAAGCTGCCGACGATGCCCGCGCGGCACTGCGCAATGACGAGATCGGGGTTCGAAATGATGAACAGCGGCGACCCGATCACCGGGATCGAAAGCCGCCCACGAAACAGCGCTGGCATGGTCAAGGCGAGAAACTCCCTATGATGCGGCCAGGAGCTCCTTCAGCGGTGTGCCGGCATCGGCGAGGCGGGCGGGCTCGATGACCGCGCCTTTTTCGACGAGTGCACGCCCCTGAATGAAATCCTTCGCCGCACTGATGCAATCGAGCGCGATGACCCGGCCACCCTTCAAATAGATAAGGCTGAAGCTGCGCGCGCTCGGTTCGCCGCGAAGTACGGTGGCATCGTGGCCCGTGGAGAGGCCGACGGTTTGCAGGCGGAGGTCATACTGGTTGGACCAGAACCACGGCGTCGCCGTGTAGGGCTGCGGGTTGCCGAGGATGGCGCCGACAGCGGTTTTCGCCTGATCGACGGCATTCTGCACCGACTCGAGGCGGATACGTGCGCCTTCCGCGAAACGGCTCTCGTGGGCCGCACAATCGCCGATCGCGTAGACGTGGGGAAGGGCCGTGCGGCAGAAAGGGTCGACATCCACACCATTGCCGCCGCTCGCCCCCGCATCGAGAAGCGGCTCGACCGAAGGCATGAGGCCGATGCCGACGATCACCGCGGCCGCGGGAAGCCGCTCGCCGCTGGCGAGACGTACAGCCGTGACGCGGCCGGCATCTGTTTCCAGCGCTTCAATGGCGGCGGAGAGGCGCAGGTCGACGCCGTGGGCGCGGTGCTCCTCTTCATAGAAGCGGGACACCGTCTCTCCGGCAACGCGCGCGAGCACGCGCGGAAGCGCTTCGAGCAGCGTGACCTTGTGACCCTGTTTGACGAGGACAGCCGCCGCCTCAAGGCCGATGTAGCCGCCACCGATGATCACCACCGGCCCGCCGCCTTCAAGGTCGGCGCGGAGCGCATCGACGTCCGCGATCGTGCGGATCATGTGGACGTTGTGGCTGTCAGCGCCGGGCAGGGGCAGGGGGCGCGGGCTGCCGCCGGCTGCCCAGATGAGATCGCCGTAGCCGAGATGCTCGCCCGCATCCGTTGTGACGGTGCGTGCTTCGGGGTTCACCGCGACGACGCGCGTGCCGAGATGCAGGGTGACGTTCTTGTCCGCCCAGAACGTCTCCGGACGGAGTAGCAGCCGGGGGGCTTCCTTTTCGCCGGCAAGGTAATCCTTGGAGAGCGGCGGGCGTTCATAGGGCGGAACGGCTTCGGCGCCGACCATGGTGATGGTGCCCGTGAAATTCGCCATCCGCAAGCTGATGGCGGCCTGGGCGGCGGCCTGTCCCGCGCCCACGATCAGAACGTCGCTTGTGCTCAATCTTCATCCCCATAGATATGAACGGCGAATTCTCCGCCGGAGGTTGCACGGCCGCGATACATGCCGGGCGTGTTGAACGAAAAGGCCGACGTGCCGTCTGGAGATACGGCGATGACACCGCCGACGCCGCCAAGAGCTTTCACTTCTGCCTGTACGGCGTCGACCGCTGTCTGCACGTTTTCCTTGCCGAAACGCATGCGCGCGCAGATTTCGTGCGCAACGCCGACACGGATGTAATATTCGCCCGATCCTGTCGCCGAGACGGCGCAGCCGCGGTTGTCGGCATATGTGCCCGCACCGAGCACGGGCGAATCACCAACGCGGCCCCAGCGCTTGCCCGTAAGCCCGCCAGTCGACGTGGCGGCGGCGAGGTTGCCATGCACATCCTTCGCGACGGCGCCAACAGTGCCGTATTTCATGTCGGCGTCGAACACCGCACCGGTCTTTGCATTCTCCTTCATTTTCTGGAGTTGCTGCCAGCGCTCCTCAGTCCGGAAGTATGAAGGATCGACCTGATCAAGGCCACGCTCGCGGGCGAAGCGGTCTGCCCCGGGCCCTTGCAGCATGACGTGCGGGCTCTTTTCCATCACGGCGCGGGCCGCAGTGACGGGATTGCGTGTGCGGGTGAGGCCTGCAACCGCACCAGCCGCGCGGTTGCGGCCGTCCATAATGGCGGCATCAAGCTCGTTCACGCCTTCATAGGTGAACACTGAGCCCCGGCCAGCATTGAAACCGGGATCGTCCTCCAGAACCTTTACGGCGGCCTCAACGGCATCTAGCGCGCTGCCGCCAGATGCCAACACAGCCTTCCCGGCTTCAAGCGCAGCCGCGAGCCCGGCCCGGCGGGCGGCGTCCTGCGCCGGCTCCAGCTTGCCCGGTGCCATCGCCCCGGCGCCGCCGTGGATGAGAAGCGTCCAATCCTGCATGGCGAAGGCCCCATTCGAAATGAAAAAGGCGGCGAAGGCGGCTGCAATGCCAAGCGAATTTCGCATCATGGCCCAGTTTTCCCCCAACCGTTGGCGCAGGGCTTACCCAGTGCGGGGAAGGAGCGCAACAGGTCGCTATCAGGATGCGGGAAACGCGCCTTCGAACCGCGCGAGGGCGGCATCGAGAAGGCGCTGATCCGCGTTTTCCGCGCGGGGGCGGCTTGCGCTGAGTTTCTGCGTCGGAGCGTCTCTAAGCGCGATCGGTATGCCAGTGGCCGCTTCGTAGCGCGAAGCCACGAGGCCCAACCACCCCTTCGGATCGTCGCAAATGGCCTTGTAGGCGTAGGTCTGAACAGTGGCCTGTGGAAGCCCGCCCAGGTCGCGGTCTATAATCGCGCGCGTCGCTGAAACCTGAGCGGCGATCTGCTCGTGGACGCTGAAATAGTCGGAAAGCTCCAGCGTCGAGGGGCGCACCGAGAACCAGCCGGCCTCGCCCCCATGGCTCTGGCGCCGTGCCGAAAGGATCGAGAGCGCGGTTTCGAGCGGATCGCGCGTTATCTCGATGAAGACGCTGCCCGGGAACAAATCCGCCAGAAACGGGATGCGGAGCCCATTCTTCTGCCACTTGTTGATAAAGGGGCCGCCCGCGATGCCCTGAAGCGCGGCAATCGTCTGGCGCATCATGGCCTTCCTGGCCTCGTCGAGCGGGGCGGGGGTCTCCGATGTGCCGAGATGCAGATTCCAGAACCGGTAGCCCTGGCTCGGCCCCTGCGAACAGTTGGTCTCGCCGAAACGGTTTGCAAGATCATCGGTGCCGCCGAACGCGCGCCGAGGCCCGGCAAGCATTGCCGTCAACACCGGGCTTGCGGGCGTTGCCATCAGGAGGTTCGAAAAATATGCGCATCGGAGATGCCGGGTCGCCAGAATGGAGGCGAGGGTGGAGCCGACGCGCGGGAGGCCCACGATGAAGATAGGCGGAATATCAAGTTTTGGCGCAATTCGGCGCGCGATAGGCTCAAGCTGCGCGAACACGGCGCGCGCGATATCCCTCCCCGGTTTCACGTTTTTCCCCATTCTGCCCAGTTGCATAGTAGCGCGGAATCGAAATGGATTGAACCTCTAACGGGCGAGTGCCGAGGAACGATTGACCGGGGAAGCCCCCGCGCCTATATGACCCCCGCTTTCGGGCCCAACAGGTCTTCGGGGCGGAGTAGCTCAGCTGGTTAGAGCAGCGGAATCATAATCCGCGTGTCGGGGGTTCAAGTCCCTCCTCCGCTACCAACCCACACAACCGATACGGTGCGGCTTGTCTGCCTTGCGATGTTATGTCGTTGATGGCAGTTTGGGAAAAAATTTGTCCCGAAGAGAAAGCTCATGACGCTCGGCTCGAAGATGTGGTTGTGGGCTCGCCGTGTCGCGATCGGGCTTTTCGTATTTCTGCTGCTCGCCGTGCTCGTTGGCGCGGTCTACGAGTTCTTCGCGCGGCGCAGCGCGGATTTTCAGTATTCGGCGCCGGGAACATTGGTCGATATCGGCGGACGCAGGATCCATCTGGACTGCCGGGGCGGCGGTTCGCCGACCGTGATCCTCGAATCCGGGCTAGACCTCAATGGATCGCTGGCGTGGTACAAGGTGCACGATACACTTGCGAAGACGACGCGCACCTGCGCTTACGACCGCGCCGGAATCATGTGGAGCGACCCGTCGCCGGACGTGCGCGACGGTGATCATGTTGCGCAGGACCTCCACGCGGCGCTGACCGCAGCAGGCGTCGACGGACCTCTCGTTCTCGTCGGCCATTCGCTCGGCGGCCCGTACATCATGAACTACACGCGCCAGTTCGGCGCATCGGTCGCCGGGCTGGTGTTCGTGGACGCATCGCATCCCGATCAACTCGAGAAGCTGGCCAAGCCCGGCGAGAAAAAGCTGAAAGTGGAGCTGCCGCTTGCAGCGCGGGCCATGGGTGCGCTCGGTTGGACAGGACTGCCCCGCGTGCTTTCGGGGGCGCTTTTCCCCGAAGAGGACAGCCCCATCGCCCCGCAGCGCAAGGCTTATTCGCCCACCAGCATGCCCGGTATGCTCGATGAGCTCGACTCGCTGGAAACGACGCTTCATCAGGGCGGCGCCCTCAGGAGCCTCGGCGATCGGCCGCTTGTCGTGCTCACCGGATCGAAGCCCTATCCGAAGGAAGCCCTGGCGGCACAGGGCATCACGGAAGCGGAAGGCCGTGTCCAAATGCAGAAGTGGGTTGATCTTCACCGTGACGAAGCGCGCTGGTCGACAGAGTCACGGCATGAAATCCTTCCCGATGCAGGGCACTATATCCAGATCGACCGCCCGGATGCTGTTGTAAGCGCGGTGAACGAAGTGGTGGGCAAAGTCCGCAGCGGTACAAAAGGGTAGAGTGTCGGAATTTTTGACATGTCTTTTTCCGTTACTTAACGGTTAACCATTACTTGACCTAATATTTCGACAAATTTGAAAATTGGCACACCGGTTGCTTGTTGTTTGCGCAATACAAGAGATTTGGAGTTGTGTTGCGATGAACATCAAGATGATCGGTGGAGCAGCGCTTCTGTTTGCGGCGTCGACCGCACAGGCTGCGACGATGAGCGTTACTTACGAAGCGCCGGGTGCGACGAATACGACGGCGACCTTCGACTATTATGGCGTCGAGACGTTCAATGGAAAAGCCGGGGACACGAGTTTCACCTCGTCGTTCACCTATGACGGCAATACGATCGAACTGACCTACAACGACGTGAAGGTGATCGGCGCGAACCAGTATGGCGGCGACGGCGGTTCGGACTATGCGGTTGCGGGCCTCGGCTACGGCACGCTGAGCTACTCGATCGACATCACGCAGTCGGGCAGCGCCGGTGTGAACTACTTCGGCTACTGGCTGTCGGCGCTCGACGCGGGCAACACCGTGAAGTTCTACAGCGGCGCTTCGGAGGTTTTCGCCTTCGCCCCCGTGAACGTCCTCGCGCTTGTCAGCGGCCAGCCCGACTACTGGGGCCACCCGGTGACGGGCGAGAACGCGGGCGAACCCTACGTTTTCCTGAACTTCTTCTACGATGGCGGCACGTTCGACCGCATTGAGTTCATCCAGGCGCCGGGCGGTGCCGGGTATGAATCCGACAATCACACGGTCGGCTTCTTCAAGGACAAGGGTGACGGGACGCCCGTGACGGACGTACCGGAACCGGGTGCGCTCGGCCTCCTCGGCCTTGGTCTCGCACTTGCAGTGGTGGCGCGTCGCCGCAAGGCTTGAAGCACGCTTTGATCGCTGAACTTCGCGCCGGGGTGGCTGGTCCATCCCGGCGCGATGCTATTTGGCGAGCCAGTCTGTAATTGCCGTGAAGAGCGCTTGCCGCGCTTCGGGGCGGGTCAGCGTGTGATCGGCGTTTTCGAGCCATACGGGTTGGACGTGCGCGCCGAGCGCGGGAAGCAGCGCGGCGAACGCCTCTGCCGTCGCGTCGCCGCGTGAGAGCGGCACGAGGATGGGCCCCGGAAACGCGTTGATCGCAACGATGAGGCGCGCGGAAAGGGCGCTTTCCGGGGCGGTGTCTCTGTTGAGCAGGGTTTTCAGCGCACCCTTCACATCGATCCCGCCAGACAGGATACGTAGCCAGTTGCGCGGATCGAGAAGGCGTTTCAGCGTGCGGTTGCGCTGCGCGGCGGCCGGCATTTCGGCGACATCGCTGTCGAAACTCCACGGATTGAGCAGGACGAGGCGCTGAATGCCGCTTGCAGCACCGAACAGCGCGAGCGCTGCCGCGCCGTCGCAAAGGCCGATGCCGACGATATCCGAGCTGCCTTCGGTGCGAAGCACGGATGCGGCGGCGGCGATGTCGTCCGCGCTGCCGAGAAAGCCCGTGTCCTCGCCCTCGCTGTCTCCAACGCCGCGCCGGTCGAAGCGCAGCGCGGCCATTCCTTGGCCGCCGAGCGCCTCCGCAAGCCGGGTGAACAGCCGATGCGGCCCGACCCTTGTCTGGACGCCGCCCGAAACGATAAGCGCGGCGCGCGGCGCTTCGCCGGGGTGAAGCGTGGCGGCGAGGGGCGTTCCTCCGCAGGATATGGCGAGCGGGCGGATCATCGCATCCACCCGGTGATGTCGTCCGCAAGTGCGGAGGCGAATGCCGGAGCCGGGGCGGGCTCGGCCTGACGCCAGACCGGCGGGCCTTCCACCGAGGACACGCGCAGCGACACGGCAGCTTCCGGTAGCGTCAAGGCCGTGAGCTGCGCGGCTAGCGCGGGCGTTACGTCATAGCCGGTCAGCGCGACCGTTTCGCCGCGCCCAAAGCGAGTTTCGTAAACCGACGGCGAGACGCGAACGCCCTCGCGTTCCTGATCCGCGATCGCCTGCGCGCGCATCATTTCGCGCAGGAGGCTGGCGCCGGAGGCGGCGGGAGAGATGCGGTAGAGGCCTTGGCTTCCGGAACCGTCCGTAAGCAAGGCGCCGCCGCGCACGGCGACCACACGAAGCGGGCGCTGCGCGAGCGCTTCGATCAGATGCGCCGTCGCAGTTTGCCACGCCGCCACATCGGGCACCCCCGCCGCATCGCCCGTGCCCGGCAAATCTGGAAGGAGGCTGCCGATTCCGCGCGCCGCGAGCGCGCGGCCGAGATCGGCGAGCAGCCGCCGCGTGCGGTTCATCTCTTCAAACAGTGGCGGCAGGAACAGGACGCACGGCCCGGTATCGGGGCCGCGCAGGATCGTCGGCAGGTCGTATGGCCCGGCGCTGAGCAGCGTGAACCGGAACGGATCCACCTAGGCGGTAGCCTTCCGCGCGATGAAATCGACGAGGTTGCCGAACGTGGCAAAAAGATCGGCATCGACTTCATCGTCGTCGATCACGATGCCGAAGCGGTCTTCCATCTCAGTGAGAAGGCCCGCAACCGCCATCGAATCGATCTCGGGCAGCGCGCCGAACAGCGGCGAGGACGCATCCAGACCGGCGGCGGCCGTTTCGGGAACGCCCAGCACCTCGATGAGAATGCGCCGCATCTGATCGGCGTGGGAAGCGGTGTCTGCTGTCATCTCAACCCTGTATGCACTGTCGTTGCCCGCGGGCGGTATACTGGCGCCGTTTGCAGAGGTAAATGCAGGCCAGACGGCGGAGCGTAGAGGGGCGGACAAAGGGGCGGATGTCGTTTCGGGAAACATGGCGGACGCTGGGTACGGCGACGACGCTGTCTTACGCGCTCGGGCGCGTGGCGGCGCGGATTCCGGGCGTGTCCTGGCATCGCTACCGGCTGATCGCCGTGCCGCTCTCGGGTATGCCCAAAATGCCGCGCGGCCATGTGGTGCGTGAACTTTCCGCAGGCGAACTCAAGACTTTAGTCATTGATGCCCCCCTAGACGTACAGGCAGATCGGTTTGCGCGCGGGCTCATCTGCCTCGGCGCGTTCGATGGCGAGGTGCTGGTCGGGGTCAACTGGCTGGCGCGGGGGCAATATGACGAGGACGAGGTGGACGTGCGGTTTCTGCTCCCCGATGACGCGGCGTGGGATACGGGGCTCTGGATACGCGAGGACCGGAGGCTCGGCCGTGCGTTCGCGGCGCTGTGGGCGGGAACCGGTGCCTGGCTCGCGGCGCAGGGCCTCAAACGCTCGTTGAGCCGTATTGCGGACTACAATCTCGGCTCGCTGCGCCCGCATGAGCGCATGGGCGGCAGAACGCTCGGTATGCTCGCAGCGGCAAGGCTTGGCGCACTCCAGGTCGCGACGGGCGTGCGGCCGGCGGCTGTTCGTGCCGGGGCGGGGACGCCTGCGGTCTGCGACCTGAGGGGCCGCTGAACCATGCGGGTTGATGCGCTTCATCTCGGCCACGACGGTGCGCGCGCGGCGCTTATCGAAGGCGCGCACACCACAACCTACGCCGAACTCGAAGCGCTCGTCGGCCAGATGGCGAGCGGGCTTGCCGCGACCGGTGTTCGCCCCGGTGACCGGGTCGCGGTGTGGCTCAGCAAGACCACGGGTAATATCGCGGCGCTGCTGGGCGCGATGCGGGCCGGTGCGGTCGCGATCCCTGTCAATCCGGTACTGAAGGCGCCGCAGGTCGAGCACATCCTTGCCGACAGCGGCGCGACGGTGCTGCTGACCAACAATGCGCGTGCGGAGACGCTGCGCAACACGCCGCGGGCATGCCGTGTGCTGCGCGCGGAGAAGGACTGGGGCGCGCTGATGACGGGTGCGCCTGTGGCGGTGGACCGTACGCCGGAGGACCTTGCCGCGATTCTCTATACCTCGGGCAGCACCGGGCGGCCGAAAGGCGTGATGCTCTCGCACGCCAATCTCGTGCTCGGTGCGGCAAGCGTGTCTGAATATCTCGGCGTCACCGCTGAAGAGCGCATCCTGTGCGTGCTGCCGCTTGCGTTCGATTACGGCCTTAACCAGGTGCTGACAGCACTGAAACAGGGCGGGGCGGGGATCCTGCTCGACTATCTCTTGCCGCGCGACGTCGTGAAGGCGGTGGCCCGGCACAAGGCAACCGCGCTGGCCGGCGTGCCGCCGCTCTGGATGCAGCTTGCCGAGGTGGAGTGGCCCGCAGAGGCGCGCGGTCTGCGCTACATCACGAACTCTGGCGGGCGAATGCCTGCAGCACTGACCAAACGCCTGCGCACACTTCTGCCCGATACGAAAATCTACCTGATGTACGGTCTCACCGAGGCGTTTCGTTCGACCTACCTCGATCCGGCGCTCGTCGATTCCCACCCTGATTCGATCGGCAGGGCGATTCCCCGCGCCGAACTGCATGTTTTGCGCGCCGATGGAACATCCGCATCGACGGGTGAGCCGGGCGAGCTGGTTCACGCCGGGCCGCTGGTCGCGCAGGGCTATTGGAACGACCCCGAGCGGACCGCGGTGCGTTTTCGCCCCGCGCCTGCGTTCTTCGAACACACGGGCATGGCCGTATGGTCGGGCGACACGGTGATGCGGGACGGGGAAGGGCTGCTCTATTTCGTCGGCCGCGACGATGAGATGATGAAGATCTCAGGGAATCGCGTGAGCCCCACGGAGGTGGAGGAAGCGATCTTCGCGACCGGCGCCGTGAGCGCGGTCGCGGTGTTCGGCGTGGCGGACGAGCGGCTGGGCCAGGCGATGGTCGCTGTGGGCGTGCGGGCCGCCGGGCTCGGCGAGGCGGAAGCGGAGGCGCTTGCGCGGCGGGAGCTTGCCGGATTAGTGCCTGCCTATATGGTGCCGCGCCACTTCATCTGGGAGACCGACTTGCCGCGCAATCCGAACGGCAAGATCGACCGCGCGGCACTTCGCGCGAGGCACGTTCAATGAGCCGCGATCCGCGAATCCATCCGCTGTTCCGCGAACAGGACGGCGAACTCGCGATCGCAGGGCGCACCGTGGGCGAATGGATCGCGGCGGCAGGCGGGCGGACGCCGCTCTTCATCTACGACCGGGCGATTATCGCTGCGAAAATCGCGGACTTGCGCGCGGCTCTGCCGACCGAGGTCGGCATCCATTACGCCATGAAGGCGAATCCGATGCCGCAGCTCGTCGCGTGGATGGCGGGGCAGGTGGATGGGCTCGATGTCGCTTCGGCGGGCGAACTGCGTGTCGCGCTCGCGGCCGGTGTTGATCCGGCGCATATCAGCTTCGCAGGGCCGGGGAAGCGCGATTTCGAGCTGGAGCTCGCGATCGGTGCGGGTGTCACGCTCAACATCGAATCCGCGCGGGAGTTCGCACGCGCCGCGGCGATCGGTGACAGGCTCGGGAAGCGAGTGCGTGCTGCCGTGCGCGTCAATCCGCCGTTCGACCTCAAGGCCTCCGGGATGCGGATGGGCGGCGGGGCGAAGCCGTTTGGGGTCGATGCCGACAAGGTGCCGGCACTGCTCACAGAAATTGCAGCCGAAGGTGCCGATTTCCGGGGGTTTCATGTCTTCGCCGGGTCGCAGAACCTCTCCGCGGAGGCGATCATCGAGGCGCAGAGGAAGACGCTGGACCTTGTCGCTGACCTTTCGGAGTATGCGGAGGTGCCGCCGCCGCTCGTCAATCTCGGAGGCGGCTTCGGCCTGCCGTATTTTCCGGGCGATCAGTCGCTTGACCTCGCCGCCGTCGGACAGGCGCTCGGCAAGGCCCTCGCCGCGCGCGATCCCATCCTGGCGGAAACACGTTTCGTCGTGGAACTCGGGCGGTATCTGGTCGGCGAAAGCGGCGTTTATCTGACGCGCGCGATCGACCGGAAGATGAGCCAGGACGAAGTCTTCATCATCACCGACGGCGGCCTGCATCACCAGCTCGCCGCAAGCGGCAACTTCGGCACGGTGATCCGGCGCAACTATCCCCTTGTGAATGCAAGCCGTTTCGGGGCGCGGGATGCGGAGAATCTGAACGTTGTCGGCTGCCTGTGCACACCGCTCGACAAGCTGGGTGACAAGGTCGTTCTACCCGCCACCGAAGTCGGGGACATCATTGCGGTTTTCATGGCGGGCGCCTATGGCCTTACCGCCAGTCCAACAGCCTTCCTGAGCCACGACCCTCCCGCCGAAATGCTTGCGTAAATAGCAAAATTTGCTATTGGAAAGGTCGGGAAAAGAACGATGCCGTAACCTTTTGACGGTATCGGGTTCAGGGGCGGAAAGGCGGCCAGCCGGCACGCATAGGGCGTGTCGGCCTGATTTTGTCTCCCGCGGACGCGGGGGCGTTTGAAGAGGGGACTCATCTCAGATGGCGAAATCTTTTAATGTGGTCGTTCCGGCCCTGGCGGCGGCCCTGGCGCTTTCCGCCTGCGCCTCGAACGGTGGGCTGCCGACCTTGCCGCCCGCGCAATTCCAGGCTTCCGAAGACGGCCCCGGCGCCGAATATATTGTGGGTCCGCTCGACTCCCTCAGCATCTTCGTGTGGCGCAACCCCGAGCTTTCGACGTCTGTGACCGTGCGTCCCGACGGCCGCTTCACGACGCCGCTCATCGAAGACATGGTGGCGACGGGCAAGACCCCCTCGGCGCTCGCCCGCGAGATCGAACAGAAGCTCGCGACCTACATTCAGGAGCCGATCGTTTCGGTGATCGTGAACAACTTCAACGGTCCGCTTTCGCAGCAGGTCCGCGTCGTTGGCGAAGCGGCTCGTCCGCAGGCGATCCCGTTCCGTTCGAACATGACCCTTCTTGACGTCATGATCGCGGTCGGCGGTCTTACCGAATACGCCGCCGGCGACAGCGCCCGTCTCATTCGCTACGACAAGGCGAGCAATTCCCAGAAAGAATATGCGGTCAAGATCGAAAGCCTGCTGAAGGGTGGCAAGACGAATGCGAACGTCGCCGTGCAGCCCGGTGACGTGATCATCATTCCGGAAAGCTTTTTCTAAGCTTTCCGGAATAGTTACGGAGATCGGCCCCAGGCCATTCATCCTTGTCAGGCAGGTGGTCCGCAAAAGCCATGAATTCGATCCAGGAAGAAGTGATGACGACCCTTTACGGGGTCTGGCGCAAGCGCTGGTACGGGCTTGCGCTGATGTGGGCCGTGTGCCTCGTCGGCTGGGTGTTCGTGGCGACGATCCCCAACACCTATGAATCGCGCGCCCGCGTCTACGTCGATTGGGCATCGCTGATCCCGGAAAAGCTCGGTTATCAGGGCGCAAACCTGTTGCGGCAGGTGGACGTCGTTCGGCGGACACTGACATCGCGCGTGAACATGGAGAAGGTCGTTCGCCGCACCGAGCTTGATGTCGGCCTCGAAAACGACAAGGAACTGGATGCGCTGATTGCGCGGATGACGAACAACATCTCCGTCCAGAGCCAGCAGGCAGACCTTTTCACGATCGTTTACAGGTCAGACGATCCCGACCGCAGCAACGCCCAGAACGCCAACCTGGCGCGTCGCGTCGTCGACAACCTTATCCAGATCTTCATGGAAGAGAATGTCGCCTCCGACCGGGACGACATCAACGAGGCGATCCGCTTCTTCGAAGATCAGTTGGCCGAGCGCGCGCGTCAGCTTGAAGAGGCGGAACGTCGCAAAGCGGAATTCGAGGAGAAATACCTCGGAATGCTTCCCGGCGAGGGGAGCATCTCAACGCGGCTGGCGGATGCGCGCAACAAGCTCGACAATGTCGAGATCGAACTGGCACAGGCGCGGAACTCGCTTCAGGCCTTGCAGCGCCAGATTGGTGGAACGCCTTCGACCATCAATGCGCCTTCGTTCGTGATCGAAGGATCGTCGATGGCATCGAGCCCGACGCAGCAGCAGATCGCAGCGCTCGGCCGCAGTCTCAGCGACATGTACGCACGTGGCTGGACCGATCAGCACCCCGATGTGGTTGCAACCAAGGCGCAGGTGCGGCGTCTTGAGCAGCAGGCTGCGCGCGAGGCGAAAGACCCGGCGCTCCGTCAACAGGCCGCTCAGGCGAATCCCGTCTACGTCAACCTCAGAAGCATGGTTTTCGAGCGTCAATCCGCCGTCGCAGCGCTTGAAGCGCGGCGCGCTCAGCTTCAGAACACAATTTCCCAAATGTCGTCGCGGCAGGTCCAGCAGCCCGGCATCGTCGCCGAGCAGGCGAAGCTCAATCGCGATTACGACGTGCTGCAGTCGCAGTACAACCAGCTGCTGAAATCGCGTGAGGAAATCCGCCTCCGCAGCGATGTCGAAACCAAGACGCAGCAGGTGAAATTCCGCGTCGTCGATCCTCCTTCGCAGCCGCGTGAGCCGATCGCACCGAACCGTCCGCTCTATCTCAGCCTGGTGCTGCTGGTCGGGCTTGGAGCGGGCGCGGCGGTGTCGTTTCTGCTGAGCCAGCTGCACACGACCTGCATCACGGCGGCACAGCTGGAAAAACGCTTCGACTATCCGGTGCTGGGTTCGGTCACGGAGATCGTTTCGGACAACCAGCGCGCCCAGAACAGGGTGTGGCTATGGGGGTTCGGCGTGCTCAGCCTTGGGCTCATCGTGATCTATCTTGCCCTGCTGCTGTATGAACTCGTTTAACGCCCTGGCCTTGGCTGTGTGTGCGGAAGGTAATGAAGATGAGTGAAGAGAAACCGTCCGAAACGCCGCGCGCCTCTCTGCTTGAGCGGGCGGCTGGACGGCTTGATCAAGCTGTGCCGGCGAAACCCGCAGCGCCGCGTCCCACCGTGACGCCGGCAGCGGCCGCGCCAGCCCCTGCGCCGCGCGCACCCGCACCGGCAGCGTCTGCCGCAGCGGCGCCGGCCCCGCAGGTGCAGCCTCAGCCGCAGTTCGCAACGCCGGAAACGCCCGTGGTGCACCTGCCCGCGGACGACAGCAACCGCATCAGTCGCCGCGGGGTTATCGATCTCGCTGAACTTCGCGATCTCGGCTACGTGGTGCCGGACGCGCCCGCGACTGCCACCGCAGAAGAGTTCCGCATCGTCAAGCGGCAGCTTCTCATCAACGCCATGGCACGCGGCGAAAACGAAATCCGCAACGGAAATCTCATTCTTGTGTGCTCGGCGCAGCCGAACGAGGGCAAGACGTTCTGCGCGACGAACCTTGCGCTTTCGATCGCCTCGGAGCGGGATCTCACTGTTCTGCTCGTCGATGCCGACTTCGCGAAGCCCGAGATTTTGTCGACGCTCGGCCTTGAAGGCGGCAAAGGCCTGATCGACGTGATTGCCGATCCGACGCTCGACCTTTCGGATTGCCTCATTCGCACCAACATCGAGAACCTCTCGGTGCTGCCCGCCGGCCGCCAGCACAACCTGACGACCGAACTTCTCGCATCGGAACGCATGGGCGACATGGTCGAGGAAATCGCCAAGCGCTACAGCGACCGCATCGTGATCTTCGATTCCCCGCCTGCGCTCGCGTCTTCGGCGGCCTCGGTGCTTGCCATGCACGTGGGCCAGGTGATGTTCGTGGTGGAGGCCGAGAACACGCGTGAGACCGAGCTTCGCGACGGTCTTTCGATGATGAATGGCTGCGAGCACGTGCAGATTCTGCTCAACAAGGTGCGCTATGCCGGTGTCGGCAGGCGCTTCGGGACATATTACGGCTATGGAAGCTGATGTGGGTGCGACGATGAGCGGGGCGGGCCGGGAGGTAGGGCGCTGCCGTACGCTGGCGGCAACGGGCGTGGTCGTGTCCATGCTCACGGCGATGGTTCCGTCGTCCGCGTACGCTGACGTCGAACTCAAGCCGTTCGTGTCGCTCCGCCAGGTGGTTTCGGATGGCTCGAACCGTGATGCGCGGGGATGGCTGGAAGCCGGCGCGGGCTTTGCTGCGCTGCTTGATACCAACCGGGTCGATGGCAACATCAGCTATCGCTATTCACGCCGGTTCGAGGAATTCGGGAGCCTCAGTCAGAAAGACCGCCACAATGCGAACGCGAATATTCGTGCGGAACTGATCGACGACTTCCTGCTGCTCAACGCCGGAGGCACGGCATCGCAATACGCCACCGACGTGCGCGGCTTCAATGCGATCAATCCCGATGATGAGAGCGGCAACCAGACGCAGATATTTTCTGGTTATGTTGAGCCGAGCATCCAGCAGCGCATCGGTGACTTCGCGACATTCCAGGGCCGCTATCGCCTGGGCGCCGTTTCCGCGGACTCGCCACGCGAGCGGCTTAGCAGCCCCGGTAGCATCGGCCTCGATCCCAGCGACGGTATCGGGTCGCGCCTGAGCGATTCAATCTCGCAGACGGCGAGCGTCACACTCGCGTCCACGCGGGCGACAAACACCATCAACTGGTCGCTGAATGCGCAGGGTACGCACGAGGATGTCGATCAGCTCAACCAAAAGTATCGCGGCTACAGCGCAGGCGGTGAACTGAGCTTCCGTATTTCCCGCAAGATCGAGCTCATTGGCAGCGGCGGCTACGAAGATATTGAAAATACACAGGACTCTATTCTTTTCGACGAGGTGACCGGGCTACCCGTTCTCGATGAGAACGATCACTTCCAGGTCGACCCTGCGATGCCGCGCCGTACGGCTTATGATTTTAGCGGCGTCTACTGGAACGGAGGGTTCCGCTACACGCCATCACGTCGGACTTCGCTCGAATTCCGGGCCGGCGAGCGCTATGGCTCTGCGAACTTCTTCCTTGATTTCAATCACCGCTCGCGCGGCGGTTTGAATGTGCGCGCCAATTTCCAGCAGACGCTGAACAGCTTCAGCCGTTTGTTGACGCAGTCGATCAATGGCGTTCCGGTCAATGCGGTTCGTGTCGGCGGGATTGACCAGCTTGGCGTTCCGTTCTGCGTTTTGGGTATCGATCCGGAATCGGATGATGGCGGGTGCCTGGGTGGACTGACGCAGTCGCTGACGCCCGCAACCTTCAAATCTGACCGCGGCCTGGTGATGGTCTCGCGCACGCTCGAGGCGCTGACCTGGTCGGCATCAGCCTACTACGACAAGCGCCGTTACGTGGATGCCCAGCAGTTGCAGGCGCCGAACCAGGTGGAGCTTCCCACCAATCTCTTCGGCGATGATGAGTCCTTCGGCGTGCGCGGTCGCGTTGCGCTTCGACTTGGCGAGCTGCAGACACTGGGTTTTGACGCGCTTCTGGCGCGGAACAGCTATGCGCTTTCAGTCAAGCGCAAGGACACCCAGTTTACGATCGGTACGCAGTACTCGCGCCGGTTGAGCAAGAATTTGAGCGGAAACGCAGCAATTTACGGGACGCATCGCATCACCGAGACACGCGGGGATTCGTCAACGTTCACGGCATCCGTGGGTGTGAGATACAATTTCTGATAGCGGATTGACTGAAACGTCATGACTTCGGGGTAAGCTGAGGGGCGTTTTCGAGGAACACAGGCAAAAGCATGTACACCGAGTTCTACAACCTGAACGGACGCCCGTTCCAGCTGACGCCTGATCCGCGCTTCTACGTCGACACGCAGACGCACCGGAAGGCGATGGCCTATCTCACCTACGGCCTTGGCCAGGGCGAGGGCTTCATCATCATCACCGGCGATGTCGGCGCGGGCAAGACGACGCTCGTTGGCCGTTTGTTGCAGACGATCGACCGCTCGAAGCTGGTCGTCGCGAACATTGTCACGTCGCTGGTGGATGCAGACAATCTTCTGAAGATGATTGCCACGGGCCTTGGCATCAATGCCGAGAACCTGGATGTGGCGACGCTGCTCACGCGCATCGAGAACTTCCTGCGCGTGCAGCACCAGCAGGGACGCCGCGTGCTGTTGATCGTGGACGAGGCGCAGAACCTGCCGATCGGCTCGCTCGAACAGCTTCGGATGCTTTCGAACTTCAGTGCGGGTGCACAGCCGCTGAGCCAGACGATCCTGCTGGGTCAGCCGGAGTTCCGCGAGAAACTCGCCAACTCGTCGGAGCTCGAACAGCTTCGCCAGCGCGTGATCGCCTCTCACCATCTGGAGCCGATGCGCCGCGATGAGATTCCCGCCTATGTCGAGAACCGACTGGCGCTCTGCGGCTGGGCGGGGGATCCGGCCTTCACCGAGGACGCTTACGATGCGCTTTTCGACTATTCGGGCGGCGTCCCGCGCAAGCTGAACAACCTTTGCGCGCGTGTTTTGCTGTTCGGAGCGCTCGAAGAAAAGCACGAGATCGACGAATCGATCGTGCGCGAGGTGACCGACGATCTGCAGCGCGACAATGCGCCCCGCGATCGTGAAAAGGTCATTCAGCCGAACAGCGGTTCACTGGCTGCCGTGCCCGGCACGCAGGCCGGTTATACGGTTCAGCCGGTCGCCGGGATTGGCGGAGGCGCTGCAGCGGCGCTTGACGATCGCCTTCTCGCGCGCATCGATCGCCTTGAACATTATGCTTCAGAAAACGACCGTAACCTCCGGCAAGTACTTCGGATTCTTTCCGATCTTGTCGAGCAGAACGAGGTCGAGCGCGGCCCTTACGGCGTTAGCCGAAGCGCATGAGCGGCGCGGTGGGAAACCACGGCGTCTGCAATGCGATGTCGATCGATGTGGAAGAGCACTTCCAGGTCGGCGCGTTCGAGGCGACAATCCGCCGCGAGGATTGGCCGCGATGGGATAGCCGCGTCGTCCGCAACACCGAACGTGCGCTTCAGCTTTTTGCCGACAAGGACGTCTCCGCGACGTTCTTCACGCTCGGTTGGGTCGCGGAGCGCGAACCGGCTTTGATGCGCCGCATCGTCGAGAACGGCCACGAGATTGCCAATCACGGCTACGCGCACGACCGGGTGCACACGTTCACGCCGGAGAGCTTCCGCGCGGACATCCGCAAGGCGCGCGCGCTGATCGAGGATGCAGCGGGTGCCGAGGTGAAGGGATATCGCGCGCCGAGCTTTTCCATCGGCAGCGGCAACCGCTGGGCGCTCGAGGTGTTGGCCGAAGAGGGCTATGCCTACAGCTCTTCGGTCGCACCGATCCGGCATGACCATTATGGCTGGCCGGAAGCGCCGCGCTTCCCGCACACGCCGGTCGCGGGATCGGACATGATCGAAGTGCCGGTGACGACGGTGGAATACGCGGGGCGCCGCATGGCGTGCGGTGGCGGCGGTTTCTTCCGGCTGCTGCCCTACGGTCTTTCGGAATGGGCGATCGATCGCGTGAACCGGGTCGAAGGGCAGGCGACGGTGTTCTACTTCCATCCCTGGGAGATCGATCCCGAGCAGCCCGTGGTGCCGGGCGCGCCGCTCAAATCGCGTATCCGCCACTATACGAACCTCGATGTGATGGAAGCGAAACTCGCGCGCCTGCTGGACCGGTTCCGCTGGGACCGAATGGATCGGGTGTTCCTCGGTCGTGAGACGCTGAAGGCGGCGGCATGAACGCGGAAAGCCCAATCGCGCCGACGGTCACGGAAATCGATCTCGATGATGCCGCGGCAGCGGCAGCGTTCGACGCGGCGGTGCAGACGCATCCCGGCGCCACACCGTTCCACCGGACGGCATGGGGAAGGGCGATCCGCGACGCGCTGGGGCATACGCCGCACTATCTGATGGCAGGAGACGCGGTGCTGCCGCTGATCGCCCTCAAGTCCGGGCTGTTTGGATCGGCCCTGATTTCGAACGCTTTTGCCGTGCGCGGCGGGCCGTTGGCCGCCGATCCGTGCGCGCTCGCGGCGCTCGACAAGGCGGCATGGGGGATTGCCGAGGCGGCGGGCATCGGCGTGCTCGAATATCGCGGCACCGAGGCGCTGCACCCGGACTGGGCCGTGAAGGCGGAGACCTATGCGAACTTCGCGCGGCCGCTTGCTGCAGACAGCGACGCGAACCTGAAGGCGATCCCGCGGAAGCAGCGCGCCGAGGTGCGCCGCTCGCTGACGATGGATCTCAGCGTGCGCGTCGCTTCGGACGAAAAGGCGCTTCGCGACCATTTCGCTGTGTATTCGGAAAGCGTGCGCAACCTTGGGACGCCGGTGTTTCCGGCGCGGCTGTTTGCCGAGATCGTCCGCCACTTTGGCGATGATGCGGACATTCTCACCGTGTATCATCAGGACACGCCCGTCGCCTCGGTGCTGTCGCTCTACGACGCGGAGACAGTCTATCCCTATTATGGCGGCGGCACGGCGGCGGCGCGGGCGCTGCGCGCCAACGACCACATGTACTGGATGCTGATGGAGCACGCCGTGGCGCGCGGACGGCGGGCGTTCGATTTCGGGCGTTCGAAGTATGATACTGGCGCATTCTCCTTCAAGAAGAACTGGGGCTTCGAGCCGCAGCCGCTCGTGTACGAATATCGGCTGGCGGAAGGGCGCACGATGCCCGACGTCAATCCCAATAACCCCAAGTATAAACTGATGACCGATGTGTGGAGCCGCCTGCCGCTGTGGCTTGCGAACCGGATGGGGCCGCTCGTTTCGCGGTCGCTGGGGTAGGGCGATGGGTGATCTTTTGTTCCTTGCGCACCGCATTCCGTATCCACCCGACAAGGGCGACAAGATCCGGTCGTGGAACATCCTGAAATATGTCGCGGAACGCGCGCCGGTCCATCTCGGGGCGTTCGTGGACGATCCCGAGGACATGAAGCACGCCGATTTCCTGGCGAGCGTCTGCAAATCCGTGAAGCTCATCCCGATGGACCCCAAGGACAAGCTGAAGCGCGCGTTTTCGGGTTGGCGCAAGGGGGAGGCGCTCAGCATCTCGCTTTTCGACGACCGCGCGATGAAGCGCTGGGTGTGGGACCGCGTGAAGCAGCACGACATCGACCGCATGTTCGTTTTTTCAAGCCAGATGGCACCTTATGCGCTCGGCCATACGTCGCAGGGCCGGCGCACGGTAATGGACTTCGTCGACATCGATTCCGACAAGTTCGCGCAGTACGCCAAGGAGAGCCGCTGGCCGAAATCGTGGCTCTATGCGCGCGAGGCGAAACTGCTTCAGTCGTTCGAGAAGCAGGTGGCGCGCCATGTCGACGTCAGCCTGTTCGTCTCCGACGCGGAAACCGCGATGTTCAAGCGGATCGCCGGTTCTTATGCGCACACGGTCGATACGCTGCACAACGGCGTCGATCTCGATTACTTCTCGCCCAGCGCCGACTTCACTCCGCTTGGCGATGAGGCCGGGATCGGGGCAGGTCCGAAGCTCGTATTCACCGGCGCAATGGACTATCGGCCCAATGCCGATGCCGTCTGCTGGTTCGCCGATGCCATCCTGCCGCTTATCCGCAAGCGCTATCCGCAAGCGCGGTTCTTCATCGTTGGCGGCAAGCCGACACCGGAGGTGCAGGCGCTGGGCAGCCGCGAAGGCATTATCGTGACTGGGCGCGTGCCCGATGTGCGGCCCTATGTTGCCGCGGCGGATGTGGTGGTTGCGCCGATCCGCATTGCGCGCGGCGTGCAGAACAAAGTGCTGGAAGCGATGGCAATGGCCCGGCCCGTAGTGGCGACCGAGGCTGCATGGTCCGGCATCGATGCGGAACCGGAACGGGATCTCCTCGTGCGCGACGACGCGGCAGCCTTCGCTGCAGGTGTTTGCGCCGTGCTGGAAGACCCGGCGCTCGGCACGCGCCTTGCCGAAAGCGGACGGCGACAGGTCGAAAGCCGCTACGCATGGTCCGCTCAGCTCGCGAAACTCGACGGGTGGCTGGGGCTCGGCGCGGCAGATCCGAAAGTAGAAGCGGCATGAACGATATGAGCGAGTTCGAAGCCCGCACAGGTGCGACCGGAAGAGGGTGGCGCGCGGCGATCATCGCTTGGGCGGCGGTGGCCGTCGCGATCCTGCTGCTGCTTCGCAACGATGTCGCGCACATCTTCAACCTCTGGTGGAATACCGACACGTTCGGGCACTGCCTGCTGATCCCGCCGATCCTTGCCTATCTGGTGTGGCAGCGTCGCAGCGAGCTTTCCGCGCTGACACCCAAGCCCTGGTATCCGGCGGCGATCCTGATGGTGATCGGCGGCGCGGGCTGGCTGGTGGGCGAGGCTTCGGGTGTCGCTCTTCTGCGTCACATGGCAGTCGTCGGGCTCCTTATCGTCAGCGTGCCGCTGGTATTTGGGCTCACCGTTTCGCGCGGGCTCGCGTTCGTGCTGTTCTTCGCGCTGTTCATGATACCGGCTGGCGAGCAACTCGTCCCGATCCTGCAAACGGTGACGGCGGCGATCTGCATCAAGCTGCTCGAATGGTCGGGCATTCCGGCCTTCATTGACGGCGTGTTCATCGCCATCCCGAACGGCAATTTCGAAGTCGCCGAGGCGTGCTCGGGCGTGCGCTTCCTCATCGCGATGATCGCGTTCAGCGTGCTCGTTGCAAACCTGTGCTTCAAGAGCTGGACGCGGCGCATTCTGTTCGTGCTTTCGGCGATCGCGCTGTCGATCATCGCGAACGGCATCCGCGCCTTCGGCACGATCTACATCTCGCACCTGACGACACCGGGTTTCGCGGCGGGTGTGGACCACATCATCTACGGCTGGATATTCTTCGCGATTGTCATGTTTCTGCTGGTCGCGGTCGGCTGGCGCTTCTTCGACCGACCGGTCGACGACCCCGCGTTCGATCCGGCGCGGCTGCAGCCTGCGCCTCCCGCGCCGTCCGCGCCGCGCGCAGCCTATGTTGCGGCGGCGATCGGTATCGCCGCGATGGCGGCGGGTCCCGTGTACGGACTTGTCGTTGCGAACCGTGCGCCCGATACCCAGACCGCCGCAATCGTTCTTCCCGAGTTGGTAGGCTGGCAGCGGATCGAAGGGCGCGCAGAGTGGCAGCCGCACTACAAGGGCGTCTCCGCGGAGGCCATCGCACGCTACGTAGACGGCGAAGGTCAGCCGATCGACCTCTACATCGGTGTGTTCGACCGTCAGAGCGAAGACGGCGAGCTCATCGGCTACAAGCAGGGGCTGCTTCCGCCTGAAACCGACTGGTCGTGGGCGCGCAACGAGAAGGGTCCGCCGAACGGCCGCGCGCAGCAGATCAAGAATGGCGGAACGGTGCGCGACAACTGGCAGTTCTTCCTGGTGAACGGCAAACTGACCGGCAGTGATTACACGGCCAAGATCGAAGGGCTGAAATCGCGGCTGCTCGGCGGCGAGACGCTGGCGGGCACGCTCGTGATCTCTGCCGACCGGCGTGACGAGCTGGTAAGCGCGATGCCGACGATCGAACGTTTCGCGGCGGCGCTCGGCCCCGTCGACACCGTGATCGAGACCGCCACGGTGGAGCGCTAGCTTATGTGTGGCATCGCCGGATATTTCGACCAGCGCGAGCATCGCACGATCCCGGAGCCGGTGCTGCGCGCCATGACAGACGTGATCGCGCACCGAGGCCCCGACGGCAGCGGCTTTTACCGTGCGCCCGGCGTGGGGCTTGGGCACCGGCGGCTCTCGATCATCGATATCTCGGGCGGCGTTCAGCCGATGCCGAGCGAAGACGGCAAGATCCAGATCATCTTCAACGGGGAAATCTACAATTTCCGCGAGGTGCGCCGCGAGCTTCAGGCGCTCGGCCACACCTTCAAGCGCGACAGCGACACCGAGGTGATCATCGAAGCGTGGCGCGCATGGGGCGAGGCTTGTGTCGACAAGCTGCGCGGCATGTTCGCCTTCGCGATCTGGGACGAGACTGCGCGTACGCTGTTCCTTGCGCGCGATCGGCTCGGCGTGAAGCCGCTTTACTACGCCGATCTCGGCGACGGGCGGTTCATCTTCGGGTCGGAGATGAAGGTGCTGCTGATGTGGCCGGGTCTTTCCCGCGCCATCGATCCGCGCGCCATCGAGGATTATTTCGCCTACGGCTACGTGCCGGACGACAAGTGCTTGCTGGGCGCCGTGAAGAAGCTCCCTGCCGGGCACACGCTGACACTGCGCTGGGGCGCCGCTACTCCGGCCCGCCCACGCCGCTACTGGGACATCGCATTCGACGGCCGCGTGAATGGCTCGCCCGAGGCGCTGGCCGAGGAACTGACCGCGCGGATGCGCGAGGCGGTGGCGCTGAGGCTGGTTGCGGACGTGCCGGTGGGCGCGTTCCTTTCGGGCGGCGTCGATTCAAGCGCGGTGGTCGCGCTGATGGCGGGGCTGATCGATACGCCGGTCAACAGCTGCTCGATCGGCTTCGACGATCCGGCTTACGACGAGACAGGCCACGCCGAGGCGATTGCCAAACGCTACGCGACGCATCACCGCGCCCGCACGGTGACGACCGACGATTACGGCCTCATCGACACACTCGTGCGTGCGTTCGACGAGCCGTTCGCCGACGCCTCTGCGCTGCCGACCTACCGCGTGAGCGAACTTGCGCGGGAGACGGTAACGGTGGCGCTTTCAGGCGACGGCGCTGACGAGGCGATGGCCGGCTATCGCCGTTACCGGCTCTACATGAACGAGGAGCGGGTGCGTGGTGCGCTTTCGCCGGGGTTGCGGCAGACCGTCTTCGGGCGGCTCGGCCGCGCTTGGCCGAAGCTCGACTGGGCGCCGCGTGTGCTGCGCGCAAAATCGACGTTCGAAGCCATCGCGATGGACAGCGCAGAGGCCTATTTCCACGCCGTGAGCGTGACGCCGGACCGCATTCGCTCGCGTCTGTTCTCGGACGCGCTGAAACGCGAGATCGGCGGTTACTGGGCCGGGACACTCTATACCGACACGATGTGCAGCGCGCCCGCCGACGACATGCTCGGCCGCGCTCAATATGCCGACATGATGATCTGGTTGCCCGGTGACATCCTGACCAAGGTGGACCGCACCAGCATGGCGGTGAGCCTGGAGGCGCGCGAGCCTCTGCTCGACCACGAACTCGTCGGCTGGATGGCCGGACTGCCGAGTGACTTCCGGCTGCACGGCGGGGAGGGCAAGTGGCTGCTGAAGAAGGCGATGGAACCCTATCTGCCGAAGGATATCCTGTACCGGCGCAAGATGGGCTTTTCGGTACCGATCGACCGTTGGTTCCGCGGGGCGCTGGCTGACCGTGTCGCTGCGCTGGCGAATGGCTCCCACGTCGCGGGCAGCGGCTGGTTCGACATGAACTATTTCGCTGCCTGCGCCGCAGCACACCGCAGCGGCCGCGCCGATCACAGCCGGCTTTTGTGGCAGATGCTGATGCTGGAAGGTTCGCTCGCGGCGCTCACCGCAACGCCGGCGGCGGCGCTCGCCGCCTGAAGGTCTACGGGGCCGGTATTGCGGCTGTAGTGACAGGAGCCGAATCAGCGGGCTGTTCAGCCGCAAGCGCTGCCGGCTCCAGCGCCGCCTCACTTTTCGCCGAAGCGACCGCGCTGGAATGCGCGCGCGCGATATCGGCGGCCGCGTCGGTCTGGCGGACCTTTACAGTTTTCAATGTCGGTGCCGGGCTTGTCTGGTCGCGTTCTGACATCAGCGGTGTCATCGTGCTTGCGTAAATCGAGCTGTCACGCAGCGCGTGATACGTGAGCAGAAGCCCGATGCCAGCAAAGAGGATCACTCCGGCAAGCCAGAGCAGAATCGTGTTACGCGCAGCCGTGTGCCGTTCCGTGCGGACGTGAGACGCCATGTTCAACCCTTCATCCGGCGGCTGCCATGACTTCGTTGCCGAAGCTGCGACAGGCGCCACCGGCCTCTTTCCCTAAGACCCAGGACTTGAGAGTTTGTTACTCTTCGAATTGTGCGCACAATAAATGCATAGACTGTGCCAAAATGGGAAAGGTGCGTGTTTCAAGGATGTTACGTCACAGCTTGTGACATAACCGCAATGAAGTCAGCGAAAACGTAAAAGATTTCGACATTTACCCGTAGTGCGCGGAGGCGAAAAAAAGCCCGTCAGGCGGCGCATTAAGGCCGAGCGCGGTGCGGTCTGCCGCTTCGAGGGCGCGGCGTAAATCGTTGGCGCTCCAGCTGCCGTCGCCGACCAGTTTCAGGCAGCCGACCATGGAGCGGACCTGATGATGAAGGAACGAGCGGGCGGCGGCGTGGATCGCGATTCGGTCACCCGTCCGCACGACGTCGAGCTGGTCCAGTGTCTTGAGCGGGCTTGCCGATTGGCAGTGGACCGAGCGGAACGTGGTGAAGTCGTGGCGCCCCACAAGGATCTGTGCAGCGGTGTGCATCGCTTCCACGTCGAGCGGGCGCGCGACATGCCATGCGAGCCCGGACTGCCACGTGAGCGGCGTGCGGCGGTTGATGATGTCGTAGCGGTAGCGGCGGCCCGTGCAGTCGAAACGGGCGTGGAAATCAGGCGCAGCGACCTCGCACGCAACGACCGCGACCGGAGCGGGGCGGAGGTGGGCATTCAGCGCCTCCTGAAGGCGGAACGCGGCGAGCGGCTTGGCGATATCGACGTGCGCGACCTGACCCTCGGCATGGACGCCCGCATCGGTTCGCCCGCAGCCATAGACGAGCGTCTTTGCCTGCGTGACGGCGAAGACGGCCTCTTCCAGCGTCTGCTGAACGCTGGGGCCATTGTCCTGCCGCTGCCAGCCCACGAAGGGCCGGCCGTCGTATTCGATGGTCAGCTTGAAGCGCTGCATCAGCCGAGCCGGGTTCCCGCCGGAACCGGGAAGCCGCGCAGCACTTCGGCTACGTCCATCGCGCGCTTGCCCGGGCGCTGGACGAGCGTGGGCCGGATCGCGCCGGTGCCGCAGCCGATGGTGAGCTGGTCGTCGAGCGTGACGCTGGGGCCGCCGCTGGCATCCACCACATCGCAGGCGAGGATGCGCAGGCGTTCTTGCCCGAGCAGCGTGAAGGCGCCGGGGGCGGGGTTGAAAGCGCGGACGGCGCGTTCGACCTCCGGGGCGCTCCTGGAAAAATCGAGCGCAGCTTCGGCCTTGTCGATCTTGTGCGCGTAGGTGACGCCCTCGGCGGGCTGCGGCTCGGCGGAGAGCGTGTCGCGGGCCAAGGCTTCGACGATCAGCTTCGCGCCCATCGCAGCGAGTTCGTCGGTCAGCGCCCCAGCGGTCTTGGCGTCCACGGGAGTCTCGGCGGTGAGCAGCATCGGGCCGGTATCGAGCCCGCGTTCCATCTGCATGATGGTGACGCCGGTTGAGGTGTCCCCCGCGAGGATCGCGCGCTGGATCGGGGCGGCGCCGCGCCAGCGGGGGAGGAGCGACGCATGGATGTTGAGGCACCCGCGGCGCGGCGCATCCAGAATCGCTTGCGGCAGGATCAGCCCGTACGCGGCGACCACGGCAACATCCGCGCCGAGCGCCGCGAAGGCCTCCCGGTCCGCCTCGTCCTTGAAGTTCACCGGAAAGCGCACGGGCAGGCCCAGCCGCTCGGCCGCCTGTTGCACCGCCGAGGCTTGCGGCTGCTTGCCGCGCTGCGCGGGGCGGGGCGGCTGCGTGTAGACGGCGGCGACATCGTGCCCCGCGGCCACAAGCGCCTCGAGCGCCGGCACGGCGAAAGCCGGGGTTCCCATGAAGACAATCCGCATCCCCGACCCGCTAGCCGCCGCGCGGAGCACTTGCAAGACGCCCGCGCACGCCGATAGATGGGCGCCGTATGTCGTCCCCCGAAATCGACGCGCTCAGCCAAGCGCTCTCGCGGCTCCCCGGTCTCGGCCCCCGCTCGGCCCGCCGCGCCGTGCTGCACCTGCTAAAACGCCGCGAGATCGCGCTGAAACCGCTGATCGCGGCGCTGCAGGCGGTGGAGGAAAACCTCGCCACCTGCGACATCTGCGGCAATGTGGACACGGCGAACCCCTGCGGCGTCTGCACCGATCCGCGCCGCGACGCGAAGCTGCTGTGCGTGGTGGAGGAGGTGGCGGACCTGTGGGCGATGGACCGCGCGCGGCTGTTTCCGGGGCGCTTCCACGTGCTCGGTGGGCGCCTTTCCGCGCTTGAAGGCGTCGGGCCGGGCGATCTCAGCATCGCGCCGCTGATGGCGCGCGTGAACGCGGGCGGCATCGAGGAGGTCGTGCTTGCGATGAACGCCACGATGGAAGGCGCGACGACGATGCACTACCTCGCCGAGCGGCTGGCGGACTGCGGCGTTTCGGTGACGCAGCTCGCGCACGGCGTGCCCGTGGGCGGGGAGCTCGATTATCTCGACGAAGGCACGATCGCGCAGGCGCTGCGCGCGCGCAGACCTGTGGCCTGAGCAGAGCGTAACCTTGCGCGACATTCCGGCACCTTGACCCCGCGCGCGGGCGTACCTAGCTAGCATTCATGGCCATTCTACCCATTCTTGAGGCGCCGGACGCCCGCCTGCGGCAGATATCCGAACCCGTTGAGCGCGTGGACGACGACCTGCGCCGCCTGATGGATGATATGCTGGAGACGATGTACGACGCGCCCGGCATCGGCCTTGCCGCCATTCAGGTGGGCGTGGCGAAGCGCGTGCTGGTGATCGACCTGCAGGAACCGGCGGAAGGCGCAGAAGATGTGCCCGCGAACCGCGTGAAAAAGCCGCTCTATTTCGTGAACCCCGAAATCACGTGGGAATCCGAGGAGCTGGCGACCTATAACGAGGGCTGCCTTTCGGTGCCCGAGCAATATGCGGATGTGGACCGCCCCGCGCGCATCCGCGCGACATGGCTGGATTACGACGGCAAGGCGCACGACGAAGAGATCGACGGTCTGCTCGCCACCTGCCTGCAGCACGAAATGGACCACCTCGAAGGCATCCTCTTCGTGGACCACCTCTCCAAGCTGAAACGCGACATGCTGCTGAAGAAGCTCGCGAAGCTCCGCAAGGGTGCAAAGGCCGCCTGATGACCATTGAAACTGCTGAAGACGCAAACCGGAGCTTCCGGACCTTCCTGCCGCGCGCGCTTGCCGGCAAATGCCCGGCCTGCGGCGAGGCGAAGTTGTTCCGCAGCTTCCTGAAACCCGTGGACCACTGCCCGAAATGCGGCGTGGCATGGCACCACCACCAGGCCGACGACTTCCCGCCCTACATCGTCATCCTGCTGCTCGGCCACATCCTCGTGCCGACGATGTACGAGGTGAACACGGCGTTCGACGTGCCCTACGAATGGCAGATCCCGATCTGGATCAGCCTGACCGCCGCGCTGGCACTGGCGATGATCCAGCCCGTGAAGGGCGCGGTGATCGGGTATCAGTGGGCGAGGCGCCTGCACGGGTTTGGGGATGAGGTGGCGGAGTAGGGGGTCGGCTCCTCCTCGGGTTATTTGGAACTTTGATCTTCGATTCTAGAAAGCAGTCGTCGGTTTGGCTGTTTCTTTCTTGAAGTTCGAGAGCACTTCGTCCGGATACCGCCCCCAAATTGCCGACTATTAATTTGTAAGACTTCGCCAGTAAGCAGAGAAAAGCTCGGCGCATGTGCCATTGTTTGTTGATATAGATGACATGTCATTAAGGGGCTGTGGTGTGGCCCACAGCACATGAGAAATCTGCCCCCTGACAACACCCTCGTCACTCGTTGATAAGCCTTTCGTGGTGACGAATACCCGTTTCGGAGGGGGCTCCTCAATTCCATAGTCCTTGCCGACGTCGAGCAATGCCATGTTTTGGCCGTGGAAACCAAAGCCAAGGAAAATGATCGTTTCCGCTCTGCAAACCTCTCGTCGGATATCGAATGCGAGATCCGAGGACTCCGAAAACGTTCGGATCCTTGAAGCGACAGTATTGAGGTCGAACTGATCAGAGGCAAACGGGACGTAATCGGGAGAGCCCTCGAACACGGAGCCGATTGTCCCATAAGGGTGGATGAAGCGAACGTTCTGCATCAGCTGTGTAGCCTGCGGTAACGTAATCCTAAAATACATCGCTGCTGCATGCATCAAGAATATCTGTAAGCATCGATCATAATTGAAGACTACAAACGTGACGTTCTCAAATGCGAGTTCTGGACGATGGGCGGGCACGCCTGTAAAAAGCTGCCTTGCCAAACTGTAGTACCAGGTGTCGGAGAGGGCGGTCATGCGAAATGGGGCATTGTTCTCCTTGCCGGGCTTCATTTTGCTTTGAGCCTCGGCAAGTGAAATCGCACGCGCAATTCCGAGCTTGCCAAGCTGGACGAACTCTCGATTTTCGAAATGGGACTCGAGAAAGGTATCGATCGAGAGAGCAAGTTGCATGGCTTCAGCCACAGCTCTGGATGACTGTATGAAGCTATTTTCACCCCAGCTGTGTTCAGTCACCAGTTGCTTCAATGCAAAGAAGATCTTGTGGTCGCCCTTGTTGACGCGATCGCCAAAATCTACATCCAAGGACAGAAGTTTCGCGATCTCTCCAGTCAGCGTAGTACCAATAGGCATCCCCGCCTCATGGCTGGCGCCTGCACCGACAATGAAAAGCGTGGGTGATTTAAACATAGCCGCTTCATATGTTATATCTGCTAAAGCAAAAATAGGGCTTTCGATCCAAATGGACGGATCAGGCCTTCAGAACTACCTCTAACTTTGCGTTCACCTGTTTCCTCAACGGATTTACAACCTTCAGCCGCCGCGTGACGAAGCCGTTCTGCACATCTTCCGAGAGCCGTAAGGTGCCATTCGGCATCCGCTGACGCTGTCAGGAGCAGGGCGTCCCAGAACTGCGGCTTGTAATTGAGACGAGGCCCGCCGCCGGAAAAGCCTTTCCGTTGGTCCATTTGCTCTGATCAGAGACTAAAACAGCGTTTACGATTTACAGCCGCGACGAGGAAGGAACCTGTGCCGTCACCGGCCGACAGGATAATGGGTTCGATAAAGGCGAAGCCGTAGCGACCGCGTGATACCTTCGCTTTCAGGCAGCTGTCCCCACTTGTGAGCCGTTTTGCGAAGGCGCGCGTTGTGGGAATGGAAATGTAAGTGCCGCGTTCCGTCGATAATCGGAGTTCCGGAAAGATTCGGGACTCTCTGCGCCCCCCATACCCCGGACGTGAGATATTCTCGACAAAGTAAGTGGCCTGCTTCTCCGTGCGCGGGGTGTTGAGATCGTGTAGATAGCCAAACTGGTACGCCAGAAAGAGGCTGAAGCTGAAGACGATCGTTGTCCAGACGAATGCCTGACGTGGCCGCGAACGCAGAAGAAACAGCGTGCCGAACGCCGCAAGCAGCGGAAACTTGAGCGTCGCGACCTTCATTGGAGGCGCAACGACCATAGGCGACCCTGAGGCAACCCAAATCAGGCTGGAGGCGGCGAACATTAAACCGCTCGCCATCAGCACCACCAGGACCGGCCCGACAAAGCGTGATGGCAGCGCAGGCACCAATGCGGGTTTCGGCGTGTCATCAATGTCACCCGTCCAGCGGCGACTGTCGATCGGCTCAGGTCCTTTGCTCATTTTGCCAACATGGCGCCGGACAATTAAGATGATGCTTAAAGTGGCTGAGCGCACGCGCCCGCTCTCACCGACTTCGCCTAACTGGCTTGTCGGCAAAGCTCCGTATCCTCTCCCCGAAAAGGGCGAGGAAGCGGGCGCCCCCCTTCCTAAATCTGCACCTGGCTTCCCAGTTCGACGACGCGGTTGGTGGGGATCTTGAAGAACTCCATCGCGCTTTCGGAGCTTTTGCTCATCCATGCGAACAGCCGCTCGCGCCATGGGGCCATGCCCGGCTTTTCCGCGGAGACGACGAGCTTCTGCCGGCCAAGGAAAAAGCTGGCGGTCATCATGTCGAACGGGGCGCCGATGCAATCGAGCGCCGCGAGTTCGCGCGGGATATCGACGTCTTCCATGAATCCGTAGTGCAGGATCACGCGGTAGAAGCCTTGCCCGGCGCCGTGCACCTCCAGCCGTTTGCCTGGATCGACATAGGGCACTTCTTCCACCCGCACGGTCAGGATCAGCACGCGCTCGTGCAGCACTTGATTGTGCTTCAGATTGTGGAGGAGGGCAGAGGGGACGCCTTCTGACGAGGCCGACATGAACACAGCCGTGTTGCGCACGCGGTGGGCCGACGCGATGGCCGACTTGATGAAGACCGGCAGCGGTATGTCCGCTTCCTCCAGCCGCGTGTTCATCAGGCGCCGCCCGGTCGCCCAGGTGGTCAGCACAGTGAACAGCACGCCCGCCACCGCGAGCGGGAACCAGCCGCCATCGGGGATTTTGGTGATGTTGGAGGCGAAGTAGATGCCGTCCACCGCCAGGAACAGGCCGATCGTGCCCGCCGCCAGCCAGCGGTTCCAGCGCCACACCTTGAACACCAGGAAGCCCAGCATCACCGTGGTGATGAGCATCGTGCCGATAACAGAGATGCCGTAGGCCGAGGCGAGCCGGGTCGATTCCCCGAAGCCGAGCACGAGCACCAGAACCATGACCAGCAGGCCCCAGTTGATCGCTGGAATATATATCTGCCCCGCAGCCTTCTCGCTGGTGTGCAGCGTGCGGAGGCGCGGGAGGAAACCAAGCTGGATCGCCTGATGCGTAACGGAAAAGGCGCCAGAGATCACCGCCTGGCTGGCGATGATCGTGGCGGCTGTCGCGATGAGCACGAGCGGGAGCCGGGCCCATTCGGGCGCCATCAGGTAGAACGGGTTCTCGACCGCCTCTGGCGTGGTGAGAAGCAGGGCGCCCTGGCCCATGTAGTTCAGCATCAGGCACGGATAGGCAAGTGTCAGCCAACTGAGGCCCACTGCCTTGCGCCCGAAGTGGCCCATATCGGCATAGAGCGTTTCAGCGCCGGTAACGGCGAGGAACACCGATCCCATCGCAAGGAACGCAAGCCGGCTATCGTAGAGAAAGAACTCGAACGCCCGCCACGGGTTTAGAATGCCGAGAATTTTCGGGTGCACGGCGATGTTGACCACGCCAAGCGTCGCAAGCGCCGCGAAGTAAACGAGCACGATCGGTCCGAACAGCGCGCCCACACGCGCCGTGCCGCGCGACTGGATGAGAAACAGCGCGATCAGGATCGCCACGGCGATCGGCACCACCAGCGGCTGAAGGTTCGCTTCAACGACGGTCAGCCCCTCAACCGCCGAAAGCACCGAGATCGCCGGTGTCAGCATCGCATCGCCATAGAACATCGATGCGGCAAGAACGCCCAGCAGCACCAGCACACTGCTCCAACGGCTGCCGCCCAGATGACGCGAGACAAGCGCGAGAAGTGCGAAGGAGCCGCCCTCTCCGCGATTGTGCGCGCGCATCGCGACAAGCACGTACTTCACCGTCACGATCAGCATCAGCGACCAGAAGATGAGACTGAGCACGCCGAAGATGTGCAGCCGATCCACTGCCAGCGGATGCGGTCCGATAAAGCTCTCCTTCAGCGCATAAAGAGGCGACGTGCCGATATCGCCGAACACGACGCCGATAGCGCCGAGCATCAGCACGGGGAGGCTATCCCTGGGGCCGTGGGTGGGTGAAGCCGTGGTGTCGGCGGGGGAGGCATCTATATGTGTTGTCATGCCCCGGATGTGGGCCCTGGCGGCATAAAGATTCCATGTGGATTCACCGGGCGCCTCTCGACGTAAGCGCTTGGCGAGCGCAATTTCCGGCGCATGGAATGCGAAGCGACTGGCCGGCAATTCCGGCCGAACGACATGACCAGGCGCGTGGGCGGATATGCGGCCACGCTGCTGCTGATCGCGGGTGCGACGCTCGCCGGCCTGATGATCGCCCCGCGCTGGGGAAACGAGCCGGTGGCGCTGCTGTACATTCCGCCGGTCCTCGTTGCCGCCATCACGTGCGGATTGTGGCCTGCGCTTGCCGTCGCCGTGGCCTCTACGCTCACCTACAACTTCTATTTCACCGAGCCGTACGGCACCTTCATCATCAACAGCCCGGCAGATGTGGTGACAGTAGCCGTGCTGTTCCTCGTAGCCGTGGTCACCAGTCGGCTCGCCGCTTCCCTGCGAGAACAAAGCCGCCGCGCCGACGAGAATGCCGCCCGGAACGCCACGATCGCAGGCCTCGCGCGGCGGCTGCTTTCATGCGCCGGTGAACAGGACATCGCGGACGTGGCGGTTCGTGAACTGGCGCGCCTGTTCGGCGGTCACGCCGTACTCCTTACCGGCCGCGAGGTCCCCCGTATCGTGGCGGCGGGTTCCGCTGGCATCGTGCTCTCGCCGAGTGATCTTGCCGCCGCTGCGCTGACGCTCGAATCCGGCGAGGCCTCTGGCCGAGGCGTGGACCGGGTCCATCTCGCCGATTGGCAGTTCCATCCCGTCGCTTCGGATCATGCCGTGCTCGCAGCAATCGGCCTTGCGCGCGAGGATGGCGTGCCGCCGGTGCCAGAGGACAAACGCCAGCTGCTCGGCAATTTGCTCGACCAGATCGCGCTCGCGCTGGAACGCGCCCGGCTGGAAGGCGAGGCGCGCGAGGTTGCTGCGCTGCGCGAGCGAGACCGGCTACGATCGGTCCTGCTCACCTCGATCGGAGAAGACGTGAAGCCGCGCCTCAACGCCATCGCCGCGGCTGCCCGCGCGCTGCGTCGCGCCGAGGGCGGAGACAAGGGTCTTGCCGCTACGGTCGCCGCCGAAACCGCGCACCTCGATCGCTACATCGACGGCCTCGTCGATCTCAGCCCCGGCGCCACGCAGGAGCCGCTGTCCATCGGTTTCCTGTTGATAGATTTTCATCGCCGCACTGTCCGCCGGGACGGTGAGGAGGTGCACCTTACGCCCAAGGAATATGCGGTTCTGGCGGAATTGGCCAAGCACATGGGGCGTGTGCTTACCCACCGGCATCTTCTGCGCTCCGTATGGGGACCGGCGCAGCAGGACAATATCGACTATCTGCGTGTCGCGGTGCGCGCCCTTCGGCAAAAGCTGGAGCGAGATCCTGCCCGGCCCGAGTTGATCATCAACGAACCTGCCGTCGGTTATCGCCTCGTTGCGCCGTGATCGAGGCTGCGCGCTCGCCCACTTTGCCGAAATATCGCGTCACGAAGACGATGTAGGGTGCAAAGATGTTCAAGTCGCGAGCGAAGAGGGGCACTCGCTTGACCGCATCTGCTCCATAAAACCGTGGCCCCTGAGAAACCTTTGGTTCAGGTTGTGGTTCTTATTCGTCGGTTCGGCGTGATGTGAAAAAGGGCGGGCACGCGTTGCTTGGGTTTCCTGTGGTTATGATCGCAGCTTCGTTTCGTAAGCTGGCGTGTGCCTGAAGCTCTGCCGGGCTTGTCCGCACTGTGCGCGCTGATCGCTCTGGCTTGGCCCACCCAGGCTTTGGCGCAGTCGGACGTTGCCGAGCCGTCTCGTCAGCAGCAGGAGCCGGTGCCGCAATCGATGGAGCTTTCCGCCGCGCAGCTGTTTGACTTTGCCAAGCAGGCAGATGCCGCCGACGATTTCGAGACGGCTGAGACGGCCTATCGCGCGCTGGCCGCAAACCCTGACATCGAAGTGCGGACGGAGGCCCGGTTTCGCCTTGCCATGATGCTGGCGGACAAGCAGAAGCGGCATCGCGACGCGGCGGTTCTTTTTCGCGAAATTCTGGATGAAAAGCCGAATGCGGCGCGCGTGCGCGTGGAACTCGCGCGGGTGCAGGCGCTGATGGGCAACCTCGGCGCGGCGGAGCGTGAATTGCGGGCGGCGCAGGCGGCGGGCTTGCCGCCGGAAATCGAGCGGCTCGTGCGCTTTTACGCGCAGGCGCTCGGCGCGCGGAAGCCCTTTGGTGGCAGTCTTGAGGTCGCGTTCGCACCCGACAGCAACGTCAACCGCGCCACGCGCTCCGAAACGCTGGGGACGGTGATCGGCGACTTCGACCTGAGCCGCGATGCGCGCGAAACATCGGGGCTGGGGTTGTCTCTGCGGGGGCAGGCCTATGCGCGCGCGCCGATCGACCCCAATATCGATATCCTGCTGCGCGCTTCCGGTGCGGCGCGGGTGTACCGCGACGGCGAGTTCGATGATTATGCGGCATCTTTTCAGGCCGGCCCACAGCTGCTTTCCGGAACGGACAGGATCAGCCTTTCGGGGTTGGTGGCGTGGCGGTGGTATGGCCGCAAGCCCTATGAGTTTTCCTACGGCCTGACCGGCAACATCCAGCATCCGCTCGGACGACGCGGGCAGATGCGCGTCGACGGCGCGGTGACGCGAGCCAAAGATCGCCGCTCTTCGCTGCGCGATGCGGACCGCTACAGCTTGTCCGTCGGCGTCGACCGCGCCTTCACGTCCAGCTTCGGAGGCGGTGTGCATGTCTCGGGCCTGCGGCAGGCGGCGCGCGACCCCGGCTATTCCACGGCGAGCGGGGGCATCGGCGGGTACGTTTTTGTTGAAATGGGCAAGATCACGACGGTGCTCAGCGCGAAATACGAGCATCTGGAGGCCGATCGCAGGCTGTTTCTCTATCCAAAGCGGCGCGTGGACGACCGCTATGAGGTCGGCATTTCAGCAACGTTAAGAAAGTTCAGGATAGGTTCGTTCGCGCCCATATTGAAACTTTCGCGCGAGCGGAATGCATCGACCATAGAACTATATGATTACACGCGCGTTTCAGGTGAAGTCGGGGTCACGGCAGCGTTCTAGTGGGCTGGGAGTAGCGTTATGAATTCGATGGTTCGGGTAAAATGGGCGCCTCTCGGCGCGATTTCTCTCCTGCTTGCGGCCTGTGGAGGCGGAGGCGGCGGAGGCGTGAACACCACACCGCCAGCGCCCACGCCAACCCCTACACCAACGCCTACGCCGACCCCCACACCGACACCGACCCCAACGCCTGAACCCGATATCGCGGACCTCGTCGAAAGCCAGACCTTCACCGGACCTTCAAGCCGGAACACCGTCTCGCTTCGGATGCCGGAGGGGATTGTTGAAAATACGTCGGTGAACATGGGGGAGATCAGCATCTCCTTCAACGCCGCGACCGGCACCTACACAATGACCCGCGACGGCATCACCCAAAGCTTCTCGCCCGCCGATCGCGTGGCGACGAGCAGCGATGCGGACCGCCGGTATATCGTAGGTACGCCCGGGTCTTCCGAAGCGCTCACGCTGATCGACACGTCATACACATCCGATCTTCGGACACGCTATGTCGGGCTCGGGTTCTGGCAATCGAACACGCGCAGTGACACCCTGCAGAACACGGCGTTCGACGTTTTCGTCTACGGCTTCCCGACCGATAACGCCGCCGTGCCGAGAATGGGATCGGCGCAGTACACGACAGACGTGTTCGGGCTGACCACGCAGGTCGGCCGCGATCCGCTGACCTTTGCGGGCACGGGGCCCACCGTGTTCGACTTCGACCGCAGCACGTTCACGATCGATACGAACCTCCAGGAATACTACTTCGTGACCGGCGCCGGGGTGACGGGTGCCTTGTCATTCCGCGCGGCGGGTACGCTCAATTCCGGCGATGGCGGGTTCTCAGGGACATTCCGCTATGAAGGATCGCTCGATCCCGTCGCGGGGCAGCTGAGCGGGCGCTTTTACGGCCCCGACGCGCAAGAGGCCGGCGGCGTGTTCACCGGCGACAACGGCACGGGCGGCACGGTCGTGGGCGGTTTCACCGCTGCCAACCCCGCAGCGCTCGACCGAAACATCACGCTGACGGACCTCGATCACAACATGGGTCTTTTCGCGCTGGGAGGCGAATACAGCGGTCTCCAGCTCAAGGACGGCACGGACGACGGCACGTCCGAAGCCCGGCTGCTGACCAAGGGCCTGTTCTATTACACCGACGGCCGCTACGCGATTTCCGGCGCGGGTGGCCCCGAAGTGGAATTCGCCGCGACGGACCGCGTGGACGGCAGCGCCGATGCCTACACGGTTTACCGGAAAACAGTGGCCGGCGAGACGATCGAGATGTCGCTCTACAAGCCGAATGGCCCGGGCGAGATCGAGCTGACCTACGCGAGCTTCGGCGAATATGCCCGCTTCAAGGAAACCGCGGACGCGAACGAGATCACGCGGACCTTCTTGAGCTACGGGCTGGAGACGGCGCCGGGGATTCTTCTCGGTCGGACGGGCAGTGCGACATACAATGGCGTCGCCATCGGTACGGCGGCCAGCGGGGGCGGGCAGCAGCAACTCGCCGTGACCGGCACCTCGCAATTCCAGATCGATTTCGGCACGCAGGCTTACGGCGGCTGGCTGAGACTTCAGGGCGCGGACCGCGTCAGCGGCTCAACCGTTGATTTCGGCCAGTTCGATCTCGTGGCAGGCACGGGGCTGGCGCAGAGTGAGTTCCTCACCGGACTGACGAAGGCCGGGAGCTCCGTGGGCGATATTTACATGCGCTTCTTCGGCCCGAACGGGGAAGAAATGGCCGGCTCATTCGGTCTCATCTCCGGCGGCCGCGTGATCACCGGGGCAACCGCCGCCGTTCGCGACTAGCGCGCGCGGCGGCGTTGCCGTCTGCCCGTTTACTCGACGACGGGGAGTTCGATCCGGCTCGGGTACTGCGCGGAGGTGTAAATCCGCTGCGTCGCCTTCTTGTAGTCCTCCGGCTTCGCGAAGAAGATGTTGGGGACGAAGGTCTGCGGGTTGCGGTCGTAGAGCGGGAACCAGCTCGACTGGATCTGCACCATGATGCGGTGACCCTTGAGGAACCTGTGGCTGACGTTCGGCAGGTTGATTTCATAGGGGACGACCTTGTTGGCGGGAATCGCCGACGGCTTTGACGGGTCGTCGCGGTAACGGCCGCGCAGGATGTCCATCGAGATCGCAAGCTCGTAGCCGCCCATCTCTGGCGCGGGCGCGTACTCCGCCGGGTAGACGTCGATCAGCTTCACGACCCAGTCGCTGTCCGTACCGCTCGTGGAGGCGAAGAACTTGGCGATCGGCTGGCCTGCGAGGCGCACGTCCTCGGTCAGCACCTCGCTGACGAAGGTGACGACGTCGGGCCGCGCCTCGGCGAAGCGCTGGTCGTCCACGAGCCAGCGGCCCCACGACGTGTTGGGATTGTAGGTCGAGAGGATCGGGCGCTCGCGGTACGTTACCGGGCGTGCGGGATCGGAGACATATTCGGCGAAGGCCGCGCGGGCAGCGGGCGCCTTCCAGCCAAGTGCGCCGTTCGCTTGCAGGTAGATCGGCTTCGACTGCGAGGGACAGCCGCTCGCGCAGGAGATCGGCCAGCGATCGTAGCGATGCCAGACGTTGGCGCCGGTTTCAAACGCGGTGACGGGCGCGAGATCGGCCTTCGGCGCGCCGTTCTTGAGGTGCGCATCGAAGAAGGGGATCAGCACCTCGCTGCGATACCAGGCGGAAGTGTTGCTGCCGAAATCGATGGGCCCCAGCTTCGTGCCGCTCGCCATGTTGCTCTGGCCGTGCTGCCACGGGCCGATGATCATGTAGTTGTCGGCGTTGCCCGCGTCCCTCGGCTCCATCGCCTTGTAGACGGCGGGGGCGCCGTAAATGTCTTCCTGATCCCATAGGCTGTGGACGTGAAGCGTCGGAACCTTCAGCGGTTCCTTCGCGAGGATCTTGTCGAGAGCCTGACCCTGCCAATATTCGTCGTAAGTCGGGTGCGCGGTCGCCTTCTTGAAGATCGGGAAATCCTGGATCCCAAGGACTTTCGCCATGCCGCTCGCGGAGCCGGCACTGAGCCAGCTTTCATAGGTATCGTAACGGTCGAACTGGAGCCCGTACTTCGACGACCTGTCGGCGGTCATCCGGTAGACCCAGTCGAGGAAGCTCTGGCGATAGGCGCCGTTGTGGAACCAGTCGTCGCCGACCCAGCCATCCACCAGCGGATTGATCGGAACCGCTGCGCCGAGCGCGGGATGCGGGTTCACGAGGCTCATGAGCGTGGTGAAGCCGCCGTAACTGACACCGATGGTGCCGACCTTGCCGTTCGTCTCCGGTACGTTCTTCACGAGCCAGTCGATGCTGTCCCACGTGTCGGTCGAATGATCGGTGTTCGCGGGATTGAGCGGGCCGACGAGCGGGCGGGCGACCACGTAGTCCCCTTCGGAGCGATAACGCCCACGCACGTCTTGCACGGCGATGATGTAGCCGGCGGCGGCAAGCTCCGCATATGTGACGGGCAGCGCCAGCTTGTAGGTGTTGGAGGCGAGGCCGGTGATCGCCTTGTCCGCCGAATAGGGCGTGCGCGAGAAGATGATCGGGGCATTCTTCGCGCCCTTGGGGATAACGAGATTGACGTGAAGCTTCACGCCATCGCGCATCGGAATCTGCACCTCGCGGATCGTGAAATCCTTCACCTCGTCCGAAGGTTTGAAATCGGCGGGGATGTCGCTGATCGGCAAAGGCTCGGCAGCAGCGGGGAGGGCGGCGGCAAATGTTGTGGCAAGCAGAATGGCGAGACAGCGGCGTGCGAGCATGTGAGTTCCCCTATGATCTTGCCGTGACCATAAGCCATATTCCCGTTCGGGCAAGTAATTCTCTATTCAGAAAAAATGGGCCTGATCCATTCTCTGGCTGGCGCATTCATCATTTGTCATATTGATAGGGATTATGAAGATCTGAAAGCAGGGGAGAAGATCGTGCGGTGTCCATCTGCCATGGCGGATGAAGAAGAGCGGCTGAAGGCGCTCGGTGCATATGATCTCGAAGGTAAAGGAGGGCTACCGAGCCTTGATCCTGTCGTCGAGATCGCGACGCGGCTGTTTGATATGCCTGTTGCGGCCGTAAATCTGATCGGCAGCGACCATGTATTCTTTGCGGCGAGCCATGGTATCGGCGATACGGACATGCGGCGCGAGGTTTCATTTTGCGCGCATGTCATCACGCAGGATGATGTGCTCGTCGTGCCCGATACGCTGCAGGACCCGCGTTTTTTCGACAATCCGCTGGCCACCGGCGATGATCCGGTCCGCTTCTACGCGGGCGTGCCTATCCGCGCACCGTCCGGTCACGCGCTTGGTGCACTGTGCGTGATCGACACGAAGGCGCACCGCGTATTTACGCCCGGCGACCGGATGCGCCTGAAGGAACTGGCGCGCGTCGCTACCGAGCGGCTGGAGCTCAGGCGTCTGGAAGTGGCGGAAAGCAGTGGACGTGCGCCTTTCGAAAAGAGCGCGGCGACATCGCCAAACGCCATCATCTGCTTCGATCGCGATCTCAACATCACCGCGTGGAACGCCGCTGCTGAGGTCATGCTCGGCTACCGCGCGGGCGAGGTGATCGGCCATTCGATCGACATGCTGATTCCCGAAGAGGGCCAGGCACCGATCCGCGAGATGGTGCGCAGCGTGCTTGCGGGACGCGCGGCGACGAGCGGTGCGGACTGCCGCGAATACACTGGCATCCGCAAGGACGGTACGCGCGTGCCGGTGGAGTTCGCCTGGTCGAGCTGGACCGATGATGGCGATCGCTACTTCGGAGCGATCGTGCGCGATGTCACCGAACGCCGCGCGCAAGAGGAGGCGCTGAACCGGCTCGCCAATTTCGACACTCTGACCGGTCTTGCCAACCGCAACCTCATCTATCGCCGCGCCGACGAAGCGATCCGCGCGGGCAAGGCGGCTGCGATGGCGATCATCGACCTCGACGGTTTCAACGACGTCAACAACACGCTTGGTCACGAAGCAGGAGACGCGCTTCTGCAAGAGGTGGCCACCCGGCTGGGTGACCGGGCAGGCCCGCAGGATGTGGTGGCGCGCATAGGCGGCGACGAGTTCGCGATGCTTCTCGTCGGTATTGAGGACAGAGAGTCGGTGCAGGAGGTGGTGGAGGGCGGAATCGCCGACCTCGGCGTGCCAATCCGTGTCGCCGGGCGGGACGTCCGCATCGGATGCAGTGCCGGCATCGCGATGAGCCCGCTTCATGCCGTCGATGTGCGCGGGCTTGCGGCAAGTGCCGACCTCGCCCTGTTTCAAGCCAAAAGCGAGGGTGGTGGCCGTGCTTTCGTGTTCATCCCTTCGCTGCGTATGGCCGCCGCCGCCCGGCGCGACAGCGACGCCGCGCTGCACCAGGCCGTGGAACAGGACGAGTTCGTGTTGCACTACCAGCCGCAGTTCCGGCTTTCCGACGGCGCCCTTACCGGCGCGGAGGCGCTGCTTCGGTGGCAACATCCGAAGCTTGGCCTGCTTTATCCCGCCGATTTCCTTTCGGCGCTTGAAGCGGGTTCGCTTGGGGCCGCGGCCGGCACGCGCCTGCTTGATGCGGCGTGCTGTCAGGCGGCGCTGTGGCGGAGCCAAGGCGTGGAGGACTTCCGCATAGCGGTGAACCTGTTCGCGGCGCAGTTCCGGGACGGCGACCTTGTCGATACTGTGCGCGCGACGCTTGCGCGCCACACGCTGCCGCCCGAAGCGCTGGAGCTGGAGATTACCGAAAACATCGTCCTCGACCGCGAGGACAAGACGCTGCCGCCGCTGCGCATTCTGCGCGAGATGGGTGTGCGGTTGGCCTTCGACGATTACGGCACCGGCTATGCCTCGCTAAGCCTGCTCAAGACCTATCCGTTGACGCATATCAAGATCGACAAGAGCTTCGTGCAGGGGATGGTCGATTCCGGAAGCGACCGCGCCATCGTTGCCGCAATCATGGATCTCGCGCGCGGCTTCGCGCTCGATGTGATCGCCGAAGGTGTCGAGACCGAAACGCAGCGCGAATTGCTGCGCGTTGCCGGTTGCGACGAGATTCAGGGTTTCCTGATGGGACGACCGATCCCAGCCGATGCCTTTGGCGAGACCTTCATCAGCAGATATGCCGGAAACGCTGCGGGCGCTTTCAGGCCTTGAGCAGACCGGCGATCTCTGCCGCGGCAGTTTCGGGGGTCTTCAGGGTGACCGGGTCTTCGCCAGGGAAGGCCTTCGCGCGCATCGCCGTGGCTGTGCCGCCGGGATTGTAGACGTGCGTCTTGATCTTGCTGATCGCGGCAACCTCGAGCCCGTAGGTTTCAATGAGGTTCGCAAGGGCGGCCTTGCTGGCGGCATAGCCACCCCAATAGGCGCGCGGCGTTGTCGCGACGCCGGACGTCACCGCCACGACATGGGCATCCTTGCTGGCGCGGAGCAGCGGATCGAAAGCGCGGATCAGGCGGTAGTTCGCCGTCACGTTCGTCTTGAACAGCTTCTCGAAGTCCTTCGGCTCCATATGGCTGACGGGCATGAGATCGCCGAGGATGGCGGCGTTCAGCACCAGCGCATCAAGCCTGCCCCAGCGGCCGCCGACCGCCTGCGCGAGCCGATCGACAGCATCGCCATCCGTGATGTCGAACGGCGCGATGGTCGCGGTGCCGCCGGCCTCGTGGATTGCGGTTTCCGTCGCTTCCAGTCCGCCTTCGGTGCGTGCGGTGAGCAGCACGTGGTAGCCATTGGCTGCCAGCGTCTTCGCGGTTGCGGCGCCGATGCCGCGGCTGGCGCCCGTGACGAGCGCAACGGGTTTATCGATGTCGCTCATGCTTAGCTCGCGCGCTCCGCCAGCAGGACGAGCTGGTCGTCTGCTGCGGCTTCCTCGTAGTCGGTCAGGCGCGTCGGGTACTCGCCAGTGAAGCAGGCATCGCAATACTGCGGAGTTTCCTCAACGCGCATGTCTTCGCCGAGAGCCTTGTAGAGGCCGTTGATCGAGAGGAAGGCGAGGCTATCCACCTTGATGTAGTCGCGCATCCGCTGGACATCCATCTGCGCCGCGAGGAGCTTGGCGCGTTCCGGCGTGTCGACGCCGTAGAAGCAGCTGTGCCGCGTGGGCGGGGAGGCAACGCGCATGTGCACCTCAGCAGCGCCCGCCTCGCGCATCATCTGCACGATCTTCACAGACGTGGTGCCGCGCACGATCGAATCGTCGATAAGCACGATGCGCTTGCCCTGAATCACGGGGCGGTTGGCATTGTGCTTCAGCTTGACGCCAAGGTTGCGGATGGCATCCCCCGGCTGGATGAAGGTGCGCCCCACGTAGTGGGAGCGGATGATGCCGAGCTCGAAGGGCAGGCCCGATTGCTGGGCATAGCCGATGGCGGCGGGGTTTCCGCTGTCCGGCACCGGGATCACCACGTCAGCGTCGACCGGGCTTTCGATCGCGAGTTGCGCGCCGATGTTCTTGCGGACCTGATAGACCGAAAGGCCGTCCAGCAGCGAATCGGGGCGCGAGAAATAGACATGCTCGAAGATGCAGGGCCGGGGGCGCAGCGTCTGGAAGGGACGGAGCGAACGCAGGCCCTTTTCGTTGATGACGACCATCTCGCCCGGCTCGATCTGGCGCAGGTACGTGGCGCCGACGACATCGAGTGCTACGGTTTCGGAGGCGAGGATGTAGGCGTCGTCGCGGCGGCCGAGAACGAGCGGGCGGATGCCGAGCGGATCGCGGCAGGCGATGAGGCCTTCGTTCGTCAGCATCACGAGGCTGTAGGCGCCCTCCACCTGCTTCAGCGCGTCGATGACGCGGTCGAGCAAGGGACGATAGGTTGAGGTGGCGACAAGGTGGATGATGACCTCGGTGTCGCTCGTCGACTGGAAGATCGAGCCGCGGCGGTTCAGCTCCCGGCGGACATGCGCGGCGTTCGAGATGTTGCCGTTGTGGGCGACCGCGAAGCCGCCGGTGGACAGCTCCGCGAAGAGCGGCTGCACGTTCCTGAGCGCGGAGGCGCCGGTGGTGGAGTAGCGGACGTGACCGATGGCGGCCTCGCCCGGAAGTTCCCGGATCACCTCGTCGCGATCGAAATTGCCGGCGACGTGGCCCATGGCGCGGTGGCTATGGAAGGTCTTGCCGTCATAGCTGGTGATGCCGGCGGCCTCCTGGCCCCGGTGCTGCAGCGCGTGCAGACCAAGCGCGGCGAGTGCGGCGGAACCCTCGGCGCCCCAGACACCGAAAATACCACATTCCTCCTTCAGCTTGTCGTCGTCGAAGGGGTGCGAAATCATATCAAACATTGGGCGCTCCGTGGCGGGCGGGCGATTCGTCGGTTCATATAGGGCGCCTCGCCTGGTTTGTCGCGGGGTTGTCATAAACGCATGGCTGCCAGACCCTCAGCGCATGTCAGGCTGCGTGCCTGAAACCGGCCGCGAAATCCCGTCCGGCCGGCTCCTGGAACAGATACAGGTCGAATTCGGGCAGAATCGCGATCAGGTGATCGAAAATGTCTGACTGGATGGCTTCATAGTCCGTCCACACTGTCGTGTTCGTGAAGCAGTAAAGTTCGAGCGGCAGGCCCGTGGGCGTCGGATCGAGCTGGCGGACCATCGTGGTCTGCCCCTCGGCAATGCCCGAATGCGCGTGGAGATACGCTTCCACATAATGGCGGAAGGTGCCGAGATTGGTAAGGCGACGGGCATTCACGCTGTCTGCTGCGTTCCGTTCCCTGTTCCAGCGATCGATCTCTCCGACTTTTTCAGCGAGATACGGCGCGATGAGCGCCGTGCGTTTCAGGCGCTCGATCTGTTCGGCGCCGAGAAAACGCACGCTGGTCTGATCGATCAGCAGCGCGCGCTTGATCCGGCGCACACCGGATTCAGACATGCCGCGCCAGTTCTTGAACGCTTCCTTGATGAGGCGGCTTGTCGGAATCGTGGTGATCGTCTTGTCCCAGTTGCGGACCTTCACGGTGTGGAGCGCGATGTCGATGACGTCGCCGTCCGCGTTCTGGCCCGGCATCTCGATCCAGTCGCCCACGCGCAGCATGTCGTTGGAGGTGATCTGGATGGAGGCGACGAGCGACAGGATCGTATCCTGAAACACCAGCATCAGCACGGCGGCGAGCGCGCCGAGACCCGAAAGCAGGATGAGTGGCGAGCGATCCATCAACGCTGAGACGACGAGCACCGCCGCCGCGCAGTAAACGAGGATCTTGCCGACCTGCACATAGCCCTTGATCGGTCGCTCCGCGGCATCGTCGCGGCGCTGGTACACGTCGTTCAAAAGGCTGAGGCTGCTGCTGATCGCCATGGCGATCGTCATGATCGAGAACGCGGCAGCGACGTTCCGAATGATGGTGTCGGCCGTGTCCGACAGATGCGGAACGCCGGCGATCCCCATTTGAACGATGATGGAGGGCACGAGGTAGGAGAGGCGCCACGCGATCCGCGAAAGCGTGTGCGTCTCCTCGCCGAAATGTGTGAGCGCGAGCGCGCGGGTCAGACCTTTAAGAACGATGACCTTGGAAAGCCAGTTGGCGAGGGCTGCAACCGTGATGAGAACGGCAAGCCCGATAAGGGTCTGAAGCCAAGGCTGGTCGGTGAAAGCAAAATCGAACGCGAAAATCATGTCCTCCTTTGGGCTGGGGGCCTTTATTTCACACCGCGCCGGCTCTGGCCACCCGCAGTGTCCCGCGCTAAGCGAAGCGCATGGACCTGAAATTCGATGAAAAGGGGCTGGTGACAGCCGTTGTGACCGATAGCCGCACCGCAGAGCTGCTGATGGTCGCGCACATGAACGCCGAAGCTTATGCGAAGACGCTGGAGACGCGCGAGACGCACTTCTGGTCGCGCTCCCGGCAGGAGCTTTGGCACAAGGGCGCGACGAGCGGGAACACGATGAAGGTCGTGGAGGTCCATGTCGATTGCGACAAGGACGCCGTGTGGCTGAAGGTCGAGCCTGCGGGACCGGCTTGCCATACCGGGGCGCGGACCTGCTTCTTCACACAGGTAGGTTGACGTTTACGTAAGCGTCAACTAGATAGGGTGTATGCCGCAGCACCCGATGGAAGCCGTCCGCGAGGATGAAACCTTCACCATCACCGACCTCGCCGCCGAGTTCGGCGTCACACCGCGCGCTATCCGTTTCTATGAGGGCGAAGGGCTGCTCGAGCCTGCGCGCCAAGGCCAAAACCGCGTCTATTCCCGAGGTGACCGTGCCAGGCTGGCATGGATTCTACGCGGCAAGAACGTCGGCTTCAGCCTTGCGGAGATCAGGGAAATCCTCGACCTCTACAATGCGGGCGACGGCCGGGTGCGGCAGCGCGAGAGAACGCTGGAGCTTTGCCGTCGCCAGATCGGCGTTTTGACCAACCAGCGTAACGATATCGATGCTACGATTGCCGAGCTTCAGGAGTTCGTAGCCGTTGTGGAGGGCCTGTTGCCCTCGAACCCAAGATAACGCCAGATCCGGGGAGTCCTGATATGCCCACCTACCGCGCGCCTGTCCGCGACACCAAGTTCATCCTCGACGAGGTCATCGGCCTCGATCGCTATTCGAACCTGCCGACGTTCTCCGAAGCGACGCCAGAAATGATCGCGGCGATTCTGGAGGAGGGCGGAAAGTTCGTGGAAGGCGTCGTGCAGCCGATCAACTTCTCCGGCGACCGTGAAGGCTGCACGCGCCACGCGGACGGATCGGTAACGACGCCCAAGGGGTACAAGGAAGCCTATCAGGCGTTCTGCGAGGGCGGCTGGGGCACGCTCCACATGAGCCCGGAATTCGGCGGACAGGGGCTGCCCTATACGGTGAGCGTGGCGTTCGAGGAGTATCTGAGCTCCGCGGGTATGGCCTTCGCCATGTATCCGGGGCTTACGGCGGGCGCGATCGCCTCCATCGAGGTGAAGGGCTCCGAAGAGCAGAAGGCGAAGTATCTGCCGAACATGGTTTCCGGCAAGTGGACCGGCACCATGAACCTCACCGAGCCGCACTGCGGCACCGACCTCGGGCTGATCCGCACCAAGGCGGTGGACGCGGGCGACGGCAGCTACCGCATCACCGGCACCAAGATCTTCATTTCGGCGGGCGAGCACGACCTTTCGGAGAACATCGTGCACCTCGTCCTCGCGAAACGCGAAGGTGCGCCGGACAATGTGAAGGGCATCTCCCTGTTCATCGTGCCCAAGTTCCTGGTGAACGAGGACGGCAGCCTCGGCACCCGCAACGGCGTTTCGTGCGGTTCGATCGAGCACAAGATGGGCATTCACGGCAACGCGACCTGTGTGCTCAACTACGACGAGGCCACGGGCTATCTCGTCGGTGAGCCCGAGCGCGGGCTTGAGGCCATGTTCATCATGATGAATGTCGCGCGCCTCGGGGTAGGCCTGCAGGGGCTGGCGCAGGGCGAGGTCGCCTATCAGAACGCCGTCACCTATGCGAACGACCGGCGACAGGGCCGCGCGCTGACCGGCGCTGCGGACCCGGCCGAGAAGGCGGACCCGATCATCGTCCACCCTGACGTCCGGCGGATGCTGATGGACGGCAAGGCGTTCACCGAAGGCGCGCGCGCGCTGATGCTGTGGGGCGCTTTGCAGGTCGACCTTTCGAAGAAGGCGCAGACCGAGGAAGAGCGGACGAACGCCGACGAACTCATCAGCCTGCTGACACCGGTCATCAAGGGCTACATGACCGACAAGGGCTTCGAGACGGCAGTGGGGGCGCAGCAGGTTTACGGCGGCCACGGCTATGTCGGCGAATGGGGTATGGATCAGTTCGTTCGCGATGCTCGTATCGCGCAGATCTATGAAGGCACGAACGGCGTTCAGGCGATGGACCTCGTTGGCCGAAAGCTTGGGCGTCACGGCGGCAAGGGACTGATGCTGCTCGCCTCCACGATCGGCGAGGAGATCGCCGCCGCGAAGACCGACGAGAACTTGAAGCCGATGGCCGAAGCGCTCGAAAAGGCGGGCAACGAGCTTCAGACCGCGACGATGTGGCTGATGCAGAACGGCATGGCGAACCCGAATAATGCGGGGGCAGGGGCGACGCCGTTCCTGCACCTTATGGGCATCGTCGTCACCGGCTGGATGTGGCTGAAGATGGCGCGCGCCGCGCAGGCCGCGCTTACGGCAGGTGCTTCCGACTCTTCATTCTACGAGGCGAAGCTGGCGACCGCTCGATACTATACTGCCCGCTACCTGCCGGATGCGGGCGCGCTGCGCCGCAAGATCGAAACCGGCGCAGAGACATTGATGGCACTTCCGGCGGACGCATTCGCGCGCGCCTGACATTCAAGGAGCAAACCCAATGGCTGAAGCCTATATCTACGATGCCGTCAGGACACCGCGCGGACGCGGCAAGGCAAACGGCAGCTTGCACGAGATCACGCCGATCCAGCTTGCAACGCAGGTGTTGCAGGCGGTGCGCGATCGCAACCCGATCGATACAGCAGACGTCGATGACGTCGTGCTCGGCTGCGTCGCGCCGATTGGCGAGCAGGGGTCGGACATCGCGCGCGTGGCCGTGCTGAACGCGGATTACGCCGAGACGACGGCAGGCGTGCAGATCAACCGCTTCTGCGCCTCCGGCCTCGAAGCGACGAACATGGCTGCTGCCAAGGTGATGGCGGGCGAGGCGGAGTTCGCAATCGGCGGCGGCGTCGAATCCATGTCGCGCATCCCGATGGGTGCGGACGGCGGCGCGTGGGCGATGGACCCGGCGGTTGCGCACAAGCTCTACTTCGCGCCGCAGGGCATCGGCGCCGACCTGATCGCCACCAAGTACGGCTTTTCGCGCGATGATGTCGACGCCTATGCGGTGGAAAGCCAGAAGCGCGCCGCGCGGTCCTGGGCGGAAGGGCGCTTCGCGAAGTCTATCGTGCCGGTGAAGGATGTGATCGGCGAGGTCGTGCTCGACCGTGACGAACACATGCGCCCCGAAGCCGATATGCAGTCCCTGGGCAGCCTCAAGGCGAGCTTCACCGACATGGGCGAGACGATGCCGGGCTTCGATGCGATCGCGCTGCTCAAGTATCCCGAGGTCGAGCGCATCAACCACGTGCATCACGCGGGCAACAGCTCGGGCATCGTGGACGGCGCGGCTGCTGTGCTCGTCGGCAGCAAGGCGATGGGCGAGAAATATGGCCTGAAGCCCCGTGCGCGCATCCGCGCTATGGGCTCGATCGGTTCCGAACCGACGATCATGCTGACCGGCCCCGAATTTGTCGCGCAGAAGGTGTTGAAGCGCGCCGGGATGTCGAAGGACGACATCGATCTCTTCGAACTGAACGAGGCCTTCGCCAGCGTGGTGCTGCGCTACATGCAGGCGCTCAATATCCCCCACGACAAGATCAACGTGAACGGCGGTGCCATCGCGATGGGCCATCCGCTCGGCGCTACGGGCGCCATGATCCTCGGCACTGTGCTCGACGAGCTCGAGCGCACGGGCAAGGGCACGGCGCTCATCAACCTGTGCGTCGGCGCGGGCATGGGCACCGGTACGATCATCGAGCGTATCTGAGCGAGCGGAGAGGACGAATGACCATGGAAACCATCAAGTACGACCTCGACGCCGACGGTATCGCGCTGTTCACGATCGACGTGCCCGGCCAGTCGATGAACGTCATCACCGCCGAACTGACCCGCGACTTCGACACGATGATATCGAAGATCGAGAAGGACGAAGCCATCAAGGGCGCCGTCATCACCAGCGGCAAGGCGAGCGGATTCATGGCCGGCGCCGATCTCAAAGGTATCGGCGGCACCATCTCCAGCGGAGATGGTGCGGGCGGCGCGTCGAAGATGGCGAAGCTGTTCGACGGCGTGTTCACGCTGAACCGCTTGTTCCGTCGTCTGGAAACGAGCGGCAAGCCCGTGGCGGCGGCGATCAACGGCATCGCGCTGGGCGGTGGGCTCGAACTTTGTCTCGCCTGCCATTACCGCGTCGTCGCGGACAATCCGAAGCTGCAGCTGGGCCTGCCCGAAGTGATGGTCGGCCTGTTCCCCGGCGCGGGCGGCACGCAGCGCCTGCCGCGTCTGATGGGCATTCAGGCAGCTTCGATGTATCTGCTGCAGGGCAAGTCGATGTCTCCGCAGGAAGCGCTCGGCTTTGGCGTGGCGAACGAGCTTGCACCGGCCGACGAAGTCGTCGCCAAGGCAAAGGCCTGGGTGAAGGCGAACCCCACCAAGGGCGTGCAGCCCTGGGACCAGAAGGGCTTCAAGTTCCCGGGCGGCGTCGGCCAGTTCAACCCGGGCTTCATTCAGACGTTCGTCGGCGGCAACGCGATGGTTCTGAAGATGACGAACGGCAACATGAACGCGCCGCGCGCGATCATGTCGGCGGTCTATGAAGGGTCGCAGGTTCCGATGGACCTCGCGATCCGCATCGAGAGCAAATACTTCGCGAAGGTCGTTGCCGACCCGCAGGCGATGAACATGGTGCGCAGCCTCTTCGTGAACAAACAGGCGGCCGAAAAGGGCGCGCGGCGTCCGAAGGGCGTGGCGAAGATGCCGACCAAGAAGCTTGGTATGCTTGGCGCGGGCATGATGGGGGCGGGTATCGCGCTCGTTTCGGCGCGCGCGGGTATCGAGGTCGTGCTGCTCGACCGCACGATCGAGGCGGCGGAGAAGGGCAAGGCTTACACCGCCGACAAGCTGAAGCGGCTGCCCAAGGAGAAGCTCGACGAGATTCTCGCGCGTATCCATCCGACGACCGATTTCGCCGACCTCAAGGGCTGCGACTTCATCATCGAGGCGGTGTTCGAGGACCGCGCCATCAAGGCGGAAACGACCGAGAAGACCGAAGCCGTGGTCGGCGCCGACACGATCTTCGGTTCCAACACCTCGACGCTGCCGATCACCAGCCTTGCGAAGGCATGGACGAAACCGGAGAACTTCATCGGCGTGCACTTCTTCTCGCCGGTGGAAAAGATGCCCCTCGTCGAGATCATCGTCGGTGAGAAGACGGGACCGGAAGCCATCGCAAAGGCGCTGGATTATGTCGCTCAGATCAAGAAGACCCCGATCGTCGTCAACGACAGCCGCGGCTTCTACACGTCGCGCTGCTTCGGCACTTACACGGCCGAAGGTTCGGTGATGGTTGGCGAGGGTGTGAACCCGGCGCTTGTCGAGAATATCGGCAAGCAGATGGGGATGCCGGTGGGCCCGCTCGCGGTGTTCGACGAGGTTTCGATCGAGCTTGGCCACAAGGTGATGCTGCAGACGAAGAAGGACCTCGGCGACGCTTACAAGGCGACCGCGGCGGATGACGTCATCGAGAAGATGGTCGCGCTCGGCCGCCTCGGCCGCAAGGCCGGGAAGGGGTATTACGATTATCCCGAAGACGGCAAGAAGGCGCTGTGGGCCGATCTCGGCAAGACCTTCGGCCAGAAAGCGGATGCAGATCAGCCTTCGGCGAATGAGGTCAAGACGCGGCTTATCTACCGCCAGCTCGTCGAGTGCGCGCGCTGCTTCGCGGAAGGTGTGCTGGAGACGCCGGAAGACGGCGATCTCGGAGCGATCTTCGGCTGGGGTTTCATGCCGCACACGGGCGGACCGTTCAGCATGATGGACACGATCGGCCTCGACGAGGTCGTCCGCACGCTTGATCGCCTCGCACAGCAGCACGGCGAACGCTTCGCGCCGCCGCAGTTGCTCCGCGACATGGCGGCGAAGGGCGAAACCTTCTACGGCAACGCGAAGCTGAAACAGGCCGCCTGATCATTGCTGGAAACAGGGAAAAGGGGCTGCTGGAAACGGCGGCCCCTTTTTCGCGTGGGGCAGTCGTTCAGCGCATCTTAACGTTGAATCCGCACTATGACGTCAAAGGCGTTTCACGGGATTCGGAACGGCGCAGAATTGACTCAGGTCGTCGCACGTTTCGGTTCCGTTCGTCTAAAGGGCTTTTCAGAATGGAGCATTTGCCTCATTCTGGCACGGTAGTGGAGTTTGAGTAGCCTGCGCGGGGGTGCAGGTGGCGGGTGGGAGACTAGCGATCATGCGATTGCATTTGATCGTCGCGTTTGTTGTTTCCATTCTTGTGGGTGCGCCGATTGCGCCCCAGCCAGCCACGGCTGCAAGCCTTGTTTCCGTTCCCAAATATGCGGCGATCCTTGTCGATGCGGACAGCGGCGAAGTTCTCTATTCGCGCAACCCCGACGAAGCGCGCCATCCCGCCTCGATCACCAAGGTGATGACGCTCTACCTGACCTTCGACGCGCTCGAACGCAAACAGCTGCAGATGAGCGACAAGGTTTATTTCTCACCAAATGCCGCAGCGCAGCCGCCCTCCAAGCTCGGCGTGCCGCGCGGTGGATGGATCACCGTGGAGCAGGCGATCCGCGCGCTCACCACGAAATCCGCGAACGATGTTGCCGTGGCGCTCGCCGAGCGGCTCGATGGCTCGGAGGTCGTCTTTGCGCGCGCCATGACCGAGAAGGCGAAAGCGCTCGGCATGAACAGCAGTGCGTTCTTCAACGCATCGGGCCTCCCGAACGCGGCGCATCACACGACCGCGCGTGATCTCGCCACGCTTTCAAAAGCGCTCATCCGCGATTTTCCGCAATATTATCCGTATTTTTCGGAGCAGCAGTTCAACTTCCAGGGCACGGTGATGCCCAACCATAACAAGCTGCTCGGCAAGTTTGTCGGCCTTGACGGGATCAAGACAGGCTACACCAACGCTTCCGGTTTCACGCTTGCCGCCTCTGCGGTGCGGGATGGGCGTCGGCTGATCGCGGTGGTGCTGGGCGCGCCGACGTCTTCAGCGCGCAACGCCAACATCGAGGCGCTGCTCGCCTCCGGCTTCGATGTACTGAAAAAGCGTCGTCAGGGCGAGCACCTGACGGTCGCGATGTCGATGAACGAAGTGCCGCAGATGCTGGACTTCCAGCAGGCTGTGACGGAGCAGGGTTCCTCCGACGACGTCAGCGTCTGGCGCAGCGCGATCCGCAGCGACCAGACGCCGATACCGCCGGCGTCAGCTCATTCCGGCAAGAAATCCGGCACCGACAAGTAGCGCTCGCCGGTGTCGTAGTTGAAGCCGAGCACGCGATGCTTCGGGTTCTTGTCGAGGTGCTGTCGGATCGCGGCGAGCGTCGCGCCTGATGAAATCCCCACAAGCGTACCTTCTTCGCGCGCGGAGCGGCGTGCCATTTCCTTGGCGTCGTCCGGCGCGACCTGAATGATGCCGTCGAGCAGCGCCGTATCCATAACGCCCGGCACGAAGCCCGCGCCGATGCCCTGGATCGGGTGCGGACCCGGCTGGCCGCCCGAAAGGACCGGGGAAAGCGTCGGCTCCACGGCATAAACCTTGAGGCCTGGCATCTTGGGTTTCAGCACCTTGGCGCAGGCGGTGATGTGCCCGCCGGTGCCGACGCCGGTGATGATCGCGTCGAGCCCGTCCGGGAAATCGGCGAGGATTTCCTGCGTCGTCGTCTTCACGTGCGCGGTCACGTTCGCGGGGTTTTCGAACTGCTGCGGCATCCATGCGTCGGGGGTCGAGCCGACGATCTCAACGGCGCGCTCGATGGCGCCCTTCATGCCTTTCTCACGCGGTGTGAGATCAAAGGTCGCGCCGTAGGCGAGCATCAGCCGGCGGCGTTCCAGCGACATCGATTCGGGCATTACGAGTACGAGACGGTAGCCTTTGACGGCGGCGACCATGGCAAGCCCGATGCCGGTGTTGCCCGAGGTCGGCTCCACGATCGTGCCGCCTGGCTTCAACGCGCCGGAAGCTTCGGCGTCCTCGATCATCGCGAGCGCGATGCGGTCCTTGATCGAACCGCCGGGGTTTGCCCGCTCCGACTTCACCCACACAGAGGCGTCCGGCCCAAACAGGCGGTTCACCCGGATGTGCGGCGTGCCGCCGATCGTTTCCAGTATGCTTGCTGCCTTCATGTCGATCTCTCCTTGAGTGCGCCCGGAACATCAAAACTATCGGCTCGGCGAAGCTCTGGAAAGCGCCAAGCCCAGAGTGCGGTGACGACAATCGTGCCGACGCCGCCGATCACCACGGCCTCGACAGGGCCGAACCACGCGGCGGTGAGGCCGGATCGTGCCTCGCCAAGCTCGTTCGAGGCCGAGATGAAAAGCATGGAAACCGAGGATACGCGTCCGCGCATCGCGTCCGGCGTGTAAATCTGGATGAGCGAGGAGCGCACGTAGACGCTCACCATGTCCGCCGCACCGAGCACGCCGAGCGCGCCGAGCGACAGCCAGAGATCGCGCGACAGGCCGAAGACGACGATGGCGATGCCGAAGATCGCGACGCACACGAACATCTTGATGCCGACGTGCCGGGCGAGAGGCCTTCGCGACAGCCAAAGCGCAACGATTGCGGCGCCGACTGCGGGCGCGGCACGCAGGTGGCCGAGGCCTTCGGGGCCGACGGCGAGAATATCACGCGCATAAACGGGCAGGAGCGCGGTGACGCCGCCGAGCAGCACGGCGAACAGATCGAGCGATATCGCGCCCAGCACCACCTTGTTGTCCCGCACGTAGCGCAGCCCGTTCATCACCGATTCGAGAGGGTTCGCCGTGACTTCCGATTTGGGCAGCGGCACGCGCGAAATGAGGAACATGGCGATGAGGCTGATCGTGAGCATCGCCGCGGAGACGACGAGAGGCGCGGCGGGATTCGCCGCATAGAGATAACCACCGAGCGCCGGGCCGCCGATCGCGCCGATCTGCCAGCCGATCGAGTTCCAGGCGATTGCGGTCGGCAGCATCCGCACGGGCACAAGGTTGGGCGCGAGAGCCGAGAGCGCCGGCGAAGCGAATGCGCGTCCGACGCCAAGCAGCGCCGCCACCACGAACAGCGCGGGTATGGTGATGTCGCCCGTCAGCTCCAGCGCGCCGAGCCCGGCGGCGCAAAGCATCTCGAGCGCCAATGCACCGCGCACGATATAGCGCCGGTCCACCTTGTCGGCGATGTAGCCGACGACGAGCGACAGCACGAACAGTGGCAGGAACTGTGCGAGGCCGACCATGCCGAGCAGGAACGCAGCCTCGCGCTCCGGCATCGTCTCGCGCGCGATATCGTAGACCATCCAGCCGATCACGATGACGAGGATCATCTGCGACGTCGTGGAAGCGAGTTTCGTGATCCAGAAATAGCGATAATCGGGTATCGCGAAGACGGACGTCTTATCCTCGGCAGCGGCGGTCATGGCGATGCGCTTAGACGGCTGCAGGGCTTTGTGCAAAGCAGAGAAACTGCTGCAGCCACGGGAAAAACTTCATTCGGGGCTTAACCCGAAATTATCCATGATCGGGCGAGGGTGAGGCATGAGCGGGCGGGGTCCATCTCTTGCGGAAATCATCGGCGCGAAACTGGCAGGCCTGTTTCGCGTCCGCCCGCCGCTTTGTGCATTGCCACCTGTCCCGTGTGCCTTGCGCTGCGTGACTGTCGCTGCCCCCTGTACCATCGACGACAGGCTGGCGGCGGCCTACCGCGACCTGCTGCGTATGCCCGCCTGAAGTGCGCATCGGGTGGCCGCCCCGGCGTAGCATCCGTTCCGCGCGAGCGGGCTTGACCGGGAGCGGCCTTGCGCGGATGACCACCTCACGATGACGACGCACTCCGACTCCCGGTTTCCGGCCAACACTGAGGAACTTCCCGATCCGATCGAGTGGCCGCGCCTGCCGGGCGCACAGCGCCACATGGCGATCGTAATCGCAGGCGCGGTGTTGCTTGGCCTCGTTTCCACCGTGCTGGTGGGGTGGGCGATGGATTCGTGGGAAATCGCCTCTCTATACGGCGCGATGATTCTCGCGTCGGCGGTGGTTGCCTATTTCTCGGCGCTCGGCAGGGCGCGACGCGGGGCGGGCGGCATCGACTGGACGATGATGCGCACTGCGCTCGATTCGCGCAGCGACGCTCTCGCCGTAACCGACGCGGAGGGAAAGCTTGTCTGCGCGAATGCCGCTTATGGCACGCGCTGCGACGGCTACCCTTCGCCCTTCGATCTTGCGGGCGAGGATGAGGCGAGCCGCGGGCGGATTACCAACATCGCCGAGCAGGCACGGCGCGACGGCAACGGCTTTGTAGAGATCGATCAAACCGTGGGCGGCGCGCGGCGCAAACTGCGCGTATCGGTGCGGCCTGCCGATACGGCGCGGAACTATCTTCTGTGGACGCTTCGTCGCGGCACCGCAGAGAAGGCGATGGACGACACGATCGCGATGCTCGAAGGCCCGGCGGGCATCTGGCTGGGCAGCGCCGGGCTGATGATCGTGATGGCCAACCCCTCCGGCGAGATCATCGCGGCGAACGGCGCCTTCAAGAACGCCATCACGGGCACCGCCGGGCGCGTGCCGACCAACCTCGTCGATATTCTCGAGGCGGGGGAGGACGGCGCGCGGCGGATGAAGACCGGCAGCGGCACGAACATTCCCGTGCGCCTTATCGAACTCCCGCTTGGGAACCAGAAAGAGGCAGGCACGAGCGCTTACGTGTTCCTGATCCTGCGCGAAGGCGCCGCGGCGGCCGAGACCGGAACGCCAGTGCCGGACAGTCTGCCGGCGCTGCTTTCCGTGCTGCCGATCGGACTTGCGCTCGCCGATCGCGACGGTCGCTTCACGTTCATGAACGAAAGCTTCGCTGCCATCGCGGGGGTCGAGGAGGGGAGCGAACTGCGCTACCCGAGCGATCTCGTCGTCGATGAGGACAAGACGATGGTCTCGGACGCGGTGCGCCGCGCAGCCGCCTCCATTGAACGCGCGCGCGATCTGCGTGTGCACCTGAAGCACAAGCCCGAGGAGCCCGTGGCGCTCACCGTCGGCAAGGCGCCGGGCGCAGGCGGCCCCGCCGTCGTTCTTTCACTCAAAGACAATCAGGAACAGCTGAAGCTCGAAAAGCAGATCGCGCAGGCGACCAAGATGCAGGCGGTGGGCCAGCTCGCAGGCGGCGTGGCGCACGACTTCAACAACATCCTTACCGCCGTGATCGGCTATTGCGACCTCATGCTGCTCCGCCACACGCCGGGCGACAGCGATTTCGACGACATCAACCAGATCCGTCAGAACGCGAACCGCGCCGCCAATCTCGTGCGCCAGCTCCTCGCGTTCTCGCGCCAGCAAACGCTGCGCCCACAACTCATCCATGTGTCGGACATCGTGGGCGAACTCAGCCATCTGCTGAAGCGCCTGCTCGGCGAAACGGTCACGCTGACCGTGAAGCACGGCCGCAGCCTCGCACCGGTACGCGCCGACCCCGGCCAGATGGAGCAGGTGATCGTCAACCTCGCGGTGAACGCGCGCGACGCGATGCCCGAGGGCGGCGAACTCACGATCTCGACCTTTGCGGTTTCGGCGCGCGAGGCGAAGAAACTCGACCGCGAGGGCATGCCTGCGGGGGAATATGTCGCGATCGCCGTGAAGGACACGGGCACCGGCATTCCGCCAGAAATTCTCGGCAAGATTTTCGAGCCGTTCTTCACCACCAAGGAGGTCGGGCGCGGCACAGGCCTCGGGCTTTCCACGGTGTACGGCATCGTCAAGCAGTCAGGCGGCTTCATCTTTGCCGATAGCATGGTGGGTGGTGGCACCACCTTCACAATCTACCTGCCTGCGCAGGAAGCGCTGCCGGAGGCCGTGCCGGCGGCAGCGGGCGAGAACGGCGGCGACCCGTGGGGTCAGGGGAAGATCCTGCTTGTGGAGGATGAGGCGATGGTCCGCGCCGTCGCCGAGCGCGCGCTGACGCGCAAGGGCTATGAGGTGCTGACCGCAGGACACGGCGAGGAGGCGCTGGAGATCCTGGAGCGGCTGCCGGAAGGCGTCGACCTGCTGATTTCCGACGTGGTGATGCCCACGATGGACGGGCCGACGCTTGTTCAGCACGCACGCAAGACGTTCCCCGATCTCAAGATCATCTTCATGTCGGGCTACGCCGAGGAACAGCTTCGCAAGTCGATCGACGTTCCCGATGTCGCGTTTCTTGCCAAGCCGTTCTCTGTGCAGGAACTTTCCGACAAGGTGCGGCACGAGATTGCCCGTGGCAAGGCGCGCGGGAAGGCGGAGCCCGCCGCAGCCAAGTAAAGAACGAAAATAGAACAAAAGCGCTTGCGCACGCGGAACAAAATGCGTACACGATCCTTCATTGAAACGGCTTCGTCAGCCCACTAGGAGGGACCGGACAATGGCATCAGCGCTTCGGGTGGTAGAATCAGGCATGGACAAGCAAAAGGCTCTCGACGCGGCTCTGGCGCAGATCGACCGGGCATTCGGCAAGGGCTCGGCAATGAAGCTCGGTCAGCGCGACGCGCTTGAGATCGAGGCGATTTCCTCGGGTTCGCTGGGACTCGACTTGGCGCTTGGCGTCGGCGGTTTCCCGCGTGGACGCGTCATCGAGATCTACGGTCCGGAAAGTTCGGGGAAGACGACGCTCGCGCTCCATGCCATCGCCGAAGCGCAGAAGGGTGGCGGCACGGCGGCATTCATCGATGCTGAGCACGCACTCGATCCGGTTTATGCGAAGAAGCTTGGCGTCGACGTCGACAACCTCATCGTCTCGCAGCCCGATACGGGCGAGCAGGCGCTGGAGATCACGGATACGCTGGTGCGTTCGAACGCCATCGATATCCTCGTGGTCGACTCGGTTGCCGCGCTGGTGCCGCGTGCTGAAATCGAAGGCGAGATGGGTGACAGCCACGTCGGCCTGCAAGCCCGCTTGATGAGCCAGGCGCTCCGGAAGCTTACCGGTTCGATCAGCCGCTCGCGCTGCATCGTTATTTTCATCAACCAGGTGCGCATGAAGATCGGCGTCATGTACGGCAACCCGGAAACGACGACGGGCGGCAACGCGCTCAAGTTCTACGCGAGCGTTCGTCTCGACATTCGCCGCACCGGCCAGATCAAGGACCGCGACGAAATCGTTGGCAACGCGACGCGCGTGAAGGTGGTGAAGAACAAGGTGGCGCCGCCCTTCAAGCAGGTCGAGTTCGACATCATGTATGGCGAAGGTGTCTCCAAGGTCGGCGAAATCCTCGATCTCGGAGTCAAGATCGGCATCGTCGAGAAGTCGGGCGCGTGGTTCAGCCACGATTCGACGCGCATCGGGCAAGGCCGCGAGAATGCCAAGCAGTTCCTGCGCGATCACCCCGAGATGCGAGAGAAGATCGAAAAGGCGATCCGCGACAACGCCGCCGGTATTTCCGAGGCCCTGCTCACCGCAGGCCCCGACGTAGACAGCGACGAATAGGCGGCCCTTCCCAGCGTCCCCGCCGAGGCCGCCTCCCCCGAGGCGGCCTCTTTTGTTTCAGGTGCAAATGCTCGTCAGGCAGCGAGCGCCTGTTTGACGACTGCGTCCGCCAGCGTTCCGTTGAGTTCGGCGAGATGATCGAATGTCGCCGCGAACGTCGCGAGACCCTGACTCATCGAACGAAGTTCGGCACCGAAGCCGTGGAGCTCGGCTTCCGGCATCAGCGCTTCGATCACGTCCCAGCGTGACCAGCCTTCGCGCGGCGTGATGCCCAGCATTTGTCCGCGATGGCTCGCAATGCTCGACGTGATGCGCGAGGTTGCGCTGCCCGGCGTCTCGATCGTCACATGCGCGACGGGTTCGAGCAGGTGCGGGCTGCATGCCGCGAGGGCTTCGCTCATCGCGATGCGACCCGCCGTGCGGAATGCCAACTCCGAGCTGTCGACCGAATGATACGAACCGTCGGTCAGCGTCACCGCCACGTCGACGACGGGGAAACCGAGCGGCCCGCGTTCCATGGCGTCACGGATTCCGGCCTCGACCGCCGGAATCCACTGTTTAGGGATCGCGCCGCCAGTGATGCGGTCGTTGAACGCGAAGCCTTCGCCGCGTCCGCGCGGGGCGACGTCGATCACCACGTCGCCGAACTGGCCGTGGCCGCCCGACTGTTTTTTGTGGCGCCCGCGCTGAGTCGCCCCGCGACGGATCGATTCGCGGTAGGATATGCGCGGCGGCTGCGCATCCACAGCCACCGAGTAGCGCCGCTTGAGGCGCGCAAGCACCATGTTCAGATGCTCGTCGCTGATCCCACGCAGCAGCATCTCGTGCGTTGCCGCGTCCTGGTCCCAGGCGAGCCCCACGTCTTCCTCGACAAGTTTGTGGAGTGCCGTGGATAGCCGCACATCGTCCTTCCGGTCGCGCGTTGCGATCGCGAGCGCATGGCCGGGCACCGGGCGCGCGATCTCGGCGTTCCGCGCGTGACCGGTTGAAGACACCACGTCCCATGCCGCGATCGTATCCACCTTCGCGATTGCCGCCACGGCCCCGGGCGGGACGCTCGCCGTCTTGCCGAGCTTGTCGCCAAGCACGCTGAACAGTGCGCCTGCACGCACGGGGCTGCCATCCCGGTCGCGAAGCTCGCTACCTTCTGCAAGCCCGCCGAATGCGCGTGCATAGACGAGCCGCCCAGCGGCGTTGCCGTGCGCGACCTTGAAGGCAAACGTGCCACCGTCTGCCCCGAGCCGCGCGGCGGCGGCGGCAGGCGAGGGGGCTTCATGGCGCAGCATCTTCAGAAGCCGCCGCACGCCATGATCGCCCTGCGCCGAACCGAACAACAGGGGCACGACAAGGTTCTCGCCCGTTTCCCGTGAGAGGTCGCCGAATACCATCGCCGGGTCGGGCGCTTCGTCCATCAGCAGCTTTTCCAGAAGCGCGTCGTCGTGGTCCGCAAGCTGCTCCAGCATATGGAAGCGCTCCGCCGATTCGCGCTCGGCGAGGGCGGGCGGCATTTCGATGCGCTCCGATGCCTTGCCGGGGCGGTAATGAAAGGCGCGTTCGAGCGCGAGGTCGACGAAGCCGCTCACCGTGTCTCCCTCGCGTATGGGAATCTGCCGCGCGAGGATGGGCTTCGCGCTCATCGGCTGCAGCGCTTCGAGGAGATCGCGGATGCGCCCGCGCGCGGATTCGATCTTGTTGACGAAGATCGTGTGCGGCACGCCCAGCGCTTCGAGCTGGCGAAGCGCGGGCTCGGCAAGCGCCGCTCGTGCCGGATCGGGATCGATCACCACCACCGCGAGGTCGGCAGCCGCCACCGCAAGCATCGCGTCGGGCGCGAAGCCGGGGGCTCCGGGCGCGTCCACGATTGCGAACGCATCGCCCAGATAATCGAAGCGGGCGAGATTAAGTTCGGTGGAGCCGCGCCGCGCCCGCGCCTCTGGCGAGGCATCGCCGACGCTCGTTCCGGCCTCCACGCTGCCCTGCCGCGGGATCGCGCCCGCTGTGAACAACATCGCTTCTGCAAGGCTCGTCTTGCCCGTGCCCGCCGGGCCGACGAGCGCCACTACCCTGACAGGTTTGCTGGTCTCCGAAGTCAAAGCCGCCATGTCACGATCTCCCCAAGCTGGTTGCCCATACTGGTTGATCGCCGCCCGGTTTCGGCCTCGTGCATTGGGCCGGCAACGCGTGCGGCACAACATCGCCAGCGTCTGCCTGTTGCGCCGCGAGCGCAAGGGGGAATGCTCGCGCGCGCCCGTCATTCTGTCGCCTTGAGTAGTGCGCAGTCCTCGATTACATGCTCGCCATGACCTCCACGAACGATATCCGCCGCTCATTTCTCGACTTTTTCGGGGGCGAGGGGCACATGCGCGTGCCTTCCGCGCCACTGGTGCCGCAGAACGACCCGACGCTGATGTTCGTGAACGCTGGCATGGTGCCGTTCAAGAACGTGTTCACCGGCCTCGAAACGCGCCCCTACAGCACGGCGGTTTCCAGCCAGAAGTGCGTGCGCGCTGGCGGCAAGCACAACGATCTCGACAATGTCGGTTATACGGCACGTCACCATACGTTCTTTGAAATGCTGGGAAATTTTTCCTTTGGCGACTATTTCAAGGAACGCGCGATCACCCTCGCGTGGAACCTCATCACCAAGGAATGGGGCATTTCGCCGGACCGGCTGATCGTGACGGTCTATCATACCGATGATGACGCGTTCGCGCTGTGGAAGAAGATCGCGGGCCTGCCCGACAGCCGCATCATCCGCATCGCTACCAAGGACAATTTCTGGGCGATGGGCGACAACGGCCCGTGCGGCCCGTGCTCGGAGATCTTCTACGACCACGGCGAGCACATTCCCGGCGGTCCTCCCGGCAGCCCGGACGAGGATGGCGACCGCTTCGTCGAGATCTGGAATCTCGTGTTCATGCAGTATGAGCAGGAAGCGGGCGAGATTGTCCGCGACCTGCCGCGTCCCTCGATCGATACGGGCATGGGACTGGAACGGATCGCCGCCGTGCTGCAGGGCAAGCACGACAACTACGAGATCGACCTGTTCCAGACGCTGATCGGTGAAACCGCCGAGATGACGAAGACCGATGCGACAGGTCCGATGTCGGCCTCGCACCGCGTTATCGCCGATCACCTGCGCGCCAGCGGTTTCCTGGTGGCGGATGGTGTGCTGCCGTCCAACGAGGGCAGGGGCTATGTGCTGCGGCGTATCATGCGCCGCGCCATGCGCCACGCGCACCTGCTCGGCGCGAAAGACCCGCTGATGTACCGGCTGGTGCCGTCACTTGTCAGCCAGATGGGCGGCGCCTTCCCGGAACTGACGCGCGCGCAGCCGCTGATCGAAGAGACGCTGAAGCTTGAAGAGACCCGCTTCCGGCAAACGCTGGAGACGGGCCTCCGTCTGCTCGACGAGGCGACGGCTGGCATGGGTGCAGGCGCAGTGCTGCCCGGCGAGACGGCGTTCAAGCTTTACGACACCTACGGCTTCCCGCTCGACCTCACCGAGGATGCGCTCCGCCGTCAGGGACTGTCGGTCGACAAGACCGGTTTCGATACCGCGATGGCCGCGCAGAAGGCGGCTGCCCGCGCCGCCTGGGCAGGTTCCGGTGCGCAGGCCGACGAAGGCGTGTGGTTCGACATCGCCGAGGAATCCGGTGCGACCGAGTTCACAGGCTACAACTCCGACACCGCGCAGGGCGAAGTGATCGCCATCGTCAAGGACGGTGCGCGCGTGGAAACGGCGGGCGCGGGCGACACCGTCGTCATCCTCACCAACCAGACGCCGTTCTACGGCGAATCCGGCGGCCAGACCGGAGACGCGGGAACGATTACGGCTGGCGGTCTCAAGGCCGTTGTCGAAACGACGTCGAAGCCGCTCGGCAAGCTGCATGCGCATCAGGCGCGCATTGCCGAGGGCAGTGTCCGTGTCGGCGATGTCGTGCAGCTCGATGTCGATGCCGCGCGCCGTGGCCGCATCCGCGCCAACCATTCGGCGACCCACCTGCTGCACGCTGCGCTTCGCAATCGGCTGGGTGCGCACGTCACGCAGAAGGGCTCGCTCGTCGCGGAAGATCGCTTCCGTTTCGATTTCAGCCACCCGAAGGCGCTCACCGCCGAAGAGATCGCGCTCGTCGAGGCGGACGTGAACGCTCAGGTGCGCGCCAATGCGGAAGTGACGACGCGCCTGATGAGCCACGCCGATGCGATCGAGGCCGGGGCGATGGCGCTGTTCGGCGAGAAGTACGGCGACGAGGTGCGCGTGCTTTCGATGGGCCGGGATGCGGACGCGGATTATTCGGTTGAACTGTGCGGCGGCACGCACGTGCGGGCGCTCGGCGACATTGGCCTCGTCAAGATCATCAGCGAAAGCGCCGTCTCTTCGGGCGTGCGCCGTGTCGAGGTGCTGACCGGCGAGGCAGCGCGGCTTTACCTCCAGGGGCAGGAAGACCGGCTGCGCGAGGCCGCCGCGACACTGAAAGTGGCGCCCGCGGAGCTTCCGGCACGCCTGCAGGTGCTCGTCGAGGAACGCCGCCGGCTCGAGCGCGAGCTGGCCGACGCCAAGAAGGCGCTGGCACTCGGCGGCGGTGCGGGCGCAGCTCCAGCGACGGAGGCTGAGGAGGTCGCGGGCACGAAGTTCATTGCGCGTGTCGCAGAAGGGCTCGATCCGAAGGATCTGCGCGGCGCGGTCGATGAGGCGAAGAAGCAGGTCGGCTCGGGCGTTGCCGCGATCGTGGCAGTGAACGAGGGCCGTGCCAGCATTGCCGTCGGCGTCACCGACGACCTGATCGCACGCTTCAACGCCGTCTCACTCGTGCAGGCGGGCGTCGCGGCGCTTGGCGGCAAGGGCGGCGGCGGGCGTCCGGACATGGCGCAGGGCGGTGGCCCCGAAGGTGCGAAGGCTGCGGATGCTATCGCGGCGGTGAAGGGCGCGCTCGCGGCCTAGCCTATTCTGCCGAGTCCTCGTCGCTGCGGCGCAGGCGCGATGCGGCTTTCAGCGGTTCCCGCGGCAGATCCGGCACCATGGCCTTGATCTTCTCACGCTTGATTTCGCGCATCTCATGGATCGAGGCGATCACCAGACCCATTGGCCGCCCGATATCGACGAGTACGGCTTCGGCAAGCTGGAGAGACGATTCCAGCGTTTCCGGGACAGCGTCTGTCGCGCCCGCGCGGTAAAGCTGCGCGGCGTGCTCGGCATCCTTGGCGCGCGCGATGATGCAGAGATCGGGGTGGGCAGCGCGCACGGCGCGTGTCGTTGCGATCAGCTGCACGGGATCGTCCATCGTAAGCACGATCGAGCGCGCCTGTGCGATGCCGAGATGGTCGAGAAGCCCCGGCCGACCGACATCGCCGAAGACGATTTCGTGGCCCCGTTTGCGGCCGAGATCCACCATATCGACATCGGCATCGACGATCACGAACGGCTGTTCGTGCCGTACCAGCATGTCCGTAACCATTTGGCCCACCCGGCCATAGCCCGCGACGATGGTTCGCCCGCCGCTTTCCGACAGATCCCGCGTCGGTTCGGGCGTCGCCGGGTCCACGCGCCGCGCCGTGTCGCTGCCGATCCGGGCCAGCAGCGGCGTCGCGGTGAGGCCGACGGCGGTGACGATCTGCCAGAAGGCCGCCGTATCGGTACCGATCACGCGCGCCTGCACCGCAGCTGCAAGCACGATCAGCGTTGTTTCCGAAGGTGACGCCATCAGCACACCGACATTCGCGGCAACCCCGCGCGGAACGCCGGAGAGGCGCAGGAGGCTGCTGGTCACCAACGCCTTCACGAGGATGATGCCGACGATCGCGAGCATCAGGAACGGCCACATGCGGGCGATGAGCTCGAAATCGAGGCTCATGCCCACGGTCATCAGGAAGATGCCGAGCGCCAGATTCTTGAAGGGCTCGACAGTGACTTCGACCTGCATGCGATACTCGGTTTCGGCGATCACCAATCCGGCGAGGAGCGCGCCCACGATCGGCGAGAGGCCGACCGCGCTCGTCGCAAGGCTGGCGCCCATCACGACGACGAGCGACACTGCGAGGAAAAGCTCGGGACTCTTGGTGCGCGCGGCCTGGCGGAACAGGCGCGGCAGCAGCAGCCGGCCCAGCACCAGCAATGCGATGACGACGATCGCGCCCAGAAAAACCGTGCGCGTGAGATCGCCCGCATCATCGCCGCCGGGCAGCGGGCTGATAACGCCCATCACGAAGATGATCGGCACGATGGCCAGATCCTCGAACAGCAGCATCGCGAAGGCGGGCTTGCCGATCGGGCTTTTCGTGCCCGTCATCGGCAACACGAGCGCGGTCGAGGACATCGCCAGCGCGATGCCGAGCATCAGCGAGACGACGGCGCCGAGATCGGTGAACTGGTGCAGAAGAAACCCGATGAGGCCGCCGGATATGGCAAGTTCGGCAGGCCCGATGAGGAAAACCAGCCGCCTCAGGTCCCACAGGCGGCGGAACGAGAGTTCAAGCCCGATCGAGAACAGCAGTAGAATGATGCCGATCTCGGCGAACGGTTCAATGACCTCCCGGTCGTTGATTGAGATGTGCCGGACCCAGGGGAGTGCGTCTCCCAACCGACCGAGCCCCGAAGGGCCGATCAGCAGGCCGACAACGATGAAACCGATGACCGGGCTGATCCGAAGCCGGTGGAACGCAGGTATGACGAGGCCGGTCGCGCCCAGAATGACGAGCGCGTCGCGAAAACCAGGAGAAAAGAGCGGATCTGCAGCCACCGCGGTATCCTAACGGGCAGGCCACCACGGCGTCAGCAGAAAAGCGCGTAAAGCGCTAGAATTCCTTGCTCATCGCGGCTTCGAGGTTGTCCACGATCTTCTCGAAGAATTGCTCGGTCGTCATCCAGGCCTGATCCGGGCCGATGAGGAGCGCGAGATCCTTCGTCATGTGGCCATCTTCGACGGTATCGACGCAAACGCGCTCGAGCAGTTCGCCGAATTTGGTGACCTGCGGCGTGTTGTCGAGCTTGCCGCGATGCTTGAGGCCGCCGGTCCACGCGAAGATCGATGCGATCGGGTTCGTCGAGGTCGCCTTGCCCTGCTGGTGCATCCGGTAGTGGCGTGTGACGGTGCCGTGCGCGGCCTCGGCCTCCACGGTCTTGCCGTCCGGCGTCATCAGCACCGAGGTCATCAGGCCGAGCGAGCCGAAGCCCTGCGCGACGGTGTCGGACTGCACGTCGCCGTCATAGTTCTTGCAGGCCCACACGAACTTGCCGCTCCACTTCAGGGCGGAAGCGACCATGTCGTCGATCAGGCGGTGCTCATAGACGATGCCAAGTTTGTCGAACTGTGCCTTGAATTCCTTGTCGAATACCTCCTGGAACAGGTCCTTGAAGCGGCCGTCGTAGGCCTTGAGGATCGTGTTCTTCGTTGAGAGGTACACCGGCCACTGGCGCGCGAGGCCATAGTTGAGCGAAGCGCGCGCGAAGTCGCGGATGGAATCGTCAAGGTTGTACATGCCCATCGCAACGCCGGCGGTCGGGAAGTCGAACACCTCGTGCTCGATCACGTCGCCGTTCTCGCCGGTCCACTTGATGGTGAGCTTGCCGGCGCCCGGCACGCGGAAATCGGTGGCCTTGTACTGGTCGCCGAACGCGTGGCGGCCGATGACGATCGGGTCCGTCCAGCCCGGCACGAGGCGCGGCACGGACTTGATGACGATCGGCTCGCGGAACACGACACCGCCCAGGATGTTGCGGATCGTGCCGTTCGGCGACTTCCACATCTTCTTGAGGTTGAACTCCTCGACGCGCGCCTCGTCGGGCGTGATTGTGGCGCACTTCACGCCGACGCCATATTCCTTGATGGCGTTCGCGGACTGCACGGTCACCTTGTCGTCGGTGGCGTCGCGGTTTTCGATGCCGAGATCGTAATATTTAAGGTCGACGTCGAGGTACGGGAGGATCAGGCGCTCGCGAATCCACTGCCAGATGATCCGCGTCATCTCATCGCCGTCAATCTCGACGATGGGGTTTGCCACCTTGATCTTCGCCATCGATACCTCTTGGTCCTGTATGGATTTTTACTCGCGCACGCTCTTGGCGGAAACGACGGCCAAGATCAACAGGGGCGGGAGCGGCAAAGGCGCGCTCCGCCCGCTTTCTCTTAAGCTGCGCGTTGTCATCACCTGCGCGCAGGGGCTAAAGATAGGCGCATGAACGACACCACACCCCCCGAGCCGCCAGTGACGCAACCCGTAACGCCGCCCGCGCCCGCCGCTACGGCACCCGCGCCCGCTGAACCGGCGGCGACCTACAAGTTTCCCCCCTCGATCCACCCGGACGGCAACAAGTTCGTGGTGCTCGCGGCGGTGCTCACCGGTTTCTTCTGGTTCATTGCGGACTGGAATATTCTCGGCTGGCTGTCGGCGGGGCTCACGGTCTGGACGTTCGCCTTCTTCCGCGATCCCGCCCGTGTCACACCCGAGGGGGCGGGCCTCGTCGTGTCTCCGGCCGATGGACTCGTGTCGCAGATCATGGACGTTCCCGCGCCGCGCGAGATTTCCGGCACCGAGCGCGGGATCGGCGATGGAACCTTCACACGCGTTTCGATTTTCATGAGTGTGTTCGATGTCCACGTAAACCGCTCCCCGATCGCCGGCACGATCCGCGACATCGTCTACGTGCCCGGCAAGTTCCTGAACGCCGAGCTCGACAAGGCGAGCGAGCATAACGAGCGCCAGTATTTCGTCGTTGAGGGTGCCGATGGGCGCCGCATCGGCTTCGCGCAGATCGCCGGCCTCGTCGCGCGGCGGATCATCAAGTTCGTGAACACAGGCGAAAGTGTCGGGGCTGGACAGCGCGTCGGCCTTATCCGCTTCGGCAGCCGCGTAGACGTGTTCCTGCCCGCAGGCACGGTTCCCGCCGTCGCCGTCGGCCAGCGCGCCGTTGCCGGCGAAACCATTATCGGTCGTCCCGGCGGCCCCGGTGATCGCCTGCGCGGCGTCCGCCAGTGAAGGTCGACCACGAACCGCCTCGAAGGCTGAAACGGGTCATTCCGATTCGGGTTCTCATCCCGAATGCAATCACGATCGCTGCGCTCTGCGCCGGTCTCACCTCGGTGCGCCTCGCCATTGCGGGCGATTTCGAACGTGCGATCCTCGCGATCGTCGTGGCGGGTGTGCTCGATGGCATCGACGGACGTGTTGCGCGCCTGCTGAAGGGCGCGAGCCGTTTTGGCGCCGAGCTTGATTCGCTGTCCGATGTCACGGCCTTCGGCGTGGCACCCGCGCTCGTCATCTATTTGTGGACGCTGGAGCAGCTTCCGGGTGCGGGGTGGATCGTCGCACTCGCTCACGCTGTCTGCTGCGCGCTGAGGCTTGCGCGCTTCAACGCCAACCTCGACGTCACAGACCAGCCGCACAAGAAGCATGGCTTCCTTACAGGCATTCCCGCACCGGTAGGGGCGGGCATGACACTGAGCCCCATGTTCCTCTACTATTGGCTGGAGCCGACCCGTTTCGCGCATTATTCCGAGGTCGGCACGGTCGCCACCGCCGTCGTCGTCGGTACGGTCGCGTTCCTGATGGTCTCGAACCTGCCGACCTATTCGTGGAAATCGGTCCGCATCCGTCCCGAATACCGGCTGATGGCGCTCGTCGGCGTCGCCCTGTTCGCCGGCGCGCTGCTGTCCGCACCATACATGACGCTCTCGCTGATCTCGGTGGTCTACGCCGCCACGATCCCGATGGCGATCCTGTCGTACCGCAAGGTCAGGCGGCAAGTGGCAGCGGCTGCCAATCCCGATAGCGGGATGGAGCTGGACACGGACGCGGCATCGGCTCAACCGCCGTCACCAGACGCTCCGTAATCACGGCATCGATTTCACCGCGAAGCGCCCGCGCGATTGTGGTGCGTGCATTCGCGAACATGTGAGCGACCACGGCAAGGCTTACGAAAAGCAACAGGCTTGAAAGCGTGGCAGAGAGCATGAAGGCCATATTTGAACCCCTTTTGTTCTTCTCATGTTCGCTTGTTCCATATTTGTTCCATCGTTGTCAAGAGGCCGCTCTGGCAGCGTCGGATTGATCAGCAGCGTGCGTCCGGCTAGCTTCGCGCCGCTCTTCGGGAGGAGTCATAATGTTAGGTGGAATGCAGGACTGGCCTTTGCTGGTCTCGAAACTTATTGACCATGCAGCCCTCAATCACGGCACGCGCGAAATCGTCACGGCGCTGGTCGAAGGCGGCGAAGGCCGTTCCAACTGGCGCGAGGTGCGCGAACGCGCGCTCAAGATCGCGCAGTCCCTGAGCCGCCTCGGCATCCGCCTCGGCGACCGCGTGGCGACGCTCGCGTGGAACACCCAGCGCCATGTGGAATGCTGGTACGGCATCTCGGGAATGGGCGCGGTCGCACACACCGTGAACCCGCGCCTTTTCGAAGAGCAGATCATCTACATCATGAATCATGCGGGCGACCGTGTGCTGTTCTTCGATCTTACCTTCGTACCGCTCATCGAAAGAATCGCGCCCAAGCTGAACACGGTCGAGCACTATGTTCTGATGACGGGGCGTGAGCACCTGCCCCAAACGAGCATCCCGAACCTGCTTGCCTACGAAGACCTGATTGCCGACAGCGACGGCGATATCGAATGGGCCAATATCGACGAACAGACGCCCGCGGGGCTCTGCTACACGTCGGGGACGACCGGAAATCCCAAGGGCGTGCTCTATACGCACCGTTCGAACGTGCTGCATACGCTTGGTGCCAACTCGGCGGATGCGCTTGGCGTCACGTCTTCAACCGCGATTCTGCCGGTGGTGCCGATGTACCACGCGAACGCATGGGGTGTGCCCTACGCCGCGGCCGCCGCGGGCGCCAAGCTCGTGATGGGCGGCGCTCATTTCGACGCGCCGACGCTGCACGGCCTTATCCTGCGCGAGAAGGTGACGCTCACTGCGGCCGTGCCGACGGTTTGGCTCGCCATGCTCCAGCACCTCGAAACGACAGGGGATGCGCTTGGAGAACTGAAACGGGTCGTCATCGGCGGCTCGGCCGTGCCACGCTCCATGATCGTTGATTTCAAGGAGAAGTATGACGTCACCGTCTGCCACGCCTGGGGCATGACCGAGATGTCGCCGCTGGGCACGCTCGGCTCGCTTTCCGCCGAAGCGCTCGAAAAGCCGCAGGAAGAACAATACGACATCCAGACCAAGCAGGGCCGTTCAATCTTCGGTGTCGAGATGAAGATCGTTGACGACGACGGCAGCGAGATGCCGCGCGACGGCAAGGCCTTCGGCCACCTGATGGTACGCGGGCCTTGGGTCGTGCGCGAATATTACGCGGGCGATGGCGGCCACGTGCTCGATGCCGACGGCTGGTTCGATACTGGCGACGTCGCGACGATCGACGCGTCCGGCTACATGCAGATCACCGACCGCGCCAAGGACGTGATCAAATCCGGCGGCGAGTGGATCAGTTCGATCGAGCTGGAAAACGAGGCTGTAGGCCATGCAGGCGTGGCGGAAGCTGCTGTGATCGGCCTGCCGCATCCGAAGTGGGACGAGCGGCCGCTGCTGATCGTCGTGCCCAAGGCGGGCGCGAACCCGAGCAAGCAGGAGCTTCTGGACCACCTCGCTGGCCGCGTCGCCAAGTGGTGGATGCCGAACGACGTCGTCTTCGTGGAGGAAATCCCGCATACGGCGACGGGCAAGATCCAGAAGCTGACGCTCCGCCAGCAGTTCAAGGACTATCGCTTCCCAGACGCGGCCTAAAACAGTGAAAGCTGCCTTCCGCGCGGGCTGAACAAGTCGGTGCGGAGTGAAATGTCGCGGCGGTTGAGGCCGAAGCGGCGGCATCCGGCCTGGAAACGCGCGCGGATCATCGCCGCATAGGCCCCCTGCGGCTTGAAGCGCGCGTGGAAGCTGCCCTCATTGTCCTTGCCGCCACGCATCTCCTGGATGTGCGACATCACGCGCGCGGCGCGGTCCGGCATGTGAGCATCGAGCCAGGCCCGGAAAATGGGCGAGACCTCGTGCGGCAGGCGGACGAGGATCATCGAGGCCATATCCGCGCCAGCCTTCGCGGCAGCTTCCAGGATTGCTTCAATCTCGTGGTCGTTGATCGCCGGGATGAGCGGCGCCAGCGACACGGAGACGGGCACACCCGCCTCAGCAAGGGCCTTCACTGCTTCGATTCGCCTGTGGGGAGCGGTCGCACGCGGTTCCAGCGTCTTCGCGGTTTCCACGTCGAGCGTTGTGATCGAGACCATCACCGCGGCGAGACCGCGCGCTGCCATCGGGGCGAGGATATCGATGTCGCCCACCACTCGCGCGGACTTGGTCGTGATCATCACCGGATGATTTGTTTCAGACAGGATTTCCAGTATTTTCCGTGTCGTACGGTATTTCCCTTCCACGGGCTGGTAGGGATCCGTGTTGGTGCCGAGCGCCATCGGACGGCATTCGTAGCGCGGTTTTTCAAGCTCCTTCCTGAGCAGCTCGGGAATGCCCTTCTTCACCGTCAGCTTGCGCTCGAAATCGAGGCCCGGCGAGAGGCCAAGGTACGCATGCGTCGGTCGCGCGAAGCAATAGGCACAGCCGTGCTCGCAGCCGCGATAAGCGTTGATCGAACGGTCGAAGGGCAGGTCGGGCGAAGTGTTGCGCGTGATCGCCGTTCGCGGCAGTTCGTAGCTGATCTCGGTGCGGAACGGCGGCAGGTCGTCCTCGCCGCACGAATCGAGCCAATCGCCGTCCGCCTCGCGTGCCAGATCATCGAAGCGGTTGCTGGTTGTGTTCAGGGTTGCGCCGCGCGCGGCGTTGACGCGTCTCGACATTGACAAATCATGCACGCCATTTAAGAACAAATCAAGAACATTGAAAGGAACAGAGATGGCGCGCTTCAACTATTTGGAACTGCCGACGCGCGATATCGCGAACGCTAAACGCTTCTATGCGGATGTTTTCGGGTTCGAGATCAACGATTTCGGGCCCGGTTATGCTGCGACCGTGACGGGTGACACGGACATCGGCTTCAACGCCACGGGCGAGCACGTGACGGCGCATGTCCTGCCGGTGATCGAGGTAGAAGACCTGGAGGCGGCGAAGGATGCAGTGATCGCGGCAGGCGGGGCAATCAGCCTCGACATTTTCCCGTATCCAGGCGGTCGCCGCTTCCACTTCGTCGACCTGGAAGGGCACGAGCTTGCTGCGGTGAAAGGCGACTAGCGCTCCCGCAGCCTCGGCATCAATTCCACAAAGTTGCACGGGCGATGGCGGCTGTCGAGCTGGGTGGCGAGAATACCGTCCCAGCCGTCCTTCACGGCCCCGGTGGAGCCGGGCAGCGCGAAGATATAGGTGCCGCGCGCGATGCCTGCGGTGGCGCGAGACTGCACAGTGGACGTGCCGATCGACTGAAAGCTCAGCCAGCGGAACAGTTCGCCGAAACCAGGGATTTCCTTTTCGCAGACCTCGGCGAGGGCTTCGGGTGTGACGTCACGCCCGGTGACGCCGGTACCCCCGGTTGTGATCACGCAGTCCACCTCCGCGTCTTCGATCCACGCTGCGAGTTGCTCGACGATGGTGCCGACGTCGTCCTTCACGATCGCGCGTGCCGCGAGGATATGCCCCGCGCCCTCCAGCCGTTCGACCAATGTGTTGCCCGATCGGTCGTCGGCGAGCCCGCGCGTATCGGAAACCGTGAGCACGGCGATACGGACGGGAATGAAGGGTAGGCTTTCGTCAATCGGCATCAAGCTTCGCTTTCACGGCGAGAAGGTCTGCCCATGCGAGGCGTTTCGCATCGGGCTGGCGGAGCAGGAACGCCGGGTGCAGCGTCGGCATCAGCGGGCAATCCGTGCCTTCGACGGCAAGTGGTCGCCACTGGCCGCGCAATCGCATGATACCGGTGACGTCTCCCGTGAGCGCGCGCGCAGCGCAGGCGCCGAGCGCAATGATCACCTTCGGGCGGACCAGCGCGATGTGGCGGCGCACGAACGGCATCGTCGTTTCCACCTCAGCCGGTGTCGGCGTGCGGTTGCCGGGTGGGCGCCAAAATGTGACATTCGTGATGTAGGCGCTGGTGCGATTGCGGCCAATTGCCGCGAGCATCCGGTCTAGGAGCTGGCCTGCGGGCCCAACGAAGGGCAGGCCCATGCGGTCTTCCTGTGCCCCGGGCGCCTCGCCGATCAGCATCAGGTCAGCCTCCGGGTTGCCGTCCGCGAACACCGTGCTGACGTTCCCCGTGCGCAGCGGGCAGCCTTCGAAAATCTCGACCGCGTGGCGGAGTTCAGCGATCGTCGTCGCTGAAACGGTCGCTGGCGGGCTTGCGGCGCCGGCGCGCAAAACAAGCTCCGGCTCCGACACGGAGGCAGGGATTTCACGCGTCGCAGCGCGCGGAGGCGGAGTGCGCCAGTCTCGCGGCGCGGCTTCGACGAGCGTGTCTACACCCGCCTCGACCCACCAGCCGAGTGTGGCAAGCAGTTCGTCGCGCTCGCTCGCTTCCATCACTCGCATGTTCCTCAAGTCTTCAATCCGCACTGGTAAAGGCGGGCCTTGCGACCTATCAAACCCGCCAAAACCATTATTGTGTCGTCTGCAATAAGGCGCACAGCTAGAGTTGCAAACGGGGGAAAGGGAAGGAACCCATGAGCGAACGCGAATCGATGGCCTATGACGTCGTCATTGTCGGCGGCGGACCGGCAGGCCTCGCGTCGGCGATCCGGCTGAAGCAGCGCGCGGCGGCCGAGGGCAAGGAGATTTCGGTCTGCCTGCTCGAAAAGGGATCGGAGATCGGCGCGCATATCCTTTCGGGTGCTGTCATCGACCCGCGCGGGCTTGATGAGCTGCTGCCGAACTGGCGCGAGATGGATGGGCATCCGCTCACCGTCGAGGTGTCGTCGAACCACCACTGGATCCTGACGAAGAATCGCAAGTTCGATTTCCCGCATATCCTGCTGCCGCCGTTCATGGACAATGACGACTGCTACACGGGCAGCCTCGGCAATCTCTGCCGCTGGCTGGGGTCGCAGGCTGAGGCGCTTGGCGTCGAGATTTTCCCCGGCTTTCCGGCGGCTGAAGTGCTGTTTGATGAAAACGGCGCGGTGAGGGGTGTCGCGACCGGCGACTTCGGTGTTGCGCGCGATGGCAGCCACAAGCCTTCGTACCAGCCGGGGCTGGAGCTCCATGCCAAGTATACGATGTTTGCCGAGGGCGTGCGTGGTCATCTCAGCAAGCAGCTGAAGAAACGCTTCGCCCTGGATGTGAACAGTCAGGCACAAGTCTATGGAATCGGGATCAAAGAACTGTGGGATGTGAAGCCCGAAAATCATGACGAGGGCTGCGTCATCCACACACAGGGCTGGCCGCTCGACGATGCGAATGGCGGCGGTTTCATCTACCATCAGGCGAACAACCAGATCGCGCTCGGCTTCGTCACCTGGCTCAACTACCGCAACCCGCACCTCTCGCCGTTCGAGGAGATGCAGCGCTGGAAGACGCATCCGGCGATCGCGAAGATGCTCAAGGGCGCTCGCCGCGTGTCCTATGGCGCGCGGGCGATCAACGATGGCGGCTACCAGGCCGTGCCGAAGCTGGTATTTCGAGGCGGCGCGCTCGTCGGCTGCGCGGCGGGCTTCGTCAACGTGCCGCGCATCAAAGGCTCGCACACCGCGATCAAGACCGGGATCATGGCGGCGGACGCCGCCTTCGATGCCGTGACCGCTGGCCGCGCGAACGATGAGCTTTCCGCTTATGCCGCTGCCTACGACGAGAGCTGGGTGAAGAAAGAACTCTTCACCGTCCGCAACACGCTGCCGCTTGTCGAGAAATTCGGCAACCTTGTTGGAACCGCGCTTGCCGGCGCGACCATGTGGCTCGAACATTTCGGCATCCGTATGCCGTTCACGATGAAGCACCACCCGGATAACGAGCAGCTCTGGCGCAAGGAGCACTGCAAGAAGCCGGATTATCCGAAGCCGGACGGCGTGCTGACCTTCGATCGCCTCTCGTCGGTGTTCCTGTCGAACACCAACCACGAGGAGGACCAACCGGTCCACCTGCAGTTGAAAGACCCGTCGATCCCGATCGCGTACAACCTGCCGCTCTACGACGAGCCTGCGCAGCGTTACTGCCCGGCGGGCGTTTACGAGGTCGTGGGGGAGGAAGAGGGCAATCCGCGTTTCCAGATCAACGCGCAGAACTGCGTCCACTGCAAGACATGTGACATCAAGGATCCGACGCAGAACATCAACTGGGTGACGCCAGAAGGCGGTGGTGGGCCCAATTATCCCAATATGTAGCGAGGTTTCCATGCGTGCAGCCGTAGCTTTCCTCCTCGCATCCGCGCTTGCGGCGCCGACGGCGCAGGCGACCGTGATGCCGTTGAAAGAGGCGGACTACGGCAGCTACGTGCAGGGCCACCTTGCGCTAGCGAACGGTGAGCTTGGGCGCGCAGCCGATTATTTCGCGGGCGCGCTCACCTATGCGCCCGACGATCCGCAACTGCTGCGGCAGACCTTCGACCTCGCTATCGCGGCAGGCGACGAGGCGCTTGCGGTTGGTGTGGGTGAGCGGTTGGCGCGGCAGGATCGCTTCGACAGCGGCGTGACGCTGCTGCTCGTTGCAAACGCGATCAAGACACGCAAGTGGAGCGAGGCGCGCGAGGCGACGGCACGGCTCACCGATGCCGGCTTCGGCAGCTTCATCGTGCCGATCATCGATGCATGGATCTTGGAGGCGCGCGGCAAGACTGCCGAAGGCGTCCGCAAGCTCGATGCGGAAAAGCTCGATGGTTTCGCGCGGGCCTATGTGCTGGAGCACCGCGCGCACCTGCTGTTCCGTGCAAAGCGCTACGCGGAAGCTGCTGAAATCTATGATGAGCTCACCAAGGACGACGGCGGGCGTAACATCCGGATGCGGATCGCGGCGGCGCGCGCGCTGCAAGCCGAAAAGCAGCCCGAAGAGGCGCTGAAGCGGCTTTCCGAATCTGCCGGCCATACGGATGTCGAGGCGGCGAAGGCCGCGCTTGCCGCGGGAACGCCGATCGTCGGCATCCCGGCGAATGCCAGCGAAGGCGTTGCGCTTCTTGCGCTGCGCATGGCGGCCGACCTGTCGCGTGAGCGGCCGATCCCCGTCGCGCTTACACTGGCGCGGATCGCGACGATGCTGGCGCCCGATCAGGCGTCGGGCTGGCTGCTGACGACCGAACTTCTCGCGTCTTCAGAACGTTACGAGGCGGCGCTCGATGCTGTTCGCAAGGTGCGCGGCAGCGATGACGAGAAGGCGATGGCGCTGGGGCAGGAGGCCGCGATCCTCGCGCGCCTCGACCGAGAGCCGGAAGCGATGCAACTGCTGGAAACCGCTGCGAATGCGCCGGGCGCACGTGCCGAGGATCACGCACGCTACGGCGATGCGCTGCAATCGGCGAAGCGCTTCCTTGATGCCGCTGCGGCCTACGACAAAGCGCTCGCGCTCGGGCCCGCGGACCAATCGATCGTGTGGCGACTGCATTTCCTGAAAGGCTCGGCGCTCGAACAGGGCGGCAAGTGGCCCGAGGCGGAGGCTTCGCTGCGCGAGGCGATCCGGCTCCAGCCTGCCGACGCGACGCTGCTCAATTATCTCGGCTACGCGCTCCTCGATCGCGGGCTTTCGAAGCCGGAGGCGCGCATGCTGATCGAGAAGGCGCACGCGCTCGCGCCGGAGGACGGCTACATCACCGACTCACTCGGCTGGGCGCAGTATCAGGCGGGCGAATATGCGGCAGCCGCCGCAACGCTCGAGCAGGCGGTGGCGGCCGTCGCCGACGATCCCGTCATCACCGAGCACCTCGGCGATGCCTACTGGATGATCGGTCGCCGTATCGAGGCGCGCCACCGCTGGAAGGCTGCGCTCGATGCCGGGCCCACGCCCGAGCGCAAAGGGCCGCTCGAAGCCAAGTACGACTATGGTCTTGATCTCGCGCTGAGGGACACGGCGAAGAAGTGACCGGCGAGACGGCCGCCGAGACCGGCTGGGCGAAGATCAACCTCGCGCTCCACGTGCGCCGCCGCCGCGCGGACGGTTACCACGACATCGAGACTATCTTCGCCTTCGCGGATTTCGGCGACATTCTCTCCGTGCGTGCGGCAGATGACGTCACGCTGACCATTGGCGGCCCGTTCGGCGAAGGCTTGCCTGCCGACGAGAGCAACCTTGTCCTGCGCGCAGCGCGCGCGCTTGCCGGTGCGTACGGCATAGAGACGGGCGCAGCCCTTATGCTCGACAAGCGCCTGCCGGTTGCGTCCGGTATCGGCGGCGGCTCCGCGGACGCGGCAGCGGCGCTGCGCCTCCTCAACCGCCATTGGGGAATCGATGCCGACGAAAAGGCGCTATGCGCGATCGGCACGGCGCTCGGCGCGGACATACCCGCTTGCGTCGGCAGCCGCACACAGCGCGGCGACGGGGTAGGGGAGCAACTTCGCGTTCTTGCTGACGATGATGTGCGCGGCAAAGCCGTTCTGCTCGTGAACCCCGGGACGCCGCTTGGAACCGGTCCGGTGTTCGCGGCATGGGACGGCGCCGATCGGGGTGCGCTCGCGGGCGGTCTCCCCCTTGCTGCCGCCCGGGACGGGCGAAACGATCTGGAGCGCCCCGCGATTTCGCTCTGCCCGGTGATCGGCACGGTGATCGCTGCGCTGGAGGATCGGCCCGGCGTGGCATTTACACGCATGTCTGGCTCTGGCGCGACCTGCTTTGCGCTGTTCGAGGCGGAGGCTGATGCCGAAGCGGCCCGGGCTGCCATTGCGGCCGAACACCCAGGCTGGTGGGCGGCGGCGGGCAGATTGCGTTGACTGTCCCGAAACGGGGCGGGCGGCACAGAATCGTCAAAGTGACGTCATTCGCAAGTCATTGATTTCATATAATTGATGTTCTGGCACTGCCCTTGCTGAAGCAACGCTGGCAGCGCGAGGATGTCTGTATGGATAGGCCCCGCAGCTTTCGGTCTGGGTCGATTGCCTGAGCTGACCCACACCGAGAAACTGACGGCGGAACGCATTGAGTTTGCGTCCGCCGTTTTTTTTTGTGCGCCAAGCGCCTATAGCGACGTGCTGAAACAAAGGCGGAGCGACATCGATCTATGGCCTATCGTTTCGCGCGGGGCGATGCCGGCATCGAATCCGCGCTGCGGCGGATCGCTGCCGAGCAGCTTGACGGCGCGCTTGCCTCGCTGGAGGGGGCGGACGCCAATCTTGAGCGCAGCGTCCACGGCGTCCGCACGGCAACCAAGCGTATACGCGCGCTGTTGCGGCTGCTGCGTGCGGTCTTCCCCGGCTATTCCGAAGCGAACGTAGCCCTGCGCACGCTCGCCGTCAGGCTCGCCGATGTGCGTGAGGCGCAGGTGATGCTCGCGACGTTCGACAGTGTCGCGGGCGAAAGCGGCGGCAAGACACTCGCTGCCTTCCGCACCGAGCTGGAGGCGGACGAAGCAGCAGCAGCTTTGCGCGTGCGCGGCGCTGTGCTTGAGGACGCGCGCGCGCGGCTTCTCGCGTTGCGGGCCGCGGCCGAAGGCTGGCGGCTCGAACGCGATGGGTTTGGTGCGCTTCGCAAGGGGCTGCGGCGTACGTGCCGCAAGGCGGTGAAGCTGATGGGCGAGGCAGGCGGAGCGGCGGGCGACGATTTCGAGGCGTTCCACGAGTGGCGCAAGCACATCAAGGACCATGGATTTCAGGTGCGCCTGCTTCACGATATCGATCCTGCTCTCACCGCGCGCGGTGAGATGCTGGGGCGGCTTGGCACTCTTCTTGGCGAACAGCACGACCTTTGCGCGCTGGAGGCGCGGCTGCATGATCGCCGGGAAAAGCCGCTGCGACGCTTGGAGAAAGTGGCGATCGAACGGCGGCACGCGCTTGAAAAAGAGGCGTTGAAGCTTGGCGCCATCCTCTTCGAGGAGCCATGCAAGCGCCGCGTTCGCCGCTGGGAGCGTGCGTGGGCCGGTTGGCGCGACGCTACGTGATGGACGGGATCTGATGGCGCGCGAGATCGAACGCAAGTTCCTGGTCACCGGGGACGGCTGGCGCACGAACGTGGTGCGCAGCAGGGCGATTGCGCAGGCCTATATCGCGCGCGGCGAGCAGGCCTCCGTTCGCGTTCGGATCGTTGATGATGCGGGCGGCAGGCTCACCGTCAAGGGGCGGGTCTCGGGCCTATCCCGCGACGAGTTCGAATATGACGTTCCGCTCGAAGATGCGCGCGCCCTGATCGGCATGCGCAGTGGGCGCCTTCTCGCCAAGCGGCGATATGACGTCATCGAAGAGGGAAGGCTGTGGGAAGTCGATGTTTTCGAAGGTGAATTTTCAGGGCTGGTGATCGCGGAGTGCGAGTTGGAACGTGAGGATGAGGCCGTGACGCGTCCGGCGTGGCTGGGCCGTGAAGTGACTGCCGATCCGCGCTACTACAATGCGGCGCTCGCCGTGCAGGGGCTTCCGAGCGATCAGTAAAGCGCGAACACCGGTTTGCTGCGCCGGGCGGAAGAGGCTTTCGGCGCCTCGAAGGGGCAGGCGCGCGCGCCTGTATTGATCTGGAGCGTGGGGACGCCGCCGCTGAACAGCACGAATGCGCCGTTCGGGCCAGTCTTTCCCGTATCGGACGCCGCCGATCCCGCTGCTGTTGCAGCCATGCCGAGAATAAGCGCGGACTTGAGCATGTCGTCCTCCCAAGACGATCTTTGCGCCTGATACGCAATACAGGGCTTTCGTCCCCCGAACAATCGCCGGACGACGCAGGCCCCTTGCATTTGCCGACGCGCGGAGCTAAAGGCCGCCGCATTCCACAGATGCGGGAACATATCCGGTGGGCGGTCCGCTGCCTTCCTCCTGCATCGAGGTAAAACCGGAAGGAGAAACGATTATGGCGGCACCCGTCGTCACGATGGCGCAGCTTTTGGAAGCCGGCGCCCACTTTGGTCACCAGACGCACCGTTGGAACCCGAAGATGAAGCCTTACATCTTCGGTGATCGCAATGGCGTGCACATCATCGATCTTTCGCAGTCCGTCCCGCAGTTCGCGCGCGCGCTTGAATTCGTTCGCGCCACGGTTGCCGCCGGCGGCAAGGTGCTGTTCGTCGGCACCAAGCGCCAGGCGCAGGAGCCGATCGCGGAGGCCGCGCGCCGTTCGCGGCAGCATTTCGTGAACCACCGCTGGCTGGGCGGTATGCTCACCAACTGGAAGACGATTTCGCAGTCGATCCGCAAGTTCAAGCAGCTCGAAGAGCAGCTTGCCGGCGACACGCACGGCCTCACCAAGAAGGAAGTGCTGAAGATGACGCGCGAGCGCGACAAGTTCGAAGCCTCGCTCGGCGGTATCCGCGACATGGGCGGCCTGCCCGATGTCATGTTCGTGATCGACACGAACAAGGAAGACCTCGCCGTGAAGGAAGCCAACGTGCTCGGCATTCCGGTGATCGCGATCCTCGACACGAACAGCGATCCGAGCGGAATCGCTTTCCCGATCCCGGGCAACGATGACGCCTCGCGCGCGATCCGCCTCTACTGCGATGCGATCGCGGACGCGGTTCTCGGCGGCAACCAGAATCGCCAGCGCGATCTGGGTGCGGACCTCGGTGCAGCGGCTGAGCCGCAGGCCGAAGTCGCCGCCTGACGCCCCACGCGCCGCTTTTCGAGCGGTGTGTCACAAAACGGAAGGGGCGGCGCCGTAACGGGCAGCCGCCCCGCCTCATTCAAAGACAGAAGGGATTAAGCACATGGCCGAGATCACGGCACAGCTTGTGAAGGATCTGCGCGAGCGCACCGGCGCCGGCATGATGGACAGCAAGAAGGCGCTCACCGAGACGGGCGGCGACTTCGAGGCCGCGGTCGACTGGCTGCGCGCCAAGGGCCTCGCCACGGCCGCCAAGAAGGCGGGCCGCACGGCCGCCGAGGGCCTCGTCGGCGTCGCCACCAGCGGCACGAAGGGCACGGCGGTCGAGGTGAACTCCGAAACCGATTTCGTCGCCAAGAACGAGATCTTCCAGGGCTTCGTGCGCGAAGTGACCGACCTTGCACTCGCGAGCGGTACGACGGACGTCGCGGCGCTCGGCGCGCAGAACACCGCCGCCGGCAAGCCGGTTTCGGAAGCGCTGACCGACAACATCGCAAAGATCGGCGAGAACCAGTCGCTGCGCCGCATCGCGCAGGTCTCGGTGCCCGCGGGTGTCGTGTCGTCCTACGTGCACAACGCTGCTGCGCCGGGCCTCGGCAAGATCGGCGTGCTCGTGGCGATCGAATCGACGGGCGATGCCGCCCAGCTCGAAGCGCTCGGCAAGCAGATCGCGATGCACATCGCCGCCGCGAACCCGCTGGCGCTCGACGAGACGGGTGTTGACCCGGTGGTTGTCGAGCGCGAACGCTCGATCGCGCGCGAAAAGGCCGCGCAGTCGGGCAAGCCGGCCGACATCGTCGAGAAGATGGTCGAAGGCGGCGTTCGCAAGTTCCTCGGCGAATCGACGCTGCTCGGCCAGATCTTCGTTATCGACGGCAAGAGCAAGGTCTCGGACGTGGTCGCCAAGGCCGCGAAAGACCTCGGCACGCCGGTGAAGATCGCCGAGTTCGTGCGCTTTCAGCTCGGCGAGGGCATCGAGAAGGAAGAGACCGATTTCGCGGCTGAAGTCGCCGCCGCCGTCGGTCGTTAAAATTCAGCCGAAAGCGGGGTGGCGGCGCTTGTCCGCCCCCCGCCGGCCAACTAAGGTGCGCCCCGCGTATTGGGAGGCGCGACAAAACGTATGTCATCGAAGCCGTTCAAGCGCATTCTTCTGAAACTGTCGGGCGAGGCGCTGATGGGCGACCAGTCGTTCGGCATCGACACCGCCACGGTCAACCGCGTCGCCGATGAAGTCCGGATCGCCAAGGAGGCAGGCTTCGAGCTTTGCCTCGTCGTTGGCGGCGGCAACATCTTCCGGGGCCTCGCGGCGGCAGAGCAGGGTTTCGACCGTGCGAGCGCCGACTACATGGGGATGCTCGCGACCGTGATGAACGCGCTCGCCGTGCAGAACAGCCTGGAACGTATGGGCGTCGATACGCGCGTCCAGTCCGCAATCCCGATGTCCAGCGTCTGCGAGCCCTACATCCGCCGCCGTGCCGTACGGCACATGGAAAAGGGCCGGATCGTCATCTTCGCGGCGGGCACCGGCAATCCCTATTTCACGACAGACACCGCCGCTGCGCTTCGCGCTGCGGAAATGCAGTGCGACGCGCTGTTCAAGGGCACCAGCGTCGACGGCGTCTACAACGCCGATCCGAAGAAGGACAAAAGCGCGACGCGCTACGAGTCTCTCGGCTACGACAAGGTGCTCGCTGATAATCTCAAGGTGATGGACGCTTCCGCCGTCGCGATCTGCCGCGAGAACGCCATTCCGATCGTCGTCTTCAATATCCGGGAACACGGCAACCTTGCGCGGGTTCTTGCGGGCGAAGGCGTCTCCACGATCGTGCGCAACCAATAGACCCCAGGGGGACAGAGCATGAGCTACAACAAGGCTGATATCGAACGCCGCATGGCCGGTGCGCTTGACGCGCTCAAGAGCGATCTCGGCGGCCTGCGTACTGGCCGCGCCTCCACGTCGCTGCTCGATCCGGTCAATGTCGAGGTTTACGGCGCGCACATGCCGCTGAACCAGGTGGCAACTGTGACGGCACCGGAGCCGCGTATGCTTTCCGTTCAGGTGTGGGACCGCAGCAATGTGCAGCCGGTCGAAAAGGCGATCCGCGCTGCCGGCCTCGGCCTCAATCCCATCGTCGACGGACAGACGCTGCGTCTGCCGATCCCCGACCTTACCGAGGAACGCCGCAAGGAACTCGCCAAGCTCGCCTCGCAGTATGGCGAGAAGGCGAAGATTGCCGTGCGCAACGTCCGCCGCGACGGCATGGATGCGCTGAAGGCCTCTGAAAAGAAGGGCGAGATCGGCAAGGACGAGGAAAAGCGCCTCGAAACCGAAGTCCAGAAACTGACCGACAAGGCGATCGGCGATGTGGACAGCATCTGCGCCGCCAAGGAAAAGGAAATCCTCGGCCAGTGACGTCGCCTGCCGTTCCGCCAGCCGCGCACCCGGAGAGACGGGCCGCCAGCGGGCAGGAGCCCGCCGGGCCGCGCCATGTCGGCATCATCATGGACGGCAATGGCCGCTGGGCAAAGGCGCGCCGCCTGCCGCGCATCGCCGGGCACAAGTCCGGCGTCGAGTCGGTCCGCAAGGTCGTTGAGGCAGCGCCCGATCTGGGCATTGAGGTGCTGACGCTTTACGCGTTCTCCTCCGAGAACTGGAAGCGCCCCGAGGACGAGGTCGGCTACCTGATGGGTCTCCTCAAGCAGTATCTGCTGAGTGAGATCGCAGAGCTGGACCGGAACGGCGTTCGCCTCAGCTTCATTGGTGATTACAGTCGTTTGTCGCCGGATATTCTCGCGCTGCTTGAAGGTGCAAAGAAGCGCACGGCGGGAAACGAGCGTCTCCGGCTTGTCATCGCGCTCAACTACGGCTCGCAGGACGAAATCACGCGCGCCGTGCGGGGCATCGCGCGGGACGTCGCCGCCGGGCGCATGGCGCCGGACGCCGTGACCTCCGCAGACATCACCGCGCGGCTCGACACTGCAGAGCTCCCGCAGCTCGACCTCGTGATCCGCACGTCTGGCGAACAGCGCCTCTCGAACTTCCTGATGTGGCAGGCCGCTTACGCGGAGCTGGTGTTCACCGAGCAATACTGGCCGGACTTCGACGGCGAGTCGCTGCGCCGCGCTGTCGAGGCGTTCGGCGTGCGCGAACGGCGTTATGGCGGGCTCTGAGCCGGCCATGAAGCCGGGGTCGCGCTACGGCGACCTCCTGCCGCGCATCCTTGTCGGTATCGCACTGATCGCGCTCGCGCTCGGCGCCGTATGGCTCGGCGGCATCGCTTTTGCGGTGCTCGCTGCGGTCGTCATCCTGCTCATCTACGGCGAATGGTGCACGATGCATCACGTTGGCCGCACTGTGAGGCTGGCGGGCATGTTTGCGCTAGCCGGGGCCGTTCTGTTCACGCACCTCGGCTATCTCGGCTACGCGCTGGTTCTGGTCGGTGTAACCGCGGCGGGCCTTTTCTTCCTTGCCCGTATCGCCGCCTGGGGCCTGATCTACTCGGCATTTCCCGGGATCGCCCTCGTTTGGCTGCGCGCCGAGTCGCTCGGCGCCCAACTCGTGATCTGGACGCTGGCGATCGTCTGGGCGACTGACATCGCCGCGTTTTTCTCAGGTCGCACGATCGGCGGCCCCAAGATCGCGCCGCGCATCAGCCCTTCGAAGACGTGGGCAGGTCTTGGCGGCGCCATGATTGCGGCGGCGCTGACGGCATGGCTGCTTTCCCGTCAGTTCGGGCTCGGCCTTGAGCCTGCCTTCGCGGCGGCGCTCGGTGCCGTGCTGGCGGTTGCCGCGCAGGTGGGCGACTTCTTTGAAAGCCACCTCAAGCGCCGCGCCGGCGTGAAGGATTCCGGCAGTATTCTGCCTGGGCACGGCGGCATGATGGACAGGCTGGATGGCGTTGTGCCGGTGAGCGTATTGGTCGCCGTCGCGATCGGTCTTACCGGATGACAGCCCGTACGATCAGCATTTTCGGTGCCACCGGCTCGGTCGGTAGCTCGACGATCGACCTCGTGTCGCGCGAGCCCGAGCGCTGGTCCGTCGATGTGCTGACCGCGAACCGCGACGTTCGCGGCCTTGCGGCGCAGGCGCGTCGCCTGGGGGCCCGCATGGCTGTTGTCGCGGACGATAGCGCGTACAGCGATCTGAAGGACGCGCTCGCAGGAACGGGCGTGGAAGCGGCGGCAGGCGTTCAGGCGCTGAGCGATGCCGCCGACGTGCCGAGCGACATCGTGATGGCGGCAATCGTGGGCGCGGCGGGCCTGCCGTCCACGCTACGCGCCGTGGAGCGGGGCGCACGTGTGGCGTTTGCCAACAAGGAAACACTGGTCTGTGCCGGCGAACTCGTGAACGCGCGGGCGAAGCGCAGCGGAGCGCATCTGCTGCCCGTCGATTCCGAGCACAATGCCATCCATCAGGTCTTCGATTTCGAAAACCCGGAACGCGTGTCGCGGATCATTCTCACGGCGAGCGGCGGTCCATTCCGTGCGCGCAGCCTGGCTGAAATGGCGGCGGTGACACCGTCCCAGGCCGTCGCGCACCCAGTCTGGTCGATGGGCGCGAAGATTTCCGTCGATTCCGCCACGCTGATGAACAAGGGATTGGAGCTCATCGAAGCGTATCACCTGTTCCCGGTGGAGGAGAGGCAGCTGGACGTCATCGTGCACCCGCAATCGGTGGTTCACAGCTTTGTCGAGTATGTGGATGGCTCGATGCTCGCTCAGCTCGGGTCGCCCGATATGCGGATTCCCATCGCCTATGCGCTTTCCTGGCCGGACCGGATGGCAACGCCGTGCGCACGGCTCGATCTGGCGCAGGTCGCCCGGCTCGATTTCGAGGCGCCCGATCCTGCACGTTTTCCTGCCCTACGCCTCGCCCGCGAGGCACTTGTCAGCGGCGGTTCATCTCCCACAGTGTTAAACGCCGCCAATGAAGTGGCAGTCGCGGCATTTCTGGAGGGTCGAATCGGCTTCCTCGATATTGCCGCGATTGTGGAGCAAACGATGGAAGCCGTCGGCGGTCACACCGTCGAATCGCTCGATGACGTGCTGGCCTGCGACAGCGAGGCGCGGCGTGTCGGCGAGATGCACATAAGAGGTCGCGCGCACTGATGGAAATCCTGCCGTCCCCGGGTGTTCTGTTCACGATCCTGATGTTCGTGGCCATGATCAGCCCGCTCGTATTCATCCACGAGATGGGCCACTACCTTGCCGGGCGCATGTTCAACACGGCGGTGGACAGCTTCTCGATCGGCTTCGGTCGCGAAATCTTCGGCTGGACGAACCGGCGCGGCGAGCGCTGGAAGGTCGGCTGGCTGCCTCTCGGCGGCTATGTGAAGTTCACCGGCGACGCCAACGCCGCGAGCATGCCGCAAGAGGCTGCGCGCGTGAATCCAGCTGAAAAGCCGTTTCTGTTCGCCTTCAAGCCGCTGTGGCAGCGCGCGATCATCGTCGCGGCTGGGCCGTTCGTGAATTTCGCGGCCGCCATCCTCATTTTCGCGACATTCATCGCCATCTACGGTCAGAGCTACACCTCGCCGGTGGTGTCCAACATTGTGACGGAATCGGCCGCGGACAGGGCGGGACTCGCCCCCGGCGACCGCATCCTGAAGGTGGACGGCAAGACGATCGAGCGCTTCGAGGAAATCATCGGCATCGTGATGATCAATCCCGGCACGCCGGTTTCGGTGGATTTCGAGCGCGCGGGCGCGGTGCGCAACGTCGTGCTGACGCCCGACCTCATCGAAGAGAAGGACCGCTTCGGCAAGACCTTCAAGATTCCACGCATCGGCCTCATCGGCGAGGAACGCGGCGTCATCGAGCGCGGTCCCTTGGAATCGCTATGGTACGGCACCGAGGCGGTTTTCGACACCACGGGCATGATGGTGAAAGGCCTTGTCCAGATCGTCACCGGCCAGCGTTCGATGAAGGAACTGGGCGGGCCGCTAAAGATCGCAGAGGTCTCGGGGCAGGCGGGCACGATGGGCATCGAGTCCTTCGTGAACCTCATGGCGCTGGTCTCGATCAACCTTGGTTTCATCAACCTGCTTCCCATCCCGATGCTGGATGGGGGGCACCTTGCGATTTACGCAGCGGAGGCCGTGCGCCGGAAGCCGATTCCGCCACGGGTGCAGGAGTGGGCTTTCATGACCGGCTTTGCACTTCTCATCTCCTTCATGCTGATCGTAACCTGGAACGACCTTGCATCTTTTGGCGTGTTCAAGCATGTCGCCGGGCTAATCGGCTGAGATGCGGCCATAAGATTTGAACGAGAGTGGGGAACCTGTGGGCCAACAGACGCTGATGCCGGCCACCATGCATCGTAACTGGGTCTCCGCGCTGCTCCTCGGCAGCGCGCTCGGCCTGTCGCAGCCCGCGCTGGCGCAGGACACGCAGCCTGCGGATGCCGCGCCTTCGGCGGCGCCAGCGCCTGCGGCTGTTGCCGAGCAAGCGAGTGTCGTGCGTTCGATCACGATCCGCGGTGCAGAGCGTCTGGAGCCGGAAACCGTTCGCTCGTATGTGGGCCTGTCAGCGGGCGACAGCTACGACCGCAACCGACTCGACCGCGCGCTGAAGGACCTCTACGCGACCGAACTGTTCGCCGACGTGACGATCCGCGATCGACAGGGCGAACTGGTGGTCGACGTGCGCGAGAACCCTGTCGTCAACCGCATCGTGCTTGAAGGCAACAAGCGCGTGAAGGACGAGAAGTTCAAGGACGAGATCAAGCTCGCACCGCGCCAGATCTTCACGCGCTCCAAGGCGCGCGCGGATGTGGCCCGCATCCTGGAACTCTATCGGCGCCAAGGCCGCTTTGCGGCCGCTGTCGAGCCGAAGATCGTGCAGCTCGACCAGAACCGCGTTGATGTGGTTTTCGAGATCGACGAGGGGCCGAAGTCCAAGGTCCGCCGGATCAACATCGTCGGCAACACGAAATTCTCGGACGGCGACCTGCGCGGCGAAATGGCGACCAAGGAAGCCAAGTGGTACAAGTTCTTCACCTCGAACGACACCTACGACCCCGATCGCTCGGCCTATGACCAGCAAAAGCTGCGCCAGTTTTATCTGACCGAAGGCTATGCGGACTTCCGCGTGGTTTCGTCGGTCGCCGAGCTGACGCCGGACCGCAAGGACTTCATCATCACCTACGTGGTGGAGGAAGGCGAGCGCTACAAGTTCGGCGAAGTCGATCTGGAAAGCCAGATTCGCGACATCAAGGAAGATAACTTCAAGCGCATGCTTCCGATGAAGCAGGGCGATTGGTACAACGCCAAGCAGATCGAGGACACGGTGACGAGCCTGTCGGAATCGGTCGGCCTCCTCGGCTACGCGTTTGCCGACATCAACCCCCGCTTCAATCGCGACAAGGAAAAGCGCGAGATGGGGGTGACGTTCGTCATCAACGAAACCCCGCGCGTTTACGTCGAGCGTGTCGAAATCAACGGCAACACGATCACCAAGGACCACGTGATCCGCCGCGAGTTCCGCCTCGCGGAGGGCGACGCGTTCAACAGCTTCCGCGTCAAGCGCTCGCGCGACCGCATCCAGAGCCTCGGCTACTTCCAGGAAAACCTCGAAATCCAGCAAAAGCAGGGCTCGGGGCCGGACAAGGTCATCCTTGAAACCAATCTGCAGGAGCAGGCGACCGGCGAGCTTCAGGTCTCGGCGGGCTACTCGAGCCTTGAGAACTTCCTCGTCAACCTGTCGATCCGGCAGCGCAACTTCCGCGGCATGGGCCAGGAGCTGCGCGCTTCGGTCAACTGGTCCAAATATTCGCAGTCTGTCGAACTGGGCTTCACGGAGCCATATTTGTTCGGACGCAACCTCGCACTTGGCGGCGACATCTTCCGCCGTGATTACAATAGCTTCCGCTTCCTCGGAAACGGCGACCGCGATACGACGTACGAGCAGTCGACCACCGGCTTCCAGATCCGTACGGGCTTCCCGATCACCGAATTCTGGTCGGCATCGTTCCGTTATGGCCTCAGCTACGACGACGTGTCGCTCGACGAGCGCACCTTCTACACGAACGGTGTCTGCGACCCGCTGCGCGCTGGCCGCTTCCTCTGCGACGCGGTCGGCAAGCGCACGACCTCCTCGATTGGCTACTCGATCGCTTACGATACGCGCAACAACGCGATCCGGCCGAGTGCAGGCCATCGCTTCATGGTCAGCCAGGACATCGCAGGCGTCGGCGGCAGCGTGCAATACGTTCGCTCGCGCCTCAACGCCGACAAATACTGGCGCCTGTTCGGCAGTGGCTTCATCCTGAACCTCGGGCTCGAAGCGGGCTACATCTTCGGCTGGGGCGGCGACAACATCCGTCTCACCGACCGCTTTTTCCTCGGCGAACCGCGTATGCGCGGCTTCGACATCCGCGGCATTGGCCCGCGCGTGATCCGCAAGCAGTATGTTCCGAACTCTTCCGATCCTAGCAATCCGGACCTCTTCACTCTGAGCGATGACGGCAGGCAGAGGCAGGATGACTCGATCGGCGGCGAGACCTATTATCAGGTTCGCGCCGAGGTGCAGATTCCGCTGAGCGCAGGTGCTGCCGAGATGGGCCTGCGACCGTCGGTGTTCGTTGACGTGGGTGCACTGTGGAACACCAACTTCAATCCGGCTACCGATTTGCAGGATATCCGGCAGATCCCCACCGGCGGTGTAACCTCTGGCGGTGATCCGGAATTCACTCCCGGCTTCAAGGAGTTCTATTTTGGTGACACATGGAAGCCGCGTGTCGCCGTCGGCTTCGGCATCAACTGGAACTCTCCATTCGGCCCGTTCCGCATTGACATCGCGAAAGCGCTCGTCAAGCAGGAGGGGGATGACACCAAACTGTTCCAATTCAACGTAGGGACCCAATTCTGATGAAAATGCTTACCCGCGTCGCCATTGCCGGCGCTCTCGCGTTCACGGCGCTTCCGACCGTTGCTCTGGCGCAGGCAGCACCGCCGATCGTCGTCGTCGACATGGGCCGTATCGCCGCCGAGTCTGCTGCTTCGAAGAGCGCCGAGCCGCAGCTGAAGGCGAAGTTCGAAAGCGTTCAGGCGCGCGCCAAGACGCTGGGCGACCAGTTCCGCGGCGAGTATGAAAACCTGCAGAAGGCGCAGCCTTCCATGGCGAAGGAAGCGTTCCAGGCGAAGGCCAAGGAGCTTCAGCAGCGCCAGGTGACCGCCGAGAACGAAGTGCGCGGCAAGGAGCAGGATTATGCCCGCTCCGTGCAGTATGTGCGCCAGCAGATTCTGGAAGCCGTGAACCCGATCATCACCGCCGTGATGCGCGAAAAGGGCGCGAGCCTTGCGCTTGACCGTGATGTGACGCTCGCCACCGCGCAGTCGCTCGATGTTACGAACGAGGTGATGACGCGCCTCAACTCGGCGCTGCCGCGCGTCAACGTGAACCCGCCGGCCGCTCCGGCCGCTGCGCCCAAGAAGTAAGCGGCGCGCGTCTTGTCAGGGGGCGAAAGCTTCGATGCGATCGAGGTGGGGGCAGTGATGGCACTGCTCCCACATCGCTATCCCATGCTGCTCGTCGACCGTGTGGTCGATTTCGTGCCGAACGAGCGCGCGCGCGGCATCAAGGCGGTGACGATCAACGAGCCGTTCTTCCAGGGCCACTTCCCACAGCGCCCGATCATGCCCGGCGTGCTGATCGTCGAGGCACTCGCGCAAACTGCAGGTGTTCTGGCGATGAAGTCGCTCGGTGACGAGGCGCTCGGCAAGCTTGTGCTCTTCATGGCGATCGAGAACGCCAAGTTCCGCCAGCCGGTCGAGCCGGGCGTTCTGCTGAACCTTGATGTCGAGTTCGTGCAGCGCCGCTCGCGGGTCTGTAAGTTCAACGGTGTCGCCAGCATCGTCGGCGGCAAGGTCGCTGCGGAATGCAGCTTCACCGCAATGATCGCGGACCCGCCCTCAGCGTAGGTCTTCTGGCCGGTTGATGTTCCGGATCGGCTCCGGCCACGCCACCATCGTTGCGCCTGCCGCTTCGCACCAAGCCCGCATGGCGCGGGGCGATCCGCTTTCCAGATAGTCCGCGAGCCGGCCCGCGAGCGATGTGGGCCACACGCCGACGACCGGCAGGCTAGCCGCCACGGCAGGCGGCGATGCTGCGAGCGCCGACAGTAAAGTCTCGGGCAGGTCCGGCACATCGCACGCGGTCGTCAGCACGGCTTCAAATCCCGCTTCCGCCCCATAAGTGAGCGCGCCGCAGATTCCGCCGAGCGGCCCGAGGCCGGGGGCGGGGCGATCGGGTACACCGCTCTTGCGCCCCACGATGACCACGGTTTCGCAAAACGGAGCAATGCTTGCGGCGGCGTGGTCGATCAGGCGCCTGCCGCCCAGAAATGCCTCCGCCTTGTCGCTGCCGAAACGACGGCTTTCTCCGCCTGCAAGCACGGCACCCAGAATACGCATCACCGCGCGAGTTCGATCGTGGCCTCGATCTCGACCGCGTAGCCCGCGGGGAGCGACGCGACACCCACTGCGGAGCGCGCAGCGAGCCCCGCGTCGCCGAATGCCGTCTTCATCAGTTCTGAAAAGCCGTTGATGACTTGCGGCTGTTGCGTGAAGTCGGGCGCGCTGTTGACCATACCGAGAATGCGCACGAAGCGCTTCACGCGCGACAGGTCGCCGCCGAGCGCGTCCTTGATCGTCGCGAGCATACAGAGGCCGACGCGCTGCGCTTCGGCTTTGCCCTCGTCAAGTGTGACGTCGGCACCCACCTTGCCGCGCTTGCCCCCACCGATGCAGTCGATGTGGCCGGAGAGGAACAGCAGGTTGCCAGTCTCCACCGATGTCACATAGGTTGCCGCAGGTTTCGGGGCAGCAGGCAGGCTATGTCCCGCCGCGGCCAGCCGTTCCTCGGGGCTCGCCGCTAGCACCGGTGCTGCAATCATCGTCAGGAGAAACGGCAGCAGTCGGCGCATTGGCGGTCCTTTCAGATCAGGCGGTTTCCTCGAACAGCTCGCGGCCGATGAGGTAGCGGCGGATTTCGCTCGTACCCGCGCCGATCTCATAGAGCTTGGCGTCGCGCAGCAGGCGTCCGGTCGGATATTCGTTGATATAGCCGTTGCCGCCAAGCGCCTGAATCGCCTCAAGCGCCATCCATGTCGCCTTCTCGGCGGAATAGAGGATGCAGCCCGCAGCGTCCTTGCGCGTGGTTTCGCCCCGGTCGCACGCCTGCGCTACCGCGTAAACGTAGGACCGCGCGGTCGAGAGCGTCACGTACATGTCGGCGATCTTGCCCTGCATCAGCTGGAAGGTGCCGATCGGCTGGCCGAACTGCTTGCGCTCGTGAACATAAGGCACGGTGACGTCCATGCACGCCGCCATGATGCCGAGCGGGCCGCCCGAAAGCACGACGCGCTCATAATCGAGGCCGGACATGAGCACGTTCACGCCCTTGCCCTCTTCGCCGACGATGTTTTCATAGGGGACTTCGCAGTCCTCGAACACCAGCTCGCAGGTGTCGGAGCCGCGCATGCCGAGCTTGTCGAGCTTCTGCGCCGTCGAGAAGCCCTTGAAGCCGCGTTCGATAAGGAAGGCTGTAATGCCGCGCGGCCCGGCGTTGGGATCGGTCTTGGCGTAGACGATCAGCGTGTCCGCTTCCGGCCCGTTGGTGATCCACATCTTGTTGCCGTTCAGCACATAGCAGTCGTTCCGGCGCTCGGCCTTCAGGCGCATCGAAACGACGTCCGAACCGGACCCGGGTTCGGACATGGCAAGGCTGCCGACATGCTCGCCGGAGATGAGCTTCGGCAGGTACTTCGCCTTCTGCTCCGGCGTGCCCCAACGATTGAGCTGGTTGATGCAAAGGTTCGAGTGCGCGCCGTAGCTGAGGCCGACCGAAGCCGATGCCCGGCTGATCTCTTCCATGGCGACGACATGCGCGAGATAGCCAAGTCCGGCGCCGCCGTATTCCTCCGGCACGGTGATGCCGTGCAGGCCAAGCGCGCCGAGTTCGGGCCAGAGGTCGCGCGGAAACTTGTTCTCGGCGTCGATTGCGGCCGCGCGCGGCGCGATCTTGTCCTCGGCAAACGCGCGCACGCTCTCGCGCAGCATGTCGATGGTTTCGCCGTGGGCGAAGTTCATAAGGGACAGGCTCATTGGTCCTCGCTTTCGATTTCAACCAGCAGCGTGCCTTCGGCGACCTGATCGCCCTCCGTCACGCCCACCTTCGCGACCGTGCCCGAAACCGGCGCGGTCATGCGGTTTTCCATTTTCATCGCTTCCAGCACGAGCAGCCGCGCGCCAGCCTCCACCTTGTCGCCGGGCTTCACGAACACGGCGAGCACGCGGCCCGGCATGGGTGCGGTGATGCGTCCGCTGGCGCCTTCCGCCGCTTCGGCATCTGGCGCGGACGTGCCGATGACGAACACGCGGCCTCCGATGCGGAGTTCAAAGCTGCCGTCGCGCTCCACAATGGTCGCGCGCACAAGTTCGCCGCCGAGGTCGGCTTCCACGCTCTGCGGCCCTGTCCACAGCAGCGCGCCGGTGACAGGCTCGTCAAGGCCGTCGATGCGGTATGCCGCGCCTTCGGGCGTCAGGCTCAGCGCACGCTTCTCGCCCCCCTCGGGGAACAGGTCGACATGGCGGCGGCTCGGCAGGTTCATGCGCCATGCGCCCGCGCGCTCGAACATCGTTTGCGCCGTTGGCGGATTGTAGCTGCCGACGCGCGTGAGCGCTGCAAGTGCGAGTACCCGATCCGGGATGTCCGTGGGCGGTTTCAGGCTCTCGGCGTGGCGCGCGATGAAGCCGGTGTCGACGTCGCCGTCGCGGAACGACGGGTGGTCGACAAGGCGTGCAAGGAACGCCCGGTTCGTCCGCACGCCCTCCACGATGGTAGCGTCGAGCGCACCGACCAGCCGGTCGATCGCGCTCTGGCGGTCGGCGCCATGCGCGATCACCTTGGCGATCATCGGGTCGTAGTGAATGCTGATCTCGCCGCCCTCGACAACGCCGCTGTCGATGCGCACGCCGGGGCGGCCTTCGGGGAATACAAGCTGCCGCAGGCGTCCGGTGGAGGGCAGGAAGCCGCTCTCGGGATCTTCGGCATAGAGCCGGGCCTCGACCGCGTGCCCCTCGATCCGCAGTTCATCCTGCGTCATCGGCAGCTTCTCGCCGCGCGCGACGCGGATCTGCCATTCGACGAGATCGGTGCCGGTGATGAACTCCGTCACCGGGTGCTCGACCTGCAGCCGGGTGTTCATCTCCATGAAGTAGAATTTGGGATCGCCGGTGGTGTCGACGTCGTCGCAATCGAGAATGAACTCGATCGTGCCCGCGCCTTCATAGCCGATCGCGGTCGCCGCCTTCACCGCCGCGGCGCCGAGCGCCTTGCGAAGCGAGGCGGAAAGGCCGGGGGCAGGGGCCTCCTCGATCACTTTCTGGTGACGGCGCTGCAGCGAGCAGTCGCGTTCGAACAGGTGGATGGCATTGCCATGCCGGTCCGCGAACACCTGAACTTCCACGTGGCGGGGGCGCAGGATCAGCTTTTCGATCATCACGCCATCGTTGCCGAAGGACTTTTCGCCTTCGCGCTTCGCCGCAATCAAAGCATCGGCGAATTCGGAGGCATCGTCGACGCGCCGCATCCCCTTTCCGCCGCCGCCCGCGACCGCCTTGATGAGCAGTGGGTAGCCGACCGCCTTCGAAGCGGCTTCAAGCCGCGCAAGGCTCTGGTCGTCGCCCTGATAGCCGGGGGTGACGGGCACGCCCGCCGTCTTCATCAGCTTCTTTGCCGTGTCCTTCAGGCCCATCGCGTCGATGGCTTTCACCGGCGGACCGACGAAGGTCAGCCCTGCATCGCGCACCGCGAGCGCGAACTTCGCGTTCTCGGAGAGGAAGCCGTAGCCGGGATGCACCGCGTCGGCATTCGTGCGCGCTGCGGCATCGAGGATGCGGTCGACAAGCAGGTACGATTCCGAGGCCGGCGCCGGGCCGATCAGCACGGCCTGTCCCGCCTCGTGAACGTGCGGCGCATCCGCATCCGCTTCCGAATAGACGGCAACGGTTTCGATGCCCATCCGGTGCGCGGTGCGGATGATGCGGCGGGCGATCTCGCCCCGGTTGGCAATCAGCAGCTTACGCATCGGTCTTCATCCAATATGGCCGGCGTTTCTCAAGAAAGGCGGTCAGGCCCTCGGCGGCTTCCTCGGTCGCGCGCCGCGCGGCAATGCGGCGGGCGCTGTCGGCGCGGAGTTCGTCCGTGATCTCGCGCCCCCCGAAATCGGTGACGAGCGCCTTCGCATCGATCACCGCGCCTGGCGCAGCTTCGAGGATGGAATCCACCCAGGCATCCACCTGCGCGTCGGCATCGCGGAGATCGGCAACACCGACGTGCACCAGCCCCATCTCGCGCGCTTCGGGAAGACCGAACAGCTCTGCGGTGGTGAACCAGCGCTTCGCCTGACGCGCGCCGACCGCGGCGATCACGAACGGAGAGATCGTCGCGGGCGTGAGGCCAAGGCGCACTTCGGAAAGGCGGAACTTCACGCCGTCTATGCCGACGACCATGTCCGCACATGCAATGAGCCCGACGCCGCCGCCGAAGATGTTGCCCTTGGCGATGGCGATGACCGGCACGGGGCAGGCGGCGATACTCGCGAGCATGTCCGAAAGCCGCTGCCCGTCAGCAATGTTCTCCGCCTCGCTCCAGCTTCCGGCGGCGCGCATATATTCCAGGTCTGCACCTGCGGAGAAGCTCTTGCCTTCACCTGAGAGCACCACGGCACGCACGCCGTCCATCTTGCCGATGGCGTCGAACGTGTCCTTCAGCGCAGCGATGAGTTCGGCGTTGAAAGCGTTGTGCCGTTCCGGGCGATTGAGCGTGACACGCGCGACATTGTGCTCGTCGAGCGTGAAATAGAGCGTGTCGGAGACGGTGTTGTCGTTCATCGCCGCCTCACATCCGGAACGTGCCGAAGCGCGTCTCGGGCACCGGCGCGTTCAGCGACGCGGCGAGGCCGAGCGCGACGACCGTGCGTGTGTCGGCGGGATCGATGATGCCGTCGTCCCACAGGTGGGCGCTGGCGTAATAGGGGTGGCCCTGGCGTTCGTACTGCTCGCGGATCGGCGCCTTGAACGACTCTTCCTCGGCCTTGGTCTTGAAGCCGCCGCGTTTCACCGTGGCGAGCACCGATGCTGCCTGCTCGCCGCCCATCACGGAAATGCGGGCGTTCGGCCACATCCACAGGAAGCGGGGCGAATAAGCGCGGCCGCACATGCCGTAGTTGCCCGCGCCGAAGCTGCCGCCGATCACCACGGTGAACTTCGGCACCGCGGCGCAGGCGACCGCCGTTACCATCTTGGCGCCGTGCCGCGCGATGCCTTCGTTCTCGTAGCGCCTGCCGACCATGAAGCCGGAGATGTTCTGCAGGAACAGGAGCGGCACCTTGCGCTGGCAGCACAGCTCGATGAAGTGCGCGCCTTTCTGGGCGCTTTCCGAAAAGAGGATGCCGTTGTTGGCGACGATGCCGACGGGATAGCCCTCGATATGCGCGAAGCCGGTGACGAGCGTCTCGCCGTACAGCGCCTTGAACTCGTCGAGGACGCTGTCGTCGACGATCCGCGCGATAATCTCACGGACGTCCACGGGGTGCCGCGTATCGGCGGGGATCAGGCCGTAAATCTCGGATGGATCGTGACGCGGCGGTTTCGGCGCCTGCACCGCCACCTCCGGCGCGCGCGGCGCGGGGAGGGTGGCGACGATGTTCCGGGCGATCGAAAGCGCGTGCGCGTCATCGTTCGCGAGATGATCGACAACGCCGGAGATGCGTGCGTGCACGTCTCCGCCGCCAAGGTCCTCCGCCGTCACTTCCTCGCCGGTCGCGGCCTTCACCAGCGGCGGCCCGCCAAGGAAGATCGTACCCTGATTGCGCACGATGATGCTCTCGTCGGACATGGCGGGCACGTAAGCGCCGCCTGCCGTGCAGCTTCCCATCACCACCGCGATCTGCGCGATGCCCTCCGCGGACATCGTCGCCTGATTGTAGAAGATGCGCCCGAAGTGGTCGCGGTCGGGGAACACCTCGTCCTGGTTGGGGAGGTTCGCGCCGCCGGAATCGACGAGGTAGACGCAGGGCAGGCGGTTCTGCCGCGCCACTTCCTGGGCGCGCAGGTGCTTCTTCACAGTCAGCGGGTAGTAAGTGCCGCCCTTCACCGTGGCGTCGTTGCACACAATCACGCAGCTTCGCCCCGCGATCTGGCCGACGCCCGCGATTACGCCTGCGGCGGGCACCTCGTCGTCATAGACGTCGTAGCCGGCGAACAGCGACAGTTCGAGAAAGGCCGTGCCGGGATCGAGCAGCCGCTCCACCCGCTCACGGGGCAGCAGCTTGCCGCGCGCCGTGTGGCGTTCCCGCGAGTCCGCATTGCCGCCGAGCGCGATTTGCGCGGATCGTTCGCGCAGGTCCGCGACGAGCGCCTCCATGGCCTCCGCGTTTGCCTTGAATTCCGGGTCGATAGCATTCGCCTGTGTGCCGACTGCGGCCATCGGTCGATCATCCCCTCAGCTTCGTTCAGAGGGGCAATAGCACGCGAGAGGGATTCGGTCTTAATTGAATGCGCCTTCGGTTTCGCATAGATGGCATCTATGATTGACGGCTACCTCCTGCGCTACTTTCTCGCCATCGTCGAGACCGGCAGCTTCACGGCGGCGGCGGCCCGCGTGAACGTCACGCAGCCGACGCTTTCCGCAGGCGTCGCCAAGCTGGAGCGTGAGCTCGGCGTCTCGCTGTTCGTCCGTTCCGCGCGCCGCGTGGAGCTGACCGAGGCCGGGGCACGCTTCCTCCAGCGCGCGCGCAACATCATGCAGGAATATAACGCCGCGCTCGGCGAGATCGGAGAGCCGGCCCGCCGTCGCGCGCTGCGCCTCGGCCTTCTCCACACCGTGCCCGCCAGCATCGGCGAAAGGCTGGTGCGCGACTGGCAATCCATCGACGGCGCCAATGGTCTTGAGATCGTTGAGGGCAGCGATGCTGAACTGGTCACCCGCCTTGACCAAGGCCGCGTCGACATGGCGCTGACCTTGATGCGCACCGGCACCGAGAAATACGCGCCCGTCGTAGTGGGGGAGGAGCCCTATCTGCTGATGATGCCCGAAGGCCACCCGCTTGCCGCATCAGACCCGGTGCCGTCGGACGCGCTGCACAGCACGCCCATGGTCGTCCGCCGCCGCTGCGAGGTGCTGAGCGAGGTCAGCCGTCACTTCACCGGCCACGGCGTCCGCCCGCCGCTTGCCTACCGCACGGTGCAGGAGGAGCGGGCGCTGTCGATGGTTGCCGCCGGCCTTGGCGTCACGGTGATGCCCGCGTCATATGTTGCGCCCGGAATCGTCCAGCGGCGCCTGTCCGGCTTCGATCGCACGCGGACGCTCGCCGTCCTCCAAAGCCCCGTCGCGATGGCGCTGAGGAGCGATGTGGCGCGCATGACCTCACTCGTTCAGGAGGCGTTCCGCCGCCAGCCCGCCCCGTCGCGCGCGATCCCGTAGACTTCGGCGAGGTTCGCCTCGGTCAGCACGGTCGAGGGCGCACCCTCTGCCACGATCCGACCGTCCGCCATCAGCACGCACCGGTCGCAGTGCGCCTCGGCAAGCGTGAGATTGTGGAAAGACGCCAGCACACCCGCGCCATGTGTCGCCTCCGCGCGCAGCAGCGCCAGCACGTCAAGCTCATGCCCCGGATCGAGGTTCGCCGTCGGCTCGTCGAGCAGCAGCCAGTCAGCACGGCCTGCCAGCACCCGCGCCAGAAGCACGCGCGCCCGTTCACCTGTCGAGAGCGTATCCACCTGGCGCGATGCGAACGCCTGCATGCCGACCCGCGTGAGCGCTTCCGCCACATCGGCCTCGCCCGCGCCGGAAAGCGCCACGATATCGTCCGCGCGCATCGGCCAGTCGACGCGCCGACCGGAAGGCATATAGGCGATATGACGCGCCCGCTCGGCTGACGTCATGGCGTCAAGCGATCGTCCATCGGCCGTAATCGTCCCGTATCCGGCGGTCAGCCCCGCAAGCGCGCGCAGCAGCGTCGTCTTGCCCGATCCGTTCGGTCCGATCAGCCCCACGATCTCCCCGCGAGAGACGGCAAGATCGATCGCGCCGCTCAGGTGCGGACGCGCGATGGCGGTTGCGACGAGACCGCTCACGACGGCATCCCGCGCCGGGAGAGGATCAGCCACAGGAAGAACGGTGCCCCCAGCATCGCTGTCACCACGCCAACCGGCAGCGTCTTGCCGTTCAGCGGAAAGCGCGTGACGATGTCCGCCGCCACCAGCAGCGCTGCGCCGCCGAGAGCGCTTGGCAGCAGGGCAGGGCCGGGGCGGTTCCGCACCAGCGGTCGCACGAGGTGCGGCACGATCAGCCCGACGAAGCCGATGATCCCCGCCACAGCGACCGCACCGCCCACCGCGACGGCGCTGCCGCCCACGATCCGCCAGCGCATCGCGCGGACGTCGTGGCCCAGCGTCGCGGCGACGTCCTCGCCGAGCGCCAGCGCGTCGAGCCCGCGCGCCGCCGAAAGCACGATCAGGCTTCCAGCGAGCATCGCGGGAAGGCCAACGCTCACGTGGCCGAGATTGCGATCGGCGAACGAACCGAGCAGCCAGAACATGATGTCGTAGAAGGCGAATGGCGACGGCGCGAGCGCGAGCGCAAGGTTCATCATCGCGCCGCCGAGAGCCGAGATCGCGACCCCGGCGAGGATCAGGGTCGCGGAGGAAGCCCCGCGCCCGGCCAGCGCCAGCAGAAGAAGAAGCGCGATGAGCGCACCCGCAATGCCACCGCCTGCCATCGCGAGCGTGCCGGAAAGCCCAAGGAAATAGGCCGAAACGACCGCGCCAAGCGCCGCGCCTGCCGAGGTGCCGAGAATATCGGGTGACGCGAGCGGATTGCGGAGTAGCCCCTGAAGCGCCGCACCGCAGAGGCCGAGCGCGGCGCCCGCCGACGCTGCAAGCACCAGCCGCGGCAATCGAAGCTCGACGATCAGCATATGGGCAAGCGCCGGATCGCGCTTAAGAAGACTGAGGATCGGCACGTCGCCGACGAGCAGCGACGCTGCCGCCACAAGGGCAAGCAGCCCGCCGAGGATCAGGCAAAGACGCCCCGCGCTCATTGTGTGATCTCCGCGCGAAGCCGCGCGACATCGGCTGCGGCAAGCGGGCCGGGGCAGGACCAGAGTCGCCCGTCGACGTAAGCGGGCGTTCGGCCCGAAAGACGTGTCGCGGTTCCAAGCCAATCCTGCGGCAGCGAAAATTGGTCGGCGCGGTAACGGCTGAGGATGAGGAGGGGCGGCGGCGTGGCCACAAGCCCTTCCAGTGTGACGCGGCTGGACGGCATCACCATCTGCCGGATGCCCGCGTGCGCGAGAAGTTCGGCGGCGATCGAATGCACGTCGGGCGTCAGCCCGCCTGCAACGACCATCAGCGCGTCGTGGGCATTGGCCGGGGCGCTGCCGAGCTTGGTTTCCATCCAGGCGATCAGCGCCGCACCGCGCGCCGGATGCCCGAGCGCGGCGGCGACCGTTCGGATATTGTTCCGAAGCTCGGCAAGCGTCAGCGGCGGCGGCACGTCGACCACGTGCGTGCCGGTTTGCTCGGCAAGTTCGCGCGCGAAGCGGTTCACGGCGCCTCCGGTGATGACAAGATCGGGTTTCAGGTGCGCGACCGAGCTGAAGCGACCATCATTGCTGTGCAGCCCTTGCGCCTTGGTGGCGAGCGGTGTCTCGCGAAGGTCGTGCCCCAGGAAAGAAACGGACACGAGCTGATTGGGCTCAGCCAGCAGCAGCACCAGTTCGTCCGTGCAAAGCCCGAGAGAGGCGACGCGTGCCGGTGTTCCCGCCTCCGCCGCCGTGGCGGCGAAGGCGAGCACAGCAAGAAGGGCTATCAACCGCCCCATTTCACGCGGATGCCACCGAACGCGGAGATGCCCTGCGTCCGGTATCCGTAAGCGTCTTCATAGGTCGCATCGAACAGGTTCTCGATGCGCCCCGTCAGCTCGAAGTCGCCGCCCAGCTTCACGCGACCCGAAAGCGAGGCGAGCACATAGTCCTTCAGCGTCACGACACGTGCCGGGAAGCTGTCGAAGTCCGTATCCTTGCGATTGCCCACATAGTTTGCCGCGAACGTGACCGAGGCGGCGCCCAGATCGGCGGTCGCCAGCACGCTGCCGCTGTGCCGGGGGCGCCGCGCTTCGCGCAGCTTTGCCGCGCCTGCAACTTTCGCTTCCTTGGCGTCGAGCCAGGTATAGCTGGCGCTCAGAGTCAGCCAGGTGACCGGCTTCGCATCGAATGACGCCTCGATGCCCTTGCGCTTGCTCTTGCCGCTCGCGTTGGCGACGCTGGAGAGGAAGGTCGCGGAATCGAAGGTCGAGACGATCTCGTCCTCCAGGTCAGCCTGGAACCACGTTACATCCGCCGAAAATGCCTCCTTGCGATATCCGACACCCACATCCCAGCCGATCGAGCGTTCGGGCGTCAGGTTCGGATTGCCGACGAAGCTGCCGGGGAAAAAGCCGAACATTTCCGTGAAGGTCGGGTCCGTCACGCCTTTCCCCGCGCTCGCGTGAACGGTGAAGCCGTTCTCGAGCGTATAGCGGCCGGACGCGCGCCACGTCGTTGCATCCTTGAATGCGTCGTTTTCGTCCTGCCGGACGCTGGCTCCCAGGGTGAGCCCGCCCGCCGTCAGGCCGTAGTCGAGCACAAAGCTGGTGCGATCGCGCGAGACGCGCTGGTTGGTGCCGCCGAAATACGCGTCGTCGTCGGCCCGGAAACGCTGCGTGCGATACTCGATGGCGCCGGTTACCCGGTGGCGAAGAGCTTCGCTGCCGAAGTCGATGCCTGTCTGGTAGCCGGTCTCGAACACGTCCGCGTCGGTGCGGTTGAGATACGTGTCGTCGTCACGGTTGATGTTGTCGGTGGTCACGAAGCTGCCGAAAATCTCGTGCCGCCAGCGGCCATCCAGCGTGTCGACGCGACCGAAGCCGCGCATCGCGGTCGCCCGTATGCGCGTGTTGTCGAGCGTGTCGTCGCGCACGAAAAAGCTGTTGGAGCCGTCGAATTCGCTCAGCGAATTGGTATGGCGAACGACGAGGCCGAGTTCGCCGTTCTCGGTCGGCCGGATGGAGGCTTTCGCGGACAGCATCAGCGATTCATAACCGTCGCGTTCCTTGATCCCGCCGCCGAAGCTGTCGGTGCCCTTGGTATCGTACCAGTTCGATTGAACGAGGATACCGCCTTTCTCGTTGCCGATCCCCGCGCCGCCTGCGGCGTGAAGCGTCCCGAACGAGCCGTACTCGGCGCGGCCGAAAATCCGCGTGCCGTCGGTCGGTTCCGCCGATGTCACGGAGACGACGCCGCCGATCGCTTCAGATCCCCACAGCGCCGATTGCGGCCCCCGCAGCACTTCGGCGCGCGCGATTCCGTCCGACCCAAGCGTTTCCCAGCGGAACTCGCCGGAGGTGGCCGGGTCATTCATGGCGATCCCGTCGATGAAGACGAGCGTATGGTTGGCTTCCGAACCGCGCACGCGAACCTGGGTTTGCGATCCCGTGGGGCCAGAACGCGCGACGGACACGCCCGGCGACAGGCGCAGGACGTCAACGAGTTGCGGCACGGCGACAGCCTCGATCGTCGCGCCGTCGATCACCGTCAGCGCGCCGCCGGTTTCGCCGTAGGCAACCGGTTCCCGCGCGGCGGAAACGACCAGCGTCCCGTCATCGACGATCGCAGCAGCGGAAAGAAGAAATACAGCAATCATAATAACCTCCATGACCATGTTCACACATCGTCACAGCGGGCATGACTGCTCGCACGCGAACGGCTGAACCCGACCGGGCGTGGACGACAGACATGGCAGGTTTCCTGGCTTGCGGGTCATCGCCTTGCATGTCGCCTTCCCGGTCGGCCTTTCGCGGCTTCCCAGTGGCATTTCGACATGCAGGCTATCCGCCTACAGTTGCGGGCACAGCGCCGGTTTTAGACCGGCTTCCCTTTTATCCCCGTTTCCGGGGCACCACATCACGGGGCGGGCCTTAGTCCCTTGCGGTGCGGCTTGCAAGTGGCGCGCGTGTCGGTTATTGGCGCCGCTTTCCCGGCTGCTGGTCGGAAACCAGCGGCAGACATCGGAGCAGTCCAGTGAAGCAGAACATCCATCCCGACTATCACACCATCACGGTGCAGATGACCGACGGGACGACCTATCAGACACGTTCGACGTGGGGTAAGGAGGGCGACACGCTTCTCCTCGAAATCGATCCGACGACGCACCCGGCCTGGACCGGCGGCAACTCGAAGATGCTCGATACCGGCGGCCGCGTCGCGCGCTTCAACAAGCGCTTCGGCGGGCTCTCGCTCGGCAAGAAGTAAGCCCTGTGCGGCGGCGGCTCCGTTAAGGACACGCCGCCGTGAACGGGCTCATTCATCACATCGATCTGAACGCGAGCGATCTCGCGGCTTCGAAGCGCGTCTACAGCCTGCTGCTGGGCGCGCTCGGCTACGCGTGCGTGCGCGATGATGGTGAGTGCGAGTGGGATATCCGCACACCGCAGGGCTTCGCTTCGATCGGATTGAAGCAGGCGCGCGTTTCCGGCGCGCACAAACGCTATGCCCCCGGCATCCATCACTTGGCATGGTCGGTGGATAGCCGGGCGGAGGTGGATCGCGTCCACACCCTGCTTCGCGATGCAGGCGTTCGCATCCTTGATGCGCCGACGCTCTACCCCGAATATTCTGCGGATTATTACGCGGTGTTCTTCGAAGACCCGGATGGCATCAAGCTTGAAGTGCTGAACGCTCCGAGCTTTGCTGATCCCGGCCGCACGCCGTGAAGGCCTGGGTCTGTCACGCGCTGAGCGGCGACCGTGCGGGGCTGCGCTTCGAAACCGAATGGCCCGATGCGCCACCACCCGCCTCCGGTGAGGTGCGTGTCGCGCTGACGGCGGCGGGCCTCAACTTCCCCGATCTTTTGATGCTCTCCGGCGGCTACCAGTTCAAACCGGCGCTGCCGTTTGTGCCGGGTGTCGAAGGCGTCGGCGTCCTCACCCATACGGGTGCGGGCGTCGATCCGTCTCTGCTGGGGCGCCGTGTCGTTGTCCGTGCGCGCTCGGGATGCCTTGGCGAAACGATCACGCTCGATGCCGGGCAGGTGCGCCTCGCGCCAGACGGGTTTTCGGACGCGGAAGCGGCAAGCTACGGGGTCGGGGCGCTGACCGCGTGGGTCGGGCTCGTCGAGCGGGGTCGGCTGATGCAGGGCGAAACGCTGCTCGTCACGGGCGCGGGCGGCGGCATGGGCCTCGCCGCGGTGGCGCTGGGCAAGGCCTGCGGCGCGCATGTGATCGCCGCGGCGTCGGGCGAAGCGAAGCTCGCGGCAGCGCGCACCGCCGGTGCCGACGAAACCGTCGCGCTCGCTGACCTTTCAACGCTGAAAGACCGCATCGATGTGGTGTTCGATCCGGTCGGCGGCGCGCTGTTCGCCTCCGCCGTACGGACGCTGCGCTGGAACGGGCGCTACCTGCTGATCGGGTTCGCGGGGGGCATCCCGAAGCCATTCGCGCTCAATTATGCGCTCATCAAGGGGATCGAGATCGTCGGTGTCCGCGCCGGAGAGTTCGGCCGCCGCGATCCCGAAGGTGGGTCGCGCGCCAGCGCGGCAATCGACGCACTGGTTGCCTCGTCTCGGTATCGCCCCTTCATCGGGATGGAGGTGCCGCTTGAACGCGCCGATGAAGCTTTCGCCGCGATGGCGGCAGGTGCGCTCATCGGCAAGGCCGTGGTCAGGATCCGCTGAGCGTCGTTTCGATCGGCACGCCATTCCTGATGGCCAGCGTCACCGGCGTACGCTCGGCGATGTCCGCAAACCGTGCGCGCTGCTCTTCGGTAAGATCCCCGGTCAGCGTCAGCACCCGCTCGATCCGCGCGGTATCGCCGTCCTTCAAATGCCGCATTGCCACCTCGGCGCTTTCGAGAGGCCACTCTTTGCGCTTCGCATACATCCGCAGCGTGATCACCGTGCACGACCCAAGCGCCGCGAGCAGAAGCTGGAACGGCGCCGGCCCCGCATCCTTGCCGCCCATCCTCTCGGGTTCATCGGACACGAACATGTGATGTCCGGCACGCACATCAACCTTGTAGTCGTCCATGCCGATGTTCGCGGTGACGCGTGCAATGGTGATTTCCGGCATGTTGCCTCCTCAATGGAAAAAGGGAGGCAGACGGTGCACGCCTGCCTCCCTTCCACTATGCCGCAGCCATTCGGCCGAAGCGACCACTGTTGAAGTCGTCGATGGCGGTGCGGATTTCCGCCTCGCTGTTCATCACGAACGGGCCATATCCTACGATCGGCTCCTCAATCGGCTCGCCCGTGAGGATGAGCAGCGTGGTATCGGCCTCCGCCCTGATCCGCGCGGAGGTTCCCGCACGGCTCAGTTCGAGGACTTCGGCGCTTGCCGCATCCTCGCCGTTCACAAGCACCCGGCCCGACAGCACGACGACGAGTGCCGTGTGCCCTTCGGGCAGGTCGAGTGTCACGTCGGCACCGTCATCCAACCGCACGTCCCAAACATTCACCGGGGTGAACGTCCGCGCCGGGCCGGTCTTGCCGCTGAGCGTGCCCGCGATGATCCGCGCCATGCCCCCGTCGAGGTCGACGACCGGAATGTCCGCTTCAACGATCGACTGGTAGCCGGGCGCCGCCATCTTGTCCTTCGCAGGCAGGTTCACCCACAGCTGAACCATGCGGAACGGCCCGCCCGCGCGTGTGAAGCCCTTAGAGTGGAACTCCTCGTGAAGCACACCGCCGGCAGCCGTCATCCACTGCACGTCGCCGGGGCCGATGATGCCGCCGTTGCCGGCGGAATCCTTGTGCTCCACCTCGCCGTCATAGACGATGGTGACCGTTTCGAAGCCGCGATGCGGGTGCGTACCGACGCCGCGCGGCGTTTCGGCAGGTTCGAACACGTGGGGTCCGGCATAGTCGAGCAGCAGGAACGGGCTGATCGCAGTTCCCTGGGCGTGATACGAGATCAGCGAGCGCACCGGGAAGCCGTCACCAACCCAGTGGCGCTGTTCATTGGTGTGGCGTGTGATGATCGTCTTCATGTTTCATGCTCCTGCGTGCGGGAGGTAAACCTTCCGCCTTCGTGAGCCGATGTAGGAACGCAGGTGCAAACGGGGAGGGGCTGCACTTGCAACCCAAGGTTTCCCGCAGCGGAACGGCCTTGGAGAATCGCCCTCGCATTTGATACGCCGCAGCCATGTCTGATTCCGCTCCCGGCGCACCGTCGCCGCTCCGCCCGCTTCCGCTGCTCATCTTCAGCTCGCGCTGGCTGCAACTCCCGCTCTACCTGGGCCTTATCGTGGCGCAGGGCGTGTACGTGCTCCTGTTCCTGAAGGAGCTTTATCACCTCACCATGCACAGCTGGGAGTTCACCGAGCAGCAGATCATGCTGCTGGTTCTCGGCCTCATCGACGTCGTGATGATCTCGAACCTGCTCGTGATGGTGATTGTCGGCGGCTATGAGACCTTTGTCTCTCGCCTGGGCCTCAAGGGTCACCCGGATCAGCCGGAATGGCTTAGCCACGTGAACGCGGGCGTGCTCAAGGTGAAGCTGGCGATGGCGATCATCGGTATTTCGTCGATCCACCTGCTTCGAACCTTCATCGAGGCGAGCAACATCGGTCTGCCGACCGCGCGGATTACGGCCGAGGGCGTGCTGTGGCAGACGATCATCCACACCGTCTTCATCCTCTCGGCGATCGGCATCGCCTGGGTGGACAGGATGACACAGCAGAAACACTGAGATTCTGCGCGAGAAATTGGCGGACAGGGTGGGATTCGAACCCACGGTACGGTTACCCGCACGGCGGTTTTCAAGACCGCTGCCTTAAACCACTCGGCCACCTGTCCGCTGCGCGCGTCTCATCGCCTATTGGGATTGCGGTTTCAAGCATGTAGGCTGGGCTGCCCGGCTGAAGGAGAAAAATATTGATCCTGCGCTTTGCGGCAATCGCGCTGGTCCTGCTCGTCCCGGCGGCATCCTCTGCCCAGATCCCCGAGCCTGCGCAACAAACAGAAGCGCCGCCCGAGCCCTCTACGGAGATGCGTTTCCAGGCTTGGCTTTCCGATTTCCGTGCCCGCGCGGCAGGAGAGGGGATCAGCGCTGCAACGATTGCTAGCGCGCTCGACCGCCTCACCTACAGCGCGCGCGTCGTGTCGCTGGACCGTGCCCAGCCTGACGACAGCCGTCCGCAGAGTGTGCCCCTGTTCAGCGACTATCTTGCCGCGCGGCTCGTGCCTGCGCGCATCAATCCGGGTAAGCGTCTCGCTTCAGAGCTGAGCCCGACGCTCCGCGCGGTGGAAGCGCGCTATGGCGTACCGCCGGAAATCATGCTCGGCATCTGGGGGATGGAAACGAGCTACGGCGGCTACACGGGCAATTTCGATCTCGTCCGCTCGCTCGCGAGCCTGGCGTTCGATGGTCGGCGCGAGGCGCTGTTCACGCGCGAACTTATCGCAGCGCTGCGTATGATCGACAGCGGCGTGCCGCGCAGCCGGCTTGTCGGCTCGTGGGCAGGTGCCACCGGAAACCCGCAGTTCCTGCCATCGTCTTACCTGACGCACGCGGTCGACTTCGATGGAGACGGCACCGCCGACATCTGGCAGAGCCGCGCCGACACCGCCGCCTCCATTGCGAACTACCTCAAAAACAACGGCTGGGTGACGGGCGGCGACTGGGCGATGCGCGTGTCCGTGCCCGCCGCGCTGGACCGGATGCGCGTCGTCAACACGATCGAACCCAAAAGCTGCACGCGCGTGCTTGCCAAGCACAGCCGCTGGATTCCGGTGAAGGAATGGCGCGAACTCGGCCTGCAGCCGCTGGACGGCCGCACCTGGCCCGCCGACGACACGCTCGCAACGCTCGTCGAGCCCGATGGCCCCGGCAAGGGGGCGTACCTCTCCTACGGCAACTTCCGCGCGCTCCTCGCCTATAATTGCTCGAACTTCTACGCGCTCTCGGTGGGGCTGCTTGCCGATCAGTTGCGCACTGGAAGCTGACGGCACGGCTTGACTAAGCCGACGTTCGGTGATTCTTGTTCCCGCATCGTTCCAGTATAGCGTTGGGGGAAGGGGTCATGATCGGGATCGCGAGATGGTCGGCGGGGTTCGCGTCCATTTTGTTCCTGCCGCTGCTCGCCGCGTGCGCCGGAAGCGTGCAAGCTCCGAAGAGCGCGGGCACCTACAAGGTCGGCAATCCCTATCAGATCGCGGGCAAATGGTACTACCCGTCCGACGATCCGCATTATCAGGAAACCGGCACCGCCTCGTGGTACGGCCCAACGTTCCACGGCAAATCCACCGCGAACGGCGAGCAGTTCAACGAAAACGACGTCACCGCCGCGCACCGCACGCTGCCGATGCCGAGCTATGTGGAGGTCACGAACCTCGAAAACGGACGCAAGCTCATCGTCCGCGTTAATGATCGCGGACCTTTCGCGAAGGACCGCATCATCGATCTTTCGCGCCGTTCCGCGCAGCTTCTCGGCGTCGAACAGCAGGGCACCGCGCGCGTGCATGTGAAGCGCATCTATCCGAAGGGGCAGCAGCCGGTGGCGGTCACAGCGGCTCCACCGCCGCCCCCGCCGGTCACGATTGTGCCCATCGGCGACATCTTCGTGCAGGTCGCTGCGCTTTCCGATCGCGGTCGCGCCTCCAGCCTTGCCGCGGAACTCAGCCGCTTCGGCGTCAGCAACATCAGTTCCACCGGCACGGGCTTCTACCGCGTCCGCGTCGGACCCTTCGCCGACGAGGCGAGCGCTACGGCGGTGCTGGCGCAGCTCCAGGCCGCGGGTTATGCGGAGGCGCGCGTCGTCGGATCAAAGCCGACGGCCTGAGTTTCAAAAAAGGATAGTCAACACATGCGGCTCTTCATTTCCGCCGACATCGAAGGCGTGGCGGGGGTCGTGTCGCGCGATCAGGCGGGGCCGGAAGGTTTCGAGTATGCCGCCGCGCGCCAGCTGATGACGAACGAGGTGCTCGCCGTCGTGCGCGGCGCACGCGCGGCGGGCGTTACCGAGTGCGTCGTGTGCGATTCGCACGGCAACGGGCTTTCGATCATCGCGGACAGGATGCCGCCGGGCACATGGCTCGTCCGCTCGTGGCCGCGCCCGCTCTTGATGATGCAGGGGATCGAGGTCGGCGACTATATCGGCGCGATGCTCATCGGTTATCACGCCGGCGCGGCGGACAGTGCCGGCACGATGGCGCACACCATGTCGAGCCGCGGCATCCGCAGCGTGAAGCTGAATGGCCGCGAGGCCGACGAGGCCTTCATCAGCGCCGCGACCGCAGGCCAGTTCGGCGTGCCGCTGCTGATGATCTCGGGCGACGACGTGTTCATCGAAAAGAACGGCCCCGCGCTCGGCCCTGTCGAGCAGGTCGTCACCAAGCGCTCCCTCGGGATGTTCTCGGGCATGTCGCCGTCTCCTGACACGGTCTGCGCCGCGCTCGAAGCGGCCGCATCGCGCGCGGTCGAAGCGCGGCAGAAGGCGCCGCTCGTGAAGCAGGACGGTCCCATCGAGGTGGAACTGACGCTCGTCGACCGGCTCGCGGTAGAAGTGCTCGATTTCCTGCCGATGTTCCGCCGCCTTGGCGCGAACACGATTGGCTTTCGCGCGGACGACATGGCGGCGCTGAACCGCGCTTTCGCGTTCCTGCTGTTCTTCAAGCTGTCGTAAGCCGCCTGCCTCCGCGCTGGCGAAGCGATGGGGCGCGGGCTATAGCTGCGTAAGACTCGTGCGGGCGTCCGATCCCGCCGAAGCCGATCTAAAGGAGTGAATTCAAGCGATGCGTCTTGCCGCACCGATCTCGGCCTTCATGCTGGCTTTCGCCGTCCCCGCCGCCGCCAATTACCAGAGCCTCGCGCCCTTCGCGTACTTGAAGGACATGAGCACCGGCGCGGTACTGTTTTCACAGGCCGCCGATCAGCAGATGCCACCCGCCTCGATGGCGAAGATGATGACGACGCACGTCGCCTTCGATCTGGTGAAGCAGGGCAAGCTGAAGCTCGACCAGAAGTTCCGCGTTCGGCCGGAAACATGGGAAAAGTGGCATGGGCCGAAGGCGGGCTCCACGATGTTCCTGTCGGTCAATCAGGAAGTCTCCGTCGAGGATCTGCTGCACGGGATCGTCACGCTTTCCGGCAACGACGCCTGCGTCGTGCTCGCCGAGGGCATTTCGGGCACTGAGGAAGCCTTCGTCGATTTGATGAATGCGGAGGCGAAGAAGCTCGGCCTCAAGGGCTCGCACTTCACCAATTCGAACGGCTGGCCCGATGACCGTCAGGTGGTGACGCCGCACGACCTTGCGATCATCGCGGAGCGGACGATCAAGGACTACCCGGATCTCTACAAGCAGTTCTACGCGGTCGACAGCTTCACCTGGGGTCAAACGATGGGCGGCGCGCCCATCACGCAGCCGAACCGCAACCCCATTCTCGGCAAGGTACGCGGTGCGGACGGCCTCAAGACTGGGCACACCGAGGCGGCAGGCTTCGGCTTCACCGGCTCGGCCGAGCAAGACGGGCGCCGTCTCGTCATGGTCGTCTCGGGCCTCACCTCGTGGGACGAGCGCGTCAAGGAATCGATCCGCCTGATGGAATGGGGCTTCGGCGCTTGGGACGCGAAGCCGATCCTTGCAAATGGCAAGGTTGCCATGCGCGCGCCCGTGTTTCTTGGTGACGCGCCGGACGTTGGCATCACCGCCGCGCCCGGCACGGCGGTTTCGGTGCCCAAGGCAATCGTCTCAGGCGTGGACGCGAAGATCGTTTACGACGGTCCCATTTCCGCGCCGATCGCCAAGGGACAGAAGATCGCCGAACTCGTTCTCACCGTACCGGGCCTTGCCGAGCAGCGCGTGCCGCTCGTCGCCGCCGAAGCCGTGGAGAAGGCGGGCCCGTTCGGTCGCATGATGGCGGCGTTCAGGCACGTGTTCGGCGGCTGAGGCCGCGTGGGCGGGCACTTCATCAGCTTCGAAGGCGGGGAGGGCAGCGGCAAGAGCACCCAGCTCCGCCGCCTCGCCGCACGTCTCTCGGCGCAGGGCGTCACCGTTATCACCACGCGTGAGCCTGGCGGCACGCCCGGCGCGGAAGATATCCGCAGCCTGCTCGTGGAAGGCGAGCCGGGGCGCTGGGACGGCCGCGTCGAGGCGCTGCTGGTGAATGCCGCGCGTGCCGATCATGTGGCGCGGCTCATCCGCCCCGCACTTACCGAGGGCAAGTGGGTGCTCTGCGACCGCTACGTGCACTCGACGCTCGCTTATCAGGGTGCAGCACGCGGGCTCGATGAGGGCGAACTGCGGCATCTCCATGCGTTCGCGACCGGCGACCTGTGGCCGGACCTTACCATCGTGCTCGATGTCGATCCCGCGCTCGGTCTTGCGCGCGCTGCGGGGCGGGCAGGGGGAGAGGCGCGCTTCGAGGGCGAGCCGCCTGCGTTCCACAAGGCTGTGCGCGAGCGGTTTCTGCGTTTCCCCGGTGTCACCGTGATCCCGAGCGATGCGCCCGTCGATGACGTCACCGAGCGTGTCTGGGCCATCGTCGCGGAGCGTTTCGGCCTGTGAGCGGCATCATCGGGCATCAGGCGCAGCAGGAAATGTTTCGCGCGGCATGGGATCAGGGCAAGGTGCACCACGCGTGGCTGCTCACCGGACCGCCCGGCATCGGCAAGGCCAGCGTGGCGCAGGCGCTCGCCCGCTTCGTCCTCACCGATGGTAAGGGGCCGCCGCATCCGGCGCTCGCACTGATCGAGGCCGGCAGCCACCCAGATCTCCGCGTTCTCCAGCGCGGGCTTAACGACCGTGGCGCGCTTCGTGCCGAGATCGTCGTCGAGCAGATCCGCGACCTGCAGTCGCTGTTCCAGTCCAAGCCGGGTCTTGGGGGCTGGCGCGTCGTTGTCGTTGATGCAGCCGACGAGATGAATCGCAGTGCGGCCAATGCTTTCCTCAAGAATCTTGAGGAACCGCCGGAGAAGACTCTGTTCCTTCTCGTCAGTCACAGCCCGGTGCGGCTGCTGCCGACAATCCGCTCGCGCTGCCGCACGCTAAGGTTTCAACCGCTCGCCGATGCAGATGTACGCGCGGTTCTGACGCGCGAACTTGAAGGCAGCAGCGCGGCGGAGGTCGAGGCGCTGGTGCCGCTTGCGGAAGGCTCGCCGGGCCGCGCGCTGCGCTTTGCCGGGCTCGATGTGGGCAAGCTGACTGAGGCGCTTGTCGGGCTCGCGAAGGGGGAGGGGGACGCTATGGCGCTGGCGAGATCGCTTGCCGGAAAGACGGCGCAGGCGCGCTACGAGGCCTTCGTCGAGCTGGTTCCCGCCTTTATCGCCGGCGCGGCGCGTGGGCGCACCGGCGCATCGCTTGCACGCGCGCTTCAGCTGTGGGAGAAGGCCCACGCCCTCGCCGCCGAGGCCGTGCCGCTTGCCTACGATCCGCAGGTTGTCGCGTTCGAACTGGCGGGATACGTGGGCGAACTCGATAACCCCCGGTAGCAGAGCAAGCGCCCCCGCATGAGTGCCAAGCGGAAATTCTACATCACGACCGCCATCTCGTACCCGAACGGCCGCCCGCACATGGGCCATGCCTACGAGGACATCGCGACTGACGTCATCGCGCGTTATCACCGGCTTGCGGGTGACGACGTGTTTTTCATGACCGGCACCGACGAGCATGGGCTGAAGATCGCGCAGGCGGCGCGCAACACCAACACCGATCCGCGCACCTTCGTCGATGGAATGGTCCAGCATTTCAAGGAGATGTGCGCCCGTCTCAACATCAGCCATGATCGCTTCATTCGCACCACTGAACCCGCGCACTACGCATGCGTGCAAGAGCTGTGGCGCCGGATGGAAGCGAACGGCGACATCTATCTCGGCCGCTATGAAGGCTGGTACTCGGTTCGCGACGAGGCCTATTACGACGAGAGCGAGCTTGTTCCGGGTGAGGGCGGCGAGAAGCTGTCGCCGCAGGGCACGCCCGTCGAATGGACGGTTGAGGAGAGCTATTTCTTCCGTCTCTCCAAATACCAGCAGCCGCTGCTCGATCTCTACGAGCAAAACCCGGACTTCATCCAGCCCGCGACGCGCCGCAACGAGATGTTGCAGTTCGTGCGCGGCGGCCTCAGCGACCTTTCGGTCTCACGCACCAGCTTCGATTGGGGCATTCCGGTGCCGGATGCGCCCGGCCACGTCATGTACGTGTGGCTCGATGCGCTCAGTAATTACCTCACCGGTGCTGGCTACCCCGATGAATCCTATACGAAATGGTGGCCCGCCGACGTCCATGTGATCGGCAAGGACGTTGTGCGTTTCCATACCGTATATTGGCCCGCTTTCTTGATGTCCGCGGGCGTCGAGCTGCCGCGCATGGTGTTCGGTCACGGCTTCGTGCTCAACAAGGGTGAGAAGATGTCGAAGTCGCTCGGCAATGTTGTCGAGCCGCTGGCGATGGCGGAAGAGTATGGTGTTGATCAGCTCCGCTACTTCCTGATCCGTGATGTGCCGTTCGGACAGGATGGCAGCTACAGCCACGAGGCGATTGTCACGCGCACGAATGCCGATCTCGCGAACAGCTTCGGCAATCTCGCCCAGCGGACTTTATCGCAGATTTTCAAGAATATGAATGGCGTTCTTCCGGAATCGCTCGATCAGAACGAGGCGGACGCCGCACTGTTGGCGGCGGTCGGGGAGGGCTGCAGGGGTCTTGCGGCAGCGTTCGAATCGTTCGACCTGTCGCGCGGCGTCGAAACCTGGCTCCACGCCGTGTTCGCCTGCAACGCCTATATCGATGCGCAGGAGCCGTGGAAGCTCAAGAAGACCGATCCGGAGCGCATGAAGGTCGTGCTCGGCACGCTGTTCGGCGCGATCCATGATCTTGCAGTCGCGATCTCCCCTGTTATTCCGGCGTCGGCAGCAAAGCTGCTGGATCAGATGGGTGTGCCCGAGGCCGACCGCGATTTCGCCAGCTTCGGCGGCGACTGGTACACGCGTCTAGCCGCGTCCGATTTCCGGCTCGCGGCCCCGCAAGGGGTCTTCCCGCGCTATGTCGATGCGGAACCCGATGCCCATTGATAGCCACTGCCACCTGAACTACCCCGGCCTTGTAGAGGATCAGGCTGGCGTCATTGCCCGTGCCCGGGATGCCGGCGTGTCGGCGATGCTTGCAATCTCCACGCGCAGCAGCGAGTGGGATGACGTTGTTCGCATCGCCGAAGGCACAAGCGACATCTGGGCGAGCGTCGGCGTTCATCCGCACGAGGCGGACAGCGAGGATATCGAGAAGACGCGCCTCATCGCGGCAACGCATCACCCACGCGTCATCGGCATCGGAGAAACCGGGCTCGATTATTATTACGACAAGAGTGACCGCGATCGTCAGCGTGAGAGCTTCCGCCGTCACATCGCCGCGGCGCGCGAGACCGGCCTGCCGGTAATCGTCCACACGCGCGAAGCGGAAGCCGACACGCTGGAGATCATGGAGAGCGAACTGGGGAAGGGGGCCTACAGCGCGGTTATCCACTGCTTCACCGCGAGCGCGGCCTTCGGACGCAAAATGCTGGACCTCGGCTTCTACATTTCGATATCCGGCATCGTCACGTTCAAGAACGCCGCTGATCTTGCTGAATTTGCAACGGAAATTCCCGAGGATCGGCTGCTCGTCGAAACCGATGCCCCGTTCCTCGCGCCCGTGCCGAAGCGCGGCAAGACCTGCGAGCCGGCGTTCGTCACGCACACCGCCGCCTTCCTCGCCGAAAAACGTGGTGTCCGCTACGAAGACCTGGACCGCACGACGAGCGCCAACTTCTACCGCCTGTTTTCGAAAGCTGCGGCGTGAAGGTCACCGTCCTTGGAAGCGGCACGTCGAGCGGGGTGCCCCGCATCGGCAACGATTGGGGCCTCTGCGATCCGAATGAGCCGAAGAACCGCCGTCGCCGCGTCTCCGTGATGGTCGAGGCTGAAGGTCACGTCATCATCATGGACACGAGCCCGGATCTTCGCGAACAGCTGCTGAGCGCGAACGTCTCGCGCATCGACGCCGTGCTCTACACGCACGATCACGCCGATCATGCCCATGGTATCGATGACTTGCGCCAGATATTTCACATCATGCGCAAACCCGTCGACTGCTATGCGACGGCGGACACATGGCGCGTCCTCAAGGCACGCTTCGACTATATATTCTCGGGTGGCCTTGGTTATCCGCCGAGCTGCGTGGCGCACGAACTCGGCGCGAAGTTCACTGTCGGTCCGATGACGGTGACGCCGTTCGAGCAGGTCCACGGCCCCATCCGCTCCACCGGCTTCCGCGTCGATCACGCTGGCCACTCAATGGCCTATTCGACCGATATCAGCGATCTCACGCTCTCTGCCGACAATGCCGTGAAAGGCGTCGATCTCTGGGTCGTAGACGCCCTCCGCCGCAAGCCGCATCCCACGCACAGCCACCTCGATCGTACCTTGTCGTGGATATCCCGCCTGCGCCCGCGCCGCGCGATCCTCACCCACATGGACAACACGATGGATTATGCAAGCCTTGCCAAGGTCTTGCCGCCGGGTGTTGAGCCGGGATACGATATGCTGACGGTGGAGCTTTAGGCGCATGTTCGAAGGACTGAGCTCGGGCGAGACGGCGGCGCTCATCAGCTCGGTGGGCTTCGCTGTCCTCATCCTGATGAGTCTCATTCCGCGCCTGCGCGAAATCGGTACGGCGAAAACAGTGAAAATGGCGCTCTCGTGGGTGCTGATCTTCGGCGGTCTGATTTTCCTTACCACGCAGTGGCCCCATATTCGCGGCGCGCTCGATCCCGCATCCCCGCGCACCCAGGGCGAGGAGATGCTGCTTACCGCGCGTGAGGACGGGCATTTCTACGTACGCGGTACGATCAACGGCGCGGACGTGCTGTTCATGGTGGATACCGGTGCCACGGATATCGTGCTCACCATGGAAACCGCCGCGCGTGCCGGTTTCAGCCCCGATACGCTGCGCTTCGACGGCATGGCCCAAACCGCGAACGGCAGTGTCCGCACCGCTGGGGTCCGGCTTGGCGAACTCACGATCGGTTACGTCACGCTGCGCGACATGCCCGCTAGCGTCAATGAAGGCGCGCTCAACAACAACCTTCTGGGGATGCGCTTCCTGCGCACGCTGAAGAGCTGGCGCGTCGAAGGCGAGACCCTGATCCTGCGACCCTGAAGGCCTAGCGTTAACGTCTGCGCTTGCGCCGCCTGCGCGCCCTCAGACGTGCCATGCCTTCCCGCCAGCGCACGCGCAGCCCGCGCTTGTTCAGCGGTTCGAAAAAGCCTTCAGCCTTCTCGGGATCGAGCAGTTCGTTATCGGCAATGAACTGGTCGAACGGTCCCGGCTTTTCGAGGTCGAGCAAATCCAGCGTCTTGCCGGGCGCGCGTAGCGCCTCGATCGCGTCCACAAGCGATCCCGTTTCCGCAAATCGCGCTGCGAAAGCCTCCGGTGTCACGTCCAGATGCTCGGCCAGAAGGCGTGTGCGTAGCGCAGCGATTGCTGGCGGTGTGCCGGCGTTGGCGGGGAGGGCGGCATCGATGATGACGTCACATTCGCTGTCTAGCCCCATCGAGCGGTTGTTGAGGTTCGCGGAGCCGATCTTGAGCAGCCGATCGTCAACGATTGCGACCTTGGCGTGCACATAGATGTCCGTGCCGCCGCGGGTGACTGGCACGTAAATGCGGAAGCGGTTGCGTCGATCCACCTTGGCGATGGCACGTGCGAGCTGAACGCGCGCGGCGTCCATGGCTTTCTGTTCCAGCCAGCCGTCGGCGCAGCGCGGCATCACCACAACGATTTCGAGCGCATCTGTCTCCTTCATGCGTGCCGCTATGGCGGCGGCGATCCTGCCGGAGGTCAGATACTGGTTCTCGATATAGATGAAGCGCTGTGCGGCTGCGATCATGTCCAGCCACAGAGCCTCGATCTCGCGGACTTCGTCGCAGTCGCGCCAGGCTGAGCGCGTGCGTGCGATCGCGATGTCCACGTCGCGGAAATCGACAGACGCGTCCGCCGGCCAGTGGTCGTGGTCGTCCTCCACCGGCGGCAGTTCATGATGCGTCGCGTGCTGCCAGCGGTCTCGGCCGAGGTCGGCGAGCGCACGCGCGGCGGCCCCGTCCAGCATCATGGTGACGTCATGCCACGGGCCGTAAGGCTTGCCGTCCGGCAGCTTTCGCCGGGCGTCGTCGTCAGCGTGAGCGTTGGTGTCCCAGCGTGCGCACGAAATGTCGATGCCGCCGCATACCGCGAAACGCTCGTCGATCACCACGATCTTCTGGTGGTGGCTGCATCCTATGGGGTGGAAGCTATCGAAGCGGAAATCGATCGCGCGGGTCAATTGCCAGCGCAGCAGCATCCACGCCGCGCGCGGCCGCAGGAACTGCTTCAGCGCGCCGAAGCCCCATTTCAGGATGTCGATTTGCCGCGCGGGGTTTTCGTGCGCCAGCCGCAGGAAGAAATGCCCCAGGCTCTCGCCCTGGCCGCTCTCATCCGGCTCCAGTGTGATGCGCGTGTCGAAATCCCAGCCGATGATCAGGATACGGCGCCGCGCTGCGAGCATGGCTTCGCGCACGTAATGGTAATAGTCGGCGGCGTCCACGACGGCAGACGCGCGTCCGGCCCGCTCGATGCGCCAGCAATTGCGCCCTGCGGCGACAACGGGGGCGAGGGAAGGGTCACCGCCCTGCTCTTCGTTTACCATTTGTTCTCCGGCTGTAAACCAGTCGCCCCGTACATGCGATCCGCAGCGTTAACGCAAAACCGGGCGTTCGGCTCCCACATTCGCGGCGGAAAGCTCCGGACGTTGATCTGGATCAAGGAAAACTCGCCAGAGGCCCGGTTGATCGTTTGCATGAGCGAATCCGGCACGAGCACGACACCATACGACAGTCTTGGCGGAGAAGCCGCCGTCAGGCGCTTCGTCGACCGTTTCTACGATCTCATGGAAAGCGAGCCCGAGTATTCCGCGCTGCGCGCGATGCATGCGCCGGATCTGGCGCCAATGCGCCGATCGCTCGCGGGATTTCTCACGGGCTGGCTCGGCGGACCGCGTCAATGGTTCGAAGAGAATGTCGGCGTCTGCGTGATGTCGGCACACGCCGCGCTACCGATCACCGCAGAGACATCGCGACAGTGGACGGACGCCATGGCGCGTGCGCTTACCGAGAGCAATATCGACGCCGACCTTGCGGCCCGAATGAACGATGCCTTTGAGAAAATGGCCGGGGGTATGTCCCGAATGGCGGCCAACCGCGATAATTGATTTAACATAATATATATTATCGTTTCAACAAATCGATAACCGCAGAGACATTCCCATCCCTGCTCGGTCAGCCCTTCTAGACGTCTCCATAAGCACAGAGCTTGATATGATCGACCCGCGCGACGGGTCGGATGGTTTTGCAGGCGCGCACCTTTTGGAAATATTGGCGCAGTTCTTCCCACTGTTCGCCCTTGCTAGGCATGAGCCTGTCCATCAACTCAATCAACCGCCCTTCACGATGCGCTGCCGCTAGCAGCACCGATGCAATGTGGATGTTCGGCATGACCCGCAACTCATCCTCAAACTTTGAGTCGACAGAAAATCTTGCTCCCGCGCTGTAAAGAGTCACGGCATTCATTTCCGCTTTGCGCTGCTCGTCATCGGCCCAGGCCTTATCGCGCGGCGTATCGCGCCCCCGGCGTTGAAGCGCATGACGGATCGCGGCGTAAAGCGGTCGCCCATTACCTGGGGTGTCAGCCGTGGCAATGTTGCCATTAGCAGTACGATCCAGCTCTTCCTTGGAGGCCATACCATTTGGAGAAGCGCCCTTGCTGAGCAGGTATTCCACCATTTTGACGTCATCGTGCGCAACTGCCGAAAGCGCCTGATGTGTGCGGGGATTTGAAAAATTCAGCCCGTGACCGAAGAGCCATTGCGCAATCGCAATCCGTTTCTCGCTACTCTCGGTCACGCTCATGGCAGCCGATAAAGGGGAATCAAACCACTTGCGCCCATTCGGATGAGTATCATGGACGCGGCCGTTTATGTCGGCTCCGGCGGCAAGCAGGCGTTCTGCGTTCTCAAGTTTTCCGCGTCGCAGCGCTGCAAGAAACGCCGCTGTTATTGCATCGCGGGTTTGCGGATCGCGGTCTGAAAAATCCTTGAGCGCTTCGGTAAGCGCTGCGGTCTCACCCTGCTGCGCTATGCGAAACAACACTGCCGGTTCACCCGGACATCGCGGGTCTTGAACAGCGGCGACAGGCATTCCCTTGCGGTAGCGTTCCTCGCAATAGGTTGCGGGCCGGCACCCCGTGATCTCCTGAAAGCGAGGCTGTGCAGCAAGTATGCGATTGTAGGCTTTCATCTTTTCGGGAGGAGCGGTCGAGAAGCTCATCTGTCCGCAAGCATCACGGATATCGGACACATATGTGCCGCCGCGTTTGTCTATGGGATACTTGCCATTGGGGCAGAATACGCCCGGTACATCCTGCGCCCAGTAGCCGTAGACCGTGAACGGCCGGAGGTCACCCCGTGTAATATTTTCTTTTGCCTCTCGTTCCGGATCGGAGAGACCGATCGTACGGCACATTGCAATCGCCGGGTATCCCTTCGGATTTAAAGGCGTTGCCCGCGCCGCGTTCGGGATATTCAGCCAAACTTCCACGCTGAAAATCATTGCCTGACCGATACGCGTAGACAGCAAAAGCACGGAGCCCAGAAAGAGCGTCAAGACAACGCCAAGAAATATGGCCCCGTAGTTAGGTTTCATGTCGAACTGCCCTGCCAACACATAGCACGATATTGCAAGTAAACCCGGTTTGCTAAGTTTTTGCTTATTCGCGCTCTGCGCTCGTGCGATTTCGCCCCTTTCCTGAACCTGCCAATCCCGCTAGCGCCTGCATATGATCGAAACCGCCGCCGAAGCTTTCGCCCGTCTCGCTGACGTCATGCGCGCGCTGCGTGATCCGGTGAGCGGCTGTCCGTGGGACATCGAGCAGGATTTCGCATCCATCGCACCGTACACGATCGAGGAAGCTTACGAAGTTGCCGATGCCATCGCGCGCGGCGACATGGCCGATCTCAAGGGCGAACTCGGCGACCTTCTTCTGCAGGTTGTTTACCATTCGCAGATGGCGTCCGAGGCGGGCCATTTCTCGCTTGCCGACGTGACCGCGGCGATCGCCGACAAGATGGTCCGTCGCCACCCGCACGTCTTCGGTGACGCCAGCATCGCCGATGCAGACGCCCAAACGGCGGCATGGGAAGATCAGAAGGCTGGCGAGCGCGGCAATCAGGGCGCGCTCGCCGGCGTGGCACTCGGCCTTCCCGCGCTTATGCGTGCGCAGAAGCTGCAGCGCCGCGCCGCACGCGTCGGTTTCGATTGGCCGGACGCGTCAGGTCCGCGCGCCAAGATCGATGAGGAACTCACCGAGGTCGAGACGGCGGACGATGCGTCGCGCTCCGGCGAAGTCGGTGATCTGCTGTTCGCGGTCGTCAACTACGCGCGGCATCTCGGCATCGATGCCGAGGAAGCACTGCGCCAGGCCAACGCCAAGTTCGAACGCCGCTTCAACGGCGTAGAAGCGATGGCCGGCAAGTCTTTGCCCGGTATGGATATCGATGCCCTCGAAGCGCTGTGGCAGCAGGTAAAGGCATCGGAGCGTTAAGGAAGCGCCAGAAAGCGGGATCTGTCCTCGTCGCTGATCCGCACCTGCAGTTCCACGGTCTCGCCCTTCGCACGGCGCTTCAGCACCAGGCCATTGTTTTCCAGCCATGCCAGCCGCTTGCCGTCGCCGGCGCCTACGACGAAGCTGTGAACGCGCGCATCGCGCAGCAGCGTGTCTGAAATGAGTTTGCGGAGGTCGTCGACCCCTTCCCCGCTCACCGCCGAGAGAAGAACGCTATTGGGCGCGGCCGCCTGTTCGAGCGCGGCCTTGCGGCTTTCCGTATCGAGGAGGTCGGACTTGTTGAGCGCTTCGATGATCGGGCGCCCGCCATCAGGGTCGACACCGAGTTCGGTGAGCACGTCGATGACGTCACGCTTCTGCGCCTCGGTTTCCGGGTGCGCGACGTCGCGGACGTGGACGATGATGTCCGCGTCGAGCACCTCTTCCAGCGTGGCGCGGAACGCCGCGACGAGCATCGTCGGCAGTTCTGAGACGAAACCGACCGTGTCGGAAAGGATCGCCTTGTCGATGCCGGGCAGTGCGATGGCGCGCATCGTGGGATCGAGCGTTGCGAACAGCAGGTCTTTCGCCATCACCGATGCGCCAGTTAGCCGATTGAAAAGCGTGGATTTTCCTGCGTTTGTATAGCCGACGAGCGCGATCACCGGATATGGCGCCTTCTTCCGCTGGCGGCGCTGCAGCCCGCGTGTGCGGGTTACTTCGCCGAGGTCCTTGCGCAGCCGTGCCATGCGTTCGCGGATCAGGCGGCGGTCGGTTTCGATCTGAGTTTCGCCCGGGCCGCCGAGGAAGCCGAAGCCGCCGCGCTGGCGCTCAAGGTGTGTCCACGAGCGTACGAGGCGGCTGGCCTGATAACCGAGGTGGGCAAGCTCCACCTGCAAGCGCCCTTCCCGCGTGGCGGCCCGCTCCCCGAAGATTTCCAGGATGAGGCCGGTGCGGTCGATCACTTTGGTACCGGTGCCGGTTTCGAGGTTGCGCTGCTGCAGCGGCGTCAGCGCACCGTCCACCACGGTCAGCTCCGCGCCGGTTTCTTTCGCAAGCTCGGCGATGGCTTCGACCTGCCCCGCGCCGATCAGTGTTGCCGGGCGCGGGTCGCGGACACGAAGGATGCGCGTCGCCACCACGTCGAGCGTGATCGCGCCGGCAAGGCTTTTCGCTTCCTGAAGTCGCGCTTCGGCATCGCGGCGCACGGATGTATCGCGGCGCACGATGTCAGGCACGACGACAAGCGCCTTCGTGCCCATGCTGACGCCGCGCACGTCGTCGTGCGCTCCGAAGCTGTGGAACTGCTTACGCCGTCTGCCCCCGGCTTGCGGCGGCGTACCGGCGTCAGGGTCGGTCAATCGTCGTCGCCGTCTTTCTCGGGCTCAAACAATTGAACGGGGCTTGCCGGCATGATCGTGGAAATCGCGTGCTTGTAAACAAGCTGCGAATGACCGTCACGGCGAAGCAGAACCGAAAAATTATCGAACCAGGTGATGACACCCTGCAGTTTTACGCCGTTTACGAGAAACATCGTCACCGGCGTCTTGCTCTTACGGACCGCGTTCAGGAACACGTCCTGCAAGTTATTGGCCTTGTCTGCCATGTCCCCCTCGAATCCTTTTACACTGCGCCCGATTGCCGTAGGCGCGGGCACACTATTTGGGGGTCAGGCGCTTCCCGTCAAGTGTCGGAATTTACTTCGTCGTCTGCTTTTCCGGGATCGGAGAGGCCAAGCGCCTTCAGCTTTCGGTGCAGCGCGGAGCGTTCCATGCCGATAAATACTGCCGTTCGAGAGATGTTTCCCGAAAAACGACGAATTTGGACGCGCAGATACTCCCGTTCGAACGATTCGCGCGCCTCTCGCAGCGGCGTCCCCATGATCGATCGCACCGCTTCATTTGGCATCAGCTTCGCCGGTTCGGCGATGATCTCGGAGGGCAGCATGTCCACCTCGATGCGGTGGGTGCGCTCGGGGGGGATCAGGATCAGCGTGCGCTCGATGATGTTCCGGAGCTGACGGACGTTGCCCGGCCAGTCGTAGGTTTGCAGCGCAGCCATGGCGTCGTCGCTGAGTCGGGGCGTCGGAATCCGCCGCTCCGCCGAGAGTTTCGCAAGGAAGTAATCGGCGAGCTCGCCGATATCCTCGCGGCGTTCCGAAAGCGGCGGCAGGTGTACGGGGACGACGCTGAGACGGTAGAACAGGTCTTCGCGGAATCGCCCGGCGGCGATTTCGCTGGCAAGATCGCGCGAGGTGCTGCTGACGACGCGCACGTCCACCTTCACGCTGCGCGCGCCGCCGACGCGCTGGAACATCTGCTCGGTGAGCACGCGGAGGATGCGGGCCTGCGTCGCGAGCGGCATATCGGCGACTTCATCAAGGAACAGTGTGCCGCCATGTGCCTGCTCGAAGAGGCCGATGCGCACGGGCTGGCCGTCTTCCTCGACGCCGAACAGCTCCTCCTCGAAACGGTCCGGGTGGAGGCGCGCGGCGGCCACGACCACGAACGGCCCGTTCGCGCGCGGAGACCACTGGTGCAGCAGACGCGCGGCCACCTCTTTGCCGGAGCCCGGCGGGCCGTCGATCAGGACGCGGCTGCCGGTTGCCGCAACGCGCTTCAGCGTCGCGCGAACGCCGTTGATCATCGCGGAAGAGCCTGTGATTTCACCCTCGATGCCGGCGCGCGAGCGCAGCTCCTCGTTCTCGCGGCGCAGCCGTTCCGCCTCGGTTGCGCGCTCCACAGTGTGGATCAGCTGGTCCGCCTGAAACGGCTTCTCAATGAAGTCGTAGGCCCCGCGCTTGATCGCCGCGACCGCTGTCTCGACGTTGCCGTGGCCGGAGATCATGATCACGGGAAGTCCCGGATTGCGCTGCTTCACGACCTCCAGAAGCTCGATGCCGTCGAGCTTCGATCCCTGCAGCCAGATATCGAGCACGAGCAGGCTCGGCAGGCGCTCGCTGAGCGCAGCGAGTGCACTGTCGCTGTCCCCTGCCGTGCGCGTTTCATAGCCCTCGTCATCGAGGACACCTGCGATCAGTTCCCGGATATCGGCTTCATCGTCGACGATCAGAATATCAAGCGCCACACATCTACCTTTGCTGAACTGCGACTTTTTCCGGAATACCCGGTTCCTGCGTGATATGGGCCTGCAGGGCGGCCAGATCGAAACTCATCACGGCGGAGGCGCCGCCGCCTTCCGCATCGCGCAGATCGAGCACGCCGTCGTGCTCCTCCACGATCTTCTTGACGATCGCGAGGCCAAGGCCGGTGCCCTTCACGCGCGTCGTCACATAAGGTTCGGTCAGCCGGTCGCGTTGATTTGCGGGAAGGCCGATGCCGTTGTCCGTCACCGTCACAACCAGCGTTTCCGGTTCGCCGAGGCGCGCGGTGAGCCTGATGCGGCCCTGTACGTCTCCATCCTTGCAACGCGCCGCAACCGACTCGGCTGCATTCTTGAGGAGGTTGGTGAGCGCTTGCGCGATCTGACGGCGGTCGCAAATAAATGCCGGCAGATCAGGCGCGATTTCCATCTCATAGTCGAAATCGCTGTGTGCGACCTCTTGAAGGAAGATGGCTTGCCGCGCGATGTCGAGGAGCGATTCTGTCCTGAAGACCGGCTTGGGCATCCGCGCAAAGGACGAGAATTCGTCCACCATCTGACGAAGGTCGCCCACCTGCCGCACAATCGTCTCGGTGAGGCTGCGGAACGTGTCCCCCCCCTCCTCGATCTTGTTGCCATAGCGCCGCTGTAGCCGCTCGGCAGAGAGCTGGATCGGGGTGAGCGGGTTCTTGATTTCGTGCGCGATGCGCCGCGCCACGTCCGCCCACGCGGCACGCCGCTGGTCGGCAAGCTGCTGCGTGATGTCATCGAAGGTGATCACATAGCCCTGGCTGCCACCCGAAACCCCGCCCATGCGCACGAGCAGCGTCTGCACGTCGTTGCCGCGCGCGATGCGTACTTGGCCCGATGCCTGCCCAGAGGTGCGCGTTTCCTCCAAAAGCACCGAAAACTCCGGTACCGCCTCTTCGATGGTCATGCCGCCGAGCGCGTCTTCGCTCATTTCGAGGAGATCTGCGGCGGAATGGCTCACAAGGCGGATATGTCCGTCCTCATCGATGGAGATGACGCCTGCGGACACGCTGGAAAGGACCGCCTCGGTGAACTGGCGCCGCGCATCGAGCTGTTCGTTCGCCGAAACGAGCGCACTGGTCTGCGCCTGCAATTGCCGCGTCATGCGGTTGAAGGTGCGCGCGAGCGTGCCGACCTCGTCCGGGCTGTTGCGAACGGGAACGCGTGCGGCAAGGTCGCCAGCCCCCACCTTCTCGGCTGCGCGCACAAGCCTGCCGATGGGTGCGACCAGCCGGTTGGCGAGCCACAGCGCTGAAAGGATGGCGGCGGCAAGGATCAGCAGCGCGATCACGAACAGCGCAAGGTTGAACTGCCACTGCAGGCTCTTCGAGCGCGCGAGCAGTGCATCATACTCGTTCATCGCGCCTTCGGCTCGCTGCGCAGACTGGAGCACGGCGGGATCGACGCTGCGGCTGACGTAAACGTAGCGTTCGAGCAGTGGGTCTATGCGGACGATCGCCTCAACACGGTCCGATGCGGTTGCGAGCACGCTCGCCCGGCCCGATCGTGCCCGTGCGATGTCCGTGGGCAGGATGCGCTGCGCAAGCGGCGTGCCGGTCATGCCCACCGATGCGTAGATATGGTAATCCTCGCCGTTCAGCGTGAAGACGCTCGCCTCGGTCAGGTTGCGCGCCGCGACCTGAAACGCAAGCCCGTCTGCGAACCCGGCGGAATCGACGCCGTAACTGTTCGCATACTCATAAACGTCCGTCCCCATGGCCTCGATGTCCGCCACGATGCGCTGGCGGTTCTCCGCGACATAGGAATGCGCGACCTGCTCGGCGTTTTGCAGCACTGTGCGGGCATTGTCCGAAAACCAGAACTGGGTTCCGAACTGGAAAAGCAGCGAGGCGAACACCACGACGAGCAGCGTCGGGATCGCCGCGATGGCCGAAAACAGCGCCACCATGCGCACGTGCATCCGCGCCCCGGCAAGGCCGCGACGCCGGTTCACCCGCAGGATCACGAAGCGGCGGCCGATCAGCACGAGCAGCGCCATCAGAGGTACGAGGTTCGCAACAAGCAGGATCGTGCGCCCCGAAGGCGTGTTGGCGGCGGTGAAGAACGTGTCGGTCAACGCGAAATAACTCGCGCAGCCGACGGCAACGGCGATCAGCCCCAGCGCGATTTCAAGGCGCGGATAGAGATCGACGCGCGACACCCAGCGGCTTATGCGGCGACGCAGCCTCCGATGCGGCGTTGCTGGCTTCACGGATGTGGTCGCAGACATACGGATGGAGCTTTAACCACTTTGCCTGTTGCCGCAAATACACAGTAGCGGCGGTGCGGTAACAATTTTTGGATGACTTCAGCCTGAACGGCCGACCGGCGGGCCCGCAGGACGCAGCGCCACGGCATCGATGCCGCGATCGTTCAGCTTCTTTCGCAGCGTGTTGCGGTTGATGCCCAGCAGTTTCGCCGCCCGGATCTGGTTGCCGCGCGTCGCCGCAAGGCTCAGCAGCAGCAGCGGCTTTTCGAGTTCCGCGAGGACGCGTTCATAAAGCCCATCCGGGGGCAGATCGTCGCCGAACGTATCGAAATAGCGCGCGAGGTGCGCTTCGACCGAACCCGCAAGACCGCGATTGTCGCTTTCCGCACGTCCGGCGGGAACACGCTCGCTGCGGAGCGCCTCTTCAACGCTCGACGCGGAAATGACGTCAGAGCGTTCGAGCGCCGCGAAGCGCCGCATCAGATTTTCAAGCTCGCGGACGTTGCCCGGCCAATCGTGCGCCTGAAGGCGCAGGATCGCCTCGGGTTCGAGGGTTTTCGCCGGCAGCCCTTCCACCTCGGCGCGGCGCAGGAAGTGGGTCGCAAGCTCGGCGATGTCGTCGACGCGGCTCCTGAGCGGTGGAAGATGCAGCGGCACCACGTTCAGCCGGTAGAACAGGTCTTCGCGGAACAGCCCGGCGTCGACAAGGCGGCGCAGGTCCTTGTTCGTCGCGGAAACGATGCGGATGTCGGCCTTGATCGGCCTCATGCCGCCAACGGTCGTAAACTCGCCGGACTGGAGCACGCGTAGTAGCCGCGTTTGCGCCTCCATCGGCATGTCGCCGATCTCGTCGAGGAACAATGTGCCGCCCTGCGCCTGTTCGAAGCGTCCGATCGCGCGGGCTTGCGCGCCTGTGAAGGCGCCGCGTTCGTGGCCGAACAGCTCGGATTCGATGAGTTCGCGTGGGATCGCCGCCATGTTGACGGCAACAAACGGCCCCGTCCGCCGGGAACCGAGGTCGTGCAGCGCCTTCGCGACGAGTTCCTTGCCGGTGCCGGATTCGCCGAGGATAAGCACGGTGAGGTCGGTGGGCACGACACGCGCGATCGTGCGGTACACCTCCTGCATCGCAGAAGAACGCCCGATGAGCGGCAGGCCGTCCCCTTCCTCTTTCGCCGCCGCTTTGCGTGCGGGCGCCTGCGACTGTTCGAGTGCTGAAGAAACAGCGGCTGAGAGTTTGTTGATATCAAAGGGCTTGGGCAGGTATTCGAATGCACCGTTTTCTGTTGCGCGCACTGCCGTCGCCAGCGTGTTCTGCGCGCTCATCACGATCACAGGGAGGCCGGGGCGGCGCGCGAGGATGCGCGGCACAGCATCGAGTCCATCAGCGTCGGGCAGCACGACATCGGTAATCACCGCGTCCCCCACCCCTGCCTCGATCAGTTGCCAGAGGCCCGCGACCGTGTCCGTCGTGCGCACCTCATGGCCCGCGCGCACGAGTACCTGACGTACGACCGTGCGGATTGCGGCGTCGTCGTCGGCGACGATGATCGTACCGGTGCGGCTCACTGGCTGCCCGCCGTTGGCAGCAGCACGCGGAAGATCGTGCGCGGTGGGTGGTTCTGCCGGTCGTATTCGATGAGCCCGCCATGATCGCCGACAAGTTTCGCGACGAGCGCGAGGCCGAGGCCCGTGCCGCCCGGCTTTGTCGAGACGAACGGATCGAAAAGATGTTCGGCGACGTCAACCGGCGCGCCGGGGCCGTCGTCGATCACGCAGACTTCGATGGGTACGGACATGCGCCGTTTGGAGCCTTTCACCGCCACTTTAAGGCCGTGTCGATAGGCGCTGCGGAGGCGTATCTTGCCCTTGTTTCCCGTGGCTTCGCTGGCGTTCTTCACGAGATTGACGAATATCTGGATCAGCGCATCGCGGTCGCCGTCCACATCCGGCAGCGAAGGGTCATATTCCTCCTCGAACTCCACATCGCGCGCAAAGCCGTGTTCGGCGAGGCGGCGGACGTGGCCGAGGATCAGGTGGATATTTTCCGGCTGGCGCTTCAGCGGCCGCGTGTCGGTGAATTCCTCCATCGAGTCGATCAGCGTGCTTATGCGATCGACTTCGGTGCAGATAAGATCGGTCAGTTCCGGGTCGCCGTCCTGTGCCAGAAGTTGCGCGGCGCCGCGAATGCCAGAAAGCGGGTTCTTGATCTCGTGTGCCAGCATCGCTGCCACGCCCACGGCGGTTTTCGCCGCACCCACCTGTTCGCGTTGGCGGTTCACCATGGTCGCTGCCGCCCGGCGCTGGAACACCAGGGTGGACCAGCCGGGCGAATCCGGCACGGGCGAAACCAGCAGGTCCGCCGTGATGCGCCGTCCGCCGATGAATGCGATCTCAAGGTCGTAAGCGGCGAATTCGCCCCCGGTGGCGACCGCCTCGAACAGAACCGCGCGCACCGCGCTGTCTTCGGGGAAAATGGCGCCCCAGCCGCGGTCGACGAGCGCGAGCTCGCTGAGGTTGAACATGTCCTCGGCGGCGGTGTTCATGCGCGAAGGCGCACCGTCGGCGTCGATGAGAACAATGGGGATCGGCAGGCTGGCGAGCAGGTCGTCGGCGGATGGCGGCGGCACCAGCGGAACCGCGGGCACGGTGGCCATATCAGGCTGCCGCCCGGGCGAGCCAGGGCGCGTAGAATTCGCGGAGCATCGCCTTCACGCGAGCCGGATCACCGACCTGGTTGACGCTGTTCCGGAACTCGGCCGAGCCGTGCATTCCCTTGGTGTACCAGCCGATATGCTTGCGCGCGAGGTTGACGCCCGTATCGGTGCCATAAAGGTCCAGCATCATCTCATATTGTTCGAGGATCAGGTGATACTGCTCCTCGATCGTCGGCGCCTTGAAGCGATGGTCGCACAGATCTGCCATCACCTCGCCGAGCAGCCACGGGCGGCCATAAGCCCCCCGCCCCACCATCACCGCGTCCGCGCCGGATTGTTCAAGCGCAGTGCGCGCGTCTTCGACCGAGCAGATATCGCCGTTCACGACCACCGGCAGCGACACGGCGTTCTTTACGTTGCGCACGAATGCCCAGTCGGCGCTCCCCGAATACATCTGGTTGCGCGTGCGCCCGTGCACCGTGATCATCTTCACGCCGAGGTCTTCGGCGATGCGCGCGAGTTCGGGTGCATTGAGGCTGCCGTGGTCCCATCCCATGCGCATCTTCAGCGTTACCGGCAGATCGACCGCCTTCACCGTCGCATCGATCAGCGAGGCGGCAAGCTTCAGGTCGCGCATCAGCGAAGAACCGGCGTGACCGTTGACGATCTTCTTCACCGGGCAGCCCATGTTGATGTCGATGATCGCCGCGCCGCGATCGGCGTTCAGTTTCGCCGCTTCGGCCATGATGCCGGGTTCGCAGCCGGCGAGCTGCATGGAGATCGGCTCTTCTGAAGGATCCCACGCCGCCTTCTGCAGCGACTGGCGCGTTTCGCGCACCATCGCCTGGCTCGCGATCATTTCGGTCACGGTGAGGCCCGCGCCAAAACGCTTCACGACCTTGCGGAACGGCAGGTCGGTGACGCCGGTCATCGGCGCCAGGATAACCGGCTGGTCGATTGTCACCGGTCCGATCGAGATTGGCTTCAGTTTCGGCACTGTCTTCGGCTGCCCAAAAATAAGGCACGGCGCATAGCCCAAGCAGGGCTGTTCGGCAAGCACAGCCTGCGCTAAAGGCCGCGCCCATGAACGAACCGTCAAGGGTCGCTGCGATCGTCGTTGCCGCCGGGAGAGGCTCCCGCGCGGGCGAAGGCGTGCCGAAACAATACCGGGCCCTGGCGGGCCAGCCGGTGATCCGCCGTTCGCTTGCTGCGCTCGCGAGTCACCCGCGCGTCGGCCAGGTCGTGGCTGTGATCCACCCGGATGACACCGCAGCCTTTTCGGACGCCGCGCAGGGACTCGGCACGCTGCCGGTTCCCGGCGGCGCGACGCGGCAGGAATCGGTGCATCGCGGTCTCGAAGCGCTTGCAGATTTTGCCCCCGACCTTGTCCTGATCCACGACGCGGCCCGCCCCCTCCTCTCGCATGACGTCATCGACCGGCTGCTGGATGCGCTCGCCGAAAATGAAGGCGCCGTCCCCGCCCTCCCCGTGGTCGACAGCCTTCGCACCGGCGAAACCCACGCCGACGGCGAGGTTGACCGCAGTCGCCTGAAGCGCGTCCAGACTCCGCAGGCGTTTCGCTACGCCGCGATCCGTTCTGCCCATGCCGACGCCGCTCCGGACGCGACTGATGACGTCGCGGTTGCGCTCGCTGCCGGACTGCGCATCGCGTTCGTGGAAGGCGACGAAAAGCTCGCCAAGCTCACGTACCCTGCGGACTTCGCGCGTGCTGAAGCTTTGCTCGGTGCCGGGCGGGTGACGCGCGTGGGGCAAGGCTTCGATGTCCACCGCTTCGGACCGGGCGATCACGTATGGCTTTGCGGTGTAAAGGTTCCACACGACCACGGCCTCGTCGGCCACAGCGACGCTGACGTCGGCCTCCACGCGCTGACCGACGCCCTGCTCGGCGCCGCGGCAATGGGCGACATCGGCGATCATTTTCCGCCGAGCGATCCCAAGTGGCGCGGCGCTCCGTCGGATCAGTTTCTGATCCACGCCCGCGACCTCATCCTCGCCCGGAGCGGTATCATCGATCACGTGGATGTCACGCTCATCTGCGAAACGCCCAAGGTCGGTCCGCATAGGGAGGCTATGCGGCAGCGCGTGGCCGGACTGTTGCGGCTGCCAGTCGAGGGGGTTAGCATCAAGGCTACAACGACAGAGAAGCTCGGCTTCACGGGACGCAGGGAAGGCATTGCGGCCCAGGCAACTGCTTCTGTTCGGCTCAGCACGGTGGAGATCAAATGAAACGTCCAGCCCTGATCCTGGCCTTGGCGAGCCTTGCGGTTTCCAGTGCACATGCCGAAACCGGCGAGACGTGCATGAACCAAACGCAGGCACTCGCCTTTTCCGATTTCCTGCTCGCGACCGTCGCGCCGATCGTCGCGGAACAATGCGGCACCGGCCACGCTGCGGTTTCGCCGGCGATCGTCGCCGCACAACCACAGCTTCGCACACGCTTCAAGGCGCGCGGAGATGCGGCTTGGCCGGTGGTGCTCGATCATTTTCTGGGTCAGCAGGAAGACAAGGCCGTTGCCGATGAGATGCGCAAGCAGAGCGATGCCATGCGGCCGCTTGTGGCAAGCGTGACCGCGAGCGCAATCATCAAGGACATGTCGGCAAGCGACTGTGCTATGGCCAACGATCTCGTAGACGCCTTGCTGCCCTTGCAGGACGCGCAGATTGCGCGCCTTGTCACGGCCTTCATGCGTATTGGTGCCGGTAAATCCACGTCCGGCCCTCAACTTTGCCCATTGGGAGCAAAAGAGTGACGTTTTTTGAGGAAGATATCATCGCGCTGGCACGCCGCGTGGTGGAACTGAATGCTGCCGCGGGACGCAAGGTCGTGCTTGCCGAATCCTGCACTGGAGGGCTCGTGTGCGGTGCGATCACGGAGATCCCCGGCTCTTCGGCCGTGCTGGAGCGTGGCTTTGTGACCTATTCGAATGAAGCGAAGACGGCGCAGCTCGATGTGCACGGCGACGTGCTCGAAACCTTCGGCGCGGTTTCCGTTGCGACCGCCTGGGCGATGGCGCAGGGCGCGCTTGCGCACAGCGAGGCGGATGTTGCCGTGGCGATCACGGGCATCGCGGGGCCGGACGGAGGGTCGGAATCGAAACCCGTGGGAACGGTGGTCTTCGCCCGCGCGATCCGCGACGCGGACCCGGAAGATGTTGTTGCGGACATGAGGCAGTTCGGCGACCTCGGCCGCACGGGTATCCGGCTTCAGGCCGTGCGCTGCGCGCTCGAACTGCTGCTGCCCGAGGGCGCCTCCGCCGCATAGACCTTGGCGGCGCGCGTTTCGAACGCCGTCACCATCTTGCGGAAGGCTTCGTGGAAGTATGCCCCGGCGAGACCGTTCAGGATCGATTGCCGGAACGCGAAATCGACGTGGAAGTCGACTTCCGTGCCGCCACCCACAGCCTTGAAACGCCAATCGTTGTAGAGAAACTTCAGCGGCCCCGAGACATAGTCGATGTGGATATGGTGCGGTCTGTCCAGCACCACGCGGCTGGTAAAGGTCTCCCGGAACACCTTGAAGCCGACGACCATGTCGGCGACCATTTCCGCGTCGCTGCGCGACTTGACGCGCGTCGCGATCACCCAGGGCAGAAACTCGCCATAGCTGCCGACATCGGCGACGAGATCAAAGAGCTGTTCCGGTGTGTACGGAAGAACCCGGACCTCGCGATGTTCAGGCATCGGCGCGTTGATGCTTTGCGAGGCGCGCGGCCTTCAGCTTCGCGAAGTCGTCGCCCGCATGATATGAGGAGCGCGTGAGCGGCGATGCCGCAACGAGCGCGAAGCCCTTGGCGCGGCCAAGCGACGCGTAAGACTTGAACGTGTCCGGCGTCACGAAATCGATCACTTTCGCGTGGCGCGGCGTTGGCTGCAGATATTGGCCGATCGTCAGGAAATCGATGTCGGCCGAGCGCATGTCATCCATTACCTGATGGATTTCCAGCCGCTCTTCGCCGAGCCCGACCATCAGGCCGGATTTGGTGAAGATCGTCGGGTCGAGCGTCTTCACGCGTTCGAGCAGGCGCAGCGAGTGGAAGTAGCGCGCGCCGGGCCGGATCGTCGGATAGAGCCTCGGCACGGTTTCGAGGTTGTGGTTGTAAACGTCGGGCCGTGCGTCGACGATGCGCTTCACCGCCTCGTCCGCCTTGTTGCGGAAGTCCGGCGTCAGGATTTCGATCGTGGTATTTGGCGCGCGGCGACGCAGCGCCTCGATGACGCGCACAAACTGCGTGGCGCCGCCGTCCGCAAGGTCGTCGCGGTCGACGCTGGTGATGACGATATGCTCAAGGCCAAGTTCGGCGGCGGCGGTCGCGACGTGTTCGGGTTCAAGCGGATCGACCGGATTCGGCATACCAGTCTTCACGTTGCAGAAGGCGCAGGCGCGCGTGCACGTGTCGCCCAGAATCATCACGGTCGCGTGCTTCTGCGTCCAGCACTCGCCGATGTTCGGGCACGCGGCTTCTTCGCACACCGTGTTGAGGCCGAGGTTCCGCATCAGCTTGCGTGTCTGCGCAAAACCGACACTCGTCGGCGCTTTCACGCGCAGCCAGTCCGGCTTGCGGGTGCGGATAGGAGAAGCGGGTGCGGGGTCAGCGTCTGCCATGCGCGCCTAGATAGCGGCGACAGCCGCATAATCCAACCGTCAGTTCTTGCATGGCAGGCATGAACGGGTTAGCCGCATTTCCATGTCTGGCTTCGATGAACTGATCGACGGCTACCGCCGGTTTCGCGGCGGCGCCTATATCGCCCAAAAGGCTCGCTACGACGCGCTTCGTTCGAGCCAGAGTCCGAAAACCATGATCATTTCCTGCTCCGACAGTCGTGTCGACCCGGCGATGATCTTCGATGTCGGGCCGGGCGAAATCTTCACGGTGCGCAACGTCGCCAATCTGGTGCCGCCGTTCGAGCTGGGCGGCGGTCGCCACGGCGTCTCAGCTGCGCTGGAGTTCGCCGTGACCCAACTCGAGGTCGAGAACGTCGTCGTGATGGGGCATGGCGGCTGCGGCGGCGTGCAGGCCGCGCTCACCAGCAAGTTCAAGGGTGCTCCGGCCGGCGCGGGCGGCTTCATCGCGCACTGGATCGATCTTCTCGACGAGGCCCGCGACCGCATCCTTCACGAACACGGCGGCCGCATGGACCGCGATGTCGAGTACGCGCTGGAACTGGAGGCCGTGAAGGTCTCCCTGCAGAATCTGCGGACCTTCCCGTGCATTCCGGAGCGCGAGGCTGCAGGCAAGCTGAAGCTGATCGGCGCCTATTTTGCGATCCGCGACGGCGTTCTGCATGTCCTCGACGAGGCCGCCGGCACGTTCTCACCGGCGGCCTGAGGTCTTTCAATCAGATGTGAAGCGGGCGCCCGTAAGCGGCAAGCACGCTTTCGTGCATCATTTCCGAAAGCGTCGGGTGCGGGAAGGTCGTGCCCATCAGTTCGGCCTCGGTCGTTTCCAGCTCGCGCGCCACGACATAACCCTGGATCAGCTCGGTTACTTCCGCGCCCACCATGTGCGCCCCCAGAAGCTCGCCGGTCGCCTCGTCGAACACGGTCTTCACGAAGCCCTCGGTCTCGCCGAGCGCGATCGCCTTGCCGTTGCCGATGGCCGGGAACTTGCCGACCTTCACCTTGTATCCGGCTTCCTTCGCCTTCGCCTCGGTGAGGCCCACGGAGGCAACCTGCGGGCGTGAGTAGGTGCAGCCGGGGATATTCGCCGTGCTCATGGCGTGAACATCCTTCACGCCCGCCATCTTCTCCACGCACACGACGGCCTCATGCATCGCCTTGTGCGCGAGCCACGGCCCGGCCGTGACGTCGCCGATCGCCCAGATGCCGTCCACGCTGGTGCGGCCGTAACCGTCCGTTTCGATGTGCTTGTTCGGAAGCTGCTTCACGCCGAGCTTTTCGAGGCCGATGTCCTCGATGTTCGGCACGATGCCGACCGCGACGATAACATGGCTGAACTCCTGCGTTTCAACCTTGCCGTCGGCGAACTTGATCTCGGCTTTCACGCCCTTCGCGGTCGCGTCCAGCTTCTGAACGCCCGTCTTCGTGTGGATCGCCATGCCCTGCTTGGTGAGCGCCTTTTCCATGAACGCGCTGACTTCAGCGTCTTCCACGGGAAGGATACGCTCCAGCATCTCGACGACCGTCACTTTGGCGCCGAGGTCCGAATAGAGGCTTGCAAACTCGATGCCGATCGCGCCCGATCCGATCACCAGCAGCTTTTCCGGCACCGTTTCGGGCACCAGCGCATGGCGATACGTCCAGATGCGCTTGCCGTCGGCCTTCGCGAACGGAAGCTCGCGGGCACGAGCGCCCGTGGCGACGATGATGTTCTTAGCTGAAAGCTCGGTCGTCTTGCCGTCCTTAGAAACGGAGAGCTTGCCCTTCCCCGTCAGCGTGCCGACGCCTTCATGCACGTCGATCTTGTGCTTCTTCATCAGCCCCTTGACGCCGCCGTTCAGCTGATCGGCAACTTTGCGGCTACGCGCCACGACAGCCTTGATGTCAAACGACGGCTTCTCTGCGCTGAGGCCATAAGCCGAAGCGTGCGTCAGATAGTGGAAGATTTCCGACGAGCGCAGCAGCGCCTTGGTCGGGATGCACCCCCAGTTGAGGCAAATACCGCCAAGCCGCTCGCGCTCGACAATGGCCGTCTTCATTCCAAGCTGCGCTGCGCGGATCGCCGCAACATAGCCCCCCGGCCCGGAGCCGAGGACGATGAGGTCATAAGTGTCAGCCATCAAATCTTCCTATCCTTTGAGGTTCCATGAGAACCCAACCGATATAACCTGTAAGAACGCCAAACATGGCGCCAACCCATGGCGAGTAATTCCCTATTGGCTCAACAATAGTCGGAAAACTTAAAGAGCGATCCAAGTAAACCAGTGCTGCTCCTAAGATGGCCCCGATGATGGAAATCAAGAAGAGATCGCCTATGCGCTTTCTTCCGAAAAGCACACACGATGGCCAAAAGCCAATCAACGTTCCTAAAAAAGTATAAGGCAATACGTTTGCAATTATCGGCAGCCCTAAAACCAAACTGGCCAGAATAAATAACGGGGCCTCCAACAACGCTAACATATCCCCCTCTTTTAGAGCGCGCGCAGCTTCAGCGATCGGTAGAAATAAAAATCCTCCAATCGCTGCGCCGCCGATCGCAGTCGCGGGAACCTTCCAGAGCTGGTTCGCGACAATCACGCCAGCAGGCTGAGCGGGTTTTCGACGAGGCGCTTGAACGCCTGCATCAGGCGTGCACCGTCCGCACCGTCGATGGCGCGGTGGTCGAAGCTGCCTGTCGCCGACATCACCGTTGCGATGGCGAGCGCATCGTTCACGATGTACGGCCGCTTCTCGCCCGCACCGATTGCCATGATCATGCCCTGCGGCGGGTTGATGACCGCGTCGAACTGCTTGATGCCGTACATGCCCATGTTGGAGATGGAGGCCGTGCCGCCCTGATACTCGTGCGGCTGCAGCTTGCCTTCCTTGGCGCGGCCCGCGAGTTCCTTCATCTCGGTCGCGATGGCCGAGAGGCTCTTGGCGTCTGCGTCCGTGATGATCGGCGTGATGAGCCCGTTCGGGATTGACACCGCCACAGAGATATCGGCGCGGCTGTACTTGAAAAGCTGATCGCCCGAGATCGAGACGTTGCACTCCGGCACCTCGATCAGCGCGGCGGCGAGCGCCTTGATCAGCAGATCGTTGACGCTGAGCTTCACGCCGCGCGGCTCCAGCGCCGTGTTCAGCTCGCCGCGCAGCTTCAGGAGCGCATCGAGCTGGATATCCACGGTGAGGTAGATGTGCGGGATCGTCTGCTTAGCCTCGGTAAGGCGGCGCGCGATGACCTTGCGCATGTTCGAGAGCTTCACGGCGTCGTGCGGAATCTCGGTATCGAACGCTGCAGGCGCCGCAGGTGCGGCGGCCTTGGCTGCGGGCGCGGCCGCGGCCGGTTTCCCGCCGTCGAGGTCCGCCTTCACGACGCGGCCGCCGGGGCCGCTGCCCTGAACCTCGCCGAGGTCGATGCCCTTGGCTTCGGCGATGCGGCGTGCAAGCGGGCTCGCCTTCACGCGGTCGCCGTCGTCCGTTACCGCCGGTTGCGGCGCTGCCGGTTTCGGCGCTTCAGCTTTCGCTGGTTCAGGCGCCGGCTGCGGCTTCTCTTCGGCCTTGGGGGCCGGTGCGGCCGCCTTCGGAGCTTCCTTGGGTTCGGCTTTTGCAGCCTTCGGCGCGGAAACCTCTTCCCCGTCTTCCGCAAGCACGGCAATCAGCTGGCCAACCGGAACGTCCTCTGTTCCCGCCGCAACCACGATCTTCGCGACGACACCCTCGTCGATGGATTCAACCTCCATCGTCGCCTTGTCGGTTTCGATCTCGGCGATGACGTCGCCGGGCGAAACCTTGTCGCCTTCCTTCACAAGCCATTTCGCGAGTGTTCCCGTCTCCATCGTGGGCGAGAGGGCGGGCATCGTAATGTCAATCGGCATGTTCAGTCCTTGTAGGTGACGCGCTTGGCGGCGGCGACAACGTCGGCGGCCTTCACGAGTGCGGCTTTTTCCAGGTTCGCGGCGTAGGGCAGCGGAACATCGACATTCGTGACGCGGAGAACGGGCGCATCGAGATCGTCGAAGCCATCCTCCATCACGATCGCCATGATTTCAGAAGCGATTGAGCACTGCGGCCAGCCCTCCTCAACGACGACCATGCGGTTCGTCTTCTTGAGGCTCGCGAGAACGGTGGCGCGGTCGAGCGGACGCAGCGTGCGGAGATCGACGACCTCTGCCTCGATCCCCTCGTCCGCCAACGCCTTCGCGGCTTCAAGCGCGACCCCGACGCCGATCGAGTAGGACACGATGGTGACATCGCCCCCCTCGCGCGCGATCCGCGCCTTGCCGATGGGGAGGACATAATCCTCCACCTCAGGCACATCGAAGCTCTGGCCGTAAAGCAGCTCGTTTTCGAGGAAGACGACCGGATCGGGCGAGCGGATTGCTGCCTTCAGAAGGCCCTTCGCGTCCGCCGCGCTGTACGGTGCGATCACGATCAGGCCGGGCACGCTCGCGTACCACGGGCCGTAGTTCTGGCTGTGCTGTGCCGCAACGCGCGACGCCGCGCCGTTCGGGCCGCGAAACACCATGGGGCAGCGCATCTGGCCACCCGACATGTAGTTCGTCTTGGCGGCCGAGTTCACGATATGATCGATCGCCTGCATGGCGAAGTTGAAGGTCATGAACTCGACGATGGGCCGCAGCCCACCCATCGCCGCGCCGGTGCCGACGCCTGCGAAGCCATATTCGGTGATCGGCGTATCGATGACGCGCGCCGGACCGAACTCTTCGAGCAGACCCTGAGTCACCTTATAGGCGCCCTGATACTCCGCGACCTCTTCGCCCATCACGAAAACGCGGCTGTCGGTGCGCATCTCCTCGGCCATCGCATCGCGCAGCGCCTCGCGCACGGTCATGCGGCGAAGGTTCGTACCCGCAGGGATTTCGGGATCGTTCGCGATCGCCGGCTGCGGCGTCGGAATCGCCTTGGCGCCGGAAGGTGCTTCGGTCTTCTGTTCGGGATGCCTTTCAGCCGATGCCTTTTTGGCGACCGGGGGCTCGGTCTTTTCCGGCGGCGCCTCGGCGTCGCCATCCCCTTCCCCGTCATCGATCACGGCAATCAGCGTACCGACGGCAACGCTGTCCGATCCGGCTTCAACCAGGATCTTCGAAACAGTGCCGCCTTCGTCCGATTCCAGTTCCATTGTCGCCTTGTCGGTCTCGATCTCGGCGATCACATCGCCCGGCTTCACCTCGTCGCCTTCCTTCACCAGCCATTTGGCGAGCGTCCCCTCCTCCATCGTGGGAGACATGGCGGGCAGCTTGATCTCGATCGCCATCAGTAGTTCCCCACCAGAACGTCGGTATAGAGCTCTGGAAGCTCCGGTTCAGGCGCCTGCTCGGCGAAGTCGGCGGAATCGTTGACGATGGCCCGCACCTCTTTCTCGATGTCCTTCAGCTTGGTCTCATCGACCCCCGCGGCGAGCAGGTGCTTCTTCGCCGCTTCGATCGGATCGGATTTCTCGCGCATGGCCTGCACCTCCTCACGCGAGCGGTATTTCGCGGGATCGGACATGGAGTGGCCGCGATAGCGGTAGGTCTTCAGTTCAAGAAGCAGCGGCCCCTTGCCGGATCGGACCCATTCGATCGCCATCTGGGCGGCGCCGCGCACTTCAAGCACGTCCATGCCGTTCACCTGGACGCCTTCGATGCGGAAGCTCTCGCCGCGGCGGTAAAGCTGGTCTTCCGCGCTTGCGCGGTTGACGCTCGTGCCCATCGCGTACTGGTTGTTTTCGATCACGTAGACCACGGGGAGCTTCCACAGCTCCGCCATATTGAAGCTTTCGTACACCTGGCCCTGGTTGGCGGCGCCATCACCGAAATAGGTGAGGCAGACGTTGCCGTCGCCCTTGTATTTGTGCGCGAAGGCAAGCCCGGTGCCGAGCGGCACCTGTGCGGCGACGATGCCGTGCCCGCCGTAGAAACCGTGCTCGACACTGAACATGTGCATCGAGCCGCCCTTGCCTTTGGATATGCCGGCAGCGCGCCCGGTCAGTTCTGCCATCACCGCGCGTGATTCGATGCCGCAGGCGAGCATGTGGCCATGGTCGCGGTAACCGGTGATGACACTGTCCCCGGCCTTGAGCGCGGACTGAAGGCCGACCACGACAGCTTCCTGTCCGATGTAGAGGTGGCAGAAACCGCCGATCAGCCCCATGCCGTAAAGCTGGCCCGCCTTTTCCTCGAAACGGCGGATAAGCAGCATCTGGCGGTAGAAATCGAGGAGTTCGTCGACGCTGGCCTTGTAAGGCGAATAGTCGGGCAGCCGGTCCAGTCCTTCGCGCTCTTCAGACTGCCGGTGCGATGTCGCAGCCTTTGTTTTACGAGCAGAAGGTTTGGTCTTGGGCGCTGTTTTCGCCTCTTTGGTTCGCTCGGCGATGATCCCCTCCTCTGGTTCGCAGGGTAAAGTTTTTTACTTCACCGTCGCTATACGTGCGACCGTGTGTAAAGTTCAAGCGCGAGCGCGAACCTTGATTGCTTATTTGTCGAGACGGATGACGAACTCGTCTTCGCGGACGAGGCCCAGATTCTCACGCACGAGTTCGTCGGCGAAGTCTGGATCAACCCGCGCAGGATCAAGCGCGGCGACCTTGCGTTCAAGATCGGCTTTGCGCTTTGCGACGGCTGCGGCCTCATTGGTGAGGCGCGTCTGCTCGGCCTTGTAGCCTCCGAGTGCGAGCACGCCCGTATCGCCCGCGACTGCGTGCCATCCGAAAAACGCGACAAGCCCAATGCAGAGCGCCGGCAGCCAGGCTGCACGCATATAGGAGACAAGGCGGACGGGTTCGCTCACGTCCGCCTTTGAATCACGCGAATCCCAATGATTCAAGCGTTATTTTGCGCGGAGAATGGATCGGCCCGCATATGTGGCCGCATCACCCAGTTCTTCCGCGATGCGGATGAGCTGGTTGTACTTCGCGAGCCGGTCCGAGCGCGCCATGCTGCCGGTCTTGATCTGGCCGCAGTTGGTCGCGACGGCGAGGTCCGCGATGGTGGCGTCCTCGGTCTCGCCGGAACGATGCGACATCACCGCGGTATAGCGCGCGCGGTGCGCCATGTTCACGGCTTCGAGCGTTTCGGAGAGTGTACCAATCTGGTTAACTTTGACCAGAATGGAGTTCGCAGTGCCCTTGACAATGCCGTCGCGCAGGCGCGCCGGGTTCGTCACGAAAAGGTCGTCGCCAACCAGCTGGACACGATCGCCGACACGGTCGGTGAGCAGCTTCCAGCCGTCCCAATCGTCTTCGCCCATGCCGTCCTCGATCGAAATGATCGGGTAGCGGTCGCAAAGGCCCGCGAGGAAATCCACCATCTCGGCTGACGACAGCGACTTGCCCTCGCCCGTCATCTCGTACTTGCCGTCCTTGTGGAATTCGGTGGAGGCGCAGTCGAGCGCCAGCATCACTTCGTCACCCACCTTGAACCCGGCCTTTTCAACGGCGCCCATGATGAAGTCGAGCGCAGCCTCGGCGCTCGCGAGGTTCGGCGCGAAGCCGCCCTCGTCGCCCACGGCGGTCGCAAGACCCTTGTCATGCAGCGATTTCTTCAGGGTGTGGAAAATCTCCGCGCCCCAGCGCAGCCCCTCGCCGAAGCTCTCGGCGCCGACCGGCATGATCATGAATTCCTGGAAATCGATTGGGTTGTCGGCATGAGCGCCGCCGTTCAGGATGTTCATCATCGGCACCGGCAGCACGCTCGCCGAAACGCCGCCAACGTAGCGATAGAGCGGCAGTCCCCGCGAATCCGCTGCGGCCTTCGCCGCTGCCAGGCTGACGCCCAGAATGGCGTTGGCGCCAAGCCGCGCCTTGTTCGGCGTGCCGTCCAGAGAGATCAGCGTGTTGTCGAGTTCGAGCTGATCTTCGGCATCCATGCCGAGCAGCGCGTCCTGAATCTCGCCGTCAACTGCAGCGCACGCCTTCTCCACACCCTTGCCGAGCCAGCGGCTCTTGTCGCCGTCGCGAAGCTCCACAGCCTCGTAGGCACCCGTCGAGGCGCCCGAGGGCACGGCCGCACGGCCGAAGGCGCCATCCTCCAGCGTCACCTCGACCTCCACGGTCGGGTTGCCGCGGCTGTCGAGAATCTGTCTGGCGTGGATGTCGATGATCGCGGTCATGGGGTCGCTCCGGCTTATGAAAATATCGTTCGTGCGCGCTCTTAATCAGCCTCGTCGCGCGGGGCAACGCCGCTTGTAGAGCCAATGTCGCAATGCCGCCTTGTTTTTGTCGAGGACGGAACCAACATCCTGTTCTATTGTTCTATTACAGCTCCTGTAAGCCCGAAAGGAATTGGCATGTCCGACACTCTTCCCGCGCCTGCTGCTGCCGATCCGGTTGCCGCGAAACCGGACCGGCTGGCCACCATCAAGGCTGAAGCCAGCAAGCTGAAGACCGAAGCCTCGACAAAGGCGCGCAGCGCCGCCGAGGAAGGCAAGACCCGCGCCGCCGAAACCCTTGGCAGTGTCTCGCATGTCACGCGCGAAGCCGCCGACAAGCTGAAGGGCACGCAGGCGGAGCCGCTCGCGAACATCATCAATTCAGCCGCCGATTCGGTGGAGTCCTTCGCGCAGCGGATGCGCGAGAAGACCGTCGACGACATTATCGATGACACCCGCGAGATGGTACGCCGTTCGCCGGTGTTGGTGATTGCCGCTGCGGCTGCCGCCGGCTTCATTATCTCGCGCTTCCTCAAGGCGAGCCGCAACGACGACGTCGAAGCCTGAGAGGACCAACAGGGGTGGCCGATCAGGACGTAAAAATCTCCGATCTCTTCGAGCGCCTCGTCGACGAAGGCGGAGACCTACTGCAGGCGGAAGTCCGCATTGCCGAAGCGAAGATCGCCCGGCGTCTTCAATTGGCGCGGCGACCGCTTGGCTTGCTCAGCGCTTCGGTTGCGTTGGCGTTTGTCGCTCTGATGGGCATTGCGACTGCGCTCGTCGTGCTGCTCGGACCGCTCGTCGGATTTTTCCTGGCGGTGGTGATTGTCACTGTGATCGCTGCGGGCGCGTCGTGCGTTTTGTTCGTTGAAGGGCGCAAACGTCTTGAGATCGTGCTCGAGCCCCCATCCCTGCTGCGCCACCGGAGCGAAATGTGAACGACGATCCCGTCAACACGGCCCTCTATGAAGCGGAAGCCGCCGAGGCGCGGCGGCGGATCGCGCTGACCGTCGGCGAGATCCGTCACCGGCTCGATCCCCGCACGATCGCCAACGAGGCGATTGATGCAGCCGCTGAACGGGGGGCGGAACTGGTTGCACGCGGCCGTCAGGCTGCGCGCGAAAATCTTGGCGCTATCTCCATCGTCGGCGCGCTTGCCGGCATGTTGGCGGGCGCTCGGCACAATCGGAAGAGCAGAAAGGCACCCGCCATGAGCGAGTACGAAGATGACTTCGGCAACGAAGCGCCGGGCAAGGACCGGCTGGACAGCGTGAAGCAGACAGCGCAGCAAGTGCGCGAGACGGTGACACACAAGGCGCAGGCTGCCCGCGACGTCGCGGGCGAAAAGCTCGCTTCCGCGCGCCAGCACGCCAATGATGCCTGGGAAACAGCGCGGGAGCGTGCCGCGGACTATTCCGAACGCGCGAAGATCCAGGCAGCGAAGGCGCGCGAGCGGACAGTCGAAAGCGTCGAGGAGAACCCCATCACGGCCGTGCTTGCGGGTGCAGCGCTTGGCGCGATCATCGGTGCATTGCTGCCGCGCAGCAGCAGCGAGAATCGCACGATCGGACCCGTCCGCGACAAGCTCGCGTCAACGGCGCGTACGGCGGCCAGGGTCGCGCGCACAGCCGGTGAAGCAAAGCTTGCCGAGCTTGGGATCAAGGAAGCTGCCAAGCTGCGTTTCAACGAGATCAAGGAGGGCGCGGCCGAGGTCGCCAAGTCCGCAACAACCGCCGTCCGCAGCAAGGGCAAGACGGTGAACGGCACCAATCCCGAAGACGAGGGGCCCGCCGAGCTCGCTTAAGCGGCGGCGGGAACGACCTCGTCGATTTCCGACGGCACGAGGCCCACTTCGCGCAGCATCCGCCGTGCGGAATCGGGTTGCTCGAAGGCTTCGACAACGAGACCGTAGCGGATGCTGGTGAGCCTTGAGACGACCGCCTGCATCAGCTCGCGGTCGCCAAGCCGCCCCGCGCGGATAACGAGCGAGGGTTGCAACTTCCCGGCCGCGTGCAGTTGGTCGACCATGGCGATGAGATCGAGCACATCGGTTTCGCCGCCGCCCAGAATGAACGCCGCACCCTCGGAAACCTGCGAAAGCCCTTTCGCGAACTGCTGAAACCGGTCCCCCTCGCCCGCCATCCGCGCTCTGAGGCGGCTTGAAACCAGCGCGACGAGCCGCTCCGCAATCGCAAGCGGCAGCGATGGGCGGTCAGCGAGCGGCATCGCCACCGCCTCTTCATCCCCGAAGCGTTCGACGGCACGCGCCATCGCGGCTTCGGCGATGTCGGCGCCGGCATTGGCGGCAAGCGTCGAGACTGCCCGCACTTCGGCATGTTCAACGATCGCCGCCGAAACCGGCTCCCGCACCACGGGCCGCGCGGCGATGGCGACGCGGTGGTCTTCGCTCCGCGACTTCACGATCTCCACGAGCATATCGTCGTCGAGGAGATCGCTCGCCTTCAGGATCGGCTCGGCGACCTCGATGACGTCGTGCGCCATGCGCAGTGCCACGTCCTGCGGAATGTCCGTACTCGAAGCGATGGTCTGTGCGAGCGCCTTGCGCACTTCAACTTCGACGTCCCGAGCGATCGCGCGCACAATATCGTCCGCGATTCCGCGTTCTCGGTCGCCGAATAGGCGCTGCGTGTAGCTGTGCCCCAGCTTCAGCGCGAGCGCGCGGCGGGCCTCTGCATCGGCGTTCTCCTGGAGCCGCTCGACGTCGGCAAGAGAGGGCAGAAGCGGGTCCATCTCTTTACAATAGCCCGAAAAACATTACCGATTAATCGCCGATTCACAGGGGATCGTGCATTCCAGCATTATGGAAAAGAAAGCTACGCACATGAAAACGCGCGCTGTCCGTCTGGTTGCCCTTTCCGCCTTTGCGGTGTTGATCGCCGGTCCGGCGTCAGCGGCAGACGGAGCGCAGCTGTTCAAGACCCGCTGCGGCATCTGTCACTGGGACCCGGCACAGGCGGGGGAAAAGCCGCGCCAGGGGCCATCGCTCAAAAAGCTGATCGGGCGCACTGCCGGCACCGAAAAAAGTTTTCCGCGCTATTCCCCGGCGATGAAAAAAGCCGGGTTCACGTGGACTGCGGAGAAGCTCGACACGTATCTCGACAATCCCCGCAAGGTGGTTCCGGGAACTTCCATGGCCTTTGTCGGGTTGAAGAAGCCTGACGAGCGCAAGGCGGTCGTCGACTATCTCTTGAAGGCGTCGCGCTGAGCGCACGCCGAACCTATGGAGTTCTGATCGATGTTCATTCGCGCGATAGCGGTTCTTCTTGCCTCTGCGGCGGTCGCCACGCCTGCGGTAAGCCTTGCGGCGCCGGCGACGGCGCCTGCCGATAACGGCAAGGCTGCCGGCAACTTCATTGCCGACCTCTCTCAGCGCGCCTATGCCGTGCTTCGCGACAAGTCGAACGACAAGGATGACGTGCGCACCAAATTCCGTGCGCTGCTGAAGGAAAACTTTGCCGTCACCGACATCGGAAACCGCCTGATCCGTCGCCATGTGCGCACGATCACGAAGCAGCAGTATCAGGCTTATCAGGCGGCGTTCCCGAATTACGTCGTCGATACGTATACCGACAACCTGTTCGAGTTCGCCGACAGCGAGCTCAAGGTTGTCCGCACCGTGCCGCGCGGTACACGCGGAACGATCGACGTTTACGCCCGCGTCATCCGCAACAATGGCGCGCAGCCGATTGATTCGATCTGGACCGTGAAGAAGAATGAAAGCGGCAAATACGTCGTCGACAACCTCACGGTGGCGGGCGTCAACCTGTCGCTCACGCAGGAAGCCGACTTCACCGCCTACATCCAGAAAAACGGCTTCGACGCGCTCGTCCAGTTCATGAGGGACCGCAAGTCCGCATGACATCGACACTTGACTGTGAAGCTGCGGCGTTCGTCCATCCGTCGGCGCAGCTTTACGGTCGGGTCCGCCTCGAAGAAGGCGCCTCGGTGTGGTGCAACGCGGTCATGCGTTCGGAGGCGGAGCATATCCGCATCGGACGCTTCACGAACATTCAGGACTTCGTGATGATCCACGCCGAGCCGGGCCGGGCCGTGGAAATCGGCGACTATTGCTCGATCACCCACCATGCCACCATTCACGGCTGCAAGCTCGGAAACAACGTGCTCGTCGGTGTGAATGCCACGATCTTCAATGATGCGGTGATCGGCGACAACAGCATCGTCGGCCAGCACGCCTTCGTGCGTGAAGGCACGCAGGTGCCGCCGAACAGCATCGTCGTCGGCTCCCCTGCGAAGGTCATCCGCACCCACAACAGCTGGATCGCGAACCGGGCGAACGCGCTTATCTATCACCGCAACGCACTCGCCTATGCAAAGGGCGACCACAGGGCCTGGGAAGGGCCGGACTTCGAGCGCTGGCTCGGTGCGACGCTGGAACGCTTGCAGAGCGAGTTCGAGGCGCTATAGCGCACGTACATGGACCAGACTGAAAAACAGAAACTCCACCTCGTGTTCGGCGGACGCGTTGCCGATCCGCGCGGGCTCGAGTTTGAAGACCTCTCCGCGCTCGACATCGTCGGCATTTTTCCTGACTTCAAGAGCGCGGAAAACGCGTGGCGTGCGAACGCGCAGCGTACGGTGGACGATGCGGCAATGAAATACGTCGTCGTGCATCTGCACCGGCTGCTGGAGCCCGACGCGGACCCTGCCGCTTAGTGTAACCGCTTTGCTATGGCAGCGCGGGCGAGCGGCAGCGCCGTGATCAGGCCCGCCACGAAGCCGCCGATGTGCGCGCCCACCGCGATGCCGCCCCCATCCGTATTGAGCACGAGCCCCGTTGCAACCTGCAAGCCGATCCACAGCGCGGCCAGCTGGAGCGCCCGGGCGAACTCACCCTTCCCGCCCGAACGCCCGAAGATCATCGCGTGAGCGGCGAAGACGCCGGAAATAGCGCCGCTCGCACCCACCACAGGGATCGGCGAGCCGGGATCGAGCGCGACCTGCACGAGCCCGCCTGCGATACCCGAGACGAAGAACAGCAGCAGATAGCGCCAGCGGCCAAGCACGGCCTCCACGAAGCGGCCGATCCATGCAAGGAACAGCATGTTGAAGCCGAGGTGCGCCCAGCTTCCGTGGAGAAAGATCGAGGAAACGAGCGTCGCGGGTGCCGGGATCGCGTGATCGAGGACGAGCGAACCGCTGATCCGCGCCGGGATCAGCCCGCCGCCCATGTTGATCGCCACCTCGAAAGCCTGGCCGCCAAGCGTCACCGCGAGCTGGATAAGCACGCAGGCGATGATGATCGCGCGGGTCGCGAGATCCACGCGTTCAGCTTGCACCGGCTTTTGCCTTTCAGATGAAGTTGAGCTTGGCGATCTCGTAATACTTGTCGCCGGACGGGGTCGAAACTTCGACCTCCTCGCCGACACGACGCCCGATGAGCGCGCGGCCGAGCGGGGATGTGTACGAGATACGGCCCTGCTTGGCATCGGCCTCATAGGGGCCGACGATCTGGTAAACAACGGGCTTGTCGTCTTCGTCGAGGAGATCGACCGTGGCGCCGAACACCACCTTGTCGCCCGAAAGCGTTGTCGGATCGATCACCTGTGCGCGGGCGAGCTGGTCTTCCAGCTCGATGATCTGCGCCTCGATCTGGCCCTGACGTTCCTTCGCGGCGTGATACTCGGCGTTTTCCGAAAGGTCGCCGTGTGCGCGCGCCTCCTCGATGGCCTGCACCACCTCGGGACGGTCCACCGTCTTCAGCTTTTGCAGCTCGGCCTGCATCTTCGCATGGCCGGACGGCAGGATCGGAAGCTTTTCAAGCGTCGCCATATTCGTAACCCACTCCTCAGCCCACTCCCCCGGCAAACCGGCCCCTCAGCGGAAAATCCGCCGTGTCTTCGCCAGAACTGTCGGGGATCAGGTATCGAGATCAGAATAGTAAGATTGCAGCGAGCGGACTGCAAGGGGTTGTTGCCGCATTGCGCCGATCGCCCGCACCGTCGCCAGCGATTCCGCCGCCGTCGTATAGTACGGAATCTTGCCGTAAAGCGCCGAAGCGCGGATCGATTGGGAATCCTTCAGGCTCTGTGCGCCCTCGGTCGTGTTGAAGATGAGGTCGATGTCGCCGTCCTTGATCCGGTCGACGATATGCGGCCGCCCTTCGAGCACTTTGTTGACCGGCTCCACCGCGATTCCCTGCTCAGCAAGGTAGCTCGCCGTGCCCGAGGTCGCGACGATACGGAAACCAAGTTCGATCAGTCCCTTGGCAGCGGCAAGGATCACCGGCTTGTCGGTGTCTTTCACCGAAACAAACACCGTGCCGCTATCGGGCAGCGTCGTCCCTGCGCCGAGTTGGCTCTTGGCGAAGGCCGTGGCGAAATCGACATCGATGCCCATCACCTCGCCTGTCGACTTCATTTCCGGCCCGAGGATCGGGTCCACGCCCGGGAAGCGCGCAAACGGGAACACGGCCTCTTTCACCGCGATATAGGGAATATCGCGGTTGATCGGCCCGAACGAGGCGAGCGCCTCGCCCGCCATCACGCGCGCGGCAATCTTGGCGATCGGCCGTCCGATGGCCTTCGCCACGAACGGCACCGTGCGGCTGGCGCGCGGGTTCACCTCGATGAGGTAAACCGCGCCGTCTTTCACGGCATACTGCACGTTCATCAGGCCTTTGACCTTCAGCGCGATCGCAAGCGCCACCGTCTGCCGCTCGATCTCTGCGACCACGTCGGCGGCGAGGCTGTAGGGCGGCAGCGAGCAGGCGCTGTCGCCCGAATGGACCCCCGCCTCCTCGATGTGCTGAAGCACGCCCGCCACGACCACATCGGTTCCGTCCGACAGGGCGTCGACATCGACCTCGACCGCATCGCGCAGATACTGGTCGACAAGCACCGGCGAGGAGCCGGACACCTTCACTGCCGTCGCGATGTAGGTTTCGAGCTGCGTCTGGTTCTCCACGACCTCCATCGCGCGGCCACCGAGCACGTAGGACGGGCGCAGCAGCACCGGATAGCCGATGCGGTCCGCCTCGCGGATCGCCTCTTCAAGGCTGCGCGCAAGACCATTCGAAGGCTGCTTGAGGCCAAGGTCGCCGACGAGCTTCGCGAACCGCTCGCGGTCCTCGGCAAGGTCAATGGCGTCGGGCGAGGTGCCGAGGATCGGGATGCCCGCATCCTCCAGTCCCTGCGCGAGCTTCAGCGGTGTTTGCCCGCCGAACTGCACGATTACGCCCGCGAGTGTGCCGTTCGACATCTCGACGTTGAGGATTTCGAGCACGTCTTCGGTGGTCAGCGGCTCGAAATACAGGCGGTCCGACGTGTCGTAGTCGGTCGAGACCGTTTCCGGATTGCAGTTGACCATGATGGTCTCGTAGCCCGCGTCGTCGAGCGCAAAGCAGGCGTGGCAGCAGCAATAGTCGAACTCGATGCCCTGCCCGATCCGGTTCGGCCCGCCGCCGAGGATGACGACCTTTTTCGCGTCCGTGGGCTGGCTCTCGTCCTCAGGCGTGCCGAAGCTTGGCGCCTCGTAGGTCGAGTACATGTAGGGCGTCTTCGCTTCGAACTCCGCGGCACATGTATCGATGCGCTTGAACACGGGGCGGACACCGAGCCCGCGGCGCTGCTCAGCGACCGCTGCCTCGTGCCAGCCGACGAGCGTTGCGAGCCGCGCGTCCGAAAAGCCCATCGCCTTCAGCGCGCGGAAATCGTCAGCGCCTTTCGGCAGGCCGTTTTCACGAACCTTTTCCTCGGCGTCCACGATCTCGCGGATGCGCGCGATGAACCATGGATCGTAAGCGGAAAGGCGGTGGATGTCGGCGTCCGAAATGCCGCGCCGGATCGCTTCGGCCACGACAAGCAGCCGGTCCGGGGTCGCGAGCGCCAGCGCCGCTTCAACTTCGTCGTTGCCCGCACCCGCCAGCGCCTCGACCTCGTCGAAGCCGGTCAGCCCGGTTTCGAGGCCGCGCAGCGCCTTCTGCATGCTTTCGTGGATCGAGCGTCCGATCGCCATCACCTCGCCCACCGATTTCATGGCCGTCGTGAGCGTGTTTGCTGCCCCCTTGAACTTCTCGAACGCGAAGCGCGGAATCTTGGTGACGACATAGTCGATCGTCGGCTCGAAGCTCGCGGGCGTCGCGCCGGTGATGTCGTTCTCGATCTCGTCGAGCGTGTAGCCCACCGCGAGCTTCGCCGCGACCTTGGCGATCGGGAAGCCGGTCGCCTTCGAGGCGAGCGCCGAGGACCGCGACACGCGCGGGTTCATCTCGATGACGACGAGCCGACCGTTCTTCGGGTTGACCGCGAACTGGACGTTCGAACCACCTGTTTCCACGCCGATTTCACGCAGGACCGCGATGCTCGCGTTCCGCATGATCTGATATTCCTTGTCGGTCAGCGTGAGCGCGGGGGCGACGGTGATGCTGTCCCCCGTGTGGACGCCCATCGGGTCGACGTTCTCGATCGAGCAGATAATGATGGCGTTGTCGTTCCGGTCGCGGACGACTTCCATCTCATACTCTTTCCAGCCGAGCAGCGATTCCTCGATCAGCACCTCGGTTGTCGGGCTCGCATCGAGCCCGCCGCGCACGATCTCCTCGAACTCCTGGCGGTTATAGGCGACGCCGCCGCCGGTGCCGCCCATCGTGAAGCTCGGGCGGATGATGGAGGGGAGCCCCGTGCGCTCCAGCACCTCGAAGGCCTCATCGAGCGTATGCGCGATGCCCGAGCGCGCGCTTTCCAGCCCGATCTTGTCCATCGCTTCACGGAACTTCAGCCGGTCCTCGGCCTTGTCGATGGCTTCCGCGTCAGCGCCGATCAGCTCGACGCCGTATTTTTCAAGCGTGCCGTCGCGCGCCAGCGCCAGGGCGGTATTCAGCGCCGTCTGCCCGCCCATCGTCGGCAGCACAGCGTCAGGCCGCTCCTTCTCGATGATCTTCGCGACGATCTCAGGCGTGATCGGCTCAACATAGGTCGCGTCCGCCATGTCCGGGTCGGTCATGATCGTGGCGGGGTTCGAGTTCACCAGAATGATCCGGTACCCCTCCTCGCGCAGCGCCTTGCACGCCTGCGTGCCCGAATAATCGAACTCGCACGCCTGCCCGATGACGATGGGACCTGCGCCGATGATGAGGATGGAGGAAATGTCCGTGCGTTTGGGCATCTATTTTCCAAATATTATAGAACAAATAACCTGCACAATTTGGTAAATATTGAGCATGGCAGTTAAATTTTTCGAGTTTAAAAGCTCAACAATCGCCTTCCATTCTGGTTCAGGCGATTCGACAAGAAGGATAAGCGATGCCGTAATTCTTTTTGCCTTATCTTTCTCAGCGTTAGTTAGCCCTGTTTTTTCAATAATATCATCAATTTCATGAATTTTTGATGTTATGATATCGACAAGGTCGGGGCGCGTCTGAAGACGGTTTTCAATTCCCGTCCAACGTGAACTTTCAACTGCAGGCGATACGCGATCCGTATAGGTTTCGAGTGCTTCGATCGAAGCAGGAGAATTGTCCTGGAAACGACGTGAAGCGCCCTCTCGTTCCTCGCGGGCCGCTGAGTAAGATATGCCGTTCTGCTCCAGGTGTGTTGCTATGTTGTCGCCGCCGATCTCATCTTCTACCCACTGACGCCCGCTGTCCGTGATGTTGACGACATGGCTCTGAACGTGATGCTCTGGTCCATCCCGCACAACAAATCGATCGTCTTGTTTTAACGCATCGACAAAGTCCTGCTCTCTAGCAAACCCGACATCATATCGTTTCGCCAGCTCGCCGAGCGCAAACATTTCTCGTGGTTCATCAGTACAAGCGTCGCAAACGATTACAGCGAAGAGATCGAGAGTATCTCGATTGATCACTTGATCATCCCCACGAACTTCTGGAACAGATAGAAACTGTCCTGCGGGCCGGGACTCGCCTCAGGGTGATACTGCACCGAAAACGCCGTCTTGTCGGTCAGCTCAAGGCCGCAGTTGGAGCCGTCGAACAGCGAGACGTGCGTGGCGCGCGCATTTGCCGGCAGCGTGTCCGCGTCCACCGCGAAGCCGTGGTTCATGCTGGTGATCTCGACGAGACCATCAGAGAGCCGCTTCACCGGGTGGTTCGCGCCGCGATGGCCCTGATGCATCTTCGCGGTTTTCGCGCCAACGGCGAGGCCGAGGAGCTGGTGGCCGAGGCAGATGCCGAAGATCGGCACGTTCGCGTCGAGCAGCTTCTTGATGACCGGCACCGCATATTCGCCGGTTGCGGCGGGGTCGCCGGGACCGTTCGAGAGGAACACGCCGTCCGGGCGCAGCGCCATCACTTCCTCGAAGGTCGCCGTCGCGGGCACAACGGTCACGCTCGCGCCCGCTGCCGTGAGGTTCCGGAGAATATTGTTCTTGGCGCCGTAGTCGATGGCAACGACGTGCGGCCGTCCCTCGCCCGCGCTCTCACCGTACCCCTGCCCGAGCTGCCACGGCCCGCCGGACCAGTCCTGCCGCGCATCGCGCGTCACGTCCTTGGCGAGGTCCATGCCCTCAAGTCCCGGCCACGCCTTCGCCTCGGCGAGCAGCGCGTCGAGGTCGAACATGCCGGAGGGGCTGTGCGCGATCACGGCGTTCGGCGCGCCGATCTCGCGGATGCGCCGGGTGAGCGCGCGCGTGTCCACGCCCGACAGTCCGACACGTCCCTTGCGCTTCATCCACGCGTCGAAGCCTTCGGCGCTGCGGAAGTTGCTGGGTGACGTCACGTCCTGCCGCACCACGCACCCGACGGCGGCGGGCGTGTCCGCCTCGATATCCTCGGGGTTGGTGCCGACGTTGCCGATGTGCGGGAAGGTGAAGGTGACGATCTGCCCGGCGTAGGAGGGATCGGTCATCACCTCCTGATAGCCGGTCATCGCGGTGTTGAAGCAAACCTCGCCGACGGCGTGACCCTCGGCGCCGAAGCCGCGCCCCCAGATCGTTGTGCCGTCCGCGAGAATCAATACCCCCGTGGCTCCTTTGGGTGCGCGCGCGGGTTTGGCGTCGGACACGTGGTCTGGCCCCTTCGAATCTGGTTTCGTGCTTTGTGGCTAAGGCGCCTAGCTATTGGCGAGGGTCCGGAGCGTCAATCTATTCTTTTGCCTTTTTGGCGGCTAGACGGACCCCTTGCTCTTAAAGGGATGAAAAGCATGATTCGCGACGACATCAAGGCGGCGCAGGTGGCGGCCATGAAGGCAGGCGAGAAGGAACGGCTGGCGGCCGTGCGTCTGATCCTCGCGAAGCTCAAGGATCGCGATATCGAGCTTCGCACCGCGAAATCCGTGCCGGACGATGACGTCATTGTCGTCGATGTTCTGCAGAAAATGGCGAAACAGCGCCGCGAATCCATCACCATGTTCGAACAGGGCGGGCGCGACGAGCTCGCCGCGCAGGAAAAGGCGGAGCTTGCGGTCATCGAATCTTTCCTCCCCGCCATGATGGGTCCGGACGAGGTGAAAGCCGCCGTCGCCGCCATCGTTGCCGAGATCGGCGCCGCCGGCCCCAAGGACATGGGCCGTGTGATGGCCGAGGTGAAGGCGCGCCACGCGGGGCAGATCGACATGAGCACGGTCAGCGGAGTCGTCAAAGCCGCGCTGGCGGGATAGCCCTGCCCGCATGTCCATCCCCCCGCAATTCCTCGACGAGATCAGGAGCCGGGTGAGTCTGTCGTCCGTGGTCGCGCGGCGGGTGAAGCTGCTGCGCGCCGGGCGCGAAATGAAGGGCTGCTGCCCCTTCCACAATGAGAAGACGCCGAGCTTTTACGTCAACGACGACAAGGCGTTTTATCACTGCTTCGGCTGCGGCGCGCACGGCGACGTCATCCGCTTCGTGGTCGAGCAGGAAGGCCTTAGCTTCCGCGATGCCGTGGCGGGCCTCGCGGCGGAAGCCGGGCTGGAGCTGCCCGAGGAAAACCCGGAGGCGCGTGCGAAAGCGAAGGCTGCGGCGGGACTTCATGACGTCACCGCCGCCGCAAGTGACTGGTTCCGCAAGCAGCTTTCCGGCCTCGGCGGCGCGGATGCGCGCGCCTATATCGATAAGCGCGGCCTGAAACCCGCGACCGTGGAGGCGTTCGGCCTCGGCTTCGCGCCCGACAGTCGCGGCGCGCTCAAGGCCGCGCTCGGCGACATCGACATCCGCAAGCTCATCGAGGTCGGCCTCGTCATCGAAGCCGAGGGGCGTGAGCCTTACGACCGCTTCCGTGGCCGCTTGATGTTCCCGATCCGCGACCCGCGTGGGCGCATCGTCGGCTTTGGCGGGCGCATCATCGGCGCGGGCGAGCCCAAGTACCTGAACTCCCCCGACACGCCGCTCTTCGACAAGGGCCGCCTGCTCTACAATCTCGACAAGGCCGGCCCAGCCGCGCGGAAATCGGGCCGCATCGTCGTCGTCGAAGGCTATATGGATGTCATCGGCCTCGCGCAGGTGGGGTTCGCGGAGGCCGTCGCGCCAATGGGCACGGCGCTTACCGAGGATCAGATGAAACTGCTCTGGCGCGTCGCGCCCGAACCGGTGCTCTGCTTCGATGGCGACTCCGCCGGGCGCCGCGCGGCGATCCGGGCGGCGATGCGCGCCCTCCCCCTGCTCGAACCCGGAAAGTCGCTGCGCTTCGTCACCATGCCCCAAGGCCAGGACCCTGACGATTTCGCGAAGGCGCGCGGACTTTCGGCCTTCACGGACCTTGTGAACGGTGCTGAAAGCCTGATCGACACGCTCTGGAAGGCCGAGACCGATGGCGTCGACACCGCCACGCCCGAACGCCGCGCCGCCGTGCGCCAGCGCCTGTTCGAGCACGCGCACGCAATCGAGAACCAGACCGTCGCCTCACTCTACCAGAGCGAGTTTCGGGAACGCTTCGATGCGATGTTCCGTGCGCGGCGGGAGAACCGCTTCATGCCCGCTGTCCGGGGCGCATCGAGCGCGGCAAAGGCGCGGCTTGCGCTCTCGCCGGTGGAGATCGAAACCCGTTCCGTTATGGTGGGCCTGCTCACGCATCCGCACATTGCCGACGTGCATGGCGAAACAATATCGCACCTTCATATTGCCGATCCTCAGCTCGATCGTCTCAGATCGGCGATTTTCTCCGCGATTTCACGCAATCACGATCTTGACAAAGATGTGCTGGCACACGACCTAGCGGCACAAGGGCTCGGTCAGTACGCGGACGACCTGAGGCGTATGAATCGCCTCGATTTTAGCTTCACGCGACCCCGGACGCCCGCCGCGATTGCGGAACAGGACTTGGCATGTGTTGTGGGCCACCTTATGGCGCTGCAACGCATCGATGAGGATTTGGCGGATCTGCGCGCGCGCTATGATTCACTTGTCCAGTCGGAATTCGAAGAACAACAACGGCTTCGTGCTGAAAAGGCGCGGGTCGAACGCGAACTAATCGATTTGGCCGAGGCGCGTCGGGGGGACGAAGCGCCGACGCCCGCAAAGGAACGGAACCTGGATGGCGACCAAAGCACCGGCGAAGCCCAAGGGTAAGGACGAGAATGGCGAGGCCGACGGCGCGCCGCTCATCGACATGAACGATGCGTCGATCAAGAAGTTGATCGCGAAGGCGAAGAAGCGCGGCTGGCTGACGTATGACGAGCTGAACGCGGCGCTGCCGCAGGATCAGATGTCGTCCGAGCAGATCGAGGACGTGATGTCCGCGCTCTCGGAGATGGGCATCAATCTCACCGAAAGCGAAGATTCCGGGGATGACGAACCGGAGGCCGAAGCCGAAGCGGAAGATGACGCCGAAGAGATCGACGGCGACGACAAGCCGACGCTGCACGTCATCGAGAAGAAGAAAGAGGTGCTGGACCGCACCGATGACCCCGTGCGCATGTACCTGCGCGAGATGGGCGCGGTGGAGCTGCTGTCGCGCGAGGGCGAAATCGCCATCGCCAAGCGCATCGAGGCGGGCCGCAACACGATGATCGAGGGGCTTTGCGAAAGCCCCCTCACCTTCACCTCGATGATCGCGTGGTCGGAAGCGCTGAACGCCGGGGAGATGCAGCTTCGCGAAATCCTCGATCTCGATGCGATGCTCAACAGCGGCCCGTCCGACGAGCAGGTCGAAAACGACAGCGATTCCGATCTGCCGAGCGGTGTCGAGCTCAAGGAAGACGACGAGCCCGAGGCGGAGCCCGAGAAGGGCGGCGACGACGAAGACGAATATACCGAGAAGCGCGCCAAGCCGCAGCAGGAAGAAGAAGACGAGGAGAACACGCTCTCCCTCGCGCAGATGGAAGAGCAGCTGAAGCCGCAGGCGCTTGAGCAGTTCGCCGAGATCACCTCGCTCTACAAGCGCTTCCTGAAACTGCAGGAAGGCCGCCTCGAAGCGCTCAACTCCGGTGAGGAGTTCCCGCAGGCGCAGGAGAAGAAGTATCAGGGGCTGCGCGAAGAGCTGACCCTGAAGGTCGCGGCCGTGCACTTCCACAACGCCAAGATCGAGTTCCTCGTCGATCAGCTCTACAGCTACAACCGTCAGCTCATGACGCTTGGCGGCAACATGCTGCGTCTCGCCGAGCGTTACCGCATCAACCGCAAGTCGTTCCTCGACGAATACATGGGCAGCGAGCTTGATGAGAGCTGGCTCGACCGCGTGTCGCGCATGGACGACAAGTGGGCCAATTTCGCGCAGAGCGAGCGCGGCACGGTGGAGAAAATCCGCACCGATATCGCCGATATCGCGCAGCAGACGGGCGTGGAGCTCGGTGAGTTCCGCCGCATCGTCAACATGGTGCAGAAGGGCGAGCGCGAGGCGCGGATCGCCAAGAAGGAAATGGTGGAGGCGAACCTTCGCCTCGTCATCTCCATCGCCAAGAAGTACACGAACCGCGGTCTGCAATTCCTTGATCTTATTCAGGAAGGCAACATCGGCCTGATGAAGGCGGTGGACAAGTTCGAGTACCGGCGCGGCTACAAGTTCTCCACGTACGCCACGTGGTGGATCCGGCAGGCGATCACGCGTTCGATCGCCGATCAGGCGCGCACGATCCGTATCCCGGTGCACATGATCGAAACGATCAACAAGCTCGTCCGCACCAGCCGCCAGATTCTGCACGAGATCGGTCGCGAGCCGACCCCGGAAGAACTTGCCGAGCGCCTCTCGATGCCGCTCGACAAGGTCCGCAAGGTCATGAAGATCGCGAAAGAGCCGATCTCCCTCGAAACGCCGATCGGCGACGAGGAAGACAGCCACCTGGGCGACTTCATCGAAGACAAGAACGCCGTGATCCCCGTGGACGCGGCGATCCACGCCAACCTGAAGGAAACGGTGACGCGGGTTCTCGCCAGCCTCACCCCGCGCGAGGAGCGCGTGCTTCGCATGCGTTTCGGTATCGGCATGAACACCGATCACACGCTCGAAGAGGTCGGCCAGCAGTTCTCGGTGACGCGCGAGCGTATCCGCCAGATCGAGGCGAAGGCGCTCCGGAAGCTCAAGCATCCGACGCGCAGCCGCAAGATGCGGAGCTTCCTCGACACCTGAGCCATTTGGTTCATGTCAGTTTAAGCAAGTCATGGTTAGACGGCGGGCGCAGCGGCGTCCGCCGTTTTGCCGTGAAGAACAAACAAGGGTCTGTGATCATGAAATCCGGTTTTGGCAGCGCGGTTGTTGCAGCGCTCCTTTTTGCGTCGTCCAGCGTTTTCGCGAGCCCGATCCAGGCCCTGAAGGACTATAATCTCATCGCATTCAGCGACGTTACGCTGTCCAGCGACATCGAAGGCGCGGTCTACGTCGACGGCAACTACAATGCCGGCGCGGTTCAGATCGCTTCCAAGGGCACCAATGCCCAGAAGGCGAGCCTCGTCGTTACGGGCAATGTCTCGAACAACGCCAAGGTGAAGCGCGGGGACGCCTATGTCGGCGGCAGCGTCTCGCCTGCCATCGATTTTCAGGGTGGCGGCGGCAGCACGAAGGCGCTTGGCGATCTGCCGGGCGGCGTGCTCAAGAAATCCGACTTCATCCAGTTCTCAGCCGATCTCGCCGCACTCGACGCGGGCGTCAGCTATGATCGCTTCAGCCCCGGCGATCACATGAACGGCTTTTTGATCACGCCCAGCCTTCCCAATGAAAGGGGGGTTTCGGTGATCTCGCTGTCTGCCGACTTCTTCCCCAACACGGGCAAGATCAAGTTTTCCTCGGCGGCAAAAGACATCGACACGATCATCGTCAACGTCGCTGGCACGGCGATCAACTTCAAAGGCTGGGAAGCCGCAGGCAACGCGCTTGCCGACAATATCATCTGGAACTTCTTCGAAGCGACCGAGGTCAGTTTCCTCGACCAGACTTGGGGTTCGGTCGTAGCGCCGCTTGCGACCGTGAAGAACTTCACCCCGATCAACGGCAGCGTCGTGGCGAATGCCGTCAATCTGCGCGGTGAACTTCACCTTCCCAACTACGGCGGCAACTTCGAATTCCCGGACAACGGCACCGACATTCCCGAGCCGGCAAGCCTTGGCCTCGTCGCGGCGGGTCTCGGGTTCCTCGCATGGCGGCGGCGCGCTGCAAAAAAGGGCAGCGCGGATTAAGCCTCCCTTTACGTTGAGCGCTCTAGGCTTCGCACCGGCGGTAAAAACCGCGGGGCAGCGGATGCGGAGACGACGGCAAATGGCGCCAGCGGTGGTCCCAAACTTTATGGACCAGCTTCAAAGGACCCTGCGGGCCGCGGGCGGCGTTGCCGATTCGCGCAGCTTTGCTGCAGCGGTGATCGGCGCGCTGCGCGAAAGCGGCGCAGGCAGCAGCCGCCATCTGCGTGCGCTATCCGAAGGATCGGTTACTCGCCCACTGCAAGCTGTGGCGGACGCCGCGCACTTCCTTGTCATTCTGCACGGCCAGCTGCCGAGCGTGCTCGAAATCGCGCGGCTCAATGCCGATGAACCCGCAGCCTCGTGGCTGCGCAGCGCGGGCGTGGCGTTCGATCAGGACCGCCGCTGGATGGCCGGGCTTGCCGCGATGACCGGCGGCGCGCTCGATCTCCACGGCATCAGCACCGCCGAGCAGGTGGTGCGCGATCAGCGCGACGCCATGCTGACGCTCGCAAAATCGAACCGCATCGGCTGCGCGCTCGGCGCGGCGGTAACGCTTGTGCTCGATTGGCAGGCTATACGCAGCCGCCTTCCCCGCGCGGCGCAGCACCTCGGCTACGACCGTCATGAGCGGCTTTCGGACCCTTGGCCGGTCGATGGCGCGTTCGAAGCGCTCGCCTGCCATGCCGATGATGTGCGCGTGCGCCGTGCCATCGAGTTTGGCGCGTTGCAGCTCGCCAGCCTCCACGCCCAGCTTTTCGACCTGCTCGAAGCCCGTCACGCCCAGCGCCTCGGCTGAACCTCCTATCGTAAACGGGCGGTTGCTCGTTTCGCTTTCACGCTTTAGGCCCAAACGCGAAGGGGCATTAGCGGAGAAGTTCATGCGTTTTGAAGGCACCAGCGGCTATGTCGCGACCGACGACCTCAAGGTTGCCGTGAATGCGGCGGCGACGCTCCGGCGTCCGCTGCTGGTGAAGGGCGAGCCCGGAACGGGCAAGACCGTCCTCGCGGCCGAAGTCGCCGCGGCGATGGGCGCTCCGCTCATCGAATGGCACGTCAAGTCCACGACCAAGGCGCAGCAGGGTCTTTACGAGTACGACGCCGTCAGCCGCCTTCGCGACAGCCAGCTTGGTGACGAGCGCGTCCACGACATCCGCAACTATATCCGCCGCGGCAAGCTGTGGGAGGCGTTCACGTCCCCTGCTCTCCCCGTGCTGCTGATCGACGAGATCGACAAGGCCGACATCGAGTTTCCGAACGACCTCCTGCAGGAACTCGACCGCATGGAGTTCCACGTCTACGAGACCGGCGAGACGGTGAAGGCTGCCGAGCGTCCCATTGTCATCATCACCTCCAACAACGAGAAGGAACTGCCGGACGCGTTCCTGCGCCGCTGTTTCTTCCACTACATCAAGTTCCCCGATCGCGAGACGATGCAGGCGATCGTCGACGTGCACTTCCCCGGCATCCAGAAGGAACTGGTGCGCGAGGCGCTCTCGGTTTTCTACGATATCCGCGACGTGCCGGGCCTCAAGAAGAAGCCGTCGACCTCGGAACTGCTCGATTGGCTGAAGCTGCTGATGCACGAGGATCTGCCGCTCGATGTCCTGCGCTCGCGCGATCCCAAGAAGCTGATCCCGCCGCTGCACGGCGCGCTCCTCAAGAACGAGCAGGACGTCATGCTGTTCGAACGCCTCGCATTCATATCGCGGCGCGACGGCAAGCCGGGATAGGCCGCTTCCCATGAACTGGCTGGCCGACAGACGCACAACCGTGGTTCTGTTCGGCCTTGTCATCCTGATGTTCGCCATCATGCAGATGGTGTTCCCGAAGACGCTCGCCGCGCCGCTTCCAGAGGCGCGCGTGCAAAGCCCGGTCCTTGCCTTCGAGTTCGCGCGGACACCGGCGCATCTCGATCACATCTTCGGCGTCCCGACAGACCCGGCGCGGATCGCTGCGATAGACCGCGGCAACCGGATCGATTTCCTGTTCATGCCGATCTACGGCCTCTTCGTCTTCAGCGTCTTCGCCGGCATCACGCAGCATCGGAAACGCCGCCTCTGGCTGGTTTTCGGCGTGTTCGGCCTCGTCGCGGCGGCAAGCGATGCGGTGGAAAATCTTCTGCTTCTCCACATCACCGCGAACCTCTCCGCCCCCGGCGATGCCCTTGCCCTCCTCGCCTGGCCGGTGTGGATCAAGTTCGGGCTGCTTGCGCTTGCGTCGGGCGGCGGCGCGCTCGCGCTCATGCGGTCGGGGCGCCGGGTGCTCGGCGCGTTGTGTCTTCCTGCGCCGTTCATGATCCTCCCCGCACTGCTTCAGCCCCTCCAGTTCGGCGGCCTCGTGGCTGGGGCGATCGGTCTGGGCTGGCTCGCCATGGGTCTTCACGTGATCATGCGCGCGCGCTGATTCTGCCGTGTCGGTAAAATTTGCAAAATGAAAATCAAGCCGTTGACCTGATTACTGTCGAATCGCTCAAATCCTTTCGTTTTGAAAATATGGCATATCGCTTGCATCGCTCTTCCCGACGCTGCCGACAGGCAATTGTGATGAGGAGGGCCAAGTGAAGTCGTTTTGGATCGAGCATGTGATGCGGGCGACGGTCTTCACCGCGCTGACGACGCTCCCGATGGCAGCGATGGCCGCGCCGGTTTACCTGAATGCCGCCTCGGGCATCACGGTTTCACTGGGCGACAGCCATGACGCGGCTGTTCTTGCGAACCCGACGAATGGCCCGTTCCAGAATCTGAACATCGCCGCCTCGCTCGCGAACGTCATCGATGCCCCGACGGCGACCTCGCCGGAGTTTCACCGGTCGCCCTCGACCCATGTGTGGGTAAGCGGCGGACATCTTGAGCTCGTGTTCGATTTCGGCGCGGAATACGACCTCTCGACCATGCACTTCTGGAATTATCACAGCGAAAACTACGACGTGGATCAGATCGTGTTCACGTTCTACGACGACGCATGGGCACTCGTCGGCTCCCTCACCGAGGAGCCGCGTCTCGGCAACACCGACGGCAGTGACGGCACACCGATCACGCCTGAGGACTACATGCTCGATTTCCCCACGAACGTCCGCTACGTCAACGCGTGGCTCACCGGCTCGAACGGCCAGGTTGATTTCAACAACATCGGCTTCACCGCTGTTCTTTCAGACCCCGACCCTGATCCCGAACCCCCGCTCGACGTCCCCGAGCCTGCGAGCCTTGCGCTCCTCGGTCTCGGCCTTGCGGGCTTCGGCATCGCCCGCCGTCGGCGCTGAACGGACGCGACCCTGGCAAGGGCGGCGGGACGATGGTCTCGCCGCCCTTCTTTTTTAGGCGCAAGCCTGCGGCATCGCGAATGTGACAGCCCTAGCGGAACCGGGTAATGCGTCGGCGCGCGGATTGCTCTATGCCTTCCGTCGACTGGACCACCGAAAGGCCCCGCAGCGCATGTTTCTGGACTTCCTCGACGCCCTTCGCGCCGCCAAGATTCCGGCGAGCCTCAAGGAGCATCTGATCCTTCTGGAGGCGCTGAAGGCTGGCGTGATCGATCGGAACCTCGAAAGTTTCTACTACCTCTCGCGTGCCGCCTACGTGAAGGACGAGGCCCTGCTCGATCGTTTCGATCAGGTGTTCGGCAAGGTCTTCCATGGCCTTGAAACCAGCTTCGAAGCGGAAACCGCCGAAATCCCCGAAGAATGGCTGAAGAAGCTCGCCGAGCTCTACCTCACCGAGGAGGAGAAGGCCGAGATCGAGAAGCTCGGCTCGTGGGGAGAGATCATGGAGACGCTGAAAAAGCGGCTCGAAGAGCAGAAGGAGCGCCACGAAGGCGGCAACAAGTGGATCGGCACCGCCGGAAAATCCCCCTTCGGCGCCTATGGCTACAACCCAGAAGGCGTGCGCATCGGCCAGAAGGAAGGCCGCCAGGGACGCGCCATCAAGGTTTGGGACAAGCGCGAGTTCAAAAACCTCGACAACGCGGTCGAGCTGGGCACGCGCAACATCAAGGTGGCGCTGCGTCGCCTGCGCCGCTTCGCGCGCACCGGTGCGGCCGATGAGCTGGACCTCGACGCGACGATCAAGGGCACGGCGCGCAAGGCGTACCTCGACATCGTGATGCGCCCGGAACGGCACAATGCGGTAAAGGTGCTGCTGTTTCTCGATGTCGGCGGATCGATGGACCCGCATATCAAGCTTTGCGAGGAGCTGTTCTCCGCCGCGAGCAGCGAGTTCAAACACCTCGAATTCTTCTACTTCCACAATTTCGTCTACGAAGGCGTGTGGAAGGACAACCGCCGCCGCTTCACAGAGCGGACGCCGACATTGGACGTGCTCCACAAGTTCCCGGCGGACTACAAGCTGATCTTCGTCGGCGACGCTTCGATGAGCCCCTACGAGATCAATTATCCTGGCGGCTCGGTTGAACACTGGAACGAGGAAGCCGGCGAAGTCTGGCTGCGCCGGATGACGGACGTCTATCACAGCGCGGTCTGGCTGAACCCGATCCCGGAGAAGAATTGGCAGTACGGCCAGTCGATCCAGATGGTGAAATCCCTGATGGAAGGCCGCATGTTCCCCCTCACGCTGGACGGGCTCGACGACGCCATGCGCGCGTTGACCAGAACACATTGATCGTCCGCTACGGAACCGAAGCCGATCTTCCCGCTTTGGGGGTGGTCGAACTGTCCGCCGCCACGCTGTTCGTGGGCACGCACATGGCGTGGGCCGTCGGCCAGACATCGGCGCCCGAACACTTCCACCCTGCGCTTTCGCAGAACAAGCTGTGGATTGCGGAGGACGGCGGGATGCCGGTCGGCTTCCTTCGCGCCGAACGGCTGGGAAACAGCTTCTATATCGATGAGATTTCGGTCTCCGCGTCGCACCAGCGCCGCGGCATCGGGCGCTCGCTCATGCAAGCCGCGCTGACAGAGGCGGCAGCCCGCAGGTTCAGGGCCGCGAGTCTGACGACGGATCGCACGATTCCATGGAACGCGCCTTATTACGTTCAGATGGGCTTCCGGGTGCTCGCTGCCGATCAAACCCCGCCCGTACTTGCGCGCAGGCTGGCCCCCCAACGGAATCCGGCGCGGCGCTGCGTGATGTGGCGCGATCTGCGCTAGTTCCCGCGCGCTTCCGCCGTTGCCAGCAGCCTCGCCTTGCCTGCGACATAGGCCCGGATCGCCTCAGCATCGTCGGCCGACATCCACGGGGCAAAGCTCACCATGCCGCGATCCTTCAGCGCGCCGCCGATGACAACCGCGTTCCAGTTGTCCTTGTCGGCAAGCACGCCCGAACGCCGCAGATCGGGCAGCACGCCCGAAGAAATGCCCGCCGTGCCGTGGCAGACGCCGCACGTGCTTTCGTAGAGCGCGGCGCCGTGCGTAACGGTTTCGGCGCTCCATGCCGCTTCAACCACCGTTGCGGGCGCGTTCTCGATGCGCTCGATCGTGTAGGGGGTTCGCCCGCCGAGCTTGAAGACGAGCAGGCGACCGTTCGGCATCGGACGCGGGTTATCGACGAACGAGGACGACAGCGGATAGACGCCGCCGTAGCCCGCCATCACCGCCACATATTGCTCGCCGTCCACCGCGTAGCTGATCGGCGCGGCAATCACGCCGGTGCCCGCATCAAAGCCCCAGAGCTTCTTGCCGCTGTCTGCGGTGAAAGCCGCGAATTCGCCGTGGGCATTGCCCTGAAACACGAGATTTCCAGACGTCGCGAGCACGCCGCCGTTCCACGGCCCATCGTACTGAACGCGCCAGACCTCCTTCTGCTTCACGGGATCCCAGGCGATAAGCTGTCCCTTCAGCAGCGCGCGCAGCGCACGGAACTGGGTCGTATCGTCCGGCGCAACGTTCGCGAGGAAGTCGATCGCGACATTCCATCCGCCTTCCCGCCCTTTGAAACTCGCGTCGGCGATATAGGCGAATGGCACCTCCTGCGCGGGGAGATAAACGAGCCCGGTCTTGGGGCTGAACGCCATCGGGTGCCAGTTGTGCGCGCCGAACGCGGACGGCAGCGCCACGAACGCACCCTTCGTAAATCGGGCGTTTTCCGCCTCGATCGGACGCCCGGTCGCCATGTCGACGCCGGTCGTCCACGTCTGCGGCACAAAGCCCTTTGCCGAGACGAGTTTTCCGTCCTTGCGGTCGATCACATAAAAATAACCGTTCTTCGGCGCCTGCATCATCACCTTGCGCGGCGCGCCATCCAGCGTGAGGTCTGCAAGCATGATCGGCTGCGTCTGTGTGAAATCCCACGTTTCGCCGGGCGTCCCCTGATAATGCCACTTGTAGGCGCCGGTATCGGCATCGAGCGCGACGACCGACGAGACGAACAGGTTGTCGCCCTTCCCTTCGGAGCGAACCTTGTGGTTCCAGGGGCTGCCGTTGCCCACGCCGATCAGGATCTGGTTGAAGTCACGGTCATAAACGATCGCGTCCCACACCGTCCCGCCGCCGCCGAACTTCGACCAGTCGCCCGCCCAGGTTGCGCGCATCTTCTCGATCATCGGGTCCGAAACCGCGCCGTCCGCGGGCGCGCCGGGGCCAGGCGGCACGGTGTAGAAGCGCCATGCGAGCTTGCCAGTCTTGGCGTCATAAGCGGAAACATAGCCGCGAACGCCGTATTCGGCGCCGCCGTTGCCGATCAGCACCCTGCCCTTCACGATGCGCGGCGCGCCGGTGATCGTGTAGGGCTTCGACTGATCAACCGTGACCTCGCTCCACACGAGCTTGCCGGTTTTCGCGTCGAGCGCGATCAATCGCCCGTCGAGCGTCCCTGAATAGACCTTGCCGTCATACAGTGCGACGCCGCGGTTCACGACGTCGCAGCAGGCCTTGAAGCCCGTTTCGCCGGGCACCTTCGGGTCATGCTCCCACAGGAGCGCTCCGGTTTTCGCGTTGAACGCGTAGACTTTGGACCAGGCCGAGGTCGTGTAGAGCACGCCGTCGGCCACGATCGGCGTCGCCTCCTGCCCCCGGTTGGTATCGAAGGTATAACTCCACGCCAGGCCGAGCTTGTCGACGTTTCCATCGTTGATGGTGTCGAGCTTGCTGTATCGCTGTTCCTCGTAGGTGCCGCCGTGTGTCAGCCAGCTTCCCGGTTCACCCGCGGATGCGGATAGCCGCGCATCGTCTACCAGCTGTGGTGTTTGGTCCGCACTGCCACATGCGGCCGCCAGCAGGCAGGCTGCGATCACTCCCCATTGGCGCACGCGCGTCTCCCGTCGCTGTTGCGGCGACGAGTCTAGCCCGAGCCGTGCTCACGGCAACTGAAGCAAAATGTCAGGTTACGGGTGCGGCGAGCAGCCAGACGTTCACGAGCGTCACGATGGCGACCCCCACCATCAGCAGGCCTTTTTTGCGCTCCGCCGGCCGCTTCAGCATGATCCATACGCCGCCGCCGCCGATAACGAAGGCGGCGATCACCGCAAACGACAGGATGATCGCAAGCATGTTTGTCATTGTTGAAGTCCTGACATCACCTGCCGCACCGCTGTTGCCCAATTCGCTTTGCGCACGCTGCGCGTCTCCTCGTCGAGAGCCGGCTCGAACCTGCGCTCGGCGTGCCACATCACACTGGCCGACTCCAGATCGGCGAACAGTCCGTAACCCACCGCCGCCAGCATGGCCGCGCCAAGTGCTGTCGTTTCCACGACCTTCGGGCGCTCGACGGTGACGCCGAGCACATCGGCAAGGTCCTGACACAGCCAGTCGTTGGCCACCATGCCCCCGTCGACGCGGAGAAGGGAAGGCGACACGCCGTCGCGGCGCATCGCGTCCAGCAGGTCAGAGGTTTGTAGGCTCATCGCTTCGAGGCAGGCACGCACGATGTGCGCACGCGTCGTTCCGCCGCTGATCCCGGCGATGATGCCGCGCGCCTCCGGCTCCCACCACGGGGCACCCAGGCCGTTGAATGCAGGCACGAAGGCAACGCCGCCGCTGTCCGGCACCGACGCGGCAAGCCCGGCGGTTTCGGAAGCGGTGGCAATGATCCCGATCTGGTCGCGCAGCCATTTGATGGCGCTGCCCGCCACGAAGATGCTCCCTTCGAGCGCATAGGCGGGGCGTCCGCCAAGCCGCCATGCGACGGTCGAAAGCAGGCGGTTGGAGGATACCGGCGGCGTGTTTCCGGCGTGTGCCAGCAGGAAGGCACCCGTGCCGTAGGTCGATTTGACTTCGCCGGGGTCGAGGCACACCTGTCCGATCGCAGCCGCCTGCTGGTCCCCCGCGCAGCCCGTGATCGGGATGGCGCGCCCGCCGATCAGCCGCGTCTCGCCGATGGGGCCCGCGCAATCGACGATCTCTGGAAGCGCGTCCATCGGCACATCGAACAGCGCGGCGAGCCCCGCGTCCCATGTGCAGCGCTCAAGGTCCATCAGCAGCGTGCGCGCGGCGTTGGTCGCGTCTGTGACATGGAGCCCGCCCGTCAGGCGCCAGATCACCCACGAATCGATGGTCCCGATGGCCAGACGTTTCGCCTTGGCCGCTTCGCGCACCTCCGACCAGTTTTCGATCGCCCAGCGGATCTTGCTTGCGGCAAAATAGGGGTCCAGCAGCAGCCCGGTACGGCCCTGTACATCGTCTTCCAGCCCGCGCGCCTTCAGGTCCGCGCAGATCGCAGCACCGCGTCTGTCCTGCCAGACGATCGCGGGCGCCAGCGGATCGCCCGTCCTGCGGTCCCAGAACACGATCGTTTCACGCTGGTTGGTGATGCCGATCGCGGCGATCGACTGCGCGCCGACCTCGTCGACCGCCCGATTCGCGGCGCGCAGCGTCTTTTCCCAGATCTCGGCGGGGTCATGTTCCACCCAGCCGCTTTGCGGAAAATGCTGCGCGATCTCCTCGCCGAATGCGGCACCGATACGCCCTTCCGGGGTGAAGGCCACCGCGCGTGTCGAGGTCGTGCCCTCGTCGATGCTGAGGATGTGCGTCATTACCCGCTTTCCTAGCGCGCGCAGCGGCTTTAGGTAAACGCCCGTGAACAGGGGCCATTTCGATCTTCTCATCATTGGCGCGGGCGTCAATGGTGCCGGGCTTGCGCGCGATGCGTCGGGGCGCGGCCTCAAAGTCGCGCTCGTCGACGCTGCAGATATCGGCGGCGCGACGTCTGCCGCCTCCACCAAGCTTATCCACGGGGGGCTGCGATATCTGGAATTCTATGAATTCCGGCTGGTCCGAAAGGCGCTCGCCGAGCGCGAGGTGCTGCTCGATATTGCCGCGCATCTCACGTGCCCGATGCCGTTCATCCTGCCGCTCGGTCCCGATACGCGCCCTGGCTGGATGATCCGCGCCGGGCTCTTCCTCTATGATCACCTCGCGCATCGGGAGCAGGTGCCGGGCTCATCAAAGGTGGTGCTGCGCGACGATCACGCCGGCCAGCCGCTCGACAAGCGCTACACGCAGGCGTTTCGGTACTGGGATGGCTGGGTAGACGACGCCCGGCTCGTCATCGCGAACGCGCAGGATGCGTCGTATCGGGGCGCCCTTGTCCTTCCCCGCACCCCCGTCACCCGCGCAACCCGCACGAGCGCGGGCTGGACCGCAGAACTCGGCGACGGCACCACCCTCTCCGCCGCCCGCGTCATCAACTGCGCCGGACCATGGGCAAACGAAGTCGCCGCCAACGTCCTTGGCCTCCCCGATGCCCCGCGCCTCCGCCTCGTCCAGGGCGCCCATCTCGTCACGCGCCGCATCGGTCGCGGCCAGGACAGTTATATCCTCCAGCAGCCCGACGGACGCATCGTCTTCATCATCCCCTACGAAAAAGACTTCTCGCTGATCGGCACGACCGAAACGGCGATCGATTCGCCGGAAGCGCCGCGGATCACGGAAGCCGAAACCGACTACTTGCTCGCCGCCGCAAACCGCTATCTCTCCCGCCCCCTAGAACGCGCCGACATCATCTCGACCTACGCCGGCATCCGCCCGCTGGTGCTGGAGGAAGGCAAAGGCGCGCGCGAAACGACCCGCGACTGGAAGATCGTCGCGCACGAGGTCGGTGACGCCGTCACCGTCGTCGGCGGCAAGATCACGACCTACCGCCTGCTCGCCGAAGACGTCCTTGGCCGCCTGTTTCCTGAAAGCCGGCGCTGGACGGCGGACCAGCCTCTACCAGGCAGCGATTTCCCCCGCATTCCCGGCCTCACCGGCCAGCAGGCGCTGATGAAGTGGCGCGAGAACCTGCGCGTGAAACACGCCGACTACGACCCGCGAATCGTCGACCGGCTGGCAAGGCTGTACGGCACGCGCGCCGATAAGATGCTGGAGAACGGCCTCGGCGAAAACCTGGGCGGCGTGTTTACCGCGGAGCTTGAACACATGGTGGCCGAGGAATGGGCGCAAACGGCGGATGACGCGCTCTGGCGCCGCAGCAAGCTGGGTCTCCACCTCTCGGAAGACGCCAGGGCTGCGGTCGCGCAGTGGTTCGCCGCGCGATTTACCAAGAGTTAGGAAGCCGGTCGTAGATTCCTTGCAACGCACAAGGAAAACGCCCGATGGTCGCACACAACCACAATTTCGCCGCCGACTACGCCACCAGCACGTCCGTCAGCCTGCTCGACGCGCTGATCGACGCGATGACGCTCGCGCGTCCGGGCAAGGATGCGAGCGCTTTCGCGACCGATATCAAGCGCCTCGGCGATGGTGCCGCGCGCGCCGCCTATGAACTCGACGGCCTGCTCGACGAGCCGGCGACGGCGAAGGTTCGCACGATCCGCAAGACGGACGCCGCCTAAACCCCGAGACAGACCCGGTAGGTTTCCGCGTCCACGTTGCCGCCCGACAGGGTGATCGCGACGGTCTTGCCCTTGAGATCGAGCTTTCCCGAAAGCGCCGCCGCCAGGGCCGCAGCCCCGCCGGGCTCAACCACCAGCTTGAGCGTGCGGAACGCGAACGCCATCGCCGCTTTCACGTCGGCGTCCGAGACAGCGATACCGTGCGCGCCGCGCGCCTGCAGGATGCCGAAGGTGAGCGGCGAGGTTACGAGGGTCTGCAGCGCATCGCAAAGCGTCGGCCCCGGATCGCGCACCGGCTCGATCACGCCGCTTGCAAGCGAGCGCATGACGTCATCATAGGCTTCGGGCTCGACGACCACGATTTCACTTTCCGGCAGCGCAAGCGCGATGCCGCTGGCGAGCCCCCCGCCTCCACAGCACACGAGCGCGATGTCCGGCTGTCCGATCTCTTCGGCGATCTCGAGTCCTGCCGTGCCTTGTCCCGCCACCACATAGGGATCGTTGAAGGGCGCCACGATCACACCGCCCCGTTCGGATACAATCTTCGCTGCGATCGCATCGCGGGGGTCTCTCAGCCGATCGTAGCTGACAACCTCCGCGCCGTGGCCGCGCGTTGCGTCCACCTTGATGCGCGGTGCATCGGAAGGCATCACGATCGTGGCGCGTATGCCCAGCAGCTTTGCCGCGAGCGCGACGCCCTGGGCGTGATTTCCGGACGAGAATGCGACAACGCCTTCGCGGCGCTGTTCCGGCGTCAGCGCCGATAGCCGATTCCATGCCCCGCGGAACTTGAACGAGCCGGTACGCTGAAGACATTCGGCCTTCAGCCACACTTTCGCGCCGGTCATGTTATCGAGCGCATCCGATCGCAAAAGCGGGGTTCGAACCGCGACACCGGCGATGCGTGCGGCCGCCGTTTGGACGTCTTCGAGGGTGGGTATGTTCATATTAAGTTAACTCGCTGATTTCACTTGGGGAAACAATAAAAACGCTTCAGCGATTTTTTCTTTACATCGGGCCCCCCCGACCCTACATAGCGCGTCCGCTGCCCCATGGGACTTCCACCGCAAGGCAGTGCATGTCAACTGTCTCCTGGAGGTCCCTTGAGTTGCGAGAATTTCATAGCGCGCTGGGGGTAGCGTCGGTCCTTCGACCTGACGCGCCTGTCACCCTCATTCGTCCTCACGCTGCAAACCGTGCCGCCCGATTCTTCGTCGAGAAGTTTCCGGGTCTCTCGATGTATGCCGTGAAGGCCAACCCATCGCCAGAGATCATCAAGACACTCTGGGAGGGCGGAATCACGCATTTCGACGTTGCCTCGATCAACGAGGTTCGTCTGGTGCGCGGCTTGCTCCCCGATGCGACCTTGTGCTTCATGCACCCGGTGAAATCGCCCGAGGCGATCACCGAGGCGTATTTCGAGCACGGCGTTCGCACCTTCTCGCTCGACAGCCACGAGGAACTCGCGAAGATCGTCGACGCGACGGGCGGCGCGGCGGACCTGACGCTGTGCGTGCGTTTGCGCGTGTCTTCGGCGCACTCCAAGCTCAGCCTCGCCTCCAAGTTCGGCGCTTCCATCGATGAAGCTCCGGCGCTGCTGCTCGCCGCGCGGCAGGCGGCGGATGCGCTCGGCGTCTGCTTCCATGTCGGCAGCCAGGCGATGAGCCCGCAGGCGTATGTAGAGGCGATGACGCTGGTGCGCGCCGCGATCGTGCAGGCGGGCGTCACGGTTGACGTCGTCGATGTCGGAGGCGGCTTCCCGTCGATCTATCCGGGTATGGACCCGGCGCCGATGCAGATGTTCTTCGATGCGATCCACCGCGCGTTCGAAGCGATGCCGATCAGCTATTCGGCGGAGCTCTGGTGCGAGCCGGGCCGCGCCCTCTGCGCCGAATACGCAAGCGTGCTCGTCCGCGTGGAGCAGCGCAAGGGCGACGTCATCTACATCAACGACGGTGCCTACGGCTCGCTTTTCGATGCGGCGCATGTCGCGTGGCGTTTCCCGGTAAAGCTGCTGCGAAACGGCGCGGACGCCGAAGAGGCGTTCAGCTTCTACGGCCCGACCTGCGACGACATGGATTACATGGCCGGCCCCTTCATGCTGCCCGCAGACGTGAAGGCGGGTGACTATATCGAGGTTGGCATGCTCGGTGCCTACGGCGCCGCCATGCGCACGGCCTTCAACGGCTTCGTCAACGGCGAAACCGTGATCGTCACCGACGAACCGATGGCAAGCGCCTATGCTGCTGTCACGGAGTCGACACTGCAGAGCGTTACTGCCATACGCAACTAAGAGCGGTCGCCCTTACCGGCGACCGTCCCCTTCCCGCTCGGCGCCGGCGAACATCCGGCCGCGGGCGGCGCTTTTGTGCGCCGAGCCAGTCCACAGCAATTCCTCGACTGGAAAGACAAGACATGACCGACACCCGCGTAGACGCACAGCGCAAGGCCGAACTTCTTTCGACCGAAGTGCGCCACATCGATATCAAGAGCTTCGACGCCCGCCCCATCGTCGATCAGATGGAAGGCATGAGCTTCACGAGCCGCGATCTCGCGCGCGCGACGAAGATTTACAACACCATGCTGGAAGATAAGGACTGCTCGATCTTCCTCGTCATTGCCGGCTCCACCTCGGCGGGCGGCTGCATGAACCTCTATGCCGACCTCGTCGCCAACAACATGGTGGATGGCATCATCGCCACCGGCGCCTCGATCGTCGACATGGATTTCTTCGAAGGCCTTGGCCACAAGCACTACCAGGCGCTTGAAATCCCTGACGATAACGTGCTGCGCTCGCTCTACATCGATCGCATCTACGATACCTATATCGATGAAGAGCAGCTTCAGGATTGCGACCACACGATCGGCGAGATCGCGAACAGCCTCGACCCGAAGCCGTATTCGAGCCGCGCCTTCATTCGCGAAATGGGCCGCTACCTCTCGAAGCACGGCAAGAAGGACAACAGCCTCGTCAAGCTCGCCTTCGAGCACGATGTGCCGATCTTCTGCCCGGCATTCACCGACTCGTCGGCGGGCTTCGGCCTCGTCAAGCATCAGGTCGATGCGATGAAGGCGGGCCGCCCTTACATGACGATGGATTCGATCGCGGACTTCCGTGAACTCACCGACATCAAGATCAAGGCGGGCACCACGGGCCTTCTGATGATCGGCGGCGGCGTGCCGAAGAACTTCGTTCAGGATACCGTCGTCTGCGCCGAAATTCTCGGCCACGAAGACGTGGAGATGCACAAGTACGCCGTGCAGATCACCGTTGCGGACGTCCGCGATGGCGCCTGCTCGTCCTCGACGCTCAAGGAAGCCGCGAGTTGGGGCAAGGTCGATACTACGCTTGAGCAGATGGTGTTCGCCGAAGCCGGCTCGGTGCTGCCGCTTCTGGCTTCGGATGCTTACCATCGCGGGCACTGGAAAAGCCGCCCGAAGCACGGCTGGGCGAAGCTGTTCGCTTAACCGCGCAGGAAAACGGCGGCCAGTTCCACGTGGATAGACCAGCGGAACTGGCCGACCGGCCATAACGCGGTCAGCCGAAATCCCACCTCGTGCAAAATCTTCGCATCGCGCGCGAAGGTATTGGGATTGCACGAGACTTGCACGACCCGCTTCAGTTTTGAACGCGCGATCGTTTCCACCTGCGTCTTCGCGCCCGCGCGCGGCGGGTCCAGAACCACGGCATCGAATTTATTGAGCTCCGCAGGCTGCAACGGCTGACGGAACAGGTCGCGGTGCGCGGTCGTGACCGGGCGTCCGCTACGTTTCGCGGCCGCTGAAAGCGCGGCGACGGCATCGCGCGCCGCATCCGCCGCGAAGACCTTGGCACGCGCCGAGAGCGGCAAGGCGAACGTTCCGGCGCCGCAGAACAGGTCTGCCACGGTCCCGGCGCCGCCGATCCCCTCCAGCACAGCCGCCTGCAACGCCGCTTCGCCGGCCACAGTCGCCTGCAGGAAACCGCCCGGCGGCAATGCCACGGTGACGTCACTGAAGCGCACGGCGGGCTCGGCAAGCTGAAGCGCGATCTCGACGCCCGCAGAGGTTTCGGTCGCGATCCGGGCCAGACTTGCCTCTGATGCCAACGCCGCAAGCGCGCCGATATCCTTCGCAGTAAGCGAGAGGTTGGTGAGCAGCACGTCGAAGCCGGACAAGGTCTCGGTAAGCGTCATGCCGACGGCGTGGCCGGTGCGCAGCTTCGGCGCGAGCGCGTTCCGCAGCGCACACGCCGCATCCCAGAGCGCAGGCTGAACCACGGGACATTCTGCAAGATCGACAACCGCGCTGCTGCCCTCGACATTGAAGCCGATGCGAACGCTGCCGTTGTCGCGCACCAGCCGGAAGCTTGCGCGCCGCCGTGCACCAGCGGGCGACAAATGCGCCTGGTGGACCGTCTCGGGCACGATGCCGACACCGGCGAGTGCGCCGAGGATGCGGCCCGAAACGAACTCGGCGAGCACGGCATCGTCCGCATGCTGCAACTGACAGCCGCCGCAGACGCCGAAATGCCGGCAGGCCGGCGTAATCCGGTGCGGTCCCGCCGCGATGACGTCACCCTCCACCGTGTCTCCCGGGATCGCGCCGGCGACATAGCGGCCGCTTTCGGTGACGCCGTCACCGCGTGCCGCGAGGTGGATGATGGTCTCCACGCTCAACGGATCAGGCCGACAAGGTCTTCCGCGATGAGGCCGTCCCGACCTCGAAGCGCGGCATCGCCATGACGCCACACGGCGGCGCAGGCGGCATCAAACGGCGCTTCACCGCGCGCGAGGTGCGCCGCGATCATGCCCGAAAGCACATCGCCGCTTCCGGCGGTCGCAAGACGCGCCGATGCGTGGTCGTTGATGACTGCGCGGCCGTCCGGCGCGGCAATCACCGTGTCCGGGCCTTTCAAGACGATGACGTTGCCGGACCGCGCGGCAGCGGCGCGGGCGCGATCCACTTTGCTTCCCGGAAGATCGCCGAAGAGGCGCGCGAATTCGCCTTCGTGCGGCGTCATCACTGCGCCGAGGCCGAAGACCGATGCGGGATCGTCCGCGAACAGCGAAAAAATGTCGGCATCGAGCACCATCGGCCTTCCCGCACCCAGCACCCTCCGGGCGCGTGTCCGCGCCGCCGCATCGCGGCCAAGGCCCGAGCCGAGCACAACGGCATCCGCGCGGGCAAGGTCGATCGCGCCGAGCGGCTGCACGACCAGCGACGACGGCGGCATCGCCGTTTCCGACGCCAGCGTCACATAGCCCGCCCCGGCTCGCTGCGCCGCGCAGGCGGCGAGCCATGCCGCGCCCGCCATCGCACCCGAAACGACGAGCACATGCCCGCGCCGGTACTTGTGCGTGTCCGCCCCCAGCACGGCAGTCGGCGCTGCGCCATTCCTGAAAAGCCGCGTCTCGATCTCGCCCAGGCCGATATCGGCGACGACGACCCGTCCGCAGGATGCCGCGGCAGGATGCAGCAGGTGCGAGGGCTTCATCGCGCCGAACGTTACGGTGAGGTCCGCGCGCACGAGCGGCGACAGCGCCGTGCCGTCGCCGGTCGCCGCACCGCTCGGCAGGTCGAGCGCGATCACGACTGAAGATGCGCGTGCAAGCGCATGAAACTGCGATAGAAGCGGCTCTTCCAGCCCGCGCGTCAGTCCTGTCCCGAACAGCGCGTCCACAAGAACGAAGCGCGGCTCCGCGTCGGCAATATCCATCACGGGCGCGTTCCACAGCGCGGCGGCCTGCTGCGCTGCTTCGGTCGCGGGCGGCGCCAGCGCGGCGACCTCCACCGGCCAGCGGCGCTGTCTCAGCGCGTTCGCCACGACATAGCCGTCCCCGCCGTTATTGCCCGGGCCCGCCAGCACCAGCACTGGCGCGGGACCGTAAAACGCCGCGATGCCTGCCGCAGCGGCTTCGCCAGCTCGGCACATCAGCTCGAAGCCGCTCGTACCCGCGGCGACCGCCGCTGCCTCGGCAGCGCGCATTTCGGCGGCGGTCACAACGGGTTCGCGGGGCAGAAGCGTTGGATATTCAGCAGGCATGGAAAGACCCGACACTGATCAGGGCAGGCTTGTCAACGCGCGCCGTTCTTGCGACAGCATATGACGTCATGCGCCTTCCCGCCCTCATCGTTCTGGCCGTCACGCTCATCGTCGGCGCCTGTGCGCCGTCCCCTTTCTATGCGGGCGGTGTCAGGACGACGCCGGGCGAGATTCCCCGCGATTCGCGTGGGGAGCCCGTTTGGTCCGCGATATCCCAGCCGCCGCAGGACGGGAACGCGGCGGCGATGCCACCGCAGCCGAAGTCGATCCCCGTGCTGCCGCTGCCGACATCACCCACCACCCTGTCGTCGCGCTTAGATGTCGGCGTAGACGTGGCGCTCGGCGCTGGCGCCGGGGTGCGTGCAGGCGCCCTTGCTGGCCGGGCCGACGTTCTGGGCGTAGCGCCACAGCGCGCCGGACTGGTAGGCGTTGACGCGCGGCTGCCAGCGCGCGCGGCGCTCAGCGAGAACATCGTCGCCGACGAGGAGGTCTATGGTGCCCTCAACGGCGTCGATGCTGATCATGTCGCCGTTCTCGATGAGCGCGATCGGGCCGCAGTCCGAAGCTTCGGGGCCGACGTGGCCGATGCAGAAGCCGCGCGTCGCGCCGGAGAAGCGGCCGTCGGTGATCAGCGCCACCTTGTCGCCCATGCCCTGCCCATAGAGCGCGGCGGTGGTGGCGAGCATTTCGCGCATACCGGGGCCGCCCTTGGGGCCTTCGTAGCGGATGACGAGGACTTCGCCCTCCTCAAACTGGCGGTTCTCGACGGCAGCGAACGCGTCCTCTTCGCAATCAAAGACGCGGGCCGGACCTTCGAAGGTCAGCTTGGCGAGCCCGGCGACCTTCACGATCGCGCCATCGGGAGCGAGCGATCCCTTGAGGCCGACAACGCCGCCCGTGGGGGTGATCGGGTTTGAAACCTCGCGGATGACCTTCTGGTCGGGGTTCCACGTGATTTCCTCGATGTTCTCGCCGAGCGTCTTGCCGGTCACGGTCATGCAGTTGCCGTGCAAGAAGCCGCCGACGAGGAGTGTCTTCATCATCATGTAGACGCCGCCCGCCTCGTACATGTCCTTGGCGACGTACTTACCGCCAGGCTTCAAGTCTGCGACGTAAGGCGTTGATTTGAAAATCTCCGCGACATCGAAAAGGTCGAATTCGATGCCCGCTTCCGAAGCCATCGCCGGAAGGTGCAGAGCGCCGTTCGTCGAGCCGCCCGTCGCCGCGACGACCCGCGCCGCGTTCTCGAACGCCTCGCGCGTGCAGATGTCGCGCGGGCGGAGATTGAGCTCGATCAGCTTCATGATCTGGCGCCCGGCCGCCTCAGCGATGTCGTCGCGCGTTTCATAGGGCGCGGGCGCCATGTTGCTGTTCGGCAGGCTGAGGCCGATCGCCTCCGCCACGCACGCCATCGTGTTCGCCGTATACTGCCCGCCGCACGCGCCATGCCCCGGGCACGCCGCCTTCTCGATCGCTGTCAGGTGCGAAAGTGGACACTTGCCGGACGCATACTGCCCGACAACTTCGAATACATCCTGCACCGTAAGGTCCCGCCCCTCGTACCGCCCCGGCAAGATCGAACCGCCGTAAACGAAGATCGAAGGCACATTCAGCCGCAGCATCGCCATCATCATGCCCGGCAGCGACTTGTCGCAGCCCGCAAAGCCGACGATGGCGTCATAGCAATGCCCGCGCACCGAAAGCTCGACCGAGTCCGCAATCACCTCGCGGCTGACGAGCGAGGCCTTCATGCCCTGGTGGCCCATCGCGATCCCGTCGGTGACGGTGATCGTGTTGAACCGCCGCGGCAGGCCGCCGGCGGCGTGAACGCCCTTGCGCGCGATGTCGGCCTGATGGTCGAGCATCGTGTTGCAAGGCGCACTGTCGTTCCCCGCCGAAACGACGCCGACGAAGGGTCGGGCGATCTCTTCCTCGGTCAGGCCCATCGCATAGTAATATGACCGCTGCGGCGCGCGCTCGGGGCCGACCGACACATAACGGCTCGGCAATTTCGATTTGTCGAACGTCGTCATGCGATTACCTCCAGAAGCTCAGATTCAACGATGCCAATGACACGACCGAGACGCTGCGTCCATGCGGCAATCGCGCCTTCGTCCGCAAGGAGATCCTGACGAATTTCGAAGGTGAGATAGCAAAGCCCCCTCGCCTCCGCATGGCGGTCCGTCGTGTAGCCGTAGACTGCGCCCGAATAGGGCTGGTTGTCGCCGACCGTGAAACCTTCGGCGGCGAGGGCGCGCATGGCGATGCGTGCGGCGCGGTCGTCTCGGTTGTAGAGCAGCGCGACCTGCCACGGGCGCGTCTCCTGAGGGCGCGATGCAAGGCTGGGTGTGAAGCTGTGGATCGAGACAAGCAGCCGCGGGTTCAGCAGATCCAGCGCATCGGCGATGGCGGCGTGATAGGGTTCGTGCCACGTCGCAAGGCGCACCTGCTGCGCGTCCGCGCTGAGCGCGTTGCCGGGCACGGGAATGCCGTCACTGGCGGGCGGGATCGCCCCGTCGTCCTCCGGCGCGCGGTTGCAGTCGGCGACAAGACGGGATGCCGTCGCGAGGACCGCTGGCGCGGCGAGCGCAGCCGACAGGCTCCGCGCCAGCGCCGCGGTGCCGATGTCCCATGCGATGTGCTTCTGAAGGTCCGCTGCGCTGACCCCGAGCGCGATGTCCGCCGGAACGGCGTTGGACGCGTGGTCGGCAATGATGAGGAAACGCCCCGGCCTGCCGGGCAGATATTCGGCCGCCTTCATCGATCTGCGAACACCGGCTTGCGGCGCGCAGCGAATGCGGCAAGCCCTTCGGCGAAATCGGCACCCGCGAAGGCTCCATCGAAAATCGCCGCGCTGGCCGCATCATCGTCCCGGTCACCATCGAGCACGCGGCGGACAAGGCCCTTGAGCCCTGTGGTGCTCGACGGAGCATTCTCGACGATCCGTGCGATCAGCAACTCCGCCTCGCGGCTCAGCGCCTCCACGGTCGTGCCAACCTCGATGAGGCCGATAACGAGCGCTTCGTCCGCCGACAGAAGCTCGCCTGTGTAAAGGATACGCCGCGCCTGCCCCGGTCCGACGAGATCGATGAGCAACTTGATGTCGTGCAGCGGATAGACGAGCCCCAGCTTCGCCGGTGTGATGCCGAACCGCGCTCGCGAAGACGCGATCCGCATGTCGCAGGCAATTGCGACGCCGCACCCAGCCCCCACGCAGTCGCCGTCAACGACGGCAAGTGTCGGGATCGGCGCGCGCGAGATGGCGAGTTGCGCACCGCGCAGCGCCTGCCGGTTGGCGGCCTGCCACACGGGATCGCGTGCTTTTTCCGCAAATTCGCCGATATCGGCCCCTGCCGAAAACATGGCGGGCGTTGCCGAATGGATCACGAGCGCGCGCACGCCCCGCTCGGCAACCGCAGCCTCGACGAGACGTGGAAACGCTTCCCACATCGCCTGCGAAATGGCGTTGCGCTTGTCCGCACGGTTGAAGGCAATGCGCGCGATCGGCCCATCGATTTCAAGTTGCAGCGCGTCGGTCATTTCACCCCGTCCTATCCGGTGTCGAACCGGGGCTCCAATGTCACGCGCCTCGCGGCCTCGCAACCGCAAATGCCCTGCCCTCAGCGCAAAGAAAAAGGGCTGCGGCAAAGCTGCCGCAGCCCTTGAAGGCCGCAATGGGCCTTGGGGGGACTTACTTCGCGAGCTGCGCGTATTCCTCTTCGGCAACGCCGAGGGTCTTGTAGGCGCCTTCGAACTTCTTCTTCGCCGCGCGCTCGTTGCCCGCATCGCAAAGCAGCTCACCCGTGCGAACCAGCTTCAGCGCCTTCTTGGCCGTAGCCGCATCGCCCTTTTCGGCGACCGAACGGATGTTGGCGGGCATCGCGGCGCAAGCGCCGTCAGAGGCGTGTGCGGGCGTGATCGAGGCGGTGACGAAGAACGCGGACGCGACGAAAGCGAGGGGGAGAGTGACGAGAACGCGGTTCATGATCTTGCTCCTGATTTGCCGTGGGAGGGCGATTGCTGAGTCTTACTTAAAACCACTGAGGCCTGTTTAAGTGCCACTCAGTTCTATGTCAAACATTTTTTTGAGTGCTACACAAATTGCATACTGCAATGCAGCATTGCAACACCAAAAATCGGCTTGAAAGCGGCTGCGGCGTTGCGCCGCGGCGCAAATCGACTCAGCTTACGGCGACGAGAGACGCTGAGGTCACGCCTGCGATGCGTTCAGCGGTATGGCGCATTTCAGAATCCAGCAGCAGCCCATGGGCGACGCGGATCGAGGCGAAACCGTCGGGCAGTTCTATCTCGGCGAAGATGTCGCCGCGCCCCACTGGCTGTGCGTCGGCAAGGCGTCGCAGCGCGGCAGCGTCGAAACTCGGCGAGACCTTGAGAGTGAGGCGTCCACGGCTGTGCTTCGACAGTTCAGCGACTGCCGTAAGCCCCCTGATCGTGACGCGCGGCGCCTCTTCACCATCGCGCCACAGCAGCTCAGCGTTAATGAGGATCACCTCCTGCGCTGCGGCAGCGGCTTCAAGCGCGGGCATCACCTCTTCGTCAAAGCAGCTTGCAACGTACTGACCGCCCGAGTCCGACAGGCTGGCGAGAAGGTAGCGCGTGCTGCGTCCGTTCTGGGGCGTGCGCCAGCGCACAGACTCGACGAGCCCCGCCATCGTCGCGCTGCCGCGCCCGCCGTCCCACGGTGGGCCGTCCTCGCAAACGCGCGCAAAGGAGCGCGCGCCATGCGTATCGAGCACATGCTGCCAAGCCGAAAGCGGGTGTGCGGCGAAGTAGAAGCCGAACGCGTCGCGTTCCTTCGCCATCGTGTCACCCAGCGACCACTCCGAAACGCTGCCGGGCGCCATGAGAGTGATGGATGCGCCGCCCCCTGCCCCGCCGAACAGCGCGCCCTGGTGCGTCTTCCGCGCATCCGCCGCCGCGTTCGCCGCCGCCAGAACGGCCTCCGCCATTGCATGGGCCTTGGCGCGGTTGGACTCCACACAATCGAACGCACCGCCCGAAACGAGGCTTTCGATCTGCCGCTTGTTAAGCAGCGTGGGATCGATGCGCTCTGCAAAGTCGGTCAGCGACTTAAACGTGCCGCCCGCCTCGCGGACCTCGACAATACCCTCCATCGCTCGCTCGCCGACGCCTTTGAGGCCGGCGAGCGCATAACGCACCTTGCCGTCCTCCACCGAAAAGTCGGCCTCGCTGTTGTTGATACAGGGCGGCAGGCACTCCACGCCCATGCGCTTCATATCGTCTATGAAGACGCTGAGCTTGTCCGTGAGCGCGATATCATAGGCCATCGAGGCCGCGTAGAACTCGACCGGGTACTTCGCCTTCATCCAGCCGGTTTGATAAGCGACGAGCGCATAGGCGGCGGCGTGGCTCTTGTTGAAGCCGTAACCCGCGAACTTCGCCACGAGCTCGAAGATGTAGTCGGCCTGGGCGTGATCGACGCCCTGCGCGGTGGCGCCTTCGAGGAAACGCGCCTTCTGGGCGTCCATCTCCTCCTTCTTCTTCTTGCCCATCGCGCGGCGCAGAAGATCGGCTTCGCCGAGCGAATAGCCCGCGAGCACCTGCGCGATCTGCATCACCTGTTCCTGATAGATGATGACGCCGTAGGTTTCCTTGAGGATCGGCTCCAGCTTCGGATGCAGGCAGTCGACCGCCTCGGTGCCGTGCTTGCGGTTCGCGAAGCTCGGAATGTTGTCCATCGGGCCCGGACGGTAGAGCGAGACGAGCGCGATGATATCCTCGAAGCAGTCCGGCTTTACCTGCGCGAGCGTGCGGCGCATGCCTTCGGATTCGAGCTGGAACACACCAACCGTGTCGCCCTTCGCTAGCAGTGCGTAGACATCGGGATCGTCCCACGGGATCGTAGACAGGTCGACGGTGATGCCACGCTTGGCGAGCAGATCGAGCGCGCGCTGGAGGACCGAAAGCGTCTTGAGGCCGAGGAAGTCGAACTTCACGAGGCCCGCTTTTTCAACCCACTTCATATCGAACTGGGTGACGGGCATGTCAGAACGCGGGTCTCGGTAGAGCGGCACTAGCTCGTCGAGCGGGCGGTCGCCGATCACGACTCCCGCCGCGTGTGTCGAGGCGTGGCGCGGCAAGCCCTCGAGCTTCATCGCGAGATTGACGAGGTTTTCGACCGCCGGATCGCGCTTGGTTTCGTTTTCGAACTCGGCGACGCCGTTCATGGTGCGGTCGAGCGTCCACGGGTCCGTCGGGTGGTTCGGCACCAGCTTGGCGAGCCGATCCACCTGCCCGTAGGGCATCTGCAGTACGCGGCCGACATCCTTCAGCACGGCGCGCGCCTTCAGCGTTCCGAACGTGATAATCTGCGCCACCTGATCGCGGCCGTAGCGTTCTTGGACGTAGCGGATCACCTCGCCGCGCCGGGTTTCGCAGAAGTCGATGTCGAAGTCCGGCATCGAGACGCGCTCGGGGTTCAGGAAGCGCTCGAACAGCAAGCCAAGCCGCATGGGATCGAGATCGGTGATGGTGAGCGCCCACGCGACGACGGAGCCTGCACCCGAACCGCGCCCCGGCCCCACGGGGATGCCTTGAGACTTCGCCCACTGGATGAAGTCCGCGACGATCAGAAAGTAGCCCGCGAAGCCCATCTTGTTGATGATGCCGAGTTCGTAATCGAGCCGTTCGAAGTAGGGTTCGGTGTCGGCGCGGCCTTCGAGCCGACGGGCGAGCCCCACGCGCGCCTGCTCGACGAGCATCGTCGCCTCGCCTTCGCGGTCGCCCGCAAGGCTCGGCAGGATGGGCTTTCGCGACGGCGCCATCACCGCGCAGCGGCGCGCGATGACGAGCGTGTTGTCAATCGCCTCCGGCACATCCTCGAACAGCCGGACCATCTCGCCCGGCGGTTTCAGCCAGCATTCCTCTGACACGCGGCGGCGGCCTTCGGTTTCCACATAGGCGCTGTCTGCGATGCAGAGCAGCACATCGTGCGCGGCCGCGAAGCTCTTGTCCGGGAATGCCACCGGATTGGTGGCGACCAGCGGTAGATTCCGGGCGTGCGCGAGCGCAATCAGCGCCTGCTCGGAACTGTCCTCGATCGGGTTATGCGTGCGCGAAAGCTCTATATAGAGCCGGTCTGGAAACAGCGCCTGCAGCGCGTCCGCATAGGCACCAGCGGCATCCGCCTGCCCATCCGCGAACATCCGCGCGAGCGCCCCTTCCGGCCCCGCAGTGAGCGCTATGAGCCCGTCCGTCAGCCCTTCAATCTCGGGGAGCGGCACGTTTGGCCCATCGACCGGATCGGATTCGAGGTGGGCACGCGAGATAATGCGGATGAGGTTCTTGTACCCGGTGTCATCCTGAGCGAGCAGCGCCAGCCAGTCCTGCGCGGGCTTGCTTCCGGCTTGGGTGATGCCGGGCCGAGCGACCGAGAGCAGCGCGCCGATGATCGGCTGCACGCCCGCGTCCGAGAGCTTGTCCGAAAACTCCATCGCCGCGAACAGGTTGTTTCTGTCGGTAACGGCGGCGGCAGGCATGCCGTATTTGATGCAGGCTTTTGCGAGATCCTTCGCGTGAACCGCGCCCTCCAGCATCGAATAAGGCGACTGGATGCGGAGATGGACAAAACGCGATTCGGGCATGGCCTATTGTGGCGCAGGCTCTCGATGGCGGGAAAGCATGAATTCGAGATTCTGTTTCACGCCCGGCCATTCTCCCGCGATGATGCTGTAGCAGACAATGTCGCGCAGGCGGCTGTCCGCCGCGATCTGGTGGTTGCGCAGCACTCCGTCGCGCTTCGCGCCGAGCCGTTCGATGGCACGCTGCGAGGCGCGGTTCATCCAGTCCGTGCGGATCTGGACGACGTTGCAGCCGATCACCTCGAATGCATGGCCGAGGAGCATGAGCTTGCATTCGGTGTTTACCGGCGAGCGCTGCACCGACTTGGCATAGAAGGTCGCGCCGATTTCAAGGCGGCGATGCAGTTCATTCATGCGGAGATAGCGCGTGGCGCCGACGATGCGCCCCTCAGCTTCCACCACGAACGGCATCGATCGCCCCGCTGCCTTTTCGGCAAGCGCTGTATCGAGCCAGCCCTTCACGTCATCGGGCGAAGGCACGCGCGTGAAGAACAATTCCCAGAGCTGGCCATCGCGCGACACCTCGGCGATGCCATCAGCATGTGCCGTTTCAAGCGGCAGGAGCCGGGCGTGTCGTCCTTCGAGCCGGGGCTGATCGCGCCACGGGTTCATCGCGCTTCGACCAACTGGCCTTCGTGCAGTTCGACCGTCCGGTCCATCTGCTTTGCAAGCACGGTATTGTGCGTGGCGATGAGCGCCGCGGAATTGTGGCTGCGCACGACACGCAGGAACTCCGCAAGCACGCGCTGCGCTGTCGTCTCGTCGAGATTGCCGGTGGGCTCGTCGGCGAGCACCAGCACGGGCTCGTTCGCGAGCGCGCGGGCCACCGCGACGCGCTGCTGCTCGCCGCCTGAAAGCTGAGAAGGGCGGTGATCGAGGCGCTGGCCGAGGCCGAGATCGGTGAGCAGTGCCTTCGCCTTGTCCGCCGCAGCGAGCGGGTCGCGGCCTGCGATGAGCTGCGGCAGCACGACGTTTTCGAGCGCGTTGAAGTCCGGCAGCAAATGATGGAACTGATAGACGAAGCCCAGCTTGTCGCGGCGCACCTCCGTGCGTTCGTGTGCCGAGAGCTTTTCGGCGGGGCGGCCGTCGATGACGATCGAGCCGTCGAAACCGCCTTCCAGGAGGCCGATCGCCTGGAGCATCGTGGACTTGCCGGAACCGGACGGGCCGAGCAGCGCGACGATCTCGCCCGGGGCGACGCTGAGATCGACACCGCGCAGAACCTCGATCACCGCGCCGCCCTGGTGGAAGCTGCGCGCTAGGCCTTTAACTGCAAGCACGTCACTCATAGCGCAGCACCTGCACGGGATCGGTGCTCGCCGCCTTCCACGCCGGGTAGATCGTCGCGAGGAAACTGAGCACCAGCGCCAGCGTGACGATGGCAGTGACCTCGACCATGTCGGTCTTTGCGGGGAGTTCGGTGAGGTAGCGGATGCGCGGGTCCCAAAGGTCGACGCCGGTGATCTTCGAGACACCCATCACGATGTTCTGCCGATAGTGCAGAAACAGGAAACCGAGCGCGAGGCCGAGGAGGATGCCCGCAGACCCGATCAAGGTGCCCACCGTGACGAAGATGCGCATCATCGCTGCACGGCTCGCGCCCATCGTGCGCAGGATCGCGATGTCGCGGGTCTTCGCGCGCACGAGCATGATGAGGCTGGTGAGAATGTTGAACACCGCGACGAGGATGATAAAGCCGACAACGACGAACATCACCGTCCGCTCCACGGAAAGCGCCTCGAACAGAACGCCGTTCATCTGCCGCCAGTCGATGATGACCCCGCGCCCCGTCAGTGCGGGGACGAGCGGCTGGAGGATGCGGTCGGCCTTGTCCGCATCGGTTGTCGTGAGCGTGATCATGCCGATGTCGTTGCCCATCCGCAGGAACGTTTGCGCGCGGTCGAGCGGCATCAGCACGAAGGCTTTGTCGTAGTCGAAGATACCGACCTCAAACACAGCGGCGATCTGGTAGGGCACGATGCGCGGGGTCGTGCCGAAAGGCGTCACCTGCCCGTCCGGCGAGATCAGGCTGATCGTGTCCCCCACCCCGGCGCCGAGTGATTCGGAGAGGCGCGCGCCGATCGCGACGAAATTGCCTTCGAGCGCGAGGTCTTCGAGGCGCCCCGCCTTCACATTGTCGGCAACGAGTTTCAGGTTGCGGATGTCACCCATCAACATACCGCGCAGGAGGACACCCTCCGCGCGGCTCTTGTAGGAGCCGATGAGCGGCTGTTCGATGATCGGCTCGGCCTGCACCACGCCAGGTGTCGCGCGTGCCTGCGCCAGCAGCGGCTGCCAGTCCGGCAGGCGCCCGCCGTAGCCCTGCACCACGGCATGACCGTTGAGCCCGAGGATACGGTCGAATAGTTCGGCGCGGAAGCCGTTCATAACCGACATCACTGCGATGAGCGCAGCGACACCGAGCGCTACGGCGACGAGGCTGATTGAGGCGACGAGGAAGATGAAGCCTTCGCCCCGTCCCGGCAGCAAATAGCGTCGGGCGATCATGCGCTCGTAGCGGGAGATCATCCCCCGAGCTTCTCCAGCGCGGCATCGACGGAAAGCTCGTGGCGCTCTCCGGTCTTGCGATGCTTGAGCTCGACAACCCCGGCACTGACACCCTTCGGCCCAACAACAAGCTGCCAGGGGATACCAATGAGGTCCATGCCCGCGAACTTGGCGCCGCCGCGCTCGTCGCGGTCGTCGTAAAGCGTCTCGATACCCGCGTGCTGGAGCTTCGCGTAGAGATCGTCCGCCGCGACATCGCACGCAGCGTCACCGCTCCTGAGGTTGATGAGGCCGACCTTGAACGGCGCAATCGCCTCCGGCCAGATGATCCCGTCCTCGTCGTGGCACGCCTCGATCACCGCGCCGACGAGTCGCGAAACGCCGATGCCGTAGCTGCCCATCTGCGGGGTGACGGGCTTGCCGTCCTGACCCTGCACGCTGAGACCCATCGATGCGGAGTATTTGGTGCCGAAGAAGAAGATGTGCCCGACCTCGATACCGCGGCGGCTGAGCAGACGCTCCGCCGGAACCGGGCAGTTCGTCACCTTCTCGTGCTCTTCAGCCTCCATCGCGTAGATCGAGGAGAGCTTCGACACGGCCTCGGGATCGGTGACGTCAACGTCCTCGATCGCCGAATCATAGAAGATTTCGCTCTCGCCCGTTTCGGCGAGGATGTGGAACTCGTGGCTCATGTCGCCGCCGATGGGGCCCGTGGGCGCACGCACCGGCACGGCCTTAAGACCCATCGCCGCGAACGTGCGCAGGTACGCCTCGAACATGGCGTTGTACGAAACCTTGCCGCCCGCCTCGTCGAGATCGAAGCTGTAGGCATCCTTCATCAGGAACTCGCGGCCACGCATCACGCCGAAACGGGGACGCACCTCGTCTCTGAACTTCCACTGGATATGGTAGAGCGTGCGCGGCAGATCGCGGTAGCTGCGCACGGAATCGCGGAACAGCGCCGTTATCATCTCCTCGTTGGTCGGCCCGTAAAGCATTTCGCGCTCGTGGCGGTCTTTGAAGCGCAGCATCTCCGGGCCGTAAGCGTCGTAGCGGCCAGACTGACGCCAAAGATCCGCCGACTGGATGGTCGGCATGAGAAGCTCGATGGCGCCTGCCCGGTCCTGCTCTCGGCGGACGAGGTCGGCGATCTTGTTGAGGACGCGGAGCCCGACCGGCAGCCAGGCATAAATGCCTGCCGAAGTCTGGCGCACGAGACCGGCCCGCAGCATCAGCTGATGGCTGACGATCTGCGCGTCGGTTGGGGTTTCCTTGAGGAGCGGAAGAAAATAACGGGAAAGGCGCATAGTGCGCGCTGTCTAGCATGGGCTGCCGCGCAAGCAACTGCCCAATCGGCGATCCACCCTTCCCATCCGTTACGCTGCCGCACCGAGCCGCATTGTCGCATCATGTCCACACCTCCTGAAATTAATATGCGTGAGGTGCGACGCTCTCTTGTCGGGATGGCCACCTGCACCGTAACACACATGACATCTGATCCGGTTTCGCCTGTGGGAGGGCACCAGGGTTGGGGGAGGACGCGCGACGCGATTAACGACGGCGCGCTAGCAAGATTGGGCTCCGATGGGGGAACAGAGGACCCAAATCTTCGCGGGAGTTAAATGACTCGTCACGAGAGCGCCCGGGCCGGAAACGACCCGGGCGCTTTTCGTTTTGGGACCACACTCTACCGACTGCCAAAAATCTGCTTTTTCAACAGGCTGTTGCGGCGGCGCATCGCGCATGACACCTCTGGGCCACGCGGCCGAACGCCGCAGAGAGAGCCGCCGCCCTTCCGCGCGCGGCGCACCCGTCGACGGTTCGAGGCTCAGCAGCGCGCGCTTCAAGCCGCGCGGGCACTTTCTCGTGCCACGTGCGTGTCCCGCACCGGCGGCAGACCGAACAGGCGGGCATATTCGCGCGTGAACTGCGGCACGCTCTCGTAGCCGACGGAAAATGCCGCATGCGCAGCGCTTATCCCTTCTGAGAGCATGAGCCTTTTCGCTTCGATGAGACGCAGCTGCTCCTGGAATTGCAGCGGCGAGAGCGAGGTGATCGCCTTGAAATGGTGATGGAACGACGACGGGCTCATGCCGGCGGCGGCGGCCAGGCGCTCGACGGTGACCGGTTCGGCAAAGGTCTCGCGCAGGACGGCAACGGCCCGAGCGATGCGCCTTGCATGACTATCCGGCCAGCCTAGCCGCCTGATGGCGGGTCCATGCCGCCCGGCAAGCAACCAATAGTGCATCTCGCGCCGCAACTGCGCCTGCAGCACCGGGAGCGCATGCGGCCTGTCCAGCAGCCGCAGCAAACGCAGCGCGGCGTCAGCGACCTCCCCGTCCGTCGTGTCGACGCGCACGGGCGCGGTGTCGGAAACGAGTGCCGGCTTCATTTCCGCAGTGAGCTCGGCAATCAGCGCAAGGTCCAGTTCGAGCACCAGCGAATAGTAGGGCGCGGCGAGACTCGCCCGCGTGATCTGGCTGACGGTCGGTACGTCTGCCGTCACCAGCAGCGAATCCCCTGCGGCAAAGGCGAAGGCCTGCGTTCCCATCGTCACCTGCTTGCTGCCTTGTACCAAAAGGCAGACGAGTGGACGGTATACATCGTGGAGAAGTCCGCTCGGTGCGGTCGCGCGCACGGCGAACAGGCCAGGGATCGGGGTCGGCGCAAAACCGAGCGGGTCGGCATGCGCGTCCGCGTGACGCCGGACAGCTTCGAGGAGCATTGTCATGCAGCATGCAATAGTCGCTTTCTACCCAAAGCGCACCTCATTTGGAGAATCAGGCAAGAGAATCCGAGCATCCGGCAACACGCGGAAGGTTCAGCTGCTTAGAGATGAAGCCACACAAACCCAAGGAGAACAGCCATGACGAAGATTGCTCTCATCACTGGTTCCAGCCGTGGCCTTGGCCGCAACACGGCGCTTAGCATCGCGCGCCGCTGCGGCGATGTCGTGCTCACCTATCACAGCCGCAGCGACGAGGCCGAGCGTGTCGTTGCAGAGATTCAGGCAATGGGCCGCAAGGCGGTGGCCCTGCAACTCGACACTGGTAATGTCGCGGCCTTTGCAGACTTTGCGGAACGACTGCGTACGGCGCTGCGCGGCACCTGGCAGCGCGAGACGTTCGATCATCTGGTGAACAACGCCGGGCACGGCGAATACGCGCCGATTGCCGAGACGACCGAGGCTCAGTTCGACGGCCTCGTGAACGTTCACCTGAAGGGCGTGTTCTTTCTGACCCAGACGCTGTTGCCGCTCATCGCCGACGGTGGCCGGATCGTAAACATCTCGAGCGGCCTCACCCGCTTCGCCTACCCCGGCTACGCGGCCTATGCGGCAATGAAAGGCGCGGTCGAAGTGCTGACGCTCTACATGGCGAAGGAGCTTGGTGCGCGGGGGATCGCGGTCAATACCGTGGCGCCCGGCGCGATCGAGACCGATTTCGGCGGTGGCGCAGTGCGCGACAATGCCGAGATCAACAAGGGCCTTGCCGACATGACCGCGCTAGGCCGTGTCGGTGTGCCGGACGATATCGGGCCGATGATCGCAAACCTGCTGTCCGAGGACAATCGCTGGGTGAACGCGCAGCGGATCGAGGTCTCAGGCGGTCAGGCGATTTAGGCTCGCTGAACGTTTTCGTTGCCCCTCTCCCCGGCGGGGAGAGGGAAAAATCAAACGAGGCGGCTTTGTTTGAGCGCGGCAGCGATGAAGCTGGCGAAGAGGGGATGCGGGTCGAACGGCTTGGATTTCAGTTCCGGGTGGAACTGGACACCGATGAACCACGGGTGTTCGGGCCGTTCGACGATCTCTGGAAGCTCGCCGTCCGGCGACATGCCGGAGAAGACGAGACCGCCCTTTTCGAGCGCATCCTTGTAGTGGATGTTCACCTCGTAGCGGTGACGGTGGCGCTCCGAGATGTCGGTGGCGCCGTAGACGCTGCCGACGACGCTGTTCGCACCGAGCTTCGCCGGGAACGCGCCAAGGCGCATCGTGCCGCCGAGGTCGCCGCCCACCTCACGCTTCTGGAGGCCTTCTTCGGACATCCACTCGGTGATGAGGCCGACGACAGGCTCGTCCGTGGGGCCGAACTCGGTGGTGGAGGCCCCTTTGATGCCGGAGAGATTCCGCGCGCCCTCGATGCAGGCCATCTGCATGCCGAGACAGATGCCGAAAAACGGTACGCCGCGCTCGCGCGCGAAGGCGACGCTGGCGATCTTGCCCTCGCTGCCCCGCTCGCCGAAGCCGCCGGGGACCAGGATGCCGTGCATGGGTTCGAGAAGCTGGGGTTCCGCCCCTTCCCCTTCGAACAGTTCGGCGTCCAGCCACTTGACGTTGACCTTGACGCGGTTCGCGATGCCGCCGTGGACGAGTGCCTCGTGCAGCGATTTGTACGCGTCCTGCAGGCCCACATACTTGCCCACGACGCCGATCGTGACTTCGCCTTCGGGGTTTTCGAGGCGGTCGACGATGTCCGTCCAGCGCGACAGGTTCGGTGAATCTTTCGCGTCGATCCCAAAGGCGCGCAGCACTTCCCGGTCCAACCCCTCGGCATGGTACTGGAGCGGCACAGCATAAATGCTCTTCGCATCAAGCGCAGGGATCACCGCTTCCTTGCGGACGTTGCAGAACAGCGCGATCTTCGCGCGGTCACTATCCGGCACGGGCTTTTCGCAGCGGCAGACGAGCACCTGCGGCTGAATGCCGAGGCTGGTCAGCTCGCGCACGCTGTGCTGCGTCGGCTTCGTCTTCAGTTCGCCCGCCGCAGCGATGAACGGGATCAGCGTGACATGGACGAAGCAGACGTTTTCGGCGCCGATATCATTCCGAAGCTGACGGATCGCTTCGATGAACGGTAGCGATTCAATGTCGCCCACCGTGCCGCCGATCTCGCAGAGCACGAAATCGAGGTCTTCGGTGTCGGCAAGCGCGAACGCCTTGATCGCGTCCGTCACGTGCGGGATTACCTGCACGGTCGCGCCGAGGAAGTCGCCGCGGCGTTCCTTGGCGATGATCTGCTGATAGATACGGCCCGAGGTGACGTTGTCGGATTGCCGCGAAGGCACCCCGGTGAACCGCTCGTAGTGGCCGAGATCGAGATCGGTCTCCGCGCCATCGTCGGTGACGTAAACCTCGCCGTGCTGATAGGGCGACATGGTTCCCGGATCGACGTTCAGATACGGGTCAAACTTGCGGATGCGCACCTTGTAGCCGCGCGCCTGCAGGAGCGCAGCGAGGCTCGCCGCCATGAGACCTTTTCCGAGCGAGGAAACCACGCCGCCGGTGATGAAAATGTACCGCGCCATGGGAGAAAACCTATAGGCGAGCAAAGGGACGGACCGCCACCCGATTCGGGGCAGCGGCGGGACTTTTTCTGTGGATGACTTTATTGCGCGGTCGGAATGTCGTCGCTGGCCGGCGCGGCGGGAAGCGCCATCGGTAGCGTATCGTCGGCAGGCGCCGGGCTACCCGGAAGCGCTGTCGGCAGACCATCGGCAGGCGCTGCGGGGGTTGCCGCCGTCGGCACGAGCGACGTATCAATCGTGGTCGGTGCCTTGGCGAGGCTCGCCATCACGGCAAGCAGGATGCTGGTGCCGAGGAACAGCGCCGCAAGAATACCGGTCGACTTGGTGAGCAGATTGCCCGCGCCGCGCGCCGTGAGCAGCCCGCCCGGGCCTCCGCCCATACCGAGCGCCCCGCCCTCGCTCCGCTGCATCAAGATCACTGCAACAAGCGCAATCGCGATCAGCGAGTGGACGACAAGAACAAAGTGCATCAGCGCGGTGGACATGCGGAACCGATCATTTCTGGCGAATTTCTGTGGGCCACATAACGACGCGGGGGCTGGAGTTCAAGCGCTCCGGCCTAGCGGACGATGCCGATGCCGAAGCGGAGACGCGTGTTGCGCTCGTCATAATCGATGAGCGCTTCGCCGTAGCCCGTGTAGAGTTGGCTGTGGAGATAGAGGTTGAGCCCCGTCCAGCGGCGCAGCGAGTAGCTCATGTCCACCTCGGCGCTGCCGCGCCCGCCTGAAAGGTTGCCTTGCAGAAATGTGCGCAGGCCGAAGCCGTCCTGCTGTTTCAGGTCGATCGTCAGGCCCGTGTAGCCGCGATAACGGGCGATGCGCTCATTGCCTTCCTTGCTGCCGACATAAGCCCAGAAACGCGGCGCTGTCGTGAGCGTCCAGCCGTTGCCGAGGCCGAAACCGACCGACGGCTCCACATAGAGCGTGTTGTAGCTGCGCGAGCCTGCGCCGTCTTTGCCGTTCGAATGGTGACGGAGTCCCGCCTGGATGCCGAGCATCGGCGCGCCGACGCTTGTGGAGCCGGGCGAGACGGCGCGCAGGAACAGTTCGGGGCTGAACGTGATGTCGTACATCGGGATCGATTCTTCGGAGAGATCCCAGAACATCCGCTGAATGTAGCCGAAATAGATGCCCGCGCGCCATTCGCGGCTGCCGGCGCCTGTGGTGAACTCACGCGGTTGGTGGCCGAAGAGACGGTAGCGGAAGCTGAGCTGGAGCTTTGCGTCCGATGGGTTCGCACCGACAAGTGCATACATCGGTTCATAGGTTTCGAACCGGCCGAGGCCGGTTGATTCGGCCTCCTGCGGGGTGGCGGTGGAAGCCGCGACGGCGACCTGGGGCGCGGGCGCCGCGGGCACGGACGTGAGACGGTAGATGACGCGCGCGAAGCCGCCGGGCGCGATTTCAGTGGGCGCAGGGCCTTCGATGGCCGCCTCACCTTCAGCCACGACGATCATTTTCGGCGCATCGAGCTTCGCAGCCGCAGCGCCATCGTTGAGAAAGATGACCTCGAACGTGCCGGAGCGCGGCGCGTTCGCCTCCGGCACGACCAGCCGCACCTCCGCTGCTGCCGGCAGGGAAACCAGCAATAGCGCAGCGGCGGCGGCGACGCGCACCCTTCAGGCTGCCGCGATGATCGGCAGGAAGTCCGCTGCCTTGAGGCTGGCGCCGCCGACGAGCGCGCCGCCGACCTCGGGCACGGCGAACAGCTCCGCCGCGTTCGACGGCTTCACCGAGCCGCCGTAGAGTATGAGGATACGGCGACCGTCTTCGCCGTAGCGGGCGACGAGGCGCGCGCGGATGGCGTTGTGCATCTCGTCCACATCACCCGCGAGCGGGGTACGTCCGGTGCCGATGGCCCACACGGGCTCATAGGCGATGACGATGCTCGCCGGATCCGCATCGGGGAGCGAGCCCTCAAGCTGTGTCCCGACGACATCGAGGTGACGCCCGGCATCACGCTCGGCCTCGGTCTCGCCCACGCAGATGATCGCGCGCAGGCCCGCGCCAATGGCAGCGGCGGCCTTTGCCTTCACGATCGCATCGGTTTCGCCGTTGTCGGTGCGGCGCTCGGAGTGGCCGACGATCACGAAGTCGCAGCCGAGATCGGCGAGCATCGGCGCGGCGATGCAGCCGGTGTGCGCGCCCGACGGGTTTGCGTGGCAATCCTGCCCGCCGATGCGCAGGCGCGAGCCCTCCGCTGCATCCTTTGCAAGGCTGACGAGCGTGAACGGCGGGGCGATGGCGACCTCGACGCGGGAGGGCGCGCTGTCCGCTGCGCGCGCGATCGCTTCCACCTCGGCAAGCGCCGCCTTCAAACCGTTCATTTTCCAGTTGCCTGCAACCAGCATCGGCTTTTCCATCAAACTCTCCATGTGCATTTACGGTAGGCCTTAGCAACGCACGCACAGACAAGCCAAGGGCGCGCTTGCCGCGCCTGCCGCAGCTACCTATAAACCGGGCGCTATTTTCATTGCCGAACGCGCGCGAAAGACCAAAGGCTCCCGATGATCAGTTTCTTCCGCAAGGCCCTCTCGTCCTGGATCGTCCTTGCCCTTCTCGGGCTGGTGCTCGTGGCCTTCATCGTCACCGGCATCGGTGATCCGTTCGGCGGCGGCCCTGCGGCGAACACGGTGGCCGTGATCGCCGGGGACGACGTTACCGATACACAGCTCTCCAGCCAGTTCGACCGGCAGCTCGCGACGATGCGGCAGGAACAGCCGGGCATCACCGCGGCGCAGGCCGTGCGCGGCGGGATGCTGGAAGGCGTGCTCGAGCGCCTGATCGGTTCGCACGCGCTCACCGCGATGGGTGAAAAGTTGGGCCTGGGCCCGAGCAAGCGACAGGTGGATGCGGAAATCGCATCGGTTGCGGCATTCCGCGGCCCCGACGGGCGCTTCTCGGAAGATGTGTTCCGGCAGGCAATCTCCTCGCAGGGGCTTACGGAAGACATGGTACGCCGCGAGATCGGCGGCGATGTCGTGCGGCGCCAGCTGCTCGGCCTCGTCGATTCGATCCCGATGACGCCGCGAAAGCTCGCCGAACCGTTCACGGCGCTGCAGCTTGAACAACGCACGCTCAACATCGGCGCCGTGCCTGCACAGTCGTTCCCCGCCCCGAAGCTGAGCGACGACGACATCCAGGCCTTCTACAAGAAGAACATCGCCAACTACACGGTGCCGGAGCGCCGCCGCATCACATACGCCCTCATCGACAGCGCCGAGATCGCGAAGACGGTGAAGGTAACGGATGCAGCGCTCGCCGATTATTTCAAGAAGCATGCCAGCGAATTCGCCGCGAGCGAGACGCGGACGCTCCGCCAAGTGGTGGTGCAGGACAAGGCGCAGGCCGACACGATCGCAAAGCGGGTGAATGGCGGCGAAGACTTCGCGGCTGTCGCCAAGGATGTGGCGGGTTATGGCGAAACCGACCTGGACCTCGGCACGCTTTCGAAAAGTGCGATGGCCGACCAGACCGCAGAGGCGGTTGCGGATGCGGCATTCAAGGCCGCATCCGGCAAGGTCGCCGGGCCGGTGCAGAGCGAATTCGGCTGGCACGTCGTGCATGTCGATGCCGTCGTGACGAAGCCTGCGCGCACGCTTGCCGAAGTGAAGGATGAGATTCGCCCGGCTGTCGAGGCAGACCTCGCCGCGAACGCCGTGGCCGACATTGTCGAGAAGGCGGACGACGCGCTTGCCGACGGTGCAAGCGTTGCCGAAGCGGCGAAAGACCTCGGCCTCACCGTGGTCCGCGTTCCGCCCGTCACGAGCGAAGGCCTGATGCTTGGCGAATCCGGTCTCCAGCTCGACCAGCGTATCCGTCCGCTTATCGAGCGGGCTTTCGCGACCGAGGAGAACGACGAGCCGACTGTCGAGGATATTTCCGATACGCTGCATGCGCTGATGGACGTGGAAGAGGTGGTGCCGCCGACACCGGTCCCGCTTGCGGATATCAAACCGCAGTTGACGGCCGCCTTGACCTTCGAGCGCCAGATGGAGGCCGCGAAGGCTGTTGCCGACAAGATTGTCGCGGGGCTCAAGGCCGGCAAGCCGCTCGCCGGCCTGCTTGCGGAAAACAAGCTGCCGCCGGTGCAGACCTTCACGGCACGCCGAATCGAAATCGCAGCGCGGCGTGAACCCGTGCCGCCGCCGATCGGCCTTGGCTTCGCACTTTCCAAGGGTGATGCGCGGGCGCTCGCGCAGCCACGTAATGGCGCGTGGTTCGTCGTGCACGTCGCGGACGTGAAGCCCGGTGATCTGGCGGAGGCGCCCGCTTTCCTGGACCAGATGCGTTCGCAGATGCAGACCGCCGCGACGAACGAGTATGCTCAGAATTTCGTGGCCGCGATCATGTCCACTGTTGGCGTCAAGCGGAACGACAAAGCCCTCGAACGCCTGAAGCAGCGCTACCTGGGCACCGCCGACCAGCCCAATTGATCGGCGCCCGATGATCCACCCCGAAGCCGCGGACTTCGCGCGGGTTTACGAGGCCGGGCGGCCACAACTCGTCTGGACGCGGCGCATCGCTGATACGGAAACCCCGGTTTCCGCGATGCTGAAGCTCGGCAAGGCGGGATCTGGCGCGTTCGTGCTCGAATCCGTGGAAGGCGGGACGGTACGCGGGCGCTATTCGCTGCTCGGTTTCGCGCCCGATCTCGTGTTCCGGGTTCGCGGTCGGCAGGCGGAGATCAATGCCCGCTTCGCTTCCGCGCCCGATGTGTTCAAGCCCGTCGACGCCGCACCGCTCGATGCGCTTCGCGAACTCGTCGCCGGGTGCCGCATGGACTTGCCGCCGGACCTGCCGCCCGCCTTCGCCTGCCTTGTCGGCTACATGGGCTATGAGACGATCGGGCTTGTCGAACCGGTGCCGACGCCGGAGAAAGACCCGCTTGGGCTTCCTGACATGCTTTTCGTGCGCCCATCGCTGTTGATGGCGTTCGACCGGCTGAAAGACGAGCTTTTCATCGCCGCGCCTGTGTTTCCGGGCGACCTTTCGGCGAGCGAGGCACTTGCGGCCGCCATCGAGCGGATCGAAACCGCCGAGGCGCGGCTTGCAGGCGCACTGCCGCAAACCGCACGCGAGACGGCGCCGCCTGCCTCGGCCGAGGTGACACACCACACTGACCCGGCGCGCTATGCGGAGATGGTTCGGCGCGCGCAGGACTATATCGTCGCGGGCGATATCTTTCAGGTTGTGCTGGCGCAGCGCTTCTCGATCCCGTTCGCGCTGTCGCCCTTCAGCCTCTACCGATCGCTGAGGCGCATCAACCCCTCGCCGTTCCTTTACATGCTGGACCTGCCGGGCTTCGCGCTGATCGGGTCCAGCCCCGAAATCCTGGTGCGCGTGCGCGAAGGCGAAGTGACCGTGCGCCCGATTGCGGGCACCCGCCCGCGCGGCGCGAATGCGGTTGAGGACGCGGCGAACCGCGACAGCCTGCTCGCCGACCCCAAGGAGCTTGCCGAACATCTGATGCTGCTCGATCTCGGACGCAACGATGTGGGCCGCGTGGCGTCGGAAGGCAGCGTTTCGGTGACGGAGCGCAACACGGTGGAGTTCTATAGCCACGTGATGCACATCGTTTCAAACGTGCGCGGCGACCTCGCGAAGGACAAGGACGCGATCGACGCGCTGATGGCCGGCTTCCCGGCGGGCACCGTCTCCGGGGCGCCCAAGGTGCGTGCGATGCAGATCATCGCCGAGTTGGAGGCCGAGAAGCGCGGTGCCTATGCGGGCGGCGTCGGCTATTTCTCACCCGACGGATCGATGGACAGCTGCATTGTACTGAGGACCGCGGTGGTGAAGGACGGCACCATGCACATTCAGGCCGGCGCAGGCATCGTCGCGGACTCAACCCCCGCCTATGAGCAGCGGGAGTGCGAGGCCAAATCCGGCGCGCTCATTGCCGCTGCGCGCGATGCCATCACCCGCGCCGGAGAGTCGGGATACGGGCAATAACTTGCCCTCCCCGCGTCCCTTGATTAGGGCGGTCGCGCCATGATCCTCGTCATCGACAATTACGACAGCTTCACCTGGAACCTCGTCCACTACCTGATGGAGCTGGGCGCGGAGGTGGAGGTGGTGCGCAACGATGCGATTTCCGCCGGGCAGGCACTTTCGAGCGGCGCGAGCGCGTTTCTGATTTCGCCCGGCCCCTGCACGCCCAATGAAGCCGGCATCAGCCTCGACATGGTCGCGGCGTGTGCGGACGCGGGGAAGCCGCTGCTCGGCGTCTGTCTCGGCCATCAGGCGATCGGGCAGCATTTCGGCGGCAAAGTGGTGCGCGGCCACCTGATGCACGGCAAGACATCGCCCGTGAGCCACGACGGCACCGGGCTTTTCGCGGGCATCCCCTCACCCTTCACCGCGACGCGCTATCATTCGCTGATCGTGGAGGACATTCCCCCAAGCCTGATCGTAAACGCATGGTCGGACGATGAAGCCGTGATGGGCTTCCGCCATGCACACCTGCCGATCCACAGCGTGCAGTTCCACCCCGAAAGCATCGCGACCGAGCATGGCCACGACATGCTCGCCAACTTCATGCGGATCGCGGGACTGACGCCGCGACCGCGCGAACTCGCCGCGTGAAACACCTGCCGGCGACCGAAGCGCCGCTTGGCGAGGCGGAAGCGCGCGCGGCATTCGATGCCATTCTGAACGCTGATGTCGAGGACGCGGAGATTGCCCGCTTTCTGACCGGCCTTGCCGAGCGCGGTGAGACGGTGGACGAGATCGTTGCTGCCGCGAGCGTACTTCGAAGCCGTATGCGGCTCGTCACGGCGCCCGAAGGCGCCATCGACGTGTGCGGCACGGGTGGTGACGGCGCGCATACGCTCAACATCTCGACGGCAGTCGCCATCGTGATCGCGGCGTGCGGTGTGCCGGTCGCCAAGCACGGCAACCGGGCGGCATCCTCGAAATCCGGCGCGGCAGACGTGCTTTCGGCGCTGGGCATCGATCTCGACCTCGCCTCGGACACGGTGGAGCGCTCGCTCGCCGAAATCGGCATCGGCTTTCTGTTCGCCGCAAAGCATCATCCGGTGATGGCGCGTGTCGCAGGCGTACGGCGTGCGATCGGTCGGCGGACGATCTTCAACATGATCGGGCCGCTCGCCAATCCGGCGGGGGTCAAAAGGCAACTCGTCGGCGTGCCGGGGCAGCAATGGGTGCTTCCGATTGCAGAAGCGCTGCAGAGGCTGGGCGCCGACGCGGCGATGGTGGTGCACGGCAGCGACGGGCTCGACGAACTGACCGTCACCGGGCCCACGACCTACACACGTCTGACCGCGGCGCACATCGAAGCCGGCGAAGTGAACCCGGAAACCGCCGGTCTCGTGCGGCACGCGCCCGAAGCGATCCGTGGAGGAACGCCGGAGGAGAATGCCGCGGCGATGCTGGATCTGCTCTCGGGTGCGCATGGAGGCTACCGCGACATTGTCTGCCTGAATGCGGCGGGGGCGCTGATCGTCGCGGGCAAGGCGCATGACTGGGCAACGGGCGCCGCGCTCGCCGCATCAGCGCTGGACGATGGACGCGCACGGGCGCTTCTTGAACGCTGGAAGGCCTTTCGATGAGTGATGTGCTGGCGGAAATCTGCGACCACAAGCGCGGGGTCGTCGCAGCGCGGAAGGCTGCGCGGCCGATCGGCGAGATCGAGGCGGCGGCGCGTGCGGCGGATGCCCCGCGCGGTTTCAAGGCGGCGCTCGATACGGCGAAGCGCGAGGGGCGCTTTGGCCTGATCGCCGAGATCAAGAAGGCGTCGCCGAGCAAGGGCCTGATCCGCGCTGATTTCGATCCGCCCGCGCTGGCGCGCGCCTATCGCGCGGGCGGAGCTTCGTGTCTTTCCGTGCTGACCGAGGAACACTGGTTTCAGGGCAGCGACGACAAGTTGATCGCGGCGCGCGGGGCCGTGCCGCTGCCGGTGCTGCGCAAGGACTTCATGGTCGACCCCTACCAGGTGGCGGAAGCGCGGGCGATCGGGGCGGATGCGATCCTCATTATCGTGGCTGCAATCGATATCGGGCTTGCGAAGGAGCTTGAGTCCGCAGCGTTCGGCTGGGGGATGGATGTTCTGGTCGAGGTGCATGATGCGGATGAGCGGGACACGGCGCTTGCGCACCTGAAATCCCGACTTCTGGGCGTGAACAATCGCAATCTCAAAACATTGCATGTCGATATTGAGACCTCGGCCGAACTCGCAGGCGGCGTGCCGGCTGATTATACGCTTGTCGGCGAAAGCGGGCTGCGGACGCGCGCGGACCTCGACCGATTGGCGGGCTTCGGCATCAACAGCTTCCTTGTCGGGGAATCGCTGATGGCGCAGGATGACGTCACCGCCGCGACGAAGCGGCTGCTGGAGGGCTGATCATGGGGCTCACCCATCTCGACGAGGCCGGCAAGGCCCGCATGGTCGACATTTCGGGCAAGGCGGTGACGGCGCGCACGGCGATCGCCGAAGGGCATATCGCCATGTCCGCAGAGGCACTTGCGGCGGTGCGCGACGACAGCGCTGCAAAAGGCAACGTGCTCGCCGTGGCGCGCATCGCGGGGATCACGGCCGCGAAAAAGACCGCCGACCTCATTCCGCTCTGCCATCCGCTGCCGCTCACCAGCGTTTCCGGGGATTTCACGCTGGAAGAAGGTGGCGTGCGCGTGGAGGCGACAGCCTCTACGACATGGGGCACGGGCGTCGAAATGGAAGCGATGACAGCGGCTTCGCTCGCGCTGCTCACGATCTATGACATGGTGAAAGCCGTGGACAAGGCGATGGTCATTTCAGGCGTACGCCTTCTGAAGAAGACCGGCGGCAAATCCGGCGACTGGACCGCGCGGGGCGGATGCTGAGCTACGAGGACGCGCTGGGGCGGCTGCTTGCGGCCTGTGAACCGGTTCCACCCGTAGACCTTCCGCTCGCCGACGCTGCCGGCCTGACGCTTGCCGATGACCTCACCGCACGGCTGACGCAGCCGCCCTTCCCGTCTTCCGCGATGGACGGCTACGCGATCCGCTGGGCCGATATGCCGGGGCCGTGGCGCGTCGTCGGCGAAAGCGCCGCGGGACGGGGCTTTGCCGGAACGGTCGGCGCGGGCGAGGCCGCCCGGATCTTCACGGGCGCGCCCTTGCCGGAGGGTGCGGACACGGTGATCGTGCAGGAAGAGGTTGGCCGCGAGGGCGAGCGGCTGACGCTCACGGGCGAAGGCCCGCCGCGCCTCGGCGCACACATCCGCGTCGCGGGCAAGGATTTCAGCGCAGGCGAGCGGCTGATCGCGGCGGGAACGCGGCTTGGGCCCCAGCACCTCGGCCTTGCCGCAGCATCCGGGCACGGCAGCCTCGCAATCAGGCGCCCCCGCGTCGCGATCCTCGCGACGGGCGATGAGCTGGTGGCGCCGGGCGAAGCGCCGCAGGCGGACCAGATCGTCAGCTCGAACGGCGTGATGCTGGCGGCACTGTTCCGTTCAGCTGGCGCGGACGTGCGCGACCTCGGCATCTTTCCCGACAATCTGGACGCCATCGGCAAGGGGCTGAAGGCCGCAAGCGATGCCGACCTCCTCGTCACCATCGGCGGCGCGTCCGTGGGCGACCACGATCTGGTGCGGGCGGCGTTGCAGGACGCGGGCGCGACGCTCGACTTCTGGAAGGTCGCGATCAAGCCCGGCAAGCCGCTGATCGCCGGATCGCTTGGGCGCGCGCGCGTGCTCGGGCTGCCGGGAAACCCGGTCTCCGCGTTCGTCTGTGCCGCGCTGTTCGCGCTGCCGATGCTCGCGCGCATGGCAGGCAGCACGAACGCCGACCCGACGATTACGGCGCGGCTGCTCGCCCCCCTGCCCGCCAACGGCAACCGCCGCGATCACCTGCGCGCGCGGCTGACGGCGGAAGGCGTGCGCGCGTTCGACACGCAGGATTCTTCCATGCTGGGCGTCCTCGCGGAGGCGAACGCGCTCATCATCCGCCCGGTGGGCGCACACGCAGCGGCGAGCGGCGCCGATGTGCCCGTGCTGGCGCTTGACAGGATTTTCGCCACCCCCTAAATGTTCTCCATTCGTTCACGAAAAGTGGAACATCTTGTGGAACGAGTCGCGAAACACGGAAGGGTGAACCGGACATGCTGACACGCAAGCAACACGAACTGCTGATGTTCATCAACGATCGGCTGCAGGCCGGCGGCGTCTCGCCCTCGTTCGAAGAGATGAAGGAAGCGCTCGATCTCAAATCAAAGTCGGGCGTGCACCGGCTGGTGAATGCGCTCGAGGAGCGGCAGTTCATCCGGCGTCTCGCGAACCGTGCACGCGCGCTCGAAGTGCTGCGTCTGCCTGAAACCGGTACGGCGGCGAAGGCCCCTGCCCGGCAAACGCCGATCATTGCGGCCGCGAACGATGACGTCATCGAACTTCCGCTGCACGGGAAAATCGCTGCGGGTATGCCGATCGAAGCGATGCAAAGCGATCGCACGCTGTCGGTTCCCGCCGCGCTCCTCGGCGCCTCGGGTGACCATTTCGCATTGGAGGTTTCCGGCGACTCCATGATCGAGGCGGGTATCCTCGATGGCGATTATGCGCTCGTCCAGAAATGCGACACGGCGCGCGACGGCGAGATCGTCGTGGCGCTCGTTGATGAGGATGAAGCGACGCTCAAGTATCTTCGCCGCGACAAGGGCGAAATCCGCCTCGATCCAGCGAACAGCGCGTACACCGCGCAGCGCTATGCGCCGAACCGCGTGCGCGTGCAGGGCAAGCTCGTGGGGCTTCTGCGCCGCTACAACTGAGGTTCAGGGACGACCTTACCGCGCCTCAATGGTGAGGTGCGCGAGTTCGTGTACGGGGCGCAGGCGCTCGCGGGCGGTTTCCGGCGGGATGCCGGTGACGGAAACGATCGCCGCGTGAACGCCCGGCCCGACCTGCCAGACGTGAAGATCGTGGATGTTCGCATCGCCGGTCTCCACGCACGCGCGGATTTCTTCGACGAGATGCGGATCGGCGGCATCGAGCAGCACGGCTGACGTATCGCGCATCAGCGTCCACGACCAGCGCGCGATCACGAGCGCGCCGACGATGCCCATGAGCGGATCAAGCCAGACCCATCCGCCATATCGCCCGGCGAGCAGCGCGGCGATGGCGAGAACGGATGTGAGGGCATCGGCAAGCACATGCAGGTAGGCGGCACGTAGATTATTGTCGCTGTGTTGGTGGCCGTGGTGCCCGTGGCCCTGATGATCATGATGGTGATCGTGGCCGTGGCCGTGACTGTGCCCGTGGTGATGCCCGCCCGACAGCAGCGCGGCGCTGACGAGATTGACCGCGAGCCCGACCACGGCAACGATCGTCGCCTCCCCGAACGCGACATCGACAGGACGCGCGAGCCGGAGCGCGGATTCGAACGCGATACCGAGTGCGATGACGCCGAGCACGAGAGCGGACGCAAAGCCCGCGAGGTCGCCGACCTTTCCGGTGCCGAACGAATAGCGCGGGTTGCCGACATTGTGCCGAGCATAGGCATAAGCGATTGCAGCGATCCCGAGCGCACCCGCGTGCGTCGCCATATGGAAGCCGTCCGCGAGAAGTGCCATCGAGCCTGTCGCGTAACCCGCGATGATCTCCGCAACCATCATCGCCGCTGTCAGCAGCACCACCCAGAGCATACGGCGTGCGTTGGCGTCGTGGTTCTTGCCCAGGAAATCGTGGGAATGGGCGCCATCGACGATGCCGGGGAAGCCACTCAATCTCGCCTCCACTTCAGCGCATGTGTCGCTTGAGTACGGTGGCGAGTTCATCCGCGCCTGCCGCGCGCTCCGCATCGCTCAGCCCGGGTGCCGCGACGTGCGCCCGCAGATGATCCTCCACAAGTTCATCCATCAGCCCGGAGACGGCGCCGCGCACGGCAGCGGCGAGATGCAGGGTTTCGCTGCACGGCGCCTCGCCGGTGATCGCACGCTCGATCGCGGCGACCTGACCGGCGATGCGGCGGACACGGGCAACAAGACGGTCCTTGTGTTCGGTTTCCTGAAGATGTGCCATACCATAGGGGGGTATCCTATGTGAGGCGCCAGCGCAACAGGCCGGCGGAGGTGTGGAGCGCGTGTTTCAGGCCAGTCGTGCGGCGTTGGATCACCGCGCCCATGAATGCGCGCCATCTTCCTCTGCAACCGACCGAATGCGCGGCCCGCTTAGCCAGATCGACAGGGCGCCCGTTTCGGCGAGCTTTGTGCGGTCCAGCTTCAGCCAGCGCGGGGTGCACCAATTCGGCAGGCGGCGATCGCTGACGATGATATCGGCGGCGGCGCACGCCGGCTCGAACGCGGCACGATCAATGAGGAGCCCGGAACGCGTGGCAAGCAGCGTCCACGCACGGCCGCCGGCCATGATGTGCGCCGTGCAGCTATCGGGCGTGCAGCGCGCGTTCGGCATGGCATCAAGGTCCCTGCTCGTGTCCTCGCCCGCGGCGTCCGCCCACATTGAGCGCACATAATCGCCTGCACGCGGCCGCAGCAGCGCCACACTGCCATCGCGGACCACGGCAAGGTGCTTCCCCTCCCCGTCAACGATGAGATCGGGCGGCTGCGCCGTCGTCATGCCGATCGCGCCGATTGCCACGGGTAGCAGCGCGAACCAACGACGGCGCGTCTGCCAGAGGCAAAACCAGACGCCGCCGAGGATCAGCACGGCAAAGGCCCAGTCCGGCGCGGCGGGGAGCCGGGACACAGCTCCGGGCATCGCCGCCGTGAACTCCGCGATGCGGATGAGGAGGTGCAACGCATGGCCAAGCAGCCAGTCGACCGGCGCGGCGAGCCCCACCATCCCGAGGAACACAGACAGGCCGAGCAGCGGCAGGATCACGAAGCTGGTTAGCGGGATCGCGGCGAGGTTCGCGGCGACGCCGTAGAGGCCCATCTGGTTGAAGTGGAAAAAGGCGATCGGCGCGAGCGCGATCTCGGCTGCGATGCCGGTGGCGAGGAGCGCAAGGACACCGTGCCACAGGCGTGCGGCGCGGCCCGCCTCCTTTCCGCCATTGAAGCGGCGCCCCAGCGGCGATTCATAGAGGGCGACGATGGCGGCGACGGCGGCGAAGCTGAGCTGGAAACTCGGCCCGAGCAGAAAATCAGGACGCACGAGCAGAATGAAGAAGGCGCCCGCCGCAACCAGACGCAGCGAGATCGCTTCCCGGCCCAGCGCGAGCCCGACGAGTACGATGAGCACGGCGATGCACGATCGCACCGTCGGGACCTCGGCGCCCGCAACAAGCGTGTAGCCGATGCCTGCGACTGCAGCGGCGAGCGCGGCGATCAGCTTGATGTCCGTGCCGAGCGCAAGGCGTTCGCTCTGCGCGAGCAGGCGCCGCGTGCCCCAAAGCACCCCGCCAACCACGACAGCGATGTGCAGGCCTGAGATCGAGATGAGGTGCGCAAGGCCGCTGTCGCGCATTGCTTCGGTGACGTCATCGGGAAGGCCGCCGCGATCTCCCGTGACCAGTGCGGCGGCGAGGCCGCCTTCCCTGCCGCCGACACCGTCTTGAAGACGCTTGGTGAGCGCGCTGCGGAACGCTTCGAAACGGCGGACGAATCCGGGGCGATCGGGTGCGGGCGCCACGACGGTGACGTCTGAAAGTGCATAGCCGACAGCGCCGATACCATCGAACCAGGCGCGGCGCGCGAAGTGGTAGCCGCCGGGAATGTTCGGCCCGGGAGGCGGCGACAGCGATGCGCGCAGAGCGACGCGCGCACCGGGGACGAGACTTTCCGCCGCATTGCCCCGGATACCGACCCGGGCCGTGAGGCCGGGCGGCAGGCCCGAGATATCCGTGAGCAGCAGGCGCGTTCGCCCCTCGGCAGGGCGGGCATCGACGCGATCCACCGTGGCTTCGATCATGAGCGCACTCCACGAGCGCTCGACCACCGGTGCGCGCACCTGCTCGGCGCGCACCCATGCCGTGCCGACACCCAGCGCAAAAAGCAGCCCGAAAGCGGAGAGCGCTATGCGCGGAAGGCCGCCAGCCAGCAGGCCGAACGCGGCAAGCGCGCCGCCAAGCAGCATCGCCGCAACCCATTCACGCGGCGAGGGCAGCGCGAACCAGGCGGCAATGCCGAGCCCAAGCGCGACAGGCGCGAACAGCACGAGCTGGTGCCGTTCTTCCGCCAGCCAGATTTCGGCAGCCTCATGCATGCGGGACAGACGCGCGCGCGGCGACGCTCCAGCTTCGACCGGCCCGGTTTGAACGGCTGGCAGCGTTATGATAGAGCCCCCCGACTTTCTTCAGTTTCGGACAGGATCTTCATGGGCGCAAGCGCCAAAACCCCGGTCGTCACCCGCTTTGCACCGAGCCCGACCGGCTTCCTCCACATCGGCGGCGCGCGCACCGCGCTGTTCAATCTGCTTTACGCGAAGGCGACCGGCGGGACGTTCAAGCTGCGTATCGAAGATACCGACAAGGCGCGTTCCACCAAGGAAGCGATCGATGCGATCATCGACGGGCTTTCCTGGCTGAACCTCGATTGGGACGGCGAGATCGTCTACCAGTCGGAACGCGAGGCTCGGCACGCGGAGGTCGCGCGGGGGCTGCTGGAGACGGGCGGCGCTTACAAGTGCTTCGCGAGCGCGGAAGAGCTGGAGCAGATGCGCGAAACCGCGCGCGCCGAAAAGCGCCCGATGCGCTACGACGGGCGCTGGCGCGACCGCGACCCTTCTGAAGCACCCGACGGTGCGCCCTACGTGATCCGCCTGAAGGCACCGCAGGAGGGTGAAGTGACCATCACCGATGCCGTGCAGGGCGCGGTGACGGTGAAGAACGCAGAGCTCGACGATTTCGTGCTGCTGCGCTCTGATGGAACGCCGACGTACATGCTGGCGGTGGTCGTCGATGACCACGACATGGGCGTAACGCACGTGATCCGCGGCGATGACCATTTGAACAACGCCTTCCGTCAGCTCGCACTGATCCGTGCGCTCGGCTGGTCGGAGCCGAGCTATGCGCATGTTCCGCTGATCCACGGCGCGGACGGCGCCAAACTTTCGAAGCGGCACGGGGCGCTAGGCGTCGATGCCTACCGCGACATGGGGTTCCTGCCCGAAGCGCTGGAAAACTATTTGCTCCGGCTCGGCTGGGGCCACGGCGACCAGGAGTTTTTCACGCGGGACGAAGCCGCCGCAGTCTTCACGCTGGAGGGCATCGGGCGCAACCCGGCACGACTCGACTTCAAGAAACTGGAGAACGTCAACGGCCATTATCTGCGCAGCGCCGACGACCCCCGGCTGGTACGGCTGATCGAACGGCGGATTGCCGCCATGCTGGCGCGCGATCTGACACCGCAAGAGCGAGACTTGCTGCTCCGCACAATGCCGCATCTGAAGCCAAGAGCGAAAGATTTGAACGAGTTGGCCGCTTCAAGCGCATTTCTGTTTCGGCAGCGCCCAATAACACTCGACGAAAAGGCCGAAGGGTTGCTAGACAGCGCCGGCAGAGGGCGCCTTGCTGCACTGCGGGAGGTTATCGCCGGCGTCGGCGAATGGACGACCGCGGCCATCGAGGCAGCCGTGCGGGATTACGCGGAGCGCGAAGAGATCGGGCTCGGCAAGCTGGCACAGCCCCTGCGCGCGGCGTTAACGGGAACCACGACGTCGCCGGGTATATTCGAAGTGCTTGAAGTGATGGGGCGCGATGAGAGCCTCGGCAGGATAGACGATCAAGTTGGGAAGACGGCCTAGACCGCCAACGACAACGGAAGGGTGAGCGAGCCATGAGCAACACGACTGCGAAGCTGGATCTGGGCGGCAAGGCCAGCGACTACCCGGTGCTTTCGGGCTCGGTCGGGCCGGATGTCGTCGATATTCGCAAGCTCTACGGCAACACCGGCGCCTTTACCTACGATCCCGGCTTCACCTCGACCGCATCTTGCGAATCGAAGATCACGTACATCGACGGCGACCAGGGCGTGCTGCTCCACCGCGGCTACCCGATCGATCAGCTCGCCGAAAAGTCGAGCTTCATGGAAGTCGCGTACCTGCTGATGCGCGGCGAGCTTCCGAACCCGAACGAGTATGACGAGTTCGTGCGCACGATCACGCGCCACACGATGATCCACGAACAGCTCGCGATGTTCTATCGCGGCTTCCGGCGCGACGCGCACCCGATGGCGATCATGTGCGGCGTCGTCGGCGCGCTCTCGGCCTTCTACCACGACTCGACCGACATCAACGATCCCGTCCAGCGCCGGATCGCGAGCCACCGACTGATCGCCAAGATGCCGACCATCGCGGCGATGGCTTACAAATATTCGGTGGGCCAGCCGTTCCTCTATCCGGACAACAGCCTCTCCTACACGGGCAACTTCCTGCGCATGACCTTTGGCGTGCCGGCGGAGCCCTATGAGGTGGATCCGGTGATCGAGAAGGCGATGGACAAGATCTTCATCCTCCATGCCGACCACGAGCAGAACGCCTCGACCTCGACCGTGCGTCTCGCCGGTTCGTCAGGCGCCAATCCGTTTGCGTGCATCGCGGCCGGCATCGCCTGCCTGTGGGGCCCGGCGCACGGCGGCGCCAACGAGGCCGCCCTCGAAATGCTGCGCGAGATCGGCACGCCCGACAAGATTCCGGAATATATCAAGCGCGCCAAGGACAAGGACGACCCGTTCCGCCTGATGGGCTTCGGTCACCGTGTCTACAAGAACTACGACCCGCGGGCGAAGGTCATGCAGAAGACGGCGAACGAGGTTCTCGCCAAGCTGGGCGTCACCGACCCGGTGTTCGACGTGGCGCGCGAGCTGGAGCACCTCGCGCTCAACGACGAGTATTTCATCGAGAAGAAGCTGTACCCGAACGTGGACTTCTATTCGGGCGTGATCCTTTCGGCGATCGGCTTCCCGACCTCCATGTTCACCGTGCTTTTCGCGCTCGCCCGCACCGTGGGCTGGGTCGCGCAGTGGAACGAGATGATCGAGGATCCGGCGCAGAAGATCGGCCGCCCGCGCCAGCTCTACACCGGCGCAACGGCGCGCGACTATGTGGAGATCACGAACCGCTGATCGGCGGGTCAACATACGGAAACCAACGGGCGCCTTCGGGCGCCCGATTTCGTTTGCGCCTTCAACGCATCGCGGCGCGGGCGTCCAGCATCGGTTGCTGGGACACCGTAATGCCGCCGCTCCACGGCCTATCGAGATCGAGGATCAGCAGCAGGGCGAGCGTAAGGAGCGCGAACAGAATCGTGGTGACGACGCGATGCTTGCCGCCCGATCCGCCAAGAACGTACCCGACGATAGCCGCAGACATCATGGCATAAAGGATCAGCACTTCTATCACGCGTCCGGGAACACGCGCGATGCGCTCCGCCTTCCGGGCACTCGCCACATCGAACATTTCGTTGGTTGCGGTAACGATCGTGGCGGCAACAGGCGGAGGCGCATCGCGGATCGCGGCGCGCATATCCGCCCACAGCTTTGCCTGCGCCTTGACGGTCTCCACTTCCACACTCTCTGCGTTGTCCTCGGCTGCGGGCAACTTCAGGCGAACATCGGTGTAATCTGCAATCGCCCTTTGCAGCTCCGTCCCGGAGCTCTCACCCGCGAGTTCTGCTCGAAGCCAGGTCGTGCTGATGGCGTTCGCTTCCGTTACCACAAGCGCGCGGCGCGTATCGTACCGGTTAAGCGCCAGAGAAAAGGTGAACGCGATCAATAAGCCAAGGAGCGCGAGCGCGGCCGACAGAAGATACCCCTCGCCGCCGCCTTCACCATCCCTCTCGGTGCCACCGGCCTGGCGAAGACGTGCACCTAGCCGCGCGCACAAAGTCATCGCGGCAAACAGACCTATGCCGAGCAGCCAAAGATTTTCGGAAATTAATGCCGTGTCGAGCAAGCTCATATATGCGGCGTGTCAGTCTGATACCGGCAGCGTGAGCGTGAAGCGGGCGCCCATGCCCTTGTGGCTTTCGAGCGTAAGGCCGCCATTCATGAGCTCGGCGAGGCGACGCGAAATGTGGAGACCGAGGCCGGTCCCCTCGCCGCTCGCCACATAGGGCGGCGTCGGCAGCTGCTCGAACTTCTCGAACACGCGTGCCTGGTCTTCCGGCGCGATGCCGGGGCCTGAGTCCCAGACGGTGACGGCGACATAGCCGGGCAGCGACGTCGCCGGCTCAGCGCCAACGAAGCCGCCTTCCGGCGTGAACTTCACAGCGTTGGTGAGCAGGTTGACGAGAATCTGGAGCGTACGCCGGCGATCACCCCGCGCCCGCAACGGCGCATCGAGCGCGACGGCCTTGATATCGATATTGCGCGCCGATGCCTTCATCTGGACCATCGCGCGCGCCTGCTCGATGAGCGCGGCAAGGTCGAAATCCTCGGTATCGAGGTCGATCTCGCCGGAATCGAGGCTGGAGATGTCGAGCAGATCCTGAATGAGGCCGAGCAGGTGGCGCCCGGCGTTGGCGATGTCGCCCGCATATTCGACGTACTGCGCCTTGAGCGGACCATGGACTTCATGGTTCATCGCCTCGGCAAAGCCGATGATGGCGTTGAGCGGCGTGCGCAGCTCGTGGCTCATCGACGAGAGGAAATTGGCTTTTGCGGTGCGGCCAAGCTCCGTGCGCATGCGCTCTATGAGGCGCGCGCTATCGGGCACCACTGCCGCGACGCCGCGATACCCGCAGCCGCCATCCTTGGTAGGAACGGCGACGCCCGCAAGACGATAGAGCCGCGTCGCGCCGCCCTGCGTGGTGACCGACATCAGCTGATCGCGGAAGCTGGAACCCCGCGCCTGCGCGGTTTCATAGGGCACTTCGCCGTTTTCGCCGCGCAGCAGCGTGCCGATCGCGGTCAGCGGACGGCCGAGAAGCGCGCCTGCGGGCTGCCCGACCAGAAGCTCCAGCGCGCGGGAAATCGAGGTGAGCGATCCACGGCTGTCCGTCTCCCAATACCAGTCGGAATTGACGCGAACGAGCTCATCGCCCTGCCAGCCAGCAAGGGTTTCGCGCTCGCGCTCTCCAACCGTAGTGGACGATTCCCGCATGATTCCTACGAATTTCAACTCGTTGCGGGCCTGTGTCGACACGGGCACGAAACGAATGTGAAAATGACGCGGTTCGCTTAAAAGCTCAAGAGTGAAGCTTGCGGAAACCGATTCTCCTGCCGGTGCCAGCGCAGCGACCAGCCGGGACGCAAGTTCGCCGGGCGTGAGCATCGCTGCGCGTTCAAGCTCGGTGTAAGCCGCGTTGGCTTCAAAAAGCGCGCCGGTTGACGAACATTCGAATACGACGGCGCCGGCAAGCGCAGGATCAGCTGCCGCGAGCACATCGAACGCGCTCGCATGACCGGGGCGAATGTCGCGCGGCTCAAACATGGCCGCTACGCGGCACCCTCGTTCAGATCGTCTATCGCCTGTCGAAGGCCGGCATCGAGCTGCCAATAGTTCAGCACGCGGCGCGCAGAGGCGACATCGAGGTCGTCGTGAAGACGGAGAACTTCCGCGACCGCCGAAGGTGGCCGCGCGCTTGCCGCGTTGCCCAGATCGCCAAGCACGATCACGAGTGACGCCGTGGCGTCACGGCTGACGTCAACGGCCTTCGCCAACACGATAAAGCTCTCGCTCGCAGGATCGGTGACGATCCGCCACACGGTATTGAAAGCGATCTTCGCGCGGGCTGCAAACGCTGCGGTGAAAAGGCTGAGCCGCCCCTGGCGAAGGGTGCGAAGCAGGAAGCCGTCCGTCAGCTCGCCAAGTTCGTTGAGGCGCCGCGCAAGCTGGAGCGCGCGGGATTGCACGGACTGCGTGTCGTCGTATTCCACCATCGCGCGCTTCGCCGCGCGTTCGAGCATCGGATCGAGCACGGCCTGATCGATGACGAAATTCTTGAGAATGTGTCGGCGGAGCGCTGCCGCGACCCACCAATACACCTCGTGCGCGAGGTCGGCGGGCAGATCGTTTTGCGTGAGCAGCGGCTGCTGGAACTGGCCGTTGCGCTTGCTCTCGGCAACCAGAAGCTCCATCGCGCGCCGCGAAAGCACTGGGTCTTCGGTGCGGATCAGGCCTTCGAGGACATCGTCTTCGCCGCCTTTGAAGCCACGCTCGGCCAGTGCCTCCGTGAGCGGCGGCGAGACCGTTTCGCGCAGCGCGATCGCCATGCGGTGCTCTTCGGCACACTGGATGACGATGTCCATGAGCGCGGGGTTGCGCACCACGCGGCTGCGCTCCAGAATCGGCCGCGCCACCTCGATGCTGTCGCTTGCGAGCCGGGCTTCGAGCTCCGGCTGCGATGCGGGCGAACGGCTGAGCGCATCGACAAGGTGCCGGCGCACCTCCATTTCGATGGTCCCGAGCAGACGCCCGAGCACATCCGTCATCAGGGCGCGCTGCTGATCGGTAAGCCGCTGTGCCGCGGGCAGGAAAAGATCGGTGACCGCGTTCGCAATCTGTGCCCGCGCTGCGCCGGAACGGCCAGCGGCGAGACCCAGCAGCGCCTGAACGTCGATTGGCCGGTCCAGCGGCAAGACAACCCCTCTTTGGTGCAACCCGTATATTTTCTCGGATGTCGAACCTAGAGGGATGCGCCTAAAATTGAATTAACCTAGAAGCGCGTGCGCCAGCCAATTTCGATCGCCGTTTTTGCATCACTGACGCCCGGCGTGTTCGGCGCATCGGTATCATAGCGCGCCTCAAGGCTGATATCCCCGAACGCCGTGGGGAGTTCGGTGCCGATTTCAAAGGCGTTGTAAGTCTCGCGATTGAGCGAAAGGTTGTTGTTCCTGAGGTTGCTCGTCTTGTTGATGTCGACGCGGCGATAGGTGCCGTAGAAACGGCGGTTCTTAGCGTCCGTGACGGAGAGACCAGCGGTCCAGAGTTCGCTGTCGCCATCGAGGCTGTGGCCAAACGCGCGGTCGCGATAGGTGAAGCCGTCGAAGTATATGAAATTATTATACATACTTCCGGGATAGGTTTTGCCACCCCCGAGCTTCACCGCAAGCGTATCGGACCATTCGCCCAGAAGTGTCCAGCTCGCGCCGTTGTCACCGATCGGACCGGACAGCGTGAACCCCGCCATGCGCGAGAACTGCTCGATAAGGAGGTTGTCCTCGTCCTCGGCTTCCCACTCCGTGTAAGCCTGCACCGCGACGTTGCCGATCATGCGCGTATAGCTGACGTCGAACCCGGCGATCTGGTTGCCGGGCTCGTTCAAGGTGCCCGTGTTGTCGGCGTCGCCGATGCCGACAACGGCGTCAAAGATCGTGCCGAGCCCGCAGGGGCGCCCGCTGCCGCAGAGTTGAAGTCCGCGATTGAGGCCGACTTCGAGGCCCGGGACGGGTTCGAACGATAGGCGCATCCCCGCGATGGCGGGATTGTTGTAGTCCGCGCGCTTTTCGGTCGCGATGCCTGCGAAGATATCGAGACGCCAAGGGCCGAACCAGCGGAGCACGGGAAAGTCGATCGGCTCGGGCACCAGCCGCTTGATACCGACGCGCGGGATCGGGCGGGCGTTCGTAGAGAAGAGCAGCGCGCTGTCGTGACCCGGACCCCACCACGTATCGACATAGCCGCCGTAGAGCGCCCAGTTGCCGATCGGGAGCGCGAGTGTCGCCGGCTCGAAGTGGAAATCGCGGCCCTGCTGACCATCACGCCAGCCGACGCCGTAAGAGACATAGAGCTTGCCGAGCTCATGCTCGGCACGGACGGTGACGTCGCCGTCCTCGCGGGCGGTATCGCCGAAATCGCGGACGACGGACGCGCGATTGGTGCCGCGGGCGCGGACCTCGTAGCGGCTCTTCTGGCCGTCGCGCTCTGAAAGGATCGTGAGTCGGCGCACGGCAGCGCCGAGATGCGGCGGCAGCGCCTGGCCGTTCGCGCGCTCAAGCCCCTCAGCGACCTGCGCCCACGGCAGAGGCCATGCATTGACGGGGCCGTGGATCAGCCCGGCGGCTTTCAGAAGCTCGACATCGGCGCGGACCTGGCGGTCGCCCGCTTCAAGCCATGGACCTGCGACAGCGGGCATCGACGACAGCAGTACGGCGGCGGCCGCAACAAGAGACTTCATGCAGCACTCTCCCCTTTCGCGCCAAGCCAGCGCTCCGCGATATCCAGCGCCCGCGCGTCGTCAACGTCGAGCCAAGCGCCATCCCCGGTTTCGACCGCGCGCGCAAGCCCCGACGCGGCGAGCGCGGCAACACCCTGCGACAGGCTGGGCGTGGAAAGCCCGGAAAGCGCATCAAACAGCGGCTTGCCCACGGAAAAGACCCCGGTGTCATATCCGTTGAAGGGCTCAAGGTGCTTGCCGATGGCGACGATGGCATCCCCTTCGGTGCGGACGCGTGTGACGTCATCCTCGTCGATCCAGGCGTGGCCGATACGGCGATCGACGCCAAGCAGCAGCGCGTCGTCCTCGGCGCGCGCCTCGGCCACGGCACGGTAGAGCGCGGGGTCGACGAGATGGTCGGCCATTACAAGCAAGGCCCGCGACGCAATGAACGGCGCGGCCGCCAGCGCCGAGACGCCGTTCGGCAGCGCCGGGTCAGCGACAGTGACCGTGCGTACGCCGAGCGGCAGATTCCATTCCGCGAGCGCCGCCGCGACATCTTCTGCACGGTGCCCGAGCACCACCGTGATGTCATCGACACCGGCTTCGGCGAGACGCAAGGCCGTGTGGAGCAGCAACGGCCGACCCGCGACCTGTGCGAGCGGCTTCGATGGCGCGTGGCTACGCAGCCGGCTGCCGAAACCGGCGGCAAGCACAATGGCCTGCACAACCCTGGCCTAGTGGAGCTTGCCGCCGCCGGCGATGAACGCCTCGAGCGCGGCGAACGCAAGATCGTCGCTCGTCTGGCGCGGCGGGTGTTTGCAGAAATAGCTTGCCGCAGCATCGATCGGCCCCGAAAGACCACGATCGAGTGCGAGTTTCGCACAGCGGATCATATCGATCGCGACGCCTGCGGAGTTCGGGCTGTCCTCCACCGACAGGCGGAGTTCGAGGTTCATCGGGACGCCGCCGAAAAGCTGCCCTTCCATGCGCAGGAAGCAGACCTTGTTGTCATTCTGCCAAGCCACATAGTCGGACGGGCCAACGTGGATGTTCTCGTCCTCCATGCGGCGCTCGGCGACGGACTGCACGGCTTCCGTCTTCGACTCCTTCTTGGAGGCGAGGCGCGAGCGGTTCAGCATGTTGAGGAAGTCTGTGTTGCCGCCGGTGTTGAGCTGGTAGGTCCGATCGAGCTTCACGCCGCGCTTCTTGAAAAGGTCGGTGAGCACGCGGTGGACGATCGTGGCACCGAGCTGCGCCTTGATGTCGTCGCCGATGATCGGGAGGCCCGCGTCCTTGAAGCGCTTTGCCCATACGGGGTCGCTGGCGATGAACACCGGGATGTTGTTGACGAACGCCACCCCGGCTTCGAGCGCGCATTCGGCGTAGAACTCGGTCGCCTTCTGGCTGCCGACGGGAAGGTAGTTCATCAGCACGTCAGCGCGCGTCTCGCGCAGCACACGCACGACCTCATCCTTGTCCGGCTCCGCCTCGTTCGCCACGAGGAACGTGCGGTCTTCGGAATAGTCGGCCATATGTTCGCCGACGCCGTCGAGAATATGGCCCATGCGGACGCGCGTGCCTGTTTCCGGCACATGATCGCAGAATACGGCGGTGCAATTCGGCTTTGCGAAGATCGCCTCGGCGATATCAAGGCCGACCTTGCGGCGATCGATATCCCAACCGGCAACGAAACGAATATCCTTGGGGCGGTAACCGCCCAGATCCCAGTGCAGCAGGCCGATCTGTTCGTTTGCGCCACCGTTCTGATAGTGGGCGACACCTTGGACAAGCGAACTTGCGCAATTGCCGATACCAACGACAGCTACTCTTACTTCATGCATGGGAAAGATCCTGAGGCGCGTCTACTGCGCGGTTGAAGACGATCACTTAGCGTTGCCAGCGGAATCGGGCAAGAATGTGTAAGCCGTCTTGGCAAAGTTCGCGGCGATCCGATCGCTGTTTTCGCTGCCATATTCCTGCAATCGAACGAAGAAGCGCGCCTGCATGACGAAAAAGGTAAGCGCGCTGTATGCCGCGATCATCGCAAAACCCGCATACCAGGCGCCAAAAGCCGCGAACGGCAAAAGGCTCCAGAAGAACGTGTTGCGGCGGCCCGCGACCAACCGGAAGCGGCGTTCGAAGTCGCCGGCGTCGTCGATCTGCTTGCCCGTGAAACGGCGGAAGAACTCGCCCTGTACGGCTTCGGCGAGCGCGAAGCCCACGCAGATCGCGGCGAGCGGCCATGCGCCGCCGTGGCCGACCGAATTGAAATAATATGCGAGCGCGGCGAACCAGCCGTATTCCACGACCTTGTCCGCGACATGCTCCAGATCACCCCACTTCGAGAATTCGACCCGGGTGCGCGCGAGCTTGCCGTCCACGCCATCGAGCGGGCCGATGACGAGCGCGAGCGCGAGCCCGATCCAGAGATGGCCGAGCGCGAATGCCGCCATCGCGGCGAGCCCAAGCAGGAACACGCCTACAGAAATCATGTTGGGCGTGAGCGGCGTCGGCAGCAGCAGACGTGTGAGCAGGTTTTCGACCGGCGGGTGAATGAAGCGCGCCGGCCAATCGAGAATGCCCTTCTGTGCGGCGGCCAGCGCCTCCGTGGTCGCTGCGTCGGCGGAAGCGGCATCGGTCGCGCGGCGCCATTGCAGCGGCACCTCGCGCCGCCGCGACGGGCAATAGGCCGGGATGCGGGCGACGGCGACAGGCGTGTGCGGCCCCTCCCCCAGCGCCGAGCGAACCAGCGTGGCCTGCATGTCCCAGTCGCCGAGACGGCCCGCGACGCTGCGAACAAGACGCCCGGGGAAACGCGCGAGCCCGGCGAAGAATCGGTCCGAGGCGATCCGTTCCGCCGTGATCGGGCGCTCATCCGCCTCCATCCACACACCGAGCACCACGTCCCCCGCCGCGCTCGCGACGGCGGCGATCGCGCGCTCATCGGCGACAAGCCCCTCGTCGAGCGAAAGCACACTGTCTTCCTCACGGATCGCGGCGCGGACACCATCTCCGCCGTGAACGACCTCGATGCCGGACGATGCGCGGCGCGCGCGGTCGAGCGCGGCGGCGAGGCGGGGCGTCACACGCTCCACCATCACGACGACGCGCTCGGCGCCCGCGCGGCGGCACTGGCGAATCTGCCGGTCCACCGAGGCGATTCCCGTGATGCTGAGCGCGGCCAGCGGTTCATCCGCCCCGGCACTGAAATGATGGGCATAGAGCAGCGCTACAAGCGCCATCGACGTCTCCGGGTCTGAATGGATGGCGGACCATAAGGGCAAGCAAGCGGACTTGCCAACTCTCCCCTGAGCGGCGCACATCGCACATGATGCAATTCACTGTCGACACAGCAGACGGCGGACGCCCGCGGGACATAGAGGAACCGCTGAACATCGCGGTCATTCATCCGGTATCGCGGGCATTTCTGCCGGTTGCGGTTAAACTCCATATTCCGCCAAACGCCATTTCAATCGCCGGAATCGGCTTCGGCATCGTCGCGGCCTGGGCCTATTTTCATTATGAAACCCCGGCGATGGCACTCGCCGGATTCGCGGCGATGCTTGCCTGGCACGTCTTCGATGGCCTGGACGGCATGACGGCGCGGGCCACGGGGCGGACCAGCGAGTTCGGGCGTTTCCTCGACGGCTTCTGCGACTACAGCGTCTTCATTCTGGTCTACTTGAGCCTTGCCTTCGCGGCTAAAAACGAAGCGGGACTCGCGATCAGCCTGGGAGCGGCCGTACTTGCAGGCGCGGCGCACGTCGTGCAGGCCGCATGGTACGAGCTTCAGCGCGAAGTGTTCATGCGGCGAAGCGCGGGCCAGCCCGGTTTTGTGCCCCGCACGGCGGTCGGCGGTTTTCTCGAGGTCGGCTACAATGCTCTTCAGGCGAAATTGATGCCCGGCGCACACGCACTCGATGCAGCGCTCGGCGCGGACCCCGCGCTGCGTGCGCTCTATGTGGAGAGAATGCGCCCTGTTCTCTCCGCCGCCACGATCCTCGGCGCGAGCGGGCGCACATTTGCGATCTTCATTGCATGCCTTGCCGGAAGCCCGCTCTGGTACTGGCTTTGGGAAATCCTTGGTCTCAGCCTGGCCGCGGTTCTGATCGAACGCGCGCGCCGGCAACGCGAGGGCGCGTTTCTAGAAGCTTGAAAAGCGCATGATCTCGGCGTCGAGGCGCGCGAGGAGCGCGCTGTCACCCGGTGCCGACAGCTCGGCAAGCAGCGCGATCGCGCCAATGGCTTCCGCACCGATTGCCTGCGCCGCGCCTTTCAGACGGTGCGCTGCCGCTTTCCAGCCCGCGCGATCTTTTGCGGCACGCAGTTCAGCGGCATAGGCGGGCAGATTTTCGCGAAATTCCGACATGAGATCGTCGAACAGCGCCGTATCCCCGCCCGTGATCTCGAGCAGTCGATGCGGCAGGAAAGCAGGGGCGGATTCGGGGTTCATGCGCCCATGTTCGGCGACGAGTGTTAACAAAGTGTAGACAAATGCCGATTGCCGGGCTGTCCTGTCCGCACGGGCGGTGATAGACAGGTGCGCGAGGGGTTTTAATACAACAGGTTTCGCGGGGGTCGTGCACCATGAGTCCAGTCGGTCGGCGGTCATTTCCGGAAAAACTTCCGCCGGACTACACGTGGCAGAAGCCCCACTCGTCCGATGCAGAGCCGGACACGTCGGCGCCGATGAAGCGTCTGCGCCAGATGGATGAGGAGGCCGTGGACGATTCCGTGCCGACCTTTTCCAGCCGCGTCCTTCTGTTCGCCGGGCTCGCTTCGCTTGCATGGCTGGCGCTTGCCGCCGCTGTCGTCTGGCTGATTGCCGGTTCGGCGGGTGTTGGCGCTCTGACGCTCACCGAATGGGCGGGTGTCGCGGGCGGCGTGGCTGCGCCCCTGTCTGCAATCTGGCTGATCGCGCTCGTCGCGGCACGCGTATGGCCGGGTCAACAGCGCGAGATGCTGGCCCGAATCGAAGCCGCCGAGGAGCGCTTCGCACTCACCGCACGCGAAACGCGCACGCAGCTGGAAAGCATCGATTCCGTGCTCGCCGCCGTGACCATGCGCGTCGAGGGGCTGCGCAAGGTGTTCGCAGACGAGGTTGAGGGCTTCGTGAGCGCCACCGACGCCGCCGTTCACCGCACGCGCACGCTCGCGGGAACACTCGCAGAGGACCGCGCCGCGATCGACGCCAGCTCCACCGCGCTCGCGGAGAGCAGCGAGAAGGCGCGGGCCAGTTTCGATTCGCTTGCGAGCGCGCTTCCCGACGCCGAAGCGCAGGTGAACCGCATCGCTGGCCTGCTCGCCACGAGCGCCACCGACGCACGCACACAGCTTCTGGAAACGGAAGACCTGCTTGCCGCCGTGTGGACACGCAGTGAGGAAGCCGGCGCACAGGCCAAGGCCGCGACCGCAAGCCTCACCAACGTGATTTCCGCGATTTCCGCCTCTGCCGCGGACGCCGAAGGTCGCCTCGGTGCGTATTCGACCGCGCTCGAAGCGAGCGGCGACGCTGCGCTCGCCAAGACCGGTGAAGCGCTGGAAGCCACCCGCGCCGGCGTCGAGGCGCAAACGGCAGCACTCGCCGCGGCGATCTCGCGTACCTCGCTCGATCTTGAAGACATCGGCGGGCGGGCCATCGAGACCATCGCAAGCCGGATCACGGCCATCGCCGAGCACGTCTCAGAACTCAGCAAGCGCATCAGCGATCAGGACGCAGGCAGCCGCGGCTTCCTGGATACCGTCGAGCGCGGCTTCAGCGTGCTCGACGCCAAGCTCGGCAACGCGGCCAATTCGAGCGAAAGCGTCCTCGCCAGCCTCTCCGCGCGGATTGCACAGGTGCGCTGCGAGATCGATTCGCTCTCCACACCGCTCGGCACCACGCGCGGCGCCGCGAAGGAGATCGGCGATGCGCTCGCCGCCGTGCGCAGCGCGACCGAAGAGGCGCTAGCCTCGCTTGTCGAAGGCGTACCGGCAGGCGCCGAAAAGGGCCTTGGCGCCATCGATGCGCTGCGGGGTTCGGTGGCGAACCTTTCACAGGACATCGACCGCGTGTCCGAACGCGCCGTCGCAATCAACGCCCCGATCGCCGCCGGACGGAAGGCGATCGACGAACTGCTCGACGGGCTCGAAGACCAGCGCGAAAGCCTCGAGGCCGTCGTCGCCAAGGTACGCGGCGAGATCGAGGTCGCGCAGGGCATCCTGTCGGGCGTCGAACGCTCGGCGGAAAGCACCGCGCTCAGCGCGACGACGCAACTGATCGACGCGCTCGGGCGCGTGCGTGAAGTCGCGGCGCAGACGGCTGGCACCGTGAAGACGGCGCTTGAAGCTGTCGTCGAGGAAGCGCGCGAAGCGCTGACAAAGGCGTCGCGTGAGGCTGTACGCCAGAGCGCGATCGAGCCGGTGGAAACCCAGATCAAGGCGCTGGAGGCCGCCGGCGCGCGCAGTGCCGACGCCGCGCAGCTGGCCGCTGAGCGACTGTCGCGCCAGCTGGTGTCGGTCGCCGAAACCGCTGCCGCCATCGAAACCCGCGTGAACGAGGCCGACGCGCACCTCGACGCCGCACTCCGGAAGGACATCGGCCGTCAGTCCGAACTGCTCGTCGAAGCGCTCAACAGTGCCTCGATCGATATCGCCAAGGGGCTTTCGGCGGAGGTCACCGAGACGGCGTGGAAGCAGTATCTCGCGGGGGAACGCGGCGTGTTCTCACGCCGCGCCGTGCAACTCCTCACGAACCGCGACGCCAAGGAAGTCACGCGCCGCTACAGCGAGGATGCCGAATTCCGCGACGGCGTCCGCCGCTACATCCACGATTTCGAAGCCATGCTCCGCCGCTTCAACGCGGACCGCGACGGCAATGCGCTTTCGATGACGCTGCTGTCGTCCGACCTCGGCAAGCTCTACGTGGCATTGGCGCAGGCGACGGAGCGCCTGCGCTGAGCCGTCCCTCGACTTCGCTTGCCCGCCTCAGTTGGGCATGAAGTCGAGGTAGCCCGCCTCGCCCAGCCACCAGACGCCGACCATCAGGACGGCCGAAATGATCGTCGTCCAGACCAGTTTCTTGGCGAGCATCGGCCGCGCGGGCGCGCTGTCGGCCTGCCCTTTCACCTTGTCTTCGCCCGCCTCTTCGGAGGTGCGGACGCCGAACGGTAGGACGGTGAACAGCGTCACCGTCCAGATCAGAAGATAGATCGCGAGTATCGATCCCCAGCCCATCAGCCTTTGATCCTTGTGACGGTGACTTCGGTAATCGGTTTTTTGCCGGTCCAATCCCGCGCGGTGCGGCGGACGGCGACACGGATTGCCTCGGCAAGCGCATCTTCACCGTTGCTGCGTGCCTTCGCGGCAGCTTCGCTTGCGGCGGAGACGCAATCGTCGATGAACTCGTCGCGGTCATCTTCGACAGGAACGCCGTGCGACTGCACCTGCGGCGGCGCCACAAGGCGGTTCTTGCCGTCGATCACGACGAACACGGCGATGAGACCGTTGTGCATCATGCGGCGACGCGCGAGCATCGTGGCGCCGTCGGCAGGGAGAATGACGTCTCCATCGAGGACGAGGCGGCCGACGGGTTCGTGGCTGATGATCTGCGGCTTGCCGGGTGCGAGGCGGATGGCGCTACCATTCACCGGCACGACCGCTTCCTGAACGCCGAAGCGGCGCGCGAGCCGCGCATGCTCTTCCATATGGCGGCGCTCACCGTGGACGGGGATCGATATTTGCGGGCGAATCCAGCCGTACATCGATTCCAGCTCGGGAACGCCGGGATGGCCGGAAACATGCACGTGCGCCTGCCGATCGGTGATGATCTCGATGCCCCGCGCCGCAAGCGCGTTCTGCACGCGGCCGATGGAGATCTCGTTGCCGGGAATCTGCTTCGACGAATAGACAACGAGGTCGCCGCGTTCGAGCTTGATGTGAGGATGATCGCCCTCCGCGATTCGGGAGAGCGCGGCGCGCGCCTCGCCCTGCGCGCCCGTGGAGACGATGAGCAGCCTGTCGCGCGGCACCTTCATCGCCTCTTCGTGCGACACGGTGGGCGGGAAATCGGTGAGGTAGCCGACGCTCTTCGACACTTCGAGGATGCGATCAAGCGAGCGCCCGACGACGCAGATCTTGCGGCCCGTATCCTTCGCGACCTCGCCGAGCGTATGGAGACGCGCGGCGTTCGAAGCGAAGGTGGTGACGAGCACCCTGCCCTTGTGGCCCGCGATCACCCTGTCGAGGCCTTCGCGCACGCCGGTTTCGCTGCCCGAGGCCTCGGGATTGAAGACGTTGGTGGAATCGCCGACGAGCGCGAGGATGCCTTCGTCGCCGAGCGCGGTCAGTTCCTCGGCGGTGGAGGGCACGCCGAGCACGGGCGCCTCGTCCAGCTTCCAGTCGCCGGTGTGGAAAATCTTGCCGTAGGGCGTTTCGATGAGGAGTGCATTGCCTTCGGGAATCGAGTGCGCGAGCGGCACGTAACGGCACTTGAAGGGGCCGAGGTTGACCTCGCCCTCAAGAGGCACGACGTTCAGTTCGACATCACGTTCGATGCCTTCCTCGATCAGCTTCTTGCGAATGAGGCCCGCGGTGAACGGCGTCGCGAACAGCGGCACGTCGAAATCGCCGACGAGATAAGGGATCGCGCCGATATGGTCCTCGTGCCCGTGCGTGAGGACGATGCCGAGAAGATCCTTCTGTCGATCCTCGATGAAGGAGAGATCGGGGAGGACCAGTTCGATACCCGGCAGGTTCGGATCGGCGAAGGTCATGCCGAGGTCGACCATGATCCACTTGCCGTTGCAGCCGTAGAGATTGACGTTCATGCCGATCTCGCCCGAGCCGCCGAGCGGCAGGAAGATCAGTTCTTTTCCAGGCTTCAAAGCCTGTTCCTTTCATCGATAATCGTAAGGCCGCGCACCGTGAGATCGACGTCCACGACATCGATCACGCTGGTGTAGGGCTCGAACAGGACGGCAAGGCCGCCCGTTGCCAGAACTTTCATCGGCCCCGCGGCCTCCGCCTTCAGGCGGGCGACCAACCCCTCGATCATCGCGAGATAACCAAAGAAAATACCCGACTGCATGGCGGACACGGTATCGAAGCCTTTGGCTTTGCCACCCTTGGGCGGCGCGACGGCAACACGCGGCAATTGCGCGGCGGCGACGTAGAGTGCCTCCGCCGACAGATTGATGCCGGGCGCGATGATGCCGCCCGTATAGGCATTGCCGACGAAGATGTCGAATGTCGTCGCCGTGCCGAAATCGATGATGATGAAATCGCCTTCGTGGCGATCGCCTACCGCGACGCAATTGACGAGGCGGTCCATGCCGACCTGCTCGGGATGCGCGACCTCGATGCCGACGCCGAGGTCGAGATCCTTTGTCACGACCAGCGGATCGATGCCGAAGCCGCGCCGCGCCATGCGTTCGAGATTGAAGAGCGTTGTCGGGACCACAGTGGAGATCACGACGCGGTGGACCTTGTGCCGGTCGACGCCGTCGATCTCCATGAGCTGGGTGAGCCAGACCATATATTCATCGGACGTGCGCGACGCCTGCGTGGAGATACGCCAGCGGTGCACGATCTCGCCGTTATCCACCACCGCGAACATCGTATTGGTATTGCCGACATCGATCGCGAGCAGCATCAGGCCCGATCCCCCAATGTGAACACTTCGCCCGCGTGAATGGGCCGTAATGTCCCGTCCGGCAAGCGCAGAAGAAGCGCGCCGTCCTCCGCCAGACCGTCAAACGTCCCGGTGAGGTCCGCGTTCCCGAGACGGGCGACGATGGGCTTGCCGAGCCCGGCGGCGGCCGCGAGCCAGTCCGCACGTGTGGCGACGAAGCCCTCCTCGCGCCAGCGGCGGCGGTGCGCGGCGAATGCCTCCGCCAGAGTTCGGCAGGCTTCGCGCGCAGATGGCGGTGCGATCCCCACTGCGGCGAGGCTCGTGGCGGGGCGCTCGGTGCCTTCCGGGAAGTGCGCGAGGTTGACGCCGATGCCGATGATGACACCCTGCGCATGGCCTTCAAGCAGGATGCCCGCGACCTTCACGCCATCCAGCAGCAGATCGTTCGGCCATTTGAGCGACAGCCGGTCACGCGGGACCCAGCGGGCGACGGTTTCGAGCAGCGCGTTCGCCGCCACGAACGAAAGCTGCTGGGAAGGCCCCTCACCCGGCTGAGGCGCGGCGAGGGTGCTGGTGAAGAGGTTGCCGATTTCGGAGGTCCACGTTCGCGCACGGCGTCCGCGCCCTGCCGTCTGGCGGTCGGCGCGGACCCAGAGCCCGTTTTCCGGGTGCTCGGCGATCCAGTCGTTCGTGCTGCCGGTTTCGGCGAGATCGACGATGCGAAAATTCATCCGGTGACGATGATGCGCGCCGCCGCCGTCGCCCACGCCACCAGCGGTGCGATGGCAAGCATCCCGACCGGCGAGCAGAACACGGCCGCCGCCGTCAGCACGATGCCGTTCACGCGGCTTTCGCCGGGTGCGAGAGTGCCTACGGGCTCATCGAAGTAGGCGAGCTTCACGACGCGCAGGTAATAGTAAGCGCCAACCACCGACGTGACGACGCCGATCACCGCAAGCACGTACATATCGGCTGCAATGGCGGCGTTGAACACGCTGAACTTCGGCCAGAAGCCGAGCATCGGCGGGATGCCGGCAAGGCTGAACATGAACACGGCAAGCGCGGCGGCAAGGCCGGGACGCGTCTTCGAGAGGCCCGCGAGGCGCGCCATGTCGTCCACCGGCGTACCGTCCGGGTCGCGGAGCGCGAGGACGACGAGGAACGAACCCACCGTCATCGCCGCGTAAATGCCCATGTAGAACAGCACGCCCGCAATGCCCTGCTCCGTCCCAGCGGCAAGGCCGATGAGAGCGAAACCGACGTTGTTGATCGACGAATAGGCAAGCAGGCGCTTGATGCTCGTCTGCCCGATGGCGCCAACGGCGCCCAGGATCATCGAGGCAACCGCGGCGAAAGCGATGATCTGGCGCCATTCATCGGCAAGGCCGCCGAAGCCTTCGATCGCGACGCGCACGAGAAGACCCATCGCGGCCACTTTCGGCGCGGAGGCAAAGAAGGCGGCGACCGGTGTCGGCGCACCTTCGTAAACGTCGGGCGTCCACATGTGGAACGGCACGGCGCTGATCTTGAAAGCGAGACCGGCGAAGATGAAGACAAGGCCGAAGATCACACCGATCGACGCGGAACCTTCAAGTTGCGTGCCGAGCGCGACGAAGTTCGTGCTGCCGACGAAGCCGTAGATGAGGCTGATGCCGTAGAGCAGAATGCCGCTCGCGAGCGCACCAAGCACGAAATACTTGAGACCGGCTTCGGAGGATTTCGCCTCGCTGCGGTGGAACGCGGCGAGCACGTAGGCGGCGAGGCTTTGCAGCTCTAGCCCGACGTAGAGCGACAGAAGGTCGTTCGCCGAAACCATCATGCCCATGCCGAGCGCGCCGAGCATGAGCAGCACGGGGTATTCGAACTTGTCGGAGTGGGCGCGGCGCAGATACGGGATCGCGATCACAGTGCAGACGGCGGCGGCGCCGTAGACGACGGTTTTCAGGTAATCCGAGAACAGGTCCGCAACGTAAAGCCCGTCAAAGGCGAACGCGCGCGGGGCATCGTCGATCATGCAGAGGCCGGCAGCGGCATAGATGGCGACAGCAAGCCACGACAGCAGGCCAAGGCTGCGATCGCCCCGGAACGTGCCGATCATCAGCAGCGCCATCGCGCCGATGGCGAGGATGATTTCCGGTGCGGCGATGCCGAGCGATTGCGCGAGCGGCTGCATCAGTGGGTCTCCGCCGTATGCGTTTCAGACGTTTGGGGTTTGGCTGCGGCCGCTTTCACGACCGAAACCGTCTGCTGGTGCGGCGCGGTCGGCTCCAGCCTGGCGACGATCGCCGCCACAGGCGCGCGCACCGGATCGATGAACACGTTCGGTGCGACACCCATCCACAGCACGAAGACCGCGATCGGTGCGAGGCAGAGGATTTCGCGAACGGAAAGATCCGGCATCGCGCGCACCTCGTCCTTCGTCGCCTCGCCGAACACCACCTTGCGGTAGAGGTAGAGCATGTACGCGGCGCCGAGGATGATGCCCGTGCAGATCACGGCGGTCGCGAAGGTGGACGTGCGGAACGCGCCCATCATCACGAGGAACTCGCCGATGAACCCGCTGGTGCCGGGAAGGCCGACCGAGGCCATGGTGAACAGCATGAACAGGATCGCATAGCGCGGCATGATCGTGGCGACGCCGCCATAGGCATCGATATCGCGCGTGTGCAGCCGGTCGTAGACAACGCCGACGCACAGGAAGAGCGCGCCCGAGACGAGGCCGTGGCTGAGCATCACGACGATCGAACCTTCGATCGCCTGCTGGTTGAAGCCGAACAGGCCGACGGTGACGAACGCCATGTGCGCGACCGACGAGTACGCGATCAGCTTCTTCATGTCGGACTGCGCGAGCGCGATCAGCGACGTGACGACGACCGCGATCATGGAGAGCGCGAAGACGATCCACATCAGCTCTGCCGAGGCCGCCGGGAACATCGGCAGCGAGAAGCGGATGAAGCCGTAGCCACCCATCTTCAGGAGCACGCCCGCCAGGATCACCGAACCCGCCGTCGGCGCCTGCACGTGCGCGTCGGGAAGCCAGGTGTGCACCGGCCACATCGGCATCTTCACCGCGAAGCTCGCGAAGAACGCCAGCCACAACCACGTCTGCACGTTGGGATCGAAGTCGTAGACAAGCAGCTGCGGGATCGAGGTCGTGCCCGCGACGCTCGCCATATAGAGCATGGCGAGCAGCATCAGCACCGAGCCGAGCAGCGTGTAGAGGAAGAACTTGTAGCTGGCGTAGATGCGGTCCTTGCCGCCCCAGATGCCGATGATGAGATACATCGGAATGAGGCCGCCTTCGAAGAAGACATAGAACAGGAACAGGTCGGTCGCCGCGAAGACGCCGATCATCAGCGCTTCCATCAGCAGGAACGCCGCCATGTATTCCGGCACGCGCTTTTCGATCGAGGTCCACGACGCGAGGATGCAGATCGGCATCAGGAACACGCTGAGCGCGATCAGAACCAGGCTGATACCGTCGATGCCGAGCGCCCATGAGAAGTACGGCTCAAACAGCGGCAGGTTTTCGGCATACTGGAAGCTCGCCGAGCCGACATCGAACTGTGCCCACAGGACGACACCGAGCACCAGCTCGACAAGCGTGATGCCGAGCGCACCCCAGCGCGCCGCATTTGCCCGCGCGTTCTCGTCGCCGGGAACGAACAGCAGCAGAGTGGCTGCCACAAGCGGCAGCAGGATCATCAGGGAAAGGATCGGAAAGCCCATTATTCGCCGCCCAGCATCTTCGGGAGGAACCACGCTGCCGCGGCGGCGAGGCCGATCAGCATCACGAACGCATAAGTGTAGAGGTAGCCGGTCTGCAGCCGACGCGCGACGCCTGCACCGCTCATCACCAGCCCCGCAAGGCCGTTCGGCCCGAAGCGGTCGATGGTGCCCTCGTCACCCTTCTTCCACAGGAAGCGGCCGAGCCACTTCGCCGGGCGCACGAAAATCGTGTCGTACAGCTCGTCGAAGTACCACTTGTTGAAGAGGAAGGCGTGAAGGCCGCGGAACATCGCCACGAAGCGCGCCGGCGCAGCCGGATCGCGAAGGTAGTTGTTCCAGGCGATGAACAGCCCGATCAGCATCACGATGCCGGGCGACAGCTTCACCCACAACGGCACTTCATGCGAAGCGTGGGCGAGGTGCGCGTCGAACGCGAGTGCGCCCTTCCAGAACGCCACGCCGCCTTCCGCATCGATGAACGCATGCTGGAAGAGGAAGCCCGCGAACACCGCGCCGAGCGACAGGACGCCGAGCGGAATGAGCATGCTCACCGGACTCTCGTGCGGGTGATAGCCGAGCGTACCATCTCCATCGTGCGCGTGCGCATGATGATCATCGTGACCGTGGGCGTGATCATGCCCGTGATCGCCGTGCGCAGCGTGCTGGATATGTTCGCTCTGCGACCAGCGCGGCTTGCCGAAGAAAGTGAGGAATACGAGGCGCCACGAATAGAAGCTGGTGAGCAGTGCGGCGAAGATGCCGACCGCAAAGGCGACATAGCCGGACTGCGTGCCCGCCGCGAAGGCGCTCTCGATGATCGCGTCCTTCGAATAGAAGCCCGCGAAACCGAACACGCCGATGATGCCGACGCCCGTTATGGCGAGCGTGCCGAGCGTCATCGCCCAGAACGTGAGCGGGATGTGCTTCCGAAGGCCGCCGTAGTAGCGCATGTCCTGCTCGTGGTGCATCGCATGGATCACCGAGCCTGCGCCGAGGAACAGCAGTGCCTTGAAGAAGGCGTGCGTGAACAGGTGGAACATCGCCGCGCCGTAGGCACCGACGCCTGCCGCGAAGAACATGTAGCCGAGCTGCGAACACGTCGAATAGGCGATCACGCGCTTGATGTCGTGCTGCGTCGTGCCGACCGTCGCCGCGAACAGTGCCGTCGCCGCGCCCACGTATGTCACGACGTTGAGCGCGATCTCACTGGTTTCGAAGAGGGGCGACAGGCGGCAGACCATGAACACGCCTGCCGTCACCATCGTAGCGGCGTGGATGAGCGCGGAGACCGGCGTCGGGCCTTCCATCGCGTCCGGCAGCCAGGTGTGGAGACCGAGCTGTGCGGACTTGCCCATCGCGCCAATGAACAGCAGCAGGCAGAGCGTGGTCAGCGTATCGACCTGCATGCCGAGGAATTCGAAGGTCGAACCCTGATAGTCCGGCGCGGCGGCAAGGATGTTCGCGATGTCCGTGGTGCCGAACACCATGAACACGCCGAAGATGCCGAGCGAGAAGCCGAAGTCGCCGACGCGGTTGACGACGAACGCCTTCACGGCGGCCGCGTTCGCGGACGGCTTGTGGTACCAGAAGCCGATGAGCAGGTAAGATGCGAGGCCGACGCCTTCCCAGCCGAAGAACATCTGCACGAGGTTGTCCGCCGTCACGAGCATCAGCATCGCGAAGGTGAACAGCGACAGATACGCGAAGAAGCGCGGCTGATCGGGATCCTCCGCCATGTACCCCCAGGAATAGAGGTGCACGAGCGCCGACACGGTCGTGACGACGACGAGCATCACGGCGGTGAGCGTATCGAGCCGGAGCGACCAATCGACGACGAGACCGCCCGAGCGGAACCATTCCATGACCGGCTGGCCCTCGACGGGCTGGCCCATCAGCACGGGAATGAAGATCGCCCACGACAGCGCGCACGCCAGAAACAGACCGCCCGTGGTGATCGCCTTGGCGAGCGTGTTGCCGAGCACGCGGTTGCCGAGACCGGCAACGATCGCCGTGAGCAGCGGCAGGAATACGATGGTATGAAGCACGCCCGCTCAGCCCTTCATCATGTTGATGTCGTCGACCGCGATGGTGCCGCGGTTGCGGAAGTAGATGACGAGGATGGCAAGGCCGATCGCCGCCTCGCCCGCCGCGACGGTGAGCACAAACATCGCGAACACCTGGCCCACGAGATCGCCAAGGAATGCCGAGAACGCCACGAGGTTGATGTTCACGGCAAGCAGGATCAGCTCGATCGACATCAGGATGACGATCACGTTCTTCCGATTGAGGAAGATGCCGAGCACGCCGAGGACGAACAGGATCGCCGCGACGGTGAGATAGTGGGTGATGCCGATCATTTGAGTTTCACCCCCTCGCCCACAGGCACGCTGACGACATCGACGGCCTCCTCGGGCCGCACGGCATTCTGCCGGGCGATGCTCTGCTTCTTCACGCCGGTACGCTGGCGATGCGTCAGCACGATCGCGCCGATCATCGCGGTCAGCAGCACCATGCCCGCCGCCTGGAAGATGTAGACGTATTTGGTGTAGATGAGCGCGCCGAGCGCCTCGGTGTTGGTCACGTCACCCGCAGCCGACAGCGGTGCGGCCGCGACGGCCTGCGCGCCAGCGCCGAGCGTCCACGCCGTGCCCGCGATCACGAGTTCGGCAAGCAGCACACCGGCGAGCATCAGCCCGAACGGCATGTAGCGCGCGAAACCGGATCGCAGCTCCGAAAAGTCGATGTCGAGCATCATGACGACGAACAGGAACAGCACCGCGACCGCGCCTACGTAAACGATCACGAGGATCATCGCGATGAACTCGGCGCCGAGCAGCAGGAACAGGCCGGCGGCGTTGAAGAACGCCAGGATCAGCCAGAGCACGCTGTGCACCGGGTTGCGGGCGAAGATCACCGCCGTTGCCGACAGGACAATAATGCCTGCGAGCATATAGAAGATGATGGCCTCGATCACGGTTTTGCCCCGCCCCTGTTCATGTCGACCCTCTTTTGCCTGCGGCCGGTTATCGCCACTGCGCGTCCGCCGCAAGGTTGGCGGCGATCGCCGTTTCCCACTGCTCGCCGTTCGCCAGCAGCTTCGCCTTGTCGTAGATCAGTTCTTCGCGCGTTTCGGTCGCGAACTCGAAATTCGGCCCTTCGACGATCGCGTCCACCGGGCAGGCTTCCTGACAGAAGCCGCAGTAGATGCACTTCGTCATGTCGATGTCGTAGCGCGTGGTACGGCGCGAGCCGTCTTCGCGCGGTTCGGCCTCGATGGTTATCGCCTGCGCCGGGCACACGGCCTCGCAAAGCTTGCACGCGATGCAGCGTTCCTCGCCGTTCGGATAGCGGCGCAGCGCATGTTCGCCGCGGAAGCGCGGGCTGATCGGCCCCTTCTCGAACGGATAGTTCAGCGTCGCCTTCGGCTTGAACATGTATTTGAGCGTGAGCGCCATGCCCTGGACGAACTCCAGCAGCAGCATCGATTTGGCAGCGCGGAATATGGCGGTCATTGCACCAACGCTTTCACTTCTTCATCGGATAGTGGTTCTTGTGGCGTTGACGTTTCGTCACAAAATCCCAGCCAGCGCGTATTGTATTTCGGATAATCACGCTTGGAAGCGCTCCCCGAACTCCCATCATCATTCAAAAAACCTTCCATGATGACGAGGTATTTCTCGCTCTTACTAGGCGGTTTTGAGTCACCTGCGGCATCGCCAAACCAGAGCCTCAGAAGCTCTTTCCCCTTATGAAGGTTAAGAGGCCAAGATTCATACTGAGGGTACTTGGGATTCCGCCACGGCGCATATCCCTTTAGAATACCGATGTCGTCGACCTGAACTGAAATCTGTGATTCAGTTTTGGTCAATTTCTTTTCGGCATTCACATAACCTCGTTGACCTTGAAACTTAAATTCAAGCGCACCTTGTTTCCCGGTCTTCTCAAAAACCCTGCAGCGGTAATGGTAGTTCGGCAGCGTTAGCGACTGCACGGTCGGTTGCTCTATCATTATAGTCACAGGCGCAGAGACTTGCGCAAGAAGGAGAAAGGCAACGACGCTCACGACGCAAACCTGTCTGTGAAGAACATCAGCCACCCGGAGACCAGGAACACCCAGAAGAGCGAGAGCGGCAGGAACACCTTCCAGCCGAGGCGCATGAGCTGGTCATAGCGATACCTCGGCACGGTCGCCTTCACCCAGGCGAAGACGAAAAACACGAACGCCATCTTCGCAAGGAACCAGATGAAGCCCGGAATCACGTAGAGCGGCGCCCAGTCCACCGGGGGCAGCCAGCCGCCGAGGAAGAGGATCGACGTCATCGCGCACATCAGGAGGATGTTCGCGTACTCACCGAGCCAGAACAGCGCGAAGCTCATCGAGGAGTATTCGACCTGATAACCCGCGACGAGCTCGGCTTCCGCTTCGGGAAGGTCGAACGGCGGGCGGTTCGTTTCGGCGAGCGCCGAGATGAAGAACACAATGCCCATCGGGAACAGCAGCGGATTGAAGATATTGCCGTTCAGAAACAGAATGTTGCCCTGCTGGCTCATCACGATGTCGCTGAGATTGAACGACGAGGCGTAGAGCACGACGTTGATGATGACGAGGCCGAGCGAGACTTCGTAGGACACCATCTGCGCCGCCGAGCGCAGGCCGCCGAGGAACGGGTATTTCGAGTTCGACGCCCAGCCCGACATGATGATGCCGTAGACGCCGAGCGAGGAGACCGCGAACAGGTAGAGGATGCCGACGTTGATGTCGGCAAGCACCGCGCTCGCATCGAACGGGATCACCGCCCAGCCGATGAGCGCAAGCGTAAACGTGATCATCGGCGCGAGCAGGAACACGCCCTTGTTCGCGCCCGACGGGATGATGGTCTCCTTGAGGAAGACCTTGGCGCCGTCGGCGAAGCTCTGCAGCAGGCCCCACGGACCCACCACGTTCGGGCCACGACGCAGCTGCATCGCCGCCCAGATCTTGCGGTCCGCATAGACCGCGAAGGCGACCGCAACCATCACCGGCAGCGCGATGAGCAGGATGAGGATGAGCGTGGCGACCAGGTAGCCGAGGTTCGGCCCGATCAGATCCTGAAAGAACGCCGTCATTATTCCGCCGCCTCCAGCGCAGGCGCGCCATGGAGCAGCGTCGAGGAGCAATCCTGCATCACCTCGGACGCGCGGGCGACCGCATTCGTCAGGTAGAAATCACTGATAAAACGACCGATCGGCGCGGCGTCGAACTCGCTGGCCATGCCGAAGTCGATCTCGCCGGAAGCCGCAGCGATCCCTTCTTCCGCCAGATGCGGCCATTCGGAGGCGACACGGGCACGGAGCGCGGCGAAGCTGTCGTAGGGCAGCTTACTCCCCAGCACCTCGGAGAGCGCGCGCAGGATCGCCCAGTCTTCGCGGGCGTCGCCCGGCGCGAATACGGCGCGGTAGGCGCGCTGCACGCGGCCTTCCATGTTGACGTAGGTGCCGTCCTTCTCGGCGAAGCTCGCCGAGGGCAGGATCACGTCGGCGCCGCGGGCGCCGAGGTCGCCGTGGTGTCCGATATAGACCTTGAAGACGCCTTCGAGGTTGGTGTCGATCTCGTCCGCGCCGTGCACGATGAGCGCTTTCAGACCACCGCCGAGCACTTCGGAGATGCCGCCGTCGTGCGCGAAGCCGATGTCGAGACCACCGACGCGCGAGGCGGCGGTGTGCAGGACGTTGAACCCCTCGGCGTTCATCTTCGCGGCCTTGGCGATCTTGCCGAGCGCGGCGAGGATCGCGGGCGCGTCGCCGCGCGTGAGCGCTGCGGCACCGACGATGATCGCGGGCTTCGTGGCGCTTTTCAGCGCGTCAGCCGCAGCCTTCGGAAGCTTGCCGAGCACGGACGCGCCCTCGCCGAGCTGCGTGACCGGATAGGTGAGATCGACCTCCGGCCCCACGTTGAAGACCTTGGCGCCCTTCTTCAGGACCGCCTTGCGCAGACGCGTGTTGACGAGCGGCGCATCCCAGCGCGGGTTCGCGCCGACGAGGAGCACGACGTCCGCGTCCTCGATCCCGGCGATGCCGGTGTTGAAGCGGTAAGCGCCCGCGCCGCCGGCGGGCAGCGCCATGCCGTCCGTGCGGCATTCGAAGCGGTCCGAACCGAGCGACTTCATGAGGTCTTTGAGCGCGACCATCGATTCAACGTCGAGCAGCTCGCCCGCCACCGCGCCGATCTGGTTGCCGCTGAGATCCGAGAGCCCGGTTTTCACGGCGTTGAAGGCTTCCGCCCAGCTCGCCGCCTCAAGCTTGCCGCCGCGCCGCACATAGGGCTTGTCGAGGCGGCGCTTGGAAAGGCCGAGCGGCGCGTAGCGCGTCTTGTCCGACGCCCATTCCTCATTCACGTCGTCGTTGACGCGCGGCAGCACGCGCAGCACCGCGGGGCCGCGCGCGTCGATGCGGATGTTGGTGCCGACCGCGTCCATCACGCAGATACCGCTCGTCTTCGTCAGCTCCCACGGCCGCGCCTCGAACGCATAGGGCTTCGAGGTAAGCGCGCCCACGGGGCAGAGATCGATGACGTTGCCCGAAAGCTCCGACTTCACCGCCGCTTCGAGATACGAGGTGATCTGCATGTTCTCGCCGCGATAGAGCGCGCCGATCTCGTCGGTGCCCGCCACTTCCTCGGCAAAGCGCACGCAGCGCGTGCAATGGATGCAGCGCGTCATGGCCGTCTTGATGATCGGACCCATGTACTTCTCGGTGACGGCGCGCTTGTTCTCCGTGTAGCGCGTGCGCCCGCGGCCGTAGGCGATCGACTGGTCCTGCAGGTCGCACTCGCCGCCCTGATCGCAGATCGGGCAATCGAGCGGGTGGTTGATGAGCAGAAACTCCATCACACCTTCGCGCGCCTTCTTCACCATCGGGCTGTCGGTGCGAACCTCCTGCCCGTCCGCTGCGGGAAGCGCGCAGGACGCCTGCGGCTTCGGCGGTCCCGGCTTCACCTCGACGAGGCACATGCGGCAGTTGCCGGCGATCGAAAGCCGCTCGTGATAGCAGAAGCGCGGCACTTCCTTGCCCGCAGCCTCACACGCCTGAAGCACGGTGGCTCCGGCGGGGACTTCGACCTCGATGCCGTCTACGGTAAGTTTAGGCATCAGCCATCACCCCAAAGGAAGTCATAAGCGATAAAGCAGAGCCCCGCCGCCACAGGGAGCACAAAAAGCACGAGCAAACACCCCATGTAGAGGCGCTTGCTGAGACGCTTGCGCGCCACTTCATCGGCACCGTCGAAAACAAAGCGCCCCACAAGCTCAGCGCAAGCATGGAAGACCACCTCCAAGACCGGGCCTGCTGGCATAGATCCCCCATCGCCCTACTCCGCCGCCACGGCGAGGGCAGCGCCCTTGCGTTCGTTGATGCGGCGCTCAAGTTCCGGGCGGAAGTGACGGATGAGGCCCTGGATCGGCCAGGCCGCCGCATCGCCGAGCGCGCAGATGGTGTGGCCCTCAACCTCTGTGGTGACGTCGAGCAGCGTATCGATTTCCGAAAGATCGGCGTCGCCGGTGCGCAGCCGTTCCATCACGCGCCACATCCAGCCGGTGCCCTCGCGGCAAGGCGTACATTGCCCGCAGCTCTCGTGCTTGTAGAAATAGGAGATGCGGCTGATGGCGCGGACGATGTCGGTGGACTTGTCCATCACGATCACCGCCGCCGTGCCGAGGCCGGACTTGAGTTCACGGAGGCCGTCGAAATCCATCGGCGCGTCCATGATCTGTTCGGCGGGCACGAGCGGTACGGACGAACCGCCGGGGATGACCGCGAGCAAATTGTCCCAGCCGCCGCGTATACCGCCGCCATGCTTTTCGATCAGCTCGCGGAAGCTGATGCCCATCGTTTCTTCAACGACGCACGGCGTGTTCACATGGCCGGAGATCTGGAAGAGCTTGGTGCCGAGGTTGTTCGGACGGCCGAAGCCCGCGAACCATTCCGCGCCACGCCTCAGGATCGTGGGGACGACCGCGATGCTCTCGACATTGTTCACCGTCGTCGGGCAGCCGTAGAGGCCTGCGCCCGCCGGGAACGGCGGTTTCAGGCGCGGCTGGCCCTTCTTGCCTTCAAGGCTTTCGAGGAGCGCGGTTTCTTCGCCGCAGATGTATGCGCCCGCGCCGCGATGGACGTAGACGTCGAAATCATAGCCCGAACCGCAGGCGTTCTTGCCGATCAGGCCCTTGTCGTAGGCCTGCTCCACGGCGGCGAACAGCGTCTCCGCCTCGCGGATGAACTCGCCGCGAATGTAGATGTACGCGGCCTTCGCGCGCATCGCGAAGCCGGCGATCAGCGCGCCTTCGATCAGCTTGTGCGGATCGTGGCGGATGATCTCGCGGTCCTTGCACGAGCCGGGCTCGGACTCGTCGGCATTGATGACGAGGTAGGACGGGCGATCCTCGCGTGGTTCCTTCGGCATGAAGGACCATTTGAGGCCGGTGGGGAAGCCCGCGCCGCCGCGCCCGCGAAGGCCCGACGCCTTCACCTGCTCGATGATCCAGTCCTGCCCCTTGGCGAGGAAATCCTTGGTGCCGTCCCAGTCGCCGCGCTTCAGCGCGCCTTTGACGCCCCAATCCTGGAACCCGTAGAGGTTCGTGAAAATCCGGTCCTTGTCCTCAAGCGGCGCAATGGTCGTCATGCCATATACTCCTTGAGAACGCGGGGTCCGCCGACGGGCGCGCTGTTCTGGCGCTCGATCTGCGGGCCGGGCTTCGGCGTCTTGCCGGCAGCAAGGTCTTCGAGAATGCGCGTCATGCTCGCGTAGTCGAGGTCTTCGAAATTGTCGTCGTTGATCTGCACCATCGGCGCGTTCGCGCAGGTGCCCATGCACTCGACCTCGGTGAGCGTGAAAAGGCCGTCCTCGGTGGTGTGGCCCTTGGCGAGCCCCTTGTCCTTGCACGCCTTCATCACGTCGTCGGAGCCGCGCAGCATACAGGGCGTCGTGCCACAGACCTGCACGTGATGGCGACCGACGGGCGCGAGGTTGTACATCGTGTAGAAGGTCGCGACCTCGAGCACGCGGATGTACGGCATGCCGAGCATGTTCGCGATGAACTCGATCACGGGGATCGGCAGCCAGCCCTGCGTCTTCGTCTGCGCGCCGACCTGGCGCTGCGCGAGATCGAGGAGCGGCATCACGGCGGATTGCTTCCGCACCTCCGGATAGCGCGCAAGGATCACCTTCACGCGCTTGGCGTTCTCAGGCGTCCAATCGAAACCATCGAACGCGTGATGCTGTTCGGGCGTTGCTGAAGCGGCGTGACTCACCGGTCGACCTCACCGAAAACGATATCGAGACTGCCGAGCACGGCGGGCGCGTCGGCGAGCATGTGGCCCTTGCAGAGGAAATCCATCGCCTGCAGGTGCGAGAAGCCCGTGGGGCGGATCTTGCAGCGGTAAGGCTTGTTGGTGCCGTCGGCTACCATGTAGATGCCGAACTCGCCCTTGGGGCTTTCGGTCGCGACGTACACCTCGCCCGCCGGAACGTGGAAGCCTTCCGTGTAGAGCTTGAAGTGGTGGATGAGCGCTTCCATCGAGCGCTTCATCTCGCCGCGCTTGGGCGGCACCACCTTGCGGTCGAGGCTGGCGATCGGCCCTTCGGGCATCTCGCGCAGGCACTGCTTGATGATGCGCAGCGACTGCTTCATTTCCTCAATGCGGACCATGAAGCGGTCGTAGCAATCGCCGTTCTTGCCGACCGGCACATCGAACTCCATGCGGTCGTAGACCTCGTAAGGCTGCGACTTGCGGAGGTCCCACGGCAGGCCGGAGCCACGGATGCAAGGGCCAGAGAAGCCCCACGCCACCGCGTCCTGCTCGCTGATGACGCCGATGTCGACGTTGCGCTGCTTGAAGATGCGGTTGTCACAGATCAGCGCCTCGAAGTCGGCGAGCGCCTTCGGGAAGGCGTCGGCCCAGTCGGCGATGTCGGCGATCAGCTTCGGCGGCAGGTCCTGATGGACACCGCCGGGCCGGAAATAGGCCGCATGGAAGCGCGCGCCGGAAGCCCGCTCGTAGAAGCCGAGCAGTTCCTCGCGCTCCTCGAACAGCCACAGGATCGGCGTCAGCGCGCCGACGTCCATCGCGTGCGCGGTGGTGTTGAGGATGTGATTGGCGATGCGCGTCAGTTCAGCGAACAGCACTCGGATATACTGCGCGCGCAGCGGCACCTCGATATCGAGCAGCTTTTCGACCGCAAGCACATAGCTGTGCTCCATGGACATCGGCGACACGTAGTCGAGCCGGTCCATGTAGGGCAGCGCCTGAAGATAAGTCTTGTACTCGATCAGCTTCTCGGTGCCGCGGTGAAGCAGGCCCACGTGCGGATCGCAGCGCTCGATGATCTCGCCGTCCAGCTCCATGACGAGACGCAGCACACCGTGCGCCGCCGGATGCTGCGGGCCGAAGTTGATCGTGTAGTTCTGGATTTCGACGTCGCCGGTCGTGGCGGGCGTCGTGGTCGCGACTTCGGCCATCAGCTCGCCTTCCCTTCCGCCTTTTCATCGCCCGGCAGCACGTAATCGGCGCCTTCCCACGGGCTCATGAAATCGAAGCTGCGGAAATCCTGAGCCAGCTGAACGGGCTCATAGACAACGCGCTTGTGCTCTTCGGAGTAACGCAGCTCGACATAGCCGGTGAGCGGGAAGTCCTTGCGGAACGGATGCCCGGTGAAGCCGTAGTCGGTAAGAATGCGGCGATGGTCCGGGTTGCCGTCGAAACGGACGCCGTACATGTCCCACACTTCCCGCTCCAGCCAGCCCGCGACGGGCCAGAGATCGACGACGGAGGGAACAGCGTTCTTCTCGTCGGTGAGCGTCTTCACGCGGATGCGGCGGTTCTTCGTCAGCGAAAGCAGGCAGTAGTTGACCTCGAAGCGCTCCGGGCGCTCCGGATAGTCGACGCCCGCGATCTCCATGAGCTGCTGGTATTCAAGGCCGGACGTGTCGCGCAGCGCTTCGAGCGCCTTGTAGAGATCGCGGCGGTGAACCGTGATCGTCACCTCGAAAGCATGCTCGCTCGCATCGACAACGAGATCGCCAAGCGCGGCGCGCGCAGCTTCAATGACGCCTTCATCGGAAGAGGTACGGGGCGCGGGGCTTTTCATCGTTCGAACGTTCCCACCCGGCGGATTTTCCGCTGCAGCTGCAGGATGCCGTAAAGCAGCGCCTCTGCGGTCGGCGGGCAGCCCGGCACATAGATGTCCACGGGCACGATGCGATCGCAGCCGCGCACCACCGAATAGCTGTAGTGGTAATAGCCGCCGCCGTTGGCGCAGCTGCCCATCGAGATGACGTAGCGCGGTTCCGACATCTGGTCGTAAACGCGGCGCAGCGCCGGTGCCATCTTGTTGCAGAGCGTACCCGCGACGATCATCACGTCCGACTGGCGCGGGGATGCGCGCGGGGCAGCGCCGAAGCGCTCAAGGTCGTAGCGCGGCATGCTCGAATGCATCATTTCAACCGCGCAGCAGGCAAGGCCGAAGGTCATCCACCACAGCGAGCCAGTGCGCGCCCAGTGGAACAACTCCTCGGTCGAGGTGACGAGGAAGCCCTTGTTGGAGACCTCGTTGTTGATGTCGTCGACGAAGCCCTGTTCCGGCATGATGATGCTGGAGCCGGCAGGCGCCATTTGGGTTTCTACTCCCATTCCAGCGCGCCCTTCTTCCATTCGTAGATGAAGCCGATCGTAAGGATGCCAAGGAACACCATCATCGACGCCCAGCCGAACACGCCCGTCGCGCCGAGGCTCACCGCCCAGGGGAACAGGAACGCGACCTCAAGATCGAAGATGATGAACAGGATCGACACCAGATAGAAGCGCACGTCGAACTGGCGGCGCGCGTCTTCGAAGGCGGGGAAGCCGCACTCATATTCCGCAAGCTTGTTGGGGTCCGGCTTGTTGGTTCCCGTGAGGTTCGAAACAAGCACCGGCAGGCCGACGAAGACGCCCGAAAGCACCACCGCGACGCCCAGAAACAAGAGGATCGGCAGATACTCTGCCGCGACCGATTGCATACGCGATTCCCTGATGTTCGCGGCGCTTTTAGGCGCGTGTCAGCGGGCTTGCAAGGCTGTAAGCCCGCCTTTCGCAATCACTTTGCTGCGCTGCGAAGTGCCCCGCCGATGAGTTTATGCAAACGACTCTGAATAGCACCATTGGAGGCGATAACTTCGCGTCTTTCAAGGGACTTGTCGCCGCCGCGGTAGTCGCTGACGAACCCCCCGGCTTCGCGCACGAGGAGCATGCCAGCGCCCACGTCCCAGCTGTTAAGCCCTGCTTCCCAGTAGCCGTCGAAACGCCCTGCGGCGACCCATGCGAGATCGAGCGCGGCGGACCCGAAACGCCTTATGCCTGCGACATTTGGCGCCACGGCCTGCAGGATCGAATCGAACTGGTCGAAATCACCATGCCCGCGGAACGGAATGCCCGTCGCGATCAGGCAGTCGCCAAGGTCCTTGCGCGCCGAAACGCGCAGGCGCTGGTTCTGGAGCCAGGCACCCCTGCCCGCCTCCGCCCAGAAGCTCTCGTCGGTCATCGGCTGATAGACGAGGCCCGAGATGATCTGGCCGTCCTGCTCCGCTGCGATGGTGATCGCGAAGTGCGGGATGCCGTGCAGGAAGTTGGACGTGCCGTCGAGCGGATCGACGATCCAGCGCGGGCGCGAGGGATCCCCCTCGATTTCGCCGCCCTCTTCCAGCACCAGCCCCCAATCGGGGCGTGCCTGCCGGAGGATTTCGACGATGGAGCGCTCGGCCGCGCGGTCCGCGTTGGACACGAAGTCCGACGGACCCTTGCGGGAGACCTGAAGCTGCGACACCTCATTGAAATCGCGGCGCAGCCGCGGCGCAGCCTTGCGCGCGGCCTTGTCCATGATGGTGATGAGGGCGGAATGAGCAGGCATGGTGTTTCCGATCAGTCCGCGCGGCGGACGTAGGTCTGCTCGTAGACGTCGACGACGATACGGGTGCCCGACGCGATGTGCGGCGGCACCATGATGCGCACGCCGTTGTCGAGCACGGCGGGCTTGTAGCTGGAAGAGGCCGTCTGGCCCTTCACCACGGCATCGGCTTCCACGATCGTGGCTTCGACCTGATCGGGAAGCTGCACGGAAAGCGGCCGTTCTTCATAGAGTTCCATGACGACGTCCATGCCGTCCTGCAGGAAGGCGGCGGCATCGCCGAGGAGGTCCTGCGGCAGCGAGACCTGCTCGTAGGTCTCCTTGTCCATGAAGGTCAGCATGTCGCCTTCGGCATAGAGGAACTGGAAGTCCTTGGTGTCGAGGCGGACGCGCTCCACCGTTTCCGACGACCGGAAGCGGACGTTGGTCTTGCGGCCGTCGACGAGGTTCTTCAGTTCCACCTGCATGTAGGCGCCGCCCTTGCCGGGCTGCGTGTGCTGAATCTTCACGGCGCGCCACAGCCCGCCTTCATATTCGATGATGTTGCCGGGACGAATGTCCACGCCGCTGATCTTCATGGGTGCAATCCTGAGAAAGAGAGCCGAAACCGGAAAAGTGCGGGGCTTCTATCAGCCTGAGGGCGCGGGCTCAAGGCGGGACGAAATCGTTTGGAAAGGCATTTTCTTCAGAATAGGAAGAATCATGATCGCCACGCCCGCCGCTGCAAGCCCTTTAAGGGACAAGGCTTTCTCGCTCTATCTCGATCTGTGGCGCGCCTTTGCCGCGCTGATCGTGGTTATTGCGCACATGCGACAAGACGGCTTTGATCTGCCCATCACCTTCGCCGGCAAGTTCGCACACGAGGCCGTGATCGTGTTCTTCGTGCTGTCCGGCCTTGTGATTGCCCATAGCACGTTCGACAACAACCGGGGATGGCGAGACTATCTGGCGGCTCGCGCCTCACGCCTTTACGCGGTCATCGTTCCTGCAATCCTGCTCAGCGTCGCCTGCGCTGCGATAGTTTCGCCACCGGGATGGTCATCGGGGACAGTAAAGTCCGCGGAATGGTCGGCGTGGGACATTGTTTCGTCGCTGCTGTTTCTCAACAGGTCCTGGCTCAACGACGCGGACATACCGCTCAACCAGCCCTTCTGGTCTCTGTGCTACGAGGCTGCCTACTATACGCTTTTCGGCATTTGGGTTTTCACGAAGGGCAAGCTTCGCATCGGCCTCATGCTTCTTGGCATGATGGTCGCAGGGCCGGCGATCCTGCTCCTCAGTCCGGCCTGGCTGGCCGGCGTATGGCTTTACCGCAATATCGACAAGACCACGCTTCCGGCGCGCCCCCTCATCGCCATCCTCAGCATTGCCGCCATTGCGGTGATTGGCTTTGCGGGCGTGCCGCCGGCACTACGCGGTTGGTTTAGTGGCAATTTTCCGATGTGGTATGTGCTTCGCGATGCGACGAACCTTATCACCGACCTCCTGATCGGCTTTCTGTTCACGTTGCACCTGGTCGCCGTCCGGACACTGATTCCACCCGTGCTTATGCGGTTTTCGTCCGCCATCCGCTTCTTGGCCGGCGGCACGTTCACGCTTTACATGTTTCATCGGCCGATTACCGAACTGCTTTCCGGAGCGGCATTCGCCAAGCTCCACGGACCTTTGATGTCGCTGCTGGTGCTCGCCCTCATTGTGTGTTTCGCGCTCATGATGTCGCGCACGTTGGAACGCGGGTTCACGCGTTTTCTCAGAAAATGGATCGAAATGCTGCTGGAACGCTCCACGGCGATGCGCCGACCAGCCTGAACGAGCTACTTCAGAAGCTTCGCAAAATCCCGAACTGCGGATGCCGGGTCGGCGTTCCACACAGCGCCGCTGACAGCCAGAAAATCGGCCCCCGCCTCGATAAGGGGAGAGGCGTTCTCCGCAGTGATGCCCCCGATGGCGACACAGGGAATTTCGCTGATCGTCGTCCACCACGAGAGAATCGAAGGATCGGGGCGATGCGTCGTCGCCTTGGTGCTGGTGGGATAAAACGCGCCGAAAGCCACATAGTCCGCCCCCGCCTCGCCGGCTTCCATCGCAAGATGGCGGCTGTCGTGGCAAGTGACGCCGATCTGCGCGTCGTGGCCGAGCAGGCTGCGCGCCTCAGCAACACTGCCGTCGGTCTGGCCGAGATGAACGCCGTCCGCCCCGAGTTCCTTCGCAAGATCGGCGCGGTCGTTGAGGATGAAGGCCACGTCATAGGCGGCAAGGATCGGCTTCAACGCTGCCCCGGCGCGCAGGATTTCCATATCCTCCACACCCTTCAGCCGCAGCTGGAACGCAGCAACCACCCCTGCGTCGAGCGCGGCTTTCAGCTTTTCGGGAAAGCCCGGATCGTAGCGCTCAGGCGAGATGAGATAGAGCTGGCACGGCGGGCGAGGTTCGCGCCCGAAACGGTCTGCGAAACGCGGATCGAGCGCGACCTCGTCATCCATAAAGGGCCTATTCCTTGCCCTTGTAGATGTTCACCAGCTTCCCAAGCATCGCCATCGCTTCGTCGCGCGGGCGCTGGAATGTGTTGCGGCCGATGATCGAGCCATTGCCACCGCCGTCGCGGATGTCGCGCGCGTCCTGATAGACCGCGTCGGCACCCTTCGCGGCACCGCCCGAGAAGACGACGATGCGGCGGCCGTTGAAGCACGACTTCACGACATGCGCCACGCGCTTCGCCTGCGTCGAGCTGTCCAGCTTCTCGTAGGCCTTCTGCGCGTCCTTCTGCTCGATGTGCGCGGTCGGCAGTTTCACCTTGATGATATGCGCGCCGAGGAGCGCGGCCATGTGCGCCGCATAGGCGCCAACGTCGAGCGCAAGCTCACCGTCCTTCGAAAGGTTGCCGCCGCGCGGGTACGACCAGATCACCGTGGCGATGCCCACAGACTTTGCTTCGGCCGACATCTCGCGGATCTCTTCCATCATGTCGAACACGTCGTCCGCGCCCGGATAGATGGTGAAGCCGATTGCCGAGCAGCCCAGGCGCAGCGCGTCGTCAACCGTGCCGGTGACGGCCTGGTTGATCGAGGTCGCCCAGCTGTTCGAGCTGTTCACCTTGAGGATCGTGGGGATCTGCCCCGCGAACGTGTCGGCGCCCGCCTCGATCATGCCGAGCGGCGCGGCATAGGCCGAAAGCCCCGCGTCAATGGCGATCTGGAAGTGATAGTGCGGGTCGTAAGCCGGCTCGTTGACCGCGAAGCTGCGCGCCGGTCCGTGCTCGAAGCCCTGGTCGACGGGGAGGATGATGAGCTTGCCGGTGCCGCCGAGCTGGCCCTGCATCAGGATCCGGGCGAGGTTCGCCTTCGTGCCGGGGTTGTCGCTTTCATAGTTGGAAAGGATGGCCTTCACGGCTTTCGTGATCTTCATGCGTCGTCCTCGTCGCTGGATAGTTCGGGTTGCCGCGCGTGATACAGAAGAGGGCCGCGCATCGCAACGACCTCCCGCGTGGATTCAGGATGATAGGCTAGTTGAGCGCGGCGAGCGTGAACTGCGCTTCTGCGCGTCCGAGCACCATCGTCCAGAAACGCCCCTTGGTGGGCGAGCAGGCGTAACCGATGCCGACATCGGTGACGTCTTCGAGCATCATGTTGTCGCGGTGGCCGGGGCTCCGTTCCCACGCGACGACCACGGCGTGCGAGGTCGGCAGGTTCCACGCCACGTTCTCGGCACGCGGCACGCCGTCAAAGCGCGCGCGCTCGGCACGGTCGACGAAGTTGCTGCCATCGGAACCGCTGTGCGAAAGCTTGCCCCACCCGGCAAGGTCGTCCGAATGGTGCTGCGCGGCACGGGTGAGCGCCATATTGACACGCACCGGGGACAAGCCCTGCGCGCGGCGCAGATCGTTCAGCGCCTCGACCGCCTCGACCGGATTGACGTCGCCCGCTGCGCACCAGCTCTGCTTGGCAACCGCAACCGTGGAGAAGCCCGCCGCAACGGCAGGGCTGGCGATCAGGAACGCAGCAGTGGCGAGACGCATAAGCATGGCACCGACCTTCGCCCGCAAGGCTTAAGGTCGGGTTTTAAGAAATGGTTAATTTCCGACTTACCATGGTTGAAACGACGCACCGCCGCGACAAAACCGGGTTCGTTACGCCCGCAGCGCCTCAACACCCGGAAGCGCCTTGCCTTCCATCCATTCGAGGAAGGCACCGCCTGCGGTCGAGACGAAGCTGAAGCTGTCCGCAACGCCCGCATGGTTGAGCGCCGCGACCGTATCGCCGCCGCCCGCCACCGAAACGAGGCTTCCAGCTTCGGTGAGCGCCGCCGCCGTGCGCGCGAGGGCGACTGTCGCCGCATCGAACGGCTCCAGTTCGAACGCACCGAGCGGCCCGTTCCACACCAGCGTCCGGCAGGTCTTGAGCGCGTCCGAAAGCGCCTCGACAGCAGCGGGGCCAACGTCGAGGATCATCTCGTCCGCCCCCACCTCGTGCACGTTCACGGTCCGGTTCGCGGCGTTCGCCTTGAACTCCTTCGCCACGACGACGTCGTACGGCAGGTGCACGGTGCAGCGCGCCGCGTCCGCCTTGGCGAGGATGCCGAGCGCGGTCTCCTTGAGATCGTGCTCGCAAAGCGACTTGCCGACATCGACACCCTTCGCGGCAAGGAAGGTGTTCGCCATGCCGCCGCCGATGATCAGGTGATCGACCTTGCTGACAAGGTTGTTGAGCACATCGAGCTTCGACGATACTTTCGCGCCGCCGACAACCGCCGCGACAGGCCGTTCAGGCTCGCCAAGTGCGGCTTCCAGGTGCTCCAGCTCCGCCTGCATGGAACGGCCCGCATACGCGGGAAGCACATGCGCCAGCCCCTCCGTGGAGGCGTGCGCACGGTGCGCGGCGGAAAAGGCGTCGTTGACGTAAAGGTCGCCGAGCTTCGCGATGGCGGCGACGAGCGCCGGATCGTTCTTCTCTTCGCCCGCCTCGAAGCGCGTGTTCTCAAGCACCGCGATTTCGCCCGCCGCCATCAGACCCACAGCCTGTTCGGCCGCCGGCCCCTTGCACTCGGTGACGAAACCCACCGTGCGACCGAGCACCTTCGCAAGCGCGCTCGATATTGGTGACAGGCTGAGCATCGGGTCTTCGCCCTTCGGACGCCCGAAGTGCGAGAGCACCAGCACGATCGCGCCTTTGTCGGCGAGTTCGGCGATGGTCGGCTGCGCCGCACGAAGGCGCGTGTCGTCGCTGACCTTGCCGTCCTGCATCGGCACATTGAGATCGGCACGAACGAGGACGCGCTTGCCGCGCACGTCCCCGATATCGTCGAGCGTCCGGAACTTCGCCATGGTTAGAGGAACGCCGCCATCGCTTTGGCGGTGTCGACCATGCGGTTCGAGAAGCCCCACTCGTTATCATACCACGAAACGACGCGGACGAGCTTGCCTTCAAGCACGGCGGTTTCAAGGCTGTCGATGGTCGAAGACGCAGCGGTGTGCTGATAGTCGATCGAAACCAGCGGCTCGTCCGAATAGCAGAGGATGCCCTTCAGAGGGCCGGATTCAGACGCCGCCTTCAGGATCGCGTTCACTTCGTCCTTCGTCGTGTCGCGCTTCGGCGTGAAAGTCAGATCGACGAGGCTGACGTCGGGCGTCGGCACGCGGATCGCCGAACCGTCGAGCTTGCCCTTCAGTTCGGGAAGCACCTCGCCGACGGCGCGCGCGGCGCCGGTCGTGGTCGGGATCATCGACATAGCGGCAGCGCGGGCACGGCGCGGATCGTCGTGGATCTGGTCGAGGATTTTCTGGTCGTTCGTGTAGGCGTGCACCGTCGTCATCAGGCCGCGTTCGATGCCGAGCGCATCGTTCAGCACCTTGGCGACCGGGGCAAGGCAGTTCGTCGTGCAGCTGGCGTTCGACACGATCTTGTGATCGGCCGAGAGCTTGTCGTTGTTCACGCCGAAAACGACCGTGAGGTCGACGTTCTTGCCCGGCGCGGAGATCAGCACGCGCTTGGCGCCCGCCGCCATGTGCTTCTCGGCCGAAGCGCGGTCCGTGAAGAAGCCGGTGCATTCGAGCGCGATATCGACGCCGTTCGCGGCGTGCGGCAGGTTCGCCGGGTCGCGCTCGGCCGAAACCTTGATGCGCTTGCCGTCGATGATGAGATCATTGCCGTCGACTTCGACCGTGCCCTGCCACGTTCCGTGCACGGAATCGCGCTTGAACAGCAGGGCGTTCGACTTCGCGTCGGAGAGGTCGTTGATCGATACCAGTTCCAGCCCGCTATCCGGGCGTTCCAGAATGGCCCGTGCTACAAGACGCCCGATGCGGCCGAACCCGTTGATCGAAACCTTCGCCATGTCTCTTGTACTCCTGTTCCTAATTTAAGCGAGCTTCCCCCGAACCGCCTTCGCGATGGCGTCGGCGGTCAATCCGAACTTCTCGAACAAGGCTTCGGCAGGCGCAGAGGCGCCGAAGCGATCGATGCCAAGCCGCAGACCCTTGCGGCCCGTGTAGCGTTCCCAGCCCACGGTCGTGCCGGCTTCAACCGACACGATGAGCGCGTCTTCAGGCAGGATATCCGCCTGATAGGCATCGCTCTGCAGATCGAAGAGCTCCCAGCAGGGCATGGACACGACATCGCAGCCGATACCGTCGGCTTCGAGCTGGTCTGCGGCATTCAGCGCAGCCTGAACTTCCGAGCCGGTCGCCAGGAACACAACCTTCCGCGCGGCGCCAGCGGCGCGAAGGCGGTACGCCCCCTTTGCGGAGAGGTTTTCGTTCGCCGCGGTGCGGACCTGCGGGAGATTCTGGCGCGAGAGCGCAAGAACGGTCGGGCCGCTCGTGTTCTCGAGAGCGATCGCCCAGCACTCGGCGGTCTCGACGACGTCAGCCGGGCGCATCACGAGCACGTTCGGCATCACGCGCAGGCTCATCACATGCTCGATGGGCTGGTGCGTCGGGCCGTCTTCGCCAAGCCCGATCGAATCGTGCGTCATCACATAGATTGCCTGCGCCCGCTGCAGCGCGCTGAGGCGGATGGCGGGGCGGCAATAGTCGGTGAAGACGAGGAAGGTGCCGCCGTAGGGCACGATGCCGCCGTGCAGCGCCATGCCGTTCATCGCGGCGGCCATGCCGAATTCACGGATGCCGTAATAGACGTAGCGCCCGCCGTAATTCGCGGCGTCGAGCGTGCCGAGGCCCTTTGTGAGTGTATTGTTGGAACCGGTGAGGTCGGCCGAGCCGCCGATGGTGTTCGGCACGGCAGCATTGATCGCGCCGAGCGCAAGCTCGCTCGCCTTGCGCGTCGCCACCGTCTGCGGCGCGGCGATCAGTGCGTCGATGTGAGCCTTCAGTGCCGGGCCCGCGGCTTTCAGTGCCGAACCGTCGAGCCAGGTCAGGAAGTCCGCGTAACCCTCTGCTTTCGCAGCGTCCATCTTCCAGTCGGCACTCAACTTCGTGCCGCGCGCACCCGACGTGCGCCATGCGTTCAGGATATCCGCCGGGATTTCGAACGGTGCGTGATGCCAGCCGAGCGTTTCGCGCGCAGCCGCAATTTCAGCCGCGCCGAGCGGCGAGCCGTGCGTGGCCGCCGTGCCCTGCTTGTTGGGCGCGCCGTAGCCGATGATCGTGCGGCAGGCGATCAGCGACGGGCGCGGATCAGCCTTCGCGGCCCGCAGCGCCGCGTCGATGCTCGCCGCGTCGTGGCCGTCGCAGGAAACGACGTGCCAGCCCGAAGCCTCATAGCGCGCCTTCACGTCTTCCGAGGTCGACATGGAGGTGGCGCCGTCGATCGTGATGCGGTTGTCGTCCCAGATCACGTTCAGGCGGCCGAGCTTCAGGTGCCCGGCAAGGCCGATCGCTTCGTGATTGATGCCTTCCATGAGGCAGCCGTCACCGGCGATCACCCACGTGTGATGATCCTGCACCGCGTCGCCGAAGCGCGCGTTGAGGTGACGCTCCGCGATCGCCATGCCTACGGCGGTGGCGAGGCCCTGCCCAAGCGGGCCGGTCGTCGTCTCGACACCCGGAAGCTCGAAATTCTCGGGGTGACCGGCGCAGGGGCTGCCCAGCTGGCGGAAGTTCCGGATCTGGTCGAGCGTCGGCTTCTCATAGCCCGTGAGATAGAGAAGCGCGTAAATCAGCATCGAGCCGTGACCGGCGGAGAGCACGAAGCGGTCGCGATCAGGCCATTCAGGCCACTCGGGATCGTACTTCAGATGCTGTGTGAAGAGAACCGTCGCAGCGTCGGCCATGCCCATCGGCATTCCAGGGTGGCCGGAGTTTGCGGCCTGTACGGCATCCATCGCCAGCGCACGGACAGCGTTGGCGAGATCGGCGTGATTGACGGTCATCTTCGGCTTGGTTCCCCAATATTTCGGCCGGGCGGCGAATCGGCGCGCACAATGGAGAGGGGCTTATGCTGCGTCAACGTCATGTCAAGGCATGGCGGCCATGCATATACGAAACAGGCGGGAATCCGGCTGAATCGAGATGAATCGTCGAACCGTCCGGCGCTTGCCTTGACCGTCATTCGGATTCGTTCTTATGTTCCTCGCCCAAACTGCTGTTTTCGGGACTTTTCGGCATGGATCAGATGACCGGTTTCGCGTCGGCGCTGACACGCCTTGAAAGCGCACTCGACAAGCTCGAGCGCGCCGCCGGGGGCGTACACGATGCAGGTGAGGCGCTCACCGAACTGGAAGCGCTGCGCCACAAGCACCGCCGCCTGAAGGATTCCACCGAACGCGCCGTCGCCGATCTCGACGCGCTGATCGCGTCGCGGAGCTAGGCGCGTGGGGCAGATCAACGTCAGCATCGGCGGCCGCTCCTATCCCCTCGCCTGCCGCGATGGCGAGGAAGAGCGGCTGAACCGTCTCGCAGCGCATGTCGACGCCAAGGCGGCCGATCTGCAGGGCGCGCTTGGGCAGATGAGCGAGCCTCGCCTGCTGCTGATGTCCGCCATCCTGATTGCCGATGAGTTCTTCGACCTCAAGGAACGCGACCCCTCGCTCGGCGACACGATCGCGACGGGTGCGCTTGAAAAGGCGGCGCAACGGGTGGAAGCCATTGTCGCAGCCCTTGAGAAGCGGCGCGCCAACGCCTAGATTGCCCGAGGCGGATACTGCCTGGTGCGCGCGATGCGAACATCCCTGAGGCGATATCGACATCCAAGGGTGCTGTCCCTGTGCGGATCCTGGTCCGACCATATGGTGCCCACCTGACGTTACTGGCGTCAGAGGATATTCCGGCAAACGGCCGAGGCGGTTCCGCCACCCATTTTTGACCTGTCGCCCGGATTCCCTTTTGCCCACCGCCGCCCTATTCGACAAGGAAACCCTGCGCCGCGATGCTCGCGCAGCGCGCGCGGCGTTCGTTCGCGGCCTGTCCGCCGAGGAACGCCGGGCGCTGGAGGCCGCGCTCGCCGCGCGCGCCCTTCCCTTCCTTGCGAATGCCCGCGCCACCGGCAGCTATGTGCCGATGGGCCACGAGATCGATCCCGCGCCGTGCCTCTCCCGCGCAACGGTGCTGCTGCCATGGTTCGCGAGCCGTGATGACGTCATGCGCTTTCGCGTCGCCGGCGGCCCGCTGGAGCCCGGCCCCTTCGGCACGATGCAGCCGCTTGCCGATGCCGCCGAGGGCGTCCCCGATACGCTCTTCGTGCCGCTCGTCGCAGCCGACACGCAAGGAAACCGCATCGGCCAGGGCAAGGGCCACTTCGACCGCGCACTTGCCGCGCTCCGGGCCGTGCAGCCCACGATTGCCATCGGCCTCGCCTGGGATGTGCAGATCCTGCATACGCTTCCGGCAGATAGCTGGGACCAGCGCCTTGATGCGGTGGTGACACCCACAAGGACACTCACCGCATGACCGACCCCAAACCCAGTCTCCGAAAGCCCTTCGGCGTGCTCCTGCTGATCGTCCTGATCGCGGTCTATTCGCTTGTCGCGGTCGCCGTCGCTGATCCCGTCTCGCGACTTCACGTTCTCGTGCAGCTTCCCATCTGGGTCGTGCTCGGCATCGCCTGGGTGTTCCCCGCCCGTCCCCTTGTTCGCTGGATAGAAACCGGACGCTTCCGCAAATGACCGATATCGTTCCTCCCAACGCCTGCACGACCATGTCGGAGATCCGCACGGCGATTGACGCCCTGGACCGGGAGATCGTCGCGCTGCTGGCAAAGCGGATGCGCTACATCGATGCAGCGGCGCGCGTGAAGAGTGCGCGGGAGGCTGTCCGCGACGAGGACCGCAAGGCGGACGTCATCGCCAAGGCCTGCGACGCAGCTGATGCCCATGGCCTCTCCCGCGAGCATGTCGCGGCGATCTATGAATTGCTTGTGGAGCGCTCCATCGCGCACGAGTTCAGGGTCTTCGACAGTATCGAAGCCTGATATCGTTTCCTGCGGGGAGGCGCCATTTCCGGCATGAAATGGCGCGAGTGACGGGGCTCGAACCCGCGACCTCCGGCGTGACAGGCCGGCACTCTAACCAACTGAGCTACACCCGCGCGTTGCTTCGTATTTCGAAAGCCCGGCGTACCTATTGACGGGGTCCGGCGCTGTCAAGAAGCATCTCTGTTATTTCGGTCTTGCCTGCAATAAGCTGTGGAAAACTCGTAAAAAACGCCTGAAAAGAATTCAGCGTGGCTTCACCGCGAACGCCTGAATCTCCACCTTGGCGCGATCCTCGACGAGTGCCGCGACCTGCACCAGCGCCATCGCGGGGAAGTTTTTGCCCATAGTGTCGCGGTAAGCGGCGCCCACGCCCTTCAGGTTGGCGAGATATTCTGCCTTGTCGGTCACGTACCACGTCATCGAGGTCACGTGCTCCGGCCCTGCCCCGCCCGCCTTCAGAACCGCCACGATGTTTTCAAGCGTCTGCCGCGTCTGCGCCGCAAAATCGTCCGTCTCGAACTCTGCGTTCGCGTTCCAGCCGATTTGGCCGCCCACGAAGATCAGCGTACCTTCTGCGGCGATGCCGTTCGCGTAGCCGATCGGCTTCACCCAGCCTTCGGGTTGCAGGGTTTCAAACATTCTCGCTCTCCAGATGCTGTTCGAGGGCCGCGCGCAGGTCGTCCGGCCACGGACGTGCGCGGTGGGTATCGGTGTCGGTGGCAACGACACGCTGCTCGGCGGACCAGAGCAGCGTGCCGCGACAGGTGATGCGGTGCAGGAAATCGAGCGAGCTTCCGCCCACGCGTTTCACGCCCACTTCAAATTCAAGCACGTCGCCATGCACGCCCGGATGGCTGAACGTAATGTCCAGCCGAACGGTCGGCACAGAAATGCGACGTTCGCCCATCATCACCGGCCACGGTGAGCCGATGGAGGTGAAGAACTCCTCCATCACCCCGACGAGCAGGTTGAGATAGGACGGGAAGTAAGCGATCCCCGAAGGATCGCAGTCCCCGAACCGCAAGGGCCGAACCGTCGTAAACGCCATGACGGGCCGCCTAGTTCGCGAAGGCCGCGATGCCGGTGATCGCGCGGCCGATGATGAGCGCGTGGACGTCGTGCGTGCCCTCGTAGGTGTTCACCACCTCCAGGTTCACGAGATGCCGCGCGACGCCGAACTCGTCGGAAATACCGTTGCCGCCCAGCATGTCGCGCGCCGTGCGGGCGATATCGAGCGCCTTGCCGCAGCTGTTGCGCTTCAGGATCGAGGTCAGCTCGACAGGCGGATGCCCGTCATCCTTCATGCGGCCAAGACGCAGGCAGCCCTGGAAGCCGAGCGAGATGTCCGTCACCATGTCGGCAAGTTTCTTCTGGATGAGCTGGTTCGCCGCGAGCGGGCGCCCGAACTGCTTCCTGTCCATCGTATATTGCCGCGCCGTCTTGTAGCAGGATTCCGCTGCGCCGAGCGCCCCCCACGCAATGCCGAAGCGCGCGGAGTTGAGGCAGGTAAACGGCCCCTTCAGGCCGCGCACCTCGGGGAACATCGCCTCTTCGGGCACGAACACGTCGTCCATCAGGATCTGGCCAGTGATCGAGGCGCGAAGGCCCACCTTGCCGTGGATCGCCGGCGCGGAGAGTCCCTCCATGCCCTTTTCGAGTACGAAGCCGCGGATCGCGCCGTCATCGGTCTTCGCCCACACGACGAACACGTCGGCGATGGGCGCGTTGGTGATCCACGTCTTGGCGCCCGAAAGGCGGTATCCGCCCGGCACGCTCTTTGCGCGCGTCGCCATGGATCCGGGGTCGGAGCCGTGGTCCGGCTCGGTGAGGCCGAAACAGCCGATCCACTCGCCGCGGGCCAGCTTCGGCAGGTACTTCTGCTTCTGGGCTTCCGAACCGAACGTCTCGATCGGCACCATCACGAGCGAGGACTGCACGCTCATCATCGAACGGTAGCCGCTGTCGATCGCCTCGACCTCGCGCGCGATCAGGCCATAAGCGACGTAGCCGAAGCCCGCCCCGCCGTATTCGGGCGAGATCGTCGCGCCGAGCAGGCCAAGCTCGCCCATCTCGCGGAAGATCGCCGGATCGGTCTTCTCGTGCCGGAAGGCCTCGACAACGCGCGGCGCCAGCCGGTCCTCGGCATAGCGGCGCGCGGTTGCGGAGATCATCTGCTCTTCTTCGGTGAGCTGCTGCTCAAGGCCGAACGGGTCGAAGGGGTCAAAAATTGCCAAGGTCGTGCTCCTAGAGTTCGGTGCGTACTTTCCAGAGTTCGGGGAACAATTCCACCTCCAGCATCTTGCGCAGGTAGGCGACCCCGGAGGTGCCGCCAGTGCCGCGCTTGAGGCCGATGACGCGTTCCACGGTCGTTACGTGGTTGAAGCGCCAACGCCGGAAATAGTCCTCGAAATCCACGAGCTTTTCAGCAAGCTCATAAAGTGCCCAGTATTTCTCCGGCGAACGATATACGGTTTTCCAGGCCTCAACGACGTCCTGGCTTTCCGTGCGCGGCGTTGCCCATTCCGTGCGCTCCGCGTCGGCCTTGCCGATCGGGATGCCGCTGCGCTGGAGAAGCAGCAGCGCTTCATCGTAAAGGCTCGGCTTGGAGAGAATATCCTCAAGCTGCGCCATGATCTCGGGCCGGTGGGCGTGCGGTTTCAGCATCGCGGCATTGCGGTTCCCTGCGAGAAATTCGATCGCGCGGTACTGGTAGGACTGGAAGCCCGAAGACTGGCCGAGTGAATCCCGAAACTCGGTGTATTCGCTCGGGGTCATCGTCCGCAGCACGTCCCACGCGCTGTTCAGCTGCTCGAAGATACGCGCCACGCGCGTCAGCATCTTGAAGGCGTTCGAAACGCGCCCCTCACGCACGGCCTCCATCGCGGCGCGCACCTCGTGGATCGCAAGCTTCATCCAAAGTTCCGAAGTCTGGTGCTGGATGATGAACAGCATCTCGTCGTGCGCGGTCGACAGCGGCTTCTGCGCGTTCAGAATCGGATCGAGCGACAGATAGTCGCTGTAGGACATACGTTCCCGGAACGACATCTGCGCGCCGTCTTGGGCCGGGTCATAGGGTTGCTGGGTGCTCAAGTGACAAGTCCTCTTCTGTGATATTCGGGTTTGTCCCAGCTCCTTTTGCTCAGCACGTCCTCCATGATGGAGACTGCGCCGAGCACCTCCTCCTCGCCGATATAAAGCGGCGTGAAACCGAACCGCAGCGCGTCGGGCGCGCGGAAATCGCCGATCAGCCCGGGTGCGATGAGCGCCTGCATGACCGCGTAGCCCTGCGGGTGACGGAACGACACCTGGCTGCCGCGCACCGCGCTGTCGCGCGGCGAAGCGAGCACAAGGTCAGGACAGCGCGCCTCGACCTCGCGAATGAACAGTTCCGAGAGTTCGATCGACTTGCGGCGCACGTCTGCCATGTCGACGCCTTCCCAGGCATCGAGCGCGGCATCGAGCACGGCCAGCGCGATGATCGGCGGCGTACCGACCCGCATCCGCTCGATACCGTTGCCGGGGCGATAGTCCTGATCGAACGCGAACGGCGCCTCGTGGCCCATCCAGCCGGAAAGCGCTGGGCGCGCCGCGTCCGCATGTTCCGCCGCCACGTAGATAAAGGCGGGCGCACCGGGTCCGCCGTTCAGATACTTGTAGGTGCAGCCGACCGCGAAGTCCGCACCCGCACCTTTCAGATCGACGGGAATCGCGCCCGCCGAGTGCGCCAGATCCCAGATGACCAGCGCGCCCACCGCATGCGCTTTGGCGATCAGCTTCGCCATGTCGTGTTTCCGGCCCGTGCGATAGTCGACCTCGGTGATCATCAGCGCGGCGACGCTTTCGTCGATCGCGGCTTCCACGGCTTCGGGGTCCACGACCTTCAGCTCATGCCCCCGCCCCAGCGACGCGATAAGGCCCTGCGCCATGTAGAGATCGGTCGGGAAATTGCCGTTATCCGACACGATCACGCGCCGGTCGGGGCGCATTTCGAGCGCGGAGGCGAGCGCCTGGTAAACCTTGATCGAAAGCGTATCGCCCATCACGACGCTACCTTCGGGTGCGCCGATCAGCCGCGCGATGCGGTCGCCGACCTTGCGCGGCTGCACCATCCAGCCTGCGGTGTTCCAGCCCTTGATAAGCTCGCCGCCCCATTCCTCCTCGATCACCTTCGCCGCGCGCGCCTTCGCGGCGATCGGCAGCGGCCCCAGCGAATTGCCGTCGAGATAGATGATGCCGTCGGGGATATGAAACTTCGCGCGTGTTGCGCTGAAATCGGTCATTTTTTTCTCTATGCCTTCAATCGGAAGCGCTGGATCTTGCCGCTCTCGGTTTTGGGAAGCGCGGCCGTGAACCGCACCGAGCGCGGGTATTTGTAAGGCGCGATCGTCGCCTTCACGTGGTCCTGCAAGGCCTTCACAACACCGTCGTCGGGCGCGAGGCCCTCCACCAGCACGACATGCGCCTCGACGATCTGGCCTCGCGCCTCATCGGCAACGCCGATCACCGCACATTCGAGCACGTGCGGATGCTTGAGCAGCGCGGCTTCCACCTCCGGCCCGGCGATATTGTAGCCCGCCGAAATGATCATGTCGTCCGACCGCGCAGCGAAGTGGAAGCGGCCTTCCGCATCCTGCGTGAAGGAGTCGCCGGTGAGGTTCCAGCCGCCCTTCACGTACTTCTTCTGCCGCGTGTCGGCGAGGTAGCGGCAGCCCACGGGGCCGCGCACGGCAAGCCGTCCGATTTCGCCGCGCGGCAGCTCGTTCATGTCCTCGTCCACGATCTTCGCTTCATAGCCGGTGAGAGGTCGCCCGGTGCAGGCCGGGTGCATGTCGTCGAGGCGGTTCGAAATGAAGATATGCAGCAGCTCGGTCGCGCCGATGCCGTCCAGGATCGGCTTGCCCGTCTTCCGCACCCAATCCTCGAACACCGGCGCGGGCAGCGTTTCGCCCGCCGACACGGCAATGCGCAGCGAGGAGAGGTCCGCGCCCTCGTCGAACGCGGCGAGCATCATGCGGTAGGCCGTCGGCGCGGTGAAACTGATCGTCGCCTTGTAGGTCTCGATAATCTCGATCATGCTTTGCGGCGAAGCGTGTTCGAGCAGCGTCGCCGCGGCGCCGAAACGCAGCGGGAAGATCGCAAGCCCGCCAAGCCCGAAGGTGAACGCGAGCGGCGGCGAACCCACGAAAATATCGTCCGGGCGCACGCCGAGCACTTCCTTCGCATACGCGTCCGCGATGATCAGCAGATCGCGGTGGAAGTGCATCGTCGCCTTGGGCTCGCCCGTGGTGCCCGAGGTGAAACCGAGCAGCGCCACGTCGTCCCGGCCCGTCTGCACCGCATCGAATTTCACGGACTTGCCGAGCGCCACGCGATCAAGTTCCGCATCGTGGTTGGCGGTGCCGTCGAAGCCGACGACCGCCTTCAGGAAACGGCTGTCCTTCGCGCACAGCACCATCTCGTCCATCAGGCGCGTGTCGCAGAGCGCGAGGCTGATCTCGGCCTTGTCGACGATCTTCGAAAGTTCACCCGCGCGCAGCATCGGCATGGTGTTGACGACGACTGCGCCCGCCTTCGTCGCGGCGAGCCAGCACGCGACCATCGCGGGATTGTTCGCCGAACGGATCAAAACGCGGTGGCCCGGCTTGATGCCGTAGTCTTCGACAAGCGCGTGCGCGATGCGGTTCGACCAGTCGGTCAGTTCCTTGTAGGTGCGGCGGCGCCCGTTGCCGATCAGCGCGGTATGATCGCCAAAGCCCTTGACGACCATCGCGTCGGTGAGTTCGACGCCGGCATTCAGGTAATCGGGGTATTCGAAGCCGTCGAGCAGCAGGTCCGGCCATTCCGCGAACGGTGGCAGATTGTCCCGCGTAAACGTATCGACATGGGCAGACGGCCCCAAAATCATGCTCCCGCTCCCATCACCTGACGCGCAATCACCACCTTCTGTACGTCCGATGCGCCTTCGTAGATGCGAAGCGCCCGGATCTCCCGGTACAGGCTTTCGACGATGTGGCCGTGGCGCACGCCGTCCCCGCCATGAAGCTGTACCGCTTTATCGATCACGGATTGCGCGCGGTCGGTGGCGTAGAGTTTCGCCATCGCCGCTTCGCGCGTCACGCGCGGTGCGCCCATGTCCTTGGTCCATGCGGCGCGGTAGACGAGGAGCGCCGCCGCATCTACGTCGAGCGCCATGTCCGCGATGTGGCCCTGCACCATCTGCAAATCGAACAGCGGCGCGCCGAACAATGTGCGTTCGCTGGTGCGCTTGATGCTCTCTTCAAGCGCCCTGCGCGCGAACCCGAGCGCAGCCGCGCCCACGGTCGAGCGGAACACGTCGAGCACCGACATGGCGATACGGAAGCCTTCGCCGGGTTTCCCGATGAGCGCCGACGCAGGCACGCGCACGTTATTGAAACGTAGCCGCGCGAGTGGGTGCGGCGCGATCACATCGATACGCTCGGCGATCTCGAGCCCCGGCGTATCCGCCGCCACGACGAACGCAGAAATGCCCTTCGCGCCCGGCGCCTCGCCGGTGCGGGCGAACACCGTGTAGACGTCGGCAATGCCGCCGTTCGAAATCCACGTCTTTTCGCCTGAAAGCACGTAGCCGTCGCCGTCGCGGCGGGCGGCCATATCCATGTTGGCGACGTCCGATCCCGAGCGCGGCTCGGAAAGCGCGAACGCCGAAATCGCCTTGCCCGCCCGCGTCTTCCGCAGCCATTCGCGGTGTCCGGCATCGCCGAACAGGCTGATCGTCCCGGTGCCTAGGCCCTGCATCGCAAAGGCGAAGTCGGCCAGCCCGTCATGCCGCGCGAGCGTCTCGCGCGTAATGCACAGCGTGCGCACGTCGAGCGGCGCAGGCGTATCGCTATCCACCGCCGTCGCCAGCAGCCAGCCGCCTGCGCCCAACATGTCCACAAGACGGCGGCACGCCGCGTCTGTGTCGCTGTGGTCGACCGGCAAATTTTCCCGGCACCAAGCCTCCAGCCGCTCGGCGTAGTCGCGATGCCGGTCTTCGAAGAACGGCCAATCCAGAAAGCTGCGGTCCGCCATCAGTCGCCCTCGAATACCGGAGTCTGCTTCGCCACGAACGCCTTGTACGCTCGCTCGAAGTCCCGCGTCTGCATACAGATCGCCTGAGCCTGCGCCTCGGCCTCGATCGCCTGATCCAGACTCATCGACCATTCCTGGTTGAGCTGCGTCTTGGTGATGCCGTGCGCGAACGTCGGCCCCGCCACGATCCGCCGTGCGAGCGCCATCGCCTCGTCTTCCAACGCCTCGGCGGAAACCAGCCGGTTGTAATAGCCCCAGCGTTCGCCTTCCTCGGCGCTCATCGTGCGCCCGGTGTAAAGGAGCTCGGAGGCCCTGCCCTGCCCGATGATCCGCGGCAGCATCGCGCACGCGCCCATGTCGCAGCCGGCGAGGCCCACGCGCGTAAACAGGAACGCCGTCTTCGCGGCAGGCGTTGCCAGCCGCATATCCGACGCCATGGTGATGATCGCGCCCGCACCCACCGCCACGCCGTCCACCGCCGAGATGATCGGCTTGCCGCAGTGGAGCATCGCCTTCACGAGATCGCCCGTCATGCGCGTGAAGGCGAGCAGCTGCTTCATGTCCATCGCGACGAGCGGCCCGATGATGTCGTGGACGTCGCCGCCCGAACAGAAGTTGCCGCCATTGGGCAGGAACACCACGGCATCGACATCATCGGCATAGACGAGCGCGCGGAAGGTATCGCGCATCTCGGCATACGATTCGAAGGTCAGCGGGTTTTTACGCTCGGGCCGGTCGAGTCGGACGCGCGCGATGCGGTCCTCGACCTCCCAGAGGAAATGCTTCGGCTTCAGTCCTGCCATCTGCGTCAATGTCCGCCCTCCCACTTGCTCTGGAACGTTCTGAGTGTGCCGGCGAGATGCGCGGCCTCTTCAGGGTCGACGTCGGCAAGCATCGCATCGATCCAGCGGACGTGCGCGGCGGCCATCGCCTTGAACTGTTTGGTGCCCGCTTCGGTCAGCTTGACGATAAAGGCGCGGCGGTCGCCGTCGCGTGCGGTGCGGGCAACCAATCCATCCGATACCAGGCGATCTACGATGCCGGTGACGTTGCCGTTGGAGACGAGCAGGAAACGCGAAAGCTCGCTCATCATCATGCCGTCGGGCGCGCGGTCGAGCGCCGCCATGACGTCGAAGCGCGGCAGCGTCGTGTCGAACTCGATCTTCAGCTGCTCGCGCAGTTCGGCCTCGATCAGCCGCGTCGCGCGGAGCAGACGCAGCCACAGGCGGACGCGCTCCTTCCCATCGTCAGCCGTAAGCGGCGCGCTTACCATGTCTCGCCGCCCGAAACGGAAATGGCCTGGCCGGTGACGGACGCAGCACCTTCGCTCGCGAGCCACAGCACGGTGGCCGCGATCTCGTCCGGCGTTATGAAACGGCCCTGCGGGTTCGTGGCGGCGAGGTTGGCGCGCGCGTCTTCGCGGCTGCGGCCCGTGGTCGCCATGATGCGCTCGATCGACTCTTCGAGGAGATCGGTCTCCGTGAAGCCGGGACAGACGGCGTTGACCGTGACACCCGATTTCGCCGTCTCCGCCGCGAGCGCGCGCATCAGCCCGACGACGCCATGCTTCGCCGCCACATAGGGCGCGACATAGGCATAGCCCTTGAGACCCGCCGTGGAGGCGATGAAGATGATCCGCCCGGCGCGGCGTTTCACCATCGGCGCGATCGCAGGCTGCACGGTGAGGAACGCGCCCGTGAGGTTCACGGCGAGCGCTGCCTGCCAATCCGCCTGCGTCACCTTGTGTGCGGGGGCGCTTTCAGCCGCGCCGGCGTTCGCAACGACGATGTCGAACGGGCCGTGCGCCGCGTGGAGCGCGCGCATCGCGGTTTCGTCGGTCACATCGGCCTGCACGGCGCTTATGCGTTCGTTTTCCTGCGCCACCGTTTCCAGTGGCGCGAGGCGGCGGCCGCAGATCGTGACGTCAACACCAGCCTGCGCAAGCGCAAGTGCGATGGCCCGGCCCGCGCCGGTGCCACCACCGGTGACGAGAGCGCTTTGCCCTGCGATCATACCTTGCCCGTCATCTGCTCGGGTCCGCGCTCGGCGAGACGCAACGCTTGATCGCGCCCGGGGAGATAGGGCTTCGGCCATTCCGTCTGCTTGTCGCCGAGCGTCGCCGCCGCGTGCAGCGTCCAGTAGGGATCGGAAAGATGCGGGCGTGCGAGGCAGACGAGATCGGCGCGGCCCGCCATCAGGATCGAGTTGGCGTGGTCGGGCTCGTAGATGTTACCCACAGTCATCGTCGCCATGCCGGTCTCGTTGCGGATACGGTCAGAGAACGGCGTCTGGAACATGCGGCCGTAGACAGGCTTCGCACGCACCGACGTCTGCCCGGCAGAGACGTCGCAGATATCGACGCCCGCGTCCTTCAGGATTTCGGCGATCTGCACGGCTTCTTCCGGCGTCACACCTTCGTCGCCGACCCAGTCGTTCGCGGAGATACGCACAGAGATCGGCTTTTCTTCCGGCCACACGGCACGGACGGCGCGGAACACCTCCAGCGGATAGCGCATTCGGTTTTCAAGGCTGCCGCCGTATTCGTCCTCGCGCCGGTTGGTGAGCGGACTGATGAACGACGAGAGCAGATAGCCGTGCGCGGCGTGTATCTCGACCATGTCGAAGCCGGCGCGGTCCGCCATTTCGGCCGCCGCAACGAACTCGTCGCGGACCCGATCCATATCGGCACGGTCCATGGCCTTCGGCACCGTGTTGCGCTCCGACCACGGCACGGCAGAAGCGGCAAGCAGCGGCCAGTTGTCCGCGGGGAGCGGTGCATCCATCTCTTCCCAGCCGACCCGCGTTGAACCCTTGGGGCCGGAGTGGCCGAGTTGCGCGCAGATCTTCGCGTGAGTTTCGGCATGAACGAAATCGACGAGCCGCTTCCATGCCGCCTCGTGCTCGGGCGCGTAAAAGCCCGGGCAGCCGGGTGTGATGCGGCCTTCGGGGCTGACGCAGGTCATCTCGATGAACACCAGGCCGGCACCGCCCTTGGCGCGCTCGGCATAGTGCACAAAGTGCCAGTCGGTGGGGCAGCCATCGACCGCCTTATACTGTGCCATCGGCGAGACGACGATACGGTTCTGCAGCGTCATGCCGCGCAGGCTCAAAGGCGCGAACATCGGCGCTCGGCGCACGTTTCCAGCGCCCGCTTGCTGCTGGAACCAGATCTCCGCGCTATCGAGCCACGCGCGATCACGCAGGCGCAGATTCTCGTGGGAGATGCGCTGCGAGCGCGTGAGCAGCGAATAGTTGAACTGTACGGGATCGAGATCGAGGTAGCGCTCCACCTCCTCGAACCATTCCATCGAGTTGCGCGCTGCCGATTGCAGGCGCAACACCTCGACACGGCGCGCGTCCTCATACTTCTGGAAGGCCGCCGCCAGCGTCGGCTCGCTGTGGATATAGTCCGCGAGCGCCACGGCGCTTTCCATCGCGAGCTTGCTGCCCGAACCGATCGAGAAATGTGCGGTCGCCGCCGCATCGCCGAGCAGCGCGACATTCTGGTAGGACCAGCGCTCGCAGAGTACGCGCGGGAAGTTGATCCACGCCGAACCTCGCACATGCGCGGCGTTCGACATCAACGAATGCCCGCCGAGGTGCTTTGCAAAGATGCGCTCGCATGTCGCGATCGACTCTTCCTTCGTCATCTCGCCGAAGCCGAAGGCCGCCCACGTGTCTTCCGTGCATTCAACGATGAACGTCGCCGTGTCGGCATCGAACTGATAGGCGTGCGCCCAGACCCAGCCGTGCTCGGTCTTCTCGAAAATGAAGGTGAAGGCGTCGTCGAACTTCTGGTGCGTGCCGAGCCAGACGAACTTGCACTTGCGCACGTCGATATTCGGCTGAAAATGGTCTGCGAACTCGGTGCGCGTGCGGGAGTTGAGCCCATCTGCCGCGACGACGAGGTCGTATTTGTCCATATAGGTCTGCGTCGGCTCCGCCTCGGTCTCGAAACAGATTTCGACGCCAAGCTCCAGCGCGCGCGCCTGGAGCAGCAGCAGGAGTTGCTTGCGCCCGATACCGCAGAAGCCGTGGCCGGTCGAAACCGTGCGCACGCCCTTATGGACGACGGCGATGTCGTCCCAATAGGCGAAATGCTCGCGGATCGCGGCAGCGCTGACGGGGTCGTTCGCGGCGAGATTGTCCAGCGTCTCGTCCGAAAGCACGACGCCCCAGCCAAAGGTATCGTCCGGGCGGTTGCGTTCGATCACGGTGACGCGATGCCCCGCATCGCGCAGCTTCATGCAGATCGCGAAATAAAGGCCTGCGGGTCCACCGCCGAGTACAGCCACATCCATCGGATGATCTCCCTTGTCGATGAGTCGCAGGCTGACACGGAGACTTTAATGTTTCAAGCCTAAAATTTCAGGGTTGAAATATTTTAGGTGTCGCGCATTGTGTGCAAACTCGAACGGGAGCGAACATGACCCTGCAGGCGATCATCGACTGGGACGACGCTTACGCGAACAGCGCGCACATCGCGGACGGCGACCGCTGGCCAGAGGCGTGGGTTGAGCCTGCCCGGCGCTGGCGCGAAGCTTGCGGTACACGCGCGATGCTGGACCTTCCCTACGGCGACGCTCCCCGCAATCGCTATGACCTGTTCCTGCCCGAAGGCACGCCCCGCGGCCTCGTGGTCTTCATCCATGGCGGCTACTGGCTCGCACTCGACAAGAGCTACTGGTCGCACCTGTCGCGCGGACCGCTCGCGCGCGGTTTCGCTGTCGCGATGCCGTCCTATACGCTCTGCCCGGAAACCCCGATCAGTGGCATTTCGCGCGAAGTCGGCGCCGCGATCACCGCCGCTGCGGCACGCATTGAAGGCCCGATCCTCATCACCGGTCACTCTGCGGGCGGGCATCTCGCCGCGCGCATGGTCTCCGCGACCTCGCCGTTACCGCGCGAGGTCGCGGCCCGCGTCGTGCATACCGTTCCCATTTCCGCGCTCGCCGACCTGCGGCCGCTGATGCGAACGGAAATGAACGACACGCTCCATATCGACGATGCCGAAGCCGCCGGCGAGAGCCCTGCGCTGCTCGCCCCCCTCGCCGGCGCGCGCGTCACCTGCTGGATGGGTGCGGACGAGCGCCCCGAGTTCCGCCGCCAGTCGGCACTTCTCGCAAACATCTGGAGCGGCCTTGGCGCCGCAGCCGCGCTTTTCGAGGAACCGGGGCGTCATCACTTCAACGTCATCGACGGGCTTGAAGACCCCGATCACCCGCTGACGCGCACGCTGCTCGGCGAATAGCTCAGTCGGCCTTCAACCAGCGACCGTACCAGTCGATGTTGGCGCGGATGCGGTGCGCGAGGTAGCTCGGCACGGTGAGACCGTGGTTTTGGCCCGGGTAGACGATCAGCTTGGTCGGGATGCCGCGTGTCTTCAGCGTCAGGTACATCTGTTCGGCGCCTACGCAGGGCACGTTGTCGTCGGCGTCCGCGCACTGGAACAGCGTGGGCGCGGTGATGCGCTCCGGCTCGAAAAACGGGTACGCGAGCTTCTTCCACGTATCGACATTCTCCCACGGCGTGCCGAGTTCGAGGACGTATTCGCGCTGATACATGTCGACGCCCCATGTCGCGAAGATGTTGGAGACGCCTGCGCCTGCGACCGCCGCCTTGATGCGCTTGTCGTAGGCGATCATGTAGCCGGTGAGGATCCCGCCGTAGCTCCAGCCGCCCGCGCCGATGCGGCTGGGGTCCGCGATGCCGGTTTCGATCGCATTGGTGATGCCCGCGCTGATATCCTGCGCATCGACATTGCCCCAATCGGCATAGATCGCCCGCGAGAAATCGAAGCCACGCCCCGATGAGCCGCGCGGATTGATCTTCAGAACGACATAGCCCGCACTCGCGAGTGCGCGCGCATCGAGGTCGAACTCGTGGCTGTGCTGATAGACCGGGCCGCCGTGCAGGTCCGCGATCAGCGGATAACGCTTCGCCGGGTCGTAATTCGGCGGCAGCACGTAGAAGCCATGGATTTCAGCGTCACCGCTCTTGAAGCGGACGTCACGCGTTTCGCCGAGCGCACGGTCTTTCAGCCACCGGTTGTGATCGGTGAGCGGCCGGGCGCCGCTCTTGTCGAGTGCGAAAAGTTCGGCGGGCTTTTCGTTGGTCGTTTCGAGGATCGCGATGCGACCATCGTGCGCGACCGCATAGTCATAGGCAAAGCGCGTGCCCTTGGTGAGGTAGCTGATCTTGCCGCTTTTCGCGTCCACGCGTGCCAGCCACGTGTCGCGGTCACCCTCGATCTGCGTGAGGATCGACCCATCCGGCGCGAAGCGCGGGTAGTAGAACCAGAGGTCGAGCTTCGCGGGCCGCGTCACCGCGCCCGTCGCCAGGTCCGCAACGGCGAGGTGCGGCGTGCCGTAGTAGAGCCACTTGTCCTCCATGCCTTCGAGCCACACGACGCGCTTCGAATCCGGCGACCACGAGGCGCCCGCGAGCCAATCCGGGTCGTCGTCCGCATTCGCGGTCGGGCTGAGCTTGCGGGGCTCGCCGCCTTCGGGGGACAGCACATAGATTTCGGTGTTCAGCGTCTTGTCGGTCTCGCCGTGGTCCTTCGCGGTGTAGGCGATAAGTTTTCCATCGGGCGACCATGCGGGGCGCCAATGATCGCGCGCACCGCGCGTCAGCTGCCGCGCCGCGCCCGTTTCGAGGTCCACAATGAAAAGCTGCTGCGTGCGGTCATCGAGATAGCCTCGACCGTCCTCTTTGAAAAAGAAGCGCTCGGTTTCGATGGGCGGCGGATTCTTCGCCTTGCTGCCAACCGCCTTGCCGACTTCCGCGACGACGACGGCGTATTTGCCGTCGGGAGACAGATCGTAGTCACTGATCCCGCCGGGGAGGCTGGAAATGCGCTTCCCTGCGCCGCCTGCGGCCGGCATCGTCCAGAGCTGGTCGCTGTCATCTTCGCCCTCGCCGGCCTGCTTTTCGCCGGCGTTGCTGAGGAACACGACCGTCTTGCCGTCGGGTGTGTAGCGCGGGCTGTATTCACTCACCTCCGGCGTACTGGTGAGCGGTCTGGCGGCTCCGCCCTTCCACGGCACAGTCCACAGGTCGCTCGTCTTTTCATCGCGCGCCTGATCGGGGGTCGAGACGGTGTAGACGATCGTGGCGCCATCGGGCGCGAAGGCCGGTTCGCTCACGTCCGTGAGCCGGTAATAATCCTCCGGCACCACCGCAGACGGCGCCGCGGAGGCAAGGCTGGACGATGCCAGCAGCATGAAACCGCCCAGAATCCGGTACATAAGCCCTGCCCCCTTATGTTGTGCTGCGCTTAGAACGAAACCGTCGCACCCATGTAGAAATAGCGCCCCATCGCGGAGACGGGGTAGGACGTGAAGTTGAACGCCGGTTTCTCGTCGAACAGGTTGTTGACGCCACCGTAGATTCTGAAGCGTTCGCCGATGTCGTAGCTGAGCTGCACTTCGTGTTCCCACTTCTGCTTCGCCCAGAAATATTTGGGATCGGTGTAATCGGGGTCTCCCGCAAGATCCTCGGTCTTGAAGCGACGGGTCTTGTCGAACCAGGAGATGCCGTACGCAATTGTCATTGGCCCCTTGTTCCACGTGAGGTCGAGCGTCGCCGAATAGCGCGGTGCATAGGCAAGCGCCTCGTCACGGTCGGAATCGACCTCAGCCCCCGGCGTTGCCACGTACTCCAGACGGTCGAGATAATTACCGGTGAGCGCCACGTTGAACGTTCCTGCGGTATCCGTACGGATTCGGTACGCGAGTGTGACGTCAAGACCAGCAGTGCGGAACTGCGCAACGTTGTCAGGCCGCGAGGTGAAACCGGTGATGAAGCCCGTATCGGGATCACGTGTGATCGCCGAGCAGAACGGATTGTCGAGCGTAGGTTGATCAACGCACAGCTCGGCAAGCTCTTCCGCCTGCGGCGTGTTGATCGCGTTCTTGATCTTGATGTCGTACCAGTCCGCCGAAACGCTGAAGCCAGGCAGGAAACGCGGGCGAAGCACCACGCCCGCCGTCCATGTCTTCGCGGTTTCCTCCTGAAGGTCGGGATTGCCGCCGCTCAGACCCTCGGTGAAAAGTGACGAGCTGGGGTCGCTCGTCGGGCTGAACGTCGTCGGATCGATGCCGAGCGCGCCGATCAGCGCCGCACAGTTCGCCTCGCGCGTGGAGGTGCCGTTGTTCAGCTCCTGCGTGTCGCACGGATCGACGATGAAGTTGAACGAGGAGCTTTCCGGCGCGAACAGCTCGGCAATGTTCGGCGCGCGCACCGCCTGCGAATAGGTCGCGCGGAACGAGACGTCGGGAATCGGTGCGTAGACGCCGTCCACCTTCCACGTCGTCGTGGAACCGACCGTGCTGTAGTCGGAAAGCCGGATGGCGCCGCCGACCGACAGCAGATGCGCGCCCGGCACATCCTTTAACAGGGGCAGGTTGATCTCGGCGAACACCTCTTTCACGTCGAAGCGGCCGTTCGACGGCTGAATCGCACCGTACCACGTCAGGCCATCGCGGATCACCGGGTCGGGATCAAACGTGCTCTTCTCCTTGCGATATTCGGCGCCGAAAGCGAAGCCGACTGCCCCGCCCGGGAGATTGAAGAACGCACCGGTGTCACCCGAAATGGAGCCCGAGACGACGTGCTGGGTCACCTTCGCACGGCTGAGGCTATCGGTCGTCACGAAGCCGATCGCTGCCGGATCGCGCACGTACTCGCCGAAGATGTTGTAAGGTACGCAGTTCGGGAAGGGATTATCGGGATCGAGCATCGTCCGGCAGATCGGCGCGCCCGTGTCGGGATCGGAAACAACGTCGATCGCTGCCTGCCATTCGGCCTCCAGCCGATTGCCCTGGCTGAACGTGCGCGTCTTCGTCCGGCCGTAGACGTACGACACCTCGTATTTCAGGTGCTCGCTGAAACTGCCGCTGGCCCCGATAACGCCGCGCAGTGTCTGGCGAATGTTTTCCTCGAAATTGATGCCGAGATCGAAATTGTCGCGCGTGACCCATACACCGTCCGGCATATCGGGGTCTTCAAATGCCGCCGCCGCCGCACCGGGCACGATCGCATTGCGGATCGATTCCGGCATGAAGGGGTTTTCGGCTGTCTGGAACAGGTAGAAATCGTAAGTGGGCTGCTGCTGCGTCCACGCCTTGCTACGGACGTACTTGCCCTCGGCAAACAGCGTGAAAGCGTCGCTGAATTCATAACGGCCAAGGACGTTGACGAGGTGGCGTTCAAGGCCCGGCAGGACGTCGCCCTGGTAGCCATCCACGGGCGTACTCGAACCACCCTGCGCGTAGCCGCCGGATTCCTCCAGCACGAGGCCACGGTCATAGATATCGCCGTCGCCCTCGAAGTCAGACGCATAGTCGAAATCGACATCGACAGCGCCCATGCGCGCGGTGTCTGCGTAACGAACGTCGTTATAGGGGATATAGTCCGGGACGTTGGGATCGTCAGGCAAGTCGGCCTGGTTGCGATAAAGGCCGGCGGCGCGCGGATTCCGCAGTCGCGCGCGGCGCAGTTCGTTCAGCCGGTCCTGCTTGTTGTATTCATAGGCGGCGGCGATGTTGCCGCGCCCTTCCGAGAAATTGGTGCCGGCGGTGATCGCACCGAACCGGTTGCCGCCGTCGCCGCGCTGCGAAATGCCGATCTGGCCGCGCGCGGTGATGCCTTCGAAATCGCGCTTCAACCGGAAGTTGACGACGCCCGACACGCCATCGGCGCCGTAGATCGCCGACGCGCCGCCGGTCAGGACGTCAACCGCTTCGATGAGGTCGGTCGGGATCGCATTGATGTCGACCGCCGCCGAACCCGCGAGCGCGGACACATGGCGGCGCCCGTCCACCAGCACCAGCGTGCGGTCGGTGCCGAGGTTCCGGAGATCGAGGAGGTTGAGGCCGGCTTCGCCGAATTCCGTTTCGGAGCCGCCGGTGAGGCTGCCGGTCTGCGAACCGATGAGCGCGGGGCTCTGCGTCAGGAAATCCGCGATATTGGTCTTGCCGGACTGGGCGATGGCGTCAGCCGAGAGCGTTGTGACGGGGTTCGCGAAATCGAGTTCCGGGCGGCTGATACGCGTGCCCGTGATGATGATGGTTTCGGCGACTTCGCCTTCGACAGCATCCGTCTGCTGCGCGAAGGCCTGCGCGCTCCATGCGGTTGTCGCCATCAACGCGGCGAACGCGGTGATCGTCTTCATAGCTGCTGCTCCCACCCTTTTTGCCGGTTTCCGGCGTTCTTCCCGAACTTCCCGGAGCGGAGGATGTCGCAGCCTCAGTAGTTAGTCAATTGTCCAATTCGCAAACGGAAGGCGCCACCCCCGAGGGGGATCGGGAGTGGCGCGACCGAACTTCGGACGGAGTATCAGAATGAACCGAGCGGGTTGCGCGCGCGATTCCAACCGAGTGCCGCGAGACGTTCCGAGCGTTCGAAACGGCGGCGCTCTATGATGCCGTTCAACTTCATCGCAAGGCCGATTGCCAGGAAGGCGCATACGGCCTGCGAATAGTTTTGCAGCGCGAAGCTGGCCGTGCCCACAACGGCGCAGACAATAATGATAACAGGGAAGACGCGGGCGTACACCGCGTCAGCGAGTTCTACCTTGTCCATGGCCCCTAGACTCCCGAGCATTTTCTTGACCCGGTAGCCATTAGCGGCCCGAATACCTAACGAGGTCTTGCCGAAGGCGGTTAACGCCAAAACTTTGATGGTTAACCTTACGGACCTGTTATCAATTCTACTGCGTGCCTGCGATCAGGCTCGCGCTGGTGCCGCCGCCTTCCTTGGCGGAGGCGTGGACCTGCAGGCTGCGCTTCGTCGCTTCATCCTGCGCGGCGACCATGCGCATTTCGGGTGTCGTCATCTCGCCCGCGATCTTGAGCCCGGCTTTTTCAGCCGCTGCCTTGTACCAGTCGATGACCTTTTCGGGCGCGTCGTCAGTTTCGAAGTTGACCATGCCGCCCTTGCCCGTGCTGGAATCACCGCCCGCGCCGCCGACAGTCTTTGCCCCCGGATACAGCGGAGCGAAATCGGGGAGAAAGTTCGCGGCACCTTCGCCGCTCATGAACTTGCCCGTTTGCCCATCGGGTCCGGTGATCGTGACGGTGGAGGTGTCACCATCCTGACGCACGCTGTATTGCGCTTCGCCGTCTTCGGTCGCAACGCTGCCGCTCGCGACCTCCCTGCCCTCGCCCTTCGAGGCTTCGCTTGCGTCGTTGCCGCCGCAGGCTGTGAGCGCGAGAAGCGCGGCGCCTGCGATAAATCCCTGTTTCGTCATGAGAATACCTCCTGTCCGGCAGGCACATTATCAAATGCCTGCCGGAGAGGAAGCCTTGTTATTCAACTGGTCAGCGACACTTGATGCCGTCGTCCAGGCTCTTGCCGAGGAGGCCGCCGGCGACAGCGCCGAGGACCGCGCCAACGGTCTTTGAGCCGCCCGGCGCAATTTCGTGACCGAGCACGCCGCCCGCCACGCCGCCGATGATGAGGCCGGTCGTGCCGTCCTTGCGCTTGCAGTAATAGCGCCCGTCGCGACCGCGATAAATCTGCTCGTCGCGGCTCAGGCGACGCTCGCGATAATTGCCCTTGCGGTAGTAATCATCGGGATACCAGCGATCCCGATCCTTGGCGCGCTTTCCGTGCGCGGGCGCCCAGTGCGGCGGATCGGCAAGCGCCGGAGCCGACCACACGCCGGCGAGCGGGATCAGCGAAGCCGCAACCGCGGCGAAAACGACCTTTTTCATAAACCTCTCCAAACCATTCACATGAAGCCTTCGCTTCGGGTGCCAAACGCAAGAAGATGCAAACGGCTCCCGCAAAATTGCTTCCCGCGCAAACTTGCGGCTGAACGCTGACTCATACCTGAACAGCCGTGGCGGCGTGCCCGCACGCGCGCTAAGACGTGCAACCATGCAGACGATCGTCCTCCTCACCTTCTCCAACATCCTCATGACATTCGCTTGGTACTGGCACCTGAAAGCCGGCGCCGCGGGCGCCAAGCCGATGTTCATCATCATCCTCATCAGCTGGGGCATCGCCTTCTTCGAATATGCGCTCGCAGTCCCCGCGAACCGCATCGGCGCGGCTGCGGGCTGGACGCCGGGACAGCTGAAGATCGCGCAGGAAGCGATCGCGCTCACCATCTTCGGCGTGTTCATGGTCACCTACCTCGGCGAACCGCTGCACTGGCGCCACCTTGCCGCCTTCGGCTGCATCATGGCGGCGGTCGGGTTCCTTTTCGTCGGGCGCTGAAGCGTGGATACCGCCCTCGCCGCACTGGTTTCGACGGGCGACACACTCGCCGTGCGGGTGACGCCCAAAGCGCGCGGCGGCGAGCGCATCGTCGTTGAAGACACGCCCGAAGGGCCGCGCGCCCGCGTGTGGGTCTCCGCCCCGCCCGAGGACGGCAAGGCGAACGCCGCCGTCTGCCGACTCGTCGCAAAAGCGCTCGGCCTTCCCAAGTCCGCCGTCAGCGTCGCGCGCGGCGACACATCGCGCGAGAAGCTGCTGCACATCGCGCGCTGAACGGCCGTTTTCTTTTGAACGAAAGTACGGCGGCGCGAGCGAGTTTGACTCAGATCAAAGTCGGAATGCGGCACTGCTTTACCTACAGAAAAGAGGTTCCGCCGGTGACTACCGTCCCACCACCCTCCGCAAGGGGCCGGCGGACCCTCCCCGCAGTAAACACCTCCTCCTTGGGGGATAGCGCGCTCCTGCTGTCCCCCGCATTTCTTTCCTGTCGTTTTGAAGACGTTGCGCCGCCACGCGCGGCTCATCACGATCCGCTTCGATTCAGAACGGGTGCAGACGGGGGAGAACCAACCATGACCGCTGATTTCATACGCAAGAGCGCGGGCACGCTGATGCTGCTGACAGGCGCGGGACACGTCGCATTGCTCGCCATGCGGCCGATGAGCCCGGAACTCGCCATCACGGCGGCGTTCGGCGTGGCCTATTTCCTGATCGGCGTGTTCCTGTGGCGCGGCGACGGGCGCCGGGCGCTCTGGGCAGGGCTCATCCTGCCCGCGATCGGCGCAGCGCTCTCCTTCGCCGCGAACGCGTCCGGCAAAGGCGGCTGGACGCCGATCGGCACGGCGTTCGTTGTCATCGACATCGTGGTGGTGCTGGCGTGCCTGTGGCTGCTGATGCGGCGCGCGGGTTGAACGAGGAATGCTTGTCTATCTTTATAGGAAATGCTATAAAGATAGACATGGCACAGATGAACGTCTCGATCCCCGACGCCCTAAAAAGTTGGGCGGAACACCGCGTGGCCGAAGGCCGCTACAGCAGCACCAGCGACTATGTGCGCGACCTGATCCGGCGGGATCAGGAACGGGCGGACGAACTGGCGGCGCTGGAAGCCGCGCTCGATGCAGGGGAGAAGTCGGGTATCAGCAAGCGCACCATCGACGATGTGATCGCAGACCACCAGAAACGCCGCCGCGCGCGTGGCTGACGTCCGTTTCACCGAGGCGGCGCTCGCCGACCTCGCGCATATCTATGAATGGAGCGAAGCCGAATTCGGGTAGGAAGTCGCCGACGTCTACATGGCGAAACTAAAGCAGAGCTTTGAACTGCTCTCGCGGCACCCGGAGGCGGGAACGCTCTGCACCAATCTCAGGAACCCCTATCGGGCCCTACCCTGCCGCAGCCATCGTATCTTTTATGCCGTCGGCGATCAGGGCGTTCGCATTGTGCGTGTGCTTCACGCCGCGATGAGCGCAGAACGCGTGCTGATTTAGGTCTTTGCGCCATCGACAGCTGAACGTCTGGGATAAGGTGGGAAGCGGACGCTATGGCTGAACCGCAGACGTTATCTCAGTTCGGATGGTATCGGAAATATTGGCCCAGGCCGTTTGCGGAGTCAGCCGAAGCAGAATTCCATACTCGTCGGCCACAGCCGCAACGATTTGTTTGAACCAATCTACGTAGGTCCATTCTCTCGGCTTAGGACCGAATAACCGACGATTCTGGAGGTCCCAATGAACCTCCACTGCGGCACGCCAGATATACTCGAAAGTCGTTGACGAGGGACGAACATAAAGACCGCCGTCCTCACTAATGCCCACTTCGCTAATGGCATCTTCGATCATTCGATGATCTTTCTGCATCTAATCGAAAATCGCAACGTCTGCTTTTGGGTCGCTATCGGCCATTCAGACTTGTGGATTTACCACCACACACACTTGGTCAGGTGTATCGGTCCCGAATGTGGGTATTGAAATACGCACCCTTTGAGGGCGCCGCAAGCAGCCCTTCGTATATCCATAGAGGAACGCCATAATAGCTGTAACGGCCACTATCGGTGAACCAGATATCGAGTTGCCGTGTCGTTTCGTCATACTCGACCCGGCTCATTGCCGACGAGCTGACAAACGGCATGGTCCCTACTCCGCCACCCCCAGCAGTCCCTGCTCTTCACCCGCCTCGTTGGCGGCGGTAGTGATCTTCGCGGATTTGCGCTTGTCGAAGGCGTCCCACACGTCGTTCCAGCTGCCCTTGGTGGCGGCTTTTGAATATTCGGTGGCGCGGGTTTCGAAGAAGTTGGCGTGCTCCACGCCGTTCAGCAGCGGCGCGAGCCACGGCAGCGGGTGTTCGCTGATCTTGTAGATCGGCTTCAGCCCGAGCTGGCTGAGCCGCCAATCGGCGATGAAGCGGATGTAGTTCTTGATGTCGTCGGGCGTCATGCCGGGCACCGGGCCCATCTCGAACGCCAGATCGACGAACGCGTCCTCCAGATCGACCGTGTGATAGCAGGTGTCGCGGATTTCCTTGCGCATCGCGGGCGTCAGGCAGTCCCGCTCCTGGCAGAAGGTGTGGAAAAGCTTGATGATGCCTTCGCAGTGGAGGCTCTCGTCGCGCACCGACCAGCTGACGATCTGGCCCATACCCTTCATCTTGTTGTGACGCGGGAAGTTCATCAGCATCGCGAAGCTGGCGAAGAGCTGCAGCCCTTCCGTGAAGCCGCCGAACATGGCGAGCGTCTTCGCGATATCCTCGTCCGTATCCACGCCGAAGGTCGCGAGGTAATCGTGCTTGTCCTTCATTTCCTTGTACTGAAGGAACATGCCGTACTCGCTTTCGGGCATACCGATCGTGTCGAGCAGGTGGCTGTAGGCGGCGATGTGCACCGTCTCCATGTTGCTGAACGCTGTCAGCATCATCTTGATCTCGGTGGGCTTGAAGACGCGGCCGTATTTCTCGTGGTAGCAATCCTGCACCTCGACGTCGGCCTGCGTGAAGAAGCGGAAGATCTGCGTGAGCAGGTTGCGCTCGTGATCCGAGAGCTTCTGCGCCCAGTCCCGGCAATCCTCGCCCAAGGGCACTTCCTCGGGCAGCCAATGGAGCTGCTGCTGGAGCTTCCAATAGTCGTATGCCCACGGATATTCGAAGGGCTTGTACTGCTTGGAGGCTTGCAGAAGAGGCATTATTTATAACTCCGAGCTTATTCGCTAAAGGCCGAAACTTAATAAACTAGAATTTTTACCGAAGCGCCCAAACTCCGGCACCCAAACCTTCTACTGAACGAAACAAGTCTGGCTTCAAACCATTCCAAGTTCTCGTGTCAGACGAATGCTCTTCGATACGAGCTCTGATACTTGCGCGCCTGCCCTCTGAAAGAGGTCCACGCAGCTTTTCCATTCCACGATAAATCTCGTCGTAGCAGCCTTGCCCACCGAGATCTTTTAACACCCGAACAATATCATCAACCACACGCATGTCCCACCCCTACTGGCAGGCCAGACACTCGTCGTAGTCCTTCACATCAACCTCGATCTGCTTGAGGTTGATGGTGTTGTCCGCCTCCACGCCGCCCGCGAAGCCCGCGCGCTGGATGGACTTGGACCGGCAATAGTAGAGCGACTTGATGCCCAGCTCCCACGCCCGGTAGTGCATCATCAGAAGATCCCACTTCTCGATGTCCGCCGGCAGGAACAGATTGAGGCTCTGCGCCTGATCGATATAGGGCGTGCGGTCGCCGGCCAGTTCGAGCAGCCAGCGCTGATCGATCTCGAACGCCGTGCGGAACGTCGCCTTTTCCTCGGGCGTGAGGAAATCGAGGTGCTGGACGGAGCCGCCGCGCTCCAGGATCGAGCTCCATATCTTGTCGCTGTTCTTCGCCTTCTCCTCCAGCACCTTTTCCAGGTGCGGGTTGCGGACGGTAAAGCTGCCCGACAGCGTCTTGTGCGTGTAGATGTTCGCGGGGATCGGTTCGATGCAGGCCGACGTGCCGCCGCAGATGATGCTGATCGACGCGGTCGGCGCGATCGCCATCTTGCACGAGAAACGCTCCATCACGCCCATGTCCTCGGCATCCGGGCAGGCGCCGCGTTCGGTCGCGAGCAGCATCGAAGCTTCGTCCACGTGCGCGCGGATGTGGCGGAAGATCTTGAGGTTCCACGATTTCGCCATCGCGCCTTCGAACGGAATGCCGCGCGCCTGCAGGAAGCTGTGGAAGCCCATGACGCCAAGACCCACGGAGCGCTCGCGCGCGGCGGCATATTTCGCGCGCTCCATCTCGCTCGGCGCCCGCTCGATATAGTCGCTGAGCACGTTGTCGAGGAAGCGCATCACGTCCTCGATGAACTGCTTGTCCTTCGACCACTCATCCCACGTATCGAGATTGAGGCTGGAGAGGCAGCACACCGCCGTGCGGTCCTTGCCGTGCTGGTCGACGCCCGTGGGCAGCGTGATTTCCGAGCACAGGTTCGACGTGGTGACCTTGAGGCCGACGTCGCGCTGATGCTTGGGCATCGTGTTGTTCACGTGATCGATGAAGATGATGTACGGCTCGCCCGTCGCCAGCCGGGTTTCGACCAGCTTCTGGAACAGCGCGCGCGCATCCACCTGACCACGCTTGGAACCGTCCTTCGGGCTCAGGAGATCGAAGGGAAGACCATCTCGCACGGCCTCCATGAAAGCGTCCGTAACGAGGACACCGTGATGGAGGTTCAAGGCCTTGCGGTTGAAATCACCGGAAGGCTTGCGGATTTCGAGAAACTCTTCGATCTCCGGGTGCGAGATGTCGAGGTAGCAAGCTGCGGATCCCCGCCTCAGCGATCCCTGGCTTATCGCCAGTGTCAGTGAATCCATGACGCGCACGAACGGGACGATGCCCGACGTCTTGCCGTTCAGGCCCACGGGCTCTCCGATGCCGCGGACATGGCCCCAATAGGTGCCGATGCCGCCGCCCTTGGAGGCAAGCCAGACGTTCTCGTTCCACGTGCCGACGATGCCTTCCAGGCTGTCCGACACGCTGTTGAGGTAGCAGGAGATGGGAAGGCCGCGCCCGGTGCCGCCGTTCGAGAGCACGGGCGTCGCGGGCATGAACCACAGGCGCGAGATATAGTCGTAAAGACGCTGCGCGTGGGCATCGTCGTCCGCGTAAGCCGCGGCGACGCGGGCAAACAAATCCTGCGGCTTCTCGCCTGGCAGCAGGTAGCGATCCTCGAGCGTCTCCCGACCGAAATCGGTGAGGAGCGCGTCGCGGCCATGGTCGATCTCGACGGCATGCGAATTCGCGCCGCGCGGGCGTGCCGCCGCAACGTCGAGGTCGCCGTCAAGAGTCGCCGTATCCACGCCACTGAAATCCATCTGAGCCGACTCCCCTATGTTCCTGCTTCGTTCCAAATTCGTCAAGGGGTCCTGCGGATATGGGGTAGCGGGTGTTTTCCGCAACGGATACGGGCGATGTCGCGCCGTCCCCGATATCCTCGTAATCCACAGGCCCCGGCGATTTCTCGCCGGACCAAGGGGGCAAAACCAGCCCTGCCCCGGGAACGGATCGTTTCCCGTGTGACACAAGCTGTTGTGGTGACCCCCCGGTCCCAGAACCAGACTTTGTGGTGAAGCGCCGACTAACGCAAGGGGGTTTTTTGCACGAATTAAGTTTTTTTGACGAGATCAGGCACTTAGCTGAATCGCTTGAAGAATCCGTGCAAGACACTAGTGGACGAAGCCCTCGGCGATGGCTAATCACCGCCCCCAAATCGGACATTTCGAGAGGGCTTTTCGATGGCGGTGATCCGCGAAGAAGACGTCATTGAGTCGGTCGCCGACGCGCTTCAGTACATCAGCTACTACCACCCCATGGACTATATTCGCGCGCTCGGACGCGCGTACGAACTGGAACAGGGACCGGCCGCAAAGGACGCGATTGCGCAAATTCTGACGAACAGCCGGATGTGCGCAGAAGGCCACCGCCCGATCTGCCAGGACACCGGAATTGTCACGGCGTTCGTGAAAATCGGTATGAACGTTCAGTGGCAAGCCACGAAAACTGTTCAGGAAATGGTCGACGAAGGCGTGCGCCGTGCCTACCTCCACCCGGAAAATCGCCTGCGCGCCTCGATCGTTTCGGACCCGGCGTTTTCGCGAAAGAACACCAGGGACAACACGCCGGCCGTGGTCCACATCGAGATGGTGCCCGGCGACACGGTGGAGATCACCGTCGCGGCGAAGGGCGGCGGCAGCGAGAACAAGTCCAAGTTCAAGATGCTGAACCCCAGCGATTCCATCGTCGACTGGGTGCTGGAGATGGTGCCGCAGATGGGCGCCGGCTGGTGCCCGCCGGGAATGCTCGGCATCGGCATCGGCGGTACTGCCGAAAAGGCCATGCTGCTCGCGAAGGAATCGCTGATGGAAGCGATCGACATGTCGGAGCTGAAGGCGCGCGGGCCGCAGAACGAGATCGAGGCGCTGCGCATCGAAATCTACGACAAGGTGAACGCGCTCGGCATCGGCGCGCAGGGCCTCGGCGGCCTTGCGACCGTGCTTGACGTCAAGATCTACGACTGCCCGACGCACGCCGCATCGAAGCCCGTCGCGATGATCCCGAACTGCGCCGCCACCCGCCACGCGCACTTCGTGCTCGATGGCTCGGGCCCCGCCTACCTCGAAGCGCCGGACCTCGCGGACTGGCCGAAGGTGGAATGGACACCTTCGAAGGAAGCGATCCGCGTCGATCTCGATGCGCTGACGCCGGAAGTCGTGCAGAGCTGGAAGCAGGGTGACCGGCTGCTGCTGAGTGGCAAGATGCTCACCGGGCGCGATGCCGCGCACAAGCGCATCCAGGACATGCTGGCCAAGGGCGAGCCCCTGCCTGTCGAGTTCAAGGGGCGCGTGATCTATTACGTCGGGCCGGTCGATCCCGTGGGCGAGGAAGTCGTCGGCCCGGCAGGCCCGACCACGGCCACGCGCATGGACAAGTTCACGCGCATGATGCTGGAACAGGGCCTCATCGCCATGGTCGGCAAGGCCGAACGCGGTCCGATGGCGGTGGACGCGATCCGCGACCACAAGAGCGCTTACCTGATGGCGGTAGGCGGCGCGGCCTACCTCGTCGCGCGCGCCATCAAGGGCAGCAAGGTCGTCGGCTTCGAAGACCTCGGCATGGAAGCGATCTACGAGTTCGAGGTGAAGGACTTCCCCGTCACCGTCGCCGTCGACAGCGAGGGCAAGAACGTCCACCACCTCGCCCCGCTCGTTTGGCGCGAGAAGATCGCCAAGGAACGCCTGCTGGAGCCGGCCGAGTAACGCGCGCCGAGTCGCCTGCATTTCGGGACGGATCACGAGTACGCCGCGGGAACCCCGGGTTTGGCGGAACCGTTCGTGATCCGTGCCTGCAGGTCGGCATGGAGCAGGAAAGGGAACGCGTGAACTGATGCGGAGCGAACCGCTCTCCCCGCGCCTTTCCGACACGATCGCCGTGACCCGCGTGCTGTGTGTACTCGGCATCGTCTATGTTCATGCATGGACGGGCCTTGGCGGCGCTGAACTCGCAGCGGCATCGTCGAGCGGACAAGGCATGCTCCGTACCGTGCTGATGGAGGTGTTCGGCCGCAGCGCGGTGCCCCTGCTCGGCATGATCTCCGGCTATCTCGTCGCTGGCACCGTCATCAAATCCTGGCGCACGTTCATCGCGCGCAAGGCGCGTGTGATCCTGCTGCCGATGGCGCTGTGGAACGCGCTTGCCATCCTTCTCGTATCGGGCACAGCCTGGCTCGGCTTGCTGAAGGCGCCGATTCCCGAAAGCCTCTGGTGGCTGATCGACGAGCTTTTCTCGATTCTCACGCCCAACCACATCAACGTGCAGACGCCGTTCCTGCGCGACCTTTTCGTGTGCATGGCGATGGCGCCGCTGCTGCTCCGGTTGCGCGGCCCCTGGATGACGAGTGCGATCCTGATTGTCGCGGCGTGGAGCGTCTCGGGCTGGTTCTTTCCGCTGATGCTGAGGCCGCAAATCCTGCTGTTCTTCCTGCTCGGCATCGCTGCCCGCCGCCACGATCTGGCCACGCGCATTGCCGACGTCCCGTTGCCGGTGGCGCTTGCGCCCTTCATCGCCATCGCGGCGATCAAGCTGATCGTCAGCATTCCCGTGCCCGGAAGCGTCGCGATGGCGCAGAAACTCGTCCCTCTGCTCGATCTCGGGCTGCGCCTCGCCGCAGCCCTCGCCTTCGCGCGCATCGCGTGGGGGCTTGCCGCGCGTCCGGCGATGTTCCGCTGGCTTGAACCTTATGCCTTCTTCCTCTTCTGCTCGCACATGATCCTGATCTGGCTGGCGACGCCGCTGTTCGAAGCACTGACGGGCCCACTCGGCTCCCCTGCCTACCCGCTCCTTCTCCTCGTGCATCCGCTGCTTGCCCTCGGTTTCGCGCTGGGGCTCGGCCAGTGCCTGATTCTGTTCGCACCGCGCGCGGCGGAGGTTTTGAGCGGCGGACGGCTGAGGGGGGAACGCGCGACCGTTGCGACAATTCGGCCCGCGTCTTGAACGAGCCGCAATCGAGACCCATTATTTGACAAGTACGGGTGACGCGTCAGCTTCCGCCTGTATAAGATCATAGAAACTCAATTCGAAATCGAAATGCGAGGCGCGTGCACCACGACAACCTGATCCTCATTCTCGTCGGCGGCTTCGTGCTTGCCTTTCTGTTCGGGATGCTGGCGAACCGGCTGAAACTCTCCCCGATCGTCGGATATCTTGTTGCCGGCGTGGTCGTCGGCCCCTTCACGCCGGGCTGGGTTGCGGACCAATCGCTCGCGCCCCAGCTTGCCGAAATCGGCGTCATCCTGCTGATGTTCGGTGTCGGGCTGCATTTCTCGCCAAAGGAGCTGATGCGCGTTCAGTCGATCGCGCTGCCGGGTGCGATCGCGCAGATCGTCGCCGCCACCGCGCTTGGCTGGGGAACCGGACTGCTGATGGGCATGTCGGGACCGGAAGCCGCGATCTTCGGCTTCTCGCTCTCCGTCGCATCGACTGTGGTGCTGCTGCGCGCGATCGAAAGTCGTGGACAGCTCAAAACGAGCATCGGACAGATCGCTGTCGGCTGGCTTCTCGTTGAGGATCTCGTCATCATCATAGCGCTCGTCCTGCTGCCGCTGCTGGCGAACATGGGCGACATGGGCGGCGGCGCGGCAATCGCACGCGAAATCGCCTGGACCTTCGTCAAGATCGCCGCATTCCTTGCCCTGATGTTCGTTGTCGGCGTGCGCGCCATGCCGGTGATCCTGACGTGGATCGCACACACGCGCTCACGCGAACTGTTCACGCTCGGCGTGCTCGCAATCGCACTCGGCATTGCCTGGCTGGCTTATGCGGTGTTTGGCGCATCCTTCGCGCTCGGTGCGTTCGTTGCGGGCCTCGTCCTCAACAGCACGCCGCTCGGCCACAACGCGGCGGAACGCTCGCTGCCGCTGCGCGATGCATTCGCCGTGCTGTTCTTCGTATCCGTGGGCATGTTGTTCGACCCCTCAACGCTTATTCGGGAGCCGATCGGCGTCGTGGCGACGCTGGCGATCATCCTGATCGGCAAGTCGATCGCGGCCGTCGCCGTTACCAGCGTGTTCAAGCGCGAGCGCCACGAAGGGCTCACCATCGCTGCCAGCCTTGCGCAGATCGGGGAGTTCTCGTTCATCCTTGCCGGGCTCGGCGTGACGCTCGAACTGATCTCAAAGGAAACGAACAACCTGATCCTGGCCGCAGCACTGCTCTCGATCGCGCTCAACCCATTCATGTTCAAGCTGGCGGACCGGCTGGCAGGGCGTGCAGAGCCGACTGAAAAACCCGCTTAAGAGCTTTTCGGACGGAGGGTCATGTCGGCAGTCGGGTCGAAGCGCTGATCGGCGGGTTCGGCGAAAAGTGCATGCATGTAGCCAGCAGCCTGAAACTGGCCGGAAACGCGGCACCGCCCGCCTTCCGCTTCGGCCTCGTCTCCGCGCACCTTCTTGAGCAGCGCAGCATGACACTTGGGCGCCTGTATGTGGAAAACGCCGTCCTTGTGCCGGTCGACCCACACGAAAACGGCCATGCCTTCTAGCTTGGCGACCACAAGCCAATTGTCCGCGAGCGACGCGCCATCAGCCTGCAGCACAAAATCATCGCCCTTGTGGGTCAGGATCATCTCGGCATCGCCATGCCGGATCGTCACGTCGGAACAGCTGTTCTTTTGTGTTTCGCAGAGTTGATACCTGCCTGGGGGAACAGGCATCTCGCGGCTTGATTTGACCATCTCATACGATGGGTAGGTTTCCAGACACGCTGTGAGAGGCAGCGCGCCGAGGAGCGCGAAGATTCGAACCCGTGGGACCACGCTTCAATCCTTTGCCATGAGATGCTCTGCCACCGCCTGATATGCCGGAAGCGATGTCGGATCAAAGTTCACGTTGCCCGCCATCGGGTGCGAGGCGAAACGGGCGATAACCATTTCGGCCTTGGGATCGATGTAGACCGCCTGCCCGTGGATGCCGCGCGCGGTGTAGGCGCCGTGTGCGTTGTGGCTGACCCACCATTGATTCCGGTAGCTCCAGCCCGGCAGCGTCGCGTAGCCCGCCTTGGCGAAATCTTCCTTGCGGGCGCCGCGCACGATGTCGGCGATGGCCGCTTCCGGCACGATCTGCTTGCCGCCCATGCGTCCACCAAGCCGCATCAATTCGCCGAAGCGCGCGAGGTCGCGCAGGCGCATGTTGAAGCCGCCGCCAGCGAACGGCGTCCCCACCGGATCGACCTGGAAATAGCCGTCCGCCTCCGCGCCCATCGGCGCCCAGATCCGCTCCGAAAGCTGCTCGGTGAAGGGTTTGCCGCCGACTCGGGAAACGATCCAGCCGAGCACGTCGGTATTGACGGTGCGGTAGGTGAAGCCTTCGCCGTGCGCGCCCGCCTTCTTCACGGTGGCAAGATAGGCATAGTCGCCATTCGGCCCGGCATAGTCCTTTGGCCGGGGCGCCGCACCCAGCGCCGCGACATAGCCCGCGAACGAGGAATTGGGGTCGCCGTACTTTTCGGTGAAGTCGAGCCCGGTCGTCATGTCCATCACCTGGCGGACGGTCGCGTCGCCGAAGCCGCTGTCCTTCAGTTCGGGCATATAGAACGCCACCGTCCTCGCCGGATCGATCTTGCCTTCCACGACCAGCATCGACGCAAGCGTGCCGACGAACGACTTGGTGACGGAAAAGGCGATGTGCTCGCCTTCCGGTTTCAGCGCGCCGAAATAGCGCTCGTAAACGACCCGCCCCTTGTGAAGCACGACGATGCCGTCCGTGTAGTTGGCCGAGAGGGACTCTACCCACGTCATCGGCTTGGTGCCGCCTATCGGCGTGAACGTGACACCGTCAATGTCGCTACGCTCGGCGCGCGGTAACGTATGTACCGGCCCTGCCCCGCGCGAAACGCCAACCGAGGGCATCAGCTCGCGCCAGTGCGAAAAGCTCCAGCGCCACTGCGGGAAAGTGAAGAAGCTGTAGTCGTCGAACGCGATCCGCTTTTCGGGCGGTGGCGGCGAGCCCTGCATCCAGCCGAGCTTTACGGGGTCGCTGGCGGCGGCATCGGGAAACGCAGGCTCCGCACGCGCGGATACGGCAAGGATCGCCGCAACGAGGGCGATTCCGGTCATGGCTTTCATGGTGTTCCTCCCCAGGTCCTGTGAAAGCTATGAAAGCGCCGGCACTTCCACAAGCAGGGAGGTTTGAGAGGTAGGCCTAGCAGGCGCCCGTGCGTTTGCCGCTGATCTTCGAGGTCATCTTCATGTTGCCGCGGGGGCCTTCCACGACCATGACGTTGGTCGATTCATAGCTGCTGGCGCTGTAGGTGCCGTGCATCGTCATCGTCATCTTGCCCTGCGGTCCCTTGCACTGCATGACCGCGTTCAGCTTGCCGTCCGCCATACTGAACTTCGTGTATTCGCACTCGCCATTGTCGCCCTTGAACATCTGGCGCGGATCTTTCGCCGCCTGTTCGGGCGTCAGGCAATAGCTGTGGTTGATCGGGCGCTTCTTCATCATCGCCAGCGCCTCCGGCGGCATTCCCGGCATATCGATGGAAGTGACGGCGCCGGCCGAGGCCCATTTGCCCGGCGAGAGCGTGTTGCCAGCGAAGGCTGCCAAAGGCACCGCCGCGCTTGCTGCAAGCAGGAGCCTGAACCCGGCGCGCATGAGGAAGCCCTTTTTTGTGAGAAATGACGCCCACGATTATAGTGTAGGCGCCATCAAGGTAAAGATAACAGCTTGTTAACCGTGAAATATCCTCATTTCGGCTTCAGCAGCTCAAGCGCCGCACTCACCATCGCCTCGGTGCCGAGCGTTACCGCAGGCTCCGGCGCGACCTTGAACAGTGGTGAGTGGTGCGAAGGCACCGGCGGACCGCCCGCCTTCGCCGCATCGAACGCCGCCTGCGGCGTGCCGCCCACCCCGAAATAATATCCTGGCACCTTGAGTTCGCGCTGCACGAAAAAGGCGAAATCCTCCGCCCCCATCGATTCCTGCACGAACGGGATCATCACGTCCGGCCCCAGATCGCGCGCGAATGCCGCGTTCATGCGCCGGGCGAGCGGCCCATCATTGATCGTCGTGGGCGTGCCCTCGCTGACCTTCACGTCGGGCAGCTTGTCCTCTGCGACACCGTTCGCGCGTGCGACGTTCTTCGCCACGCGTTCGATCGCGGCGATCAGCTGGGCGCGCGTCGCCTCATCGTTGGCACGTACGGTGAGCTGGAGGTCGGCGCGATCGGAGATGATGTTGTGCTTGTGCCCCGCATGGAATGCACCGACGGTGATCACCGCAGGCGACAGCGGGCCGACCTCGCGGCTGACGATCGACTGCAGCGCTACCACGATCGCGGAGGCGATGTATACAGGGTCCTTGCCCGCGTGCGGCGCGGCACCGTGCGCGCCGACACCGTGTACCGTGATGTCGACGCTATCGGCCGAGGAGTATTGCAGGCCTTCAGACGCGCTGATCTTGCCCGATGGCAGGTTCGAGGCGACGTGGAACGCGACCGCGTAGTCGGGCTTCGGGAAACGCGTGTAGAGCCCGTCGGCGAGCATCGCCTTCGCGCCGCCCACGCGCTCCTCGGCGGGCTGCACGACGAACAGGATCGTACCTTTCCACTTGTCCTTCATCGTGGCAAGGCGGCGCGCCGTGCCCACCATCGCCGTGATGTGCGTATCGTGGCCGCACGCGTGCATCACCGGATAAACCTGCCCGTCGAGGCCTTTCTGCGTAACCTTGGAAGCGTAGGACAGTCCCGACTTTTCCTCGACCGGAAGCCCGTCCATATCGGCGCGCAGCAGCAGCACGGGGCCCTCGCCGTTCTTCATCACGCCGACAACGCCGGTGCCGCCGACACCGGTCGTGACGGTTGCGCCGGCTTTCTTCAGCTCCGCCGCCATGCGCTTCGCCGTCTCGGTTTCGAGATAGGACAGCTCGGGGTTCTGGTGAAAATGCGTGAACAGCGGGCCGAGGTAGGCGTCGTAATCCACCTTGATCGCCGATTTCAGCGCCGGATCAGCAGCGGCCGGGCTGCCGAGCGCCGCTGCGGCAACAGCGGCAAGCAGAAATCGCTTTGCGCCGAAAGCGTGACGCGTACGCCCTAGAGCGTTGGTGTAGCCGAGCAAGAATCCCTCCCGTTTCCCAAGGATACGAGAGGCGAGGCTAGCAAGGCGCGGAGCGGACCGCCAGCCGGCCCGCCCCGAAAAGCATCAGCAGCTGCCGCCGACCTTGCCGCTGATGTTGGAACGCACCGTCAGATCGCCGGTGCTGGTCTTGAACACGGAGGTGTTCGAACCGTAGTAGGTCGTGCCGTTGAACGTGCCGTTGAACGCGATGCTGGCATCTCCGTAGAGGCCGCCCGTGCACTGCGCCTTTGCAGTCACCCGGCCGACCCGAACCGCGAAGGTCGAGTACTTGCAGGTGCCGAACGCCGCGCCGATCACGGATTTGATCTCGCTGTTGCCCGGCATTTTCGCTGCGCAGACGGTATGATTGATCGGCATTGATTTCAGGGTTTTCTGCGTTTCCGCGTCCGCGCCCGGCCCCGTCACGGAGGCGATCGTCCCCGTCGTCGTCCAAAGCGATTTGCTGGCGGCCTCGGCGCCCGCCGGAAATCCGGCTGCGATGAGGATCGGCAGTATGAATTTTACAGTACGCATCATTTCGAAGACCCCTTGTCGTTTACACACCTTCAGCAGTTGCCGCTGATCTTCCCGCTGATCACCGACTTCACGTAAACATCGCCCCCCGTGTTCGGGAAAACCGCGTTATTGGTGCCCGAATAGCTGGTTGAGCCGCGCGAACCGAGGAAGTCCGCATCCATCGGACCATAGGTGCCGTTGCACTTCATCGTTGCGCGAATGGTTGTTTTGGCCAGGCCGAACTTCGAGAAGGTGCACGACCCGAACGTGTTGCCGATCGCGGTCTGGATATCCGCGGGCTTGGGGCTGCGTGCCATGCAGGTCGTGTTGGAAAGCTTCTGCTGTTTGATCGTTTCGATTTGTTCGGCGGTAAGGCCCGCTCCGGACACGCTGACGATCGATCCGGTCGTCACCCAAAGCGCATTTGTGGAGGTTGGTACCTTCGTCGCGGTCGACTTCGGCGCCGCAACAGCGGACGCTGCAACGAGCGCGATACAGGCACCGGCAAGCACACGTTTCATCTCTCTAGACCCCTTATCGTTCACCAGACGGGCGCTCCCATCCCCGACTCAAGGCACACGGCGCCCATCTGGCATTCGCGGCCTACACCCCCCATAGTTAAGCAATGACCAACATCCGGATTCGCACGACGCTGACTGACCCTTCGGAACAGCCGGTGTTCCAGCCCCATCGCCCGGAGCGTCCGGAGAAGTCCGAAGGGGGCCGCCGGTTCGAGCTGGCAAGCGAATATCAGCCCTCCGGCGACCAGCCGCAGGCGATCGCGGAGCTGGTTGCGGGCCTGAACGCGGGCGAGCGCGAGCAGGTGCTGCTGGGCGTCACCGGATCGGGCAAAACCTTCACCATGGCGAAAATCGTGGAGGCGCTGCAGCGCCCCACGCTCGTGCTCGCCCATAACAAGATTCTCGCCGCGCAGCTTTACGGCGAGTTCAAATCGTTCTTCCCGAACAACGCGGTCGAATATTTCGTCAGCTATTACGATTACTACCAGCCGGAGGCCTACGTTCCCCGGTCGGACACGTACATCGAGAAGGAAAGCTCGGTGAACGAGGCGATCGATCGGATGCGCCACTCCGCTACGCGCGCGCTGCTGGAGCGGGACGACGTGCTGATCGTCGCGTCGGTCTCGTGCCTCTACGGCATCGGATCGGTCGAGACCTATTCGGCGATGACGTTCAAGCTGAACAAGGGCGAAAGCGTCGACAATCGCGAGCTGATCCGCAAGCTGGTCGCGCTCCAATACAAGCGCAACGACGCGAATTTCGTGCGCGGCTCCTTCCGTGTGCGCGGCGACAGCCTGGAAATCTTCCCGAGCCACCTTGAAGACATGGCCTGGCGCATCAGCTTCTTCGGCGACGAGATCGAGGAAATCGCCGAGTTCGACCCGCTGACCGGCGAAAAAGGCGCGCGTCTCGATACGGTGAAGGTCTACGCCAATTCGCACCACGTGACGCCCGGCCCGACGCTGAAGCAGGCGACGATCGCCATCAAGGCGGAGCTTGCCGAACGCTTGAAGGAGTTCGAGGCGGAAGGAAAGCTGCTCGAAGCCCAGCGGCTGGAGCAGCGCACCAATTTCGACCTCGAAATGATCGCCGCCACCGGAAGCTGCGCGGGCATCGAGAACTATTCTCGCTTCCTCACGGGGCGCATCCCCGGCGAGCCACCGCCCACGCTCTTCGAATACCTGCCCGAAAACGCGCTGCTCTTCGTGGACGAGAGCCATCAGACCGTGCCGCAGATCAGCGCCATGTCGCGCGGCGATTTCCGCCGCAAGCTGACGCTCGCCGAATACGGCTTTCGCCTGCCCTCCTGCATCGACAACCGCCCGCTGAAGTTCGACGAGTGGGATGCGATGCGGCCACAGTCCACCTTCGTGTCAGCGACCCCCGGCCCGTGGGAGATGGAGCGCACGGCGGGCGTGTTCACCGAGCAGGTGATCCGCCCCACCGGCCTTATCGATCCGCCCGTGGAAATCCGCCCGGTGGAAAGCCAGGTCGACGACCTGATCGGCGAAATCCGCGAGACGACCGCGAAGGGCTACCGCACGCTCGTCACCACGCTCACCAAGCGCATGGCCGAGGATTTGACCGAGTTCCTGCACGAAGCGGGCATCAAGGTGCGGTACATGCACTCGGATGTCGAAACCCTGGAGCGCATCGAGCTGATCCGTGACCTGCGGCTCGGCGTCTATGACGTGCTGATCGGCATCAACCTGCTGCGCGAGGGGCTCGATATCCCCGAATGCGGGCTCGTCGCCATCCTCGACGCCGACAAGGAGGGCTTCCTGCGCTCCGAAACCAGCCTCGTGCAAACGATCGGCCGCGCCGCGCGCAACGTTGACGGCCGCGTCATCCTCTACGCCGACACGATCACCGGCTCGATCGAACGCGCGCTCGCCGAGACGGACCGCCGCCGCGCCAAGCAGGTCGCCTACAACGAAGAGCACGGCATCACGCCGCAGACCGTCCGCAAGAACATCGGCGACATCATCGCGCACGTCACGGACAAGGCCGACCGCGTAACGGTAGAGATCGACGACGAGACCCCGCACCTCGTCGGCCACAACCTCAAGGCCTACATCGCCGAACTCGAGGAGAAGATGAAAGCCGCCGCCGCCGACCTCGAATTCGAAACCGCCGCCCGTATCCGCGACGAAATTCGTAAGCTGGAAGCATCAGAGCTTGGGCTGCCAGCGGACCTGCAGGTGGCGAGGCCGAAGGGCCGCGCGATGGAGGGCAAGCCGGGGACGCGCAAGACGCGGTTCGGGAAGACGCGGCCGCGGAAGATGGGGATTTGAGTTTCAAACTGAACTCTTACAAGGTCGACTACACTGCTAGCGCCGCAACCTGTATAGAAAACTCATCGTCTGCGCTTTGCACAAGCCCAAGATTCGGATGGTGCCGGAAGCCTGATTTAGTTTCTTGAGCCGCCGCCATTGCCAATTCAGCCTCAGCGCGCGCCTCATCTTTTCGGTCGAAATGGTGAAGAAGCAAGGCCTGTGCCCCGTGCAAACGAAATCGGTCGATGGGGAAAACAGAACGGTCGCTGTGGGTGTTTAGCACTTCGAGCGCGCGAGCGTACAGCGACACTCTTTTCGTTTCGAGAACCAAGCAAGGAAAGTCCAAATAGGCCTGCGTTGTACTATTTGGCCGACGGCGCTCCCGCTCGAGAGCTGCCTCATATGAGGCAAAGGCACCATCGAAATCATTGAGAACAGAAAGTGCTTGCGCTCTTTGTAAGTACGCTTGTGCCGTATCGATGTTTTCACCCAAGCTAAAATATTGCTCAAGTAATCTAAGTGCCACTTCCGGGTACGTCTCCGTCAAATACAAAGCCTGTATCCTAAGATACTGGAATTTCTCGCGCGCTCGGCGTAATTTCTGATCAAATTTCGCCTCTATTTCAGTATTCCACGTCGTGTTGCGGTACCAATCATCCCGACCCATGCGCCCTCCCACTAACAACTCTCATGGCTATCGAAAACCTCTTGGGTTGACTACTCCCCCTCCACCAGCAGCTTGAGCCGTGCTAGGCGCTGGCGCCATGCCGCTTTCAGGCGTTCGAACTCCGCTTCCGCCGTCGCAAGCCCATCCGCGTCGAGTGCCCACACATGCTCGCGGCCTCGCATCATACCTTGCACCAGTCCGGCACCTTCCAGCACCTTGAGGTGCCGCGTCACCGCCTGACGCGTAACGCCTGCGCCGCTGCTGAGGTCGCTGATCGAGGCTTCGCCGCGCCCCGCAAGCGTTTCCACGAGGCGCAGGCGCTGCGGGTCGCCGAGGGCGGCGAACCGGGCGGCACGTTCAACCTGCGCTTTCAAGATATGTCCTCAGCGATGCGGCCTGATGCAGCCAGCCGTTCACGTTGTCGCGGAACACCGAGGGTCGCCGCGCCGCGCCTATCGCATCGAAGCCGGTTTCGGTGACGGTAAGCATCGTACCTTCCGCGTGCGGCACGAGGTTGAAGACCGTCGTGGTTTTCGGTTCCTTCGTATAATCGAGGCTGTGATCCACCCAGCCCGGATGCCAGCGCCAGACGAGGCGACAGGGCGGAGTCATCTCCACGATATCAAGCGCGAAGCGCTCCCCGAGGCATGTCATTGAAACCGTGCGGCCTTCCGCGAACGGCTGATCCAGTTCGCTCGCGAACCATGCGCCGAATTCCGCCGCATCCGTCAGCGCGCGCCATACGCGCTCGGGCGTCGCGGCCAAATAGACGCGCTGTTCGATTCTGTCGGTATCGCTCATGCCTGCCTCCGATATCACGCAATCATTTTGTTGCACGACGGCACATCGTCATGCAACCGATTCGTTGCGCGAAATCATCAGCTGCCCTCGCGCGGCGGGTGCGGATAGAGTGGCGCGCGTGGAGGACGGGTCATGACAGAGACGGTTTTCGGCGAGCGGATGCTCATCACACGCGGGGCCATCGCCGTGACCTCGCGCGACACCGCGCCGCTGCCGGAGATGGGAGACGGCGACGTGCTGTTCGCCGTCCGCCGCATCGCGCTTACGGCGAACAACGTAACGTATGCGGCGGCAGGCGAGATGCTCGGCTACTGGCGCTTCTTTCCGGGCCCTGAAGGCAAAGGCATCCTCCCCGTGTGGGGCTTTGGCGAAGTCGTGAAAAGCCACGCGCCGGAGTTTGCAGTGGGCGACCGATTTTACGGCTATTGGCCGCTTGCAACGCATCTTCTGGTCCGCGAGGCCGTATCGGCTCCGGGCGGCTTCATGGACGCCGCACCGCACCGGCAGGGCCTTGCCGATATCTACAACCGCTATCAGCGCGTGGAACCGCGCCTTCCGCACGAAGAGGCGCTGGACGCGCTGTTCCGGCCGCTGTTCATGACCGGGTGGCTGATCGACGACTTCCTGGCGGGTGCGGACGATTTTGGCGCTGAGCAGGTGATCCTGTCGAGCGCCTCTTCGAAAACCGCGATGGCGGCGGCGTTCAATCTTTCAAGGCGCGGTGCGGTTCAGGTGATCGGACTGACCTCGGCAGCGAACCGCGCGTTTACCGAGAATCTCGGCTCCTACGATCGCGTGTTCACCTACGATGAGGTCGACACACTGGAGCGGAAACCGTCGGTATACGTTGATTTCGCGGGCGACCGGGCACTCACGCAGAAGGTCCACACGCGGCTTGGCGACGCGCTGAAGCACAGCGCCATTGTGGGCATGACACACTGGGGCCAGGGCGGTGACGCCCCCCTTCCCGGCCCCGCGCCAACCCTGTTTTTCGCGCCCACGGTGGCTGAGGCAACCGTCGCGAAGCTTGGCCCTGCCGGTTTCGCGGACGCGACAGGGTATGCATGGACGAAATTCGTGCCCGCCGTGCGGGAAAAGCTCGCGGTCGAGACTTTACACGGGCTGGAATCTGCCGAGAGCGCCTATCGCGATCTTGCCGCGGGCAATATCGGCGGTGCGTCCGCGATTGTTGTGGAGCTCGACTGAAGCGCCGAAATCAGGTGCCGTCCGGTCCGAGCGCGGGATCAAGGTCGCGCGGGCGGATGAAGCGGACGAGTTCGCCGGTGGCTTCGTCGATGTCTTCCCAGCGTTCCACATCGAAACGCATCTCGGCGAGCGTCGCCGTGGGGTATTTGATATCGACTTCCTTGCGGAGCGTGCCGCTGCCCGCGGGCGTCAGCAGGAAGATCAGATCTTCCAGCCCGGGATTATGGCCGACGAGCAGCAGCGTTTCGGCCTCTGCATCCGTTTCGTGGACGATATCGAGCAGTGTCGGCGCGGAGGCCATGTAAACGCGCCTGTCGAAGGTCGCGCTGAGGCGGCGGCTGGCGCCGGCCTCGACCCCGTCCAGCGTTTCTATGACGCGGACCGCCGGAGAGGCGACGACGCGATCGAAGGCAAGGCGTTCGTCGCGAAGGTAGCGCCCGATCGTCTCGGCGGCGCGGCGGCCGCGCGTGTTGAGCGGGCGATCGAAATCGCGCTCGACAGGGTCGTCCCAGCTGGATTTGGCGTGGCGGAGCAGGAAGATCGTCTTCATGTCGCGGCGCTGATGCCCGATGTCGCGCCCGGTGTCATCGGAAGATTTCGTGTCGGCGAAGACATTTCACGCACGATGCGGACAGCTTCGTCGAGCGGGACGCGTTCCACCTCCACGCCCTCCGGAAAGGCCTGGCAGAGCCGGCTCGGCACGGCGGCGCCGAGCAGCACGAACGTGCCTTGGTCGCTCGCGCGGCGGATGAGCCGCCCGAACGCCTGCGCCATGCGGCCCGAGGCGACGAGGTCGTCGTAGGTCTTGCCGCCGAACGCGGCGCGGCGCGCAGCGTGGAGCACGGTGGGACGCGGCCACGGCACGCCTTCGAGCACGACGAGACGGAGCGAATCGCCGGGCACGTCGACTCCGTCGCGCAGGGCATCGGTGCCGAGAAGCGACGCGGCGGGATCGGCGCGGAACATGTCGACGAGCGTGCCCGCATCGATGGGATCGATGTGCTGCGCGAAGAGCGGCAAGCCTTCGCGGGCAAGGCTCTCTTCGATGCGCGCGTGAACGGCCTTCAACCGAGAGATCGCCGTGAACAGGCCAAGCGCGCCGCCGCGCGAGGCGGAGATCAGTGCCCTATAGGCGCCCGCGAGCGCGGGAACATTGCCGCGCTGCACATCGGTGACGACGAGGACGCGCGCTTGCCGCGCATAGTCGAAGGGGCTGTCCGCCGAAAAGCGCACGGGCGGCAGCGGCAAGTGGGAGGCGCCGGTACGCGCTTCGCTGTCGCGCCAGTCCGCATCGGGCGCGGCATCGTCCGTGATGCGCGAGCGGAGCGTCGCCGAGGTGATAACGGCTCCGTGCGCCTGTTTCAGCACCGCTTCGGCGAAGGGCTTCGTCGGGTCGAGCCAGTGACGGCGGATGCCGACATCGATCTCGCGCCCGTCGATGCGTTCAAGCGCGAGCCAATCCACGAAATCCGGATCTGCGGGTCCGCCCATGCGCGCGAGAAGTTGCACCCACGCGCCGATCAGCCCGAGCCGCCACGTGAGACCGGAAAGCGCGCCTTCGACACGCGCGCGGCCCGCACCATCGAGCCAATCCGGCGATTCCTCGACAAGCGCTTCGAGGCGCTGCGCGAGCTTCCTGAGCGGCACCGCAATGGCTTCGAGCGCGCGCGCCGCCACCTCTGCCGCATCGACGAGCGCGGGCTGCAGCGCGACGACCTCGGTTTCGAGGCCGTAGCCCGTCTCGCTCGCGTCCGCGCGGGCGTAGACCTGCGCGCGCACGGCGGCGAGCAGGCGTTCGATCGGACCTTCCGGCGTACCCTCCACAACGCGGCCGAGCCAGCCGTCCGCCGGGAGCGCCGCGGCGGTGTGCACCGCATCGTCGAGCAGCATTGCGCCCTCGCTGTCGAACGCGACCAGATCCCCTAGCCGCGCAGCAAGCCCCCTGCGGCGGCCCTTGCTGCGCTTTTCGGGGCCGATGATCCAGCGTCGCAGCTCGATCGCCTCTCCCCCGGTGAGCGCCATGGCGAAGGCGCTGTCGGCAGCGTCGAACAGATGGTGGCCTTCGTCGAACACGATGCGCTTGAGGCCACGTCCCTCCGCCTTGCCGCGCACCGCATTGACCATGACAAGCGCATGGTTGGCGATGACGAGGTCGGCGTCCGCGGTGCCGCGAACGGCGTGCTCGATGAAGCAGCGGCGATAGTGCGGGCAGCCCGCGTAGACGCATTCACCGCGCCGATCCGTGAGACTTGCACGCGCATTCCGACCGAACAGGCCGGAGAGCCAGCCGGGCAGGTCGCCGCCCACCATGTCTCCGTCGCGGCTGTACATCGCCCAGCGCTGAACGAGCTGCGCGAAGATCGCGGCGCGGCCCGCGAAGCCGCCCTGCACGGCGTCTTCGAGATTGAGCAGGCAGAGATAGTTCTCGCGGCCCTTGCGGACGACGACACGCGCCGCCTTGGTCCGCGGATCGGGGTAGAGGCGCGTGGTTTCCTGGTCGAGCTGGCGTTGCAGCGCCTTCGTGTAGGTGGAAAGCCAGACAGTGCCGCCGGATTGCTCGGCCCAGAGCGAGGCGGACGAGAGGTAACCCAGTGTCTTGCCGATGCCGGTGCCCGCCTCGGCGAGCACGACGTTCGGGGCGTCTCGCACCTCGCGCGGGCGGAAGGCGGCTGCGGCGGCGAACGCATAAGCACGCTGACCGGGGCGTTCCTCAGCGCCACTGCCCGTAAGCTGCGCGAGACGGCCGGCGGCTTCCTCGCCCGTGACGATCACTTCGCGCACGGGAACAGGCGGCGCACCCTCCTCCCACTTCGGCAGGCTGGTGAAGACGGAACGGTCATGCCCCTGCGGCTCGCCGAGCGCGGCGAGGACGGCGGGCGCCCACGGCCATTTCAGACGCGACAGCGCACGCGCCGTATTCCAGGCGCCGCCCGCGCGGTCCCACTTACCGCCTTCGATCAGCGCGAGCAGCGCCTCGGTAACGGTGCGGAGCAGCTTTGCCTCCGCCGCGCCTTCGTGTGCCGAATCGAGGCCGAGGATGGCGGCGAGGCCGTGCACGGTCGGCACGGCGAAACGCGCGGGATGAACGAAGGCGAAGAGTTCAAGAACGTCGAGCCCCGAAGCCTCCGGGTAACCGAGCTTCGAGGCGATGAGCGGTGCGTTTATCAGCAGCGTCGGTGTATCGGCGAGCTGCCGTATCGCCGCCTGCCGTTCCAGCCGGCGTACGCCAACGCCATCGGCAAGCCAGATACCGTCGAGCCCGATGTGGAGGGCGGGCCAAGGAAGGGGAACTGTGGTCACGCCCCGTTTTCGGCGAGCGATGCCCGGCGGCGCAAGCGAAACCTTGCCCTTGCGGCCCACTGCCGCTAGCGCCTGTCCCCGCTATGACAGATGACCTTCGCGCTGCCGCCCTTGTTTCCAAAGCCTGGCCCTACGAGGAAGCCCGGAAGGTGCTGGCGCGTCTGAAAGGCGGTGTGCCTGCGAAAGGCAACGTCCTTTTCGAAACCGGCTACGGGCCATCGGGCCTGCCGCACATCGGCACCTTCAATGAAGTGCTGCGGACCACGATGGTGCGCCGCGCCTTCGCGGAAATGTCGGACGTTCCGACGCGGCTGCTGGCGTTCTCGGACGATATGGACGGGCTTCGCAAGGTGCCCGACAACGTGCCAAACCAGGCGATGCTGACCGAACATCTTGGAGAGCCGCTGTCGCGCATTCCCGATCCGTTCGGGAAGTTCGAAAGCTTCGCGCATCACAACAACGCGATGCTGCGCGCCTTCCTCGATCGTTTCGGCTTCGAGTACGAATTCGCCAGCTCGACCGACTATTACACATCGGGCCGCTTCGACGATCAGCTGAAGAACGTCCTCGCCAATTATCAGGCGATCATGGACATCATGCTGCCGACGCTGCGCGAGGAGCGCCGCCGCACCTATTCGCCGGTGCTCCCGATCAGCCCGGTTTCGGGCAAGGTGCTGCAGGTGCCGATCGAGGTGGTGGACGCGGCGGCAGGCCTCATCCGCTTCGAGGAAGACGGCACGACGCACGAGCACTGCATCCTTTCGGGCGGCGCGAAGCTGCAATGGAAGGTCGACTGGGCGATGCGCTGGGTGGCGCTCGACGTCGATTACGAGATGTACGGCAAGGATCTGACCGATTCCGGCGTGCAGTCGGGCCGCATTGCCAAGGTGCTCGGCGGCCGCAAGCCGGAAGGCCTGATCTACGAGATGTTCCTCGACGAGAAGGGCGAGAAGATCTCCAAGTCCAAGGGCAACGGCCTCGCGCTCGAAGACTGGCTGACCTACGGGCCGGGTGAAAGCGTTGCCTTCTATGCCTATCGCGAGCCGAAGAGTGCCAAGCAGCTTCACATCGGCGTGATCCCGCGCGCGGTGGACGAATATTTCCAGTTCCGCGCGAACTATGCCGACCAGCCGCTCGACAAGAAGCTCGGCAACCCCGTGCACCATATCCACGGCGGCAAGGTGCCGGACGCGGCGATGCCGGTGACGTTCGGTCTGCTGCTGAACCTCGTCGGCGTCATGGGCGCGGACGCGGACCGGGCGCAGGTTTGGGCCTATCTTGGCAACTACGTCCCGGGTGCGAGCGCGGAGGCGTATCCGGAGGTCGATACACTGATCGGCCATGCGCTGGCGTACAACCGCGATTTCGTCGCGCCGACCTTGAAGCGCCGCAAGCCGGACGCCCGCGAGACGGCGGCGCTGCGCGATCTCGACGCGCGGCTTGCCGCACTGCCCGAGGGCGCGGAAGCCGAGGCGATCCAGAACGAGGTCTACGCAGTCGGCAAGGAAGGCGGCTTCGAAAACCTGCGCGACTGGTTCGCAGCGCTTTACGAGACGCTGCTCGGATCGAGCCAGGGGCCGCGCATGGGCAGTTTCATTGCGCTCTACGGCATCGCCAACACGCGCCGCCTGATCGCAGAGGCGCTGGCTTAACACCGCATATTTCACGAGGGCGTCTCCGGGCGCCCTTGTGCTTTGCGCCATCACGCACTAATTGAAGTTACATGAAACGCGACAGCCGCCTGTCGGGCGTGCTTCATGTGCTGCTGCACATGGCCGAGCACGAAGGCCCGATGACATCCGAAACGCTCGCCAAGGCGATGCAGACGAACCCGGTGGTGATCCGGCGCGTGATGGCCGGGCTTCGCGAGGCGGGTTACGTGCGCTCCGAAAAGGGGCACGGCGGCGGCTGGACGCTCGCGTGCGATCTGGGCGCCATCACCCTGCGCGACATTTACAATGCGCTCGGCCACCCGTCCCTGCTGGCGATGGGAAACCGCACCGAAGCCCCCGGCTGCCTTGTCGAGCAGGCTGTGAATGCCGCGCTGAGCGAAGCTTTCCGTGATGCCGAGGCGTTGCTGCTGGCACGCTTCGAAACCGTAACGCTCGCCGCGCTCAGCGCCGATTTCCATGCCCGCCTGAAACAGCGCGGGCCTCTTCCAAAGGACCATCCGCATGGCGACTAAAGCAGAAGACGGCGCACAGGATTTCATCAAGGCCTTTTCGGACCCCGCCGCCGTGGCACGTTATGCCGAAGGACCGCCGCGCTTCGTGCCCGGCTTCGATGGTCTGCACAAGATGACCTCCGTGCTGCTCGCAGAGCACGCCCCTTCGGATGCGCGCGTTCTCGTCCTTGGCGCAGGCGGCGGCCTCGAACTGAAGGCGCTCGCCACAGCGCACCCCGACTGGACGTTCGTGGGCGTCGATCCTGCCGGTGCAATGCTGCAGCAGGCGGAGCGGACGCTCGGCCCACTCATGGCACGCGTTGAACTCGTTGAAGGCTATATCGACGATGCGCCCGCCGGCCCCTTCGATGCGGCCACGTGCCTACTCACGCTGCATTTCCTGAGCGCCGACGAACGCGAACGCACTGTCCGCGCAATCCACCAGCGCCTGAAGCCGGGCGCGCCGTTCGTCGCGGCGCACGGCAGCTACCCGCAGGACGCATCGCGCGACCTTTGGCTTTCCCGTTACGCCGGCTACGCGGTCGCATCGGGCGCGGACCCGGAACAGGCGCAAATGGCGCGTAACGCCGTCGCGACGGCGGTCAACATGATGAGCCCGGAGGATGACCTCGCGATCCTGCGCGCGGCCGGCTTTGCCGACGCCGAACCCTTCTTCGCGGCGTTCACCTGGCGCGGCTGGATCGGCCACGCCTGAACGAACGCACTACTGCGACGCGGAGGCTACCTGCTGCTTTTGCTGCCAGTCCCGCAGTTCGATCTGGAACGCCTCGATGCGGCGGAAGTGATCCTGGAAATCCTGTTCGATGTCCGCGAGGGCGCCGAGTGACCAGGTTTCGAGGTCCTTTGAAGCCATGGCGTTCGCGGCGGTGAGGTAGCGCGCGGTCTTTGCGCAGAACGCGCCTTTCACGGGCGGATAGGCATAGTGGTTGTAGAGCTTCGTCATCCGGCTGTCGCGTACGCGTATACCAGCGCTGCCATGCTCTCGCCGGTATTTGGCGTCGATCGCCTTGTTGGCATTCGCCAGCACGGTCTTGTGAAGCTTCAGGAAGCGGTTGTAGCCGTCTCGCGGGGCCGTGTTCGTACTCGTCACGCAGCTGAGCGCCGCGACGTTGAGCGCGGAGCGGACGTTGAACATCGTCTCTAGCGGCCCAAGGCCGACGTTGGGTGTGAGAAAGCGGCCGTCACTGTCCTTTGCTGGCAGTTCATAGGAAGGGTCGACGCCCACGGGCGGCTGCGGCGGGCGCGAGGCTTGCGGCCTCGGCGGCGGGGCTTTGACGGACGGCGGCGGCGCAGGCGGAGCGGCGCAGGCCGCAACCCCGAGCCCCAGCGTGAACACCATCGCTTTTAGACGCATACGCCCCCGCCCCTTCGTTCTTGCGGGTTCATGTCATGGCGCGTTTCCCGCTGTCCAGCGCCTGCGCGACGAAACGAGTCTGCGACACGTCATATGCCCGTCACACGCGCGTAACCTCGGTCTGCTTTAGGCTCACGCATCGAAATCGGGGACTGAAGACTATGGAACGCGGACCTTGCGCCTACAAGATCCTGATGTTCTGGGCCTGCCGCGCCCAAAAGCCGCCGCGCCTCAGCTGGCGTCGGCGCCTGTCGGATGCGGTGTCGTTCCGCTTCGCTAGAGCGTAGCGCCCGCGACGCGCTCGCTGCCAAGCAGCGCACAGCCCATACCCGCACGCATCAGCGTGGAAATGAGACGCGTGTCGCCGAGCCGGGTCAGCTTGTCGCCGACCTCGCCGATCGTCATGTCGCGCCATTCGTCGGGCGTCCGCATCGTGTCTCCAGCGACTTCGGCGATCAACAGCCAGTCGCGTTCCTGGAGCTTCCCGCCGAGTTCGCGCGCCACGCATGCCGATTCCTGCTTGCCGAAGCCGCGCGACAGGAGCGCGCTCTCGATCTCGGCGCTCGAGGGGTTGCACGCCGCCAGCAGACCGAACGCCGGCATCAGCAGAAGCGCGCGCCGCTTCATGGCCTAAGCCCCCATCAGCGCGCAGCCGAGCCCGGCGCGTGTCACCACTTCGACGATCTCGGGATCGCCGATCGCCTGAAACCGCTTCTGGATTTCGCGCAGGCTCATCCGGTCAACATCGCGCCGGTCAACGCCCTTGGCAAAACGCGCGAGACGTTTGAGCTGCGCTGTCGACAGGCGATCGACCATCTGATCCGCCATGCAGCCCGCTACAGGCCGCGAGATGCCTGCGCTCGTCAGGCTCCGCTCGATGCGGCTTTCATAGCTCGCGGCGCAGCCTGCGAGGAGGGCGGCGGCGGTAAAAAGTGTCAGAACTGGCTTCATGAATCGGTCTCCGATCTGCGCGAACTTCATCACCTGATGCGCCTTAACCCAAGCTGACCCCGATGCTATAGCTTGGCACCATGAACATCTGGATCGGACTTCTCGTTGCGCTCGCCGCGACGCTTGCCATGGAAGGTGTCGCCTATGTGGCGCACCGCTGGGTGATGCATGGGTTCCTCTGGTCGCTGCACAAGTCTCACCACGAGCCGCGAACGGGCCTTTTCGAGAAGAACGACTGGTTCGCCTTCATGTTCGCCCTGCCCTCGATCGCGTGCATCTACCTCGGTGTCGAGGCGGGCTGGCACCCGGCCTGGATGTGGGTCGGCATCGGCATCGCGGGCTACGGCGCAATCTATTTCGGCTTTCATGACGTCATCGTCCATCGCCGCATCGCGCACGGATACGTGCCCAAAAGCGCCTATATGAAGCGCATCGTTCAGGCGCACAGGCTGCATCATGTGGTGAACAGCAAGCACGGCACCGTATCGTTCGGATTCCTGTGGGCGCCGCCCGTGCGCGTCCTGAAGGCCGAACTCGAACGCCGCGGCGGCGACATCCGGGTGCCGACGGGCGCGTGAAGCCGCCGCCTCGGCCCGTCGCCCTCCGCTTCGCCGAGCACATGCTGCCGAAGCTGTGGTCGGCAGGCGTGTTGCCCCCGCCCGATCTCGACGAACACCGGCTGTTCCGGCAGGCACGGCGCGTGTCGAAGCTGGACGATTTCGGACCGGATGACGGCTGGCGGGACACTCTTGCCGTTCTGCTCGGGGCACTTCGCGACGCACCGCTGAACGCGATCGGGCGTACCATCGCGCATGGCAGCATCCTCAAAGTGCTCGTCGACCGGCTGCGCGCCGAGGCGCTGTTCGCGGAACATCCCGACATCCGCGCGCGACCGCTCGCGCCGCCACTCATCATCTGCGGACAGATGCGCTCCGGCACCACACGGCTGCAGCGCCTGCTCGCCTGCGATGACCGCTTTGCGCACCTCCGGCTATACGAAACGATGAGCCCCGTGCCGCGGCCGGACATGCGCCGCGATCCGCGCATCCGCTGGGCGGGCTTTGGCGTGCGCTTCATCAATTGGGCGAACCCCGGCAATGCCGCCGCGCATCCCACCGGCGCGATGGAGCCCGATGAGGAGACCGGACTGCTCGAGCATAGTTTCTGGGGCGCGCAGATCGAGGCGCAGCGCCGTATCCCAGCATTTGCACGCTACTGCGAGTCCGCCGACCCCCTCCCCGTCTACGGTCGCTTCGCCGACCTGCTGCGCCTCGCCGGATGGTTCCGGCGCGACGACCCAAGGCTGCCGTGGCTTCTAAAATCCCCCCAGTATCTGCAAGACTTGCCTGCACTTTCTTCAGTTTTCCCTGGCGCCCGCTTCATCTTCGTCACGCGCGAGGCCGAAGCGCTCATCGCCTCGGGCTGCTCGCTCATTTGGAACCAGATGGTCGTGCAGTCCGACGTGGTCGATGCGGCGTGGATTGGCCGCGAATGGCTGCACAAGACCGCGCTGCGGCAGGCGCGCGCCGACGCGTTCCGGGCGACACTGCCCGATGCGCACGCCTTCGCGCTCGATTTCGCCGATATGGAGCAGAACTGGCGCGGCAGCATTCGGCACGTCTACGACTGGCTCGGCCTGCCGATCGGGGCCGCACTGATGGAGCGAATGGAGCACTACGTGGCGCGCGAACGCCGCCACGTCGGGCACCGTTACCGCCTCACCGACTTCGGCCTTACGAGGGAGGCGGTGACGTCAGCGCTGGAGGCGTCCAGTCCGGCGTATCGCCCTTCTTCCAGAGCGGCGGACGTGGCGGCAGCGGCGTCGCAAGGTGCGGCGTCAGAAACGCGCTGACCACGAAGCGCATCTTTTCGGCGATCGACGTGCCCTGCCGATGATCCCATGCCGACGGGCCCGCCGCGCGAACCTTCGCGCCGATCGCTGCATAGATGTCCGCAGCAGCAAGCACTGCCCGGCCCGAACGCCGCGGCAGACGCTGGGCACCCTCGCGCGCAGACGCGTAATAGGCGTCTGCAAGATCGAGCAGTCGTCCCACGATGCCCACGAGCGCGCCGCGATGTTCTGGCCGCACATGATCGCCAGGAGGGATGCTTGCCTCGGCAAGCCAGTCTTCCGGGATGTAGCAGCGCCCGAGCGCGGCATCATCGAACACGTCGCGCGCGATGTTGGTAAGCTGGAAAGCGATGCCGAGGTCGGCGGCGCGGCGCAGGAGGTTATGGTTTTCGGGCAGGACGCCCATCACGACGGCCATCATTTCACCGACGACACCCGCGACGTGGTGGCAATAATCGAGCGTGTCTTCGATATGGCGGAAACGGCGCTCGTGGACGTCCATCGCGTAGCCCGCCAGATGTGTGAGCAGATAGGCTTCCGGCATCCGCGTTTCGTGTACGACCGCAGAAATTGCACCAAACGCATTGATACTGCTTTGTTTTTCTGAAATCGCCGCACGCGTGCATCGGGTGAGTTCGGCAAGCCGTAACGCCGCCGGTTCACGCTCCCCTACACGGCCCTGCCCGCCTTCCTGCCCATCGATCACGTCGTCGCAGTGGCGGCACCATGCATAAAGCAGGCATGCCCGGCGGCGGGTTGCCGGATCGAACAGCCGGGATGCGAGCGCAAAGCTGCGTGAGCCGCGCGCGATGCTGCGCTGCGCCCAACGGGTGAGCTCATCCATTGCGCATATCGGCCAGCATCAATCGCGCCGTCGCCTTCGCCGACCCGACGACGCCCGGAATACCGGCGCCGGGATGCGTGCCGGCGCCGACGAAATAGAGATTCGAGATGACGTCATCGCGGTTGTGCACGCGGAACCAGGCGCTCTGCCACAACACCGGCTCAAGACTGAATGCCGAGCCGAGGTGCGCGTTCAATTCAGTTTTGAAATCAGCGGGTGTAAACCATCGTTTTACTTCGATATTTTCGAGAAGTCCGGGAAGCAGATGCGCATCGAGCGCTTTCAGGATGCGCTCCGCGTACTGCGGGGCGATGCGATCCCAATCACCGTCGTACTTGCCGAGATGCGGCACCGGCGACAGCACGTAGAAGCTGCTGCACCGGGGCGGCGAGAGGCCGGGATCGGATGCGGTCGGGTGATGGAGGTAGAGCGAGAAATCGTCAGCGAGGTTTCCACCGCCGTAAATCTCGTCGAGGAGCGCCCGGTAGCGCGGTCCGAACAGGATGTTGTGGTGCGGGACCTCGGGCCACGCCCCCTTTGCGCCGAAGTAGACGACGAACAGCGATGGAGAAAACCGCTTGCGCTTCAATGCCTTTGCCGCCGATTTTCCGCGCGGTGTTTCACCGAGCAGGTCGGCGTAGGTGTGCACAATGTCGCCGTTCGAGGCGACGGCATCGAAAACGTAGCGCTCTTCGCCTGCCACGAGACCTGTCACCTGGTTTCCGGCGGTTTCGATCGCCGTTACCGGTGTGGCGAGCTTTACTGTGCCGCCGAGATCCTCGAACAGCCGCACAAGGCCGCGCACCAGCGCGTGGGTGCCACCGCGCGGGAACCACACGCCCCACTTCTTCTCCAGTGCATGAATAAGCGCGTATATCGAACTGGTATTGAAGGGATTTCCGCCGACAAGAAGCGTATGAAAGCTGAACGCCTCGCGCAGCTTCGGGTGGCGGATATGGCTTGCCACGACGGAATACACCGAACGCCATGCGCCGTAGCGCATCAGCTGCGGCGCAGCGGCCAGCATCGATCGGAAATCGAGAAACGCCTCGTGGCCGAGCTTTTCGTACCCTTCGCGAAAAACACCCTCGGAATAGGCGAAGAAGCGCTGATACCCCTCGACATCTTCGGGTGAAAGCGCAGCGATTTCCGCGTTCAGGCGCGTCTCGTCGCCGGTGTAATCGAAGGTTGTGCCGTCCGGCCAGTGCAGGCGGTAGAACGGCTCGACCGGCATCAGGTCGACATAATCCGCGAGCTGACGCCCGGAGAGCGCGAACAGCTCTTCAAGGCATGTGGGATCGGTAACGACCGTGGGGCCGGCATCGAATGTGTAGCCGGCCTGTTCATAAACATATGCACGCCCGCCCGGCTTCTCGCGCGCTTCGAACAGCGTTACCTCATGCCCGGCGGATTGTAGACGCACCGCAAGCGCAAGGCCGCCGAAGCCGCTGCCGATGACTGCAATTTTCGCCATGCCCGCGCCTAATCCACTCCGAGCATCACTGCAAGCGCCCGCCCGACCGGAATCGGCGGGCGGCCCGCGAGGATGCGAAGCTTGTCGGCGCGCGTCGAGTTGCCGGCATAGAAGCGTGCGACGAGCGCTTCCGGCAGCCGGTAGAAATGCTGTAGCACGCGGTAGCGCGCGGGCGGATCAGCCGCGCGGAACAACATGCGCGCGAGCATCCGGTAATAACGTCGCCCGTGCCACGCGCGGGTCGCGTGCGACCGTACGGCGTTATAGACGAGGTCAGTATCAAAGCGGGGCAGATCGGCGATGAGATCGGCGGTGCGCACGGCATCCGGGAAGCTGTATCCTGTAAGCGGGTGAAAAAGCCCCGCCCGCATCCCGATGCGCGCGACACCTCGTGTCCCCGCATCCCAAAGCGTCTCGATGTTTCCGCCAAGCGCCAGCGGCAGCACGCCGCGCTCGGTCCTGACAACGCCATGCGGGCCGAGCCCGGCGCCGAGCGCCCAATCTTCGATGCGCGCCTTCACCATTTCCACATCGAGCGCGGGGCTATCACTGTAATACGTATCCTCGATGAGGAGGCGGCGCTCGTCCCACGGCAGCACGTAGACGAAGCGGTAGCCCTCCGCCTGATCAACGGTGGCGTCCATGATGAGCGGCGCTTCAATACCGTGCGGGCGAAGTGTCTCGATCTCAAGGCCGACGAACTTCTGCCACGCAAGCTCCAGCGCCGTCGTCGGCGCATGGCCGCGCCCATCGATGACGACGCGCGCGCCGAGCCGCTCGCCCGATTCAAGCGTCACGCTGGTCGCATCGAGGCTGCGAACCTTGCGGCCGAAGAGCAGGCGGTCGGCGGGCAAGGCGGCACGAACAGCAGCATCGAGATTGGCCGAGCGCGCGCTCCCATAGCCGTGGTTCAGCGTGCGGCTGAATGCCGGGAAGCGAACATCGTAGCGCGGCCAGCGTGCGGCATAGAGCGGCGCGGTCCATTCGCGCTGAGCGGGCGTCATGTCGCTGTCGAAGGACGACCAGATGTGATCGCCGCCGATCCGGCTTTCAGCCTCCACGATTGCGACACGAAGCTCCGGTCGCCGCGTGGCAAGCCTTAGCCCCGCAAGCCCCGATGCCAGGCCCCCGCCCACCAGGATCAGGTCGAAATCCATACCTTTTCAGGTGTAGCGGGTCGGCACACAAATACCACCGGATTTGCATGACCTAAGGCCATGTGGCTGATAGAAGGCGCGCGTGGTTGAAGCCGTGCTCACCGTCGCCGCGATGATCCTGATCGTCGCCGGCCGCTATCTGGCGGTTTCAGGCGCGTTTGCGTGGCTTTCGGGGCGGGTGCGGCCCGGCATCTATGCGGGCCAGCGCATGGCGCGGCAGATCCGCGGCGAGATCGGCTGGTCGCTGACCGCGGCGGTGATTTACGCGGTGCCCGCGGGCCTGGCGGTTCATCTTTGGCAGACGCGCGGGTGGACGCGCATCTACACCGAACCCGCCGCTTACGGCTGGTGGTGGCTCCCGGTGAGCGTGCTTGCCTACCTCCTCGTCCACGACACGTATTTCTATTGGACGCACCGCTGGATGCATGCGCCCCGCCTGTTCGCGCGCATCCACAAGGTCCACCACGACAGCCGCCCCCCGACGGCCTGGGCCGCGATGAGCTTTCACCCATGGGAATCGCTGATCGGCGCGGCGCTGATTCCGGCACTGACATTCATCATTCCCATTCACGTCGCCGCGCTCGGCCTCGTGCTGACGGTGATGACCTTTTTCGGCGTCACCAACCACATGGGCTGGGAGCTGTTTCCCCGCGCACTGGTTAAGGGAACATTCGGGAAGCTGGTGATAACCGCGTCGCACCATCACCGGCATCATCAAGACTATCGTTGCAACTACGGGCTCTATTTCCGGCACTGGGACAGGCTTTGCCGAACGGATAGCGGCCTTGGAGATTTCGATGCTGAAACGCATGCTCATCACGGCGGCCTGCCTGCCGCTTCTCGCCGCGGAAGCGGCGCCGCAGCAAGCCTCGCTGCACCTGACATTTGAAGGGCTGCGCTCGCAAAAGGGCAGCATCCGCCTTTGCCTTTGGCGCGATTCCGCGGGCTACCCGGATTGCGCGCACGGGGCCGGCGCGACGAAGGAAAGCGTGTCCGCGGCGAATCCGGTAATCGATATCACGGGGCTTCCGCCGGGCGACTACGCCATCTCGGCGATCCACGACGAGAACGACAACAAGAAGCTCGACAAGAGCTTTATCGGCATGCCGACGGAGGGCGTCGCGTTCTCCAACAATGCGAAGATCAGCTTCGGCCCGCCGAAGTTCGACAAGGCGCGCTTCCATGTGGAAGGCGACACGACGCAGACGCTGCGTATGCGTTATTTCCTTTGAAACCCATACACCTTAACGGACGCGCATGAAGTTCGAACGCAGCGAAGAGAATATCGGCAACCGCGTCTTCAAGGGCGCGCTGTTCCTGGCCGGCGCGCGCTTCGTGCTCCGCCTGTTCTCGATGGTCAACCTCGTGGTGCTCGGCCGCCTGCTCGCGCCCGCCGACTACGGCGTCGCCAGCCTCGCCATCGTCGTGATCGGCTTCGTGCAGGTGCTCTCCGACATGCGCGTGAACAGCGCGCTCATCGCTCTGCGCGATATCGATACGCACCATATCGATACCGGCTTCACCATGAACTTCCTGCGCGGCGCGCTGATCGCCGCCATCCTGTTCATCTTCGCGGGTCCGATCGCGAACTACATGAACGAGCCGAAGCTGGAAGATGTGCTGCGCGTGATCTGCGTGGTGCTGATCTTCGACGGCGCGCGCAACCCGGCGTTCATGATGTACCAGCGGAACATCGACTTTTCGAAGGAGTTCAACCGCCGCGTCGCCTCCACGATCTTCGGGTCGCTCGCCGCCATCGTGGTTGCGGTCGCCACCGAAAGCTACTGGGCGATCGTGGCGGGCACGCTTGCTGGCCGCTTCACCGAAATGGTGCTGAGCTACTGGCGCATCCCCTATCAACCGCGCGTCAGCTTCCGCGAATGGCGCACGTTCCTGGGCTTCGGCGGCTGGCTGACGATGTCGGGGATTATCTCCCACTTCACCCAGATCGCGCCGCAGTTCCTGATCGGCAAATACATGGGCGCTGCGCAGCTCGGCTATTTCACCATCGGCCGCGACGTTTCCCAGGTGGCGACGCGCGAACTGGCGACCCCAATCAGCCAGGCGATCACCCCCGGCCTTTCCGCCATCGCGCACAACAACACGCGCCTGCGCGGCGCATACCGCAAGGCACAGTCAGTGATCCTGGGCATCGCGCTGCCCATCGGCGTCGGCACGGCGCTGATGGCGAACGAGATGATCGCGATCCTCGTCGGCACGAAGTGGCTGCCTTCATCAGAGGTCGTGGTCCTGCTCGCCCCCACGCTCGCCTTCACGATGATCACGTCCGCCACGGACGGGCTTGCGATGGCGAAGCAGGCGACGCGCGCGATGTTCAACCGCGCCGTCCTCGTCGCTGCGATTTCGCTTCCCGTCTTCGCCCTTGCCGTGTGGCAGGGCACGTTCATCACGGTCATATACGCGCTCGTTTTCCGCCTGCTGCTGCAGACCGCTGTGAACATGTATTTCGCCAAGACGCTGATCGGCGATTCGTTCTTCTCCCCGTTCACCGCGAGCTGGCGCAGCCTCCTTGCCGCCGCCGCCATGGCCGGGGCGGTGCTCGCCGTGCCCGCGCCGTTCGCGCCGGGCGACGCGGAATATGTGGTGCTCCTTGAGATGATGCCGCGCGTTATCCTCGGCGCCGCGGTTTACGTCCTCGCGCACTTCGTCCTGTGGCGGCTCGCGGGCCGTCCCGACGGGTTCGAGACGAAGATGCTGGAGGTTTCCGGTATCGCACTCGGCAAGCTCCGCCGCTTTCGCCGCACGGCGAATTGACAGGCGCGGGCAAAGCCACCAGAGTCCGCCGCAGCATTCGTTCCAAGGGGTACCCGGTGTGACGCCGGGCTGAGATCGCCGCACGAGCGGGGGAACCCTTCGAACCTGACCCGGGTCGTGCCGGCGTAGGGATCGGAACCGCAGTTGCCCAAGCTGGGTCGCTGCCACTGCCATATCCCCGCGCCAGTCCGCCCCATGACGGAGCACGACACATGGCCGACATCCCCGCACGCACCGAAATCGGCGTCACCACCGGGCCCATTCGCGGCAGCCGCAAGATCTACGTCGGCCCGCACAAGGTCGCGATGCGCGAGATCGACCTGGAGCCGACCTCCGGCGAACCCTCCGTCCGTGTCTACGACACCTCCGGCCCCTACACCGATCCCGCCGCCCGCATCGACATCCACGCCGGCCTCCCCGCGCTCCGCCGGGACTGGATTCTCGCCCGCGGCGACGTGGAGGCCTACGACGCCCGCGAAATCCGCCCGGAAGACAACGGCCAGCTCGGCCCGGACCGCTCCGGCGGCGTGCAGCCCTTCCCCAATGTCGTGAAGCGTCCCCTGCGCGCAAAGCCCGGCATGAACGTCAGCCAGATGCACTATGCCCGCCGCGGCATCATCACGCCCGAGATGGAGTATGTCGCGGTACGCGAGAACCTCGGCCGCGCGCGCCTTAAAGAATACGTCCGCGACGGTCAGGACTTCGGCGCCGCCATCCCCGATTACGTCACGCCCGAGTTCGTGCGCGACGAGGTGGCGCGCGGCCGCGCCATCATCCCGAACAACATCAACCACCCGGAATCAGAGCCGATGGCCATCGGCCGCAACTTCCTGGTGAAGATCAACGCCAACATCGGCAACTCGGCCGTCGCCAGCAACGTCGCGAGCGAGGTCGACAAGATGGTGTGGGCCATCCGCTGGGGCGCGGACACGGTGATGGACCTTTCGACGGGCCGCAACATTCACGACACGCGCGAATGGATCCTGCGCAACAGCCCCGTCCCCATCGGCACCGTGCCGATCTATCAGGCGCTCGAAAAGGTCGGCGGCATCGCCGAAGACCTGACGTGGGAGATCTTCCGCGACACGCTGATCGAGCAGGCCGAGCAGGGCGTCGACTATTTCACCATCCACGCGGGCGTGCGCCTGCCCTACGTCCCCCTCGCGGCAAAGCGCATGACCGGCATCGTGTCGCGCGGCGGCAGCATCATGGCGAAATGGTGCCTCGCGCATCACAAGGAGTCGTTCCTCTACGAACGCTTCGACGAGATTACCGAGATCATGAAGGCCTATGACGTCGCCTACTCCCTCGGCGACGGCCTCCGCCCCGGCAGCATCTACGACGCGAACGACGAGGCGCAGTTTGCCGAGCTCTACACGCTCGGCGAGCTCACCAAGCGCGCCTGGGCGCAGGATGTGCAGGTGATGATCGAAGGGCCGGGCCACGTGCCGATGCACAAGATCAAGGAGAATATGGAAAAGCAGCTCGAAGCCTGCGGCGAAGCGCCCTTCTATACCTTGGGGCCGCTCACCACAGACATCGCGCCCGGCTACGACCATATCACCAGCGGCATCGGCGCCGCGCAGATCGGCTGGTACGGCACCGCGATGCTTTGCTACGTCACGCCAAAGGAGCATCTCGGCCTCCCCGACCGCGACGACGTGAAGGTCGGCGTCGTCACCTACAAGCTCGCCGCCCACGCCGCCGACCTTGCGAAAGGCCACCCCGCCGCGCAGGTCCGCGACGACGCGCTCAGCAAAGCCCGCTTCGAATTCCGCTGGCGCGACCAGTTCAACCTGTCGCTCGATCCCGATACGGCCGAGCAATACCACGACCAGACGCTACCCGCGGAAGGCGCCAAGTCAGCGCATTTCTGCAGCATGTGCGGCCCGAAATTCTGCTCGATGAAGATCAGCCAGGAAGTCCGCGACTTCGCCGCAAAGCAGAACCAGAGCGCGGATACGTTCATCGCGGCCGAGGACGCGGCGAAAGGGATGGCGGAGATGAGTGAGAAGTTTAAAGAGAAGGGTGGAGAGATTTATTTGCCGACGAGGGAGTAATGGCAGAGCTTGATGAAAATGGAAGGAAATTGCTGCGTCTGTTAGTTGATTTACTGCCAGACGCGAACCCCGATCGTCCCGATAGGATGATTGGTTACAAAGGGACGCACGAACGTTTGGGCCTCCAAAATCTCCGCGGAGACTGGGGAGATAGCTTAAAAATCCAAGGATTAAACAACTTAGCTGAATGGACAAAATCAGCCAAAAAGCCCGCTATAACCGGCATTATCGTTAATCAGAACGACAATTCTCCTGGCAAAGGCTATTTCTCCTTATTTGGTCGCCCTGATGCTGACTGGCCATGGTGGCGAGAGCAGGTCCTATCGTCCAAAAAATATGACTGGACTCCATTTCTTTCCGATCATCAAACTCCTGTCGAAATTGAGGATCCTGCTCATCGTTTATTTGGCCTGATACTTAACGAGTACAAAGCTGCAACCAAGCAGCCTTTCGCAACACACAGTATTGCGGACATGGTTAGAACCGAGCTTCCTCAAGCTATCTCAAATTGGCTTCACGACTCAGAGCGTTACCTTGTTCGGGGGAGTTCGGGCCAAGGCACGTGGGCGAACGTCCCGTGGGTAGCTGTTATGGACCGCCTAATTACGGAGACCGTTCAGGGAGGCTATTACTTGGTTTATCTTTTTCGAGCCGACCTTGAAGGCGTATACTTGTCGCTGAATCAAGGCGTGACTACGATTAAGGAGCAGTATGGTTCTGGATCAACACAAGCGCTAAAGGCCCGAGCGCAAGATTTTTTATCCCGCCTAGGGAATTTAGTCGGCAGCCTTGCGACCGGTCCTATCGATCTCGGTGAAGCACGACAGTCATCTCTAGGCTCTCTCTATGAAGCCGGCTCAGTTTGTTCAATATTTTACCCAACGAAAGAGCTACCGGCCGCAGAGGTGCTTCGGGACGATTTTGGTAGGTTTGCTCGCCTTTACCTTGAGCTTTCTGCACGCGACGATCGCCTTTTCTCATCGGCAGACGCGGAAGATGATGAACAAGAATCCGACGCAGAAGATGCCCGCACTTTACGCGAGCATAAACGAATAGAGCGCAACCGACGGCTAGCTAAGAAAGCTAAGACGATCCACGGTTACGCCTGTAAAGCATGCGGTTTTGATTTTGCAAAAAAGTATGGAAAAATTGGAGAAGGCTTCATCGAAGCTCATCACTTGCTTCCTTTAGCAAAATTAAAAGGACAGAAGGTGCCTCTAAACGCAAAAAAAGATTTTACTGTTCTTTGCTCAAATTGTCACCGCATGATTCATAAAACAGAAATGGTCGGGGATGTTGTTAATTTTCGCATTAATCACCTCTCACAGACCGAAAAACCCGAATAAAATAAACAAAATTTTCAAATCTAAAACCCGTTCGGCAAACTACTACATCAGAAGATGATCGGAAAATTTGAATCTGTCGCTTTCAACGGACGTACCGCCGAGTAGATCAGGCTGTGCCGTCTCAGCGAGCATCTTGCCGCGCCAGTCGGCGAGCGCGGCGTTCTCCGCATCGATCTTTTCGGAGGCCGTAGCATAGGAATTTCCGGGCATCGTTTCATCCCTTTTTCGCCGGCGTACGCACCCCAATGCTTGCCGCACAGTAATGGCGGAGTATAGCATCCACGACGTGTAAAAGGCGGGGGAGTCCATCGTATATGAGTTCTGTGTTCGCGGTGCTGCTGGCCGCGTCCGTCCTCCAGCCTGCGACAGTCAGTGAGGATACCGCAGCACCGGCGACGGCAACTTCGGCCGCGCAGAGCGCGCCGGACACCGAGCTGACCGATGAAGACCGCCAGGATGCCGCGCGCGATCTGAAGGACAGCCGCTTTTACAACAAGCCGGGCGCGACGCGCGCGGAGTATGAGCGGGACTGGAACGAATGCCGCCTGATCGCGCGCGGATCGCGCACGCCGGGCGGCGTTGTGGTCGTCCCCTACAATTCCGCCATCATCTCCCCCGCCGTCGCTGCCGGCGCGGGGGCGCTCGGCGGCCTTCTGGGCGGCGCGATCGCGGAAGGATCACAGCGGCGGCAGAACCGGCAGACATGCCTTCTGGTACGCGGCTGGGCGCTGGTGGACGTGGACGACGCCACCAAGAAGCGGATCGCAGCCATGACCGATGCGGAGCGTAACGCGTTTTTCGAAGATGTCGTAGGGTCGACACGACCGGGAATGCGCAAGATCCGTTGGAACAATGAATTCGCGGCGCCGCGCGTCGCGCCGGTGGATTGAAGCCATGACCGCAAGATACGCACTCCTCGCCGCGCTGATGCTGGCGCCGCTCGCCGCGCCCGCCAAGGCGCAGCTTCGCGCCGACAAGCCCGCCGACCTCACGCAGCCGGTAACACTGCAGCCGGGGCAAGGCGCGATCGTTGTCGGCTTCCGTAGGCCGGACAAGCCGAGCGCGGGCAAATCCGCGAAGGTGGATTTCCGGCGCTATGATTCCGCCGCGCAGGACATCGTGCTGCCGCCCAAGGACGCAAAGGAAACCGGCGACACGACCACCTATCACGTGCGTGTGAAGAGCGCGCAGAAGCAGTTGCCGCTCGAACATGTCGTGACCGTGGTTTCCGAAGGCGAGTATGTGCTTTTCGGCGCGTCGGCAGGCCCCGCGGAGATTGCCAACACCTTCTGCTTCGGCGCGCCGGTGTTTCGCGTGAAGGCCGGAGAGGTCGTGTATTTCGGCGACATGACGCCCTATGTTTTCGTGAAGCTGAAGGATGGCAGCCGCGCGATGATGGCCGTCGCCTATTCGTCGTTTCCCGAAGATGCGCGCAAGGCGCTGGAAGGACGCCCCGAACTCGCCCAGGCATTTCAGGCGGCGGAAAACCGCAATGACGCAACGTATCGCTGCGCGGGAACGCAGATGCTCGCCTATCAGATCCCTGCCGAATACATGCCAGCGCCCCCGGCACCTCCGGAGCCGGAGCCGGAACCGGAAGATGCCGCAGCCGAACCGGCGGCGGTCAGCGAAAGCGAGTAGCACGGCCGTCCGCGCCCCTTCCCCTCCCCGCGATCACGCTTTCCCGCCCGTGGCGGATGCGCGCACGCGGGTGCTGGTACTCGGCAGCCTGCCGGGGCGGGCCTCGCTCGCGGCGCAGGAATATTACGCGGGTCCGGGGAACGGCTTCTGGCGACTGATGGGCGCGGTGACGGGTGTGGACCTTCCCGCGCTGCCCTATGCGGCGCGGCTGGAGGCGCTGCTCGCGCGCGGCGTGGGCCTGTGGGACGTGATCGCCCATGCCGAGCGCGCGGGGAGCCTCGACAGCGCCATTCGCTCACCCGCGGCGCGCGACCTCGCCGCGATGGCGGATACGCTTCCGGCGCTGGAGGCCATCGCCTTCAACGGACGTACCGCCGAGCGGATCGGGCTGCGCCAGCTTGGCGGGAATGCGGCGCGCTGGCGCATTCTCACGCTTCTTTCCAGTAGCGGCGCCTGCGCCGTGCCCGCCGATGTGAAGCGGGAGAACTGGATGCGGCTTCGTGCGTTTACCTTGTGAGCGTTGATGGGGCTTGCAAGATGTTCCGCGTTTGTTCTATATGAACGAACAGGGAACGAAAGAGGCGTGCACATGCAGAACGTCGTTTTCCATCGCTACTTCCTCGCGCTGCGTCCACCGTCGCTGCTGGCGACCACGCTCGGCATGATGGGCTGCGTCTATCACCTCGCCGGATCGCGGCTTCCCGCCGACCGGCTGCACATCACGCTCGCGATGCTCGGCGGCACGTATGAGGCGCCGCAGCCGCGCCTTGTGGAGCGTGTGGGCGAGGCACTGCACGACATCACCCTCCCCGCTCAGCGCCCGGTGTTCGATCAGCTTGTGCGCGCGAACGACCGCGCGCTCCTCACGGCGTCAGAGCCGCTGACCTTCATCGAGAGCTTCCGGCATGAACTCGTGGAGCGCCTTTCGAGTGCAGGCATCTCGGCGGATGTCCCCGCCTCACCCCCGCACATGACACTTGCGCACGGCCACCAGTGGCGCACGGGGACGGAAAGCATCGATCCGATCAGCTGGCGCGCGGACGAGCTGGTGCTGATCGAAAGCCACGTCGGCGCGGGTCGTCACATGACGCGCGGATCGTGGGCGCTCGGCGAGGTTACGGAGAAGGTGCAGTTGCCGCTGCCGCTCGCCCTTCCCGAAAAGATGGCTGCGTAGCTCATGAGCGGGGGGAAGATACGCGTCGGGATCGGCGGCTGGACCTACGAACCCTGGCGCGGCACCTTCTACCCGCAAGGGCTCGCGCAGGCGCGGGAGCTTGAATATGCCGCCGCGCGGCTCGGCGCGATCGAGATCAACGGCACCTTTTACAGCAGCTTCAAGCCCGCGAGCTTCGCCAAGTGGGCGGAGGCCGCGCCCGAGGGGTTCGTGTTCACTGTGAAGGCCTCCCGCTTCACCACAGTCCGCAAGAAACTCGCGGACGGCGCGGAGTCGATCGCGAAGTTTCTGGGGCAAGGCCTTGAGGCACTGGAAGACAAGCTCGGCCCCATCCTCTGGCAGTTCCCGCACACCAAGGCGTTCGACGCGGAGGATTTCGCGGGGTTCCTGAAACTGCTCCCCTCGAAGATCGGTAGCCGCCCTCTCCGCCACGCGCTGGAGGTTCGGCACGCGACGTTCGAGGATGCCGCCTTCGTGAAGCTCACGAAGGATGCGGGCGCGGCGATCGTCTATGCCGACAAGCCCGGCTATCCGACCATCGATGAAGCGACCGCCGATTTCGCCTATGCCCGCCTCCAGCGTGCCGAGGAGGATGTACCGACGGGTTACACGCCCGCCGCCCTGGACGATTGGGCCGCAAAGGCGCACGACTGGGCCAAGGGCGGCCGCGACACATTCGTCTTCATGATCAACGGCGCCAAGGTCCGCGCGCCGGCGGCGGCGCAGGCGCTTATGGAGAAACTTTAGCGCTTCCTCACGAACTCCGCGCGGAGCACGAGGCCCTTGATGCCGTCGAAGCGGCAATCGATTTCCTGCGGGTCGCCGGTAAGGCGGATAGATTTGATCACCGTGCCGACCTTCAGCGTCTGCCCCGCGCCCTTCACCTTCAGATCCTTGATGAGCGTGACGCTGTCACCGTCCGCCAGCAGATTCCCCGCCGCGTCGCGCACTTCCACCACAGACCGCGCAGCCGCCTCAGCGGCGCTGATCCACTCCCCGGTGTCTTCGTCATATACATACTCGTCGTCGGCCATCGCCCGCTCCTGCTGCTAAGCCGGACCCATAAGGCCCGGACAAGCGAGGATGCAAGCAGCGCAGCTCAGACCGGGGAGAGTTTCTTGGTCTCGGCGAAGACCAGTCTCCCGATCTCCCGCCGAACGTCATCGGCCGTGTGCCTACCCATGACTTCAATGTAGCGGACACCGGCCTTGCGCAATGCTTCCTTCTTCACGGCATCACGAATGGCGGCGGCGTTCTGATAGTGGCCGCTACCCTGATATTCGATCGCGGCAAGCGGCTCTCCCGATTGCGAGATCACCAGCAAGTCGACACGCTTTGAATTGATGGCCGCGAAAGCACGCGGGTTTTCCGAACGCAGGATTTCACCAAGGCTGACCTGCGCCATGACCCGCCACTTGAGGCCGCTTTCAGCGACCGCGCGCTCCGCCGCGTAAAGGACACGCACTTCCTGCTTGTTGAGTAGGGTTCGCTTTTTAAACTCCGCAGCCGTAACGACGCGAAGCTGCTCTGCGGGATCCGCTATGCTGATCGGCGGCATCCCGGGCACTTGCCCCGGTTTACCGTACCATGGTTTTCGTCGGCGTTGCCCGCGCGCGGTTTTCGAAAACGCGCGTTCGAGCCCAATCCCTGCGGCAACACCCACAAGAACAAGCACGAACACAAGTGTGTCGAGCGAACCAAACGTGGTGAGAGCGTCAATCATCGCATAAATGTTGCATGCACATCTTGCTTATTGCTTACTTCAGATAAATCCGCTCAATCTGTCTGAAATTCGGAAATGGGAGGATGGCAATGACGTACGTCGATGGTTTCGTGCTCGCGGTGCCGCAGGATCGCATGGAGGATTACCGCAAACTCGCAGAGCTGGCGGGCACGGTGTGGATGGATCACGGCGCTCTGTCCTATGTCGAATGCGTCGCCGACGATGTGCCGTACGGCGAGTTGACGTCGTTTCCGCGCGCGGTGCAGGCGAAGGACGGCGAAGTCGTGGTGTTTTCGTGGATCACCTACCCGTCACGCGAGGCGCGGGATGCGATCAACGCCAAGGTCATGGCCGACGAACGCATGACGCACGACCACGAGAAGGCCCCGTTCGACGGAAAGCGCCTGATCTACGGTGGCTTCAAGACGTTCCTGAACTTCTGAAGCCTACTTCGTGCCCTTGGCCTTCCCGCCTGCGTGCGCGGCGTGCCACGATTTCACGGCGGCCAACGTGCCGGTGATATGGCCCTTGGGCGCCATTTCCGAATGCACGAAGATGATCTTGCCATCGGGCGCGATCACATAGGACGTGCGGTTCGAACGGCTGGGCATCATCGCCAGCGGCACGTCGTATTTGTCGATGAGCGCCTTGTCCGCGACACCGACCGCGAACTTGTTGCGGCATTCCTTCACCGAGAATTCGTTGAGCTTTTCGATCGGATCGTTGGACATGCCGATCACCGTGGCGCCCATTTTCGCGAAATCGTCCGTCGCTTCGGCAAAGGCATTGGCCTCGACCGTGCAGCCGGGTGTGAAGGCGGCGGGGAAGAAATAGAGCACGACCGGCCCCTTTTTCAGCGCCGAAGCGAGCGCAAAATCGAAAGGCTTGCCCGCGAGCGACGCCTTGGTCGTGAACACCGGAGCCGTTGCCCCCACGGCGAGCGCGGCGAGCGCGGGACTGGCGAGGGCGATGGTGGCGGCCATGGTGGCGGCGGCAAGGCTGAACAGACGCATCGGGCAATCCTCCTAGGGGGAACTTTGACGCGCAGGCTAGGCCCAAATCACCCGGGCTCCAAGGCGCTTTTCGGTGCGCCGTGCGTTCATTCGGCATGAGACTGAAATATGGAGGCGCAGGATGTTCGTGGCGGCCTATTGGTGGAAAGTGAAACCCGGCAAGGAAGCGCAGTTCCGTGCGGCGTGGCGACGCGGCACCGAACTCATCCGCGAACACTACGGCAGCCTCGGTTCGCGGCTGCACCGGGATTCGGAAGGCCGCTTCATCGGCGTGGCGGAGTGGCCTGACGAAGCAACCTGGCGCCGGGCCTATGACGCCAAGATGACGTACGACGACCCTGAAACGCGCGCAGCCTTCGTGGATGCGATCGAGGATGCAGCGGATGATCCGCTGCTGCTGATGGAGGTGACTGACGATCTGCTCGAGCGCGCGGATGACAAGCCCGGTCGATCACTGCCATAATGGCGCAAGAGTTCTGAACGGGAGGGAAAGAGAAATGCGGACGCTGGTGATCCTGCTCGCCGGGTTTGTGGCCGTGGCCTGCGACAATGCGGCCCCGGCGGATCAGCCCAAGGTGGATGCCACGGACCCAAACAGCGTGGATGCGGCAGCAGGCGGCACGACGCCGGAAGCCGACGTCGAAACCGCTTCGCCGGCGCCGGCAGGCACCGACGCACCCGGAGCCGATCTGGCCGCATACGCTGGCAAATACCCGTTCGACAAGGTGAACGACCTTGCCTTCTTCGATCATCCCACGGTGAAGGCCGCGGTTACCGAAGCCATTCCAGACAAGACGGTCCTGGCCTGGGTGATGGGCGAAAAAGGCGGACCTTCTGCCCCGATCGAGATGAAAAACGGCAAGGTCATGTCATGGGCGTGCGAGCAGCACAATTGCGGCGACCACCAGTGGACCGTGCTGATCGATTCCGCCGGAACGAACGCCGAGGTCTGCTACCAGGATGCCGCCGCCCTGGCCGGCAAGACGCGCTGGTACCGTGCAGGCGCCGCGCCCGAGACGCGCGAGGGCACTTGTCAGCTCTGATCACGCAGGTTTGGCAACGCCCCTGACGATCAGGGCGCCGATGACCGGCGCGATCACACTTGCAATCTGCATCCAGAGCGGCACGCCCGGAATCGTGAAGCCGTTGTAGAGACACGCGGCGACGATCAACCCGGCGACCACCCAGACGGCGGGCACCCAGCGCGCGATCCGTACGGCGATGAAGCCGCCGATCAGCGTGGCGAGGAGCCAGCCCAGCGCCATGACGACTTTCGACGTGGTCGGCACTGCCGCGAAGCCTTGCGCGGGCATTGCCGCTGCATCAGGCGTCAGCATCCTGCTGACGTAATCCATCACACTGACGACCAGCATGGCGACAATAACGCCTGCGACCGTGCCCAATATCCTTCGCGCCATCGGATTGCCCTCCCACCGCAGGGGGAGAATAGCGCAATTCGGCGCGCGCGTCAGCGTTTCAGAACATAATAGAGGACATAGAGCCACGAGAAGAAGCCGTGAACGATCGCCCAGAGGATGGATTTGTGGAGGCTCCAGGAGATCGTGATCGCGAGCGCCGTGCCAAAGCCGATGCCTGCCTTTGCGGTTGAAATCGTGACCGAACGCGTGTCCGCCATTGCTCGTCTCCACTGACCGTATTGCGAGGGCGAGGAATAGCGGCTGTCGACGTTCTTTACACCCTTGAAAGCAGGCCGTCCGGCTCGCCGCCGGAATGCGCCGTTTGCATCATCTGGCATGGTCCGTGCTTCGTCTCCTCCGACCCTGGGGCCACCCTCGGCGGCATTCGGAACTGCGGCATACGACAACGAGAACAACGACCATCTCACCCGCTCCGCCCGGCGATCACCCGCCGATGTGCCGACCGCGAACAGAACGGTGCTTGAAAAACGGGTCACGCTGCCAAAACGGGCGGCCTCGGCATATTGCCGGGGCCGCCCTATAATCCCCTCAAAGCCCAGGGATCGGACTGGCAACGAATGTGCCGGTGGTGCATTATGGCTGCGGGCGCCCATCCCCCAAGACCCTGAAGGCGCCCTCAGCCTTAGGGAGCCCGCGCCATGACGACCGACCGTTTGCCCGAAGATCGCAATTGGGTGGCCTCGACGGGCCTGTCTCGCCGCGGCGTACTCGTTGGCGGCACGTTCGCCGCAGGGTTTGCCGCCGCCGTGCAGCCTGTCGCCGCCAGCACGCTCAAGACCGATCTCAAGGGTCTCGACGAGCGGATGCTCTCGATCTCCGTGCAGCAGGGCCAGATGCCCGCCTACCGCGTGAAACCCGCAGGTAGCGGCCGCGCGCCGGTGATCCTGGTGGTGCACGAGATTTTCGGCGTCCACGAATGGATCAAGGACATCTGCCGCCGTCTCGCGCACGCAGGCTATTATGCGATCGCTCCCGATCTCTACGCCCGCTGGGGCGATGCGACGAAGGAGTCGGACATCCAGACACTGATCTCGGGCATCGTTTCGAAGGTGCCCGACGCGATCGTGATGGACGATCTCGATCGGGCTGCTGCGTTCGCGGCGGCGGACGGCGGCGATTCGTCGAAGCTCGGCATCACCGGCTTCTGCTGGGGCGGACGCATCACGTGGCTCTACGCCGCCCATAGCCCACGCGTGGATGCGGGCGTCGCATGGTACGGGCGGCTGACCGGCGAGAACAAGCCGCCGATCATAACCAGCCAGCCCATCGAGATCGCCGCGCGGTTAAAAGCGCCCGTACTCGGGCTTTACGGCGGCAAGGACAAAGGCATCCCGGTTGCCGACGTGGACGCAATGAAGGCCGCCCTCGAAAAGGCGAAATCGCGCTCGAAGATCATCCTCTATCCCGAAGCCGACCATGGCTTCCTTGCCGACTATCGCCCCAGCTACAACGAAACAGCGGCGAAGGCGGCGTGGGGCGAAGCGCTCGACTGGTTCAAGACGCGGCTGAAATAGCTCAGCCGCCGATGTCGCGCCCGCCCGTTTCGGGAAGGTAGAAGTACGTTACAAGCATCGCGACGGTAACGATGACGAACGTGTACCACAGGCCGCCGAACACCGCGCCCGTGGACACGACAATATATTGCGAGACGAGCGGCAACAGGCCGCCGAAGACGCCCGTGCCGATGTGGTACGGCACCGACATCGACGTGTAGCGGATACGCGCGGGGAACAACTCGACGAGCATCGCGGCAGCGGGGCCGTAGGTCATGCCGGTGAGTAGCGTCATCACGGACGCGGCGAGGATGACGAGCCATCCCTGCCGTTCACCGCTGTCCGAGCTTTCAGGATAGCCCGCCGCGCCGAGCGCAGTACGGAACACTTCGGGCTGAAACCCCTGAATGCGCGCATCGGCGACCAGGACTTCGACCTCCGCCACATCGGCGGGCATGCGCGTGTAGTTGAGGCCGTTCGCCGCGAACCATTCGAGCGTTTCGGCGCAGGTCCCCTGCTGGCCATCCGCGAAAGGATCGTAGCGGCAGCCTTCGGGCGTGACGATGGTGACCGGGTGCGCGGTCATCGCGCGTTCCAGCGCCGGGTTCGCCGCCGCAGAGATCAACCAGTAAAGCGGGAACAGCAGCACGAGCGTGAGCGCGAAACCGGTGAGGATCACGGGCTTGCGTCCGATCTTGTCGGAGAGCCAGCCAAAGAAGATGAAGCTCGGCGCGCCCACGACGACGGCCGCGCCGACGAGCAGCCGGGCATCGGGCTCGGCGACTCTTGCTGCGCCCTGCAGGAAATAGAGCGTGTAGAACTGCGCATTGTACCAGATCACCGTGAAACCCGCGGCAATGCAGAGCGCGATGAGTATGCGGCCGACATTTCCCCGCTCCCGGAAGCTCTCCACGAATGGATTGGCCGCGGTTGTTCCCGCTGCTTTCATCGCGCGAAACACCGGGCTCTCGTTCAGCTTCATGCGAATCCAGATCGAGATTGCGAGCAGGATCAGCGAGGCGAGGAACGGGATGCGCCAGCCCCACGCCTCGAACGCCTCCTTGCCGATAATCGTGGTCGTGGAGACGACGACGATGATCGAGAGCAGGAAACCGCAGACCACGGCGATCTGAATCCAGCTCGTGTAGAAGCCGCGCCGGTGCGCGGGTGCGTGCTCGGCGACGTAAACCGCAGCGCCGCCATATTCGCCGCCAAGCGCGAGGCCCTGCGCAAAGCGAAGCCCGATGAGGATGAGCGGCGCGGCGACGCCGATCTGCGCGTAGGTCGGCAGCAGGCCGATCGCGGCGGTGGCTAGGCCCATGACGGTGATCGTCACGAGGAACGTATATTTCCGGCCAACCTTGTCGCCGAGATAGCCGAACAGGATCGCGCCGAGCGGGCGGACGAGGAAGCCGACGGCAAAGGTCGCGAGGCTGAGCAGGAAGGCGAGCGTTTCGCTTTCCACCTGGAAGAACTTGCGCCCGAGCAGCGCCGCGAGCGTGCCGTAGATGAAAAAATCATACCATTCGAAAATGGTGCCGAGCGACGAGGCGAGGATCACCAGTCGGTCGCGCTTGACGTCGAATTCCTGCTCCACGCTCTCGGCCGTCACGACGCTCCCCCCAAATGTTTTGCTCAGGCTCGCAGCGTCTCGTCAAAACGGAAGGGTTCGCCGATGGCGGTGCCGATGAGGCCCGCGTCCCACATCACGCGGCGGCCGCGGATGATCGTGCCGACGGGGCGGCCCGTGAGCGTCATGCCTTCGAACGGCGACCAGCCGCACTTCGATTGCAGCCAGTCGTTCTCGATCGTCCAGCGCGACTTGAGATCGACGATGCTGAAATCGGCGTCGAAGCCCGGCGCGATACGGCCCTTGGCGGTAAGGCCGAACAAACGAACGGCCCCGGCTGACGTGAGATCGACGACGCGCTCCAGCGTCACGCGCCCCGCCGCCAGATGATCGAGCAGCAGCGGTAGCAGCGTCTGCACGCCGGGCATGCCGCTGGGGCTCGCCGGATAGGGCTTCGCCTTCTCTTCCTTCGTGTGCGGCGCGTGGTCGGAGCCCCAGACATCGGGCACGCCCTGGCGGAGCCAGTGCCAGAGGCCGTCGCGATGCGCGCCGGAGCGGATCGGCGGGTTCATCTGCGCGTAGGTGCCGAGGCGCGGATAGGCCTCCTCCCCCGCCAGGGTCAGGTGCTGCGGCGTCACCTCGCAGCTCGCGATGTCCTTGTGCTGCGCAAGCAGTTCCAGCTCTGCGGGCGTGGTGACGTGGAGCACATGGATGCGCCGTTTCGCCTCGCGCGCGAGTCCGAGTACGCGGCGCGTGGCAAGGATCGCCGACTCGTCGTCACGCCAGACCGAATGGCTGGAGGGGTCACCCTCGACACGCAGATCCTTGCGTGCCTGCATCCGAGGCTCGTCCTCGGCATGGATCGCGACACGGCGGCGGCCTGAGCGCAGTACCCGGAGAAGCGTCGCGTCATCCTCCACCAGCAGGCTGCCGGTCGACGCGCCCATGAACACCTTCACGCCGCAGGCACCCGGCAGCATTTCCAGCTCGCGGAGGTTTTCCGCGTTCGCATCAGTCGCGCCCACGTAGAAAGCGTGTTCGCACCACATGCGGCCCTTGGCGCGCTCCAGCTTGTGGGCGAGCGCTTCGGCGCTGTCGGTATTGGGATTGGTGTTCGGCATTTCGAACACCCCCGTCACCCCGCCCATCACGGCGGCACGGCTTCCCGATTCGAGGTCTTCCTTGTGTTCGAGACCGGGCTCGCGAAAGTGGACCTGCGTATCGATGACACCGGGCAGCACGGTGAGGCCGGTGCAGTCGATCACTTCGCCCGCATCGGCGAACGATCCGAGCGCGGCAATGCTGCGTCCGCGCACCCCAACATCGGTCTGAACAAGGCCCGCAGGCGTGAAGACATGGCCGCCCTTCAGGACGAGATCAAAGCTCTGGGTCATGACTGCGATGCTATACCCCCTTGCACGTCGCGTACCAGTCCCTAGCTTCGACTCCATGATTGCATATCTTGATGATCGCACCGTGCTCGTGGTGTCCGGCGAGGACGTGCGGGGTTTCCTGAACGGGCTTGTCACCAACGACGTTTCGGAAAAGACGCTGACGCACGAGACGCCGGTATGGGCCGGGCTGCTTTCGGCGCAGGGCAAGTATCTCGCCGACATGATCCTCTACGACGGCGGCGAGGCGGGCATCTTCATTGATGTCCACAAGAGCCGCGCCGACGACCTCGCGAAGAGGCTGAGGATGTACCGCCTGCGCCGCGCTATCGACATCGCGCCCTCCGGGCTGCGCGTCTTCGCGGGGTGGAAGGAGCGCACGCTTTCCCGGCCCAGCGACCCCCGCCTCCCAGCACTCGGTCAGCGCTGGCTCGCGGCGGGCGGTTCGGTGGATGCGGACGCGGCGGCATGGCACGCTTGGCGCATCGGCCTCGGCGTGCCCGATACGCCCGACTTCGAAATCGACAAGACAATGTGGCTGGAAACGAACGCTGCCGAGCTGAACGGTGTCAGCTTCTCCAAGGGCTGTTACGTCGGGCAGGAAAACACCGCGCGGATGAACTGGCGCGCGAAGGTGAACAAGCGCTTCGTGCCGGTAATGCTCGCGGACCCGGTAGGCGAGGAACGCACGATCATGGCCGGAGACCGCGAGGCCGGCACGCTGCGCAGCTTTGAAGGCGCGCACGGCATCGCTTATCTTCGCATGGAATATGCAGATGCACTGCTGACGCTCGGCGGCCACCCGGTCAGCGTGGAATGGCCGGAATGGCTGCCGCGCCGTGCAGAGGGGGAGGACTGAGCGTGACGAAGAAGAAACCGAAGCGGATGCGCGATGATCGCAAGCTTCTGTTCGTCCTCGGCGTCTGCGGCGTGCTGCTGGCGGCGATGTTCGTGCTGATGTCGAGCTGAGGGTGCTCTAGCCCAACCGCGCCAGCGCAGCCCTGAGCCGCTCCGCTTCGGCGGACTTCTCCGCGTGATCGGCGCGTGCCTTTTCGACCGCTTCCGGCTTTGCCTTGTCGACGAACGCCGGGTTGCCGAGACGGCCCGCGAGGCTGTCGCGCTCCTTCTCTGCCGCCGCGGCGTTCTTTTCGAGGCGGATGCGCTCTGCGGCGAGATCGATGACGCCTTCGAGCGGAAGCACATAGGTCGCCTCGTCGACAACGATCTGGGCCGCGCCACCTGCGGGGGCCGGATCGGTCGAGATGGTCTCGATGCGCGCCAGCCGTTCGATCATCGCGCGGTTGTTATCAAGCCGCGCCGCTGTGCCCGGTGAACAATCGCGGACGTGGAGCGGCAGTTTCGTACCAGGCGGCACGCCCAGCTCGGTGCGGCTGGAGCGAATTTCGGAGACGAGCCGGATCAGCCAGTCGATCTCCGCCGAAGCACTGGCATCGACCGCGCCGACATCCGCCCACTTCGCGGTGATGAGATCGTGCCCGCCCCGGTCGCCGAGCGCGTGCCAAAGCTCTTCCGTCACGAACGGCATCACCGGGTGGAGCATGACCAGAATCTGGTCGAGCGCCCAGCCCGCGACGGTGCGCGTCTCGTCCGCCCCTGCCCCGCCCTCTGAGAGCACGGGCTTGATGAGTTCGAGATACCAGTCGCAGAAGCGGCTCCACGTGAACTGGTATATTGCGTCCGCATATGCATCGAAGCGAAGCTCCGCCATCGCGATTTCGAGCGCCTGCGCGGTCGCGGCGACCTCGGCGATGATCCAGCGGTTGACGGCAAGCGAGGCTGCGGGCGCGGCGATGGTACGCGAGGCTTCGATGCCGTTCGACTGGCAGAAACGCGCGGCGTTCCACAGCTTGGTCGCGAAGTTGCGGTAGCCCTCGACCCGGCGCTCGTCCATCTTCACGTCGCGGCCCTGGCTCTCCATCGCCGCCATGAAGAAGCGCAGCGCATCGGCGCCATATTTGTCGATCAGCCCGAGCGGATCGACGACATTGCCCTTCGACTTGGACATCTTCTGGCCGTCCGCCGCGCGCACCAGCCCGTGCAGATAGAGCCGCTTCCACGGCACATCGCCCAAGAAGTGCATCCCCTGCATCGCCATGCGCGCATCCCAGAAGAACAGGATGTCGAAGCCCGAGATGCAGAGATCGTTCGGATAGTGCTTCTTCAGAAGCGGCGCGTCGGCGTTAGGCCAGCCCAGCGTGGCGAAGGGCCAAAGCGCGGAGGAGAACCACGTGTCGAGGACGTCTTCGTCGCGGGTGAGCTTCCGGTTGCCCGCGAGCGCCTGCGCTTCATCTTCAGTTTCCGCGACAAAGACGTTTCCGTCCTCGTCGAACCAAGCCGGAATCCGGTGGCCCCACCAGAGCTGGCGGGAGACACACCACGGCTGGATGTTTTCCATCCAGTTGAAGAAGGTCTTTTCCCACGTCTTGGGGACGATCTCGATGGCGCCGCTGCGGACCGCTTCAATGGGCTTTTTCGCAAGCTCCTCGGCGTTCACATACCACTGGTCGGTGAGCCAAGGCTCGATGACCACGCCGCCGCGATCGCCGAAAGGCGTCTGGATCGTGCGCGGTTCGGCGTCGTGCTGCGTTTCCTCGCCGTCCTTGTCCTTCGAGACGTGCGGGATCAGGAAGCCCTGTTCCTTCAGCCGCTCGACGACCAGCTTTCGGGCATCGAACCGGTCGAGGCCAAGAAACTCCGCCGGAATCAGCCCGTCCGCCGTCTGCACGACCTTCGCTTCGGCGTCGAACATGTTGAGCATGTCCGCCGGCTTGATGCCGGCGCGCTTGCCGACCTCGAAGTCGTTGAAGTCGTGGCCCGGCGTGATCTTCACCGCGCCCGAGCCGAGCTCGGGGTCGGCGTGCTCGTCGGCGACCACTTTGAAGCGGCGACCGGTGATCGGCTGCACGATGTCCTTGCCGATCACGCTCTTGTAGCGTTCGTCTTCCGGATGCACGGCAACCGCCATGTCGGCGAGCATGGTTTCGGGGCGCGTGGTGGCGACCTCGATGTAGACGCGGCCGTCGGCGAGCGTCGCGCCGTCAGCGAGCGGATATTTGAAGCGCCAGAAGTGGCCCTTGACCTCGCGCGTTTCGACCTCGAGGTCCGAAATGGCGGTTTTGAGCTTCGGATCCCAGTTCACCAGCCTTTTGTCGCGGTAGATGAGGCCCTGATTATAGAGGTCGACGAACACCTTCACGACCGCGCGCGTGAAGTGCGGGTCCATCGTGAACTGCTCACGGCTCCAATCCATCGAGCAGCCGAGGCGGCGCAGCTGGCGCGTGATCTGGCCGCCGCTTTCGGCCTTCCAGTCCCACACCTTCGCGATGAAATCCTCGCGGCTGTAGTTGGTGCGCTTGTCCTGCTTTTCTTCAAGCTGGCGCTCGACCACCATCTGCGTGGCGATGCCGGCGTGATCGGTGCCGACCACCCAGAGCGCATCCTTGCCGCGCAGGCGTTCGTAGCGGATCACGATATCCTGCAGCGTGTTGTCGAGCGCGTGGCCGATGTGGAGGCTGCCCGTGACATTGGGCGGCGGGTTTACGATCGTGAACGGCGCCGCATCCGGGCGCTCGGGACGGAATTTCCCGTTCTCTTCCCAGTATTTGTACCAGCGGGCCTCGATTTCGCCCGGCGCGAAGGTCTTTTCGATCGTCATGCGCGCTCTTTGCCAGCGATGCTGCGATGCGGCAAGCGGGCGGTGCGCTTACTTGCGCGTGATGCGGGCGATCTCGCGGGCGACCATCTGCTCGACGATCTCCGGCAGATTGGCGTCGAGCCAGGATTTCAGCATGGGCTGCAGCATTTCCCGGACGAGGCCTTCGAGCGTTTCCGGCCCCGCCCCGTCGCCGCGCAGGCGCAGGGAGGACAGGGCGGAGAAACTCTCGGACGCTTTCGCCATGATATCATCGGAAACCGCGGATTGCGCTTCTTCCGAAAGCTCCAGCACTGCGGAAGGCTCCGCCTCGAACCGCGCACCGGTGTCGTCCAGCGGTTCATCCTCGTCGTCGAAGTCGGGCTCGGGCTCGGGCGCGCGGACGCGCTCGCTGTCATCCTCCGCAATGATGCGGCGGATAGATGCGAGGATTTCCTCCATCGTAGGTTCGGGCTTGCCTGCCATAGGTGCGATTTAGCGCCAATCGCCGGGCGTTGTCACGCGGCTACTGCTGGACGCTCGGCGGAACCGGCGGCCCCATCGTGTCCGGCGCCTTCACCTGCGTCGTCACGGGCTGCCTGTCGCCGGGCGCCCAGTCCACCCAGTGCCGCTTCGCCTGCGCAGTATACGCCTCTGGGCGATAGACTTCGACCGGCAGATCGAGGTCGTCCGCCTCGGCGCGGCCTACCGTCGCAAGCAGCGCATAGGCCGCCACGAACGCATCGCGTTCGGCGCGCACGAGGGTGACGCGCGCGTCGAGCAGCTCCTGCTCGGCATTCAGCACATCGAGGATATCGCGCGAGCCGACCTCATTCTCGGCGCGCGTGCCTTCAAGCGCGAGTTCGTTGGCGCTGACCTGAATCTTGGCCGATTCGATCGTCGAGCGGGCACTTTGCAGGTTTTCCCAAGCTTGCCGCGCGCTTTCGATCGTGTTGCGCTCAGTGGCGAACGTGCCCTGCTCGGCCTGCGAAAAGCGCGCCTCGGCCTCCCGGATGCGCGAGCCCTGCACGCCCGCCTGGAAGATCGGCAGCGTCAGCGTCGCGCCGATGTTCTGCGTATAATCGATACCGCTGGTGCGGACGCCCGCGCCCGCTGCGGAAAGACCGCGAAAGTTGGTGTAACCGACACCGAACGTCGCATCGAGGCTCGGCAGGCGCGCACCTTTCTGTACGCGAACGTCCTGACGCGCGGCTTCCTGCTCGGACTTCGCGGCGAGCATGAACGGGCTGTCGGCAAGCGCGAGGTCGATCGCCTGCTGCTGCGTGCCGGGGATGAGCGGCGGCAGCTGCGGCTGCTCGAGGTTTTCTGGCGCGTGGCCGACCACGCGCTCATAGGTCGCGCGCGCATTCGCAAGGTTGCCGAGCGCGGCGATATTCTGGCTGCGCGCCAGCGCGAGGCGCGCATCGCTCTGCGCAACGTCCGTCCGGGTCAGGTCGCCGACTTCGAAACGGTCGTTCGACGCCTGCAACTGGCGTTCAAGCACGCGCACCTGGTTCGAGGTGAGGTCTACCTCGGCCTGCAGGCGCAGCACATCCATATAGGCGACGACCGTATCGAAGATCGTCTGGTTCTCGGTCGCCCGAAGCTGTTCGCGGCCCGCGACTTCGCGGCTCTTGGCGGCCTTGAGACCAGCCTGCAGACGGCCGCCGCGATAGACGGGCTGCGAGAGCTGCACGCCGACCGTGACAAGACGGCTCATGTCGTTGAAGCGGCCCGGTCCGGTGGTTTCCTGATTGAGCGCGGCCTGCGCGCCCAGCGTGGGACGAAACTCACCGAGCTGCTGAACGACACCTTCGGACACTGCCTGCTGGCCCGCGCGGGCGCCTGCAAGCACGGGGTTGTTGGCATAAGCGGCGGCCATCGCATCGCGGAGGCTTTCCGCCGCCGCCGGCGTTGCCACAAGCGCGGCGAGCGCCGCGCCTCCCATCAGACCGAAAAACCTGCCACCCATTCGCCCGCTCCTAGAACTCGAAGACCCGCGGCCGCTCGAAACCTTTCAGCCGCGGCGCGCCTGCCTCAAGCAGACGCGTCCAACCGACATGCCCGCCCGCAACAAGGCCGACCGCAACACTCGGCGCCGCGCCACGCTCCGCGAGCACCGCCGCGATACGCCCGCCATCGCGGACCTGAGCGACAAGCGCCTCGGGCACAGCCTCGACCTCGCCTTCGATCAGAAGCACATCATACGGCGCACCCTCGGCGCAGCCCTCGGCAAGCGGCCCTTCGACGGCGCTGACGTTGGACACGCCGGTCTTGGAGATCGCGGACGACGCGCGGCGCACCAGCGTCGGATCGTCCTCCAGAAGCGTGACATGCGCGCACAGCCGCGCGAGGATCGAGGCGGAATAGCCCGTGCTGCCGCCCACGATGAGCGCGCGCTCCGTCGGCGCCACTTCAAGCGCGGACATCAGCAGGCAGCCGACGAGCGGCGCGGGGATCGCGCGGCCCGGGACGACCTCAAGCGCCTCGTCCAGATAGGCGAGCGAGGAAAGTTCGGCGGGAACATACATCTCACGCGGCACATATTTGATGGCGGCGATGAGATTGGGCTCGACGATGCCGTTCGGACGCAGCTGGCTGTCGATCATCGCGCTGCGCATCTTCCTGAAGTCCGGCAATTTCACGGGCTTCGCGTCCTCCTGAACCTGTTCCTGGTGTTATATACGAATAACACACTAAATTTGCAAGCCGCCGGCCCCGGGGACGCGGCGCGGTCGCATCCGGCTTTAGGAGTTTCGCGCGACGACGCCAAGGCGGAAAGTCAGCGCCTGTCCATTCCTGTACGCCTTCTGTCGAAAGGCAACACCCAAGCGGCGTTTACAGGGGCATTTACACCGGCACCGACGATGGTCTAGAGAGCGCGCCTCCCGCATCGAGGCCCGATGGCGGAGTGGTTACGCAGAGGACTGCAAATCCTTGCACGCCGGTTCGATTCCGGCTCGGGCCTCCAACGGTTCGTCGGCCGAAGTCTGCTGACGATTGAAAAATCTCTAAATTTCTGCTAGTTATGAGGCATTCACCGATTATCAGTGACCGCCCTCGTCTGCCTGTGATTGCGGCTGTTGGGGGCCTTTTTTGGGGCAGATATCGCCCCGCGACGAGCGAGGCCCCCAAAATGGCGCTGACCGACACCGCGATCCGGAATGCCAAACCGAGGGAAAGGCCATACAAGGTCACCGACGCCTTGGGGCTGTACCTTTTGGTCAATCCGCACGGCAGCAAGCTCTGGCGGCTCAAGTACCGGATCGATGGCGTGGAGCGGAAACTGGCGCTTGGCTCCTACCCCGAGCTAAGCCTCGCCGAAGCCCGCGCCGCGCGCGATGCAGCGCGCAAACAGTTGGCGCATTCGGTCGACCCCAACTTTGCGAAACGGCAGGCCCGAATCGAGGCGGGCGTGCGGGCGCGGAACAGTTTCGCGCATGTGGCTGAGGACCTCATCGAGAAGAAGGCGCGCGAGGGTATGGCGGCGCCGACCCTCAAGAAGATGCGCTGGTTCGTGAAACTGATGGGCCCGGACTTTGGCAAGCGCCCGATCACGGAGATCACTCCGCACGAGATATTGCATGAGCTGAGAAAGCACGAGCGCCGGGGACGGCTCGATACGGCCAATCTGCTGCGGGCGTTTGTCAGCCGGGTATTCCGTTATGGGGTCGCCACCGCACGTGCCGACCGCGATCCGGCCCACCTTTTGATCGGGGCGCTCACGAGTCCGAAGGTGAAGCACTTCCCCGCGATCACCGATCCGGTCATATTTGGCGGTCTGCTACGGGCGATCGATGGTTATCAGGGCGACCCGGCGGTGCTTTATGCGCTGAAGCTCACACCCCACCTTTTTCAGCGCCCAGGTGAGATGCGCCAGATGGAATGGAGCGAGATCGATTTCGACAAGGCCATCTGGACCCTTCCCGAAGGCAAAATGAAGATGCGCCAGCCGCATGTGGTGCCGCTGTCACGGCAGGCGCTCGACCTTCTTTCCGAGATGCAGGCGTTGTCGGGGTCCGGTCGATATGTCTTTCCGTCGGTTCGGACGCGCATGAGGCCGCTCAGCGACAACACGATCAACGCCGCCCTGCGGCGCCTCGGCTATCCCAAGGATCAGATGACGGCGCACGGCTTTCGGACGTCCGCATCCTCGCTGCTGAATGAATCGGGATACTGGAACCCCGACGCGATCGAGCGGGCGCTCGCGCATACGGTCGGTGGTAGCATCCGCCGCATCTACAATCAGTCGGCCTATTGGTCCGAGCGCGTCGAGATGGCGCAGTGGTGGAGCGACTATCTTGACGATCTGCGCGAAGGAGGAACCCGATGCATATCGCCAAGGACTCAGCCCCGGCAGGGATACGGCATCGGGCGAGTGATGCCCACCGCAACCTTCCGCGCCTCGCCGCTCGCCTTTTATATACCAAGGACGAGGAGGAAATGGGGTTAGGCCACGCGCTGCAGGAGCGCCCCGCCCGCCTCGTTAGCGATACTCGTCAGAATGCAACCCGAACGCCGGCATTGGCCTTGAGCGTATAGCTGTCGCCGAAGTCCTTGAAAGGGCTATTGCCCGAGACTTCGCCAAAGAGCGTCACCCCCTTGGTCCAGCTCACGCTCGCGCCCAGGCCCAGTTCACCCCACAGCCGCTCATTCGCATAATCGATCGGCGTGCCTGAAACCCGGGTACGGGTGCCGTCCAGCCATTCGTAGCTGAGGTTGACCAGGCCGTAGATGTGGCTTCGACCACCTTCCCATTCGTTCTGATGATCGAGAGAGATGCCCCAGCGGCTCTTCAGACTGTCGCCCTTATCGGCCGAAATAACAGCGCTCGCCGGATCGGCGAAGCGATCGAACCGAACGTTGGAATAGGCCATCTGGATCTGCGGCGTAACGCTGAGTTTGCCGCCAACGGGCGAGCGCTTCCCCAGTTCGACGCTGAACGCCTCGCCGATGCCGTCATTGCCCTTGGCAAGCTCGCCAAGAATGCTGGAATCCAGATCGCTGTCGTACCAGCTGCGTTGCGCCTGACCGTCGATATAGAAGCCATTGAGCCCATACCACGTCAATGTCGCGCCCAGGCCATAGCCGTCGGTCTTGAGCGAGCCATTGCCGAAGAGCGAACGCACATGGCTGTTAGCCTCGCCATAAAAGGCAGTGACACCAGCGACCAGACGCTCGCCCTTATCGGTTGCGGCCAGCACTCGATCCGCCCCCAGCTGCATCTTCCAGCTGTTGACGTCCTGATCGGACATGCTGGTCGAGACCACGGCGTTGGCCCGGCTGCGCGTGCCTTCCATTCGGCCCCAGATTCCGCTTCCCTCCGCTTTTGCACCTGCTGGCCAGCTGCGGTTGCCAACACGCTGCTGCAGCGTCGGCAGGCCGTTAAGCGCCTGCAGGTTCGCGCCATAAGCCTCGTAAATCGGCACACCCGGCTGATAGAGTGGTGGGGTGGGCACATCGGGATCAACTGGCTCACCCGGATTGAGCAGCGACGAACGCAGATACCAGTCCCCGTCGGTTGGGCTAGCGACGCCACCCTGATACATGCGGTAGCCATAGGCGCCGGCGATCACCGCCTGCTCGCCATTGAACACATAATCGCCGTTCAGCGTAAACGTGCCATTCGAGGCACCGGCCACATCGACGATCTTGATGCCTTCAATTGTATGCGCGCCCAGCCCGTCACGGTTGATCACCGAAACCTGGGTGTTGCCCGATGTGGCGCCATTCACCACCAATCGATCGGTAGCCGAGCTGTCGTCGCTCAGTACCGCTTCGATCTCCAGCGTGCCGCCATTGCCGGCGTAATCACCGGCAACCGTCAGCGTGCCGATACCGCCTCGGCCAGGAGCAACGACTCCGGCATTGCTGATGCCTCCTACGTGCCCGGTGCCTTCCAGGCGACCGGCCTCGGCGACAGTCACAAGGCTGCCGAGCAGGCCATCGACGCCAAGCGTACCACCAGCGACCTGCGTCGCGGCGACATACCCGCTATTGTCGCCGGCCAGCAGCAAGGTGCCCGCACCGCCCTTGGTCAGCGAACCACTACCGGTTAGCGCTCCGTTCAATGTGAACGTCGTGCCCTGATCTGTCAGCAGCATGCCATCACCCGTGAACGACACGGTGCGATCGCTGGCAACGTCGGCCGTTGTCTGCAGCGTGCCGGCGTTGAATGTCAGTCCGCCCGCAGCATCGCCAAGATTGGCATCGATCGAGACCGCCAGCGTACCGCCCTCGATGGCAGTGCCGCCAGTATAGCTGTTGCTACCCGACAGCACGAGCGTGCCGGCGTCGGTCTTGACCAACTGGGTGTTGCCGGTCACGTCGGCCGCAATCGTCGCGGTGAACGCGGCGCCGGCCGCCGAGCCATCGCCTACGCGGATCGTGCTTTGCGGCCCGACCAGCGTCAGCGTCTCACCACCGATGATATAGGCGTCGGCGGCGAACTGCATGCCCGATGCACTGACGGCGCCGAGGCTGTTGTCGATCGTGACATTGCCGCCCGTACCAGCGAAGATCGCGAAAGCGCCGTCGGAATAGGCAGCATTCACAACGCCGTCGGCGTCGGTCCAGTTGTCATTGCCCATGCCGCTCTGCCACACGCCGTCACCACCATTGACCGCGTTGTTGAACTTTGGACCGGCATTGCCGTCCCAAAAGTTGAGCGCGAGCCCATCGGTGTTCACCAGATTGATCTGGCCCGCGACCGAGGTCTGGACGGTGGCGGTGCTGCCACCCGGCATGATGCCGAGGTTGAGGCCGTTGTTGGTCAGCGCGCCACCGTAGTTGAGCACACGGTAGATGCCGGCGCCAAACTCGCCCCCGGCGGGAACGGTGACGTCGAGCGTGCCGTCGAGCACCAGATCGCCGCCGACCTCGATCAAGTCGTTGAGCGCGCCGCCCACGGCATTGGCCTCACCGAACTGCATTGCAAGCGTCGAGCCTGAACCAAGCGACAGATTGCCGGCGATGTTCAGAGTGCCCGGCAGACCGTCAACCCCGCCGGGATCCAGCGTCGCACCATCGGCGATGGCAACATCCCCGCCAATCGTGCCGGTGCCGCCCAGCGTTGCGTTGGATGCGACGCCCGTGAGGCCGGTCGCCGACGACTGATCGCCGTTCACGAACAGCGCGCCCGCATTGACCGTCGTGCCGCCCGCATAGCTATTGGCGCCCGAAAGGATGAGCGAACCAGCTCCGTCCTTGGTCAAGCCCCCTGCCCCGCTCACCGCGCCGGTCAGATCGAGCGTCGTGCCTGCATCCGTCAGGAGCGTGCCTGCACCGGCCAGATCGATCGCGCGACCGATGGCGAGGTCCGTCGTGGTCTGCAGCGTTCCGCCGTTGAAGCTGAGGCCGCTCGTAGCACCGCCCAGATTGGTATCGGCCGAGATTTGCAGGATGCCGCCATTGACCGCCGTGCCGCCCGTATAGCTGTTATTGCCGCTCAGGATCAGCGTGCCGAGATCGGATTTCACCAACTGCGCCGCTCCGGTCAGCTCCGAATTTATCCGCGCGCTCGTATTCACGCCTGCCGCCGTACCGTCGCCGACACGGATAACCGCCTGCGTACCGGTCAGGGTGATGGCGTCCCCGCTGATCGTATAGCCATCGGTCAGGAACTGCATGCCCGCCGTATCGACAGTGCCCAGGCTCCCGTCGACCGTGACATTGCCCGCCGCGCCCATGAACACCGCGAAGGCGCTGTCTGCGAACGGCGCGTTCGGGATGCTGCCGTCATCCACCCAGTTGTCGTTGCCGGTGGAGTGCTGCCAGGCACCGTTGCCGCCGTCGATCACGCCATCATTCTTGGCGCCCGTGCCATCCCAGTAACGAAACGTCAGACCGGACGTGTTGACCAGGTTCACCTGATTGGCGACCGACGTCTGCACGTAGAAGTCGGGCGACGGGATCGTGCCGATCACCAGACCGTTGTCCGTGAGCGCACCGGTGTAATTGATCACGCGATAAATGCCCGGATCGAAACTGCCGCCCATAGCGGTCTCGACATTCAGCGTGCCGTCCAGCGTCAGGTTTCCGCCCACATTGACGAGATCATTAAGCGGACCGCCCACCACATTGGCTTGGCCAAGGCTGACGTTGAGCGCAGAGTTATTCGCCAGATGAAGATCGCCGTTGATGGTGAGGGCTCCAGGCGGGGCGCCAAGAGCGCCCGGACTGAGCGCCGCACCATCGGCCACGGTCACACTGCCACCGATCACGCCCATGCCGCCTAGCGTGCCAGCTGTCGCCACGGCAACATTACCGCCCAGTTCGTTGTTCACGTACAAGGAGCCGCCCGAAATGGCGGTCACACCAGTGAAGCCAGAGCTGTCGCCGGTCAGACTGGTGACACCCGCGACCTGGTTGATTGTGCCGGTCCCCGACATGGCTGATGCCAAGCTGTAATCCAGGTCGGTGTGGTTGAAGTTCACCCGCGACGTCGCGCTGCCGAGGTGAAGCGTCGGCGCGTCGAAAAGGCCCGCTGCCTCGGCAGCCAATCCCTCGCCGCCGCCAATGTTGAGGATGCCCGTCGCCGCGGCGTTGTTGGCAAGTGTGAACGCCCCGCCGACGTCAACCCGCGCGCCATCGGTCAGCGTGAGCGCACCCGTCCCGGTGCCGCTGCCGATGACGAGGTCACCGGTCGTGGCGAAGCTGGAACTGGTTCCCGACACCGAAAGGTCCGCAGCCTGCAGCGCGGTGCCGAAGGTCGCCGATGTGAAGCTTGCGGCGGCGCCCTGATCGACGGTGAAGTTGCCGGCAGTCATCAGCAGCGAGTTGGTACTCGCCCAGTTGGAGCCGGCGCCGGTAATCGTGACGGCGATGGGGTTTGTTGTGCTTGTTACCAGACCGATCTGGCTCGCACCGCCCGTGCGCAGCGTTCCGCCCGCGCTGATGGTCGTGCTGAAGGGAGCGTTGTAGGTGGCGCTCCCCTGGATCCCACCGGCCAGATCGACGAGCGAGTTCGGACCGTCAATGTTGAATTGTACGTCGACAGTCGACAGAGCCCGAAGGTCGAGGCTGCCCGTGGTCGTCCGGAGGGTGCCGCCGTTCGTGACCTGCACGACAGTCGAACCAATGAAAGGTATATTTCCGCCGATGGCGGCGGTGCTGAACTCCGACCCCGCGCCGTCGACGCTCAGCGTCGACCGACCCATGGTCGTCGAGCCACCCGAAACGACCTTCGCCCCGCCAACGATGCGCAGTTCGCCACCCAGGCCATTGACCCTCGTCCCGCCGCCATAGCTGCTGCTGCCGGTCAGCGTGGTCACGCCGGTGCCGACGATGTCAAGGAAGCCGGTACCGGTGACCGACCCGGTGTAGGTATAGGCGTCAGCACGACCGAAACGCAGCGTTCCGTTGTTGACTACGTTGCCCACGATCGAGGCGGTGGTGTTACCGCTGTAGGCGCCAATGAAGAGCGTGCCATCCTGAATTGTCGTGCCGCCGGTGTAGCTATTGTCGCCATAGAGGACGAGTGTACCGGCACCGAGCTTGGTCAGTCCGCCGCTGCCGCTCAGCGCATTGAGCACGCCGTTCGAGGTCGCGGCATTGGTGATGTCGACCGCGCCGCCGCTCGCACCCAGAATGTAGGTACGCAGGTTGGCAGAGCTGGCCCCGGTCAGTTGCAGGGTGCCGCCATCTATCGTGACCGCCCCGGCGACGTCGCCGAGGAAGCTGTCGTTGGCGACCGAAAGCACGCCGCCGCTGATCAGCGTACCCCCGGTGTAGGTGTTGCTTCCCGTCAGCACGAGCGTACCGGCGTCCGTCTTGACCAGTTGGGCCGTGCCGGTGATTCCGGCAGCGATCGTTGCGACGAATCCGGCACCCGCCACCGTGCCATCGCCTACCCGGATAACCGACTGCGTGTCCGTCAGGGTCAGCGCATCGCCCGTGACGAGATAGCCATCGCTGGCGAACTGCATGCCGGCCGCCGTAACCGCGCCGCCGCCGTTGTCGATCGTGACCGTGCCACCGGTTCCCGCGAAGATCGCGAAGGTGCCATCGTCATAGGCTGCATTAACAGCGCCTGCGGCGTTGGTCCAATTCTTATCGACACCGCCGACATGCCAGGTGCCGTCCCCGCCATCGACCAGATCGTTGAGCTTCGGGCCGGCATCGCCGTCCCAGAAGTTCAATGCCAGTCCGGCGGCATTGATCAGATTGACCTGACCGGCCACCGAGGTCTGCACGGAAACGTCGCTGCCGAATGGCATCGTGCCAAGCGTGAGGCCATTGTCCGTGAGCGCGCCGTCATAGTTGAAGACCCGGTAAATGCCGCCGCCGAACGTACCGCCGGCCGAAACATCGACATTGATGGTGCCATCGAGCCGTAAGTTTCCCCCGACATTGACGAGATCGTTGAGCGGCCCGCCGGCGACATCCGCCTGGCCGAACTCGAAGTTGAGCACCGAACCGCTCGACAGCAACAAATTGCCGTTGATCGTCATCGTGCCCGGGCTGTTGCCCGGCGCGAGGATGCCGCCATCGACCACATTCACATCACCGCCGATGATCCCGCTGCCACCCAGTGTCGCGCCCGAAGAGACCGCGACAAGCCCAGTCGCCGCCGATTGATCGCCGTTGATCCGCAACGTGCCGGCGTTGATGGTGGTCGAGCCGAGATAGCTGTTATTCTCGGTCAGGGTCACGATGCCTGCGCCATTCTGAACCACCGATCCGGTGCCCGAAATCAGGTCGCCGAATCCGACATTATCGGAGCGGTTGAACACCAGAGAGCCGTTGTTCAACACGTCACCCGTGATCCAGCCGCTGGTCCCGCTATTGCCAAGCTGGAGCTGGCCTGCCGCAATGGTGGTTCCACTGGAATAGCTGTTGTCCGCCGTCAGGACCAGCCGGCCGGCACCCGATTTGGCGAGCGCGCCCGCCCCCGATACCAGACCGTCAAGGGTGAAGGTCGTTCCGGCATCGGTCAGGACCGTGCCGGTGCTTGTCAGAGTCGTGTTGCGCCCGCTCGACATGCTGGCTGTCGTCTGCAGCGTGCCGCCGTTGAATGTGAGGACACCGGCAGCATCGCCCAGATTGGCGTTGCTGGAGACTTTCAGAATACCGGCATTGATCGTCGTGCCACCGGCATAGCCGTTGATGCCCGCCAGTGTCGTCGTGCCGGTGCCATCCTGCGTCACCGCCCCGCTACCGGAAATCACGCCGTTGAAGACGAGATCGTTCGAACGGTTGAACGTCAACAGGCCATTGTCGACGACATCACCGATGATGCTGCCGGTGGTGCCGCCATTGCCCAGTTGCAACGTGCCTACCGAGATCGTCGTCCCGCCTGTATAGCTGCTGTCGCCGGTCAGGATCGTCGTGCCGGCGCCGTTCTGCTGAAGTGCACCCGTCCCGACAATCGACCCCGCATAGGTCAGGCTGTCGGATCGGTTGAATGCCAGCGTACCGAAATTGTTGACGATTGCGCTGGCGACAGAGCCCGTGGTGCCGCCACTTCCTATCGAGAGGAGACCACCGTTAATATTGGTGGAGCCGGTATAACTATGGTTGCCGGTCAGCACCCATGTGCCGCTGTCGTTCTTGGCAAGCGTGGTGACGCCGGTGCCAGCATTGCCGATCGAGCCGGCGAGCGTGTTATTGCCTGCATTGGTGCCGCCAAGCGCAATCGTCCGCGCCTGATTGTTGTTCGCCAGCGTGACCGGCCCGGTGTCAGTGAAGACGACCGCGCCCGTGCCAGAGGATTCGATGAAGGTGACGCCGGAGGACAGGGTGAACAGGCGGTTCGTGGTATCGCCCGCGCCGGTGTAACGAAGCGTCGAGCCATTACCGATGACAAGATTCGCTGCCGCCGCCGATGATGCGCCGAGACTGCTGGCCAGTCCGCCATCGGCCAGCTTGTCGACGCCGAGGACGCCGCCGCTGATCGTCGTGATGCCCGTATAAGTGCTGCCCGGATTGCTCAGAATCCAGGTACCCGCATCGGTTTTGGTCAAGCGCGTCAGGCCAGAGCCGTTGTTCGTGATCTGCGCGGCAAGAATATTGTTTGCTGTGTTCGCACCACCAAGGGTCAGTGTTTGCGCCGTATTCGCGCTGGAGAAGGTCAGCGGGCCGGCATGGGTGAAGGCGATCGCGCCGGTGCCCCACGACTCGAGTCTGCTAGCGGCCGAAGCCCCGAGCGTGAACTGCCGGTTCGTGCTTCCGCCCGTGCCCACATATCGCAGTGCGCCGCCGTTGATTACGAGATTGCTCGCCGCCGCGGAGGACGAGCCGATCGAACTGTTTGCGCCGCCATCGCTAAGGCAGTCCACCGCGAGCGTGCCGGCGTTGATGATGGTCGTCCCGCTATAACTGCTCGAACAGCCCGACAGCTGCTGGAAGCTACCGCCGTTCTTAATCAGACCGCCGCCGCCCGAGATTGCACCACCGTAGACGGCGGATGCGCTGCCGCCAGTGTTGATCGTCAGCGTTGCCGTCCCGAGGGTGATATTGCCGCCCGTCCCACCGCCGCCGATCAGATAGAGAACGCTATTGTCGTAGCCGTCTAGATCGAGCGAGACACCCACCGTATCGTTGAGCGACATGAAGCCGCTCCGCAAGGCAGTGGTTGACCCGGCCCGCAGCGTGCCATTGATCACCCGCGTATTACCGGACGTGTTATTCATCCCCGACAGCAGCAGCGTCCCCGCACCATCCTTGCTGAGTTGCCCGGCGCCGGTAATGTTCCCCGAAAATTCGAGTGTCGTCCCGGCGTCAAAGACGTTGAGGACGCCGTTGCCGGTCATCGCGAAGCCGCGATCGGTCGAAACGCTGGCGCCTGTATAGGCGAGCGTACCACCCGCGAAGGTGAGGTTTGGCGACGCCGCCGACGAGGCGCCGATGCTGCTCGCCTGTCCGCCGTTCGCAATGCAATCGATCGCCAGCCCGCTGCTAATCGTCGTGACGCCGGTGTAGTCATTGGCGCAGCCGGTGATCGTTTGGGTATAGCCACCGCCTCCGCGTGTGAAACCGCCGCTGCCGGTGATCTTGCCTGAAAAGACGCCGGGGCCCCCGGCCGATGTGAGCGTATTTGCCCCAAGGTCGACGGTTCCCGCGCCGATCAGGGCCCCGACAAGGATGTCGAAGCCGCCAAGTTCAAGCGTAGCGCCGCTGTTGACCGTCATGTAACGACCGCCGGGGCCAAAGGCCTGCGCCGAACCCGCGCGGAAGGTGCCAGCATTGACGATGTTGTCACCGGCATAGGTGTTTGCGCCGCTCAGGATGAGCGTTCCATCGCCATCCTTGACGAAAGTGCCTGCGCCGGTAGCGATCCCGCTGACGGTCAGCGTGGCGCTGGCCTGGGCCACGCTGATGCCGCCATTGCCGCTGCCGAGGGTGAAGCCGCGATCGATGGCGGTGGTGCCGCCGGTATATTGCAACCGCCCGCCATCGCTCATGACAAGATTGGCGGAAGCGCTCGTTGCCGCACCCATGCCGCTGGCGACACCGCCATTGGAGAGCGTGCTCACCGACAATGTGCTGTTCTGGGCACCGCCGCCGCCGGTGATGGTCGTCACGCCGACATAGTCGTTCGCAGTATTGGACAGAACCAGCGTGCCCCAACCGGTCTTGGTGAGACCCGCGTCGTCCGGACTCGTCACCATGCCGGAGAATTCGACAGTGCGACCACCATCGACCTGAATCGCCCGCTCACTGCCGCCGTTGACCAGCGTGATACCGCGATCGGACACCACGTCCGAACCTCCGATATAGGCAAGCGTGCCGCTTTCCAGGCGCAGATTTGCGGGATCGGCGGACGAAGCGCCGATGCTGCTGTTTACCCCGCCATTGGCGAGACTCGTCACCTCAAGCCGTCCGCCGCTCAACGTCGTCCCGCCGGTATAGCTGTTGAGGCCCGTCAATCGAACGGTGCCGCTTCCATTCTTGGCAAGGCTAGTAGCGCCGCCATTGTTCACGATCGTCGACGCGATGGTGAATATACCACCGCCATTCTGTTGCACGCCCAGGGTGCTATCACCCGTGCCACCGGTCAGGGAGCCGCCGGTGATCGTCTGGTTGTTGGCCCCCACCGACGGGGCAACGATGATCGTGCCGTCGATGCCCAGCGTTGTCGCTGGAGCGATCGTGACGGTGGTGGTCGGATCGGAGGTGGTGAATTGCAGACCCGCAAGCTGCACATCGCTCGCCACGGTTCCAGAAAAGCTCTCTGTGTCGCCGTCGCTGTCGGAAATATATTGTCCGTCTGCCCAAAGGGACGCGTCATCCTGATCGGTATAATCAGCCTCGGCAAAAGCAACGATGTCGCCGCCAACGACCTTGGCATAGTCCGTACCGTTGATCGTGGCCCAACCGCCCAGACTCGTGTTGCTGGTGGTGAAATTGCCTGTGGCCGGCAGTGTGAAGTCGACCAATCCGCCAGCGCGACTGATCGCACCGAGATTGACGGTGACGCTTCCCGTAGCACCCGACTCTGCGCTGATCCTGTTGTTGCCGGCAAGGATGTTGAGGCCATTGAAGGTCTGGACGTTGTCCTGGCCCGCGCTGCCAAAGACTGTCACCGTGCCGCCGGCCATATTCAGCGTGGACGCGCTGGAAATAATGTCGGTGAGCGGTGCGCCGGGGCTGTCGAAGCCGAGGGCGAGCGTGCCGCCGTTAACCGTCGTTGTACCAGTGTAGGTGTTCGCCCCGCTGAGGGTCAGTATCCCGTTGCCAGCCTTGGTCAAACCGCCGCCGCCCGTGATGATTCCCGCATAACCAACGTTCGTGGCAGTATCGACCGTAAGATTGGCCGAGCCCAGCGCCACAGTTCCGCCTGTGCCGCTCAACGAAGGCGCAGTCAGATCATATCCGTCCAGATCCAGCGTGCCGCCATTCACGATGAAACCGGTCGCGGCGCCAAAAGCCGAGCTACTGCCCGCCTTCAACGTCCCCGCATTGACTGTAACGCTACCTGTGAAATCATTGACACCGCCCAAAACCCAAGTGCCGGCACCGTTTCCGATCAGATTTCCAGCGCCAGAAATGGTACCCGAGAAGGTATTCTCGCCGGCAAAAGCTCCGCCCAGTGTCAAACTGTCGGCCGCGCCGCCGACGGCGAAGGTCCCGCCGCCGCTTAGATTTAGCGCGCCCGTCCCGTCGTTCAGAATGGCGCCAGCACCGTTTGCGATCCACACGCGATTGCTGCTGTTCCCCGTACCGGTGTAGCTTAGCGATCCGGCACTCAACGTGATGTTCGTGCCGGCACCAAGTGAACTGACCGCGCCAATATCCGCCAGAACCGGCGCCCTGACGAGGCCGCCGATACTGGCCGCCCCGGAAAATGTGTTGGCGCCGCCAAGCGTGACGACATTGCCGCCGGCGCCGTTGAACGCATAGGCGCCCCCGCTCAATATGCCGAAAAGTTCGATGTCGGCAGTCTCAGCAAGGAAGGTACCGCCCACCGAAACATCGACATCACCCGTAATCGTCAGCGTACCCGTTCCCTGATTCCGGATGATCGCGCCATTGCCGTTGATATCCCAGTTCCGGTTCGAACTGTCGCCATCGCCTAGATAGATGATGCTATCGGTATATTGGCTCTGCTGATTGAAAACGATCGTGCCATCCGCGACGGTCACGGGCGCGCCCAGTGAGCTCGCCTGCCCGAGATCGCCGATCGACGTGAAACGCGCGGAGCAGACGCCATTGCAACCGGAAAAGATGGTTTGACCCGTATAGGTGCTGGCATCGTTGCTCATCGTGACGCCGCTGGCTGCCACGGATACCCGGCCATTGCCTGTGATCAACGCCGATCCCGCGCCTGCGCCTTCCAGGATCAGAGTGCCGGCATCGCCGATCGTGACGGTGCGGTTTGTCGCGGCCCCGGCGATCGACAGCCGAACAGTCGCTGCGGCTGCCGTGGAAATGTTGTTGTCGGCATTGCCCAAGGCAGCATCGCTGCCCGCATAAATGCTGCCGAGATTGAGAAGGATATCGCCCGTGAAGCTATTGGTGCCATTCAAAATCAGCCCGCCGGCGCCAGCTTTGGTCAGGCCGGACGAGCCTGCAATGACGGAATTTATCGTGGTATTTCCGCTGTTCGTCGCGAACGTGGGCGACAGGCCGGCGAGCGTCAATGTGCTGCCGGTGAGTGTGAAACTGGCCGCATTAAAGGTCAGGTTATGAACGACGATCGGCGCGCCGAGCGTCACCGTCCCGGCGGTGCCGCCGAAGATGGCGTTATCAAGCGCCGCGTTGGTCCATGGGAGGCTGTAAGGGCCGCTGACGCCGTCGGCGCTGGGGCTCCAGTTCAGATTGTCGAGGTTCCATGTACCCGTGCCGCCGGTGCCAATGGCGGTGCCGTTAGCATCCCAGTTCCGATCTTCAGCGTGTGCTGGCGCAGCCAATGCCAGGAGCGCCAGCGCCGCAAGAGAGCTCCCCGAGAGCAAGCGCCGCGACACTTTGGCAGCGTTTTGACGGTGCCGATTGGCTGCGTTGCTCATTTTAACTCTCCTCAGACATACGCTTCCGCCGCCAGCAGTTGCTGGCGGGGTCATCGACGAAATTCTGGTGAATGAAATGCGGGAAAACATAAGCGCACGGCTTGCCGGGCGTTCGCCACTTCAATCCTTCGCACGCCTACTTCGCCTCCCGTTGGCAACCCCGCTAACTCAATTGAGTTCGGAGGCTTTGCGTCCTGCCGTCACCGACAGTTTGCCCTTTTCAACGCTCCGCGGCGCTGCGCTAACACCAACCGGCATCCAACCCTGCAAGCGTTAGCCGCCAGGCCGGACTACGATCTCGAAGCGATCGACGAGAACATTGTCTTGAGAAGTCTTATCAAGCAGTTACGTACCATTACAACCCCAATTCTCCGTCGGATATGCTTAACGGATTGTAAAATTGTGCTGGCTTACCGCAGTGTCAGACTCTCGATTCCAGGGAAAACAAATTTCGATCCAATGCACAATTCGGCCTCTTCGTGATCATACAGGTAGCATGACATTGAGTGCCACCACGTCTCATTCATCATCACCATCCGTCTTGGCAGATGCGGTGAATGCTTTGAGGCGCAACGATCTCAGGGGAGCGGAAGCTCTCATCCGGAAGCGTCTGGCAACCGACCCTCAAGATCTCGAAGCCGCGAGGCTACTTGCAGGAGTAGCTGCGATGACAGGGTCGTCTGCCGACGCCGAAGCGCTGCTGAGGGGAGCAATAGCGCGCGCGCCTGCATTTGTCCTCGCCTACAGCGACCTGGTGTCACTTCTATGTCGTCTCGACCGCGCAGAGGAAGCCATCGCGTTGCTCGACAACGTCATCGAGGATCCATCTCGTCGCCTTTGGGCCATGTCCCTGAAGACGACCCTCCTTGCCGGCGAAAGACGCATAGAGGAAGCACTTCACATTCATGAGCAGCTGATTGCGCACGCGCCCGGAGCTGCTGTGCCTTGGATGAACTACGGCTTAGCGCTGAGAACTGCAGGGCGCCTTCACGACGCTGTCGCGGCCTATCGAAGATCACTGGAAATCGACGCTGCAAACGGATTCGCCTGGCTTGGGCTGGCCAACCTGCGTACGATCCGCCTCGGTAGCGACGACGTTGCTCTGCTGGAGCGAGCTCTGGAGACAGTGCATGATGACGCGCAGCGGATCCAGCTCCATTTTGCACTTGGCAAAGCCCTGGGCGACCTAAATCAATTCGAGCGCTCGTTCCGTCAGTATCAAATGGCGAACGACATCCGGGGTAGGCTCGTGCCCTACAGAGCTGTTGATGGCGATGTGCGCGAGGCCGAGGCCGCATTCACGCCCAAGTTTTTCGCCGAACGCGTCGACCGGGACATGGGTGATTCCGAAGCGATCTTCATTGTCGGCATGCCCCGTTCCGGCTCTACATTGATCGAGCAGATTCTTGACAGCCACCCGCTTGTCGAAGGCTTGGGCGAGTTGTTCGAGCTTCAAAACATTGTCACACGGGTCATTGGCACAACTCCACAAGACGTGTGGTATGAAACAATGGCCAATCTCACCGCTGACGAGCGCCGGGCGCTCGGACAGAGCTATCTGAACTCAGTGCGCCGTCATCGAAAGACAGATCGGCCTTTCTTCACCGACAAGATGCCGTCGAATTGGCAGTACCTAGGCTTGATTTACCTAATCCTTCCCAACGCAAAGATCATAGATGCCCGAAGGCATCCTGTTGCATGCTGCTTTTCGAATTTCACCACCTACTTCAATCTGCAAACCAACGTTCCGACCAGCTTAGAGGAGCTTGCCCACCATTACTGTAGCTACACTCGCATGATCTCTCATTTCGATGCGACCCTGCCGGGGCGAATCCACCCGGTTCAATATGAAAGGCTGATAGATGACATCGAAGGTGAGGTGCGTCGACTGCTCGCGCATCTAGGTCTCCCTTTCGAAAACGCCTGTTTGCGCTTTCACGAGAATCCAAGGGCGGTCGATACCCCGAGTTCGGAGCAAGTCCGCATTCCTATCAACAGGAAAGGCCTTGGCAGATGGCAAAACTACGAACCGTGGCTCGCGCCCCTGCAAATGGAGCTTGGCTCATTGATTGAAACATACTCACACAGCGGGTCCGAGGACGGAGAGACACGCCTCTAGCAGTCCGTCAGCCGAAGTGGGCGGGCCATTGAACGCCTCTACAATCTTGATGATCTGCACGAAGGAGGAAACCGATGCATGTCGCCAAGGATTCAGCCCCGTCAGGGATATGGCATCGAGCGAGCGATGCCCACCGTAGCCTTCCGCGCCTCGCCGCTCGCCTCTTATATACCAAGGACGAGGAGGAGCTGGGACTAGAGGAGATCGACAGGGTCTCCGTCGCCATCGAGCGCGGCGTTCGGTCCAGATTTATGATCTGCGCCGCGCTGTTTGGCCTTTGCGCACTTTTGTCGTCGCTCGTTCTGCTGGTTTGGGGCGTGGCCAGCGTCAGCGATCAGAACGTCGGCCAAGGGCCAGTCATCGCCTTTATGGTCCTGATGGGGATCGCGGCGCTGACGCTCGTGTACTGGCGACACTTCCAATACGGCCTTGGCGTCATTGGGACCAAGCGTCCGGCATTCTACGGCAAAAGCCGTCCCTCGACGGTCGAAACGCTTGAGAAGCTCTTCGACTTCCTTGGCCGAAGAACGGCGCCCGAGGCCTATTATTATGACCGAAAAGGCATCAGGCACCCTGTCAGCCGCCGCCATTTCTATGGTCGCCTGCGAGGCTTGCTGTTGTCGGAATCCGCAGGCGATCGGGCGCTTGTCCTCCCTCCCAACGGCTTCTGGTTCAGCCGCCAGATTTATGTGGATGCCGAGCCCGACGAAATCATCCGCGCCCTCAAGGTCAAACCACAAGCGGGCGGGCGTCCGAAGGCCTATGACTATGAAGCGATGCTGCTCACGGTCATCGAGCACCCTTCCCTTCGCAACATCGACCCCGACAAGCATGGCGCCGAAACGCAGGTCATGAACCTGATTCGGGCGCGCTGCGATCCCAGCGAAGCCCATGACAACGACATTCCCGTCCCGGAGCCCACCAAACTTCGGGGATTTGCCAAGAAAATTGTCGCCGCGTTGAAAATCAATCGCTCAGCGTTGCCGGACTGAACCACCGTATTACCGCAGGTCAGCGGAAAAGCGCCAATCTCAGATACGCCGAATTAGCGCAATTTGCCGCACATCGGTAGAATTCTGCCGCTTTCCAGTTCCCGCACGACCCATCCGCAGCCTTGTGCAAGCTCAGACGTCTCCTGCCACGCACCACCAGCCACGGAGACGTCCATGGAACCCGTTGCCATCTCTATCAACGATACCGCCAAGGTCCTCGGCGTTTGTCGATCATCGGTCTACGGCCTGATCAAGTCGGGCGGACTCGACGCGATCAAGATCGGCAGGCGCACCTTGTTGACCACCGAGTCCATCAGGCGGTTGGCGCAAACCCGGTCCGCCGTCTGATTCCGGCTGCTAGGCCCGCCCCCGACGCGTGGTTGGCGAACCGCTCCCATCTGCCTGTCGCCATACCGCCGCTCGTCGTCATCGCTATCTACGAAAGGACACTCTATGTCCGTTTTCCGCCGCGTTCTGGACCGGCTCACCGGTTTTCCGTGGACCAGCCGCAAGGTTACGCTGCGCGTCTCGACCGACCCCCGCGCCGCTCGCTTTGCACTGCCGCTAATCAAAAAACTCCTCGCTGAGGACGACGACGGCGAGACCTACCGCACCGCACTGATCGACTGGCACCGGGCGGAGCGGCCGCCCCTAGCGCTGTATCATGGAACCACGAGCTTCTGCCGGATCGATGGTCCCAGCCAATGGGTGGGCGATCGTCCGTTTCCACTCGGCGGGCTGATCCTCAGTCCCGGCGTGACCGCGCACCTTGATCCGTTCGAGGCCGAAGCTCTGCACGAACATATGCAAGGCGCAGTCGAACGGGCCATTCGGGCATGGCTTGCCGATCGCAGTCTCCGTGCTCACCCGGCGGTCCCGGTGGAGTTCGATCGCCGTAAGGCCGACCACACGGCCAAGGCGATGATCGCGGCCTGGGCGGCGCGGCAGGAGCGGAACCGCCGACCCGCCGCCGACGATGCGAAAGGCCCGCGTCATGTCTGACCCGGTCGCGCATTGGGTAGCGTTGCTGGGCCGCGATGCTGCGCATCGAGCCCGATATTTGGATACACACCTCACGCACGTGTGCATCCCGCTTTTCCGCCGTTCTTGGAGAGTGCGCCGAGAGTGCGCACATTCGGCGGATGGGCAGACCCTCGCATTTACGCGGCGTTTCACGAGTGCGCAGTGCACTCGCGGACTGGCAGCGCTATGAAGCCGGTCCAATACACCGTCCGCCTGCCGGCATCGGTGGACAATGCGCTGCGGTCGCTGGCCAAGCGGCAAGATACGAGCGTCTACGCGGCGCTTCAGCTGTGCGTGAAGGCGGGGATCGCAGCGCTCGCCAATCCCTCTGCGCCGGGCACCGACGACCGCGAACTCGTCGCCGAACTTGCATCGCTCGGCACCCGCATCGTGGATGTCGAGCGGCTGCTCGACCGCACGCTGTTCACCGCCTGCGCCGCCTACGCCTATGCCCGCAGCGCGGCACTCGGCGCGCGCAAGAGCGACGAGGTCATCACCACCGAGATCAACGCTGCCTATGACCGCCAGCGGAGGCTCTCGCAGGAGGGCCGGCGATGACCCACGATCGGCGCATCCATGCCGATGCCGTGCGGCGGCAGCTTCGCAGCAACCACGCCCGGCGCTTCAAGCAACAGGTCGGCATCATGCTTAGCGCCGTCGTGCTCGGCGCGGTGGCGGCGCCCTATACGCTGCTGGAAAAGGACGCGCAGTGGGCGGCGGGCGTCTACACCTACGCGCGGACGAGCGTATGGGTCGCGGGCGGCGTAGCCGCCGATCCCGCGATCAGCATCCGATATCAGGGAGCGGATTACCGCGTATCCGCGCGTACCGTCATCGCGAGCCGCTACTACCGCGAAGCGGCAGACGCAGTGCTGATCTACGCCGCTCGCGGTTGCGGGCTGGGCCTTGCCGCGTGGCTCTTCGGCCTGGCCCTGCTCCAAGGGGCCGCTGCGCGGCGGCGCGAGCGCGCGCTTGAGGATCGGGTCATCACCGGAACCCTCGTCACCACCGAGAAGAAGCTGGCGAAACTCGTGGCCAGCGACGCGCGTGCCGATGCCCTGGCGATCGGCACCGTGCCGATCCCCGCGCCGCTCGAAACCCGCCACATGGCGATGATCGGCACGACGGGCAGCGGCAAGACCACGGCGCTGCGTCAGCTGCTCGACGGGATCGAGGCGCGCGGCGACGCCGCGCTCGTCTACGACACCAGCGGCGAGTTCGTCGCGCATTACTACCGGCCCGAGCGCGGCGACGTGATCCTGAACCCGTTCGATGCGCGCTGCGCGTTCTGGACGCCCTTCGCGGAAATCGCCCATCCCGCCGACGCCGCGCGCATCGCGCACCAGTTCATCACCGAGACGAACAGCCAGGACCACGACGTGTGGCTGGAGACCGCGCGCATCCTTGTCACCAACATGATTCGCAAGCTCTGGGACGAGGGAAACACCACCCTCTCCGCGCTGCTTGGCGCGCTTCAGGTGAAGACCAAGGACGAGCTCAAGGCGTGGCTTACCGACACATCGTCGGCGCGGACCTTTGCCGACGATGCCGACCGGGCGACGGGCAGCGTGCTCTTCATGCTCGCCAAGGCCGCCGACATCGTCCAGTTCCTGCGCGCCGAGGACAGCGGCGGCGCGCCGTTTGCGTTCCGCGACTTCATGAGCGGGCTCGACGCGCGCAAGGCTCCGCGCCCGTGGATCTTCGTGCCGCGCAAGGAAGACTATTTTGAGGCGTCGAAGCCCCTCCTCGCCTGCTGGCTCGAATGCGCCGCGAGCGCCGTGCTGGGGCTCGCGCCCTCGCCCGAGCGGCGCATCTGGTTCGTGCTCGACGAGCTTGCCGACCTCCCCCGCGTCGACAATCTCGCGCGGCTTCTCCCCGAGGGCCGCAAGTTCGGGGCTGCCGTCGTACTGACCTTTCAGGCGCTCGGGCAGATGCGGCACCGCTACGGGCCGCAGCTTGCCGAGTCCATGCTCGGCTGCTGCAACACCAAGCTGTTCCTGCAAACGATCGATAGCGAGACCCGGCAGTGGGCCAGCGAGACCATTGGCACGTGCGATGTCGAAATCCAGACCATGACCGACGCGCTGGCCGAAGGCGACGATGACGCCCGCACCACGCTCGGCCGGATGCGCAAGACGCGGCCCGCCGTTCTCGAAAGCGAACTGCGCCTCCCCAAGCATGAAGGCTTCCTGCTGCTGCCGGACGGTTTGCCGGTGGCGCGCGTGAAGCTGACCGCCGATCATGTCGTGCGGCGCGGGCCGCCGCGCCAACCGGGCTACGTCGTTGGCGATCCGGGCACCACGCTCTGGCAGTCGGAGCGCGCCGCGCCCGCCCCGCAGCCCCCGTCCGAGTCCTCGCCATCCCCCACGAGCCAGGGGCCGGTGTGATGGTCGCGTCGGTGTCCGCGCTTACCAGCTCGGCGCAAGCGAGCAGCTACTACGAGGCCGATGACTATTACGCCGAGGGCGGTCTTTCTCCATCGGCGTGGCAGGGAAAGGGCGCCGAGGCGCTAAGTCTCTCCGGCGAGGTGGACCGCGACCGGTTCCGCGCGCTTCTGGACGGCAAGGTTGAGGCCCAGCAGCTCGGCACGATGCGCGGCGGCCAGCTTGAGCACCGCCCCGGCTGGGATGTGACCTTGAGCGCACCCAAGTCGGTGTCGATCATGGCCGAGGTGGCGGGCGACCGGCGGCTGATTGCGGCGCATGGGCACGCGGTCAGAACCGCGATGACGCATGTCGAGGCGCACATGGCCGCCACACGCGTCCGGGGCGGCGGCGCCATTGTCCGCGAGCCGACCGGCAATCTCATCATTGCCAGCTTCCAGCACGGCACCAGCCGCGCGCAGGACCCGCAGCTTCACACGCACAACGTCATCATGAACGCGACGCAGGGCGAGGATGGCGCCTGGCGCAGCCTTGAACCGCGCGCGATCTACCAGCTTCAGAAGCAGATCGGCGCGATCTACCGGCAGGAACTCGCCTTGAAGGTGCGCGAGCTCGGCTATGAGATTGAGGCGGGCAAGGACTCGCTGTTCGAGATCAAGGGCGTGTCCGGCGCGGTGGTGACCGCATTCAGCACGCGCAGCGCCGAGATCGAAGCGGCGCTCGCCGCGCGCGGCACGTGGCGCGACGCGGCGAGCGCGTCTGAAAAGCAGATCGCAGCGCTCGACACGCGGCAAGCGAAGGTCGCCGCCGATCATGCCGCACTTGTCGCCGGGTGGCGGGAGACAGCCGACGCGGCCGGGTTCGGGTCGAAGTCACGACTGGCGATGATCGAGCAGGCCGAAGCCAAGGCCGTAGACCCTTCCCTTCGTGCTAACAGGGAACGTGAGGCAACCTTGGCGGGCCGTGCCGTCGCCCACGCCGCCGAGAACCTCGGCGAACGACAGTCAGTGTTTTCTGTTGCCGCGTTGCACGAGGAAGCCGGTCGGGTTGGGCTCGGCAAGGTCAGTTACGCGCAGGTCGGCGTGGCGCTCGCGGCGGCGACTGACAAAGGCGCGTTGATCGAGCGGACCTTTCTGGACCGGCGCGGCGCGGCGTTCGCCGGGTTTACCACCTGCCGGAATGTCGAGACCGAAGCCCGGATGCTGCGCATCGAGGCGGAAGGACGCGGTACCCTTGCCCCGATCGCTTCGCCGCTTGCCACCGCCAAGGCCGTCGCCAACGCCGCCGCGCAGGCGGAACGCGCGGGGCTCAGCTGGAATGCCGACCAGCGCCAAGCCACCGCGCAGCTCCTGAGCAGCCGGAACCGGGTCACCGCCTTGCAAGGCTTTGCGGGCACCGCCAAGACCACCACCGTCCTCGCCACGCTCGCGCGCGAGGCCGAGGCGCGCGGCGTATCCGTCATCGCGCTTGCCCCCACTGCATCGGCGGCGATGGTGCTGGGCGAGGCGCTCGGCACGCGCGGCGACACGGTCGCGCGGCACCTACTGTCACCCGAGCGATTGCCTCAGGGCCAGCCCGCCGCGTGGATCGTAGACGAGGCCTCGCTGCTCTCGGCCCGCGATACCGCCCGGCTGCTCGACCTCGCCGACCGGCACAATGCCCGCGTCCTCCTTGTCGGTGACGTGAAGCAACTTGGATCGGTCGACGCAGGCGCGGCGTTCGCGCAGCTGCAGGGCGCCGGTATGGAAACCGCGAGGCTCGCCGACATCGTCCGGCAGACCAACGCCGCGACCAGAGAGGCCGTGCTGGCATCGATCGCCGGAGACGCGAAGGCGGCGCTCGACGCGCTCGATCGGGGCGGCGGGCAGATCATCGAGCGTGCCGACCGCGCCGCAAGGTTCGCCGCCATTGCCGAGGCATATGCTGGGCTGGACGAGGCTGGCCGCGCGCGCACGCTTGTCATCGAGCCTTCGCGCGAGGGGCGCGATTCTCTGACCTCCGATATTCGGGCGGCGCTGACGCGGTCGGGCGTGCTCACCGGCCCCGCCGTCACGGTGGAGAGTCTTGCCAATAAGGGACTGACCCGCGCGGAGGCACGTGATCCCTTGAGCTATGACAAGGGCGACATTGTCCGGTTCACCCGCGACTATGCCGACAAGGGCGTGGCGCGCGGCGAAGCCTACCAGGTGGAGAGCATCGATCCGGCCAGGGCCACCATCACGCTCAAATCGGAGGACGGGCGTGAGGTGGATTGGCGTTTACGGCAATGGGGCGCTGGCAAGAGCCAGGCTTTTGCGCCGCAGTCGCTGGAGCTGAAAGCCGGTGACAGCATTCGGTTCACCCGAAACGATCGCGAGATGGGCCGGGTCAACAGCGGGCGCGGCGTCGTGATTGCAGTGGACGAGAAGTCCCGCACGGCCATCATCCAGATGTCGAAAGGCAGGAGCGAAACGCTGAACCTGGACGCGGCGCGCGACAGGCACATCGCCCATGCCTATGTCGAGACCACATTCGCCGCACAGGGCCGTACCGCCGACCACGTCATCATCCACGCCGACAGCCGGGCCACCAACCTTGTCGATCAGAAGAGCTTCTATGTGGGGATTTCTCGGGCGAAGGCGTCCGCCACCGTGTTCACCAACGATCGCGGGAAGCTGATTTCTGCCATCAACGAGCGCGCCGGCCAGGTGCAAACGGCCATCGCGCAGATGGTGATGCCATCTCGGCCTGCAGGAAAAGTTGCAGGAGCCGGGATAGGCTAGCGACGCGCGCGGTTCCGTCGGACTGAGCGGTCATAGTGTGGGGCAGTAGTCGCCGACAAAGGAGCCGCTCGCGGAGTTGAAGTCACTCGTTGATACCTGCCGGCCGTTCATATGGTGAACTGGCTTCCCGGTGATCGCGAAAGCTAGCCGAATAGGCGTATCCATTGGCGTGGGCGATGTCTCAGCCCTCGAGCCGACGCGGCCATATATGCGGAAATTTTGCGCACGTATATGGTAGAAAGGATACGCCTAGTGCGGCTCTCGGTATGTCTCGGATTCCATCCACCATGACCAGCGCCATTCCGCATGCTGATCGAGCCGTTCATGATCGGATCGAGTAGTGCGCTGGCCACGCCATCGTTGGCACCGATGGCTTCCAGACCGAGGCTATTGCGGGGGTCAAGAACGAGATCGCTCGCCGTACAATGAGCGAGGCGCGGCTGACGGCTGTGCCGGGACCGATCGAAAGCTGCTGTAGCGACAGATCGGGCGGACGCAATGCTCCGGAAACTCTTGTCAAAAGCTTAGGAACCTCGCGCCCGCACTACCGCGAGACGACTGGCGCGAAAAGGCGATTGGCAGACCAGTTATGTGATGTTATTTCATATCACGAATCAGCTCATAACAGGGGTCTAAGTTGCGTTTCCAGAAGAATAGCGCGTGCCTGCTCGCCGTATCCGTGTCGACTTTTGCTCAGGTAGCCCACGCAGAAGAAGTTGCATCGACGGCTTCGGACATCGTCGTTACCGCCAGCCGCACGGAGGAGCGGCGGGAGAATGTCGCCTCGTCGATGGAAGTGATCAGCGAAGAGCAGCTCGCCAACACGGTCGGCCTCAATTTCATCGATCAGCTCAAGAAGAATGCGAGCGTGGATGTCATCCAGTATCCAAACGGGCTGGGCGGTGTCGGCCTGCGCGGCTTGCGGCCGAGCTTTGAGTTTTCGATCAACCCGCAGGTGCTTGTTCTGGTCGATGGGCGTCCATCGGGATCGAGCAGCTTCACCACCATCGCGCCGGAGAGCGTCGCGCGGGTCGAGGTGCTGAAAGGCCCGGCTTCGGCGCTCTATGGCGCATCCGCCGTAGGCGGTGTCATCAACATCATCACACGTCGTTCTTCCGGGCCGCTCGGCGGGCAATTCTCGATTGGCGGCGGCTCTTTCTCCACCATCCGCTCCGGCGCGACTCTGGGCGGCGATCTAGTGCGCGGCGTCGATTTCGATCTCGATCTGGGCTATGTAAATCAGGGTGGCAATTTTCGGCTGGGCGACGGGGAGCGCGCCGCGAACAGCACGTCCAGGCGTGGATCGGGCCGCTTTCGGGTCGGCAGCACCTTGTCCCCGATTGCCCGCCTCGATGCGAGTGTCGATTTTGCCAGCCTCGATAATGATGCGCCGGGGCCGCAATCCTATGATCCCAAAACACCGTCCGGTAACCAGACGGACAGGATCAGCGGCGATGTCCGGCTGGAACTGACGCCGCTGGATCATGAAATCCGCCTGATCGGCTACGCTTCGCGCGAGAATTATGATTATTACACAGTGCCTGTGGCATCGGCGCGATATGTTTCCAGCAATACGCTGACCGAGTTTCGCGGGGTGCAGGCGCAGGATAGCTGGCGCGTTCTGCCGGCCTTGCGCCTGACCTATGGCGGCGACTGGCAGCGGGTGGAGGCCGCCCGCAAGTCCTGGAATGCGGAAGGCACGCGCAAGGCGCCTTCCTCTCCGGAAGAAAGCCGGGAGACCAAGGCAGTGTTCGCGGAGACAGGGCTGAACCTGCTCGACGAGCGGCTGAACCTGACGGCGGGCGGCCGTTATGACTGGATCACGGTCAAAACCTATGAGACGCCCTACCGGACCAACTTCACGCCCGGCACCGCGAAATTCGGGGTGTTCAATCCCCGTGGCGGGGCCGTGGTGAAGCTGGGCGGCGGCGTGCGCGCGCACAGCACCATCGGCCGGGCCTTCGTGCCCCCGCAGGCGCTGCAACTGGCGGGGGAGAATGAGGAGTTCGCCGGGACGCAGCGGCGCGTCTCCTATGGCAACCCGGACCTTCAGCCGGAACGCAACACGACCTGGGATGCCGGTATCGGCTTTGCGAGCGGGGCACTGTTCGCGGACGTCACCTATTTCCACTCGCGCACGCGCAACCGCATCAAGACGGAAATCGTCTCGGAAACGCCGACGCTGCGCCAGACCAGCTATGTGAATGCCGACGCCTCCCGCATGGAAGGCGTGGAAGCGCAGATCGCGCTCGATGCGGGCGCGGCGCTGGGCCTCGCGCCGGACCGGGTGCGGATCAGCGGCAGCGTGACGCATATCATCACCGCCGAGGACCGGACCGCCGAAGGCGTGGTGTCGGCCATCCGCAACGTCGCGGACTGGAAGGCGAACGGATCGCTGACCCTTTCCAATGGCAGCACCCTTTCCGCCACGGCGACCATCCGCTTCAACGGTGACCGGCGCGATGTGGACTATAGCCAGGGGCGCATCTTCACCAACGGCGCGGGCGGGGAGTTCACGCTCGCCCGCTTCACCACAGCGGATTTCAGCCTGCGCTGGCAACCGACGCGGAAGGACGGCATCCGGCTGGAAGTCGCCAATGCCTTCGACGTCAATTATTATGAGAAGGCGGATTACTGGATGCCCGGCCGCACGGCCTACATCCGCTATATCCGGACGTTCTGACCGTGTGGGCGAAGGACGCGCTTGGCGCGATTTCCGATCTTTTGTTCCTGCCGGTCGTCGTCGGTCTGCTGGGGGTCGTGTGCTGGACGGTCATCGCGCTGGGACTGTTCGCCCGCAGCTTCATCGGGCGCTGGCGTAGCCAGCGCCCGGCGCGGGACAGATATCGCACCGCCATCGACCGGGCGCTGACCGGCGATCCGCATGAGGATGAACTGGCGATAGAGGAAATCGTGGCGCGGGCGGAAAGCGATGCGGCCCGCTCGCTCAACGCGGTGCGGTTCGCCATTCGGGTCGGGCCATCACTCGGCCTGATGGGGACGCTGATCCCGATGGCCACCGCGCTTTCCGGGCTGGCGCGGGGCGACCTCCAGGTTCTCGCTTCCAACATGGTGATCGCCTTTTCCAGCACCGTCGTCGGCCTTGGCGTTGGCGTGGTCGCCTATCTCATCGCCATGGTACGGGAAGGCTGGGCGCGGGCGGATCTGGATGCCGTGCGCTTCCATGCCGAGCGCGCGCTGCGACGGGAGGAGGCATGAGCCGCCGCCGGCCTGTCCGCTTCGCCCGCCGCCGCGATGAGGGAAGCTGGCAGGAGGACCCGCTTGCCGGCATCGCCAACCTGTTCGACATCAGCCTGGCCTTCATCGTCGCCATGGTGGTGGCGCTCTATTCGATGGTGGGCGCGCCCTCGCTGCTCGACCCGGACAGCAGCTGGACGATGACCCGCACCGACGCGCAGGGGCGGATGGAGATCGTCCGCAAGGATGGAAGGCAGATCAGGGTCGAGAAAGTGAGCGACCGCAAATTGAGCGGCAATGGCGACCGGCTGGGCGTGGCCTATCGCCTGCCCGACGGCAAGGTCGTCTATGTGCCCGAAGCGGAGGCGGCGGCGGGTGCAAAGCCATGATCCTGCTCCGCCTCATCGCCACTATGCTGGCCTTGCTGTGCGGTGCGGGTTTCTCCATGAGCGCATCGGCACAGCCGGAAGCGGCGAAGCCGCGCATGCGCATCGCCTTCGTCTCGATCCATATCGCGGAGATGCCGACCATCGCGCGCGCCGGTGCTGCGCGGATGGCGAACCATGTGCAGGTTGATTTTTTCGGCCTTGGCGGCGGGTTGATCCCGTCCATCGAGGGTGTCGATCTTGGCCGTTATGACCTTGTGCTGCTGGACGCCGCCGGTCCGCGCCTGCTCAATTTCACACGGCAGATCGAGGACGCCAAACAACGGACGAAAGTGCTGGTGGTCGGCCCCGGCACGCCAATCGAAGGCACTGTCGATCCCGCGGAGCATCCCGATGTAGCGCGTTACTGGAACAATGCGACGGCAGACAATTACGCCGGGCTGTTTACTTATGTGGCGGCAAAGGTGCTGGGGTACTCCGTCACCGTGCCGCCGCCTGTCGACTATCCCGCGCTCGCGCTCTGGCATCCCGAGGCGCCGGCGCGCTTCACCAAGGTCGAAAGTTATCTGGACTGGATCGCCACGCGGTATCCCGATGCGGCGGCACGCCCGAAAATCGGCATCCTCTTTTATCGCAGTCTCGTTCTGGCGGACAATGCCGGGGTAGTCGCCGCACTGATCCGGGAAACGGAGCGGCAGGGTGGCCTGCCGGTGCCGGTCTGGCGCGAGGGCGGCGGCGACCTTGCGTCCGGCATTATGGGACAAACCCAGCTCGATGCGTTGATTCTGTGCGGCAACCGGATCGATTATGCATCAGCGGAGGCAGGTGTGGCCGAAGCGCAGCGGCTGGGCGTACCGCCATTGATGTGCGCGACCGATTACCGCCGCGAGGCCTCCGCATGGCGCAAGAACATCGGCGGCTTCGCGCCTGCCTCGACCGGCGAACTCGCTATGAGCGAACTGGACGGAATCGTCGAACCGATGGTTGTCGGCGCGCGCGCAACCGCGCCCGACGGCACGGTCAGCTATCAGCCGCTGCCGGAGCAGGTGCGCTTGCGAGTGGCTCGCGCCATGGCCTGGGCGCGACTGCATCGCCTGCCCAATGCCGAAAAGCGCATCGTCATCAGCTATCATAATGAAGAACCCGGTGAGGCTGATGTCGGCAGCGACCCCGATTCCTATATGGATGCGCAAGGCAGCATGGTCGCCCTACTCCATCGCCTGCGCGATGAGGGCTATGACGTTGGCGCCGATCCGCTTCCCGACAGTGAAGCACTGGCGCGGCGGTTGGCCGAGGAGGCGACGAATGCCGCGCCCGGCGATACGGAGACGCTGCGCCGACGGATCGCTCAGGGCGCGATCACCATTCCGCAAGCGACCTATCTTGGTTGGTATGCCACTCTGCCGGAGCCGCTGAGGCGGGAAATAGAGCGCGTCTGGGGGCCTCCACCGGGCAGACTGATGACCGTGGACGGGCAGATCGTCATTCCGGCGCTGCGCTTTGGTAAGATCCTGCTCGCCGCGCATCCGCTCTGGGGGCCGCAGACCGGAGGCAAGGCGCTGGAGGAGACCGGCGCGCTGCCGCCCCATCATCAATATCTCGCCTTCTATCTCTGGATGCAGAAGGCGGGGCGAACCGATGCCTATCTGCCGCTTTTCACACAACTCTCGCTGATGCCCGGCAAGCAGGAAGGCCCTGCCGCCGATGATGCCGTGGGGCTGCTGATCGGCGACCTGCCACATATCCAGCCGCTGCCGTTGCAAGCCAATGGCGGGGTGGGCAACAAGCGGCGCGCGCTGGCGGTGACGATCGGCTTCATGCCGGAATTCGCCCGCGCCGGGCTGTCGCCGCCGCTCGCGGAGATTAGTTCCTTGCTGGCAGGTGAGACGCTGGATGAAACGCTGCTGCGCGAGAAGGTGATAACAGCGGGACTTGCAGCCTCGCTCGGCCTCGATCCCGCCAAGGCGCCGCTCGATCAGCTTCGCACCGCCCTTACCGCCTATCTGGATGAGGCAGAGGGCGCCCCCATCCCGCTCGGCGGCCACATATTGGGGCAGGCCCCATCACCGGACGTGCAGGTGAAGATGGTGCAGGCGATGCTGGCCGTGGGCCGCGCCGCGCCGGACCTTGCCGATGTGGCGCGCGCCATCGGCGGAGAGAAAAACGCCCTTCCCCCGGAGATAGTCTCGCTCGCCCGCGATTATGCCGCGCGCATCGCCAGCGCCCCGCGTGAGATGGACGCGGTCATCGCAGCGTTGGCGGGCCGTTATGTTCCTCCCGGCCCGATGCAGGATGCCATCCGTAATCCCGACGCGCTGCCCGCCGGGCGTAATCCTTACACGCTCGATGTGCGGGCGGTGCCGACCATGCAGGCATGGGCTCAAGGCGTGCACCTCGCCGATGACATGCTCGCGGATTATCGCACGAAACATGACCGACAGCCCCGTAAGGTGGCGTTCGTCCTCTGGTCCAATGAGACGGCGCAGAATGGAGGCAGCAATGAAGCGCAAATCCTGCATCTGATTGGCGTGCGTCCGGTCCGCGATGCGCGGGGCCATGTGGTGGACGTGGCGCTCGTCGATCGCGCCGAACTGGGCCGTCCGCGCGTGGACGTGCTGGTAACCACATCGGGCACCTATCGCGATCATTTCGGCGAGAAGCTGGCGCTTATCGCCAAAGCCATCCGCCTGGCCGCGCAGGCGCATGAGGCGGACAATCCGGTGCGCGCCGAAACGCAGGCGCGGATACAGGCACTCCGGGCGCAGGGTATCGACCCGCAGAACGCGGAGAAGCGGGCGTTGCGCCGCATTTTTTCTACAGCCCCGGGGGGCTATTCCCCCTCGACCCAGTTCGCCAACCGCGAAGGCTGGAGCAAGTCTGCGCTCGACCGGCTCTATCGCGCGCGGATCGGCCATGCTTATGGCGATGATGACGAAGGTGAGCCGGATGGCGCGGCCTTTACCGCCAATCTCGATACAGTGGATGCGGCCGTGTTCAGCCGCTCGTCCAGCGCTTACGGCCTGCTCGATACGCCGATGCCTGCGGCTTATCTGGGCGGCCTGTCCATGGCGGTGCGGCAGGAAACGGGCCGCACAATCGACAGCTATATCGCGAACGAGCAGGCAGCGGGGCAACCACATGTGGAGACTATCGACCGCTTTTACGCGCGGGAGCGGGACAGCCGCTATCTCAACCCCGAGTGGATCAGAGCGATGCAGGCCAGTGGCTATAATGGCGCACGCTACATGGCTGATCTCACCGATTCCATGTCGCTCTGGGAGCAAATGCGCCCGGAGCTGGTGTCGGATCAGGACTGGGAAGCAGTGCGCGATGTCTATCTGCGGGATCGCTATGATCTGGGCATGGATCGCTACTTCGCCCGGCACAATCCGGCGGCGCGGGAAAAGCTGGTCGAAACGATGCTGGAGGCAATAGAGCGCGGCGACTGGGTGGCCGACGACGCGATCCGCGCTGAACTGCGACAGATGGTGGGGCAAACCGTCGACAGCATTGCGCTTGAAACACCCACTCAAACCGCGCCATCTTCGGCCGGTGCTCATGGCCGGGAAACGGCAGCTCCTCCGACTACAGCCGCCGCGCTGCCGGCAGAGCGCGCGGCGCAGGTGTCCGGTTACGAACTCGTTCCTGCACCCACGACGTCCGAGTTCGCCCTCCGCTCGCGCCACAATGTGTTACAGATGGCGTTTGGCGTAGGCCTGCTCATTCTCCTTTCAGTAACCGGTATCGCTATTAAACCTCGATGGTAAGATCGCCAACATTCCGGACCTTCGACCGCCCAATGACGGTGCCCAAAAGCTGCCGTTGGTTCACTATTAATCCGGCGGCCGGGACGGGGACTAATCAGTCATTCGAGACCGATCTTTCAAACGGCGCATTCTGCCAGGAGCAGACGTTCGCTGTGCTTATCTGAACGGCCGGCTTTGGTCGGCCGCAGAATGGCCTCGCCGCGCCGGCGGGCGGAATGACTGCCAGGCGCCCGAAGTTGAGGCCAATCCAGGCCGACAGCAGGCGCTCAGAACTTCACCCAGACGTAATAACCCAATCGCTCACAACGCCGCTCATAGGCACGGTAAAGCAAAGTGCCTCCGGCCCACCTGCCGATTTTCGTGGGGTATCAGCACTGTATGAATAGCATTCAGCCTTGACTTCAGTCCAAACTCGTGTGGACTATTACGCAATACTGCGGCATCCTAAAGACAAGGCAGAAGTTGCGCGCAGGATTAATTCTTTAAACTGAAATAGGAGAGCATGCATGGCACTTAAACCAGGGCCAAAGCCGATAGCAAAATCAACAGGGAAACCGGATCAGCGCCGCCGTGATAACAAAACCACACCAGGGAATACACCGTCCCTCAAACCTAGCAAATCTAGCAAGCCCCCCAAAAAGAAATGAAAGAGGGCTCTCGTTAATTTGCCCTTCTAACCTGCAGGCCGATCACTTTTACGTTGGATGACGGGTCTTGGGACAAAGCTACCGTTCGCCGCCGCCCGCGAGAACGTCCGGTTGTGCCGAACTGGTAATTCGTTGCGCTCGACGCTGGCGCTTATAACTGCGGCCAGAGACTGTCTATGGCGATGAAAAAGCCTTCGGTCGCTCCGCAACCAAGTTATCCCAGGCTCTCGCAAAATCCGCAGGATGAACATGCGTTTTGGGAGCTCGGCTCACGGCGGTTCGAGCAATTTGCGCGCGCACTGCATGCAGCCCAGCCTGACATCCTCAGCACGAACCTCTACGGCCCCGATGGACAAGAGCAGTTTGGTGCTGATCATATAGCATTTCATCGACACGATCCGGCGCCTTATCTCGAAGTGGGTCAATCCAAAGCCGAACGGCGGTTCGGGCAAAGCGACATCCGTGCAGCCGCTGACAAGTTCATCGAACATTGGGACGGTCACTGGCGGGAAAAGGACGTTCGTCACTTCATCCTATTCGTTGGCTGCACCATCAAGAGCCGTCAGGCGACTGACGAGATCATCGCCCAAACCCAGAAGTTTGCAGCCCTTGGCATCCAATTTTCGGTGTGGGACTCGTCCGAAATCTATGATCGGCTGCCCGGTGCGAATGTCGCAGTTCGAACCTATCTTAGCCAAGACTGGTATGAGCGAATATTCGGCAAGCCCACAGGGCCACTCACCGGCTTGCAGCAGGCCCTCGAGCGCGGTTGGGACTTGAGCGCAGTCAGCCTCCAACATTATGTGACCCGGCTCAATCAGGCTGAGACCGGTGAGATCGCGGAGCTCAAGCGCCGTGCAAGGCGGGGAGAAACGCCTCGCGTTATCGCGGAACTTGAAAGTGCGCTGCGCTCTGAAGCCGCCGACGCCCTGAGTGCGAGCGTCAAAGCCGAGAAGCTGCGGCTGTTAGCTGGCCTGCTCATCCCCTCGGAAAACTTCACCCGGGTACGACAGCTGCTCGATCAAGCCGACGCGCTCGAAGGAGAGTCGATCAGGCTGCGAGCAATTTTAACGCTTGAAGAACTTGGCCCACAGCCGCTGCTGGACGGCGTTTCGGCCGAGGATATGGCAGAGTTGGCAGAAGTGCGGGCGGTGGCGCTGCTTCGCCAGCGTCAACCGCAGACGGCTTACGATGAGTTAGCAGTCTATATCGACGGGAATGACGCTCGGGCCGAGACCCTTCGTCTCGCCGCTTTGGCAAAGCTGGCCGCGAGCGACCGCGAAGCGGCCGTCGCCCTGGCAGAGCGAGCTCTCGCCCGCGAACCCGAAACGCGTGCTTGTCAACAGGCGCTCGCCATCTGCCATTTTCACCGCGCCCTAGCGCCATCGGTTGAAACCGCGGTGGGTGAATGGCCGCCGCCGATCGACCAGCCTTTGGTCCGGCTGTCGGATGCGGCCCGGACGGACTTGGAAAGGGCGGAATCTCTTCTCAGTGCGTTGATCGCCGATCCTGCTTTGGCCGCGCACCGTTCTATGGTCATGTGGCACTTCGGTGTCCTGGCCTGCATGCCCTGGCGTCACGCAGACACAACACAGCGGCTCGCCCAGTTGCAAGCCGATGGAACGCTACCCATACCGCTCATTGCGTGGGCACTGTCCCGCGCCCTCCCGCTCGACAGAAAAGCCGCCATCGCGCAATGTGATGCAGCGCTTGTCTCTGATCCCGATGATTTCGAGACGTTGTTTATCCGAGTGGCGCTCGCAAACGCGGATCGCGACTTCGCGCACGCGCGTCAGATCCTTCAGACGCGTTCAGACAATCTGGCAACTGCTGGCCATGCGGAGGTGCGGGATTATTGGCTTGCCGTTATCGACATGGAGACACATCGCTCACTAGGCGAGAGAGCGCTCAACGCGCATCCCTGGCTCCGACTTCGCCGCGCCATGGACATCCGCCGGAAAAAGCCGCGTCGCGTCGCTATCGCCGCGGTCCTGGACGAGCAGCTCGCCAGCAGCGGCGATCCACGCGTCATTTTGGCTGCCACGCAGATGCTGATCGAGGCTGGCTGGCACAAAAGCGCGGTGAAGGCGGCGCCCTATCTCATCGAACAGATCGGCACCGCCGAGGCCCTGGCGGCGGCCGCGCATGCCTATTATCGAAATGGGCAGCCGTCTCAGGTACTATCAACCCTTGAGCATCTGCACGCATTCCCGGGCGGAACGCTCCCCGTTGAACTCGAAAGACTGCGCGCAAACAGTCTCGCGGCCGCGGGTGAGTTGGTCGGCGCACGCGATGTCAGCTTGTTGATCGCCCAATCAACGAAGCGGCCCGACGATCTGTGGCGCTCGATCCAGCTCCAACTGGCGATTGGGGCGGCGCCGGAAGCTCTGGCGCTGTACGAACAACATGCCGAAGCCCTAGCGAAGCCATCACCAGGGCATATCGCCTTGGCGCGCGCGATCCTGCAGTCTCATCCCGACGCGGCGATGCGCATCACCCGGCATATTTCTGCCGATGCCCCCGACGAATATGTGACGGCGGCCTTCGATCTGGCGCTTAAACTAAAAATGGCGGCCGAACAGCGTGTGCTCACGGGCCGCCTCCAACAATTGGGCGCGCAAGAGCGCGGCGGCGTCATGCTCATCTCGATCGACGACATCGTAAAGATGATGCAGGAGCGCCGCGAGCAGGTCGAGCGCACCTTCGAGCTTTACGCCAACGGGCACGCGCCGGTCTATGTTTTGGCAAGCTTCCGACAGGAAGCGCTGGCCTCTACCTATCTTGGCCCGCTCCTGAAGGCCCCCACACCCACGGAACGCCGGGCGATTCTCTCGACTCGCTACGGTCGGCGTTTGGAGGAAGAACCGTGGCCGGATGATCGCACTGATGTCCGGCTTCGGGTGGATATCACGGCTTTACTGACAGCGCACGGGCTCGGGATTCTGGAACTCGCCGAGCGCGCCTTCGCGCCGCTTTGGATTGCGCCCGAAGCCGTTCCTGGCTTGCTGGCACTACGATCGGACAGCGAGGTCACCCAGCCTGAACGCATCGAAGCAATGCGCGCGGTTCTGGCGCGCCTCGGTGATGGCGAGCTTCACGATCAGGCGCAGCTATCCGCGATCGACACCTTTCACGTGCTTTGGGAAGGCGATGGCGGGGAGCCAAATTCCACCTTGTCCTTCCATCGCCTGTTCGACGTCATAGCGAAGCCGCTCGGAAATCGGATCGAGACGAAAGCGCGCGATGCGTTGGGAACGACCCTCGATGCTGCTGCCGTTGGTGCAACCCCTCCGAATGGCGCGGTCGTCACGCTCGACCACGGCATCGCCGTAACATTGGAAGAGGTCAATCTCCTCGGCGCCTTGTGCGCGCAGTTTCAGGTCGGCATCCAGGCGGGTAATATCGCTGATATCCGCGCAACGATCGCTGATGCCGATCGGCGCCTGGCGACCGTGGAAAGTCTCTCGGTCCTTATTGGCAAGATCCGCGTCGGCCTTGAAGGCGGCACCTATAAGAGCCTTCCGGTCAGCGATGTTCAGCAGTCGGAGCATACGGGGCGGAGCTTCATGCAACTCCTCCAGTCGCTGGCGATGGACGGAGGGATCGCATGGGTCGACGACCGCTATACCTCGTCGATCAACAATCAGGATTTCCGGATCGCGACAACGGTCGAAATTCTCGACGCACTTTTTCGATATGGGCGGCTGACAGAGAGTCAGTGTGACGGTTTTCGGCAGCGCCTACGTGCCGCGCGCTGGCTCTTCATGCCGCTGCGGGGCGATGAGATCGCCCGCTTCATGCGACCCGCGGTGCAGAATGGAGAGCTTCGAGAGACCGAAGACCTAGCCATCATTCGCCGGTACATCGGCGAGGCCCTCATCCATCGCCGGCGCCTGCAATGGCCCGAGCCGACCGCAGTCGAACAAGGCATCAAGGGCGAAGTTCCGTTCTTGCTCGATTCCGGACATGCCATAAGCCAGGCCCTCGCAGCCATCTGGAACGATGACAGCTGGACCGTTGATGATGCCGAAGTCGCATCGGCCTGGATCGTCGATACGCTGGAAATGAGCCTCTTCCCTTTACAGGTTCTGACGGCCAGGGATCCTAGATCGGACAGCCTGCTCGGCATCCATCTGGGCGGGTTGGCACTCGTCGCCGTCCAGATATTTTCAGGTAAGAGGTCTGAGCAGCGTCAGCGCGCCTATTTCGACTGGTTCTGGCGGCATGTGCTCGCGAATGCGCTGCGCGTTCGCCCTGAAATTCGCGGCAGCCTTGAAGAGATGATCGAAAGCCATCTTACGCGGACCGACGACGGACTGATGGAAGATCGCCTGTGGCTTGCCCTGTCAGGGCGGGTGCTGAATGCCATGCCACTGCCACTTCGTGTGTCACTGCTTCAGCGCCCGGGTATGCGCGAAGCATTCAATCTTCCCGATCACGGGCAGATCACGGTCGACGGTCTTGATTTCGATGAAGCGGAATTCTGGGACGCCGTCGTCAATGCCGCTGTCGGTCAGGTCAAGAAACTGAAGACGATGCGCGGCGAAGCGGCGACTTTGGAGTGGATCGAGAGCGACGGCGATCCCCACCTGAAACTGACGATCGGTCGGAGAAAGATACGTCTCGACGCTTGGCCGCGTCGGGTTGCGAGCGATGACGCCACCGTTCGGAAGGACGCACTTCTCGAGCGGGCTGCCGTCATGGACCTGTCGGAAAAGGAATTGGACGCGTTTAATGCTTCGCTTACCTCGACGAGCCCAACTTACTTGCGCGTGCGGGCGAGCCTCGCGAAATCGCATGACGCGATGCAACACTGGTATGCCGATCTAGACACTGGCGTTCGCGAAAAGCGAGCGTTCGCGTTGGCCGATCTTAAACCCGAAAATATAGGCAAGCTCATCCGTCACCTCCGCTTGGATGACGGTTTTGAGCAGGCAGCGCAAACGCTGATCGATGAGCGCGGTCTGGTCGTGGCGGTGCGCAGGCTCGGGGGCATCCCCATCGCCCCACCAGCGGCGATTGTTACCGCTCTCGCGTCGCTAGAAGAGCATGGCATGGCGCGCTTCCTTGATGAAGTGGAAGGCGAGAGCTCACCACCTTGGACACAGCTCTTTCTTGCCGATGCGCTGGCGAGCTGCGAGCTGAGCGACCTCGTATCCTCCAGAGTGCGGGGCTGGGTCGACCGGGCGCTTTCCGAGGAGGCCGCCCCCCTTTGGAGCCTCTACATCGCCCTTGCGCAGTTCACAGCGTCCGAATCCTATGCCGACCCGGAGTGGGCAACGCTGTCCGCGCGAAAGCAGCTCGCCGCCTGTTGGTCACACGCCAATGCGCTCACCGAGGTCCTTGTCGCAGGCCATGTGATTATCGAGAAAGTGCTCGACATGATCGCTAGCAATCGGCTTGTTTCGCCGCGTATTCTGGTCGAGCAACTGGATCAGTTCGCCCAGGACGCCGCCAATCCGAGGCAGATCGCTGTCGATCGCTTGAGAGCGTATGTAGCGGCGCCGGCGTTGATCCAGTTTCAGAAGCAAGCTTCTCATCAAGAATGGGTGGAGTCGAAGCTCCGTCAGCTGGTGGTCGAAATCAATGACGACGGGGAGCGTCCCCGCATGGACATCATTCGCGGGTCATTGGCGCCGGACAACGTGATGCCGAGTAGGCTGAATGCCGAGCTAGGGGACGTGTTTGACGCGCTCTATCCCGATGCCGGCGCGTTATTCCGCGACAAGGTAGAGGGGTTGCTCACTGCGTTGCTTGCAGCTGAGCCGGGCAGCCGCGAAGCAATCGCTGGCTGGCATTTGCTACGTCAAGCCAGCGCCGATACGCCCTTACCAAAGAATCTGGCTGACCTTGCGCGTGAGCGTGCCAATGACTGGGATCTGTCGCTTCCCGACGAAGAACTGGAAAATGCGCGCTTCCACCTTCTCACCTTTACCGCGCTCGCAGCAGTGAACGGCTGGGTTGATCAGGCTGACAGAATCGATGCCGCCGCGACAGCGCTTGGCCCGCGCGAGGGCGATGCCGAGGCCTTGGTATTGTTCGAGATCGCGATCTGGCGGGCTAGGATGATCGGCGACATCCCCGAGCGCCTGCAATTCTTGGCGCGCGAGCTGCTCCGGCTCGCGCAGCACGAGCCTCTTCGAGAGCAGGCAATTGTTGCCGCACGGCATTTCGCTCGTAGCATGTCGGGGCAGCATGCGGAGCCGTTTGTGCACAGCATCGGCGAACTGATCGCGACTTATTAATGGCGGATTAGTCTGCAGCCGGATGGCTTTGAGGCAGGATCAGTAAAACGTATGAAAGCACTTCCACAGGATCTCGCTGAGCTTTTTGAGTTCGATCTCGCCAGCCTGCGGGTCACGAGCCGGGAGGGCAAGCATCGGGAATTCAAGCGTCAACCGGCCGCCAACGAAATGCTTCGCTATGGCAAGACATTAGCGGCGTTCTCAAACACTGACGGCGGCGTTATCATCTTCGGTGTAACCGACGCACCACGCAGCATTGTGGGCATCAACGACGCATTTCCAGACGAAGCAAATTGGGCTAACTCCCTGCGATCGTCGTTTGCACCCGAGATCGACTTCGCGGTCCGCGAGTACGTTGTCGGCGAAAGGGCGGTGGTTGCCATCGGTGTAGATCGGGGTCACGACTTGCCCGTCGTCTGCCTACGCGACAGCAGCGTCGAGCGCGTCGTCAACGGTCGAACGAGGTCGGAAGCGTGGCTGCAGCAAGGTGCGATATATTATCGACAGGCTGGGCAGACGCGGCCCATCCATCATCTCGAACTACGAACTATGCTTGAGCGCCGGGATGCCGACCGTCTCGCTGCCTTCATGCAGAATCTGAGAATCATTTCGGAGGTGGGTCCGGACAAGATCGGTATCCTCGATATGTCGAAGGGCGCGGCTGACGGAGACACGACCCGCCTCTATCTATCACGCGAAACCGCGCGGCACTTGAACTTCATTGAGCGCGGCAGATTTGTCGAGAGCCAAGATCAAGGCGATCCCGCCTACATGGTGATCGGGAGCGTCCAGCTAAATCAGGCCCTGGCGGGCCCACTCGACCCCGAGGATCAGAATCTTCCGAACGAGGCGGCGGACAAGCTCAGACCCGCCGTCGAGGACGTCTTTTGGCAGGGGATACCCTTCACCGGCCAGCACCTCGCCAAACTGGCCAAATACGCCGGCTTGCGAGGCGACGGGCCTGCAGATCCCAGATACTGCATTATCGATGAGAAGGTACGCCGCGTCTACTACACTAGGGCTGGAATCGAGCGACTGGAGGAAGCGCTACGCGCGTCGCCAGGCGAAGCACTCGCTTCCTTCGCGTCCAAATCAACAATCAATCAATTTGAAGATGAGTGACCGTCCCAATCTTGGGCGGCGGCGGCTCACGGCGTCCAATCGGCAGCTTCGTTCTAGACCGGACATTCTTGGTGGCTTTCGTGAACGACCGGGCATGGTCGGACGCCGTCATTGCACTCGGGTCAAATGAACGTCCGCTATCCCAGTCTGAGTTCCTGAAAGAAGACATTCCGGATCGTCGAACCTGTCCGCCGCAATTCTCCTCTGGGGACGTGAGTCGACCTTTACCGCGGCAGATCCTCACGAAAGCGGTCGAGCTGGTGCATTCTTTCGTGAAGGACTGTGACGATTCCAACCGCGCCATCGGAGAGCACCCGCCAGTAAATATAATGATGCTCATGACGACAGTAGAAGCCATCCACTCCAAACTCGGCCGGAACGGGACGCCAGGCGATCTTGCGCACCGCGATTTCCTCGAATCGTTTGAATAGGCCTCGAATGTAATGGGCAGCCTGTTCCTCACCCCAATTGTCGCGGGTATAGACGTAGATTTCGTCTAGGCGGCTACCCGCGCGATCCTGAACACGATAGGCAGCCACTCGATCAGCCTCGCGTGTTACGCGCGATCACCTTATCGGCATCGAGTTCTTCATAGGCCGTTTCCGGCGCGGCGAAGGCGGCAGTCAATTCGGCTTTCAGCCGTGCGAACCCTTCGGCCTCGGCGCGCTCTTTGTCACGGCGGATGAGATCGCGGACATATTCGCTGACATTCTCATAGGCACCGTCGTCGCCAATGTTGTTGGCAACAAATTCGCCCAGCGTGCCGCTGACACGCACATTCAGGGTCATGGCCTTGGGCATGGCAACGTTCTCCAATAGGCTGTCCCCAACATAAGGAATATTGTGGACAACCGCAAGCACCTGATCGCACCGTGCAAGACACCGCCGGAAGGCTTCGCCACGATGAAGCCCTTGCCAGATGACGTTCCCGAAAGCGCGAAGGGTGCAAAGACGATCAAGGTTCTGTTGTCCAATCTTGCCACCGTTATTCAGGGCTTCGCTGAAATCCGCAGTCTCTATGGAACGGGCCCCGGGCGCAACGGCAAGGTGCGCGGAGTAACTTCCCGCCATGCAAGTCTGGCAGTCGGGGCTGCCAGTGCGCTTGTCACGTTTGCCTTCCTGACGCACTTGGACAATCCGGCCGAAGCGTGAAGGGGGTGATCCGGGCCGATCTTCTGCCCTCGCAACTCTACCGCCACTCGCGCGAACCTGTACTGATAGCGCTTGCCAAAACATTGAGAATGGCGAAGAATCCTGGCCATGCGCACCGACATCGACCATCTACCTGCCGCGAAGCAGCGCGAGCTTGAGCGCATCGTAGAGATCATTTTCGACGAGTTTCGCGAGGCTACGGAGAACGCGGTCGGGCGCCGCAAGGGCGCGCGTATCCTTAAAATCGTCCTGTTTGGAAGCCATGCGCGCGGTGATTGGGTCGATGCGCCGCTTTCGGCGAACCAGTACAAGTCCGACTACGACATCCTCATTATCGTCAGCCAGAAGGAGCTGACTGACCGCGCCGCCTATTGGACGAAGGCCGAAGAACGGCTGATCCGGGCCTATACGATCGAGAAGACGCTCCGTACGCCGGTCAATTTCATCGTCCACTCGCTTCACGAAGTGAACGATGGACTTGCCCACGGCCGCGTCTTTTTCATGGAGATCGCCAAGGATGGAATCGCACTTTACGAGGCGGACCACCGTGAACTCCACAGCCCCAAGCCAAAGACGCCCCAACAAGCACGGGATACAGCCAAAGAGTATTTTGACGAGTGGATGCCGCTAGCTACAAGTTCTCAGAAGATATTTTTGTTCTGCCGGTCGCAGGGTGAATATCGAGACGCGGCGTTCAACCTTCATCAGGCAACCGAGCGTTTATACGCCTGCCTGCTCCTCACGTTGACCTACTATTCGCCGTACAATCACAATATCGCCTTCCTGCGTTCACTCGCGGAAGGACTGGACCGGCGCCTGTTCGGGATATGGCCCGAGGACAACCGTCGTGACCGCGCTACGTTTCAGAAGCTGAAGGAAGCCTACACCAAAGCCCGCTACTCCAAGCATTACAAGATCAGCGATGAAGAGCTGACTTGGCTCGGCGCCCGTGTCGAGGAACTTGGGCGCGTTGTTCATCAAGTTTGCTCGGAACGCATCGCCGAATTGGAAGCAGCCGCGAACAAATAGACACCACCACTTCCCGGCAACTTGCTGAACTGCCCGGATTCTGGCATATTCCCTGCCACGGGATGGAGTGACTGGCGGCCATCTCGGGGATAACCCTGCCAGGCATCATGCAGGCTCGGCCATTATGGTCGGGCAGTTGCTGTAAGCCGCATCAGCGGCACGCAGCGGACGCCGCTTGCACATCCGCGCATGAACGCGCGGACCGCTGGTGTGCGAGCTGCTTATGACACCCCCTATCGACGGTTACGCGCGCGAGGTCGTGATGGCGCGCGTCGGCCATCTCATCCGCCGCAAGCAGAGCGAGGTCGAACGGATCGCGCGCATCGTGCGCGGCTGCTTCGACCCCGAACAGGTGCAGGCGCCCGAGCCGGGCCAGATCAAGCGGATCATCTTGATCGGCCCCTATGCGCGGCGCTCCTGGTATGAAGACCGCCACACGATAGCCTTCTCCGACTACGAACTCTGGATCGTCGTCAACCATCCCCTGTTCACTGACGAACGCTGCTGGCGCCGCGCCCGCGCGGTCATCGACCGCGAACTCGGCGACCGCTGCGCGGTCGATCTTCAAATCTACGCCAAGGCCGACATCCGCACTGCCCGCGCCGAGCGGGACACGTTCATTCTCGACCGCATCGAGGCAGGCATCACGCTGTACCGCGCCTCGCGCGATGCCCCGCTGCATGTGCGCGAGCGCCGGGGAGCCCGGCCATGACGCGCAATTCGACCGCCGCGTTCGCGGCCTTCTATCGGGCCGAGCAAGCGCGACTGTTGCGTTACTTCAGGACGAGGGCCGGGCGCGATGACGCGCCCGATCTTGTGCAGGAGACGTTCGCGCGCCTGCTGCGCAGCGGGGCTTTCGAACGCATGGACAATCCGCAGGCCTACCTGACCCGTTCCGCCCGCAATCTGCTGATCGACCGCGCGCGCCAGCAACAGCAGTCGCAAGCCGTCATCTTTCCCTTCGACGAAGGCTGCGACGCCCCAGTCTGCCCTGAGCAGATGTGGCGAATCGAGGAGGCCGATTTGCGGCGGGCCTATGGACGCGCGCTCCGCGCCATGTCGCGTCGGACCCGGCGCGTTTTCTTGATGCACAGGATGAGACGCATGACCTACACGGAGATTGCGAAACAACTCGGCATCGGCGACAAGGGCGTCCAACATCACATGAGCCTGGCGTTGGCGCGGATTCGCGGAGCATTGACAGCCTGGAGTGTGGCTGGGTAGCCACACTTTGGCAGGGGCCTTTCCGGGGGCAGTTTGGTTTTCGAACTCTCCGCAAGACCTTGTTTTCATAGAGAAAATGAGCCAGAATGCGATTCCGGCTCGGGCCTCCAACGGCTTGTCGCCCCTCTCCGCGAGGCCGCAGTCACCTCAAGCTCAATACATGCCGAGCCGCGGCGTCACCGCCCCGCATAAGCGCGGGTTGGGGGTGAGCATCTTCATCAAAGGGTGTTGCGTCCCGGCGCGCAGCCGGGACGCAAACGTTCAAAACCTGAATGTGCCCTCCAGTCGAACCGAACGAAGTGGACTCGGCGAATCGACGCGAATGGACGGCGCCAGGGTGGGATCTGCAGGCGGCCCGCTGAAGTCCGCCGATACATCGTTGAACACGTTGCGTGCGGATAGTCTGATTTCCCAGCGATCATCCGGTGCCTTCAGACCGGCTGCGAGGTCGACCGGGGTCCATGGCTCCGAGCGGAACGAAAGAACGCGCTGGTGGATCATCGAACTGCGGTGGCGAACATACGCATTTGCGAAGAAGGACACATCGGAACTGATGTCCTGATCGAACAGCAGGCCGATATTTCCAGTCCATTTCGGCGCACCGGCAACGGGGCGTTCGATCGGGGCCGTGATCTTTGCATCGGCATATGTGACCGCCCCTTCCAGCCGGAAGCTGCTCCCGAGCCTGGCCCGGAAATTGGCTTCTACGCCTGCGGACCTTACCTTCACGTTCGACGTGTCGAACGACGAGCCGGTGAAGGTCGTATCCTGGAAGTTCGCGACCTTGGTCAGAAAGGCCGACAGTTCGAAGTTAAGCGCGCGGTCGAATGCGCTGCCTTTGACACCCACTTCGAATGCATCGGCGTTTTCCGATGACACAGATGATCCGCCCGCATCCGAAGGAAGCGCCGGATCGGCGAGCACGACCTGCGCGGATTCAGCGAAACCACCGGTCTTCGTCCCGCGTCCATAGCCGGCGTAGACGGTTACTGCCGGAGAGACATCGAACTGAATGCTCGCGTTGCCGTTGACGAAGTCGTCCTGGAACTCCAGCGGCGTTACCGCGAAGGGCGGGTTTACGATCTGGTTCCAGAATGTGAACGGAGCGATTGCGACACGGCCATACGTCGCGTCCTTCTTCTCATCCGTATATCGCAGGCCGAGGTTCAAACGCAGCGTATCGGTAAACTTGTAAGTGGTCGATGCGAAGACCGAGATTGTCTTGGTCTTCTGCGTGAAGTCGTTCCGGAACCCGCCCTGGAAAATTGTGCCCGGAGGGATAGCGAGCGGCGTGTCGTAAATCTGGGTTTCTGCGGACTCCCAGTCGGAGTTGAAATAGAAGATACCAGCAAGATAGGAGAAGCGATCTTCGGCAGGCGACGTAATCCGCAGTTCCTGAGCGAACTGGTGATAATCCTCTGCGCGCAGGAAATATGTCGCATCCTTGGCGCCAAAATCGAAGTCATCGACGAAGCCGAGATCGTATGACGCGTAGGATGTCACCGAGGTGAGCACATTACGGCCAAGCGGAACGTTGACCGTGAGGTTGCCGATATGGCTCTTGATCCGGTGGACGCTCTGGCCCTGCTCGCCTTGCGAAACCAGGCTGGATTTGTGACCGTCGAGCACGCCGTCGCCCAGATCGCCGGGAAGCAAGCCATCCGGATCGACGAATTGATATCCGTTGCCGATACGCCGCGTGTTTGAATACTGGTAGCTGAGGGTCGCATCGAAACCGGCCTGGGGTTCGAACACGGCTGTCGAGCGGAATCCGATGTCGCGATCGCGGGGATAATTGCCGCCCGTCAGATCGTTGTGAACCCAGCCCTTCACGTCGGAGTATTTTCCGGCAAAGCGGAAGCGCAGGGCGTCCGACGCGGGAAGGGTCACCGCACCTTCTACGAAGCCCCCGCCGTTTTCGATCTCTGCCCCACCGGAGACGTAGCCTTCCACCACGGTTCCAGGCTTCTTGGTCACGATCGAGATCGCGCCAAGCGACGTATTCTTGCCTAACAGCGTGCTTTGCGTGCCCTTGATCACTTCGATACGCTCAATGTCAAAAAACGCGTTCGAATACAGTCGGCCCTTGCCGAGAAAGGTGCCGTCGAGAAACAGTGCGACGGATTGGTCAAATGACTGGGTCCTCGCCGGTGTGCCGAGACCGCGAATTGTCAGCTGCAAGCCGTCGTCAGGCGCCCGTGAAAAGGTGGTGCCGGGCACGAGGACGGCAGCCTGAAAGAGGTCCTTGACCCCCGCGCGCGACAATAGCTCTTCCCCAAGAACCGCGACTGTGGCGGGAACATTCTTTGTCGATTGCTGACGCTTCTGCGCCGTAACGACGATATCCTCGTCGACCCACTGCTCGGCGACACCCGTCGTTTCCTGCGCCCATGCGACAGTCGTTCCAGATACGGACGATAGCATCGCTACGAATGCCCAGCGGGCCAAACCTGCGTGTCTTGTCATTTTTTCTCTCCTCCCCTGGTCCAGGCCCCTCGCCCGGCCTAAATCTTCGTGCGATCGCCCCCCTTAAGCGCCAGCATGTCGCGCGCCTCTTGCGGCGTCGCTGGCTCAAGCCCCTGCTCGGCAAGGATTCGGACGATCTTCCTGACCTGTTCGGCGTTTGAAGAGGCCAGCTTGCCGCGGCCGATGAACAGGCTGTCTTCGAGACCAACCCGGACATTCCCGCCAAGCTGGGCTGCCATCGTGCACACAGGCATCTGGAATTTTCCGGCGCCCAGGACCGACCACACATAGTCGTTGCCAAAGAGGCGGTCGGCGGTTCGCTTCATGAAGAGCACGTTGTCGAGATCGCCGCCGATCCCGCCGAGGATGCCGAAGATCGACTGGACGAAGAACGGCGGCTTGGCGATGCCCTTGTCGACGAAATAGGCCAGATTGTAGAGGTGGCCGATGTCGTAGCATTCATGCTCGAAGCGCACGCCGTGATCGGAGAGCAATTCGTAGTTTCGGCGAATGTCGGCAAACGTGTTGCGGAAGATGAATTTCTCGCTGTCGAGAATATACTGGTCTTCCCAATCAAACTTCCAGTCGGTGACTTTCCGGCCCATGTCGTGGAACGAGAAGTTCATGCTGCCCATGTTGAGCGAGCACATCTCCGGCGAGAAGGCCAACGCGCCGGCGAGCCGGTCTTCCGGCGACATGTCCGGGCTGCCTCCAGTGGTCAGATTGATGACCGCGTCGGTGCCCTGCTTGATGATCGGCAGGAACTGGCGATAGACGTCCGGGTTGCCGGTAGGGGCGCCGGTTTCGGGGTCACGCGCGTGGATATGCAGAATCGCCGCTCCGGCTTCAGCAGCTTCAATGGCTTGATGCGCCAGGTCCGCGGGTTTGTATGGCAGCGCGTCGGAAAGCGTGGGTGTATGAATGCCGCCCGTGATCGCGCAGGTGATGAGTACCTTATTCGCCATGTTCGGCACTCCAGCGTGTTTCTTTGAGGAAAAGCGTCATCACCAGCGCGATGCCCATGGCACCGAGCGGCAGCCACAAGATGTGTTCGATGCCAAATCGGTCCGCGACCTGCCCGGCGATGATCGGCGCCAATCCGCCGCCGCCAAGCTCGCCGCACGCGATCACAACGCCGGTCGCCGTGGCCATCAGGGATGTAGGGACCGTTTCGGCGCAGATCGGTCCGACAGTCAGCGTGATGCAGGCGTTGTTGAAGAGATGAACGGCGCCGAGCCACAGAAAGAGAAGTGTCGGATCGTTGCCGGTGTGCGCAAGCATCCACAGGGAGGCCGCAACCCCGATTGTCGAGCCGATCATGACCGGCTTGCGCCCGGTAATGTCTGACAGCGCGGGAAGCGCAAGTGTGCCGATGGTTGAACCGACACCGATCGCGGCCATGATGCTGCCCATCTGTGCCTGATTGAGGCCATGGAAGTCGATCAGGTAGCTCGGCATCAAAGCGCTCGTGGTGACCAGACACGTCAACCAGCACAGCATGAGCACCATAAGCAGTTTGATATTCCGGTAACCCAGAACAACGCGCCAATCCGCAAAGCTGTTTCGTTCCTGATCCGGGGCGGAGGCTTCTGGCAGAAGCTTCCAAACCGCGAACGCCAGTGCAAATCCCGGGATGGAAAACAGGACGAAAATCCAGCGCCAGTCCATGTGCGGGAGCAGCAAGCCAACCAGCCAAGGTGCCAGTGCAAGACCGCACAGCGGCAGCATCATTTGCTGTATGCCGATGTTCAGCCCGTGCCTTTTCGGCGGGGAGGCCTCAAGTGTGGCGGAGATGCTTGGCGGCGTGAACGCGCCGTCCGCGACGCCCATGACGACGCGAACAAGGACAAGGCCCATCAGCCCTGTGGCCAGTCCGCTCGCCCCGATCAGCAGGGAAAACAGGATCAGCGCGCCGACCAGAACTTTCCGGCGTCCAATCCTGTCGGAGAGGTTGCCCATGACCAGTGCGGCCACACCCCATGCGAGTGCCAAAGCTCCCGCGATCGTTCCGATATCGCTGTAGTTGAGATTCAACTCCTTCGCGATCGTCGGGAAAAGCGGGGAGATTAGAAATCGATAAATGCCTACAAGACCAAAGCCGAGGGCCATCAAGCCGACGATCTTCCACTCGCGTGACTGTGCTTCGGCCATCGTCAATCTCTCCCCCGCGCCTTGACAAGATGTTGGACCAACCGCCCCCGCAGGGCGGCCTGTTCATCAGCCGACCAGCGCTGGAACCCTTCGCCGGATTTGAATCCCAGGCGCCCCTGCTTGATCATTTCATCGAGGAGCTCGCTCGGCGCCGCGTCGCGGTTGAGTTCCGGGATAATGGTGCGGTGAATGTCGCGGGTCAGATCAAGACCAACGAGGTCTGCGTTCTCGAGCGGCCCCAGAACGGCAAGACGCAAGCCGAAGCTGTTTTTAACGCAATCATCGACGGTTCGAGCATCACATATGCCGTCGGCGACCATGGAAATGGCCTCCCGCCAAAGCGCATGCTGCAAACGGTTCGCCACAAACCCGGCAACGTCCTTTTTCACGTGCGCTGGCTTTTTACCCGCGCTCGTGAGCAAGCGCATGGTGAAATCGACTGTTTCAAGCGACGTCCGCTCGCCCTGGATCACTTCGACAAGCGGGATGAGCGCTGCCGGATTCCACCAGTGGGTTCCGACCATGCGCTCTGCCGTTTCCAGACCCTCGGTGATGCTGCCGATGGGCATGACGGAACTGTTGCTCGCAAGAACCGCGTCACGGGGCGCGTGCGCAACCAGATCGGCAAAGATCGAACGCTTCAGCTCAAGCTTTTCAGGCGCCGCTTCGGTGACGAAGCTGGCGTCTTGCACTGCCGTCACAAGGTCGGACGTGGCGACGATATTTTCGGTACATGCCGGATCATCACCAACCTGCGCCAGACCTTGACGGACGCGCCCGATGAGAGTTGCCCGAACTTCATCGAATGGCTCGCACACGGTCACCCTGTGACCCGCCGCAGCAAAGGTCTGGGCGATCCCCGCTCCCATGAGGCCGCCACCGATGACGGCGATGGTTTGCTTGGCCATCGCTCAACCCGCCGTGTAGCCGCCATCGGCGTAGATGATGTGGCCGGTATGGAAATCAGAAGCCCGTGAGCAAAGAAAGAGCAGCGGCCCGGCGAGATCCTCGGGCTCGCCCAGTCTCCCGACCGGCACGCGAGCCAAGAATCCCGTTCGCACATTGGCGGCGTTTTCGTTGTCCTCGAACATCCAGGCAGTCAGCGGCGAGCGAAACACCGTTGGAGCGATGGCGTTGACGGTGATTCCGTGCTTGCCCCACTCACATCCCAGGGCTTTTGTCAGGCCGTCGACGGCGGACTTGGAGGTGCAGTAGGCGGAATAACCCGCCGGGTGTCCAAGCTTGCCACGTGCCGACGAGGTAAAGACGACCTTGCCGCCGTGTCCCTGTTCGATCATGCGCTTGCCCGCGGCGCGGGCCATCAGCCAAGCCCCTTCGACGTTGGCCAGCATGACCTTCTGGAACCGATCGGGTGTCAATTCGCCGATCATGGCGACATCGTTCACGCCGGATGCGACAACGAGAATGTCGACCCCGCCAAACGCTTCGACGGCAGCATCGACGATTGCATCGCAGTCTGCTTCGGTGTTCGGGCGGCGATTGACCGCGACCGCGTCGATACCAGCCGTCCCCAGTTCCGCCTCCAGGGCTGCAAGGTCGTCCTTGCTTCCAGCAGTTACGACCAGCCGTGCACCGGCATCGCCAAGTGTGGCGCAGGCGACCTTTCCGAACGAGCCGGTGGCGCCGACCACGATCGCGGACTTTCCGGCGACAGCGAACAGGCCGGTCGTATCGATCTGGGGAAGACTCACTGGACCTTCTCCGGATAGGGCATGACGACGAGCATGGTCGCAACGGTATTGCCGTTGTTGCACACTGCGCGCGCTTCGCCGCCGGGAATGAAGCAGCTGTCGAGAGCCTTCAGAGTCTGGATTTCACCCGAGCCCAGTTCGATGGTGATTTCACCATCAAGCACGACGTAAATCTTGCCGAGCGGGCCTGCATCCATCTCTGCCCCGCCTCCGGGCAGGAAATAGGACAGCCCGGCCCAGGCGAAATCGGCTCCGCTGGCTTCAAAGCCCTGCAAGCGCAGCGAGCGCATGTCGTAGTGCTTGGGCGCGACATAAGCCTTGGCGTCGGCCAGGTGCGTAACTTCCATTTCGGCGACCTCTCACCCATTTGCCCGGTCGTTCACCGGGTCGCATTTGGAAGGGGCGAACGCGCGCCCCTTCAAATCAGTCGTTGTCCTTGCCGGTTTCGATGCGGAACGTGCCATTCGGATCGACGATGGCGACCAGGCGAACGATGCAACCATCGCCCTTCTTCCAGCGCCAAGGGAAGGCGGCGAAGGTGACGCGCTTGCCGGTCACCTTGTCGATATCTCCGCCGACGTTTTCGAAGCCGCAGATACCGGCCGAGAGGATCGCGTTATGACAAGGTTCCCATTCCGGGAAATCCTCGATCACGCGGCGTCCGGTTTCGCGGAAATATTCCTCGTTCACCTGGGGTATCAGGCCGTTTGGCGCGCCCGTGCCATGCGGGCCGATCGCGGTGCCGAGGGGGTGGTCAAGCGCCTGCGTGTCCGATCCACACATCTTGACCTTCTTGTTGACGAACCATTCGCCCGCTTCCTTGTAGAAGCCCGGCGAGTAGGCATAATAATGCCGGTTATCGCCGTAATACTTGTGCCAGCCCGTGTTGACGATGACGATGTCGCCCTCGCGGATTTGCGGGCGAGCATTTTCCAGATCCTCGGCGGTGATGATTTCCCATTTCTTCTTGGGGATCGACACGACGACGCCGGTGCCGAAGAAATAGGGCAGCGGCACTTCGTCCATGAACGGTGTGCCCGGCACCACGTGCGCCGGGGCATCGATGTGCGTGCCCGAATGCATCACCGTGGTAATCTTCTGCGTCAGCACGCCCGAACGCGACATGCCGTGCAGCCGCTCGATCTTGACGTCCTCGAAATACGGCCAGCACGGCTGCCCTAAGCCCCAAGGGTGCGAGAGGTCGTAGAACTCAAGCCCCATGCTGTTGAGCAAATTCGATTCCTTGAACTGGCACAGCGTTTCGTCACGCCAATCCCCTTCTTCCCAGCCTGGCATTGTTCTTTCCTCCCCAAACCGCGATGCGATACATTAAGTACCGCCATACGGTTAATATGATGGGCCGGCGGCTGTCAATAGCGCTTGTCGCGGGCCGCCAAATTGGCTTCGAGGGTGGGAAACGTCTTGATTTTTCGTGGCCTGAGATCGAAGTGTATCGCATAGCGGTTGTTTTTGCGGCACGGGCAATAGGACAGTTGACGTTGGTTCAGGACAGAAACAGTGATCGCAATTCCATTCAGGTCATCGCCAGGGCGGCGGATGTCCTGAGAATTCTTGCTGAATCGCCGGAAGGCCTGAGCCTTGCGGAGATCGCCAGAGAGACAGGGCTGGCCCGTTCCACGATCCAGCGAATCGTAAAGGCCTTGGCCGACGAGCAATTCCTGGAGCCGACATCGAAGCGAGGCGGCTATATCCTGGGTCAGGGCTTGCTCAGGCTGGCCGCCGGGCCTTCCAGGGAAGTGGTCATGATCGCCCAGCCCTTTCTTCGGCAGCTGGCGCTCGATGTTGATGAAACCGTTGACCTTTCGATGCTCAAGGGAAGCACGGCCCTGTTCGTCGAGCATATCGCCGGTTCGCACCGGCTCGCGGCATTGTCGGCCGTTGGCACCGAGTTTCCGCTGCATTCCACCGCGAACGGAAAAGCGCTTCTGGCCTGCGTTTCCGCAGAGAGGCAGATTGAATTGCTGGTTCAGCCGCTGCGCGCGGACACGAGTCGGACAATCACCGATTTAAGCGCTTTGCAGACACAGCTCCGTCAGATTGCGAGATCCGGTCTCGCTTTCGACCTTGAGGAACATACCGATGGCGTCTGCGCGATAGGCACCGCTTTCCTGGATTCGCTCGGGCGTGCCTATTCGATATCCATTCCGGTTCCACGCCAGAGATTTGACCAAAAATGCGTTGCGTTGGAGGCGCCACTGCTCGCCTGTCGTGATCGTCTAATCGCGACGATTCATGGGTCCCTTCCGACCAAAGCATAGCCCCGTTTTGAAGTCGCATTCGCCCGTATCCGTCGCGGGTGCTAATGCTCGTCTTCTCCAAAGGCCGCGCATCGTGGCCACGATAACCGTTATGCGGTTATCGATCGGAGATAAGCGCCGTTCATCCCTCGGAACGCTCGCGTCTCTTGCGGCTTATGGAAACGAATTTCCATTCCCCAACTCATTCGGGTTGAATTTTTCTATTCAGGACAGTCAATATCCTGAATGGCGAATCGCCGAGGGGTTGGGAGTTCACAATTGATGATAAACCGGAAAATCTTTCGCTGGCTTGGCGTAGCGCCAGCCGTACTGCTGCTCGCGTACGCCGCCCCTCTTCCTGCTGCGGCCGAGAGCGCGACACGCGTCACCGCGAGCAAGGCGACGACCGCCGGGATCGACAAGGTGATGGCGGACGCGGTCGCCAGCGGAAAAATCGCCGGCGGCTCCGTGGGCGTGATGAAGGACGGCAAGATCGTCTTCCTGAAAGGCTACGGCTACTCAGACCTTGAAGACGGGCAAACGGTGAAAGCGGATACGATCTTCCGCATCGGCTCAATCACCAAGCAGTTCACCTCGGCGATGCTCATGATGCTGGTTGAGCGCGGGCAGCTTTCGCTCAGCGACCCTATCAGCAAATACTTCCCCGATTTCCCGAAGGCCGACGGCATCACCGTGCGGCACCTGCTCAACCACACGTCGGGCATCCACAGCTACACCGACAAGAACTTCGCATCGCGCGGATGGCGCGCGCACGACACGAACGAGATGGTCTCCTACATCGCCGGGCAGGACGATCTCACCGACTTCCCGGTGGGAGAAGACTATCGCTACAACAATTCGGCCTATGTGCTGGCAGCCGCGATCGTCGAGAAGCTTACGGGCAAGCCGTATGGCGTCGCGCTCGAAGAGATGATCACCAAGCCGCTCGGCCTCACCGACACGGCCTACGACGACGAGCGCGCGATCGTTCCGCGCCGCGCCAAAGGTTATGACCTGCTGAACGACAAGCTCGCCAACCCCCTGCCCCTTTCGGTGAGCGTCGCGCACGGCGCCGGCGCGATGCGCTCGACTGCGGCGGATATGCTGCGCTGGCAGGATGCGCTGTTCTCCGGCAAGGTCGTGAAACCCGAAAGCCTCGCATTGATGATGGAACCCTCGAAACTGAAGGACGGGCGCCTGACGAGTGCGGTGAGCAAGTCCTTCCCAAGCGGTCCGCCGCCGCTGGAATACGGCCTCGGCCTCGCCGTGGGCGAGCGTGACGGTCGCCGTATCGTGGGCCATGGCGGCGCCATCAACGGCTTCAATGCGGCGCTCTACACCTACCCGGACGAGAAGACGGCCATCGTCCTTCTCGTCAACACCCAGGGCGGCGCGAACCAGCGCTATTATGACGTGGCGAAAGCATGGTTCGAAGGCAACGGCGGAGCGAAGAGGTGAAAATGATCCACAATATGCGTACCGCGGGCGTTGCCCTGCTTCTCTGCTCCGCAGCCAGCGTACCCGCGCTTGCAAAGGAAGCCGCCTACGACATCGTCATCAAGGGCGGCACCATCGTCGACGGCAGCGGCCTCGCCGCCTATCCGGGGGATGTGGCGATCGCGGGCGGACACATCGTTGCCGTTGGCAATCTCGGCAAGGCGAAGGCCACGAAAACCATCGATGCCAATGGGCTCGTCGTCGCCCCCGGCTTCATCAATATCCACAGCCATGCCGAGCCTGAGGGCGTATCCACCGCCGTCAACATGCTGACGCAGGGCGTCACCACCGAAATCATCAACGCCGACGGCGGCGGCGGCAACGATATTGCCGCGCAGCTTCCCGAGATGGCTGCGAACGGGCTTGCCGAAAACATCGGCGCCTATGTCGGCTTCAATGCCGTGTGGCGGGATGCGATGGGCGACCGCGACCTGCGCCCGACCCCCGAGCAGATTTCGTCGATGAAGGCCGCGATCGAAAGGAACCTGAAGGCAGGCGCTTGGGGCGTCGCCTCGGGGCTCGATTACCGCCCGTCTTACTATGCGAAGCCCGAGGAGGTGATTGAGATCGTCTCGGTCGCGAAGCCGTGGCGCACCAATTTCCCGAACCACGACCGGCTGCGCCCGGAAGATAACCTCAGCTCGTTCAAGGGCATGGAAGAGACCGTTCTGATCGGCGAGAAGGCCGGCCTTGTTCCTGTCATCACGCACATCAAGAGCGCGGGCAAGGAACGCGGCAACGCGCCCAAGGTGCTTGAAATGGTCGCCGCCGCCACCGCGCGCGGCGCGTGGACGGCGATCGACATCTACCCCTACCTCGCCGGGCAGACGATGCTGCAAGCATTCCTCGTCCCCGGCTGGGCGGCGGACGGCGGACGCGACGCCATGCTCGCACGCTTCAAGGATCCGAAGCTGCGCCCGCAGCTCGTCGAAGCGGCTGAATATGCGATGGCAACGCGCCTCGGCGGCGCAGAAGGCATCGCGCTTCCTGACCTCGGCAAGCGGCTCACCGACATCATGGCGGCCGAAAACATCCGCGCGGGCGAGGCGGTGCTCCGCACGCTGGAACGCGATCCCTACACCCGCGCCAACATGACATTCGGCGACGAGAAGGACGTGATCGCCTTCCTGCAATATCCCGACACGGCGGTCGCCTGTGATTGCGGCGCGTCGATCAAGAACCGCGGCCATCCGCGCTATTTCGGCAGCTTTCCGAAAATCCTCGGCCACTATGTGCGCGACACCGGTACGATCACGATGGAAGACGCCGTCCGCAAGATGAGCGCCCTCCCCGCCGCCATCATCGGCATGGTCGATCGCGGCCATATCGCGCCCGGCATGAACGCGGACGTGATGATCTTCGACCCGAAGACCGTACGCGACCACGCCACGTTCGACGCGCCGACGCTGGCATCGGATGGTGTCCGCCACGTGATCGTGAACGGCGTTACGGCGCTGGAAAACGGCGCGGCGACCGGTGCGAAATCCGGCGCGATCCTGGTGCGTGATGCGCACATGCCGAGCCGCCCTATGACCAGCGCAGCAGCGGCCCGCTCCTTCACCGCGAGCGCAACCTCGGCGGACTACAGCGTGAACATCTCGGCAAAGCAGGGCGCGGGCGAACGCTTCGCAACCGGCACCGTGAAACTGAAGGACGTGAAGTCGGGCACCGTATGGACTGCCGACCGGCTCGGAACGGTCCAGACCGCGAAAGGCTGGGCAAGCGTCACCGCTGTGCTGAAGGACAAGGCGGGCAATCGGAAGGCCGCGACGCTGACGCTCGACCGGGCAGATGGCAGCGCGGAATCGCCTGTGGTCACGGTGGCGCTGGGCGGCGAATCCGCGGCGATCCTGCCCGCGAAGGGCTCCGTTCAGGCCGAATAACCCGTCGCGCGGGGTAATTTGCGGATGGAGAATCGCGTCTCAGTCGTTAGACAGGACGCGATTTTTCATCGTTCGGTTCGAGTTTTCTGGCCTCGGCACGAACTTTCCGGCAGGAGCAGCCATGATTGAAGCCGAATGGTGGGATGCAGAGGATCCCGCCGAACTCGCCGCGTCGGCAGCGGGCGACATCCAGTTCATCATCGAAAGCGCCATCGATGCGCGCGGGCAGGCGCTGATCGCCGTGCCCGGCACCGGGATCGCGCTCACGGTGCTGAAGGAGGTCGCGAAAGCGAAATTCGATTGGAAGCGCGTCACCATCGTGCCGACGGGCGACTGCCTCGTCGCGGTCGACAGCCCGCTCTCTGCCGCTGCCGCGCTTGCCCGCATTTTCCTGCCCAAGGGCGCGCGCGTGCTGCCGATCGGCAGCGACAACGCCGACTACAAGGCGGCAGGGCGCGCCGCTGACGCGCGGCTCGAAGACCTGCAATGGCCGCCCGATCTCGTGTGGCTCGATGTCGGCGCGAACGGCGAAACGGCGGGCATCTTTCGCGGCCCCGATCTCGACGAGGCGCTGAACGGCCCGAAGTCGCGCCGCGCGATCGGCGTAATGCCCGATCCGATGCCGAAGGACGCGCCGGTGGCGCGCGTGACGCTGACGCGCGCCGCGATCACCTCGGCGCGCACGCTGATCGTCGCGCTCGAAGGCGACGACGCAAAGGCTGTGCTTGAAAAGGCGCTGGAAGACGGCCCGCTTTCGGACACGCCGATCGGCCGCGTGCTCGCCGAAGTCACCGTCCCGGTCGACATTCACTGGTGCCCCGCCTGACGGCACGATGAGGATCGTCGCAGCCGATATCGGCGGCACGCACGCCCGCTTCGCGATCGCCGAGATCGCAGGCGGGCGGTGTGAACTCGGCGAACCGGTGACGCTGAAAAGCGCTGACTACGACGGTCTCGAAGCGGCTTGGGCAGCCCTCCCCGCCCTCTTCGGCCAAGCCCTCCCGAATGCCGCTGCGATCGGCATCGCCGCGCCCATCGCGGGCGATGTGCTTGCCTTCGTGAACAACGACTGGAAGATCCGGCGCGCCGGACTCGCCGGGCGGCTGGGCCTTGAAAGGGTGAAGCTCCTCAACGATTTCGGGGCGATGGCTCACGGCGTCGCAGCACTCGGCGATGAATGGACCGAACATCTGTGCGGCCCCGACGTCCCGCTCCCTCTCGACCACCCTGTCAGCGTGATCGGCCCAGGCACCGGCCTTGGCAGCGCGATCCTGCTCAGGCGCGGGGGACGGGTCGAGGTCGTGGAAACCGAATCCGCGCACATCGCCTTCGCGCCGCTCGATGCCACCGAAGAAGCGATGATGCCCGCGCTGCAGCGGATGTACGGCCGCGTCTCGAACGAACGGCTCGTCTCAGGGCCGGGCCTCGCCGCGATCCGCGCCGCGCTTGATCCCGGCGCCGCGCCGATGACGGACGCCGACCTCTGGGCCGCCGCGCTCGCGGATGAGGAAGACGGCGCCCTGGACCGCTTCGCGATGATCTACGGCGCGGTCGCGGGCGACATTGCCCTCGCGCATGGCGCCATGGGCGTGGCCGTCGTGGGCGGACTTTCGAACCGCGCGAAAACGCGGCTTCGCGCCTCGGGCTTTCATGCCCGTTTCATCGACAAGGGTCGCTATGGCGCGCGGATGCGGCAGGTTCCGGTCAGGCTGGTAACGCACATGCACACCGGGCTGCTCGGCGCGGCAGCCGCATTCGCACAGGACTACGCCGGCACTTAGACGGCTGCGGCCATCCGCGCTTTGTGCGCCTCGGCGATTTCGTCCGTGAAGCAGACACCGAGTTCACCGTCCGCAAAGCGCACGACGATGCCGGACCGCATTCCCATCCGCACCGTCGTCAGCACCACCTTCTCGCCGATCGCAATCTGCTCGTGCGTGGCGAGACGGGCGCCCGTCATCGACATGTCGATGACGCGCGCCGTCACCTGGCCGCGACGGTAATCCATCCTGGCCAGATAGTTCGTTGCGGCACGTGCCGCGTTCCGGTGATTATCGGGTGCGTTCGACATGCCCCGAATCTCGCACGAAAATGGTTAGCAGATCGTTGCCGATCAGCCGTAAACCTCAAACAGGCCTGCCGCGCCCTGCCCGCCGCCGATGCACATCGTGACGACGACATATTTCGCGCCACGACGCCGCCCCTCGATCAGCGCATGGCCGGTCAGACGCGCGCCCGACATGCCGTAGGGATGGCCCACGGAAATCGCGCCACCATCGACGTTGAACTTTTCGGGATCGATGCCGAGCTTGTCGCGGCAATAGAGCGCCTGCACCGCGAACGCCTCGTTCAGCTCCCAGAGACCAATGTCGTCGATCTTGAGGCCGTTCTGCTTCAGAAGCTTCGGGATCGCGAACACCGGTCCAATGCCCATCTCATCGGGCTCGACACCCGCGACCGCCATGCCGACGTAGCGGCCAAGCGGCTTCAGGCCGCGGCGTTCTGCCTCTTTCGCTTCCATGACGAGCGAGGCCGAAGCGCCGTCCGAAAGCTGGCTGGCATTGCCGGCGGTCACATTATGGCCGGGGCCGCGCACGGGCTGCAGACCCTTGAGGCCTTCAAGCGTCGTCTCGGGGCGGTTGCCTTCGTCCTTCGTCAGCGTCACCTCGTGCTTGGTGACCTCGCCCGTCTCCTTGTTCTTCATCACCATGACGGAGGGCAGCGGCACGATCTCGTCATCGAAGCGCCCGGCCTGCTGCGCCGCCGCCGTGCGCTGCTGCGACTGGAAGGCGAACTCGTCGCACACGTCGCGGCTGATGTTGTAGCGCTTGGCGACGATCTCGGCCGTGTCGATCATCGGCATGTAGGCTGCGGGGTGCATCTCAAGGAGGCTCATGTCGGGCTCGACCCGCATCTTCTCGTTCTGCACCATCGAGATCGACTCGACGCCGCCGCCCACCACAATCTGCATCCCGTCGACGATCACCTGCTTCGCCGCCGTCGCGATCGCCATCAGGCCGCTCGCGCACTGGCGATCGAGCGCCATGCCCGCCACGGTTACAGGAAGCCCGCCGCGCAGCGCCGCGAGGCGGCCGATGCACGGCGACTGCACGCCCTGCAGCATGGCCGAACCGAAGATACAATCATCGACCTCCGCCGGGTCGATCCCGGCGCGGGCCACCGCATGTTTCACGGCATGGCCCGCGAGCGTGGGCGACGGCGTGGCGTTGAAAGCGCCGCGATAGGCCTTGCCGATCGGCGTGCGGGCGGTGGAAACGATAACGGCTTCACGCATGGGAGAGTCTCCTGTTCCTGAATCTTATACGTAGGCGAGGCCGACCCATTCGGCCAGCAATGCGGGCTTGTCCTCGCCCTCGATCTCAACGACCACCTCATAGGTGGATTGCAAAACACCCGGATTTCGTTCCGTCACGTCGAGCAGCTTCATGCGCCCGCGAACGCGCTTGCCAGACCGAACGGGGGCGAGGAAGCGCAGCTTGTTCATGCCGTAGTTCACGCCCATCTTCGCGCCTTCGAGCTTCGGAAAAAGCTCGTACGCCATGGCCGAAAGCAGCGACAGCGTCAGGAACCCGTGCGCTATGGTCCCACCAAAGGGCGTATCCGCCGCACGTTCGGCATCGACATGGATGAACTGAAAGTCCTCGGTGCATTCCGCGAACGTATCGATCCGTTTCTGATCGACCTCGAACCAGCGCGAAACGCCAAGTTCGCTGCCCACCATCGCTTTGTAGTCCTGCACAGACACCGTCATGCACGCCTCCATTTTCGCGCTCGGCTTAGGATGCTGCCGCCGCGATGCCTAGATAGGTAAAACGTGAGTATTCTTGACCTCCTCGAGCACGGCATAGGTCCGCGTCTCGCGCACGCCGGGCAGGTCGACGAGCGTGTCACCGAGGAACGCGCGGTAGTCCGCCATGTCCTTGACACGCGCCTTGATGAGGTAGTCGAACCCGCCCGCCACCATGTGGCACTCGAGAACAGCAGGCATCCGCCTGACGGCAGCGGCGAAATCATCGAACACGTCCGAGGTCGTGCGGTCGAGCAGCACCTCGACGAAAATCAGCAGCGCGCAATCGAGCAGTACGGGATCGAGAACGGCGACCGTTCCCGCGATATAGCCCTTCTCGCGCAGCCGCCGGACGCGTTCGTGGCAGGCGGCTGGCGAGAGGTTGCAGCGCTCGGCGAGCGCCTGGTTGGTGATGCGCCCGTCTTCCTGCAGCGTACGCAGGATGGCGCGGTCAATGGTATCCAGCATGGCAATCCGAACCTTCTTCGGCAAACTCTGAATTGGCCTTACATAATTCAGGATAGGAAGCAAAAATACAAAGCACATTTACCCGTTTCGCTGGCATTATCGAAGGATCATCAGCGAAAGTAATTTCATGGCCATCGCCGACATTCTTGCCGACATGCAACGCCTGCACCGGGCGCCCGAACCCGAAGTCATTCTGCCGCTTTGCGAAGCCGCACGGGTCGATGCAGCGACAAGGGGGCGGATCATCGCGCGCGCCGGGGGGCTTCTCGACGAACTGCGCGCCGCGCAGTCGAGCGGCTGGGTCAATCGTTTCCTTCAGGAATACCGGCTCAACACGGACGAGGGCATTGCACTGCTCGCGCTTGCCGAAGCCTTCCTGCGCGTCCCCGACGCGGACACGGCAGATCTGCTGATCCGCGACAAGCTCGGCACGGCCGACTGGTCGGCGCACGCGGGGAAATCCGATTCGACGCTCGTCAACAGCGCGACATGGGGTCTCGTCGTCACCCGCTCGCTCGTCGGCGAAGGTGGCTCGACGCTGAAGCGCCTGATCGGCCGTGTCGGCGAGCCCGTCGTGCGCACCGCCGTCGGCACCGCGATGCGCCTGATGGGGCAGGTGTTCGTGATGGGCCGCACCATCGAGGAGGCTTTGGAGCGCGCCAACGACAAGGACCACACGGGCTTCGTCGCCAGCTTCGACATGCTTGGCGAGGCCGCGCGCACGCGGGACGACGCCGAGCGTTATTTCCGTTCCTACTCGGACGCGATCGACGCCATCGGCAAGGGCAGCAAGGGCCGCGATCACAGCATCTCGGTGAAACTCTCCGCGCTCCACCCGCGCTATGAAACCGCGCACGCCGATACCTGCGTACCCGAACTCTCAGCCATGCTCGTCCAGCTCGCCGAGCGCGCCGCGAAGGCGGATATCGGCCTCACCGTCGATGCGGAGGAATCCGAGCGGCTCGTCATGTCGCTCGATATCATCGCCGCCGCCGCACGCGCCCCGTCGCTTTCGGGCTGGGACAAGCTTGGCATGGCGGTGCAGGCCTATTCGAAACGCTGCCGCGCGGTCATCGCGTGGGCAGACGCGATCGGCGGCGAGACAAACCGCAAGATGGCCGTGCGCCTCGTGAAGGGCGCCTACTGGGACAGTGAGATCAAGCGCACGCAGGAAGCCGGCCTCTCCGACTATCCCCTGTTCACCCGCAAGGCCGCGACCGACGTCTCTTACCTCGCCTGCGCGCGCGACATGCTCGCCGCGAAGAACATCTATCCTGCCTTCGCCAGCCACAACGCGCTCACCGTCGCGACGCTGCTCGAATGGGCGGGCGACCGCCGCGATTTCGAATTCCAGCGCCTGCACGGCATGGGCGAAGGCCTCCACGACCGGCTGGTGCGCGAAGGCGGTTACAACTGCCGCATCTATGCGCCCGTCGGCGGCCACCGCGACCTCCTCGCCTATCTCGTGCGGCGGCTTCTTGAAAACGGCGCCAACTCCAGCTTCGTCCACCAGCTCGCCGACCCGAACGTCACCGAAGAGGAGCTTCTCGCCGATCCGGTCGAAAAGGTCGCCAGCGTCGGCGGCACGCGCCACCCCTCCATCCCCCTTCCCGCCGACCTGTACGGTGCCGCACGCGGCAACAGCGAAGGCCTTGATCTGCAGGACGCCATGACCCTCGAAGATACAGCATCCGCCATCGCAGCGCGCGCCGATATCGGAACCGCGCCGACCGATTCGACCGTTGCCGAAGTTCACGCAGCCATCGCCGCCGCCGACGCGGCATTCGATGGCTGGTCGCGCACCCCTGTCGATACCCGCGCCACCGCGCTCGACCGGCTTGCCGACCTCCTCGAGGAACACCGCATCGACCTGATGGCGCTTGCCGTCCACGAGGCGGGCAAGACCATCGGCGACGCGCTCGGCGAAGTGCGCGAGGCCGCCGATTTCTGCCGCTACTACGCCAATCAGGCGCGCACGGGTTTCGCACCCATCGAACTTCCGGGACCCACGGGCGAGAGCAACACGATGCGCCTTGAAGGCCGCGGCGTGTTCGCCTGCATCGCGCCGTGGAACTTCCCCCTCGCGATCTTCCTCGGGCAGGTCACGGCAGCGGTCGTCGCCGGTAACAGCGTTGTCGCGAAGCCCGCCCCGCAGACGCCGCGCATCGCCGTCCGCGCCGTTGCGCTCGCCCATCAGGCGGGCATCCCGAAGGATGTGCTGAAGCTCGTGATCGGCGGCGCCGAGGCCGGGAATGCGCTCACCGGCGATCCGCGCGTGATGGGTGTTGCCTTCACAGGCTCGACCGGCACGGCCAAAGCCATCGCGCGCAGCCTCGTGGCCGACGACGTGCGCCCGATCGTGCCGCTGATTGCCGAAACCGGCGGCCTCAACGCCATGATCGTCGATTCGACAGCACTTCCCGAGCAGGTGATCGCCGACGTGGTGACATCCGCTTTCCGCTCCGCAGGCCAGCGCTGTTCGGCGCTGCGACTGCTCGTGGTGCAGGAGGACGTCATCGATCGCACCCTCGATATGTTGAAGGGCGCGATGGATACGCTTGTCGTCGGCGATCCCGCCGATCCGCGCACGGATGTCGGCCCCGTGATCGACGATGCCGCATACCGGAAGCTGGAAGACTATCGCCTGTCGGTGAAAGACCGCTGGCTGCACACGATCGTGGTACCAGAAGGCCGCTTCGTTGCGCCGACCGTGATCCGCCTCGACCGTATCGAAGATTTGACGAAGGAATGGTTCGGCCCGATCCTGCATGTCGCCACATGGAAGACCGGCACGCTCGATGAGACCATCGCGCGCATCAACCGTAGCGGCTACGGGCTTACGATGGGCCTCCACAGCCGCATCGCCAGCCGCTGCGAACGTACTGTTGCCGCCGCGCGCGTGGGCAACCTCTACGTCAACCGCTCGATGATCGGTGCGATTGTCGGTTCGCAGCCGTTCGGCGGCGAAGGTCTCTCGGGCACCGGACCGAAGGCGGGCGGGCCTCACTACCTTCAGCGTTTCGCGGTGGAGCGCACGGTGAGCATCGACACGACCTCGGCAGGCGGCAACGCCAGCCTGCTCTCCATTGAGGACGTGACGCTTTAGCTCAGGGGGCGGGCTGGAACTCTTTCGGAATGGCAAGGGGGTCAACCACCTTGCCATCGATCCCGCCGAGAAAGCCCATCTGCGTCGGATAGGCGAAGTCCACCTCAAGCTCGCTGAAGCGACGGACGACACCGAGCATGAACGCCTGCCGAGCGCCCATCATTTCCTGCATCCCCGCAGCGGCCACATTGAACACGATTTCGATGTCGATCGAACTTGCGCCGAAATTGAAGAAGTGCGCGCGGTCGAATTGAACGAGCGGGATGCTCTCGGCGATCTTGCGGATTTCGTCCGGCAGCGTTTCCATGACATCGGGCGGCGTCTGATAAATGATGCCGATCTGCATCACGACCCGGCGCTTGTGGATCACCGCATAGTTGTGGATGCGGTTTTCCAGCAGCTTGGCGTTCGATACCGAAACCAGCTCGCCCGAAAGCGACCGGATTCGCGTGGTCTTGAGGCCGATCGCTTCAACCGTGCCGGTAAGCGTATCGACGGTGATGACATCGCCGCGCACAAACGGCTTGTCGAAGAGGATCGAAAGCGCCGCGAACAGATCTGAAAAAATGCCCTGCGCGGCAAGACCGATTGCGATGCCGCCGATACCGAGACCGGCGACAAGCGCCGTGACGTTAACACCGAGATTGTCCAGGATAAGGATCGTCGCGATCGCGAAGATCGCCACGTTGATAATGACGCGGATGACCCCCATCGCCGAGACCAGCGTGGAATTGTGAGGGTCTTCGCCCGCCGCCCGCCGCGTCACAATGCCAAGCGCGAACTCGCGTATCCAGATCGCGCCCTGCACGACCGCCGCCACCGTGAAGAGGAATTGCACGACCGGCAGGGCGCCCGCCAGGCCTGGGGCTGCGGCCGTCACAAGCTGAACGGAGACCGCCGCCAGGAAGAAACTGCGCGTACGCCGAATCACCTGACCTAGGATCGACCGCCAGCTGTTTGGCTCCAGCGTTCCGGGCACGCCCACAAGACGACACACAGCCGCGCGAACGCCGACGAGCAGCAGATAGATGCCGATGGCCACGGCGCCATAGATGAGGAGCGCGGTGCCGTTTGCGGAAATCCACGCCGAGGCCTCGTTCAAGCTCTGAAAGTCGGACGCGGGAAGTATCTGATTTTTCTGCATCTGTTTTCCAACGCCCGAGACCGCTTGTGGTTCAACGGGTTCTACAGGCAAGCGTACTGCGTTGGAACCGCTCTTCCAGCCCGGATCAAGCCTTTGCGGGCACAGCCGTGCCCATTCCGGCGGGCCGTCGGCGCGGACCGAGCTTCTCGTCGACTTTGTTCCCAAGCCTCTCGCGGCGCGCGATATGCGTTGCGGCGATCGTGATCGCGAGAAGGTCATAATACGGTGGCTGGAATGCGATGCTGACGAACATCGAGCCCACGGTGTAGACGATCAGCGAGATCGCCATCATCGTGCCGAGATCGCGGAACCAGATGTCCCGCTCCGGGTCCCCGGTACTGATATTCTTCAGCTTCCAAGTGGCGTGAAGCGCGAGACCGACGATCGCGACATAGATGATCGCACCCAGATAACCGAGTTCACCCAGAACCTCGAAAAAGCTGTTGTGGAAGGCGCGGGCCTCTTTTTTTATTGTGACCGTGCGCGTGTCCATGTTGTCAGCCACGCCCTCGCGGCGCTGCATGTCCACATCGAACTGGTTGATGCGATACACGCCGAACCCCCCGCCAAAAGGGTGTTCCTTCACGAAATCGATCGTCCACAACCACACACCGATGCGCGTCGACGCAGACATGTCCTCGTCATAGGTCTTGATCGTCGACATGCGGTCCGTGAAGGAGGCCGGGAGAAGCGGTATGGCGATCGCCGCAGCCGCCGCGATCGCCGCCGCAAAAATGATCTTCCTTTTGCTCGTCAGCCACAGCAGCAGCAGCAGCGCCGAACCTGCGATAAGGCCGGTGCGAGCCTCCGCGCCGACCGTGACGAGCGTCATCGAGAAGATGATGCCGGCTGTCGCGAGAAACGTCAGCAGGTTGCGCTTCATGATCGTGTTGCGGCGATAGAGCCATAGTGTCAGCGGGATGAAGCACAGCGCGACCGTCGACAGCGTGCTGCCTTCATAAAGGCCGGTGTTGCTCTGCACGAGGAACGAGACATTCCCATAGCCGCCGCCACCGAGGAGCGTCTTGACGCCGCCCGAAATCGTGATCGCGGCGGTACTCAGGATCATGATGAAAGCCGCCGCCTCCACACGCCGCCGCGTCGTCAGCACCCATGGGAGGAACACAGAGAACAGCAGCCCCTTCCAGACCCAGTCCCACTTTTCGCGGGCATGATCGGTTACGATGGCCCAACCGAACGTGTTTACAGTCGCCAACAGAACAAGAAGAACGACCAGAACCTGCACAAGACTGAGGCGTATGCGCTGTTTCTCGTCGAGGAAGATGTAGAATGCGACGGCCCCGATCGCCATGATCAATGCGACGGGGGCTCCGTTCAAAAACCAGTATGTGAGCTTCTGTGGCTGCAGGAAGTCGACCCAGATATAGCCCAAAGCCATGAAATAGGGGCGCCGGAACGAAGCCACGACGAAGCCGACGATGAAGCAGATGAGAATGAGGTCGCGCATCAGTCTGCCGCGGGGTTACCGTTTCGCGGCTGGGCAGCGCTGCGATTGCGCGCGCGGAAGCTCGGCTTCTGGGCGTCTTCCTTGCCGTCTTCGGCCGGTAGTGTGAAGCAGCGCCACAGCACGACGATCATCATCAGCTGCGACACCAGCAATGCGAAATTGTCTACCATCCGGGCCCTGTCCTGAGCGTGGTCCTGAGCGTGCATCCGCTTTCGCGAACGCCGACAGCGCGCTGTTAACGGCTTCCGCTTAACATCTCGTGCACCGAAGGGCAAAGCCGTCACGTTTGGACGATACCAGCCGAATGTTCGCGCCCGGCCTTGCGAAAGCCGGGCGCATTGGCAATAGGACGCGGAAGTGAAAAGGGAAACGGACGACGCATGACCAAGCGAGTGCACATGATCGCGGCGGCACGCCCGAACTTCATGAAGGTGGCGCCGCTCTGGCACGCGCTTGCCGCCCATGATGATTTCGAACCCGTTCTGATCCACACCGGACAGCATTACGACGCGAACATGTCAGACGACATCTTCGCCGATCTCGATCTCCCGGCGCCCGATCATCACCTCGGCGTCGGCTCCGGCAGCCATGCCGAACAGACCGGCAAGGTGATGATCGCCTATGAGAAGATCGCGATGGACGAACAGCCGGACTGGCTCGTCGTCGTCGGCGACGTGAATTCAACCGCCGCCTGCGCGATGGTTGGCGCCAAGCTCCACATTCCGGTCGTCCACCTCGAGGCGGGCCTGCGTTCGGGTGACCGCGCTATGCCCGAAGAGATCAACCGGCTGGTGACAGACGCGATCTCCGACGTGCTGTGGACCCCCTCGCCCGATGGCGACGAACACCTGCGCGCCGAAGGCATACCGGCAAGCCGTATCACGCGCGTCGGCAACATCATGATGGACAGCTTCGAGCGCATCCGGCCCAAGCTCGACGCCGAAAACGCCCCCGCCCGCTTCGGCCTTACGCCCGGCAATTACGGCATCGTCACGCTGCACCGCCCGTCAAACGTCGATGAAGCCCCGCAGCTGAAGGCGCTCGTCGATGCGCTGGTGGAAGCGTCGCAGCGTCTCCCGCTGATGTTCCCGATGCACCCGCGCACGAAGAGCCGGGTGGAGGCGTTCGGCCTTTCAGACGCGCTCGCAAAGGGGAACATCACGATCGCCGAGCCGCAATCCTACAAACCCTTCATGAGCCTTCTGAAGGACGCGCGTATCGCGATCACGGACAGCGGCGGGCTTCAGGAGGAAACCACCTACCTCGGCATCCCCTGCCTCACGCTCCGCGACAACACGGAACGGCCCGTCACCGTCACCGAGGGCACCAACCGACTGGTCAAGGCCGACGCGCTCGTCAGCGCGCTCGATGCCGCACTTGCCGCCCCGCCGGGGACAGCGAAGCGCCCCGAATTCTGGGACGGCCGCGCGGCAGAGCGCTGCGTCGCCGATCTGGTGCGGCGCGGACGCTGATGGCGATCAAGCCGCTACACATCCTCGATCACTCGCTGCCGCTGCACAGCGGCTACACGTTCCGTTCGCGCGCGCTCATCGAAGGCCAGCGCCGTCTCGGCTGGCAACCGCAGATGCTGACAACGCCGCGGCACTACGCGGAAGGTCCCGACCCCGAAACCGTCGACAGCCTCACCTTCCACCGCACGCGAAAGTCCGGTCCGCCGCTCATCGGCGAGATTTCGGCAACGGCGAAACGTCTGGACGCGGTGATCGAGGAAACGAAGCCCGATCTTCTGCACGCGCATTCGCCGGTGCTCACCTTCGCCGCCGCGTGGGGGGCCTCCCGCCGCCACAATCTGCCGCTCGTGTACGAGATTCGCGCCTTCTGGGAAGATGCGGCGGTCGGCAACGGCACCGGGCGCGAAGGCGACCTCAAGTACCGGCTGACCAAGGCTGCCGAGAGCTGGGCATGCAGCCAGGCCGATGCTGTCGGCGCGATCTGCAAAGGCCTCCTCGGTGATCTCCGCACGCGCGGCATCGACGAAGCGAAGCTGTTCGAGATTCCGAACGCGGTCGATCTCGCCCAGTTCGGCGATCCGCTCCCGCGCGACACCGCGCTGGCAACAGAACTCGGCCTGGAAGACGCGGAGGTTATCGGCTTCCTCGGCTCCTTCTACGACTACGAAGGCCTCGACATCCTGATCGCGGCCATGCCCCGCCTCGTCGCGGCGCGGCCGAAGGCGCATTTGCTGCTCGTCGGCGGCGGCCCGATGGAAGCCTCGCTGCGTGCTGCGGCGGCGGCATCGCCTGCAAGCGACCGCATCCGCTTCGTCGGCCGCGTGCCGCACAGCGAGGTCGATCGCTATTACAGCCTCGTCGATGTGCTCGCCTATCCGCGCAAGGCCATGCGCCTCACCGAGCTGGTGACGCCGCTGAAGCCGCTCGAAGCGATGGCGCAGGAAAAGCTCGTCGCCGCCTCGAATGTCGGCGGGCATCGCGAGCTGATCGAGGACGGCGTCACCGGCACGCTGTTCGCGGCAGACGATCCCGATGCCGCCGCCGATGCTCTGATCGGCGTCCTTGCCAGCCGCGACACATGGCCCGAACGGCGCGCGCGCGCCAAAACCTGGGTTTCAGCCGAGCGCAATTGGGACCGCAGCGTCGCGGCCTACGTGCCGGTTTACGAGCGCCTGCTCAGTCGCGCACGGTAAGCGCTTCGAAATGCAGGCGCCGCGCCTGCATCGCCCCATGCCGCAGACTGTCCTCGCCGATGATCACAAGGTCGGCGACGAGTTCGCCGGGAAGGTCGATCTCCTCGCCCAGCAGCGTGCCGCACACGCGCAGCACCGCACGGTCGACGCTCTCCGCGTCGCCGTCGATTCGGAGTGTGAAAGCGTGTCGCTGCCCTTCGAACGTCGCGCTCGCCCAGGGCACGGCATCATAGGTTTCAACCGCGCCGTGAAGCGCATCCGTGCAGGCCTTCAGACGGCCTCTCACCGTTCGCATCAGCGGGCACGGCATCAGGCGCCGAGCCCGCGAATATAGGCCTCGATGCGCGCCATGGTGCGGGGTCGCGGCTCGCGGCCGCGACGGAGATCGAACACCAACCGAGGATCGCCGATGGCGTTTCGCCCGAAGCGCGTGGGCGTCAGACGTGTGCGTTTCAGGCAACGTTCGATTTGAAACAACAGCGACATTGCTTTTCTCCCATTTCCTGTAGGAAAAAAACAACTATGAAGCGATTTCCTACAAGTCTGGCGATTATATACCTTGCAAACCCACTAGAGGCATGACATAAGATTCCTACAACGGAGTCAAAGACATGTCGGTTCTCAGCAAGCCCTACTTCCACAACGAAGAAGCTGCCTTCGCCTACCTTGAAGGCGTGATTTGGCCAGAGGGACCGACGTGCCCGCATTGCGGCGCAACCGATCGCATTTCGTCGATCAAACCGAACCCTGGGAAGCGCGTTCGCATCGGCCTCAAGAAGTGCGGCCACTGCAAAGGTCAGTTCACGGTCAAGGTCGGCACGGTGTTCGAGCATGCCCGTATGCCGCTGCACAAGATGTTGCAGGCCGTGTACCTGATGACGAGCAGCAAGAAGGGCATCAGCGCCCACCAGCTGCACCGTGTTCTGGAAGTCACCTATAAGACGGCGTGGTTTCTGGCACACCGCATCCGTGAAGCCATGCGTTCCGGCGACCTTGCGCCGTTCGGCGGCAACGGCGGCGCGGTGGAAGTCGATGAAACGTTCATTGGCCGCAAGGCTGGCGCCCCGATCAAGGGCGCGTACCATCACAAGATGGCGGTTCTCGGCCTCGTCGACCGCGAGACAGGCCGTAGCCGCCTGTTTCACGTCGAGAAGGCGTCCGGCAAGCTTATTCAGCCGATTGTCATGGCGAACATTGCCCGCGAGGCCCGCCTGATGACGGACGAATCGATGATCTACCGCAAGGTTGGCCGCGAGTTCGCCGACCATCAGGCCGTCCACCACTACGAGAAGGAATATGTGCGCGGCGACGTGACCACGAACACCGTGGAAGGCGCTTTCAGCATCTTCAAGCGCGGTATGCGCGGCGTGTACCAGCATTGCGCGGAGAAGCACCTGCACCGCTACCTTGCGGAGTTTGAGTTCCGTTACAGCTTCCGTGAGGCCAACGGCTACAATGACAAGGATCGTTCGACCGAAGCGGTGAAGGGCATCGCTGGCAAGCGCCTCACTTATAGGTCAGCTGGTATCCGGGCCGCCGAAAGCGCCTAAAGGCGGGAAGCGGTATCGAAGCCGATGGCATACGAAACCGCACCGAAAATGAAGGCTTTACCGCGAGTCGGGGGCGAGTTAGAATCCGCCTATGGCGGATTTTGATTGCCCCGATCAGGTGAGTGTAGTCATCCGCCCAAGTGGCGGGGATGACCACTCTCTGTCTGCCGCTGATTTCATCAAACAAGTCGATGCGCTTCGTCAACTCCTGGCGCTGTCTGAAGCGCGGGGCGCAGTCGATGCCCGTATTGTGAAGCTTCACATGAATAGCCCCGCAACCGTCGTGATGGAGACGATAGGCGCCGACGACCGACCAGTTGACCTGTCCAGTTTTTTTAGAGGCATCGAGGCGGTCGTGGTTGGCGGACAGGCCCCAAGAGAGTTTGAGCGGCCCGTTTTCGAAGCCCTAAGAGACTTTGCTGCTGTGGTCGGAAAGAGCGTGAGAAGTGCGACATTAGAAGCGTTCGGGCGTACTATTTTGATCGATCTAGAGGCGCGCAAAAGGATCGAAAGTGTCTTTGGGGAAGACACTAGCGCCGAAGGCACGGTTGACGGAATGCTGGAAGCGGTGAACGTTCACGGCAAGAAAAACACGTTTGGACTATATCCCATCGTGGGAGCCTCTCGCGTTTCTTGCAAATTCGAAGACGACTTGTTGGCCAAGGTCCGGCCTGCTCTTGGCCGCTATGTTATCATTGAGGGTGAGCTTAAATACAGGTGGCGTGAGAAGTTTCCTTATGAAGCGCGGGCCACTAAGATCGAAGTCATGGACGAAGATCAGCCCAGTTTCATAGATATTTTAGGGATGGCTCCAAATGCCACAGGGGGGCTGGCCTCCGAAGATTTCACGAGAAAAGTGAGGCATGGCTGGCATTAAGCCGATCATTTATGTCGACACTTGCGTGTTCATAGCGATGCTCACCGGAGAGCAGCGACAGGGGGACGAGTCTCTCCATGTCTCCGGTTTTGCGGGTGAGTTGGAGCGGAAGGAAGTTATCGCGGTTACTTCCGCTCTAACAAAGGGGGAGATTTTAGAATGCACACTCACGGATCAGCAAAAGCTGATTATGGATCGATTGATTAGGCCCCCAAAAGTCCAAACAAAAGATGTATCGTCTCCAATACTAGAGATCGCGACAGAAATACGGAATTATTATCAATCGGAAAAGCAGGCGGGTACGACCAACTTGCCGACGCTTGAGCTTCCCGACGCGATTCATCTTGCTACGGCGATTTACTACGACTGCCCGCGAATGTTTACGTTTGATGAAAAGGACGTGCCGAATACTAGGTCGCGGCCAAAGCGTGGGCTTATCCCTCTTAGCGGAAACGTTGCGGGCCGATATCCCATTGTTATTGAGAAGCCATTTTCCCGATCTATGGGGCTACCATTAAGATGACCGACAAGCCCAAACCCCAATCCGACAAGTTCAAGGAAGCGGCGCGCGATCTAGAGTGTGACGAGGATGAGAAGGCGTGGGAGGATAGGCTGCGGAAGGTGGCTAGCCAGAAACCGGCGCCGGAGAAGTCCAGCGGCTAAAAACTCTGATGCCTAAGCAGCTTTGCCAGTTCACGAAGCGCGTAACCCATGCCTGCCACCCCGGCGACCAGCAAGAACATGGTGGTTTCGCCGATAACGATCATCACCGATGGGTCTAGGATGCCCCAGACGATGGATGATGACCCTGCAAAGGTCGTTCCATTGAAAATTTGGGCTAGCAAAAACTCATTGCCATTGCTGCCCAATTGGCGGGTCCGCATCGCGCGTAGGAAATATGCCAGAATGAGGTAGCCCACCAGAAAGACCAGAATCCAGCGGTACAAGCCTGCTGAATCGGTGGGATATGGGGGCAACTATCCTTTCAGGGCCAGAACAGCCCCAAGGATTCCTCCCACGGTTGCCGCCACACCCTGCCCCGCAATAGTGGGCTCTATGCCAAATTCCGGCACAGTAACCCCAAACAATGCAAGGGTAGCGAGGCTCATTCCGATAGTGGCCTTCAGCGTCAATCCGAACGATACCGCCTTTTTTGCATGATGCAATTTCGAGCGCATATGTTGGCCTTTCGCATGGACGACTTAGTGCATAGTACGCACATGCAAGTCATCCGTTCCCCCTTGTGTAGCGGGAAGTACCCCGCATCTGCCAAGGGCGTCAATGCACATAATATGGAGCGTCATCGCGGCTTTTGTAGGGCGCCGAGCCGCTGGCTGGCGGGTTTGCAATCTATACAAACGCCACAAGTCTAGGATAAAAACGATCATTATTTGCCGGAGGGAGGCACGCCCTGAACGCCGCCGCGGTTCGCCGAACGCTCGACACGCTCATTCACGCCCGCGGAGAAGATTACGCGTCGGTGTCGCGCCTCATTGGCCGTAATCCCACCTATATTCAGCAGTTCATCCGGCGCGGTGTGCCCCGTAAGCTCGATGAGGATGATCGGCGGACGCTCGCGCGTCATTTTGATGTGCCCGAGCATGTGCTTGGCGGGCCTCCGGCGCGCGTCGGACAGGCCGTCATCGCCCACGCTGCCGAGGCTGCGGCGGTGGACGATTACCTGCTCATACCCACTCTCGATTCTTCCGGAGACGGGGCCGAGGCTGCGCTCGCGTTTCAGGCGCGATGGATCACCGGGCTGTGCAGCGGCAATCCGCAGGCGCTCTCGGTGTTGCGCATCGCGGGCGACGCGATGCATCCGACACTTTCCCACGGCGACCCCGTGCTCGTCGACACGGCAGACGGCGCCGAGACCCTGCGCGACGGCATCTATGCGCTGCGCAGCGGCGGCAACATGGTCGTGAAGCGGTTGACGCGGAACCCGGCAACACAGGGCATCGCCATCAAGAGCGACAACCCGGGCTGGCCCGACTGGGAGGACTGTCCGCCCGAAAGCCTCGATATCGTGGGCCGCGTGATCTGGGTGGGCCGCGAACTGCGCTGAAATTCAGCGCTTTCGCCTGAACACGGTCCACAAAACCGCAAGCAGGATTCCGGCGCCCATGCCGATGACGGCTCCAAGCATGGCCTGATGCCACGCGACGCCGAATCCCGTCCCTGCAAAGAGCCCAAGCGCAATGAACAGTCCTGCTGGAGAGCCTTGATCGTGGCCCGGCCGTTCAGCCTGCATTTCTCATTCCTTCGATACCTACAGGTCGGTTTGTGCACCAACTGTCCCGCCATGAAACAGGCCGGACAGGCCATGCAGTCAGCGAAACAATAAAAGCCTTTTGAATTCAGGCGATTGGATGCTGGCATCAGCCTTGCTGGTGAAGCTGCAGGAACAGGATAGGCGGGGGTTATCTCCAATGCAATTGCTTGCCATACATGATCGCGGTTCGCTCGAGGATGCCTCGAGCCTGATCGCCAAGTTCGGTGACGACGCTGTCGTCGAAGCCGCTACCATCGCCGATCGCTACCGCGATTCCGGCAATCTCAACCTTTTCTGCCGCTGGCGGCAGGTCGAGCGTGCCATCATGCTGCTCCAGCTTGAGGACGTCGTCGGCGAAGTGCACTGATCCGTCGATGAGCCGATAGGCCGAGGCGGAAAGCCAGCAAGATTCCCCTACCGGCGCGGGGCCGGCTTCGGCTAGACCCGTGTAATGTATCGAGCGCTGATCGGCACCAGTATCACGGCTATTGCGCTCTTCCTGTCGTCGCCGGCAGCGGCGCAGCAGACCGTACCCCCGGCGGCGGGCGAAACGCCCTCCCCCGACACCTCGGACGCTGACGAGCAGAGAACCAGCCCGCGCGTCCCGCTCCCTGAGCTTCCCGAGATCGAGGAGGAATGGAAAGACCTCTTCGCTGAGGAGGCCGCCGACGCCGACGTCGCGCTCGAGACGCAGGAAGCACCCGTCGATATCCGTTATGATTTCGATCTTGGACCGATCGGCCGCCTGAAGGTCGCCGACGCCTTCAAGTCGCTTTCGGCGCTTTACGCCGGGCGCGGCAAGACCGTGCCGTCGCTTGCCGAGCTGCAAAGGCGCGCGCGCACGGATACGGAGCTGCTCATGCGCCTGCTCCGCGCGGAAGGCTATTACGACCCGGAAATCGTCATAGATGTCGATCCCACCGCGCGGGATGGTCGCGTTCAGGTCACCACCACAGTCGACACCGGTCCGCGCTACGCTCTTGGCGACATCCAGATCAACGTGGACGACGAGGCGGAACGCGCGCTTGTCGAGCAGAAGCTCGATCTCAAGGAAAAGCAGCCGCTCGTCGCCAACGACGTGAACGCTGCGCTGGACCGGCTTCGCCTCGGCCTCGGCGAAAGCGGCTTCCCGTTCGCGGACGTTGAAACCCCGGACATCATCGTCGATCACGATACGCGCACGGCGACCTATGCCCTGAACGTGAAGCTTGGCGACAATTCCCGCTTCGGGGAGATTCGGGTCGACGGCGATCCCCTGTTCAGCGCCAAGCACATCGGTCGCCTCGCCCGTTTCAAGCCGGGCGACCCTTATGATACGAGCGAGATCGAGGATTTGCGCCGCGCGCTCATCGCAACGGGCCTCGTCAGCACGGTCAGCATAACGCCGGAGCGCGGAGAGCCGCAGGCGGACGGCACAACGCCCGTCAATCTCGCCGTCGTGCTCACCCCTGCCCCGCAGCGCACGCTCGCCGGACAGATCGGCTACAGCACGACCGACGGTTTCCGGGTTGAAGCAAGCTGGCAACATCGGAATCTCATTCGCCCGCAAGGACAGGTTACGTTCCGCGGCGTGCTCGGCACGCAGGAGCAGCGACTTTCCGCGGATCTTCGCCGGTCGAACTGGAAACAGCGAGACCGCACGCTCGCCGCGCGCGTGGAAGCCAGCGTCGAAGACCGTGACGCTTATTACGCCCGCACGCTCGGCATCGGCGCGTTCATCGAGCGTGAAACCAACCTGATCTGGCAGAAGGCGTGGACATACAGGTTCGGCGGTGAACTGCTCGCGTCCGAAGAACGCGACCGCAGCTTGCGGATCGCACCCGGCTTCGCGCCGCTTCGCACCTTCTTCATCGTCGCTGCGCCGGTACAGATCGGTTATGATGGGACCGACGACCTGCTCGATCCCAAACGCGGGTTCCGGCTCGGGGGATGGGCAAGTCCGGAGGCGTCGTTCCAGAACGGCTTCTTCGGCTACACGCGCGCGCAGGTGGATGGCTCGGCGTATCTGCCGATGATGGAGGACAAGCTCGTCTTCGCGGGCCGCGCGCGGTTCGGGACGATCTTCGGCGCCACGCGCTCGCGCATTGCGCCATCGCGCCGTTTCTACGCGGGCGGCGGCGGATCGGTGCGCGGCTATGGCTATCAGGACGTCGGTCCGCAGGATGCCGACGGCGATCCGCTCGGCGGCCGCAGCCTCATGGAGTTCAGCCTCGAAGCGCGCTACCGCTTCGGCAACTTCGGCGTCGTACCGTTCATCGACGCGGGTCAGATCGACACGCGCCCCTACCCCCGCTTCCGCGACCTGCAGTTCGGCGCCGGCATCGGCGCGCGCTACTACACGAACTTCGGGCCCGTCCGCATCGACGTCGCGACCCCGCTCAACCGGCAGAAGGGCGATTCGCGCGTCGCCGTCTATGTTTCCATCGGGCAGGCCTTCTGATGGAGGGGCGCGACGGCATCATCGAAGAGATCGAGGACGAGGTGCTGAGCCGCCCGTTCTGGACCTATGCGATGCGTGGGTTCCTCTGGCTTCTCGCCATCGTCGTCGGCCTCGCGCTGCTGATCGCCGCCGCGCTTACCGTGCTCGATACGGATCGCGGCCGCGTCTGGCTTGTCGCGCGTGTCATGGGCCTTACGCCCGAGTCCGGCCTGCGCATCGGCATCGACCGGATCGACGGCTCGCTCTACGGCGCTGCCGTTGTCCACGGTCTCACCTTGTCGGACCCCGCAGGCCCTTTCCTCGAAGCGCCCCGCGTCGAGCTTGATTGGCGGCCGCAGGCCGTGTTCAGCCGCCGGCTCCATATCGTGAAGCTCGTCGTGCCGGAGGCGCGGCTGCTCAAGGTGCCGAAGCTGATCCCGAGCAAGGAGGAGAAGCCGCTCCTTCCGGACTACGACATCTATGTCGGGGGCTTCGAAATCGGCAACCTGACGCTCGAACCCCCTGTGCTCGGTAAGCGCCACCAGCTTTCGGCAGAGGGCGGCGCCGACATCGCGAGCGGCCGTCTGCTCGCCGCGCTGCGTGCCAACTCGCGCACCGGCGGCGACGCGCTCGTCGCCCGGGTCGATGCCCGGCCCGACGACAAGGTGTTCGACATCGAAGGCAAGCTGCTCGCTCCGGCAGGCGGCGTTGTCGGCGGCATCCTCGGCCTCGATCAGCCGCTCGTCGCCACGATCGAAGGCGAAGGCAGCTGGCAAAAGTGGCGCGGCACGGCCGTCGGCACGCTCGGCGACGCCCCGCTCATGGACCTCGCGCTCAGCGCCGATGAGGGCCGCTTCGCGCTCAAGGGCACCGCCTCTCCCGGCCTCGCCATCGGCGGGATCGTCCGCAAGTTCGGCTCTCCGTCGATCGAGGTGGATGCCGCCGCGATAATTGCCGAGCGCGTCATCGATGGCCGCGCCTCGATCGTCTCGCCGTCGGTGGGGCTAGAGCTCGACGGCGCGGTAGACCTCGCGGAATCCCGCTTCCGAACGGTCTCCGTCGGCGCGTCTGTGCGCCAGCCGAAGGCCCTGATATCGACGATGACGGCGGACGACATGCGCCTTGCCATGACGCTCGACGGCCCCTTCGCGCGCCCGCTCATCGATTATCGCCTGTCCGCCAACTGGCTCGCCATCGGCACGACGCGGCTCGACCGTGTCGAGGTCACGGGCAAGGGCGAGCTTCCGAAGGAAAAGCTTGCCGTTCCGATCGAGGCGCGTGCGCTTCGCATTACCGGGCTCGGCGAGCTTATCGAGGATCTGGCCACCAATCCGCGCATCACCGGCGTCATCGCGCTCGATGGCCCCTATATCACCGGCAAGGGCCTCAAGGTGTCGAGCGACCGTGTCACTGCCGTCGCCGACCTCAACATCGAAACGCGCACGGGCCGCTACAGCGTGATCGCGGACGGCGCGGTGCCGCGCTACGTCATCCCCGGTCTCGGCATGGCCGACATCAAGGCAAAGCTGCTGTTCGAACCCGATGCGCGTGCCGGCAACCGACTGCGGATCAGCGGCAAGGCCGATGCCGCAATGAAGCGGCTCGACAACGGCCTGCTCAGCTTCCTCTTCCAGGGCAACCCGCGTGCCGTCGCCAACATCGTTCGCACGCCTGACGGGCTCGTCACTTTCACGAATGCCGTGCTCACCTCGCCCGACATGCGCGTCACCGGCCGCGGCACCTATGCGATGGATCAGCGCATCCGCTTCACCGGCAATGCCGTTTCAGAGCGCTACGGACCGATGGACGTGGAACTCGGCGGCCTCGTGACGCGCCCCGAAGCACGGATTCGTGTCAAGAGCTACGCGGCAGGCATCGAGCTTCGCGATATCCGCGCCACCTTCACGCCGCAGGGTGAGAATTACGCCTTCACGGCGCTTGCCGATACGATCGCAGGGCCCGCGCGGGCGCACGGCCGTATCCTGACCGGCACGCCGCAGACCGTTTACGACATCGAGGCTGCGGAGATCGCCGGGCTCACGGCCACGGGACCGCTCCGCGCGGTTGAAGGCGCCCCGGCGGTTTCAGGTGTGCTCGATGTGCGCGGGGCTGGTATCTCCGGGAAAATCCGCCTGTCGCCCGAAGGCGGCGTGCAGCGCATTGACGCCAATCTCGGCGCCCGCGCCGCGCGGCTCGATTTCGGCGGCGGCACCACCATCCGGCGCGGCTGGGTGGATGGCAACATCGTCCTCCGGGAGGCCGGTGCCGAAATCTCGGGCCGCTTCGACATCGAAGGCCTGAAGCAGTCGGCGCTGCTCTTGAAAACGCTGAAGGGCACGCTCGAAATGCAGGCGGGCGAAGGCACCGCCGCGCTCATCGCGACCGGCGAACGCGGCGCGCCCTTCACGTTCGATCTTGCCGCGAGCTTCGATCCCGAAAGCATTATCGTCACCAGCCAAGGCACGATCGCGCGCCAGAAGTTCGCGCTCGCCGCCCCCGCGCGCCTCGATCGCACGGAAGACGGCTGGCACCTCGCGTCCGTGGTGCTCAACCTGCCTTCGGGCACGGCCAAGATCAGCGGCACATTCGGCGAAACGGTCAGTCTCACCACCGATCTCAACGCCGCCGGTCTCGGCCTGCTTCAGCTCGCGTTGCCGGGCATGAATTTCACAGGCACCGCGAGCGGCCGCATCGACATGATCTTCCCCTCTGGCGCGCTGCCGCGCGGCACGGCGAAGCTGCGCGTCACCGATTTCACGCGCGCGACCGAGGCCTTCTCGAAGCCCGTCGATCTCGCCGTCGTCGCGCAGCTCGAAGCTAACAAGGCGGTGATGCGCGCCGCCTTCCTCGATAACGGCCAGCGCCTTGGCATCCTGCAGGGACGCCTGCTCTCGATCCCCGGCAGTATCGACGATCCTTGGCTCGACCGCCTGATGAAGGCGCCGATCTCGGGCCAGCTCCGCTGGCGCGGCCCTGCTGAAATGCTCTGGCCTTTGACCGGCGTCGGCGCACTCAGCGTACGCGGCAACATCGCGGTGGCGCTTGAGATCAACGGCGAGCTTGGCGATCCCTCGCTCACCGGCATCGTCCGGTCGCGGGCATCACGTATCGAAAGCGCGATCACCGGCACGGTCGTGGACAATATCCGCCTCGCCGGCCGTTTCACGGGCTCACGCCTGGAACTCACCGAGTTTTCGGGCACTGCGGGTACGGGCTCTATTTCCGGCAGCGGCGGCATCGACCTTTCGTTCGCCCGCGGCTTCCCCATCGAGATTGCGATGGTGATGAAATCGGCGCTCATCCTCAATCGCGACGACCTCCGGGCGACGGCGAGCGGTCCCTTGAGGATCAGCAACAGCCCGGAAGGCGCCATCATCTCGGGCAACGTGAATATCGATCGTGCCCGATTCAATATCGGGCAGACCGCACAGGTCGAAGTTCCCACGCTCCGTGTGCGCGAGAAGAATACGGAACTCCTGCGCGCAGACCCGTTGGTCGCGGAGGGCACGGCAGAGCCCACCGTCTGGCAGCTCGATGTGAAGGCGCGCGGCAATAACGAGATCATGGTCCGCGGCATGGGCCTCGATTCGGAATGGTCGGCGAATCTCGACATCAAGGGCTCGGCAACCGCGCCGCGCATCGGCGGCGTCGCCGAACTCGTGCGCGGTGACTACGAGTTCGCAGGCAAGACCTTCCGCCTCACGCGCGGCGAGCTGCGCTTCACCGGCACCTATCCGCCCGATCCCGTGGTGGACATCGCGGCAGAGGCGCGCGTCGAAGGCCTCACCGCCACCATCACCATCCGCGGTACCGGCCAGCGCCCGGAGATCGCGTTCTCGTCGATCCCTGCACTGCCGCAGGACGAAGTGCTCTCGCGCGTGCTCTTCGGTACCTCGATCTCGAATCTCTCGGCGCCTGAAGCGCTGCAGCTGGCGGGGGCGGTCGCTTCGCTTCAGGGCGGCGGAGGCGGCATCAACCCGATCAACGCCGTGCGCCGCGCGGTCGGGCTCGATCGTCTGCGCATCATGGAAGCGAACCAGCTCACCGGCCAGAAGACCGCCGTTGCAGCAGGCGAATACATCACGGATCGTGTCTACGTGGAGGTCGCTACAGACGCACAGGGCTACACGGCGACGCAGCTGGAGATCGAGCTGACGCGCGCGCTTTCGATCCTGTCGTCGGTCGCGACGCTCGGCGGCACCAGCGTCAACCTGCGCTGGTCGAAGGACTATTGAGCGGAAGAACGCTTGAAAAAGCGAGAAAACTGGGGCGACCGACGGGGATCGAACCCGCAACCTCCGGTACCACAAACCGGCGCTCTAACCGATTGAGCTACGGTCGCCACACGCGATGAGGATGCGCACATACGGTCGCCCCGGCCTGCCGTCAAGCGAGGCACATGCACCTGCTGAATTTTTAGGCAAGATGCCCGGAAGTCGTGCAGCATTCGACCAAACCGCTGCCCGGAAAATGCACTTCCCTGCGCTTTGCGGCACTGCGGCATCTGGCACGGATCATGCGTTACGCGAAGGCAATACCCCATCCGGGGCAGATCGAACTTCGTTCAAGGGGTAAAGCCAGGTGAAAAAAATCGAGGCGATCATCAAGCCCTTCAAGCTTGATGAGGTGAAGGAAGCGCTGCACGAAGTCGGCGTATCGGGCATCACCGTTGTCGAGGCCAAGGGCTTCGGCCGCCAGAAGGGACACACGGAGCTTTACCGGGGCGCCGAATATATCGTGGACTTCCTTCCAAAGGTGAAGCTCGAGGTCGTCGTCGACGACGCGATTGTCGAGCGCACCGTCGAAGCCATCGCGGGCGCCGCCAAGACGGGACGCATCGGCGACGGCAAGATCTTCGTGTCGTCGATCGAATCGGCCTACCGCATCCGCACCGGCGAACGCGACAGCGAAGCTATCTGAACCATCAACGGACAACAAACTCCACACCAGCAGGGTTAAAAGAGGAAAGGCGAGTAATGGCGAACAAACCAGCCGACGTTCTGAAGATGATCAAGGACAAGGAGATCGAGTGGCTCGATGTCCGCTTCACCGACATCCGGGGCAAATGGCACCACATGGCGATGTGCGCCGGCGTGGTGGACGAGGACATGCTGACCGACGGCATCATGTTCGACGGCTCCTCGATCGACGGCTGGAAGGCCATCAACGAGTCCGACATGATCCTGAAGCCGGACCTTGATGCGGTCTATGTGGATCCGTTCTCGGCGACACCGATGCTGATCGTGTTCTGCGACGTCGTCGATCCGGCGACGGGCGAGCTCTACGGGTCCGATCCGCGCTCGGTCGCCAAGCGCGCCGAAGCGTTCCTCGGCAACACGGGCGTCGGCGACACCGCCTACGTTGGCCCCGAAGCAGAGTTCTTCGTCTTCGACGATGTGCGCTTCGAGAACGGCTACAACGGCTCGGGCTACAAGATCGACGACATCGAGCTGCCGACCAACACCGGCCGCGAGTACGACGAAGGCAACATGGGTCACCGTCCGCGCGCCAAGGGCGGCTACTTCCCCGTCGCGCCGGTTGATCCGTGCCACGACCTTCGTTCGGAAATGGTCTCCGTGATGCTCGAAATGGGCCTGCCTATGGACAAGCACCATCACGAAGTTGCTGCAGCGCAGCACGAGCTCGGCCTCACCTTCGGCACGCTCGTCCAGACCGCCGACCGGATGCAGATCTACAAGTACGTCGTGCACAACGTCGCGCACGCCTATGGCAAAACGGCAACATTCATGCCCAAGCCGATCAAGGACGACAACGGCTCGGGAATGCACACGCACATCTCGATCTGGAAGAAAGGCAAGCCGCTCTTTTCGGGCGACGGCTACGCCGGTCTTTCGGAAACCGCGCTGTTCTTCATCGGCGGCGTCATCAAGCACGCCAAGGCGCTGAACGCGTTCACGAACCCCTCGACGAACAGCTACAAGCGTCTCGTTCCGGGCTTCGAAGCGCCGGTGCTGCTGGCCTATTCCAGCCGCAACCGTTCGGCCTCCTGCCGTATTCCCTACGGCACGGGCCCGAAGAGCCGCCGCGTCGAGTTCCGCTTCCCGGATGCCACGGCGAACCCCTACCTCTGCTACGCCGCGATCCTGATGGCCGGCCTCGACGGCATCGAGAACCGCATCCACCCGGGCCAGCCGATGGACAAGAACCTCTACGACCTTCCGCCGAAGGAACTGAAGAAGGTGCCGACCGTCTGCGGCTCGCTGCGTGAGGCGCTCGTCAACCTCGACAAGAACCGCAAGGTCTTCACGCGCGGCGGTGTCTTCACCGACGAGATGATCGACAGCTTCATCGACCTGAAGATGCACGAAGTGCAGCGCTGGGAAATGGCGCCGTCGCCTGTCGAATTCGACATGTACTATTCGGCCTGATCGGGGGATTTGGGCCGTTCAGGGGCTCGCGCGAAAGCGCGGGCCCCTTTTCATTTGAGCTGCACTTCCCAAAATGTGCAAAGCTACATTTGTAAGATAATGAAAACCGCAACGAGGATCTTCGGCGGGGAACGGTAATGACGCAAACTGTCGCTGGCTGCCGTCAACACAAGGAAATCTGCTCAGATAAGCTAGAGATCTTCTTTGCTGATCGTGCTGAGAACGGGGGCTTGATCGTCAAATCGAATACCGGCGCGTCCTGCAACCGCAGCGGACAACGCCACCGCTCGCAGCGCTCCGTCCGGCTGCTTCCGTGCCAAGGCATCTGCTTCGGTCAAGGCTCCGGTTGCCGCCAGGAGCCTAATCACTTCAAATCTCCGCGCAGTATTGCCCGATACTTCCCCAAAATTCCGTGGCGGCCGCTTCGGCTCATCCACCTTTATAACGTATATACCTCTGTCGCTCGGACCCATCGGGTCACCAGGATCGAAAGGCGGTAAAGCCGCCGCTGCCTCCAACGCTCGCTCCCTCGCCGCAGTTCGGTCGTTCCTGCGGAAATTCTCACGTCCGACTTCAAGAAGTGCCTTGATCAGAAGGAACGGGTCGGATTTTTCCTGACGCGCACGCTCGATAGCAGACTCAAAACGGCCCGCTGAAAGAAGATGCTCAACGTAGAGTTGGGCGTCCAAGCCTTTTGGACAAATGCGATGGAAAAGAGGCGAGCCTGAAATTTCGTCCAGAAACTTTCCAAGTCCTTCCACAGGAGCCGAAGAATGGCCCAGACGCGATAGGTCGAGTTGTAAGAACCAATCAAAGCAACTTTGGCCGAACTTTGGCGGTGTATCGGAAAGCTGATCAAATACGGCGACCGCATTGCTCACGTCGCCCACAGTGATCAGCAGGCGGATAAAATCCGCCTTGGGAGCGAAGGTGTCGACTGCGCGTGCTGAAGCGAGCGCCTTGTCCTTGAAACCCAACCGATACAGGATCGCCGGTTCGGCAAGCCTTTTTGCCAATTCCCTCCGAACACGCTGCGGCAGTTGCTTTTCATCGTGATCAAATTCGCTCTTTACGAAGCGTAACGCGTCCACGTTGTGGTAATTGCTCAGGAACATAAGAAGCGTGGCTTTTACCTCCCCCGCTGGCAAACCTTCAGCCGCTGAACGGTACTGCTCGATCGACGGGTAGCCTTCCCAGTGAAAGTCGCGCGTGACCAGGCATGTTTCGGCCCAGGCCTCACGTTCCCGTGGTGTCGTTGCCACACCGCCATCCGCCTGTCGCCACAGCCCGGCATCACAGGGATCAGCCCTAGGAAACGCCTCTCGATAAGGAATACGGCGATGCGAACCAATTTTCGAGCCGGGAGGAATTTCTTCCACACCCCCATCTGTCATCGCTCGCGCAGCGCGCCCGCCAGCCTCCGGCTGTCCGAACCACCGCAAGTTCCGTGAAACAGTACGAAGCACTGTATCACGCTTGTAGCCTGGTGGCAGAGACAACGCGGCGTCGATCGCTTCGTTCGCCAAAGTGTCGATTACAACTTCAGGATCAGATGCCCTTGAGGCGGTAACGGCCATAACAGGGCTACCAATCAAAATGGCAGCACCTATCATCAGGTATCGCACAAAAGGGCGGGACGCGTCGTTCACTTCAGAAAACTGAACTAACAGCCATTTAAGCGCAAGCTAGTCAGCATAAAGAAAAACCCCGGAAGTCCTGCGACTTCCGGGGCTTTCCCCGTGACGATTATTTTATCGGATCAGAACGCTGCGGTCAGCGAAACGATGATCGCCGCGTCCGTGATCTTGTTGATCGACGGGTCGCCGCCCTTCACGTCCGTATCGACGTAGGAGACGCCAAGCGTCAGCTTGTCGTAGGACACCGACGCGCCCAGCGACCAGTCGAGATAGTCGCCGTCGGTCGAGAACCCGCGGTCGATCGAGAGCGAGCCGTCGGTGTAGCCGAGGTGCGCGTTGAGCGAGACCGGGGTATTCGGAATGGCGGCACTCCAGTCCGTGTAGAGATAGAAGCTGTCGTCGCTGCTGAGCGAGTCCTGCTTGGGTGCATAGGCCACGCCCACGCTCGCGCCGACCGGGCCGAGTTCCTTGCTCAGCGAGGCCGTGATTTCCACCACGTCCGTACCGCTGGTGCCCGGATAGAGATACCAGATGGCGCCGATGTCGTAACCGAAGCCGCCCGCTTCGCCGGCATAGCCCGCGTAGACGTCGATTTCAGTGTTGGAGCCACCGTAAGAGCCATAACCGGCGAGGCTCGAACCCCAGGTGCCGACATAGAAGCCGCTTGAATGCGCAGCGTCGATGCCGCCCTGGAATGCCACGTCCTCATCCGAAAGCGAAATGCCGCGCCAACGGTATTGCGAGAAAATGCCCGCGTTGCCGGAGATTTCCCAATCGCTGGTCGCTTCCGCGTCTTGAGCGAAGGCCGGAGCCGCCACTGCGAGGCTGCCGACAAGCGTTGCAGCCGCAAGCACGGTCGTCGAGATCGCGCGGCTACGAATTCCCTTTTTCATCATTCCTCCACCTTCATTTCAGCTTTGATCGCTGCTCGCCCTGGGAGGGGTCGTTCCGAAGCTCATGCTTCGAGGGGAAGTGTTGACCACGCTTTGGCAACGCACAAGCGGTTTTGCCCTCGGGGTCACAAAGTTGCAACGTAGCTGATGCTTTCGCGCAACAGTCTGATTCCAGACAGAAAGAAGGGCCGGCGTCACCGCCGACCCTCTAGTCAAATCCTTGGGGAGGATTGCCATATAGGCATGATCATATTGCGCCGCAGCACGATATGTTGCAACGCAAAAATACGCCTTGCGCGAAAAAAAGCGATGGTGTTGGCGTTTAAGGCGTTTTTCACGCCTGCCGCCTAAGAAGCATGGGATGATGGACGCAGACGCAGGCGGTTGGACAGTGAGCGAGTCTTATCGGAACGTCGCCGCGCTTCCGCCAGACATGACCGAAACAATCGCCTTGCGCATCGCGGACATTGCGGCCGAGGCGATCACCGGCATAGATCCGCACACCGGCCTTGCCAGCGACTTTCTCAATCAATTCAATGAAGTGCTCATGCTCATCGATGTCTCCGGTCACGATGCCGCGCTCCGCCGCGAGCTCGATGCCTGGTTCCCGCGCGATTATGTCGAACACTTCGAGGCAAGCCATCTGCGCGACTCGGCACTCGTGATCGAAGCCTATGCGCTCTCGCCCGCCTCCGTACGTCGGCGCTTCGATCGTCTGAGCGGCGACCTGTCGGCGTTCATCCTGAACGGTCTTGCCGGTCTGCGCCCGCTTGAAGGCGAAGCTGCGCGTCAGGCACGCGAGGCGCTGGCGGCGCAGGTTCGCAAGCGCCTCGAATCGCTCTCCGCGATCATCCATCCGGCCGAGCGCCGGATCGACAACGACACGATTTCAGCACTTTTCAAGCAGGCGCGCTAAACCCTTCACCACCGCCCGGCCGCCCCCTATAAGGCCGCTATGAGTGATCTTTTCACGGGCGCCGCCAACCCGACCGACTACACCGCAGACCAGATCGAAGTTCTCGAAGGGCTGGAGCCCGTGCGCCGTCGCCCCGGCATGTACATCGGCGGCACGGACGAGCGCGCGCTGCATCATCTCGCCGCCGAGGTCCTCGACAACAGCATGGACGAAGCGGTCGCCGGCCACGCGAACCGCATCGAGGTCTCACTCGCGTCGGACGGCACGCTGACGGTCTCCGACAACGGTCGCGGCATCCCCATCGACGCGCACCCCAAATATCCCGGCAAATCCGCGCTCGAGGTCATCTTCACGATGCTGCACTCGGGCGGCAAGTTCTCGAGCAAGGCCTACGCCACCTCGGGCGGCCTTCATGGCGTCGGCATCTCGGTGGTGAACGCGCTTTCCGACGAACTCGTTGTCGAGGTCGCGCGCAATCGCGAGCTTTACCGCCAGCGCTATTCGCGCGGCCATACCACTTCGAAGCTCGAAAAGGTCGGCGCAGCCCCGAACCGGCGCGGCACCACCATCGCGTTTCATCCCGATCCCGAAATCTTCGGGGACAAGGCGACGTTCCGCCCTTCCCGCCTCTATCGTCTCGCGCGCTCGAAAGCCTATCTCTTCCGCGGCGTCGAGATCCGCTGGTCCTGCGATCCGGAGCTTATCAGCGACGATACGCCCGCGACCGCAGTGTTCCAGTTTCCCGGCGGCCTTGCCGATCACCTCGCCGAACAGCTCGGAACACGCGAGTGCGCGACGAACGAATTTTTCGCGGGACGCGCCGAATTTCCGGATTCGCAGGGCTCTGCGGAATGGGCGGTCGCGTGGCCGCTCTACGGCGAAGGCTCGGCGAGCTACTACTGCAATACCATCCCGACGCCTGCGGGCGGCACGCACGAAGCCGGCCTGCGCACGGCGCTCGTGAAGGGTATCCGTGGGTTCGCAGGTCTGATCGGCCAGAAGAAGGGCGAAGGCCTTACCGCCGAGGATGTGCTTTCGGGCGGAGAAATCATGCTCTCCGTCTTCATCCGCGAGCCGCAGTTCCAGAGCCAGACGAAGGACAGGCTGACGAGTCCCGAAGCCGCGAAGTTCGTGGAAGCGGCGATCAAGGACCATTTCGATCATTTCCTCTCGGACAACATGGAGCGCGGCCGCGCGCTCCTCGGCTTCGCGCTCGAACGCATGGACGAGCGGCTGAAGCGCCGCGCCGAGAAGGAAATCAAGCGCAAGACCGCAACGAGCGGACGCCGCCTGCGCCTCCCCGGCAAGCTCACCGATTGTTCGGCGGACGCCCCCGAAGGCACCGAGATCTTCATCGTCGAGGGCGACTCGGCGGGCGGATCGGCGAAGCAGGCGCGCGACCGCAAGACTCAGGCGATCCTGCCCATTCGCGGCAAAATCCTGAACGTCGCTTCGGCGAACCGGGACAAGATCGGCGCGAATCAGGAAATCGCCGATCTCATCCAGGCGCTCGGTTGCGGCACGCGCGATCGCTTCGATCCCGATGCGCTCCGCTACGACCGCGTCGTCATCATGACCGACGCCGATGTCGACGGCGCGCACATCGCGACGCTGCTGATGACCTTCTTCTTCCAGGAGATGGCGGGCCTCGTGAAGAACGGCCACCTCTACCTCGCGCAGCCGCCGCTCTATCGTCTCTCGCAAGGCGGCAAGGTCGCCTACGCGCGCGACGATGCCCATAAAGACGAATTGCTCGCGGGCGACTTCTCGGGGCGCGGCAAGGTGGAGATCGGGCGCTTCAAGGGTCTCGGCGAAATGTCGCCCATACAGCTTCGCGAAACCACGATGGACCCGGAAAAGCGCACGCTGATCCGCGTGACACTGCCGGACACCTATGAGGAGCGCGCGCCCGTCGTCGATCTCGTCGACCGTCTGATGGGCCGCAACCCGGAACACCGCTTCAATTTCATTCAGGAACGCGCCGCCGGCGTTTCGGAAGACGCGATCGACGTTTAATCGCCGAGAGCTGCCACCAGGTCGCGCACCTTCTTCTGCCGCCACTGCGCGCTTGGGGCGATCAGCCAATAGGCTTCGTCTGAAACCTTCGGCTCCATGACAACGGCGAGCCGCCCGGCTGCGATATCCGCCTCGGCGAGCACAAGCGGCACGCGCGCGATGCCGTAGCCCGCGACGGCACTATCGATGGCAAGCCCGGCGTCGGCGACACCAAGGCTCGCGCTGCGATCCGTCATGTGGACGCCGTGCGCCTCGAACCATCCGCGCCAGTCCGCCAATGGATGCTCGATCAGCGGCTGCGCTGCAACTTCCGAAACGATCTTCGCGTTCGCGGCGATCTCAGGCGTCGCCACCAGCGCGATCGTCCCCGGCGCGATCAGCTTGCCGCTCAGTTCCTCCTCGGCCGGCATCGCGCCAAAGAACACAGCGGCGTCGAGATTGGCCGCGTTGAAGTCCACCGGCCCGTCCGATGGCAGGATGGTCACCTGCCGCGCAGGTGTCGATGCCTTGATGAGCCCCAGCCGGGGCGCCAGCCACTTGCCGATGAAGTCGCGCGGCGCGGCAATCGTCAGGCGCTCCTCGCCCTGCCCCGCCTGCATGATCGCCACGGCCTCTTCCAGCTTCGCGAAACCCTCGCGCAGCGCAGGCAGGCTGCGCACCGCCTCGTCGGTGAGTTCGAGGTTCCGCGTCATGCGCCGGAACAGAACGGTGCCGAGCACGTCTTCCAGCGTGCGGATCTGCTGACCGACGGCGGCGGGCGTCACCGCAAGCTCATCCGCCGCCTTGGTGAACGACAGATGGCGCGCCGCCGCATCGAACACACGCAGCGCATTGAGTGGGAGCAGGGTCCGCTTCATGGCCGCGACGATTACAGGGCGCACGCCGGGCGATCAAACGCGAAAAATCACGGTTAACCCGAATTTTACCATAAGCACGCTAAACGGGGCCTGTGCCTCGCGGCACACCTTACCTCCCCTAGCTGGATGTCCAGCCGACTGATTTGTGAAAGGCCGCCCGGCCGTATCCGGCGGCCTTTTTCTTTGTGCGGCAGGCCCAGTCAGCTTTTCCCGGGAATATTGAAGCGGATGCTCTGCGTGGCGCCGGAGCAGCCGATCTGTTCACCTTCGCGGTAGATCGGCTTGAAGCGCCAGCGGCCAATGATCCGCTGCATCGTCTCTTCGAACACGAATGGCGGATAGGCGAACACGACACGCGGCGATTTCGTCTTCCCGTCGACGCCGATGTCATAGTTCGAAACCATGTAGCCCTCGAACCCCCAGTTCAACGCTTCGTGCGGGTAGTCGTTCGAACTGGCGCCGGTGCTTGCCGGAATCGGGCTTGCATCTACAAGAGCGCATTGATCGGGCCTCAGCCCCGTTGCCGCAAGATAGCCCGATGCGCGTTCCTGCGCTTTTCGTTCAAAGGCGATCGACGCGAGCCGCAGCGCCGCGAACTGGGCAAGCGTATCGGTCTTCGCATTGCCGCGTTCGAACACCGCCGTGTAAAGCGGTATCGCCCGTTCGCTGCGCTTGCGCTTTTCCAGTTCCAAGCCTTGTTCAAGACGGAACCAGTCGGCGACGTCGGCGGGCCAGCCGGCGTCGGGCTGCATCTGAAGCGCGTCGCCGCGGCGCTGCATCAGGCTACGCGCCACGCATACGCCCAGAATGGCCCGCGCTCGCGGGGAAATCCCGTTCGCTTCCAGGATTTGCCGGGCGCGATCGATATAAACGCCGTCCTCGTCCTCCTCCGCAAGCGTGGCAAGAACCGGGACGAGGCTCATCGATTCCGGCCCATCGGCCGCCTCGCGCCGTGCAAGTTCGGCGCGGAGCGCATCGGTCCCCATCCGGCTATCGATATCCTGCAAGGGTTTCTTTGCGTTCACTTCCTTTATGAGCTCGCGCACAAAGCCGGAACCGACCCAGCGCCGATCGGTGTTGAAGGTGCAACGGACCGCGACCCGGATGGAAAACCGCCAGAACGGCTCCGTCTTCGCCATTTCCTCGGCTGACCAAAGCCACGCCCGCGCCGCCTTCACGAACTCCGCCTCGATCTTGCCCGGCTTCGTCGAATAAATAGGAGCCGCATTTATGACGCGGCCGTCGTCGCCAAGCGCAATATCGAGCACGACAAGATCATCGGGACCGAGATCGAAAGCCGGAGAGCAATCCGGCAGCTTCAACGCGTCTCCGTCGGGGAATTGCGCCCCCTTGTCGCCCATACGCCCTGCGCCCGTCATCGCGATGTAGTAAAACGCCTTGTCCTCATCGCCAGTAAGATGACTCGCCAGTGCAAGATCGGACCGGATCGCGACGTCGGCGAGGGACACCCGCGTGCCAATGCCGCCCGCGCTTTTGGCCGCCTTCTTGAACCAGTCGAGCGCCGCCGCGTAGTCTTTCGCGTTCAGTTCAATGCGCCCGCGCAAGGACTGGAACTCGCCGAGCAGTTCACCGCTGCGCTTTTTGTCTTCCGTTGGTTTGAAATCAGCAATCATCGCATCGACAAGGCGTCGCGCGAGGGGCGGATCGGTGAAAATGGCAGCCCGCGCGAGTGGAATCGATAGCGCTGTCTTGCGGGCTGGATCGGTGTTCAGCCGCAGCGCCGCCTGATAATTCTCTGCCGCCCGGTGCATTTCGCCGAGCTTTTCATATGCGCTGCCAAGAAGGCGGTGGGTTTCCCCAAGAAAGGGCTGCCCCGGAGCCTTCGTATAAATGGACACGGCGGGCGTCAGCGCCGCTATCGCACGCTCCGGTCGCCCGAGCGCGATATCCGTCTCGGCAATGCGTCGCCGCAGATCGGCCTCCACCGTACTCCCACGCTGCGATTTTGCGAGGCGTCCCTGCACCTCCGCGAACAGTGTAGCCGCCTTGTCGTATTCCCCGGCTGCGAACGCCTTTTCAGCGGCGTCATATTGCTCCTGCAGCTTCTGTGCCTGCGCCGCTGCAGACGTAAGACAAATCCCGATAATTGCAGCAAAGATGTGCCTGCGCATAAATGCTCCCTGAACTTGCCCTTGCCCAGTGAATTGACTATCGCGCGCCCATGATAACTTCGCAACCGGCCATCGTTCTTCTTTCAGGAGGCCTCGATTCCGTTACGTGCGCGGCGATCGCCCGCGAGAGCGGCTATGCCGTGCATGCGCTCACCGTCGACTATAATCAGCGCCACCGTGTGGAGCTGGAGGCGGCGCGCCGGGCTGCGGCGATGTATGCGGTGCGCCACATCGTGCTTCCGCTCGATCTCCGGGCGTTCGGCGGGTCGGCGCTTACGGACGAGATCGCCGTGCCGAAGGGCGATGGCGCGGTCGACAGCGGCGTCATCCCGCCCACCTATGTTCCGGCGCGCAACACCGTGTTCCTGTCCGTGGCGCTGGCGTGGGCAGAGGCGATCGACGCGCGCGACATCTTCATCGGCGTCAATGCGCTTGATTATTCGGGCTACCCGGATTGCCGCCCCGCGTTCATCGCGGCGTTCGAGGCGCTGGCCGCGACCGCGACCAAGGCGGGCAGCGAGGGCGAGCGTTTCAAGGTGCACACGCCGCTCATCGATCTCGACAAGGCCGGGATCGCGCGCGAAGCAACACGCCTCGGCGTCGACATCGCGGGGACGTGGACGTGTTACGATCCGGCAACCGCTGCGGATGGCACGCCGCTCCACTGCGGCCGCTGCGACGCCTGCCGCCTCCGCCACAAGGGTTTCGAGGAGGCGGGCCTCCCTGACCCCACCACCTACGCTGCGCCGTGACCTACACCGTCAAAGAGCTTTTCCTCACCCTGCAGGGTGAAGGCGCGCAGACCGGGCGCCGCGCCGTGTTCCTGCGCTTTTCCGGCTGCAATCTCTGGTCGGGCCTTGAACGCGACCGCGCCGGGGCGGTCTGCACCTTCTGCGACACCGATTTCATCGGCACCGACGGCCCCGGCGGCGGGAAGTTCGCGGATGCCGAAGCGCTCGCCGATGCCGTCGCGGCGGCCTGGGGCATGGGCGCCGAGCATCGCCTCGTCGTCTGCACCGGCGGCGAACCGCTGCTGCAGCTCGACCCCGCGCTGATCGACGCGCTCCATGCGCGCGAATTCTCGATCGCCATCGAAACCAACGGCACGCTCCCCGCGCCTGCCGGGATCGACTGGATCTGCGTCAGCCCCAAGGCGGACGCCGAACTGGTGCAAACATCGGGCGATGAGCTGAAGCTCGTCTACCCACAGCCGAACAACAGCCCGGAGATGTTCGAGCAGCTCGATTTCCGCAACTTCTTCCTGCAACCGATGGATGGCCCCGCGCAGGCCGAGAACATCGCTGCTGCGACGGACTATTGCCTCACCCATCCGAAGTGGCGCCTGTCGCTCCAGACCCACAAGCTGATCGGGATTCCCTGACACCGAGGGGTTCCAAAATAGGGTTTCGCATGAAAGACTCGGCGCGAACCGCGACACGCGTTCGCCCGTGGAACCCGCTCATGCAAAAAACAAAGGCAGGCCGGTTTGAAAAAAGCGATCCCACAGGCGCGCCCGCGCTCACACGCACCCCCACGCGCGATCGTGCGCGGGCATGTCTCAACTTCATCAACTTCGGGGGATATCCGGGCACGAAAAGGCCGGGATTCCGGACGTATCGGCCCATAAAGCCTATTGGGCAAGACTCCCGTCCCGCCGGAGGATCTTGCTTATCCCCGCCCCCGATACGGCGCGACGCCCTGATCGGGCACCCACACGTCGGCAGGCGGCGCGCCGGACTGCCAGAACACGTCGATGGGAATGCCGCCGCGCGGATACCAATAGCCGCCGATACGCAGCCAATGCGGCGCCATCTCGCGAAACAGCCGCTCGCCGATGCCGACGGTGCAATCCTCGTGGAACGCCGCATGATTGCGGAAACTCCCAAGGAACAGCTTCAGCGACTTCGATTCCACGATGCGCGCGGCGGGTACGTAGTCGATCACGAGATGCGCGAAATCGGGCTGGCCGGTCACCGGGCACAAAGATGTGAACTCAGGCGCGGCAAAGCGCACCAGATAGCGGCTTTCGGGCCGCGGATTGGGCACATAATCGAGCTTCGCGGCCTCGGGAGAGGCCGGAAGCGCGCTTACCTTGCCGAGATGCGTCGTTTCCATGGGTTTCGCGTTAGAGCGCCCATACGCCATTGGCAATATCGGGGCGTCCGACTATTCAGGAAGCCGGTTGAGACACAGTTCAAGGAGCACGGTATGGATTCGCTGGTAACGACGGAATGGCTCGCGAAAGAGCTTGGCGCAAACGACCTGCGCATCGTCGATGCCTCCTACTTCCTTGATGCGCGCGATGCCCGCGCTGAATTCGAAGCTGGGCACATTCCAGGCGCGGTGTTCATGGACCTCGGCGAACTCTCCGACACCAGCTCCAGTCTGCCGAATATGGTGCCGAGCGCGGAGAAATTCGCCAGCCGTATGCAGGCGATCGGCCTTGGCGACGGCAGCCGCATCGTTGTTTACGACAACTCCCCGCTGCACTCTTCGGCCCGTGCGTGGTGGCTTCTCAACCTTTTCGGCGCGCACGAAGTCGCTATTCTCGACGGCGGCCTCCAGAAGTGGAAGGCCGAAGGCCGCGCGATGGAATCGGGCAAGCCCGTGGTGCGCCACCGCCACTTCACCGTCTGGAAGGACAAGGCGCAGGTCCGCGATCTCGCGCAGATGAAGGAAAACCTGAAGACGAAGGCCGAGCAGGTCGTCGATGCGCGCGGCGCGCCGCGCTTCCGCGGCGAGGAGCCGGAAACCCGTCCGGGCGTGCGCCCCGGCCACATCCCGGGTTCGTTCAACCTGCCCTATACCGAGCTTTTCAACGAGGACGGTACCTTCAAGCAGGGTGAGGCGCTGCGCGGCGCGTTCCGCGAGGTCGGCGTCGATCCGGATCAGCCGATCGTCACCACATGCGGTTCGGGCGTCACCGCCGCCGTGCTCTCGTTCGGCCTGCACCTGCTCGGCGCCAAAAAGACCGCGCTTTATGATGGTTCGTGGTCCGAATGGGGCGGCGAGGCGGACACGCCCGTCGTGACCGGAGCGGCGTGAGCGGAGACAAGCCCGCCACCCGCCTTGTCCACGCCGGGCGCCGCCCTGAATGGACGCACGGCGTCGTCAATCCACCGGTCTACCGCGCCTCGACGTGCCTCTTCGAGACGTTGGATGCCTATGAAGCTGCCTCGCGCAATCCCGATGCGGGGCTCTACTACGGTCGCCGCGGCACGCCCACGACATGGGCACTCGCCGAGGCGCTGACCGAGATGGAGCCGGGAGCAGCGGGCACGCACCTGTTCCCCTCTGGCGTCGCCGCGATCGCTGCGGTGCTGCTGGCGGCAACGTCGTCGGGCGGTCACGTCCTGATGGCCGACAATGTCTACGAACCGACGCGCCTGATGGCGAAATCGATTCTGGCGCAGATCGGCGTCGAGACCGAATTTTACGACCCGACGAACCACGAAAGCCTGCCCGAGCGGATCCGCGGAAACACGCAGGCGATCTACATGGAAAGCCCCGGCTCGCTGACCTTCGAGGTGCAGGACGTGCCCGCTATCGCGGCTCTCGCCCGCGCGCGCGGCATCCTCTCCATCCTCGACAACACGTGGGCGACCCCCCTGCTCTTCCCGGCGATCCGCCACGGCGTCGATCTTTCAGTGCAGTCGCTCACCAAATATGTGGTCGGCCACAGCGACGCGCTGATGGGATCGGTGACGGCTGCACCCGATGCGTGGCAGAATCTCCGCAACACCGCGCTGCGCCTCGGCCAGACGGCCGCGCCAGACGACTGCGCGCTCGCCCTGCGGGGCCTCCGCACGCTCGCCGTCCGCATGGAGCGTCACGGCAAGACGGCACTTGCACTTGCGCAGGCGCTCGCCGCGCACCCTGCCGTCGAACGCGTCATCTGCCCCGGCCTCCCGGGCGATCCCGGTCACGCGCTGTGGACGCGTGATTTCAGCGGCTACGCCAGCCTGTTCGCCATCGCGCTGAAACCGGGAAGCCGCGAGGCGCTTGCCGCCTGCGTGGACAATCTCCGCCATTTCGGCATGGGCTTCTCCTTCGGCGGCTATGAAAGCCTTGTGCTGCCCGTGAAACCGATGCGCACTGTAACCCGGTGGCAGACCGAGGGGCCCATGCTCCGCATCCACTGCGGCCTGGAAGACGCGGACGATCTGATCGCCGATATGAAAAACGGCCTCGATCGTTACGCCGGATAGCGACCATGGGCAGGCCCTTCGACATCGCACAATTTCTGGGCCTCCCGGCAGATGCGGTGCTTGAAGCAAGGGCGCTCCCGGTTGCGGCAGTCATCATCGCCTGGGGCCTCGGGTATGTGTTGGCGCGATTTTCCGCGCCCTACATCCAGAAGCGGGCGGGGCCTCGCTTTACGTTCATCGCGGGCGGAATCGGCCTGCGGGCTGCCCATTCGCTCGGTGCGATGCTGGCGCTGCTCCTGCTCTTTATCGCCGGAAACGTCGCCGAGCCGGACCCGTTCAGCACCCTCGTGCTGGCATCGGCGATGGGGATCACGTCAGCCTATCTTGTCTTCCAGCTCTGCCGCACGGCACAGGTCGGCGTTCTCATCGCGGCACTGCTGGTTACGGCGACGCTCGTGGCGGTTGTCGCGGCGAAACTCGGCGGTTTGCAGCCTCTGATAGACGTATTGGGCACCGTAAAGCTCGACATCGGCAAATATTCGCTCAGCCTGCTCGGCGTCCTGAACGGGCTTCTCGTCCTCGGAACCCTCTTTGCACTCATCCGCTTCCTGATGCGCGTTTCCACGCACTGGATCGACAGCGCCCACGATCTGGATGGGTCGCAGCGTGTGCTGTTCCAGAAGGTGTCGGGTCTCGGCATTCTCGCCGTCGGCGTCTTCGTCGGGATCGATCTCCTCGGCATCGATCTGACCGCGCTCAAAGTGTTCTCGGGCGCGCTCGGCCTCGCGATCGGCTTCGGGATGCAGAAAACCTTCGGCAACCTGCTCGCCGGGCTCATTCTGCTGATGGACCGGTCGATCAAGCCGGGTGACGTGATCGTGATTGGAGACACGTTCGGCTGGGTCAACAAGATCGGAGTCCGCGCCGTTTCCGTGCTCACGCGCGACGGCAAGGAATTCCTGATCCCGAACGAAAAGCTGATGACGGAGCAGGTGGAAAACTGGTCCTATTCCAGCCGCAACGTCCGCGTCCACATACCCGTCGGCGTGTCTTACAGGTCAGATATCCGCAAGGCGCAGGAACTCATGCTTCGCGCTGCCAATGAAACGCCGCGAGTCCTCAGCGATCCGCCTCCCAACGTATGGCTGAAGGGTTACGGAGACAGCGCGGTCGATCATGAAATCCTGATCTGGATTTCCGATGCCGAGGAAGGCACCGGAAACGTCAGAAGCGCGATCCTCAACAGGCTTTGGCACCTGTTCCAGTCCGAAGGCATCGAAATCCCGTTCCCGCAACGCGACGTCCATGTTCACATGGTCGCGCCATCACCGGAAAAGCCCGCAGACGCTTAATCGTCGTCGGAAACGACGACCTTCTCGCCCGTCACCCGCTGCGCCAGCGCCGCCGCCATGAAGTCATCGAGATCGCCGTCGAGCACGTCATCCGGGCTCGTGTTCACGATCCCCGTGCGCAGATCCTTCACCTGCTGATAAGGCTGCAGCACATAGCTGCGGATCTGGTGGCCCCAGCCGATGTCGGTCTTGGTCGCGTTCACCGCGTTCGCCTCCGCCTCGCGCTTCTGCAGCTCGGCTTCATAGAGGCGCGCCTTCAGCTGCTTCATCGCCTCGGCACGGTTCTTGTGCTGGCTGCGCTGGTTCTGGCAGGCGACGATGATGCCGGTCGGCACGTGCGTGATGCGCACGGCGCTGTCGGTGGTGTTGACGTGCTGCCCGCCCGCGCCCGAGGCGCGGTAGGTATCGATCTTGAGATCGCTTTCGTTGATCTCGATGGCGATGTCGTCGTCCACCACCGGATAGACCCAGACGCTCGCGAAGCTCGTGTGCCGCCGCGCCGCGCTGTCATAGGGGCTGATGCGGACGAGCCGGTGCACGCCGCTCTCGGTCTTGGCGTAACCATATGCGTTCTCGCCCTTCACCATCAGCGTCGCGGACTTGATGCCCGCCTGCTCGCCGCCATGGTAATCGACCAGCTCCACCTTGTTGCCCCGGCGCTCCGCCCAGCGCTGGTACATGCGCTGCAGCATCGAAGCCCAGTCCTGGCTCTCGGTGCCGCCGGCGCCGGCATTGATCTCGATATAGGTGTCGTTCGCGTCCGCCTCGCCCGAAAGTAGCGCGGCGACCTTGTCCTTGTCGGCACGGTTCGCGAGCGTTTCGAGCGCCTTCACAGCGTCGTCGACAAGCTCTTCGTCACCTTCGGCCTCGGCCATCTCGATCAGTTCGACCGTGTCGTCGAGTTCGGTCTGGATGCTCCGCGTCGCCTGAATCGCCTCATCGAGGCGCCTGCGCTCCAGCATCAGCTTCTGCGCGGCCTTGGGATCGTTCCAAAGTTCGGGATTCTCGGCCTCGGCGTTCAGCTCTTCAAGGCGTTTGAGGGCGACATCCCAGTCAAAGAAACCTCCTCAGCAGGGCCAGTGCCTGCTTGATCCGGTCGACATGGTTGAGCGCTTCGGCGCGCATGGTCAGTGTTCCTTGTGAAGAAGAGCGCGGGTTCTAGTAAATGCCGCCGGTGGATTGCAAGAAGTCGCTGTCGGAGCGCACGACCTCGCGCTTTTCGAATGGGTCGTAGGCTGCAGCGAGACGGCGCGGTTCGCTTTCCGGCTTGAACGCTTCCCAGATCACGGCCGCACGCGGATCGGTATCGACCTGCCAGCCTCCGTACACGCGCTTGCCGGATCGGCGATCGATCCGCACCATACGCACGCCGGGCGCGATCTCGAACGGCCTCTTGGGCATATCCTTGAGCGCGGCGATGGCGAACTGCTTGAAAACCGGCGCGGCAAGCGTGCCGCCCTGCGCATATCCGCCCATGTTCTTGGGTTCGTCGAAGCCAATGTAGAGCCCCGCAACCACATCCGGCGTGCCGCCCACGAACCACACGTTCGTCGGGCCGTTGGTCGTCCCTGTTTTGCCGAACATCGGTCGATTGAGATCGCGCAGAACGACGGCGGTGCCCCGCTGAACGACGCCTTCCAGCATATGCACGACCTGATAGGCGGTCTTGCCGTCGATTGCCTGCGGTCTCGCATCGGCGGGGCGCGGCATTGCATCGCCATCCCAATCCGGCGTGTTGCAGCCCGCGCAGTCGCGCGCGTCGGCGCGGTAAATGGTCCGACCGTGCCGATCCTGGATCAGGTCGTAAAGCACCGGAGACTGCCGCTTGCCGCCGTTCGCAAGCATCGCATAGGCGTTCGTCAGCTTCATCACCGTCGTCTCGCCCGCGCCAAGCGACATGGAAAGCACGGGAGCCAGCTTGGCGATGCCCATCTGGTCGATCGTCTCGACAACCTTGTCCATGCCCGTGTTGTAGGCAAGGCGCACCGTCATCAGGTTGCGCGATTGCTCCAGGCCCCAGCGCATCGTCTGCGGACCCGCGTAGCCGCCCGAGAAGTTCCTGAAGCACTTGGTGCCGAGCGAGCGCGTCTGGAACACGCAGTATGGCGCGTCGACGACGACGGACGCGGGTGTATAGCCGTTTTCGAGCGCGGCTGCATAAACGAACGGTTTGATCGCCGATCCCGGCTGCCGCATCGCCTGCGTGGCGCGGTTGTATTGGGAGCGGCGGGCATCGAAGCCGCCGACCATCGCGAGCACGCGACCTGTGGAGACCTCCATCACTACCATGCCGCCGCCGATGTCCGGGATCTGGCGCAGCGTATAATCGCTGCCCGAAATGCGCTTCACGGGGATGACATCGCCGGGCGCCAGCCGCTGGAACGCCGGCACGCCGACGCCGCGTACGGGAAGCGAGGCGTTTTGTGCGGACATGCGGCCGTTTGTGCCGTCCTCGAAGCCGAGCGAGATCACGCCGCCTGCTTTTTCGAGCACCACAGCCGCGCGCCAGTCGTCATAGCCGACGGGCAGGTTCACGGCGCGCAGGCGCTGCGGCCAGCCTTCGCCAAGCTCGATCTTGTCGGTCGCACCGCGCCAGCCGCGCGGGCGGTCGTATTTCACCAGGCCGTCGCGCAGCGCCATTTCGGCGGCGCGTTGCATTTCGGGGTCGATCGTAGAGCGAATCCAAAGCCCGCCAGTATAGATGCCGTGCTCGCCCTCTTCGCCGTACTTCTCCACGAGCTCGCGGCGGATATCCTCCATGAAATATTCGCCGGTGCGGTCACGCGGGATTTCTGCACGATTGACAACGACGATCGGCTCGGCGGCAGCCGCACGCGCTTCCGCGGCAGTCACGTAGCCGTTTTCCGCCATCTGCCCCAGCACCCAGTTGCGCCGCGCGAAGGCGCGGGCGCGGCCCTTCTCGTTGGAGGGGTTGTAGTTGGCGGGTGCCTTCGGCAGCACCGCAAGGAACGCCGTCTGCGCCAGCGTGAGCTCGTCGACCGGCTTGTTGAAATAAGCGAAGGACGCGGCCTGCACGCCGTATGCGCTGCGACCGAGGAAGATCTGGTTCAGGTAAAGCTCGATGATGTCGGGCTTGGTCAGCGCCTGCTCAATCCGCCGGGCGAGGAAAATCTCCTTCACCTTGCGCACGTAGCTGACTTCATTCGTCAGCAGCAGGTTCTTCGCCACCTGCTGCGTGATCGTGGAGGCGCCGACGGGCCGCTTGCCTGTACCCATCGCCTTTAAGTTCGTGATCGCAGCCTGGAAGATACCGGGCAGATCGAAACCGGGGTGTGTGAAGAACGTCTTGTCCTCGGCGGACACGAACGCGCCCACGAGCTGCTTCGGCGTCTGTTCGTAATCGAGGAAAATACGCCGCTCGCGCGCGAACGACGTAAACGGTGTCCCGTCCGCCGCACGCACATGGCTCGGCAGCGGCGGTTCGTACTCGGCCAGCTGCGCGGCATCGGGAAGCCCGCGCGCAAAAACAAGCCAGGCGACGAACACGACGAGGACGCCGAACAGCACGCCGCCACCCACGACATAGCTGAGCGCCCGCGCCCAACCCGGCAGGGCACGGAACCGGCTTTTTAGGTCGCCGAGAATCTGGGCAAGACGTGCCATCGACGCTGCCTATAGCAGGCCGGTCGCCAGTCTCAAGCCGAACGCGCCAAACCGCAACCGCTCAAACCGTCATCGTCTCGCAACAGGACTGGCATCGAACCGTCGCTTGCCGCTGCTAACCGGCCACCATGGATACGGATTTTCCTCACGAACACTGCCTTCAGGTCCCCGCGCACCTGAAGGCTTCGCTCCGAATCATGCTGCTTGCGAAGCACGCCTGCGGCGATGGCAGTCCCGACATGGTGGACGGCAACCATGCCCAGTATCACCATGAACTGCGTCGCACGCTCGAGAAGATCGGCCTCCATGTCGTGGCCGCCAACAGTTTCGACGCACTCTTTGCGGAGCCCGACGTCGATTTCGTGTTTCCGCTGCTGAATCGTGCCGGGTTCCTGAACAGCGAGATGCTGGCGCCGCTGCTGCTCCAGCGGCTCGGCATCCCCTATCTCGGCGCCTCGCCGATCCTGCGCGGGCTTTCGGACGACAAGCACCTGATGAAGCTTGTGGCACGGCAGCACGCCGTCCCGACGTCAGACTGGCGCATCCTCCGCCGCGGCACCGATCTTGCCGTCGTCCCGGCGCTGGATGCGGCGCGCTACATCATCAAACCGAATGCCTCTTCGGCCTCCTGGGGGATCGGTGTCAGCGAAAGCTGGTCGGGGGCGCTCGCCCACGCCGCGCACCTCCACACCGCGGGCCACGACGCGATCATCGAGCCGTGGCTGCCCCTGCTGGATGTCGCCGTCCCGGTTATCGGCGGACGATCGCAGGAGCCGTGGCTCCTGCCTGGGATGGCGTACATCCCGGCCGATCCCGACGCGCTTCGCAGCTACGAGGAGAAGCGCTCACTGACCGACCAGCGGGACGACCCGCTGGAGGTGCTCGCCAATTCCCGCGTCGCCGAGCGGCTGTATGCGATGACGCGCGCGCTGTGCCGGGAGCTCTGGCCGTTCGATTACGGACGCTTCGAATTTCGCTACGATCCCGCGACCGAAAGCGTTTGGTTCATGGAAGTGAACCTCTCGTGCAATCTCTGGTCGAAAAAGAGCATTTCCCGTTCCGCCGCGACGCTCGGCATCGAGCATCACGAACTCGTCGAGTCCATCGTCGCCCACAGCCTGTGGCGGCAGGGGCTGATGAATACCGTTTCCGAACGGCTCGTCGCCTGAGATGGGGGCAGGCTTTTCCGCGATCGTCCTTGCAGGCAAGCGCGACGGGCGTCTTGATCCGCTCGCCGCGAACGCAGGCGTCTCGCACAAGTGCCTCGTCCCCGTCGCCGGCAAGCCGATGCTCCTCCACGTCCTCGAAGCGTTGGACGCGACGCACGGTATCGATCGTATCGTTGTCTCGATCGATACCCCCGAAATCCTCGCCCCGCTCATCCGCCAGCTTGGCAGCGGCCGCATCGCAGTCGAACGCTCCGCCCCCAATCTGGTCGACAGCGTGTTTCGCGCTGCGAACGCCTCTAGCCCGCCCTTCCTCGTCACCACTGCCGACAACGTGAACCTGACCCCCGCCAGCACCGCGGAAATCCTCTCCGCATCGCAGGGCGCGGAGGCCGCCGTCGCCTTCGCGCGCCGCGACCGCGTGATCGCTGCCCACCCGGACGGGCAGCGGCGCTTCTACCGCTTCCGCTGCGGCGAGTATTCGAATTGCAACACCTATGTGATCGGCTCACGTGAGGCACTGAAAGCCGCCGAGGTCTTCCGAGGCGGTGGTCAGTTCGCCAAATTCCCGATGCGGATCGTGAAGGCCTTCGGCCTTCTGAACCTCATCCGCTTCCGCTACGGGCTCGCCACGCTCGACGGAGCATTCCGCGGCTTTTCGCGGCGGTTCGGCTTCACCATCCGTCCGATCCGCGTCAGCGACGGCGCGCTTGCAATCGATGTCGACAACGAGCGCACGCTGCACGTCGCCGAGACGATCCTGGGCGAACGCGGATCAGCGCTGGGCGAGACGCCTGAGAAAATGCGCCTCGACCGCACGTCGCACAGCCTTGGCGATGCGCTGCTGGCCTGACGTGGAGAAGAGGAACTTCGAGTCCTCCTCGTTCGAGAGGTAGCCTGTCTCCAAGAGCACCGAGGGCACATCCGGTGCCTTCAGCACCAGGAAACCCGCAAAACGGTGGAACTGGCTGCGCACTTTGATGTCCTCGCGCATCTCGCGCTGGAGGATCGCAGCGAACTCGGCGGAGGTGTTCATCGTCTCGCGCTGCGCGAGATCGATGAGGATGTCGGTCACCTCATTGGTTTCAACCGCGAGATCGACACCAGCGATGATGTCCGAACGGTTTTCCTTGGCGGCGAGACGCGCGGCTTCGGCGTCCGATGCGGTTTCCGAGAGCGTGTAAACCGTCGCCCCGCTCGCGTTCGGTACGGGCGCACTGTCGGCGTGCACGGAAATGAACAGCGATGCGCTGCTGTGTCGCGCAATACCGAACCGGTCGCGATGGCGCAGGTAAGTGTCGTCATCGCGCGTCAGGATCGCCTTCACGCGTCCCGAAGCATCGAGCTCCTTCTTGATCGCTTTGGCGATCGCGAGAACGACATCCTTCTCGTATTTCTTTGCGCCGAGCACGCTGATCGTGCCGACGTCTTTGCCTCCGTGTCCCGCATCGATCACCACGACCGGCAGCCGTCCTGCCAGGCGGGGGCGCTGCGGCGGGGTGGAGAGCGCTTTTGCCGGTCGAGCCTCGGTGGGCCCCTTTATCGCAACCGTTGCAGCGGCTTTCGGCGTAGGCGTCACGACTTTTTCTGGCGCGCTGGCAGCAGGCTTCATGGGAGCCGGCACCGCAGGCTGGGCCGATGCAACCGCGAGATTCTGGGGGCTGACCGGTGCAGCGATAAGTGTCGAGCGACCGCTCGCTACCAGCTTCGCAAACGCCGCCTCGCTCGTCGGCGCCACCGTCAGCTTCAATTTTCCAGCCGAATAGTTGCTCGATATGATGCGCGCGGGTGAGGCCAGATCCACAACCAGACGCGCAGTATCGGCGTCGAACTGTGCATTACGCACCTTGAGCACGATACCGCTGCCCAGAACGGATCCACCCGAAGCCGTCATGCTGTCGAGGTCAATGGCGAGACGAGGCGGCCCTGAAAGCGCGAACGTAGAAATACGTCCCGCACCCTCGGCATTGATGGTCACGATTACATTCTCGCCGCTCGCCGTCACCGCGGCTTCGCCAAGCCGCGCGGCCATGGCAGGCACAGAAAGCGTGATGCACGCCGCAATCAGCGGTGCGCAAAGCGCCTGTCCTCCCCGCCTCAACCAGCGCGACATTTCCTATCCCCCGCAAGAGCACTTTTGTTCGCCCGTAAGGCCCCGCAAATGGCGAACTTCCGCCGAATCTTATGGTTAAGGTTCGGAGTGTTCAAGTGAATTGCACATTTCCGTAACGCTTTGTGTTGTTCATGCCACGCATAGCTGCTAGCAGACCGGATAGCGGCCAAAGTCCGGCCCTCCGTCAGTGTCCAAACCGTCTTCTCTTTAATCGGGTTGATGGTTTCACGCCTTCCCGCGCGAAACGGCACTGGCATTCTGCCGGACGGGGAGATGCAGCCGCTAAGATCGAGGTTTTGACGCATGTCGGCAATGCGATGCCATGAGGAGACGATGAAGGCGATGGCCTTCCCCTCGGCGCGCGATATGCGGCTCGCCACAGTTCCAAACCATCGGAGCGCGGGCTTGCCCGACGCTCCCGTAACACGTGCCCCATCGTCTGCGGCTGAGGTCGCAGCGGTGCCGAGGCCTCGGAGAACACCAAATGTCAATGCGCATGCTCATCGACGCGCGCCACCCGGAGGAGACCCGGGTCGCCGTCATAGAAGGCAACCGGATCGAGGAGTTTGACTTCGAATCCGCCCAGAAGGAACAACTGAAGGGCAATATCTACCTCGCCAAGGTTACACGCGTCGAACCCTCGCTGCAGGCGGCGTTCGTGGAATACGGCGGAAACCGGCACGGCTTCCTCGCCTTTTCGGAAATCCACCCGGATTACTACCAGATCCCCAAAGAGGATCGTGATGCGCTGCTCCGCGAGGAGCGCGAGGCCGCCGAGGCGCACCGCGCCGAGATGGACGCCGAGCACGAAGACGATGACGACGACGCCGAAAGCGCCGACGAGCCGTCCGAAGATGGCGAAGACAGCGAGCCGCCCGCGCCGACCACGGTCGGGAGCGATCATCACGACGACCACGACAACGCCATGCGGGCGAAGCGCCAGAACCTGCGTCGCCGCTACAAGATCCAGGAAGTCATCAAGCGCCGCCAGGTGCTGCTGGTGCAGGTCGTCAAGGAAGAGCGCGGCAACAAGGGTGCGGCACTCACGACGTACCTCAGTCTTGCTGGCCGCTACTGCGTGTTCATGCCGAACACCAACCACGGCGGCGGCATCAGCCGGAAGATTTCCAACCAGAGCGACCGCAAACGGCTGAAATCCATCGTTTCGGAACTGCAGCTGCCGACCGGCATGGGCTGCATCATCCGCACCGCGGGGCTTTCGCGCACGCGCGCCGAAATCCGGCGCGACTTCGATTATCTCACGCGCCTGTGGGACGAGATCCGCGAGAAGACGCTGGCATCAAGCGCGCCGGCGCTGATCCACGAAGACTCCGACCTGATCAAGCGGGCGATCCGGGATATCTACAACCGGGACATCAGCGAAGTGCTGGTGGACGGAGAAGAGGGATACCGTGCGGCGCGGAGCTTCATGAAGCTTCTGATGCCAAGCCACGCGAAGAAGGTTCAGCAATACGTTGACCCTGTTCCGCTTTTTCAGCGCTTCCAGGTCGAGCAGCAGCTTGCAGCCATGTACCATCCGGTGGTGCAGCTGAAATCGGGCGGCTACATGGTCATCAATCCGACCGAGGCTCTCGTTTCGATCGACATCAACTCGGGCAAATCGACGCGCGAGCACAATATCGAGGAAACCGCGCTCAAGACGAACCTTGAAGCAGCGCGCGAAATCGCGCGGCAGCTTCGCCTGCGCGACATGGCGGGGCTTGTCGTCATCGATTTCATCGACATGGACGTGCACTCGAACAACCGCAAGGTCGAGAAGGCGCTGAAGGAAGCACTGAAGCACGACCGCGCGCGCATTCAGGTGGGCCGCATATCCTCGTTCGGGCTCCTGGAAATGAGCCGCCAGCGGCTGCGCACGGGCGTGCTCGAAGCTTCGACGCACGTCTGCCCGGTTTGCGAAGGCGCGGGCATGGTCCGCACGGTGCAGTCCGCCGCGCTCGGCGCGCTGCGCGTGCTGGAGGCCGAGGCGCTGCGCGGCAAGCACAGCCGCATCACGCTGCGCCTGCCCTTCGAGGTGGCGATCTACATGCTGAACGTGAAGCGCAGCCAAATCTCGCGCGTCGAGGATCTGTACGGCGTCATGGTCGAGATCGCGCCGAACGGCGACCTCAATGTCGGGGAACAGGAGATCGACGGCAGCGGCCCGCCGCCCGTGCCCCGCGTCAATCTGCTGGCACCCGTTGCCCCCGCCCCCGAGGATGACGACGACGACATCATCGAGGACGAGGAAGAAGAGGAAGAAGAGGCCGAGGCCGAAACCTCCGAGCGCCGCGAGCGCAACGATGAGCGTCGCGACGAGGGCGGCCGCTCGCGCCGCCGCCGCCGTGGACGCGGCCGCAAGGATCGCGAACGCGACGACGAGCGCCGTCCCGCGCCGCAGGACGGTGCGGAGGCACTCGATGCCGGAAGCCAAGAAGCCGACGAAGCCGCAGAGAGCACCGAAACGCACGAACAGTCGCGCGAAGATCGGGATGAGGACGGCAGCAAGCGCCGCCGCCGTCGCCGTGGTCGTCGTGGTGGCCGCCGCAGGAATGGTGACGAGGTCGGAGGCGAAGCTGCTGACGGCGGAGCGAGCGAAGGCGAAGCCGGTTCGGATGAGGACACCGCCCCGGAAATCGAACCGGCTGCGGAGGAAACGCCCGCCGCGCCTGTGGAAGCCGAAGCCCCTGCCCGCAAGCCGCGTGGCCGTCGCAAGGCCGTGAAGGCTGAAACCCCGGAGACCGTGGACGCAGCGGAAACGGAAACGGTCGAAGCGCCCGTCGTTGAAGCGCCTGCGGCCGAGGCTGAAGCCAAGCCCAAGCGGACCCGGCGCAAGAAGGCGGAAACGGTGGAAGCCGCGCCCGAACCGGAATCTGCACCGGAGCCCGCCGCTCCGGCCGAAGAGGTTGCCGCAGAAGCCCCCGCAAAGCCGAAGCGCGCGCCGCGCCGCAAAGCCGCCGCCAAAAGCGCGCCTGCAGCGGAAACCGTGTCGGAAGCCGTGGATGCCGCCGAGACGGTCGAGACCGCAGCGAACGATGCAGGGGAAGACGCCGCGCCGCCGCGTAAGGGCTGGTGGCAGCGGACGTTCGGCGACTGAGACGCCGGCATTCCAGAGACAAGGCGGCGACGGGCTTGCAATCGCCCGCCGCCGCCCTAGTTTCGCTCATTGGGGGTTCAGTCGCGAAAGGTTATAGGGCGGCGATGACATCCCGGTTCGTTTCAGCCCGGAAGCCTTTTTCGGCAGGCCTGCGCCTTCTTCTCGCCGCTGTCCTCGCCGTTACGGCGTCGATCCGCCCTGCGCTTGCCCAGAGCATCCTCCGCGACGCGGAAACCGAAACCTTTTTCCACGAAATCTCCGCGCCGCTCGCCGAAGCCGCCGGCCTCAACCCGCGCTCACTCGACGTCATCCTGATCGGCGACTCCTCGATCAACGCCTTCGTCGCGGGCGGACAGGCTGTGTATGTCCACAGCGGCCTCATAATGGCCGCGGACGACGTCAACGAGGTGCAAGGCGTCATCGCCCACGAAATCGGCCACATCACGGGCGGCCATGTCGTGCGCTTCAGCGAAGGCGCCAAGGCGGCGACGTCCATCACCCTCCTCTCGATGCTGCTCGGCGCGGCCGCAATGGCGGCAGGCGCGGGCGAAGCCGGCATGGCGATCTTCGCGGGCGGGCAGCAGGCCGCGCTCGGCAAGTTCCTCGCGTACTCGCGCACGCAGGAATCCGCAGCCGACCAAGCCGGCGCCACATTCCTCCACAAGGCCGGAATTTCTGGGCGGGGATCGATCAACTTCTTCAAGAAGCTGCAGAACCAGGAATTTCGCCTGGCGATCCCGCAGGACAACGGCTACGCGCGCACTCACCCGCTAACGGGCGATCGCATCGCCGCACTCGAAAACACCTACAAGACCGACGCCGCGTGGGAAAAACCCATCGATCCCGCGCTGCAGGCGAAATTCCTGCGCATCAAGGCGAAGCTCTACGGCTATATCGAGGAACCTTCGCGCACCTTCCAGAAGTATCCCGAAACGGACACGTCGGTGCCCGCGCGCTACGCCCGCGCCTACGCATGGCACAAGAATGCCTTCCCGGACCGCGCGGAGACAGAGATCGATTGGCTGCTGAAGGATGCGCCGCAGGACCCCTTCTTCCTTGAACTCAAAGGGCAGGTTCTGCTTGAATCCGGCAAGGTCGAAGAGGCGCTGGGGCCGCTCCGCCGCTCGGTTGCGATCGCGCCCGATCAGCCGCTCATTGCCGGAATGCTCGGCCACGCACTGATCGCGACCGAGAAGCCCGAAAACACCGAAGAAGCGAAGCGCGTGCTGCGCGCCGCTGTTGCGCGCGACAACCGCAACCCCTTCGCCTGGTATCAGCTCGGCATCGCTTATGCGCGCGGCGGCGATGAAGCGCGCGCCGCGCTCGCGACCGCCGAGCAGAACAATCTCACCGGCAACGCGCAGCTTGCACTCGCCAGTTCGCGCACCGCGATGGCGGGCCTCAGCCCTGGCACTCCAGACTGGATTCGGGCGCAGGATATCTACATGGTGAGCCAGCACGCCGTCGAAGACGAGAACGGCAAACGGAAACGTCGTTAGGGGCTTTATGATCGATTTCTACAAACGCCTGCGGGCGCGCTGGCCGCTCGCGGCCAACATCATGGGCGCGTTCGCGCTGCTGCTGCTTGCCGGCGGCCTGCTGATGCTGCTCACGGGCCGCCAGCCTTCGATCGCGAACGGCGGCACGCTGACAAAGGCACAGCGCGAGGAGGTGGAGAAGATCGTCCACGATTATATCCTCGCCCACCCCGAGATCATTCCGGAGGCAGTAAACCGCCTGCAGGCGCGCGAAGTCTCAAGCCTGATTTCGCAGAACCGCGACGAGATCGAGACGCCCTTTGGAAGCGCGTGGGCGGGTGCGAAGGACGCCGACGTCACGCTCGTGGAGTTCTTCGATTTCAACTGCCCCTACTGCCGCCTCTCCCACCCCGATGTCGAACGCCTGCTGAAAGAGGACAAGAAGCTGAAGGTCGTTTACCGCGACCTCCCCGTGCTCGGGGAAGCCTCCCGCGAGGCCGCGCTCGCCAGCCTTTCCGCTGCCGAACAGGGCAAATACCGCGCCTTCTACAACTGGATGTTCACGGACAAGGCCCGGGTTTCGACACAAAAGACGATCGAAGGTGTCCGCAAGGCAGGGCTCAACGAGACGAGCACCGCGACCGACATGAAAAGCGAACGCCTCAAACGCGAAATCGACAAGAACCTTCGCCTCGGCAACGCGCTCGGCCTCACCGGCACGCCGAGCTACGTCGTCGGCAACCGCATTCTCTCCGGGGCGGTGGGCTATGACGAGCTGAAAAAGGCCATTGCCGAGGCGCGCGACAAAGGCTGAATCGCCAAACCTATAAAATCATACACTGCCGCATCAGTTCGTTTAACGTCCGCAAAGACCTGACGGCGATTCTGCTCTTCCGGTCCGTGGAGGGGCACCATGACCGCAAGCGCCAAGCCGCAGATGATCGGCTTCTGGATGACGGCATCGCTCGTCGTCGGCACCATCATCGGCTCGGGCATCTTCATGCTTCCCGTCAGCCTTGCGCCGCTCGGCCGCAACGCATTGATCGGATGGATCATCAGCGGGGTCGGCATCCTGTGCATCGCCTATGCGCTCGCGCGCCTTTCCCGCCTTGGCGGAGACGGCATCCAGGCCAATGTCGAAAAGGAATATGGGCCGACAGTCGCGTTCCTTGTCGCGTGGAGTTTCTGGGTATCGAACTGGGTGGCACAGGCCGCCGTGGCGCTCGCCGCAGCGGCAGCGCTCTCGTTTGTCAGCCCGTCGCTGGGCGGTGACGCCGCGATTGTCCCGATGGCGATCGGCTGGCTGGTGCTGCTCACCGCGATCAACGGTGCGGGCGTGCGCGCGGCAGGCAGCTTTTCGGTCGTGACCGTTGCGATCAAGCTTATTCCGTTGCTGGCGGTCGTCTTCCTCTTTGTCGAACGCGGCGTCACAGGCGGCACCTTCGAACCCTTCGCGCCGCTGCCGGTGAATTTCGCCAACATAGCAACCGCGACGGCGCTGACCTTTTTCGCCTTCACGGGTTTCGAAACGGCCACGACCCCGGTCGGCAAGGTTCGCAATCCCGAACGGACGATCCCCCGGGCACTGATTGGCGGAACCGCCTTTGTGGTCCTGCTCTATCTCGTCGCCGGAACGGCGATCCAGATGCTGCTGCCGACCAGCGTTGTTGCCGCGTCGCCGGCGCCCTTTGCCGATGCGCTGGTGTCGCGCTGGGGAACGACCGCCGCCACGGTGAGCGCGCTGACCGTCGCCGTCGCTGCAATCGGGTGCCTGAACGGCTTGATCCTCGGCACCGGCGAGCTTGGCTACGCGATGGCCCTGCGCGGCGAAATGCCTGCGGCCATGACGAAGACGCGCGGAAGCAACACGCCCGTCGTCGCGCAGATCGTGGCGAGTGTCCTCAGCATCATTTTGCTGCTTGCCAACAGCAGCCGCGCAACGGCGCATCTCTTCACGTTCATCATTCTGCTTTCAACTGCCGCGATGGTCATGCTGTACCTCACCTCCGCGCTTGCTGCGTGGCGGTGCAGCCCCGCGCCCGCCCAGCGCCTCCTGATCGCGGGCGCCGTCGTGTTCATCGCCTTCGCGACCTACGGCATTGGTCTTGAAGCCAGCCTGTGGTGCCTGGTTCTGCTTGCGATCGGTCTTGTCGTTCGCGCCTTTATGTTCCGGCTCAATCGGCGGGCCGCGGCAGGCACGGCGCCGTAGCGCGACGGCGCTACTTCACCCGCGTCCACACCTGCGATTTGCAGCCGATGCCGCCAAGGAGACAGCCCTTACCTTCCAGCGTATCGGCATCAATGATCGTGACGGTGCCGTGGAAGGTGCGGTTGATGTCGGGCACGAAGACCTTGCCTTTCCATCGGCCTTCCTGCTGCTCCTCGAAATCCTGAAAGAGCTGGCGTCCGATCAGCTGGTCAGTACCGCCGCGCCGCGCATCAGCCTTCGCCTTGTCGCTGGCCCACACAACGACACCGCACATCTTGCCGTCGCATTCCCGCGCCTCCACGTGAACGCTGTTCTTCGGATTCTGCCAAGTGCCATAGGTCCGCTCCGAAAGCGTCGCATTTTGGGCTGCGGCCGGCGCCGCGAGCAGCATCATCGACACCAGAACCGATCGCATCATGGCTACCGCCTCCCGAACAGCTTTTCGATATCCCCGCGCGCGAGCTTCACATAGGTCGGGCGCCCGTGGTTGCACTGGCCCGAATGCGGCGTCGCCTCCATCTCGCGCAGCAAGGCGTTCATTTCCGTGACGCTGAGCGACCGGCCCGCGCGCACCGAGCCATGGCAGGCCATGGTCGCGAATACCTCATCGAGCCGCTCCTTCAGGCTGTGCGCGGCGCCAAGACTGGTGATGTCGTCGGCAAGGTCGCGGACGAGGGCCTTCGCGTCCGCGCTCCCGAGGATCGCGGGCGTTGCGCGCACCAGGATGGCGCCGGCCCCGAAGCGCTCGATTTCCAGTCCCATTTCGGCAAGCTCTGCGGCATGGGCTTCGAGGCCGTCGCATTCCGCCTCGTCGAGTTCCACGACTTCTGGGAGGAGCAGCGTTTGCGACCGCACACCGCCGCCTTCCATCGCGCGCTTCATCTTTTCAAGCGTCAGGCGCTCGTGCGCGGCATGCTGATCGACGATGACGAGCGCGTCCGCCGTTTCCGCTACGATCCAGCTTCCGTGCACCTGCCCGCGCGCGGCGCCGAGGGGGAATGCGGTGAGGTCGGCCTCACGGCTTTCCGCGTAGACCGGCGACGGGGCTTCGGCGCGCGCCTGCGGCGGAGGATGAAAACGGGGCGTGTGCTCGAAGAGCGTGGGGCGGGATGCGGGTGCCTGCCATGACACCGGCGCTGCGATAGGCTCCGGTCGGAACGCGGAAAGCGCCGCTTCCGAAACCGTCGTCGCGGCGTGCCCGCTGCCGCTGTCCAGCGCATGGCGGAGCCCGGAGACGATGAGGCCGCGTACCAGCGCCGGATCGCGGAAGCGCACCTCGGTTTTCGCCGGGTGCACGTTTACGTCGACGAAATCGAACGGGACATCGAGAAACAGCGCCAGCACCGGATGCCGGTCGCGCGCCAGCAGATCGCGGTATGCGCCGCGCACTGCGCCGAGCAGCAACCGGTCCTTCACCGGGCGTCCCCCGACGAACAGATACTGGTGATCGGCGGCACCCCGGCTGTAGGTCGGCACCGCCGCGAGACCGCCGAGACGCAGCCCGTCGCGTACCAGATCGATCGCGACGGCGTTGTCGGTGAACTCCTGCCCCAGTATCGCGGCGAGCCGTGCAACGCGCGCGCTTTCGAGCAGATCGGCCGAAGGCTGCGCGTCGAGCAGGCGGCGGCCTTCGTGAGCGACGCTGAACCCCACGTCGGCGCGCGCCATAGCGAGGCGGCGCACAACGTCCAGGCAGGCGGCAAGCTCTGCACGCGCCGATTTCATGAACTTGCGCCGCGCGGGCACCTTGCCGAACAGATCGGCGACGGAAACGCGCGTCCCCGGCGGCAAGGAGGCGGGTCCGTCGCGCTGGATCACACCGTGGTCAACCTCGATTTCCCACCCCTCCCCGCTCGCCGTTCGGCTGGCGATGCGGAAGCGGCTGACGCTGGCGATCGAAGGCAAGGCCTCGCCGCGAAAGCCCATCGTCGCGATGGCTTCGAGGTCACCGGTCGGCAGTTTCGAGGTGGCGTGGCGTTCGAGCGAGAGGCGCAGTTCGTCCGCGTCCATGCCGGAGCCATTGTCCGTCACGGCGATGAGATCGAGCCCGCCGCCTTCAAGCTCCACGGCGATTCGCGTGGCGCCTGCATCGAGCGCGTTTTCGACCAGTTCTTTCACCGCGCTTGCGGGCCGTTCGACGACTTCGCCCGCGGCGATACGATTAACGAGGTCTTCTGGCAGGCGGCGGATCGACATGGCCGCGTCTTCCTAGCAACGATCGCAAGGCTTTGTTAGCGGTTCGTCGCGTATTGGGTGGTGAAAGCCGCGTTAACCACGGAAGCCACGCCAATGCGCCCCTTGCGCTTCACTGCGACAACACTGCATATGCAGGCCAACGCGCGTTCACACGCATAGAAGAGAAGAACTCCATGCTCAGCCGCATTTTCGGTTTTCTTGCCCAGGATATGGCCATCGATCTCGGCACGGCCAACACACTCGTCTACGTGCGTGGGCGCGGTATCGTGCTCAATGAACCGTCGGTGGTCGCGATCGAAACGATAAATGGTCGCAAGATGGTGAAGGCTGTCGGCAACGACGCCAAGATGATGATGGGCAAGACGCCGGGCAACGTGGAAGCGATCCGCCCGCTGCGCGACGGCGTGATCGCCGACATCTACGTCGCTGAGCAGATGATCAATCATTTCATCAAGAAGGTGCATACGCGCAAGTTCGGCAACTATCCCGAAATCGTGATCTGCGTGCCTTCGGGTTCGACGAGCGTCGAGCGCCGCGCCATCCGCGACGCCGCGAACAATGCGGGCGCGAGCCAGGTGTATCTGATCGAGGAACCGATGGCTGCCGCGATCGGCGCTGGAATGCCTGTGACGGAACCGATCGGATCGATGGTCGTCGATATCGGCGGCGGCACCACCGAGGTCGCCGTGCTCTCGCTGCGCGGCCTCGCCTACACGACCTCCGTGCGCGTGGGCGGCGACAAGATGGACGACGCCATCGTCAGCTACGTCCGCCGCAACCACAACCTGCTGATCGGCGAAGCGACCGCCGAGCGCATCAAGAAGGAAATCGGCACGGCGAAGCCGCCGATCGACGGCGTCGGCGTAACGCTGGAGATCAAGGGCCGCGACCTGATGAACGGCGTGCCGAAGGAAATCACGATCAACCAGGCCCAGATCGCCGAGGCACTTTCGGAGCCGGTGTCTGCGATCGTCGAAGGCGTACGCCAAGCCCTTGAAAATACAGCACCTGAGCTTGCCGCAGACATCGTCGATCAGGGCATCGTGCTGACCGGCGGCGGCGCGCTTCTCGGGCAGCTTGATGAAGTTCTGCGCGACGCAACCGGCCTTCCCGTCACCGTTGCCGACGATCCGCTGACCTGCGTTGCGCTCGGCACCGGCCGCGCGCTCGAAGAGCCGATCTTTCGCGGCGTCCTGACCACCGCACTCTAGGGAGTCGCTGCGGATGGCGTGGCCACCCCGCAGATCGAGCGGGCGGAGTTCGCGCCGGCAACGCAATATCGCGCTTCTGGGACGCGCGGCGACGATCGCCGCTGTCGTCATAGCCGCCATGTTGCTGGTGCTGAGCCGTGCCAGCCCTGACCGCTATTCCGCGCTGCGCAGCGGCGCGGCGGATTTGGTCGCGCCCCTCTGGACAGCCATCCTGATACCCCTTGGGGAGGTGCAGGCCGCGGCAGGTTCGATCGCGGACTATTTCAAGGCGGTCGAGAAGGTCCGCCTGCTCGAAGGCCGCGAGCGCATGTACCAGATCGAACGTGAGCGCCACGCGCAGGCGATCCACGAGAACGGCGAACTGAAGAAGCTCCTCAACGTCGTCGAGCCCTCGCGCGACCGCGTCGGCGTGTTCGCCATCTCCGGCTCCAGCACGGGCGCCTATGTCCGTTACGCGCTGATCAGCGGCGGCGGGCGCCACGCCGTCGAACCCGGCCAGCCGGTGCTCGCGGCGGCGGGGCTTATCGGGCGCACGGTCGATGTCGGCAAGTACGCGACGCGCGTCATGCTGATCACCGACGTATCGAGCCGCGTTCCCGTGCGTGTGGTTCGCACCGGCCTTCCAGCGCTGCTGATCGGCAAAAACCTGCCGCTGCTCGATGTCGACCTCTCCGGCCCGTCCAATTCCGAAGTTCGCGTCGGCGATCGGCTTGTCACGTCGGGTGACGGCGGCCTGTTCCCGCCCGGACTTCCCGTCGCCACGGTCGTGCGCATCTCTGGCGACATGCCCGAAGCCCGCCCCGCGGCGACACCCGACGGGCTTGATTATGTGATCGTTGAGCGCCCCTACATGCCGCCCATGGCGCCGCCGGAAGACACGCCGCAGGGACGCGAGGCGCATCCCGAGGCCGTGATCCAGGAACAGGCCGCGGAATGATCACGACGCCGTGGCACCAGATGACCGCGCGCGAACGTGCGCGCTGGATCTTCGACCACTGGAAGCTGGCGATCCCGCTGATCGTCGTTGTCATCGCTTATATGATGATGACGCTGCCGATGTTCGCGCCGCTGCCGGTGATGCCAAATCTGGCGCTGCTGCTCGTGCTGCTCTGGACACTTTATCGCCCGCAGCAGATGCCCGAATGGACCGGGCTGCCGATGGGGCTTGCAGGCGATATCCTGCTCGGAACGCCGGTCGGCGCGAACGGGCTGCTACTGCCGCTGTTCATGATGCTCGTGCGCTACGCCGACACGCATGTGCGCCGCGCGAGCTGGATCGGCGACTGGCTGTTCAGCATCCCCATGCTGTTCGTGTACCATCTGGCGCTGTGGAGACTTTGCGCCCTCGTCGCGGACCCGTTCCCCTTCCTGCCGCTCGCGACACAGACCGCGGCGACAATCGCCGTGTACCCGTTCGCCGCGCACTTTTTTGCACGGATTCAGCGTAGGTGGGCACCATGAAGCTCACCTCCGAAGCCGCTCGCGAACAGATGTTCACGCGCCGCACGCTTTTCGTGGGCGCGGCGACCGGCGGCCTCGGCCTGCTGCTTGGCGGGCGCATGGCGTATCTTTCGATCTTCGAGCAGGAGAAATACAAGCTCCTTGCCGAGGATAACCGCGTTTCCGTGCGGCTGATCCCGCCACGGCGCGGATGGATCGTCGACCGGAACGGCAAGCCGCTTGCCGTGAACCAGCCCGATTACCGGCTGGAGATGATCCCCGAGCAGATCACCGATCTTGAACAGACGCTCGCCGATCTCACCCGCCTGTTGCGGCTGCCGCCCGCGGAGGTCGCGCGGATCCGCGAGGCTGCGGCGACGCAGCCGAAATACCTTCCCATTCAGGTCGCGGCGGGCATCAGCTGGAACGATTTCGCCGCGATCAACGTGCGTCTGCCCGATTACGACGGCGTGCAGCCCGTGCGCGGCTTCACACGCTACTATCCCGATGGCGAAGCCGTCGGCCATCTGCTCGGCTATGTCGGCGCGCCCACGCGTGAGCAGTACCTCGCGGCAGACCGGGACCCGCTTTACCTGCACCCGGCCTTCAAGCTCGGCAAGGACGGGATCGAGAAGGTGCTCGACGTCCCCCTGCGCGGCAAGGCGGGCGCACGCCGCGTGGAGGTGAACGCCCGCGGCCGCGTGATCCGCGAGCTTTCCACGGTGAACGACACGCCCGGCGAGACGGTGAAGCTCACCATCGATCGTGATCTCCAATCCTTCGCAGCGCGGCGGCTGGGGCCGGAATCCGGCAGCGTCGTCGTGATCGACGTTTGGACGGGTGACGTGCTGACGCTCGTCTCGATGCCCGCATTCGATCCCAATACGTTTTCCGATGGCATCAGCCACAAGGAATGGAACGCGTTGATGTCGGATGATCACAATCCGCTCATCAACAAGACCGTGCAGGGGCTTTATCCGCCCGGATCGACGTTCAAGCCGGTCACGGCACTCGCTGCGCTCGAATACGGGATCGACCCGGAAGCGACCGTGCATTGCCCCGGCGCCTATTTCCTCGGCAGCCACCGCTTCGGCTGCTGGCGGCGCGGCGGTCACGGCACAGTGAACCTCGACAAGAGCATCTTCCAGAGCTGCAACGTCTATTACTACACGCGCGGGCGCGAAATCGGTATCGAACGCATCGCTGCCATGGCGAAACGCCTCGGTCTCGGGCACGAATATGAAGGCCTGTCGCTGCCGACACAGCGCGAAGGCCTCGTCCCCACGCCCGAATGGAAGCGCCGCCGGTTCGACAAGGAATGGCTGACGGGCGAAACGCTGAACACCGCCATCGGTCAAGGGTACATGCTGACCTCGCCGCTGCAGCTTGCGGTGATGACCGCGCGTATCGCGTCCGGTCGCAGCGTTGAACCCAGGCTGGTTTCAGGCGGCACCACACCCGGCACGATCGATGTGGACCCCGAACATCTGGCGCGCGTCCGCTACGCGATGGGCCTCACGGTGAACGGCCCGCAGGGCACCGCCGGGCGTTCGCGCCTTCCCATCCCCATCCAGATGGCGGGGAAAACGGGCACAGCGCAGGTGCGCGCGCTGACAAGCGCGACGCGCGGCGCGAACTACAAATCGATCCCTTGGAAATATCGCGATCACGGCCATTTCATTGCCTTCGCGCCGGTCGAAGAGCCACGCTATGCCGTGAGCGTCGTCGTGGAGCACGGCGGCGGCGGCAGCATCGCAGCTGCGCCGATCGCCAAGGATGTTATGACTTTCCTGTTCGCGCCCGAGATCGCCATGGCCGCGCTCGAACGGCTGGAAGAAGGCTGGGGCCGAGAGGCAGCGCAGCGCGCCGCCGTGGCTGCAGCCGCGGCACAGGCGGCCAGCCCGCCCTCGCCCACTGAGCCTATCCCCGATGCTTAACAGTGCGCTTCCCGATCGGCTGCAGGCGCTGCCCTGGCGGATGCTGCTGACGCTGCTCGCGCTCGGCTGCTTCGGGCTCGCCGTGCTCTACTCGGCGGCGGGCGGGCACGTCCGCCCGTGGGCGTTCAATCAGGGTATCCGTTTCACGCTGTTCTTCGTGATGGCGCTCGCCATGAGCCAGGTGCCGTTGTCGTGGTGGCTGCGTGCGGCTTATCCGGCTTACGGCATCGTTGTCGTAATGCTGCTCGGGGTCGAGATTCTCGGAAAGGTCGGCGGCGGCAGCCAACGCTGGCTTGAGCTCGGCATCATTCGCCTGCAGCCTTCGGAACTCATGAAGATCGCCATCGTGCTCGCGCTGGCGCGATTCTTCCACTACCTGCCGCGCGTCGAAACCCAGCGCTGGGGGAGCCTCGTCGCGCCGGCCGTGCTCGTCGGCCTGCCCGTGGCCCTCGTCATGTTGCAGCCCGATCTTGGCACGGCGCTCTCGATCGCGTTTGGCGGGGTCGTGATCGTGTTTCTGGCGGGCGCGCGCATGTCGCTGTTCGTGGGTGGCGGCGCGGCGCTGGTCGCTGCGATTCCCATCGCCGTCAGTATGCTGCACGATTATCAGCGGCGGCGCATCCTCATCTTCCTCGATCCGGATGCTGATCCACTCGGCGCGGGCTACCACATCACGCAATCGAAGATCGCGATCGGGTCGGGCGGGCTTTCCGGCAAGGGTTTCCTTTCTGGCACGCAAAGCCATCTCCAGTATCTTCCGGAGCTGCACACCGACTTCATCTTTGCGACGATGGCGGAGGAATGGGGCCTCTTCGGAATGTTCTTTGTGCTCGCCTGTTACGCGATCATTCTCGGCTGGGGCTTCTCGGTCGCGCTCCGGGCGCGCAACCAGTTCGCCCGGCTGACCGCGGCGGGGCTCACCTGCACCTTGTTTTTCTATGTGTTCGTCAATCTCGCGATGGTGATGGGCTTCGCCCCTGTCGTCGGCATTCCGCTGCCGCTGATGTCCTACGGCGGATCGGCGATGATGACCGCGATGATCCTGATCGGCATCATGCTTTCGATCGATCGCCAGCGCGAGGAACGCATGATCGGCGAAGGCCCATCGGCATTCTAAATGGGCCGAGACCATTTCCGGCCTTGCAACCCCGGATACCCCGCGCTATAGCGCCCGCCTCGCGGTTGAAAGCGGCGCCTAGGCGCACCATTTCATGCCCGGTGTGGATGCATAGCTCAGTTGGTAGAGCAGCTGACTCTTAATCAGCGGGTCCTAGGTTCGAGCCCTAGTGCATCCACCACTTCCCTCTTCAAAGTCTGAATCCAGGCCGCCGGTTCAGGCGCCGGGCGCGAAGTCCGCGACGAGATCGTGGCGATCGCCGGGGAAAAGCTGCGAAACGCTCGTCACGGGATCGCCGCCGCGCCATGTCCAGCGCTCGATGCGCAGGCACGCGGTGCGCGGGATGCCGAGCAAACGCGCTTCGGCCGCGGTTGGCATCACGGCGCTGATCCTGTGCCGCGCTTCGCTCCACGGCACGCGCTTCAACAGCCATGTGCCGGGCGCTTCCTCCGCGAACGTCGCGGCTTCGGCCTCGGGCACGGCGGCAAGCGAGATTTCGCGCTGTTCGATGCAGTAGGGCTCGTCTCCCGCGTGGTGGAGGCCGGTGACGACGACATTGCCGTCCTCAACCTCGCGCTTCAGCCGCTGCCAGCGATAGGCAAGGCCGCGCTCGGCAACGACCTTCGCGAGATCCGGCACTTCCAGCACCGCCGAATGGACGCGCGGGTGCGCGACGAACGATCCGGCCTTGCGCCGCCGTTCAATGAGCCCGGCCCGCGCCAGCATCTCCAGCGCCTTGCTCACCGTGGCGCGCGAGCAGCCATAGCTGCGGACGAGTTCATGTTCGAAAGGGATGCGGTCCCCTGGCTTCCAGTCGCCCGAGCGGATTCGTCCCTCGATATCGGCGCGGATGCGCTCGCCGGGCTTCACGCGGTAAGGCGCTCCAGCGCGGCGGCATAACGCGCCGTGATCGCGCCCCTCGCGACATGGCGGCCACCTTCCACCTGCCGCACGCCGCAGGCCCAGACGCTGTCCAAACAGCCCGGCCCACCCGCGAATATCCAGCTATCCACAATCATGTCGCTTTTTCTTGCGGCGAGCGCCGGATGGCAAGCGTCGAGCGCAACGATATCGGCGGGCATCCCGGCCGCGAGCCCGCTTTTCACGCCCAGCGCCTGCGCGCCGCCAGAGAGCGCGCCGCCGAACAGCCGCTCCCCAACCGACGCCGTTTCTTCGCAGCCGAGAATGTTGCGGCGACGATGGTGAAGCCGCTGGCTGTATTCGATCATGCGCAGTTCGCTCGCCGCATCGACGAGGATGTTCGAATCGGTGCCCGTGCCGATGCGGCCATCGAGGTGCAGATAGGCTTCCGCCGGGAACACGCCGTCGCCCAAGTTCGCTTCCGTCACCGGGCAAAGCCCCGCGACCGCGCCCGAGGCGGCGAGCCCCATGACTTCCACGTCGTCGATATGTGTGGCGTGGATCAGGCACCAGCGCTCGTCGACAGGCGCGTTTTCGAGCAGCCATTCGACCGGCCGCGCACCGGACCATGCGAGGCAGGCGTCCACCTCCTTCGTCTGCTCGGCGGCATGGATATGGACAGGCCCGCCTTCCGCGAGCGGCAGGATCGCGGCAAGCTCTTCCGCCGTCACCGCGCGCAGCGAATGCGGTGCAATCCCGATCACGTCACCCCTGCGCAGCTTGGCGCGGCTTGCCTCCATCAGCCGTGCGAAGCCATCGATGTCGCTGATGAACCGGCGTTGTCCCGGCGCGGGCGGTGCGCCCCCGAAATCGGCGTGCGCGTAGAACACCGGCAGCAGCGTGAGCCCGATCCCGGTTTCCTCTGATGCGGCAACGATGCTTCCCGCCGTTTCCGCCGGGTCGGCGTAGCTGCCGCCGCCGATGTCGTTGTGGAGGTAGTGAAACTCGCCGACGCGGGTGTAGCCGCTCTCAAGCATCTCGGCATAGGCAAGCGCCGTGATCGCGGCGATGTCGTCCGGCGTCATGCGGCCGAGGAAGCGGTACATCACCTCGCGCCACGACCAGAAATCGTCGTCCGGTCGCCCGCGCCGCTCGGAAAGTCCGGCCATGCCGCGTTGGAAACCATGGCTGTGGACATTGCAGAGCCCCGGAATCGCGATGCCGTGGCGTTCGTCGCCCGCACCCAGCGCAACGCCCGTTTCGACGCTTTCGATAAGCCCTCCGGACAGCGTCAGGCGCACGTCCTTCGCCCAGCCGCCGTTCAGTCTTGCCTGCGAGAACCAAAGCCTTTGCATCGCCACCTCGATATTATGTCTAGACATAATAACCGATTGCGCTGAAAACGGCACGCATGAATCGCCTCTGGCACAACGCAAGACTGATGACGCTCGAAGGGCGCGACCTCGGCATCGTCGAGGACGGCGCCGTGGCGTGCGAAGGCGGCATCGTCACCTATGTCGGCCCCCGCGCCGGGGCGCCGAACGCTGCCGAAACCATCGATTGCGAAGGTCGCTGGGTCTCCCCCGGCCTCATCGATTGCCACACGCATCTCGTTTACGCCGGAAATCGTGCGCGCGAGTTCGAACTGCGCCTCGAAGGCGCGTCCTATGAGGAGATCGCCCGCGCCGGCGGCGGCATTGTTTCGACGATGAAGGCGACGCGCGCGGCGAGCGAAGACGATCTCGTCGCCGCATCGTTGTCTCGCCTCGACGCACTCATCGCCGAGGGTGTCACCACAGTCGAAATCAAGTCCGGCTATGGCCTCTCACTGGAAGCTGAACGCAGGCAACTCCGCGCCGCCCGCCGCCTGGGCGAAGAACGCAACGTCGCCGTCACCACCACCTTCCTCGGCGCGCACGCTCTGCCGCCCGAATTTTCCGACCGCGACGCCTATGTGGCGCACATCTGCGACGTGATGCTGCCCACGCTCGCCGCGGAAGGTCTCGTCGATGCCGTCGATGCCTTCTGCGAGGGCATCGGCTTTTCACCCGATCAGGTCGCGCGCGTGTTCGAAGCCGCACGTACGCTCGGCCTCCCCGTCAAGCTCCACGCCGAGCAGCTTTCCGACCTCGGCGGCGCATCGCTCGCCGCACGCTACAGTGCGCTTTCGGCCGATCACCTTGAACATTTGAGTGAGATCGGCATCGCGGCGATGGCCGCCTCCGGCACCGTCGCCGTGCTGCTCCCCGGCGCCTTCTATTTCACGCGTGAGGAGAAGCGCCCGCCCGTCGCCGCGCTCCGCGCGCACGGCGTTCCCATGGCGCTCGCTACCGATTGCAACCCCGGCACCTCGCCCCTCACCTCGCCGCTGCTCGCGATGAACATGGCCGCGACACTGTTCCGCCTGACGGTGGACGAATGCATCGCCGGTTTCACGCGCGAAGCCGCCCGCGCGCTCGGGCGCGGCGACATCGGCACGCTCGTGCCAGGCAAGACCTGCGACCTGGCGATCTGGGACATCGGCGAGCCCGCCGAACTCGTTTACCGCATGGGCTTCAATCCGCTCCATGCGCGCATCTGGAGAGGACAGTGACGATCACGCTCACCCCCGGCGCCATCGGTTTCGACGCCCTGCGCGCCATCTATCGCGGCGAAGCGGCGGCACTCGACCCCGCAGCCTTTCCCGCCATCGAAGCGAGCGCAGCTGCTGTCGCGCGCATCCTCGATCGCGGCGATCCCGTTTACGGGATCAACACCGGCTTTGGGAAACTCGCCTCCGTCCGCATCGACACAGCCGATCTCACCACGCTCCAGCGCAACATCGTTCTCAGCCACGCGGCAGGTGTCGGCGAACCGATGCCCCGCGCGGTCGTGCGCCTGATGATGGCATTGAAGCTCGCGAGCTTCGGCCATGGCGCCTCGGGCGTCTCCACGCGGACCGTGCGCCTTATCGAGGCCATGCTGGCGAAAGACCTGATGCCGACGATCCCCTCACAAGGGTCGGTTGGCGCCAGCGGTGACCTCGCACCCCTCGCCCACATGGCCGCGACGATGATCGGAGTGGGTGAGATCGACGGCGTCCCGGCAGCCGAAGCGCTGGCGAAGGCAGGGCTTGCTCCCCTCACGCTCGGCGCGAAGGAAGGCCTCGCGCTCCTCAACGGCACGCAATTCTCTTGCAGCTGCGCGCTCGCGGGCCTGTTCGAGGCGGAGAGCCTGTTCCGCACTGCACTTGTCACCGGTGCGCTCTCCACGGAAGCCGCGAAGGGTTCCGATACGCCGTTCGATCCGCGCATTCACACGCTGCGCCGACATCGCGGCCAGATCGATGTGGCGGACACACTCCGCACGCTGATGCAGGGTTCAGCGATCCGCGCCTCGCATCTCGAAGGCGATGCCCGCGTACAGGATCCGTATTGCCTGCGCTGTCAGCCGCAGGTGATGGGTGCCGCGCTCGGCATCCTGCGGCAGGCGGCCGAAACTCTCATCGACGAAGCGAACGGCGTTTCCGACAACCCCCTCATCTTCGCCGATACAGACGAAGCGCTCTCCGGCGGCAATTTCCACGCCGAGCCCGTCGCCTTCGCGGCAGACATGATCGCGCTCGCGCTCTGCGAAATCGGCTCGATCGCCGAGCGCCGCATCGCCATGCTCGTCGATCCCGCGCTCTCCGGCCTCCCGGCATTCCTCACGCCGAAGCCCGGCCTCAACTCGGGCTTCATGATCCCGCAGGTGACGGCAGCGGCGCTCGTCTCCGAAAACAAGCAGCGCGCCTATCCCGCGAGCGTCGATTCGATCCCGACCTCGGCCAATCAGGAAGACCACGTCTCGATGGCCGCACACGGTGCGCGCCGCCTGCTGCCGATGGCCGAAAACCTCGCTGGCGTGCTCGCCATCGAATATCTCGCCGCCGCGCAGGGTTGCGACTTCCATGCGCCGCTCACCTCCAGTCCTGCGTTGGAAAAGGCCCGCGCATCACTCCGCGCCGAAGTCCCGACGCTCGACCACGACCGCCATTTCCACCCCGATATCGTCGCAGCGACGCGCCTCGTGAACACTGGAACGCTCGCCGCCCTCGCGGAGCTTCCGCTATGACCTGGCTGATGGTGCATCAGGGCGACGCACCGCTCGTCGTCGCCTTCCCGCACACAGGCACCACGATCCCGCCGGAGATCGAAGACACGCTGCGTTCGCCATGGCTCGCGCTCAAGGACACCGACTGGTGGGTGGACGCGCTCTACGCCTTCGCGCGCGATCTCGGCGCCACGACGATCCGCACCGGCATGTCACGCACGGTCATCGACGTAAATCGCGACCCGTCCGGCGTCTCGCTCTATCCGGGGCAGATCACAACGGGCCTCTGCCCCACCGAAACCTTCGACGGCGAACCCTTCTATCGCCCCGGCGAGGAACCGGACGAAGCCGAAATCACGCGCCGCCGCGCGGCATGGTTCGATCCCTATCACCGCGTCCTCTCCGAAGAGCTCGCGCGCCTGCGCCGCCGCCACGCGCACGTCGTGCTCTATGATGCGCATTCCATTCGCGGCCATGTCCCACGCCTGTTCCCGGGCGATCTCCCCGACCTCAACGTCGGCACCAACGGCGGCGCAACCTGCGCGCCCGCGCTTGCGGAAGCGGTGATGGCTGCCTGCGCCCGCTCGCCCTACACGCATGTTCTCGATGGGCGCTTCAAGGGCGGCTGGACGACGCGCCACTACGGCAACCCCAGCGCCGGCATCCACGCGGTCCAGATGGAACTCGCGATGCGCACCTACCTCGCCGAGCCGCCCGTGACGGCATGGGGCAACTGGCCCGCCGACTACGATCCCGCCCGCGCGCAGCCGCTGCAATCCACGCTTCGCGAGGTTCTGGAAGCCGCCCTCGCATTCGCCAAAGGCCACGCATGACCCGCACCGACACCACCCGCATCATCCGCCCCGCCACCGGCACCGCGCTCAGCGCGAAAAGCTGGCTCACCGAAGCGCCCTTGCGGATGCTGATGAACAACCTGCATCCGGACGTCGCCGAGCGCCCCGAAGAGCTTGTCGTCTACGGCGGCATCGGCCGCGCCGCGCGCGATTGGGAAAGTTACGACAAGATCGTCGAAACGCTGCGCCGCCTGAACGACGACGAGACGCTGCTCATCCAGTCCGGCAAGCCCGTGGGCGTGTTCCGCACGCATACGGACGCGCCGCGCGTGCTCATCGCCAACTCCAACCTCGTGCCGCACTGGGCAACGTGGGAGCACTTCAACGAACTCGATCGCAAGGGCCTCGCCATGTACGGCCAGATGACGGCGGGCTCGTGGATCTACATCGGCACGCAGGGCATCGTGCAGGGCACCTACGAGACATTCGTCGAAATGGGCCGCCAGCACTACGGCGGTGATCTTTCGGGCAAATGGCTGCTGACGGCGGGGCTGGGCGGCATGGGCGGCGCGCAGCCGCTCGCGGCGGTGATGGCCGGTGCATCGTGCCTCGCCATCGAATGTCAGCCGATCCGGATCGAGATGCGCCTTCGCACCGGCTATCTCGATCACGCGGCGGAGACCCTCGACGAGGCCGTGCGTCTCGTCACCACGGCGACTAAGCCCGTCTCGGTGGGTCTCCTGGGCAATGCCGCCGAACTGCTCCCCGAAATCTTCCGGCGCGGTATTCGTCCTGATCTCCTCACCGATCAGACCTCCGCGCACGATCCGGTCAACGGCTATCTCCCCGCGGGCTGGAGCCTCGAGCGCTGGTTCGGGATGCGCGAGCAGAACCCGGACATCGTCGCCGAGGCCGCCAAGGCCTCGATGGCCGCGCACGTTCGCACCATGCTGGATTTCCAGAAGGCGGGCGTCCCAACGGTCGACTACGGCAACAACATCCGGCAGGTCGCGAAGGATGCGGGCGTCGAAGACGCGTTCGCCTTCCCCGGCTTCGTGCCCGCCTACATCCGGCCGCTGTTCTGCCGCGGCATCGGCCCGTTCCGCTGGGTGGCGCTCTCGGGAGACCCGGAGGACATCTACAAGACGGATGCGAAGGTGAAGGAGCTCATCCCCGACAACCCGCACCTCCACAACTGGCTCGACATGGCGCGCGAACGCATCAAGTTTCAGGGCCTGCCCGCGCGCATCTGCTGGGTCGGGCTCGGCGATCGTCACCGCCTCGGCCTCGCCTTCAACGAAATGGTGGCGTCCGGCGAGCTGAAGGCGCCGGTCGTCATCGGCCGCGATCACCTCGATTCCGGCTCGGTTGCCAGCCCCAACCGGGAGACGGAGGCGATGCGCGACGGCTCCGACGCCGTGTCGGACTGGCCGCTCCTCAACGCGCTCCTCAACACCGCATCCGGCGCGACATGGGTCTCGCTCCACCACGGCGGCGGGGTTGGGATGGGCTATTCGCAGCATTCGGGTATGGTAATCGTGTGCGACGGCACAGAGGCGGCCGCGCGCCGCATCGAGCGCGTTCTCTGGAACGACCCCGCCACCGGGGTGATGCGCCACGCCGATGCCGGCTACGACATCGCACTCCAGTGCGCGCGCGATCAGGGCCTCGATCTCCCAGCCATCGTCTAGACGCGGCGTTTCTTCCTGTGTCATAGGCTCGGCGCAAACGCGGGGAGCAGGAGAAGCGCATTGGATGAAATCGATCTTGTCGGTGCAACCAAGCAGGCGCTGCGCCGACTCGCCACAACGGTCTGCGTCATCAGCACCCGCCACGAGGACGAGCGCTTCCTGATGGCGGCGACCGCTGTTGAAGCCATGTCGATGGACCCGCCTTCGATGCTCGTCTGTGTCAACCGATCAGCCTCGATGCACGCGCCCCTCGCGGCGGGCGCGGACTTTGCGATCAACATCCTCTCCGCCGATCAGGAGGATATTTCACGCATTTGCGGCGGCGGCGCCAAGGGGGCTGAACGCTTCGCCTGCGGCGACTGGCGCGATGGTCCGGGCGGTCTTCCGCTGCTCGGCAGCGCGCAGGCGAATGTCGTCTGCAAGCAGGACGGCCTCTTCGCCTACGGCACGCACACGATCGTGATCGGCCGCGTGCAATCCGTCACCGTTGGCGATGTCGTCGATCCGCTGCTTTACGTGGACGGCCGATACACGCGCGTTCCGGCCTGACCTGACGCGCCTCTTCAAGTCTGACCACCCTGGTTGCTCTCTCCGTCTGGAGTCGGGCAATGCGCCGGATTACCATCGCGCTGGATCGGCAAGCAGGGGACATAAATGACTGGGCGTATCGAAGAACTGGCGCACGAGATCGTCCGCCTGCAACAGGAGTTGGACCGCGAGATCGAGCGCCGCCGCAAGGCGCTCGGCTGGTCGCTTAAGGCGCGCTTCGTCGAGTTCGAGCAGGGCATCGCTGCCGAGCATCGGCGCCTGCGCATGGATCTCACGCAGTTCATTGCCCGCTCCTCGTGGCGCACGATCGTGACGGCGCCGGTGATCTACTCGATGATCGTGCCGTTCGTGCTGATCGACATATGGGTCAGCATCTATCAGGCGATCTGCTTCCGCGCCTACGGCATCCCGCGCGTTCGCCGGAGCGACCATATCGCTTTCGATCGCGGACACCTCGCTTACCTCAACTGGATCGAGGCACTGAACTGCGCCTATTGCAGCTACGGCAACGGCGTCGTCAGCTATGTGCGCGAAATTGCCGCGCGCACGGAGCAATACTGGTGCCCGATCAAGCACGCGATCAGGGTCAGCGGAGCGCACCAGCGCTACCAGGCCTTCCTGGAATACGGCGATGCCGAGGGCTATCGAGCGCGCCTTGAATCCTTCCGCGACGCCCTGCGAAGCGAAAAGGAAGAGAGCCTCAGCTAACGCGTCAGCCGTTCATGGTGCCAGCGCAGGTGCGGCTCCATGAACGTCGAGATGAAGTAATAGCTGTGGTCGTAGCCTTCGCGCATTCCCAGAGTCAGCGGAATGCCTGCCTTCGCGCAGGCGGCTTCGAGGAGTTCGGGCTTCAGCTGCTCTTTCAGGAAATTGTCCGCCCCACCCTGGTCCACCAGCAGCTCCGGCACGCGCGCGCCGTCCTCGATCAGCGCGCAGGCATCGTATTCGCGCCAGGCCGCACGGTCCGCCCCCAGATAGCCGCCGAGCGCCTTTGCGCCCCACGGGCAATGAAGCGGGCTGACGATCGGCGCGAAGGCTGAGGTCGCGCGGAACCGGCCCGGATTTCGCAGGCTGATGGTGAGCGCGCCATGGCCGCCCATGGAATGGCCCATGATGCCCTGCCGCGCCATGTCCGCCGGGAAGTGCGCGCCGATCACTTCGGGCAGTTCGCGCTCGATATAGCTGCGCATCCGGAAGTTCGCCGCCCACGGCGCGGCGGTCGCGTCCACGTAAAAGCCCGCGCCCTTGCCGAAGTCGTACGCCTCGTCGTCCGGCACGTCATCGCCCCGCGGGCTCGTGTCCGGCGCTACGAAGATGAGACCGAGTTCAGCGCACACGCGCCGGAACTCGCCCTTTTCGGTGACGTTCGCGTGCGTGCAGGTCAGCCCCGAAAGATACCAGACCACCGGCAGCGTCACGCCGCGCGCATGATCGGGAACGAACACGCTGAACACCATCGGCGTGCCGGTTTCGCGCGAGCTGTGCTTGTAGACGCCCTGCGTGCCGCCGAAGCTGCGGTTCGTCGAAACGGTTTCGATGGTCATTTGTCCTCCAGCACGGGAATGGGGGCGATGATCGGCGCGTGCCCCCAGCTTTCGAGCGCACGCACAAGGTCAGCCCCGGACATGCCGACCGTGGCCGTGTTGCGCAAGGGGTGGACGTTCACCGTTTCCGCCGCTGCAAGCGTGGCATCCAGCGCGACCGTCACCGCGTGGCCTTCGTCGTTGAAAGCCGCAAGCGGCGTCACCGAACCCGGCGAGATGCCGAGCAGGCGCTCCATGTCCTCTGCCTTCCCGAAGCTGAGCCGCCGCGATCCGATCACGGCCGGCAGCGCCTTCAGGTTCGCGCGCGCCTCTGCGGGGATGGTCACCAGGAAGAACGCGCCCGCTTCGTCCTTCAGGAAGAGATTCTTGGTGTGGGCTCCGGCAATCGCGTGGTGCAGCGCCTCGCTCTCGCCCACGGTAAACACCGCCTGATGCTCGTGCTTCTTGTAGGGGACGCCGAGCGCGCCGAGCGCCGCATCAAGTTCCGTTTCTCTCGATGTCACAAAGCACCCCTTTCGACCCGGCGCATACAGCGCATTAACCCTCGCATGCCAGTATGTTTGCACGTGTGGTATTTTTCTGGAGAGTGGTCATGGGCCGGGAGATAGAGCGGCCGGGTCTTTCGCCCAGTTCCGAGGAACTGGATTTCGTCCGCAAGGCGGTCGATCACGTTCGCGTTCGCTCCGAAGCCGCGCTCACCCGCAAGGATGGCGAAATTCGCCGCCTGCGCGCGGAGGTCGAATGCCTGCAGATCATCAAGCAGCGCTTCGAATCGATCGTCGAAGCCGTTCCCGTCATCATCTTCGCGTGCAATTCGAAGGGTGATGTCACCTACATCAACAACAGCTTCACGCGTTTGACAGGCCGCCCGCCCGAAGACGCGCTGGGCGCCGGCTGGCAGAGCTTCACGCATCCTGAAGATGTCGCGAACATCAAATCAGCCCTCGCGCTCGCGATTCAGAGCGGTGTGCCACGCGGCGCGCTCATGCGGATGCGGCAGCGGGACGGCGCGTACGCGACATTCAGCGCTACCGGCGCGGCGGTGCGCGATGGCAACGGCAAGTTCCTTGAATGGTACGGTATGCTCATCCCGCAGCCCGGCCAGCTTCATGTGCTGAGCGGCTGAGCGCGAAATCAAGACGTTACGGGTTCGCATCGATGCGCCAGCCTGTCCCATTTCAACACAGATGGGTCGAAAAACCTTACAGTCCTGTGACCTCCAATCCTCAGAACGCTGCAATTTCCGCCACATGCGGAACTGGCACCCTCCTTGCGTGTTCCAGCGACGAGGTGCCTTCTATCGGCGCCGAGTTGAAAGGACGAGGACCATGCTCGACACGCGCGCCTATGATGGCTCGAAGCAGGGCTACCGGCTTGTATACCGCCCGTCGAAGGTCAATTGTTGCCCCGGCTGCGGGCACACGAACTGGTACATCGGCCGCAGCTCAGCCGAGTGCGCCTTCTGCGCGACCGCGCTACCGCTCCAGCAGACGGGCGGCGCAGACTTTCTCACCGACCTCGGCGTACTGGTCGCGGCCTGAAAGCGTACGTCGGCAGATAACCGGCGGTTATAGCACCCGTTCGAGATACGCTCTTGCGGCGTAGGGCCTGATGCCCTTCCCTCTCCGTTCGTTCAGTTGGAGGGGTATTGATGAAACGGTCCCGTGTTCTTGTAGCGCTCATTGCCGCGACGGCTGCGTCTCCAGCTGCGGCAACCGATCTCGATGCCGTCAGGAAGCTCGTTTCCGATTCGGGCGCCGCTGCGGCGCCTGGCTGCGCGGTCGGTGCGTTCAAGGCCGGGAAGCCGCTGTTCGTCACCGCGTCCGGCATGGCGGATGTCGAAGCGAAACGGCCGCTCGACGGCGACACGCTGATCTATGCAGCGTCGGTATCGAAGCAGTTCACGGTCCTTGCCGCTGCGACCCTCATTACGAAGGGTAAACTCGGCCTCAACGACGACATTCGGAAATACCTCCCCGAACTGCCTGCCTACGAAGTGCCTGTCACCGTCCAGATGTTGATCCATCACACCTCGGGCGTTCGGGACTGGCTGGCGCTGGCGCGCTGGTCCGGTAGCGACGATGCGGCGACTTTCACCAAGGCGAAGGCGCTCGATCTGGTGCTGCGCCAGAAGGCGACCAATTTCACGCCCGGCACCGATTTCACCTATTCGAACGGCGGCTATCTGCTGCTTGCGGAAATCGTCGAGCGCGTCTCTGGCATGCCGTTCGGCGACTACGCCGCGAAGGCCGTTCTGAAACCGCTCGGCATGAAAAACAGCGTTTTCATGAACGGCGCCCGCCCCGAGGGCAAGGTCGCGCACGGCTACAAGCCCAAGGACGGCGGCTTCGAGATTCGCGACACCTATCCGCTGATCAGCGGTTCGGGCGGGCTGATGACCACGATCAACGATCTCGCGCGCTATGAGTACGATATCGAGGTTGGCCACAAGGTGTGGACCCCCGCCGTCAGCGCCATCATGCTCGAACCGGGACGCTTCACGAACGGCGAACTCGCCGTCCGCAAGCCGAGCCTGCAGGCGTACGCCGGTGGTCTCATGGTCGGCGAGCGCCGCGGGCAGAAATTCGTCCAGCACAGCGGCGGCGCCGAAGCCTTCCTCTACCAGTATCAGCGCCTGCCGGACCGCCGCCTCGGCATTGCGGTTTTCTGCAATCGAAGCGACTGGAATCCGGTGGAAAAGGCCGACGCCATCCTCGAACTTATCGAAGGCCAGATCCTCGCGCCCAACACAGCGTCGCCCAGCGGCCGCTATTATTCGGATGAGCTACAGGCGACCTACGATATCAGCACGAAAGGCCCCGCGCTGACGGCGGCGATCGCCTCGCCCTACACCACGAAGGGCGCACCGCTCAGCTTCACGCTCGCCCCGGACGGTGTCTATCGCGGGGATGGGATGACGCTCAAATTTACGGATGATCGCGCCAGCTTCACGCTCGGCACAGACCGCGTGCGCGGCATCACCTTCACGCGGCTGGCGGACGGCGGCTAGAAGTCTAGCCGCCGCGCGGTCAGGCTGCCGCCTTGCGCGATTCGCGCTTCCGTTCGTGCGGATCGAGGAAGCGCTTGCGGATGCGGATCGACTTCGGCGTCACTTCCACCAGCTCGTCGTCGTCGATGTAGGCGATCGCCTGTTCCAGCGTCATGCGCTTCGGCGGTGTCAGGCGGATTGCGTCATCCTTGCCCGATGCGCGGAAGTTGGTGAGCTGCTTCGATTTCAGCGGGTTGACCTCAAGGTCCTGAGGCTTCGCGTTCTCGCCGATCACCATGCCCTGATACAGCGGCTCGCCCGGCGAGATGAAAAGGATGCCGCGATCTTCGAGCGCGTTCAGCGCGTAGGCGACCGCTTCGCCCTGTTCCATCGAGATGAGCACGCCGTTCTGGCGCCCGGCAATCTGGCCCTTGTGCGGCCCGTAGCTGTCGAACACGCGGTTCATGATGCCGGTGCCGCGCGTGTCGGACAGGAACTCGCCATGATAACCGATGAGCCCGCGCGACGGCGCAATGAAGGTAAGGCGCGTCTTGCCGCCGCCCGAGGGGCGCATGTCGGTCATCTCGCCCTTCCGGAGCGCCATCTTCTCGACGACCGTGCCCGAGTGTTCCTCGTCTACATCGATCACCACGTTTTCATAGGGTTCTTCACGGCCATTCGCACCCTCTCTGAAGAGAACGCGCGGACGAGAGATGCCGAGTTCGAAGCCTTCGCGGCGCATCGTCTCAATCAGAACGCCAAGCTGAAGTTCGCCGCGACCCGCCACTTCGAAGCTGTCCTTGTCGGCGCTTTCGGTCACGCGGATAGCGACGTTGCCTTCCGACTCGCGCAGCAGGCGGTCGCGGATCATGCGACTCGTCACCTTGCTGCCTTCGCGGCCTGCAAACGGGCTGTCGTTAACGGCGAAAGTCATGGCGAGCGTGGGGGGATCGATCGGCTGCGCGGGCAACGCCTCGGTTACCGAAGGCTCGGCAATGGTGTTGGCTACGGTCGCGGTCGAAAGCCCGGCGATGGCGACGATGTCGCCCGCCTCGGCGGTTTCCACCGGCACCCGCTCCAGGCCGCGGAAAGCGAAGACCTTGCTGGCGCGGCCTTCCTCGACGACCTTGCCGTCGGCATCAATGGCACGGATCGGCATGTTCGCCGAAAGCTTGCCGCTCGCGATGCGCCCCGTGAGGATACGGCCAAGGAAGTTGTCGCGGTCGAGCAGCGTCGCCAGCATCTTGAACGGCCCGTTCACGTCGGTGTTCGGCGCCGGCACATGCTCCACGATCTTCTCGAACAGCGGTGTCAGGTCACCCGAGCGCACGTCCGCCGTAAGACCCGCATAACCGCCGCGGCCGCTCGCGAACAGCGCCGGGAAGTCGAGTTGCTCGTCGCTGGCATCAAGCGCCATGAATAGTTCGAATACTTCGTCGAGCACCTCATCGGCGCGCGCGTCGGAACGATCGACCTTGTTAACGACGACGATCGGGCGAAGCCCAAGCGCGAGCGCCTTGCCGGTCACGAACTTCGTCTGCGGCATCGGCCCTTCGGCGGCGTCGACGAGTAGGATCACGCCGTCCACCATCGAGAGGATTCGTTCCACTTCGCCGCCGAAGTCGGCGTGGCCGGGCGTATCGACGATGTTGATGCGTGTCGTCTCGCCGCCGTGCGCCCACTCGACGGAGGTGCACTTGGCAAGGATGGTGATGCCGCGCTCTTTTTCGAGGTCGTTCGAATCCATCGCGCGCTCTTCGACGCGCTGATTCTCGCGGAAGGTGCCGGACTGGCGGAACAGTTGGTCCACGAGCGTCGTCTTGCCGTGGTCGACGTGGGCGATAATGGCCACGTTGCGAAGGCCCATCGGGGGTCTCTTTCAGATTCGAGGAAACGGGATTTGCGCGCGCCCATACAGCACCTGCTGCATCGCAGCAAGGCGTGTCGCCTCTTGGCGAAGGTGCACCCGCACGATTAGAGCTTAAAAACCAACAAGGAGGATAAGCCGTGACCAACAGCCTGCACCCCGAAACGCTGGCGCTTCACGCCGGCTGGCGCGCGGACCCAACAACGGGCGCGGTGGCACCCCCAATCTACCAGACGACGTCGTACCAGTTCAAAAACACCGAGCACGCGGCAAACCTGTTCGCGCTCTCCGAGCTTGGCAACATCTACACGCGCATCATGAACCCCACGACCGACATTCTTGAGCAGCGCATCGCCGCGCTCGAGGGGGGCGTCGCCGCGCTCGCCGTCGCTTCGGGCCAAGCCGCATCAGCATTCGCGATCCAGAACCTCGCGCGTGCGGGCGATAATATCGTAAGTTCTACCGATCTTTACGGTGGAACGTGGAACCTGTTTGCGAACACGCTGAAGGATCAGGGCATAGAAGTCCGCTTCGTCGATCCGGCGGACCCGCAAGCGTTCGTGCGCGCCAGCGACGACCGCACCCGCGCCTGGTATGCCGAGACGCTGCCAAACCCAAAGCTCCGCGTGTTCCCAATCGGCGAGGTCGCCGCACTCGGCCGTCCGCTCGGCATCCCGCTTATCGTCGACAACACCGCCGCACCGCTCCTCGCCCGCCCGTTCGATCATGGGGCGGCGATCGTCGTCTATTCGGCAACGAAATACATTGGCGGCCACGGCACCTCGATCGGCGGTCTCATCGTCGACAGCGGCGCCTTTGATTGGGAAGCAGTGCCAGAGCGTCACCCAACCCTCAATACGCCAGACCCGAGCTACCACGGCGCGGTGTGGACGCAGGCGGTAAAGCCGCTCGGACCCATCGCCTACATCCTGCGCGCCCGCACCGTGTTGCTGCGCGATCTCGGCGCCGCGCTGTCGCCGATGAACGCCTTCCAGCTTCTGCAGGGCCTCGAAACCCTGCCGCTCCGGATGCCGCGCCATTGCAGCAACGCGCAGGCGGTTGCCGACTATCTGAAGAAGCGCAAGGGCATAGCGAAGGTTATTCACCCATCCGCTCAGGATAGCGACACCCGCGCGCGCGCGGACAAGTACCTGAAGGGTGGTTTCGGCGGCTTGCTCGGATTCGAGCTTGAAGGCGGCCGCGACGCCGGCCGCGCGTTCATTGACAATCTGAAACTGCTCTACCACGTCGCCAACATCGGCGACGCGCGCAGCCTCGCGATTCACCCCGCCTCGACGACGCACTCGCAGCTTTCGGAAGCCGACCAGATCGCCACCGGCGTCTCCCCCGGCTACGTCCGCCTGTCGATCGGCCTCGAACATATCGACGACATCATCGCCGATATCGAACAGGCACTGGTAGCAGCCAGCACCTAGAGCAACCGCGCCAGCAAGGCTCGGCTCGACGCATCAAACCCTTCGCCCGCGTTGCCGTCCAGAGCAGCGCGGGCCATCTCCTTGCCGAGTTCAACGCCCCACTGGTCGAACGGGTTGATGCCGAGCAGCACCGCCGCCGTGAACGTGCGGTGTTCATAGAAGGCGATCAGCGCGCCCAATGTGTGCGGCTGCAGTGTTTCGAGCACGATCGCGCTCGAAGGCCGGTTGCCCGGAAACGTCTTCGCCGCCGCGAGCGCGGCATCACCACTGCTCACCGCCAGCGCCTCTTGCGCTGTCCGCCCGCGCATTAGCGCCGCGCCCTGCGCAATGGCATTCGCGAGAAGCTGCCGGTGATGCGCGGCGCCCAGCCCGTGCCCCGGCGTCTTCACCATCACGAACTCGGCCGGCACCAGATGCGTGCCCTGATGCAGAAGCTGGAACACCGCGTGCTGCGCATCCGTGCCCGTGCCGCCCCACGAGATCGCGGCGCTCGGGTGCTGGAGCGCCCTCCCCGTCGTATCCACGCGCTTGCCGTTGCTTTCCATCTCAAGCTGCTGGAGGAACGACGGGAGAAACCGCAGCCGTTCGTCATAAGCAAACACCGCGCGCGTCTCGGCGCCAAGGAAGGCCGCGTAGAACACATCCACCATCGCCGCGAGCACCGGCGCGTTCGCCGCGACGGGCGTGGTTTCAAAATGCGTGTCCATCTCGCGCGCGCCCGCCAGTAGCGACTCGAACGCCACCCAGCCGAGACCGAGCGCTGCTGTCACGCCCACCGCCGACCACAGCGAATAGCGGCCGCCGACACTTTCCGCGAAGCCGAGCACATTCTCGCGCGCCACACCCCATGCCGCAGCCTTCTCGGGCGCCGCCGTCACCGCGACGAAGCGCTCCGCGCCGCCGATCCAGTCCCGCGCACTCTCGGCGTTGGTCAGGGTCTCGACGGTCGTGAACGTCTTCGACACCACCACCACCAGCGTCCGCGCGGGGTCGCAGACGCGCATCGCACGCTCAAGCGCGACGCCATCGATGTTGGAAATGATGTGCGTATCATAGCGTGCGCCGTCGCCACCAAGCGCATCCACCAGCAATGCGGGGCCAAGCGCTGAGCCGCCGATGCCGATGTGGAGGATATGCCGGATCTCGCCGAACGCCCCGCACTCCACGCGCTCCACCAGCCTCTGCATCGCGCGCCGCGCGTCGGCCGCAGCCGCAACCGCCGATCCGCTGCCTGAACCGCGCTCAGCCGCATGCGTCGCCGCGCGCGCCTCGCTGGGGTTCACAGTCGCGCCAGAGAGCAGCGCCGCACGCCGGGATTCGAAGTCCGAGGCTGCCAGCAGCCCTGCAAGCGCAACCTCCGCCGCCTTCGACAGATGCATTTTCGAAAGGTCGAAATGGAGCCCGGCGACGTCCACCGAAAGCCGCCCTGCCCGATCCGCTTCCGCCGCGAACAGCGCGGTCAGCGTCGGAACATCGCTCGCTGCCTCCGCTGCCGCCGCCCAGGCCGCGCTCCGCTCGTCCATCCGCTCTCCGCTCCTTGCTTGACACCCCGGACCGGGGCCAATAGTGCCGCCCTGTGAGCGATCCCGAAACCGTAGACCCTTCTACCGAAGCCGCCCGCGCAGTCCATCAGGCGCGCGGTGAACAGATGCTCGGTTCGATGAAGGAAGGCCTCAGAACCATCGTCGGCGCGGTGCTGATCGCGCTGTTCTTACGCTCGTTCGGCTACGAACCCTTTAACATCCCGTCCGAATCGATGCTGCCGCGCCTGCTCGTGGGTGATTATCTGTTCGTGGCGAAATGGCCTTACGGCTACAGCCGCTATTCCTTCCCGATGGGCCCGCCGATCTTCGAAGGCCGCATCGGCGGCAGCGCGCCGGAGCGCGGCGACATCGCCGTGTTCAAGACGCCGAGCGACAACCGCACGGATTTCATCAAGCGCGTGATCGGACTGCCCGGCGACATCATTCAGATGCGCGGGGGCACGCTTTACCTGAACGGCGATGCCGTGCCCAAGCGCCGCGTCGCCGATTTCGTTGTGCCGCAGAGCCCGAATATGGCCTGCCTCAAGGGCGAGGTCTTCGTGGACGCGAACGGCGAGCGCATGTGCCGCTACATGCGTTTTGAAGAAACGCTGCCCGGCGGGCGCACCTATTTTGTCCTCGACAGCGATCCAATGAGCGCGGGCGACGACACCGCACCGTTCGTGGTGCCCGAAGGCCATTATTTCATGATGGGCGACAATCGGGACAACAGCTCCGATAGCCGCTTCAGCTTCGCCGAAGGTGGCATCAGCTTCGTGCCTGCGGAAAACCTCGTCGGCCGTGCCGAGATCATGTTCTTCTCGACCGACGGCTCAGCAAGTTGGGTCATGCCTTGGACATGGGTTTCCGCCGCGCGTTGGGAGCGCATCGGGCGCCTCTTCTGATGGATAGCACTGCGTGGGCACGAGGGGCACTCGGCCACGATTTTAGCGACACGAAGCTGCTTGAAACCGCGCTCACCCATGGCGGCGGGCGCAAACGCAACTATGAACGACTCGAATTCCTCGGCGATCGCGTGCTCGGCTGCGTCGTCGCTGCGTGGCTCTATCAGCGCTTCGACGAGACGGAGGGCGAGCTTGCCCGCCGCTTCGCCGCGCTCGTCGACAGGGGCACATGCGCCGTGGTCGCCCGTGCGGTTGGCGTCCCGGCGATGATCCGCATGGAAACCGCCGCGCGGCAAGCGGGCGTGCACCGGTCGGACAATGTACTTGGCGATATCTGCGAGGCCCTGATCGGTGCGCTCTATGTCGATGGCGGCCTTGCCGCCGCCGAGAGCTTTATTCATGCCCAATGGGCCGCGCATCTCGATCGCCCGGCCTCAGCACCGCGCGATCCGAAGTCCGCGCTACAGGAGTGGGCCCAGGCAAAGCGCCTGCCGATTCCGTCTTACGAAGTCGTTGGCCGCTCCGGTCCGGATCATGCGCCGAGTTTCCGCGTTCGTGTCACTGTCAGGGGCTACACGCCGGAAGAGGCGGAAGGGTCCAGCAAACAGGAAGCGGAGAAGCAGGCGGCGATCGCACTGCTCGCGCGGGAGACGGGTGAATGACCGAAAAGACCTTTTGCGGCGTGGTTGCGGTGGTCGGCGCGCCAAACGCGGGCAAGTCGAGCCTCGTCAACGCGATCGTCGGCCAGAAGGTCGCGATCGTCAGCCCCAAGGTGCAGACGACGCGCACGCGCCTGATGGGCCTCGCGATTGAGGGCGAAACCCAGATCCTTCTCGTCGATACGCCCGGGATCTTCCAGCCCAGGCGCCGTCTCGATCGCGCCATGGTTCACGCGGCGTGGGAAGGTACGGCGGGCGCCGACATCGTCCTTCTCGTCATCGACGGCAAGCGCGCGATGTCCGAGGAAACGAACGCGATCCTCGAAGTTCTCGCAAACCGGCCCGAGCCGAAGATGCTCGCAATCACCAAGACCGACATCGCCGCGAAGGAGCGCCTGCTGCCCATCGCGGCCGAAGCGAACCGCCGCGTCGATTTCGCGGAAACGCTCATGGTCTCGTCCGTCACCGGCGACGGCATCGATGATCTCCGGCGCACGCTCGCCGCCGCGCTCCCCGAAGGCCCTTGGCACTTCCCGGAAGATCAGGTTTCCAACATCACCACGCGGCTTCTCGCCGCAGAGATCACGCGTGAACAGCTTTACCGCCAGCTCCACGAGGAACTGCCCTACGCCTCCACGGTGGAAACCGAGCTGTGGGAGGAGCAGAAGAACGGCTCCGTGAAGATCCACCAGCAGATACTCGTTCAGCGCGATACGCAGAAGGCCATCGTTCTTGGCAAAGGCGGCACGCGCATCCGCGCCATTGGCTCTGCCGCCCGCGCCGAACTCGAAACAATGCTCGACCGCCGCGTGCACCTGTTCCTGAACGTGAAGGTGAAACCCGATTGGGCTGACGACCGGGAAACCTATCGGGACATGGGCCTCGGCTGGGTGGATTGACGGCTCGCCCGGAGGTTACCCATCTGGACGGGAAATTGCCCGCCTGCAGCATTGCTCCCTGATGTACGCCTGCCACGATTGACCGGCTTTCAAGGGAGGCCATGTTGATCCGCAGCCATCTATGCACCATTTCCGCTTTCGCTCTCGCTGTTTCGGCGTGCGAACAGCAAAAGCCGTTCGACGCGCCCGTTCCGGCAGGCAGTGCGGCGCGCATCGCCCACCCTGAGGATCAGGAGATCGCCGATCTCGCCAGCAAGCCCGACAGCTGGGTTCTGGAGCAGGTTGGCGGCGAGCGGATCGTCCTTGATGGTCAGACGCTCGACCTTCGAATGCAGTATCTTTTCCACAAGGCACGGGTGGCGGCGGAAACAGAAGCGCAAGAAGCGAAAGACCGGCCCGAAAAACCGGCAGCGGACCCCTTTGACGAGCCACAAAGCGCCATGGAGACGCGCGAGGACGCAAACCAGCGCTGGATCCGGCGCACAAAGCCGGGGCCAGAACTCGCGTCGATAACGAACGAAACCGTCACGGCAAGGGACGGCAAGCCCATTCCGGTCCGCATTTACAGGCCCAGGGCGGAAGGCCCGCTTCCGGTTCTCGTCTACTATCACGGAGGCGGCTGGCTGTTCGGCAACATCGAAGCGGTGGACCGCGCCATGCGGCGACTGGCTCACGAAGCCGGAGTGATAGTCATTTCGACCGACTACCGGCTCGCACCCGAAAGCCCGTATCCCGCGTCGTGGAACGATGCTGAAGATGCTTACTACTGGGCGCTGGAAAATGCCGACCGTTTGAACGCCGACACCTCGCGCATTTGCGTGGGCGGGGATAGCGCCGGCGGCAACATGTCGGTCGTGGTGACGGCCAGGGCTCACAAGGCTGGAAAGCCGAAACCTGCGTGTCAGCTGCTTTACTACGCTGCCGTTGATAACCGCAGCGTGCCTGTCATGCGTATCCATTACGCTTCTGCGCGTCTGTTCTGGAATGGCTTCGGTCTCGACGAGCCCTTCACGAATTATGTGCACCAGCGTGTGTTTCCGGAGATGGATTTGTCTCAGCCCGAGATCTCGCCGATTCTGGCCGACAACTTCGCGATCATGCCGCCAACGCTCGTTGCCGCGGCCGGCTTCGATCCGCTGAGAGATTCAGACCGTGCTTACGCGGAGGCTTTGAAAAAGGCGGGCGTACACACCGTCTACATGGAATACGCGGCCCTGCCCCACGGCTTCCTCCAACAAACCGCCGTCACACAGGAAGCCGATCGTGCGGCCGAGGAAACAGCGCGGGCATTCGGGACGCTGGTCGCCAGCCTCCAACCGAAAAGGCAATAATCCCAAGGCTGGCGCCAGTAGCGAACGAACAGCGGGCAGACTCTACGCAAATACGCTGTCGGCAACCTCGCCCTTGATTTTGACCGGGATGCGCAGGAAGCGGACACCGTTCGTTTCGGTCGACGGAAAGCGCCCCGCGCGAATGTTCACCTGAATCGAGGGCAGCAGCAGCTTCGGAACCGCCAGCGTCGCGTCGCGCGCCTCGCGCATCGCGACAAAGTCGTCCTCGCTCACCCCGTCATGGACATGGACGCTATTTCGGCGCTCCTCGCCCACGGTCGTCTCCCAGCGGTACTGATCGCGGCCGGGTGCCTTATAATCGTGGCAAAGGAACAACCGCGTCTCGTCCGGCAGGCTGAGCAGGCGCCGGATCGATCGGTAAAGCTGGCGTGCATCGCCGCCGGGAAAGTCCGCGCGCGCGGTCCCGTAGTCGGGCATGAACAGTGTATCGCCCACGAACGCCGCGTCGCCGATCCGATAGGTGAGGTCGGCAGGGGTATGGCCTGGTGTGTGCATCACTTCGATCTGCAGCGATCCAAGCGCAAAGCGTTCGCCATCGGCGAAAAGCCGGTCGAAGTCGGAACCGTCCGTTTTCATGTCATCGAACGCGAATACGGGACGGAAGATTTTCTGCACGTCGCGGATATGCTCGCCGATACCGATCCACGCGCCCGTCTTCGCCTTGATATAGGGTGCGGCTGAAAGATGATCGGCATGGGCGTGGGTTTCCAGCACCATGACGATCCGCCAGTCCTTTTCCGCCGCCATCTTCAAGATGCGGTCGGCGGAGTCGGTGTCGACCTCACCGCTCGCCAGGTCGAAGTCGAGCACCGGGTCGACTACCGCTGCCGTGCGCGTTGCGGGGTCCGCAACCAGATAGCTGATCGTGTTGGTGGGCTCGTCGAAAAACGCTTCGATCATCGGGTTGGCAGTCATCAGAACCTCCATTTGACCCCTTGATTATATATTAGTATCAATTAAATTAGCAATACCTAATATTGAAAGTACGGTGATGCTCAAGTCCCCGATAGATCTCGCGACCTTCGAACAGAAGGCAGGCGAACTGGCGCAAACATTGAAAGCGATCGGCAATGGCCGCCGCTTGATGGTGCTGTGCAAACTCGTCGAACATGGAGAGCGGACCGTCGGGGAACTCACCGCCGATGTCGGCCTGTCGCAATCGGCGCTGTCGCAGCATCTCGCAAAAATGCGCGACGAGGGTCTCGTCGCCTTCCGGCGCGAAAGCCAGACGCTTTGGTACCGGATCGCTGATCCCCGGATCGAGGCGCTGCTGGCCGAATTGTACAAACTTTACTGCTTAGAGGACTGATCCGATGACGATAACCCCTGTCAAACCCGCCGAAGCCAGGCGCCTTATCGAAGCCGGCGCGAAGCTGGTTGACATTCGCGAGCCCGATGAACACGCGCGGGAGCATATCCCCGGCGCGGCCAATGTGCCGGTTGGGGCGCTCGACGGCCTCGACACCGGCGATTGCGCGGTGGTGTTCCATTGCCGGTCGGGCGCGCGCACCGACGCTAACGCCTCCCGGCTCGCCGCGGCTGCCGAAGGTCCATGTTACATGCTCGAAGGCGGCATAGAGGCTTGGCGCCGTGCCGGGCTCGATGTCGCGCTCGATCGTCGCCAACCGCTTGAATTGATGCGGCAGGTCCAGCTTGTCGCGGGCGGGCTGGCCTTGCTCGGCGTTGTGCTTGGCTTCCTCGTCAATAGCGGCTTCTTCGCCCTCTCCGGGTTCGTCGGCGCCGGGCTGATGGTCGCGGGCGCCACCGGCTGGTGCGGTATGGCACGGCTGCTGAAGTTGATGCCTTGGAACCGCCGTATGGCGGCGACACTGGCGTGACAGCCCCGGAAATTCTGCTCGCGCTGGTGTCCGGCGGCCTCATCGGGGTCGTCCTGGGGCTGGTCGGCGGCGGAGGTTCCATCCTCGCCGTGCCGCTGCTCGTCTATGTCGTTGGTGTCGGCTCGACCCATGCGGCGATCGGAACGGCTGCGGTCGCCGTCACGGCGAATGCGCTCGCGGGGCTCATTGCGCACGCCCGCGCCGGTAGGGTCAAGTGGCACTGCGCGACCGCCTTTGCGTTTGCCGGCGTCGTGGGCGCCGCTATCGGTGCGGAGATCGGCAAGGCCTTCGACGGAAAACGCCTGCTGATGCTGTTCGGCCTGCTGATGGTCGGCATCGGCCTATCGATGCTGCGCAAACGCCGACGCGAGGAAGACCCCGATGTTCGGCTGTCGCGGTCGACAGCGCGCGTTCTCCTGCCCCGGTTGGTGCCGATGGGCGCGGGTGTGGGGTTCGCAGCCGGCTTCTTCGGGATCGGCGGCGGTTTCCTCATCGTGCCCGCGCTCATTGCAGCGACAGCGATGCCCTTCACATATGCAGTGGGCACGTCGCTCGTGGTCATCGTCGCGCTTGGGCTGACCACGTCGGTATCATACGCGCTGTCAGGCTTCGTCGATTGGCCGCTCACCATGCTGCTCGTCGCCGGCGGTGCGGGCGGGGCGGTGATCGGCATCGTGCTCGGCCGGCACCTCTCCACCCGCAAGGCGTTGCTGGAGCGTATTTTCGCCGTCCTCGTCATTGGCGTCGGCATCTATGTCGCGCTAGGCGCCGCGTAACCCGCTACTCGAACTCCCCCTTCGGCAGCGTTTCCACCTTCGCCCACACCGCCGCGACGTCCGGCACCTGAAGCCCGAACACGCCGCCGAGCGCCGCCGCGAGGTCGTCCGCGCTTGTCATCGCCTGCGTGGCCATGCCGCTCACCGTCACAGTGCGCCGCGCGCGGTTGACGATCGATTCGATACGGCCATCGAAGTGCCGCATCACGACGAGATTGTTTCGGAACGGCGAGCCGTCGTCCGCCATCAGCCATGCCTGCTGCGCGGCAAGCTGCGGTTCATCCGCGTAGTCAGCCTTGAAGTCGAAGCTCGGCGCCGCGCCGAAGCGATGGTTCCGGAAGCGCAGCCAGTCCGTATCCGCAGCTTCGATACCGAAGTCGTGGTAGCCATCCCGGTGGTCTCCGATCGCGAGCGGGATCGGCCGTACCGGCGCATCGCCAAGGCCGCCCTCCACCAGCCAGGGCTGATCCAGGTCCACCCGCAGCGTCAGATGGTTGCCCACCACAGCATCGCCAAGCTCGGCACGGCGCACGCCGCCGCAAAGGCGGGTCACCTGATAGCCCGCCGCAGAGAGCGCCGCGCCCAGAAGCCCGTTCATCTCGTAGCACCAGCCGCCGCGTGTGCCGTCGATCATCTTGTCGAACGCCGCCGCCGGATCGATCGCATTCGGCCAGCCCATGAAGGCATCAAGCACTTCCCACGTGAAGCTGTGGACGTGCCCGCGCTGGAACGCGGCGAGGCGGTCGAGATCGGGTGCGCCCTTGCGCGGCACGCCGATGCGTGTGCAGTACCGGTCCATCTGTTCATGTGTCAGTTCGGTGAGCATGATTGAGGCCCTGCATATCGTTTGACGCGCGTCTAGCGCCTCGGCGATGATCCGCCAATGCACCTCGATACTGAAGCCCTCGTCTGTGCCGCCATCGCCCACGGGGAGAATGGCGCGGTCGTGCGTTTCCTCACGGCGGAGGCCGGACTCGTCGCCGCTTATGTGCCGGGGGGACGCTCTCAGCGACTGCGCCCGGCGCTTGCGCCCGGCACGCGCGTGCGCCTGCGGCTCGATGGCCGCACGGAAACGCAGCTTGCGCGTGCAGGGGTAGAGATCGTGCGTTCGCGTGCCGCGCTCGCCTTCGATCCGCTGGCGCTGGCGCTCGTCGAGTGGCTGGCAGGCCTCGCCGCCACGCTGCTCCCTGAAGGCCACCCCTACCCGCGCGTCCACGAAACGTTCGAATCGGTGCTCGACCTCGCAGAGCTTCAGGATGATCCGCTCGTCACGCTCGCCGCGCTCGCGCGCTTCGAGTTGCTGTTTCTCGCCGAGTTGGGCTTCGGCCTCGATCTTTCCACCTGCGCCGCGACAGGTCAGACGGAAGATCTCGCCTTCGTGTCCCCGAAGACCGGCCGCGCGGTAAGCGCAGGTGCAGGTGCGCCTTATGCGGACCGCCTGTTCCGTCTGCCCGCCTTCATCGCCAACGGCGGCGCGGCAAGCGAGAACGACATCGCCGAGGCGCTGCGCATCGCCCGCCATTTCATCGAACGCGATCTCCTCTCCGGCCGCCGCGCGGCAAACCTCACCGCCGCACGCGACAGGATAGAAGCCCGGCTGAAACGGTAGGGCGTCAGCGGCAGCGGGGCTGTTCCGGCCGCCAGGGCGCGCGCCACTGGGCGGGGCTCAGCTGACACATTACCCTGACCAGCGAACCGACAATGCCTTCCACGAAGCCATAGAGGGCGGAGCGGTGCTCGGTCATCAGACGCATGTCGAATTCGTCACGCATTGCAAGTCTCCATGTTTCAATGCGTGGACTGTGCCCGTGCGCCGCCTCTGAAACCAACAAAACGATGGACGCCACTCATAAGCTGAACTTATAATAGAACTATGCGCCGCCTACCACCGCTTGCCGCCGTCCGCGTCTTTGAGGCTGCGGCACGTCACGGGCATTTTACACGCGCCGCCGAAGAGCTCGGCATGACGCAGGCGGCCGTCAGCTATCAGGTGCGTCTGCTTGAGGAGCGCGTTGGCCATAAGCTCTTCTTCCGAACCGGTGGCGGCGTGAGGCTCACCGATATCGGCGCACGCATCGCGCCTTTGCTGTCGGGCGCCTTCGACACGATGGAGGAGGCATTCCGCGCCGTGCGGCAGGAAACGGAAAGCGTGCTCACCATCTCGTGCACCGTCTCCATGGCGGCAAACTGGCTCGCGCCCCGGCTCGGCGCATTTCAGGTGACGCGGCCGTCGCTTGCCGTTCGCCTGCAGAGCCAGAACCAGCTCGTCGATTTCGCGCGCGAGGATGTCGACGTCGCATTGCGCCTCGGGCATGGCGATTGGCCGGGTCTCACGTCGCATTTCGTCATGCGCGACGCCCTCCGCGCCTTTGCCAGCCCCGCTTTTCTAGCCGCGCATCCACCGATCCGGAGCGTCGACGACCTGCTTCGCCTGCCGCGCATCAGCGCGGGCGACGAATGGTGGTCGGTCTGGCGCGGGTGTTTCGATGCCGCGCATATCGAAGATCGCCCCACGCCCGGACTTCGGCTCGATTCCCAGATCATGGAGATGCAAGCGATCATGGCGGGGCATGGCATCGGCCTGCTCAATCCGCTGTTCTGGACGCACGATATTGCCGCCGGACGGCTCGTCTCGGTTTTCGGGGAGACGGTGTTCGATCACCGCAGCTACTGGCTTGTCTATCCAGAGCACACCGGCACAAGGCCCAAGGTGAAGGCGTTCCGGGAATGGCTTCTCGCGGAGGCTGCGCGCGAGGCGGCAAGCGATCCGTTCGGCAACTACGAGTATCCCGCCGCACGCGCCTGACGGAAGGCTCGCATCGCTTCGTTCGGCCTGCTATCGCCCTCCCATGACCGAACTTCTCGACCCAGAATCGAATATCATCGAAGCACCTTTCGGCGACGCACTCGCCGATCGCTATCTGGTCTATGCGCTCTCCACGATTACCGCGCGCTCGCTGCCGGACGTCCGCGACGGTCTGAAACCTGTCCACCGGCGGCTCCTCTGGGCGATGCGGCTTTTGAAGCTCGATCCAGGTCAGGGTTACAAGAAGTGCGCGCGCGTCGTCGGCGACGTGATCGGTAAATACCATCCGCACGGCGACGTCGCTGTCTACGACGCGATGGTGCGCCTCGCACAGAGCTTTTCGCTGCGCTATCCGCTCGTCGACGGCCAAGGCAATTTCGGTAACATCGACGGCGATAACGCAGCCGCCTACCGCTACACCGAGGCACGGCTGACGCAGGTCGCCATCGATCTGATGGCCGGCCTCGACGAAGACGCCACCGACTTCCGCCCCACCTATAACGGCGAGGACGAAGAGCCGGAGGTGATGCCCGGCCTGTTCCCGAACCTGCTCGCGAACGGCGCCAGCGGCATTGCCGTCGGCATGGCCACCTCGATCCCCCCGCACAATGCCGCCGAACTCATCGACGCCGCCGTGCTCCTGATCGATCAGCCCGCGGCCGAGCTGGATCAGCTTCTCGAACATGTGAAAGGCCCCGATTTCCCCACCGGCGCACTCATCGTCGATGGCCCGGCCAGCATCCGCGAGGCCTATGCCACCGGCCGCGGCAGCTTCCGCGTCCGGGCGCGCTTTGCCGGGCGCGAAGACCCGTCAACCGGCAAGTGGGTGGTGGAGCCGGAAAAGCTCTCCGGCGGCACATGGCAGCTCATCGTCACCGAAATCCCTTATGGCGTGCAGAAGGGCAAGCTGATCGAGCAGATCGCGCAGCTCATCGCCGACAAGAAGCTGCCCATTCTCGAAGACGTGCGGGACGAGAGCGACGAGGCGATCCGCATCGTCATCGTTCCGAAGAGCCGCAACGTCGAGCCCGAGGTGCTGGTGGAGAGCCTTTACCGCCTCACCGAGCTTGAAACCCGCTTCTCGCTCAACCTCAACGTGCTCGATGCCGAGCGCACGCCGCGCGTGATGAGCCTGAAAGACGTGCTCACGCAGTGGCTCAGCCACCAGATCGACGTTCTCCTGCGCCGTTCGCGCCACCGGCTGGCGAAGATCGACGACCGCATGGAACTGCTCGACGGCTATCTGATCGCCTATCTCAATCTCGATCGCATCATCGAAATCATCCGTACCGAAGATGAACCGAAGGCGGTGATGATGGCTGAGTTCGAGCTCAATGACCGGCAGGCCGAAGCCATTCTCAACATGCGCCTGAGGAGCCTGCGCCGCCTTGAGGAAATGGAAATCCGCAAGGAGCGCGACAGTCTCGCCAAAGAGCGCGAAGGCCTCGTCGCGCTCATCGACAGCCCCGCGCGCCAGCGCACGCGCCTGAAGCGCGATCTCGCCGTGCTTCGCGAACGTTACGGATTTGAAACCGTGCTCGGCGCTCGCCGCACGCGGATAGAGGAGGCCTCTGCAACGCGTGAAATCCCGCTTGAAGCGATGATCGAGAAAGAACCGATCACCGTTGTCGTCTCGGCCAAGGGCTGGGCGCGCGCGATGAAAGGCCATCTCGACCTCAGCGACCCGGACGCGTTCAAGTTCAAGGAGGGCGACGGCCCCGCCTTCGCGTTCCAAGCGCAAACGACCGACAAGATCCTCATCGCCGCCGACAATGGCCGTTTCTACACCGTGGGCGCGGACAAACTCCCCGGCGGGCGCGGTTTCGGCGAGCCGCTCAGGCTCCTCGTCGATATCGAGGGCGACGCCGCGATCGCGACCGTTCTCCCGGCGCGCGCCGAAATGCGCGTACTGCTCGCATCCAGCGATGGGCGCGGCTTCATTGCCACGAATGAGGATCTGCTCGGCGAAACCCGCAAGGGGCGGCAAGTCGTGACGTTCAAGAAGGGCGCACGGCTGCACAGCATCCGGCCGATAGCGGCGACGGACGACCACCTCGCGCTCATCGGCGATAACCGCAAGCTGCTCATCGTGCCGATCGGAGAAATCCCGGTGATGGCGCGAGGTCAGGGCGTCGTGCTCCAGAAATACCGCGATGGCGGGCTTTCGGACGCCCTGCCCTTCCGCCTCGCGGACGGGCTTTCGTGGACGATGGGCGGCAAGGAAGGCCGCACCCGTAACGAAACGGACCTTGCCAACTGGCTCGGCGCGCGCGCGCAGGTCGGCCGCCTGCCGCCGATGGGTTTCCCGCGCAATAATCGGTTCGACTAATCCGAGTACGCATAAACAACGGCATATGAGAGAGTGGAAATAATCTGAGCACAACATCATAATCTGCGTATGCGGACATTCATCGTTTTATTTGCAATCGCTCTTCTTACACTCATCAGCGTGCTCTGGTGGAGATATTCACATTCATTTCCCAAGCCTTCTCAAGAGACGGTTCAACTTAACGCCGAAAAGCGGCGTGTACTGGTTAGTTTAAAGGACGAGAAGAAGTTTGAGCCGCACGATTATCCTCCGCTTGGCTATACGGGTATCGCGACGCCGGAAGATGGCGTCATCGCTCGGGCGGCCGTGAATGATGTCATTACCTCAATTCTCTCACGAGATAACGGGCCTATCGCAGCGACGACAGTGTCGAATTTGATTGGACGAGGTATGAAACGCGTTCGCTGGCTCGAAACAGAAGATCAAGAGCGGACGCTAAATTACATGGTCGAAATTTGGTATTTTCTTGGTTTTAAGGGTGCCACTGGACGGTTTGCATATGGAGCCGCGTTCCAAAGCCCTGAAGGCTATGGAGAGCCATTGCCGCCTGGATGGAAATCGCCCACAGAGCCACGCCTGATAGCTCACCATTGATTTGCTCAGAAGAAGCGCGTGCTGGTGAGTTCCGTGCCTCGCCAAACTCTTATTCAGCGCTGGCGTAAGCTGGACAAGCCCTCCCATGCTGGCAGCGATCGCATCGGGCACGCTTCAAACTTCCGCCTTGGCGGTTAACTTTATTTCGAAAGCATAACTGCGCTTTACGGCTCCTTAATTTCATGCGTGCCATTCCTTTCAAAACCGGTGCCGGCCTTCGCGTGATCTGAGGCCGGGAAACAGCCGGCAGAGTCGCGAGTGAAGGGAAAGATGCAGTCGAAACGCGCGATAGGAGCGGCAGGTTCGGCGGCAGATAATATCGGCGGCATTGAACCCGCAGCCGAGGCCGCCGCCGAAGCGATACTTCAAGGTGTCATCGATACGCTGCCCGTCGGTGTGCTCATCTTCCAGGCCGGCCGCGACGGCATTCCCGTGTGCCTGTCTTCCAACGCCACATTCGAAAGCTGGGCGCGCTATCCACACAATCAGGTGATCGGGCTCGGCCTCCCGCGCATCCGCCTTCTGAACGAGAATCCGCGTATCGGGGTCGCCGTGGAATCGCTGCTGCAGGATCCGCGCGGCGCCAAGCGGGAGATCGACTGGACCGTTTCGGAAAGCCCGCGACAGCGCCACCTTTCCGCACATATCTCGGCGCTGCCGCTGACAGGCGACGCCCCGGCCCGCGTTGTTATCGCGGTGCGCGACCGTACGCCGGAGATCCAGGCGGAGCGCAATCTCCGTCAGACGATGCTGAATGATGCGCTCACCGGCCTCCCCAACCGCGTTCTTTTCATCGAACAGCTCGAGGATGCTCTTGAAGGTCGCTTGAAATCGCACCTCGCGGTCGCGGTCATCAACGTTGACCGTTTCAAGCGCGTGAACGAGAATCTCGGCCACATCGTCGGCGACGAGCTTCTGGCGGCCATGGCGCGTCGCTTGCTGCCCTGCATCCGCGCCAACGATTGCCTCGCCCGCCTTTCCGGCGATGAGTTCGCCGTGCTCGTCAAGAACATCGACGCGCCCGAAGACACGATCCGCGTCGTCGAGCGCATCCAGAGCACGCTCAAATCGCCTTTCGTCATCACCGGCGGCGAGTGCTTCGTGTCGGCGAGCGTCGGCATCGCGACCACCTTCTCGTCCCGCCGCTATTCGGAAGACCTGATCCGCGATGCCGATTTTGCGCTCCATACCGCCAAATCGCGCGGGCGCGGCGGCATCGCCATCTACCAGTCGAGTGCGCACAGCGTCGCGCGCGACATGTTCCGCATCGAAGCCGATCTTCGGAAGGCAATCGACCGGAAGGAACTTGAACTCGCCTTCCAGCCCTATGTGAACCTCGCCGAGGGACGCCTGGGCGGTTTCGAGGCGCTCGCCCGCTGGAACCATCCCGAACGCGGCATGATTTCCCCGTCCGACTTCATCCCGATTGCCGAGGATTCAGGCCTCATCGTCCCGCTCGGACGCTGGGCGATCGAAACCGCGTGTATGCAGCTCGCAGACTGGCGCAAGCGATGCCCGAGCGCGATGGACCTCAACGTCGGCGTCAACGTTTCAGGGCTACAGCTCGCGCAGGACGACATCGTCGGCGCGGTCGAAGCCGCACTCGTCGCATCCGGCCTCCCCGGCGGTGCGCTGAAGGTCGAGCTCACCGAAAGCGCCATCGTCGAGAACCCGGAGTTGGCGCGTCAAATCTTCACCAAGCTGAAGCAGTTCGATATCAGCATCGCGATGGATGATTTCGGCACCGGCTATTCGTCACTCAGCTACCTGCAGCAGCTGCCGATCGACGTGCTGAAAATCGACCAGTCGTTCATCGCCGGAATGATGAAATCCGACGACAGCCACAAGATCGTCACCACGATCATTGCCCTCGCGCGCAATCTCGGCATGACGACCGTGGCCGAAGGCGTCGAGGAATATAGCCAAGCAGAACGTCTTCGTGCGCTCGGCTGCGACTCCGCGCAGGGCTTTTACTTCGCGCGGCCCATGGCGGCGAAGGAAGCCGAAGCGTTCATCAACAAGGGCGTTTGCGGTCCGTCAGGAGAGAGCGGCGTCGAGCAGAGCATCGATGCGCAAAGCATCGAGCGGGCATCCTGACGCCACCCAGTCGCGTTCGAAACGCTGAAGACGGCGGCTCACCTCCGGGCCGGGCGTCACGCCGCGGGCGATGATATCCTTGCCGCTCACCGGCATTGCCGGACGTTCCCAGCCCTCCAGTGCCGTCCACGCCGCGTGCCCCTCATCGCCGAGCAGCAGCAGGCGGTCGCGCGCTGTCTCTGCGCCGCTGAAATAGGCGGCCGAGTACGGATCACCCGGCAGTGCCGGGTCGGGAAGACCAAGCGCATCGAGCCGCGCCGTATCGCGCCGCGACAGCCGAAGCCGCGCGCCGAACGCGGTGCCCAGTCCTGCACGCTGCGGCAACAACGCGGCAAAGCGCCGGACCGCATCAGGCTCAGCACCCCATGCCGCCTCCCGCGCCGCGAGTGCCGCCAGGTTCTCAACCCGCTCTTCCACGATTTCCGGCAGCACCGGCTTCAGAACGCCGAGCGACAGCATGAGCCCGATCGTCTCCGCCGCGCGCGGGAGCACAAGTATACGAAATAGCTCCTCGCGAATGCGTTCGCGGGATAGCGCCATCAAATCGTTCGCGCGCGCCGCGCAGGCGGCAAGCCCTGCCGCATCCGGCTCCCCGCGCCCGAAGCGGCTGTGAAAGCGGAAGAAGCGCAGGATGCGCAGGTGATCTTCCGCGATACGCTGCAAAGGCTCCCCGATGAAGCGCACCCGCCCAGCTTCGAGGTCGTCTAGACCGCCGAACCAGTCGTCTATTTCACCGTCCGGCAGCCGGGCATAGAGCGCGTTGATCGTGAAATCGCGCCGCGCAGCGTCTTCACGCCAGTCAGCTGTATACTTTACGGTCGCGCGGCGCCCGTCGGTGGAAACGTCGCGGCGCAGGGTCGTGACCTCCATGATGAGGTCGGGGGTCACGGCTGTCACCGTGCCGTGCGCGATGCCGGTCGGCACCACCTGCACGCCCGCTGCCTCCAGCCGCTGCGTCACCTCCTGGGGCGAAAGCGCGGTCGCGAGATCGACGTCCGTCACCGGCAGCGCAAGCAGCGCATCGCGCACCGCACCGCCCACCAGCCGCGTCGTGCCGTTTTCGGCGTCGAGCGCGCGCAGCACGGTGCTACCCCCCGGCGTTTCCGCCCATGCCTGCGGCGGGAGCTTCATTGTGTCAGGATCCGCGCGAGGTTCACGACCATGCCCGCCGTTGCGCCCCAGATGTCGCCATCGCGCCAGGGAATCACATAGAAGGTGCGCTCCCGGCCCTTCCACTCGCCCGTGCGCCGCTCGTGCTTCGACGCATCGAGCACATAGTCGAGCGGCACCTCGAACAGACTTTCGACCTCCGCCTCATGCGGCGTGAGCGCAAGGTCCGGCGGGATGATGCCCACCACCGGCGTCACCCGGAACCCCGTGCCCGTCGCATAATCGTCGATCGGGGCGACGACCTCGACATGCACCGGAGGCAGCGCCGTTTCTTCCTCGGCCTCGCGCAGCGCCGCGCGCACCGCATCCTCGCCGGGATCGAGCCGACCGCCCGGAAAGGCGACCTGCCCGGCGTGGCGACGCATGTTGGCATTACGCTTGGTGAAGAGCAGCGTCGGCTCGCGGCGCGCAATCACCGGCACCAGCACCGCTGCGGGCGTCAGCGCGCCCAAAAGCTCCGTATCGAAATTGTCGATGTCATCCCCGAACTGCGGCAGATGGCCGGGAATGCGTTCGTAGCGGCGCAGGCGAGCGCGAATCCAGTCGAGATCGGGGCTCATGCGGCGTCCATCAGCGGGAAGTAAACGCCTTCGCTCCAAACGCCGGGCGGATCGCCGCCCTCGGCGATCGCGATATCGGCGAGTTCGTAATAGACGGGCCGCGCGATCCGCGCTTCCAGCCCACCGCGCACATGGAGGTACGGCGCGCCGTCCCGCAGCGAAATCCCATGCTCCGGCCCCGCGATCACGGGATCGCCGGTATTCAGCGTGAAACCGAGACGCCGCCCTTCCCGCTCGCCCTCGCTCTGCAGCGCAACCGCGATGAACGCCGCATCCTCCACAAGAATGTCGAGCTTTTCGGCGGGCGTCACGAGCACATGCCGCCCGTCCGCCTCGCGGCGCAGGATCGTGGAGAACAGCCGCACCATCTCCGGACGGGGAATCGGTGCATCCTGATGGAACCACGTTCCGTCCCGCGCGATCCGCATCTCGCTGTCGCCCGTGCGTTCCGGGTGCCAGCTTTCGACGGGCGGCAGCTTTTGCGCGGCGACCGCCTGCGCGATTTCCGAGAGCGAAGCCGGAAGGTCGAGGGTAGCACGTGTGTCGATCATCTCTTGCCACCCTTATCGCGCGCGGCGATGATTGTAACCCTGATCCCCCGACGTATTAGAGTGCCGTGAACACCGAACCCAAGCCCCCCATAGACGTCAAGCAGGCCGAAGCGCGTTTCGACGCGCTTGCCGCCGGCTTTGCAAACGCCCGCGCCGAAATCGGCCGCACCATCATCGGTCAGGAACACGTTATCGATCTGGCGCTCGTCGCGCTGCTCGCGGGCGGCCACGCGCTTGTCGTCGGCCTGCCCGGCCTTGCGAAAACGCGCCTGGTCAAGACGCTGGGCACCGTCCTCGGCCTCGATACACGCCGCATCCAGTTCACGCCCGATCTCGTCCCGTCGGACATTCTGGGCGCCGAAGTGCTCGAACAGTCGCGCGAGGGCGACCGCGCCTTCCGCTTCATCGAAGGCCCGGTGTTCACGCAGCTTTTGATGGCGGACGAGATCAACCGCGCCAGCCCGCGCACCCAGTCCGCGCTGCTGGAAGCGATGCAGGAGCGGCAGGTGAGTGTCGCGGGCGCCGCGCGCGCCCTGCCCCGCCCGTTCCATGTGCTCGCCACACAGAACCCGATCGAGCAGGAAGGCACCTATCCGCTCCCCGAAGCGCAGCTCGATCGTTTCCTGCTGCAAATCGACATCGATTTCCCCGCGCTCGCCGACGAACGCGCCATCCTTGTGGCCACCACGGGCGCGGATGAGCCTGTGCCGGAAGCCATGCTGAAAGCGACCGATCTGATCGAGGCGCAGACGCTGCTCACGCACATGCCTGTGCCCGAAGGCGTCGTCGATGCGATCCTCCGCGCCGTGCGCAGCCTGCGCCCCGGCCCCGAAAACCCCGGCCTGATGTGGGGACCGGGACCGCGCGGCGGTCAGGCGCTCATCACGGCGGCGCGCGCCCGCGCCTTCCTGCAAGGCCGCGCCGTACCGCTGCTGGAGGATGTGGCGGCGCTGCTCCAGCCCGCGCTCGGCCACCGCGTCCAGCTCGGCTTCGCGGCGCGCAGCGAAGGCCGCACCGTCGCCGAGCTCATTCGGACGATCGAATCCGGTCTGGAGTGAGCGCTCCCCTCGACGCCGAACGCATCGCGGCCATGCTCGGCCCGCTGCGCCTCACGCGTGCCCGCGCCCGCGCGGCGCGGCAAGGCGGCGCGCACCCTCGCCGCGCGGCGGGGCCAGGCTCGGAATTCTGGCAATACCGGATGCTGACCCCCGGCGAAGCGGCGGACAAGGTGGACTGGCGCCGCTCGGGCCGCAGCGACGCACTTTACGTACGCGAACGCGAGCGCGAAGACCCCGTGCGCCTCTGGCTCTGGTCGGACGCGAGCGCCTCGATGGACTACGCCTCCGACGAAACCCTGCCCCGGAAGAAAACGCTCGCGGATACGCTCGTGGCCGCGATCGGCCTGGCTGCGTATGAGGCCGGCGAAACCTGCTGCACTCCGCCTGATCCGCGCCCCTTGCGCGGGGATGCCCTGCTCGCGCCGCACGGGCACGGCGACGCGCCCACGCTCACGAATCCCGGCCCTGCCGACATCGTTCTCGCGGCGGGGGATTTCCTCAGCCCCGGCGCGCTCGACTGGATCGCCCCTGCAGCGACTGCGGGCGCGCAAGGTGTCGTCATCGCCGTCGCCGATCCCGCCGAGATCGCCTTCCCCTTCGCGGGCCGCGTGCATTTCGATGCGGTCGAGCCCGGCGACCGCCCGTTCGAGGCAGGCCGTGCCGAGGCGCTCAGCGATACCTATGCCGCCGCGTGGGACGCGCATCGCGCCCGGATCGCCGCCGTCTGTAACAGGCCCGGCTGGCTGCTCGTGGACGCGGTAACGAACGCCGACGCCGCAGCGCTCGCCGCGCGCATCGCAAGCTGGCTGCGCGAGGCGGCGTGATGGGGGGCGCTTTCAGCTTCGCCGTCCCGTGGCTGCTCGCCGCCGGCCTTGCATTGCCTTTCCTTTGGTTCCTGCTGCGCCGCCTGCCGCCCGCCGTCCGCCGCGTGCGCCTGCCTTCCATCGTGCTCCTCGGCGACGCGGAAATCCCGCCGCCGCCCGCCGCGACGCCGCCGTGGTGGCTGGTGCTGCTGAGGATCGGAATCGTCGCGCTGCTCCTCGTCGGCCTTGCCGGGCCCATTTGGAAGCCGACACCCGCCAGCGCGCCGCCCGCGCGGCTCGCGATTGTCGTCGATAACGGCTGGGCCGCCGCCTCGCAGTGGGACCGGCTCATCACGGCAGCTTCCGAACGCATCGATACGCTGCCGGCTACGACACGCTTCACGATCCTGCCCACGGCCTTCGCAGGCCCCAGCCCCGATGCCCACTGGGCGGACGCCCCCACCGCGAAGGCGCAGCTTGCCGCGCTCGCCCCGCTGCCGTGGCCTGCGGACCGCGCGCGCCGCGCAGCCATACTGCCGAAAGATGCTGCCTTCCTGTGGGTGGCGGACGGTATCGAGGATGCGGGCGCGCCCACCCTGCGCCGCGCGCTGGCCGGCGGCGAGCTTCTCGCCGTGCCGCCCGCCGAGCCCGCGATCCGTATCGCCGGGCGCACCAACGAAGGCTGGAGCGGACAGGTGATCGCACCCTCCGGCCTCCCCGCAACCGCGCTCGCTTTCCGCAGCCGGCGCGGCCAGACGCTGTCGAGCGAGCCGCTGAATTTCGAGAGCGATGTCGCCACCTTCCGCGTGCGTCTCGACGCCGCCGAGCGCGCGGACGTCAGCCGTCTCACCGTCGGCACCAGCGCGCAGGCGATTTACCTTGCAGACGGCAGCACGGCGCGCCCACGTGTCGTCGTGATCGAAGGCCCCTCGAGCGCGCCGCCGCTCGAATCGGGCGGCTATTACGTGCGCCGCGCACTCGAACCGCACGCGGAGATCAAAACCGCCACGCTTGAGACCGCCGCCGAAGACCCGGCCACGCTGTTCGTGCTCACCGACGTCGCCGCCGAGCCCGCCCAGGCCAAGCCGCTGCTGGAGCGCGTGGAGAAAGGCGCCGTCGTCATCCTCTTCGCCGGGCCGCGCATCGCGGAGAACGGCAGTGCGCTTTCGCCCGTGCCTTTGCGCGCGGGCGCACGCGCGCTCGGCGGCGTGCTTTCGTGGCAGCAGCCGCAGGCGATCGGCGGGTTCGAAGCCGCAGGCCCGCTGGCAGGCCTGCCGGTCCCCGAAGAAGCGCGCGTCTCCCGCCAGCTTCTTGCGGCATCGGACGCCGATGCGATGCGCTGGGCATGGCTTGCGGACGGCACCCCGATGGTCAGCGCGGTCCGGCGCGGCGCAGGGCTTCTCGTCCTCGTCCACACCGCCGCCGATCCTTCATGGTCCACGCTGCCTCTCAGCGGTCTTTTCGAAGCGATGATGCGCCGCCTGCTGCCGCTCGGCGCAAATCCCGCCTCCCTCGACATCGCGGGCGCAAAGCCCTGGGTGCTCGAACGTATGCTGGGTGCGCGCGGCGAATGGCAGGAACCCGCGCAGCCTGTCACCATTCCCGCTGCGGATTTCGATGCCGCCGTCGCGAGCGCCGCGACGCCGCCGGGCCTTTATCGCAGCGGCGATGCGCGGCGTGTCATCAACCTTGCCGGCGCGCTCGGGCCCGGCTTCAGCTTCACGCCGCTCTCCGCCGATGGCCTGCGCCCCGCCGCCGAGGCCGCGCCGCCCATCGATATCGGCGCATGGCTGATCCTCGCCGCCATCCTGCTCGCGCTTGTCGACATTCTCGTCGCGCTGCGTCTGCGCGGCGCGCTCGCAGCGCTGGCACCGGGCGCGGCTGCGCTGCTTTTTATCATCACCCCAAAACCGGCGGAAGCCGCCGACCTGCAGCTCGCCTACGTCCGCACGGGGAGCGCCGCGACCGACGCGGGCATCGCGCGCGGCCTCGAAACGCTCGGCCAGACGCTCACCCGCCGCACCTCCGTCTCACCCGGCAAGCCTGCCGCCGTCGATCCGGCGCGCGATCCGCTGGGCGCCTATCCGGTGCTTTACTGGCCCGCCCAGACCGTGCGCAGCATGACTCCGGCCACAGCGCTCCGCCTGCGCGCCTACATCGCCGCCGGCGGCCTCGTGCTCTTCGATTTCGGGCAGCCGCTCGGCGCGGGCAGCGGCGCGCGGGACCTGCTTGAGCCGCTGGGTCTCCCCGCGCTCAGCGAAGTGGGGAGCGAACACGTGCTCTCGCGCACCTTCTACCTGCTCCACAGCTACGCGGGCGGCGCTGTGTGGACGGAAACGGGCACCGAGGGCGGCGATGGCCGGGTTTCCGGCGTCGTCATCGGCGGCGGCAACTGGGCTTCGCTGTGGTCGGGTGATCGCGCGGTCAGCCCGTCGCAGCGCGAACAGGCCCTGCGCTTCGGCGTCAACCTCGTCATGTATGCGCTCACCGGCACCTACAAGGCCGATCAGGTCCACACCCGCGCGCTGCTCGATCGCATGGGCGGAAAGCAGCCGTGATCGAACGCGCGATCAGCTTCGCGCCGCTGCTGCCGTGGTGGGGCGTCATCCTCGTCGGCGTGCTTTTCGCGGCGGGACTCGGCATCGTGCTGTGGCGCGCGCCGCGCCTGTTCTGGCCGCGCGCGCTTATCGCGGCGATCCTGATGATGCTGCTGGCCAACCCCATATGGCTTCAGGAACGGCGCGCCGTGCGCCCGGACGTGGCTGTCGCCGTCGTCGATCGCTCGGCAAGCATGGGGATCGGAAACCGCAACCGCCAGGCGGATACCGCGCTCGCCGCGCTCCGGCGGGAGACGCCGGGCGTCGAGTGGCGCGTCGTCACCGTGCCGCAGGAACCCGGCGAACCGACACGCCTTGCCGCCGCGATCGAGCGCGCCGCATCGGAAGCGCCCGCCGGGCGTCTCGCCAGTGTCGTCGTGCTCAGCGACGGCATTTCAGCCGATGCGCCCGATCCGCGCCTGCTCCCTGCGGGCGTGCCGCTGCATCACCTGATCGCGGGCGATCCCGACACGCCCGATCGCCGCCTCATCGTCGAGCGGGTGCCGAGTTACAGCGTCGTCGGCCAGCCCGCCGAGGTCGTGATCCGCATCGACGACGGCCCGAACGCGCCGCGTGGCACTGCGGCGCTCACACAGCAGGTCGCGGGCGGGCGCACCACGGAGCGCGACGTGCCGACGGGCGAGCCGGTGCGCCTCTCGGTTCCCGTCACCCGGCGCGGCACGATCGAAATGGCGCTGTCGGTGGCGCCGCTTCCGGGCGGGGAGGCGACGCTCGTCAACAACCGCGCGCTGGTGCGGCTGAACGGCGTGACGGACCGGCTGCGCGTGCTGCTCGTCTCGGGCGTTCCCTATCCGGGCGGGCGCGTGTGGCGGGACATCCTCAAGAGCGATTCCAACATCGATCTCGTGCACTTCACGATCCTGCGCCTGCCGACCAGCTTCGACACGACACCGCCCGACGAGATGTCGCTGATCCCCTTCCCGGTCGAGGAGCTGTTCGAGCAGCATCTGGGCGACTTCGACCTCATCATTTTCGACCGTTTCAGCCTCTCGGAGCTGCTTTCGCCGATCTATTTCCAGGATCTCGGCGCGCGCGTGAAGGCGGGCGGCGGCCTGCTCGTCGTCACCGGCGAGGAGTTCGCGTCCGAAGGCGGGCTCGGCAACACCGATCTCGCGCCCGTGCTCCCCGCGCGCACTGCCGGGCCGGGCATCGCCGCGCCCTTCCGCCCGCTGCTGACGCCCACGGGCCGCCGCCATCCCGTCACGTCCGAACTTCCGAAGCTCTGGGGCGGCGATGCGTGGGGCCGCTGGGGCACGCAGAGCGACATGGCGCCGACGGCGGGCGAAGTGCTGATGTCGGGCGCTGGAGAGAAGCCGCTTGTCATGCTCGACCGCGTCGGGCGCGGGCGTGTCGGGCTCATCGCCTCCACGAACGTCTGGTGGTGGTCGCGCGGCGTCGACGGCGCCGGGCCGCATGCAGAGCTTCTCCGCCGCATCGCGCACTGGCTGATGCAGGAACCCGATCTCGACGAGAACCGCCTCGAAGCCACTGCAACTGGGCGCCGCATCGACATCACCGCGCACGGCCTCACCCCGCCCGAGGCCGCGATCCTCACCGATCCCGGCGACAATGATCGCGGCGTTCCACTCACAGCGCGCGGCGAAGGCATTACCGGCGCAAGCGTCACGGTCGGCGCGGACGGGCTCTACCGCGTCGCCGCCGGAGACCGCATCCGCTATGTCCTCGCAGGCGACAGCGCCGAGTTCGCAGAGGTCCGCCCCCGCGAAGCGCCCCTCGCCGCGCCCGTGAAAGCCTCGGGCGGCGGCAGCTACTGGCTACAGGACGGCGTCCCCAGGGTCCGCCGCGTCGCGCCGACCGATACGGCGGCGGGACCCCGCTGGCTCGGCCTCGTCGAGAACCGCAGCGGATCACTCGTCGCGGTCGACGAGAAGCCGCTCATCATGCCGCCGCTGGCGCTGCTGCTCGCCGCGGGCCTTTTCGTGCTGGCGTGGTGGCGCGAACGGCGCTGACCGCCTTGGCGGGCCGAAGCGTGCCCGCCGTGTTCAGCGCGAACCCCCGCGCCAGAAGCCGGTGCCGCTCCACCGGACCCGGCACCGCCCAGTCCGCCGTCGCCTCAGCCGAAAAGCCGAAGCGGCCGTAATATTCGGGATCGCCGATCAGCACGATCGCGCTCCGCCCCATCGCATCAGCCGCCGCGATCGCGGTTTCCATGAGTGCGGCGCCTATGCCCGTGCCCTGCAGACTCTTCGCGACCGCAACGGGGCCGAGCAGCGTCAGGGCATGAACGCCGTTCGCCGTTGCGAGTTCGATCGGCCAAAGCTGGATCGAACCGACGAGCACCCCGTCGGCGTCGAGCGCAACAAAGTTCAGCCCTTCAACAGTATGCACGCCCTCGCGCAGGCGATAGGCCGTGCGACCGTGCCGGTCGGAACCGAAAACGTCGTCGAGAAGCGCTTCAATGGCAGCGCCGTGCCGGGCGCTGGCGGGCACGATAATCATGTGCGGAACTTTCAAGCATTCGAGTGACAGGAGGATGAAGAATGGCCACGCGCCATCCGCGCCGCTTTCCCAGCGGCGTCTATCCTCGTCGTAGTCCTCGAACCTCGAAAGTCATCGGGAACCCTGTTCCTTGTTGCGGGTAGCGCGCATAGACGAGAACGTGGCCTCGTGCAATCAGGTTTACGAAACAGGGGAATCGACCATGAAGCTCTACGGCATGAACCGCGCACCCAATCCGCGCCGCGTCACCATCTTCCTCGCCGAAAAAGGCATCCCGATCGAAATCGAAGAGGTGAACGTCGCCGAGGGCGGAAACCGCACGCCCGAATATCTCGCGGTCAACCCGCGCGGCCTCATCCCCGCGCTGGTGCTGGACGACGGTACGGTGATCGACGAATCGATCGCGATCTGCCGCTATTTCGAGACGCTGCACCCCGAGCCCAACCTGATGGGCCGTGACGCGAAGGAATCCGCCGTCATCGAATGCTGGCAGCGCCGCATGGAGTTCGACGGGCTGGCGACCATCGCGTCGGTCTACCGCAACACGCAGCCGCTGTTCGCGAACCGCGCGCAGCCCGGCGGTGGGCCGGACACGGCGCAGATCCCGGAGCTTGCCGAACGCGGGCGGCTGCTGCTCCCCGGCTTCTTCGCGATGCTGAACACCCGCCTCGGCGAAAGCCCCTACATCGCCGGCGACCGCTACACGATCGCCGACATCACCGCGACGGTCGCGCTCGATTTCGCCCGCTGGATCAAGGCGCGCGTCCCGGAGGATCACACGAACACGCTACGCTGGCACGCCGAGGTGACGGATCGCCCGAGTTACGCAGCCGGATAGCAGAACGAAAAAGGCCGGAGCGTTCGCGCCCCGGCCTTTCAAAACTCCTCTGAAACCGCGCCCTAGTGGAGACGCCGATCCAGTTCGCTGATCGCGGCGTCGGTGAGCTTGGTCTTCGTCGCCTTGTCGGTTGTATCGGCGATGATGCGCGAGGCGGCGGCGGTCGCAAGCGTTGCGGCGCGGGCACGAAGTTCAGCTTCGGCGGCGCGCTCGGCAGCGCCGATCTTTGCTTCGGCCATCGCGGTACGGCGCGCGACCATCGTCTCGGCACTCTTCTGCGCGGCGGCGGTGATCTGCTCGGCTTCCTGCTTCGCATGGGCGATGATCGCAGCGGCGTCCTTTTCGCCCTGCGCCTCACGCGCCTTCGCTTCAGCGAGAAGCTTCTCGGCTTCCTCGCGCAGCGTCTTCGCTTCGGCGAGTTGCGCCTTCACCTGCGCGATACGGGCATCGAGCCCCTGCGCGATCAGCTTCGGCGCCTTCATTACGAAGATCGCGAGAAGGAAGAAGATCGTGATGCTGACGTAAACCCAGCCCTCGGCGTCGAGTCCGAGCATCACCGGATGCTCGTCGTGCGCAGCCTCGTGGGCAACGGTCGCGGTCGTCTGATCGGCCTCGCCTGCGCTCGGCGGCACATCGACGTTGGTCACATCACCGGCGGGAACTTGCATGGCGATTTCCTACGACAGGCTCGCGGCGACCGCGGCCCTGGCTTCCAGTTCGCCGGGGCGAACGCCGGTGAGGCGCTCGACGACATCGGCCGCTGCTTCGCTCGCAGCGGTCTCGATCTCGCCAAGAGCCTTGGCACGTGCATCGGAAATGCGGGCCTCCGCCGAAGCGAGACGCGCATTGAGTTCGGCATCGAGCTTGGCGAGCTTGGCTTCGTTTTCACGAACCGTGACCGCCTTCGCATCGGATACGACGCTCGTCGCGGCCTCGCGGGATTTGGCGAGAACCGCATCATAGGCATGGCCCGTGTTCGCGGCAGCCGTATGTGCCACTTCCGCCGCCGACAGATCGGCCGCGATCATGCTGGCACGTTCGTCGACGACCTTGCCGATCTTCGGCAGCGTCAGGCGGACGACGCCGAAGTAAAGGATGGCGAATGCGATCGCCAACCAGAACATCTGCGGCAGAAAATTTGACGGGTCGAATTGTGGCATGACTTACCCCGATGCGAATCCGGCTGAGTGATCAAAGGGGCACCGGCCAGCGCGAATGCCGCGCCGGCCCGAAGCCCCTGTCGATCAACCGAACGCGAGCGCGAGCGCGACGACGGCGGCGATGAGGCCGAGAGCCTCGGTCACCGCGAAGCCGAAGATCAGACGACCGCCGAGCTTGTCGGCAGCAGCCGGGTTGCGCAGCGCACCCTGCAGGAACTGGCCGAAGATCGTGCCCACGCCGATAGCGGCAATGCCCGCGCCGACAGCAGCGAGACCGGCACCGATGAGCTTGGCTGATGCGATATCCATGTTGAAACCCTTCCGTTGAACTGTAGTGGGATTGCGTGGAAACTAGTGAAGATTGACCGCGTCGTTCAGGTAGATCGACGTGAGCAGCGCGAAGACATAGGCCTGCACCACGGCGATCATCACTTCGAGCGCGGTAAGCGCGACGTTGACGCCGAGCGGCAGCAGGCCGAATACACCAAGGCTGACGACGAAGCCGCCAAACACTTTCAGAAGAACGTGGCCCGCAGTCATGTTCGCGAACAACCGGATCGCCAGTGTGAACGGCCGCGACAGGAACGAGACGAACTCGATCGCCGTCACCAGCGGAAGCAGCACGATCGGGCAGTCCTTGGGAATAAAGAGCGAGAAGAAGTGCAGCCCGTGGCGCGCGAAGCCGACACCGAGCACCACGAGGAAGACCAGCGCGGCAAGGCCGAAGGTCACCGCGATGTGGCTGGTCGGCGTGAAGGCGCCCACGAAGGGCAGCAGGCCCAGCAGGTTGCAGCCAAGCACGAAGATAAAGAGTGCGAACACCAGCGGAACGTACCTGCGGCCTTCCGGCCCGACGTTTTCCGCCAGCATGTTGCGGATGAATTCCTCAAGATACTCGACGGAAGCCTGCCAGCGCCCGGGAACGAGCTTCGGGGCAGCCGTGCCGATAAAGAGGAAACCCGCCACCGTGACGAGCGCGATCATCATCCACAGCGAAGAATTGGTGAACGAGACGTCATAGCCGCCAAGCTCAATCGGGCTGAGCGTTTTGATCTCGAACTGTTCCATCGGGTTCGCCATTGAACGCCCGCGCTCCTGAACCTTAGTTGTTGTCGTCCGGGTTGCCGTCGAAGTCGCCGCTCTTGCGCATCACCGTGCGCAGACCAGCACCAAAGCCGAGCAAAAAGAACAGGATCATTCCGTACGGCCCCGTTCCGAACCAGCCGTCGATCAGCCAGCCGAAAAAGGCACCCACGAGGATCGCACCGACGAATTCGATGGCGATCGACCAGCCCCTGTTCTCTTCCCGTTTCAGCCCGTCACGCTTCGGATTGGCACGTTCCTTGGCCTCGGCAAGTCGACGACCGAGGTCGTCGGGTTCGATGCGCCGGTCATCAGCCAACGATCATCTCCATGCCCTTGAGGACAGTTTGAACGGTCCACCCGAAACACATGCCGTTTCCGGCAAGCGACGAGACGCCGGAGCCGAAACCCCGAACGCGAGCGCACGTTTAGTGGCGGGTTTTCGCCAAGTCAACGCTCGCCGTGCCGCACTGCGGCATGGTGTCCACGGCAGCATGCCTACTCCGCCGCGAGCAGGGTTTCGGCGCGGCCAAGGTCCACGGAAACAAGCTGGCTGACGCCCTTCTCGCCCATGGTAACACCATAGAGGCGATGCATGCGGCTCATCGTGACGGCGTTGTGCGTCACGATAAGAAAGCGGGTGTCGGTCAGCGTCGTCATGCGGTCGAGAAGATCGCAGAAACGCTCGATATTGGCGTCGTCGAGCGGCGCGTCGACCTCGTCGAGAACGCAGATCGGCGCCGGATTCGTCAGGAACAAGCCGAAGATCAGCGCCACAGCCGTCAGCGCCTGCTCGCCGCCCGAAAGCAGCGTCAGCGATTGCAGCTTCTTGCCCGGGGGCTGCGCCATGATCTCGAGGCCCGCTTCGAGCGGATCATCCGATTCGATGAGTTCGAGGCGCGCTTCGCCGCCGCCGAAGAGGCTGGTGAAAAGATCACCGAAGTGGCGGTTCACCTCTTCGAACGCAGTCAGCAGCCGCGCGCGACCTTCGCGGTTCAGCGAGCCGATGCTGCCGCGCAGGCGGGCGATTGCGGTTTCCAGCTCCTCGCGCTCGGAGGTCGACGTTGTGAGTGTCGTCTCAATCTCTTCGAGCTCGACATCGGCGCGCAGGTTCACCGGCCCCATGCGCTCGCGCTCGCCGGTCAGGCGATCGAGCCCGGAATTCAGCGTTTCAGCGTCCTCCATGTTCTCGTCGCTGAATTCGAAGCGCTGGGGCAGCATCTGCGGCGAACACTGGAAACGCTCGACCGACAGGCGGTTGAGTTCGGTGCGCCGGTGCTCGCAGGTCTCGACGCGCACCTCGATACGTCCGCGCTCCTCGCGCAGGGTGGAAAGAATTTCTGTCGCCTCGCGCGCTTCGCCGTCGATCGTGCGAAGCCCGCCTTCGGCCTCGGCAAGCCGATCCGCCGCCGCTTTGCGCGCGGCCTCCGCATCGGCGAGATCCCCCGCAAGCCGTGCTTGCCGCTCGGCGATCGCCGCGGGCACGTCGGCGATTTCGGCGATCGTCGCATTTGCCGCGGCGATTCGAGCAGCAAGCTCCTCGCGCTGTGCCGCGCTGCCCGAAATGCGGCGTTCCCACGCCTCGCGCTCGGCCGTAATCGCATCGCGGCGCGCCGTATCACTCTGCAGACCGCGCTGGAGCGCAACATGCTCGGCGCGGGCCATCGCTAGATCGGAGCGATGTGCGTCGGCAGTGTTACGCGCTGCCGTCACCGCATCGGTCAGCCCTTCGGCGGCGGGCACATTGAGAAGTGCCGCTTCCAGTTCTTGCGTCTTCTCGCCGCACTCGGCGATCTGATCGTTCGCGCGCGTCACCGCGGCGGCGAACGCTTCGAGCTGCGCGGCGCGACGCTCCACCTCGCCCGCAAGCTGCGACATCACCTTCGCGGCGTCGGCGCGCGCAGCTTCCGCCCGGCGCAGCGCCTGACGCTCGCCGTCGATCGCGGACGCGGTTTCAGCCACGACCGCGCGCGCAGCGGCAAGTTCGGTATCGAGCGCTTCCACCGCCGCTTCGGCATCGGGCAGCAGTGCCACCACCTCGGCAAGGCGGTTGCGCTGCCGCAGTTTTTCTGCCGCAGCGCTACCGTCGCCCGCTTCGGTGCGGAAGCCATCCCAGCGGACCATACGCCCTTCGGTGGTCACCAGCCGTTGGCCGACCGAGAGCTTCGCCGCCAAACGGTCCAGCATCTCGTCGTCGACGACGCCGATCTGCGCGGCGCGACGTGCGAGTTCCTCGGGCGCCTCGATCACGTCGGAGAGCGGACGCGCGCCCGCGGGAAGTGCAGGGTCCCACTCGCCCTTCGTCGCCCCGCCCCACCGGCGTCCGCTTTCGCCGCCCACGGGGGCTGCTGTATCGTCGCCAAGCGAGGCCGCGAACGCCGCCTCGAAACCCTTCGTCACCCGCACGCGGTCGATCAGAGGCTCAGCATCGCCGCCGCGGCTCGCCGCCAGCGAACGTTCGAGCGACTGCCGCTCGCCGGTGAGCGCGGAGAGCGCGGCCTGCGCCTCGCCGCGCTTCGCCTGCGCCGCATCGCGTGCAGTCTCCGCCCCGGCGCGGCGCTCTTCCCCGGTCGCGATCGCTGCGGACGCGCGCTCGGCTTCGGCCTCCGCATCTTTCGCGCGCGCCTCGGCAGCGATCAGCCGCTCGCCCGCGTCATCGCCCTGCGCGGCGGCTGCCTGCGCGGCGAGCGTGCGCGTCTTTTCGGATTCGGCGCGCGCGATCTGCGAACGCAGCGTCGAAAGCTCAGCCTCGATCGCGCGGCGCTGGCCCTGCGCCTCGGCCTGCGCGGCGAGTGCATCGGCAAGCGTGCGCTGGTCAGTCTCCACAACCCCTTCAAGTTCGGTAATGCGCGCTTCCGCCGGGCCAAGCGCAGCCTGCGCCTCGGCGAGCCGCGCGGCGATGGCCGCGTCTTCCGCGGCAAGCCGTTCAAGCGCCGCGTGCGCGTCGTGATGCAGCGCATCCTCGCGCGCGATGTCGCGCTCCGCCGCCTCACGCCGCGCTTCGGCCTCGCGGCGGCGGCGCTCGACCTCGTTGAGTTCGGCGTTCAGCGAATCGCGAGACAGTTTCAGGCGCTGGAGGATCGCCGCTGCCTCGGCCTCGGCCTCGCGAAGCGGCGGCAGGTTCGCCGCGGCATCCGCCTGCCGCGCCGAGATGGCGGCGCCAAGGCGCGTGGCGTCCTCGATCTTGCCGCGCAGCGCCTCCGCCTCGGCCTTCGCGGCATTGGCGTCGGCATTCGCCTCGGCCGCCTTTGCATAGAGCAGCATCGCTTCGGCGATACGAATCTGTTCGGAGAGCTTCTTGTAGCGCTCGGCCTGACGCGCCTGTCGTTTCAGGTTGGCGGCCTGCGTGGATAGGCCCTGCAGCACATCGTCGAGGCGCGTGAGATTGGTTTCCGCCGCGCGCAGGCGCTGCTCGGCATCCTTGCGGCGCACGTGCAGACCCGAAATACCCGCCGCCTCTTCGAGCAGCAGGCGCCGGTCCTGCGGTTTCGCGGCGATGATCGCGCCGATGCGGCCCTGGCTGACGAGCGCGGGCGAATGCGCGCCGGTCGCCGCGTCGGCGAACAGCAGTTGCACATCCTTCTGGCGCACGTCGCGGCCGTTGACCCGGTATGCAGAGCCTAGACCGCGTTCGATGTGGCGAACAACTTCGAGATCGTCCGAATCGTTGAACTGCGCGGGCGCGCGGCGGCTCGAGTTGTCGAGGTGAAGCGTGACGTGCGCGGCATCGCGCGCCGGGCGACGGTCGGTGCCCGCGAAGATCACGTCTTCCATGCCGCCGCCGCGCATCGACTTCGCGCTCGATTCGCCCATCACCCAGCGGATGGCTTCAAGGAGGTTGGACTTGCCGCAGCCGTTCGGGCCGACGACGCCCGTCAGCCCGTCCTCGATCCTGAGTTCAACAGGATCGACGAAGGATTTGAATCCGGCGAGTCTAATCCGCCTGAAATGCACGCGCCCCCCGCTCTCTCACGCCCAAACGCTTCACGCTACTTGACGGCATCCTTCAGCAGCGGCTCGAGGTCCGCCCAGCTGTGCACGCCTTCGAGCGACTTGTCGTTCAGCACGAACGCGGGCGTGCCCGTCACCTTGTACTGCTCGACCGCCGTCTTGCGGATCGTCTCAAGCTGGGTGCGCTGGTTTTCGTCGGTGAGGCAGGCCTTGAACTTCGCTTCGGGAATCCCGCGCGCGCGCACGAAGCCGTCGAGCCCGCCGAGCTTCGCGTAGGTGACGACCTGATCGTCCGGCGACATCGATTGCAACGGCGCGGTCTGCGCCTCGGTCAGCTTGGTGAACGGCTCGATCCAGGTCTGCTGGTTCTTGAAGAAGGCGTCGGCCAGCCCGAAGAAGGCGCTCGGCCCCTGGCAGCGCGCAAGCATCGTCGCACCGTAGTCTGCCGGGTTCAGAACGAAGTTGCGAAATTCATAGAGCACCTTGCCTGTCGCGACATACTGGCCCTTGATCGTCGGCATCGCCATTTCGTGGAAATCGCGGCAGTGCGGGCAAGTGAGCGAAGCGAATTCGATGAGCTTCACCGGGGCGTCCGGATTGCCGATGCTGAAGCCGCCCTCAGGCGTCGCCTTCACGGTTTCCAGCCACTTGCCTTTTCCGGCGGGCGCAGCGGGCGAGGCAGCTGCCTTCGGTGCGCCGTCGGTTTTGCTCCCGGCAGCTTCAGATGATTCCTGGCCGCAGGCTGAAAGCACTGCGACGGCTCCAAACAAACACACGGCCTTGAAGCGCGCTTTTCTCAACATCTGGTAGTCCACCCTCAAAGAAACCCAAAACCTGCCACGGATGCGGGTGAAGCACTATGGCGAGGCCCGCATCCCAAGTCAAAGCCGATCAGCGCATTTGCAGCTAGCGAATAATGGGCAGTCCCTTCGTCCCGCTCATCTGCCGCGCAAGGTCTTCAAGGCTCTGCCGAAGCCCGTCGTCGGCGATGGCTTTCAGGCTGCCTGCCACGTCTTCCGGCACCTCGCCGGGGGTGTTCACGGCCTCGCCTTCAGGTGCGCGCTCCATGGCAAGCCCCTGCCGGATGGCGATGCGCGCGACGGCATCGTAGCCGAAAAAGCGGTTCACCCGCTCGATGATCTGCGGCGCGACGTGCTGGATCATCAGCGCGTGCGATCCGGTGGCGGAAAGGTTGAGCGTGCCGCCGCTGCGCTTGCCGTGCGGGAAGCTCAGCGATTCGGGCGTCGAATACCGGGCATAATCCGGCCCCACGATTTCGGGCCAACGCGCCACGACTGCGCTGTCGACAAAGCCGAAGCGGCGGAACGCCTTGCGCCCCACAAGCGGCACAAGCTCGGCCACCGACCGGCTTCCGCCCCTTCTGTCTCCCGGTTTCCTCATGGTGAAACCCATGCCATAGGCGCGCCATGCCCGCCAAGGAAATCGCCGCACCGCTGCTCGCGTGGTACGACCGCTCGCACCGCCGCCTGCCGTGGCGCGCGTCGCCCGGCGCCAATGCCGCAGATCCTTATCGGGTGTGGCTTTCGGAAATCATGCTCCAGCAAACGACCGTTGCAGCGGTCGTCCCCTATTTCGAGCATTTCACGAGGCGCTGGCCGACGGTGGAGGCCCTCGCGGCGGCCGAAGACGGAGACGTGCTCGCGGCATGGGCGGGCCTTGGCTACTACGCCCGCGCGCGCAATCTCCTCGCTTGCGCACGTGCCGTGGCGAGCGATCACGGCGGCCGCTTCCCATCCAATGAGGAGGCTCTTCTCCGCCTCCCCGGCATCGGCGCCTACACGGCGGCGGCAATCACGGCGATCGCCTACGGCGAACGGGCCGTCGTTGTGGACGGGAATGTCGAGCGCGTCGTCGCGCGGCTGTTCGCGGTTGAAGAGCCGCTACCCGGCGCAAAGCCGACGCTTCGCGCGCTTGCCGATACGATCACCCCCACCGCCCGCGCAGGCGATTTCGCGCAGGCGATGATGGACCTCGGCGCCACGGTCTGCCGTCCCCGCTCTCCCGATTGCCTCGTCTGCCCCATCGCAGAATCCTGCGATGGGGCACGCCGCGGCATCGCCGATCTGCTCCCGCAAAAGGCGCGGAAAGCACCACGCCCCGTACGCTACGCCAATGTCTATGTGCTGCGCGACGGCGGCGAAATTCTGCTGGTGCGGCGCCCGCCGCGCGGGCTTCTCGGCGGGATGCTCGGGCTGCCGATGAGCGAGATCGCCGACGCCCCGATGGACCGCGCCGCACATCCCGGCGCCCCTGCCCCCACCCGCTGGTTACGCGGCGAAGGGCGCGTGACCCATGTTTTCACGCATTTCGAGTTGCATCTGACCGTGTTTTCGGGCGATTTATCGGGCTTGACGAGACCAGCGGGGGATTGGCGTGCGGCAGATGAGTCTGTCGCGCGGGATTTGCCGACGCTGTTTCGTAAAGCATTGGACTTTGCGGCCTACATAGGCGATTTTTAGCCGTTGTGAGCGGCGTACGCCTGATCGGAGTGAAAATTGTCGATATCGAGGCACGTAGCGTTTGCGCTCGCCGTTTCACTCGCTGCTTGCGGCGGACAAAAGGGTAGCGGTGAAGGCCGTGCGCCGACCGTGGTCGGCGGCGTGGTGGAGCCCATGCGCTTTGTCGACAGCATCGATGCCGTGGGCACCGCTTTTGCACGCGAATCCACAACGCTGACCTCCACCGTCACCGAACGCGTGGAATCGCTGCGCTTCACGGATGGCGCCTATGTGCAGGCAGGCACCGTGATCGCCGTGCTGCGCACGGTCGAGCAGAATGCGGACCTTGCCAGCGCCCAGGCTCGCTCGCGGGAAGCGCAGCAGCAGCTCAGCCGTCTGCGGGAGCTTCAGCAGCGCGGTTTCGCCACCAATGCCAGCATCGACGCCCAAACCGCCGCGCGCGACCAGGCGCGGGCCGAAGCGGGTGCCATCCGCGCACAGATCGGCGACCGCATTATCCGGGCGCCCTTCTCCGGCGTCGTCGGCCTGCGCCGCCTCTCGCCGGGCAGCGTCGTCACGGCGGGCACCGAAATCGCAACGATCAGCGACATCAGCTCGATCAAGCTCGATTTCACCGTACCCGAGCGGTTCATCTCGGCGGTGAAGGCCGGCCAGAATATCGAGGCGCGCGCGCAGGCATGGCCCGGGGAAGTGTTCCACGGCACGGTGGAAGGCGTCGAGCCGCAGGTCGACCCCGTCACCCGCTCGGTTGCCGTCCGCGCGCTGCTGCCAAACCCTGATCGCCGCCTGAACCCGGGGATGCTCCTCACCGTATCCATCGTGACCAATCCCCGCGAAGCGCTCGCCGTTCCCGAACTCGCGCTTGTCGCGCAGGGCGATCGCCAGTTCGTGTTCCGGCTCGATCAGAAGAACGTCGCGAACCGCGTTCCGGTCGAGGTCGGGATGCGGTCGGGTGGCATGGTGGAAGTCACCGGCGGCCTCAATCGCGGCGATCGCATCGTTGCCGACGGCGTCGTGAAGGTGCGCGACGATGCGGAGGTGCGGCCGGTGTTTCCGGGGGAACCTGAAAAATCCACTACCGGAGCCCTCTCCGGCGCCGCAGCGGGCGCAGGGAAGTCTCGGTGATCCTTTCTGATGTCTCCGTCAAACGCCCGGTGTTCGCGGCTGTTATCAGCCTCATCATTGTGCTCGCCGGCGTTATCGCCTTCTTCTCTCTACCTGTGCGCGAGTATCCGGCCATCGAACCGCCGGTCGTCTCGGTCGAGGTGGTGTATCCCGGCGCGGCTGCCAGCGTCGTCGAATCGCGCATAACCCAGCTTATCGAGGACCGGATCGCCGGCATCGAAGGCATCGACATGATCCGTTCGCGTTCGCGCGACGGCGTGTCCGACGTCTCCATCGAATTCTCCGCGACGCGCGATGTGGACGATGCGGCAAACGACGTCCGCGACCGTGTCAGCAGCCTTGCGGACGATCTGCCCGACGAGGTGATCCCACCGGAGATTCGCAAGGTCGACGTCGATTCGCAGCCGATCCTGTGGATGCACCTCTCCGGCGAGGAGCGCGATCCGCTTTGGCTCGCCGACTACGCGGACCGCATCCTCGTCGACCGTTTCTCTTCGATCGACGGCGTCGCGCGCGTCATGGTTGGCGGCCTCTCGCGGCCCGCCATGCGGATATGGCTCGATCGGGCGAAGCTCGCCGCCTACCGGCTTACGCCGGGTGACATAGAGACTGCGCTTCGCGCCCAGAACATCGAATTGCCCGCGGGTCGTGTCGAGGCGGAATCGAAGAATCTCACGGTTCGCGTCGCCCGCGCCTACAGCAAGGTGGAAGACTTCAACAGTCTCGTCATTTCGCGCGGCGCAGACGGCCATCTGGTTCGCCTCGGCGATGTCGCCCGCATCGAAATCGGCCCCGAAAATCCGTACAGCTACTTCCGATCGAACGGCAAGCCCGGCGTCGGCATCGGCATCGTCCGCCAATCGGGCGCGAACACGCTGGCCGTCGCTGAAGAGGTCAGGGCGCGGATAGACGATACGCGCAAGATGCTGCCGGCCGGTCTCAGCATCGACATTTCGAACGACAGCTCGGTGTTCATTTCCGCCGCCATCGAGAACGTCTGGAAGACACTCGCCGAAGCGTCCGTTCTCGTTATTCTCGTGATCTATATTTTTCTGGGCTCGGCGCGTGCCACGCTGATTCCCGCGGTCACCGTGCCGATCTGTCTGATCGCGACCTTCGCCGTCCTTTGGGCGCTCGGGCTTTCGATCAACCTGCTCACGCTGCTCGCGCTGGTGCTCGCGATCGGCCTTGTCGTCGACGACGCCATCGTTGTGCTCGAAAACATCTATTATCGCATCGAACACGGCGAAACCCCGCTCGTCGCCGCCTATGAAGGCGCGCGGCAGGTCGCCTTCGCGGTGGTTGCGACAACAGCAGTTGTCTGTTCCGTGTTCGTGCCGATCATGTTCCTCGCGGGAAACACCGGGCTGCTGTTTCGCGAGCTTGCCGCCGCGATGATCGGCGCGGTCGCCTTCTCCGGGTTCATCGCGCTGACGCTGACGCCGATGCTCTGCTCGAAGATGCTGAAGCCGGAAACCGGCGCGAACCGCATGACGAAATGGGTCGACCAGCGTTTCGATCGCCTGTCCGCCGCCTACGACCGTTTGCTCGGCCGACTGCTCACACGGCCGCTGCTGATCGGCGGCGTTTCGGCTGCCATGGTCGCCGGCTGCATTGCGCTCGCGACCACGCTCCCGTCTGAACTCGCCCCGCTCGAAGACACGGGCAACCTGCAAGTCAGTGTCACTGCAGCAGAAGGCACCGGCTACGACCAGATGGTCCGCTATATGGAGGACTTGCAGGCGCGCGTGCTGCCGATGGTGAACGAAGGACCCATCCGCCGCCTGATGGTTCGCGCGCCCGGCAGTTGGGGCACGACGGAGGATTTCTCCACCGGCCGCATGGTGCTTTTCCTGAAGCCGTGGTCCGAACGGGAAGAAACGACCGCGGAAACCGCGCAGATGATCCAGAAGACGCTGGAGGATTACCCCGGCGTCCGCAGCTTCGCATCGGGCGGACAAACGATCGGCGCGAACCGCGGCGGCCGCCCGATCCGCTTCGTCATCGCCGGCGCAACGTTCGAGGAGCTCGCCCGCGCCCGCGATGCGATCATCGATGCAGCCGCGTCCTATCCCGGCATCCAGAACCTCGAAGCCGATTACAAGGAAACCAAGCCGCAGCTCCTTGTCGATATCGACACGACGCGCGCAGGTGATCTTGGCGTCTCCGTCAACGAGATCGGCCGCACGCTTGAAACCATGATGGGGTCACGCCGCGTCACCACCTACATCGATCGCGGCGAGGAATACCGCGTCATCGTGCAGGCCGAGGGCAAGGACCGGCTGACGCCGCAGGACCTCTCCAACGTCTATGTCCGCTCGCGCACGGGCGATGTCATTCCGCTCTCAAACCTCGTGTCGCTGCGCAGCTTCGCGGACGCGGGCGAGCTTGGCCATTTCAACAAGCTCCGCGCCATCACGCTCGAAGGCTCGGTCGCGCCGGGCTATTCGCTTGGAGAGGCGCTCAACTGGCTGGAGTCGGAAGCCTCGACGCTGCCCGAAGTCGCCGCCATCGGCTATGACGGCGAAAGCCGCGCCTTCAAGCAGACGGGCGGTGCGATCTGGGGCGTGCTCGGCGTCACTATCCTGCTCGTCTTCCTCGTGCTCGCCGCGCAGTTCGAAAGCTGGGTGCATCCGGGCGTCATCGTGCTCACCGTGCCGCTCGCGGTGGGCGGCGGCCTGCTCGGGCTTGTTGTCATGGGCCAATCGCTCAACCTCTACAGCCAGATCGGCATCGTCATGCTCGTCGGGCTCGCGGCGAAGAACGGCATCCTCATCGTAGAGTTCGCGAACCAGCTACGCGATCAGGGTATCGCGTTCGACGACGCGATCCGCCGCGCCGCCGTGCGCCGCCTGCGTCCCGTCATCATGACCTCGATCGCAACTGTCGCGGGCGCGGTGCCGCTGATGCTCGCAAGCGGTGCGGGCGCGGCCTCGCGGCAGGCGATCGGCACGGTCGTCGTCTGGGGCGTCAGCCTCGCGACGCTGCTCACGCTGTTCGTCATCCCCGTCTTCTACCGGCGCCTCGCCCGCGGCACCGGCTCACCGCTTGCGGTCTCGCGCAAGCTGGAAGAGGAGCGCGGCACGGCGCCGGCGCCGGCGGAGTAAAAGCGATGGCGCTGCCCAAGGCTCTTCGAATCGCCTTTCTCACGGTTCCCGGCGTGATGCTTCTGGGTTCGCTTTCGGGGGTCCTGGCAGGGTCGGGCGAGGACAATCCCTGGTTTGCGGAGCTTGCGAAGCCCGCGCTTTACCCGCCCGGTTTCGTGTTCGGCATCGTCTGGACGACGCTCTACGCACTGATGGGCATCGCCATCGCGCGCGTCCTTGCCGCGCCCTCCGGGCCGGAGCGACACCGCGCCGCCCTGCTGTTCGCCGCCCAGCTTGTGCTCAACCTGTTATGGTCCACGCTCTTCTTCAAGCTGCACACGCTCGGCCCCAGCTTCGCGCTCATCCTCGTCATCCTTGCCGCCGCGCTCGCCACGACGTTCGCGTTCGCACGGCTGGACCGCCTCGCGGCGTGGCTGCTCGTCCCCTATCTCGCGTGGCTCTGCTTCGCCGCCGGGCTTGCCTTCCGCATCTGGCAGTTGAATCCGGGCGCGGCGCCGCCATATTAGACGCACAACACAGCGAAGGCCCCGTCCATGCAGTCCAAAAACCGCTTCTTCGACGATTTCTCGCGCATGGCGACCGGCGCCATGGGCTCACTCGCCGGCATGGGCCGCGAGATGGAAGCGGGCTTTCGCGCGCGCATGGAAGAATTTGTCGGCGGGCTCGATCTCGTGAAGCGCGAGGAATTCGACGCCGTCAAGCAGATGGCGGCGAACGCCCGCGCCGAGAATGAGGAGCTGAAGGCGCGAATCGCCAAGCTTGAAGCTGCGGCGGGAACGACGCCCCCAAAGGCCGCGCCGGCGCGCAAACCCGCGGCGAAGAAGGCTGGAAAATCAGCGCCCGCAGCCTGATATCCACAGTAAATTCGCAGCCGTCGGCGCGCAGTGTCTTGCGTGTCGCCGCCGAGCATCGCACCATATATGGTGCAGGCTTGAACACTATCGGACCAACTATTGACCGAACTCGAACTTGAAATGGCCCAGGCCACGGCAGCGCCGCTCGACATGCTCGAGCATTATTTCGGCGCGCATGGCTGGTCGTTCGAGCGCGCCAGTGACGAAGAACTCATCGCCCGTGTCGAAGGCAGCTGGACGACGTATCAGCTCCGTGCGCTCTGGCGCGAGGAAGAGCGCGTCCTCCAGTTCATCGCCATGCCCGACATCCGCGTGCCGGAAAACCGCCGGACCGCAGTGTGGGAAGCGCTCAGCCTCATCAACGAGCAGCTCTGGCTCGGCCACTTCGAGATGTGGTCGGTGGACGGCACGCTCCTCTTCCGCCACGCCTCCATGCTCGACGGCTCGGACGAAGACAGCGGCCTCTCGCTCGCGCAGGCCGAAACGCTGGTCGAAGCGGCCGTCGATGAGTGCGAACGCTACTACCCCGTGTTCCAGTTCATCCTCTGGGCCGGCAAAACTCCGCGCGAGGCCCTTGACGCCGCGCTGATCGATACGGTGGGCGAGGCCTGACATTTCGGAAATCGTTATTAGACAATAATAAGTATTGTGATTTTGACACCCTGAGCCTATCGCGAATTCACGTTGTTTGAGGGGAAACAGCATGAACACTCGTTTCGCGGCAGTATTTCTCTTGCCTACAGTGATTACCTTGCCCGCCACTGCGCAAGAAACACAACCTGCCGGCGTTCAAATTTCCGCACAAAATGTGGAAAATACAGCACTTACAAACGACGATATTATTAAATTGCTTGCCGCAGGCATTGGCGAACCTGCGATCATTGCGAAGATAAAAAGTTCACCATCGCAATTTGATCTTTCGACCGATCATCTGATTGCCTTGAGCTCAAAAGGTGTAACTTCCAACATCCTAGCAGCCATGCTGGACTCAGCCCGAGGCGTAACCGCAGCAAAAGAGCAAGAGCTTTCACTCGACTCTCCGGACCCATCTGTTCCGCACTATACCGGTGTTTATTTGATGACGGATGCCCCTTCGGTCAAAATGCAGCGCATTAACCCCACGGCTTCCAATCAGGCGAAAACCGGCGGCATTCTCGGCTATGCCCTTACCATGGGCATCGCCTCCATGAGCGTGAAAGCCGCGATCCCCAACGATGCGGCGCGCATCACCACCAAATCGGCGAAACCTGTCTTCTATTTCTATTTTGACGAATCCGTCCCGAAAGGCGCTGGCAACGGGTCAAGCACATGGGTCAACGGCGTTGGAACCGTCGTATCCTCGCCTGCCGAGCTTACGCTTACCCAATTCGTCGTAAAGAAAGGGCGCCGCGAAGCCAGGGTCGGAAGCGTCAACATTGCCGGCGCCAAGTCCGGCGTCATGGACAAGGATCAGATCGCATTCGAAGCCGAACTTCTTCGTCCTGGCGTGTTTAAAGTCGTGCCTGCCGACAACCTTGCAGCAGGGCAATACGGCTTCATTCACGCAATGAGCGGTGGCGGCTCGGTCGCTGGCGGAGGCGCAATGACGGCACGGGTTTTTGACTTCGCCGTGGTAAAGTAATCTCACCCCTCACCTGCTCGCGCTTTACGGCGCCTTTGAACTCTGCGCGCCCCCCGAGCTGATCTCTACCGCGTGATAGGGCAAAGGCGCCTTCAACCTTTTCGGTCCTGCAAGCGAGGATCCCGCGACGCGGTCAAAGGTGCCGTCGCCGTCATCGTCGAACAGACATGCCCGGCCATAGGGGATGCCGAGCTGAAAGACCGTGATGGCCTCTGAGCAAACCTTCAGCTTTGAATCAGACTCCACCTGCCGGAGCATGGTTCCGGCGGGCATCTTCACCTTGGAGAGCGTCAGGCCGATTTCAAAGGCGTCGGGTAAGACATAAACGCCCTTGAGTGGCTGCGCCGATGCGGCTGCTCCGGAGAGGGCGAAAAGCCCGATCAGCCCATAGACACGCAGGGCGCTCACCCCGCGAGCGCCGCCTTAAGCAGTTCGTTCACTACCTTCGGGTTCGCCTTGCCGCCCGTCGCCTTCATCGTCTGTCCGACGAAGAAGCCGAACAGCGCTTCCTTCCCGGCCTTGTACTGCGCGACCTTGTCGGCGTTCGTCGCCAGCACCTCGGCGATTGCCGCGTCGAGCGCGCCGGTGTCGGAGACCTGCTTCAGGCCGCGTTCCTCGACGATCTTCTCGGGGTCGTCGCCGGTTTCCAGCATGATCTGGAACACGTCCTTGCCGAGCCGCCCTGAAAGCGTCCCGTCGCCGATCAGCGCGAGCAGCGTTGCGGCGTGTTCGGGGCTGATCGGGCTGTCGATGATGTCCTTGCCGAGCGCATTCAGCGCGCCGAACAGGTCGGAGATCACCCAGTTGGAGGCGGCGCGCGCGACTTCGGTGAGTGGCTTGCCCTGTTTCGCCGCACTCAGCGCCAGCATCCGCTCGAACCAGTCGGCAGCTTCCTTCTCGGCAGTCAGCACGCTTGCGTTATAATCGCTGATGCCGAGGTCGCGCACATAGCGCGCGTGCTTGGCATCCGGCAGCTCGGGCAGTTCCGCGCGCAGCGCTTCGACGAACGCTTCGTCGAACACCAGCGGCGGCAGATCGGGATCGGGGAAATATCGGTAATCGTGCGCATCTTCCTTGGAACGCAGCGAGCGCGTCTCCATCCGGCTCGGGTCGAACAGGCGCGTTTCCTGCACGATCGTGCCGCCGGCCTCGATGATCTCCACCTGCCGCTGCGCCTCATACTCGATCGCCGCCTGCACGAAACGAACGCTGTTCACGTTCTTGACCTCGCAGCGCGTGCCGAAGGGATCGCCCGGCTTCCGCACGCTGACGTTCACGTCGGCGCGCATGGAGCCTTCCTCCATGTTGCCGTCGCAGCTTCCCACATAGCGCAGGATCGAACGCAGCTTCTTCACATACGCCCCCGCCTCTTCAGGCGAACGCATGTCCGGCCGAGAGACGATCTCCATCAGCGCGACGCCCGAACGGTTGAGGTCGACATAGGAATAGCACGGCGACTGGTCGTGCATCGACTTGCCCGCATCCTGCTCCAGATGGATGCGCTCCAGCCCCACGGTCTTGGAGCGCCCTTCGCCGAGGTCGATATGGACCTCACCTTCGCCCACGATGGGGTGCTGGAACTGGCTGATCTGGTAGCCCTGCGGCAAATCCGCGTAGAAATAGTTCTTCCGGTCGAAGCGCGACCACATGTTGATCTGCGCTTCGAGCGCGAGGCCGGTGCGCACGGCCTGCTTCACGCATTCGCCGTTGATCACCGGCAGCATCCCAGGCATCGCCGCGTCGACAAGGCTCACCTGCGTGTTCGGCTCCGCCCCAAACTCGGTCGCGGCACCCGAGAACAGCTTGGCGTTCGACGTGACCTGCGCGTGCACTTCGAGGCCGATCACGACCTCCCATTCGCCGGTTTCGCCTTTGATGCGATAATCAGTCATTCTGCAGGCTTCCATTTCGCACTGGCGATCTGCTTAATCTCTGCAAATAGCGGATCGAGGTGCCGCTGAACGACAACAAGCCGTTCTGGTTCGAGATTTTCTAAGGTTTCGAACACGCCATCCAGCGATTCATCCGCATCTTCAGGAGAGACCAATCCCCGTTGAGCTAAAATTCTGAGAGAATGAAGCGACATATGGATTGCAGCCATTGCCAACGGAAAGCTGTGGTCGCTCATCTTACCACCACGCTTCCGGTCGTGCGGTGAACCCCGCAGCCTGTTCGATCGCATAGCCCGCGTTCAGCACGCCCTCTTCGTCGAGCGGACGCCCGATGATCTGGAGGCCGAGCGGCAACCCGTCGTCGGAAAGCCCGCCCGGCACGGACATCGCCGGAAGCCCCGCAAGGCTCGCGGGCACGCAGAACACGTCGTTCAGGTACATGGCGATCGGGTCGTCGACGTTGGCGCCGATGCCGAACGCCGCGCTCGGCGCGGTCGGGGCGAGGATCACGTCGCAGCGCTCGAACGCCTGCATGAAGTCGCGCTGGATGAGCGCCCGCACCTTCTGCGCCTTCAGGTAGTAGGCGTCGTAATAGCCCGCCGAAAGCACGTAGGTGCCGATCAGGATGCGCCGCTGCACCTCCGAACCGAAGCCCGCCGAGCGCGTCGCCTCGTACATGTCGATCAGGCTGCCGTTCTCCGGGGTTTCGCGCAGGCCAAAACGCACGCCGTCATAACGCGCGAGGTTGGACGACGCCTCGGCAGGGGCGATGATGTAGTAAGTCGGCAGCGCGTATTTCGTGTGCGGCAACGAGATGTCGACGATCTCCGCGCCCGCATCGCGCAGCATGTCCGCGCCCTTCTTCCACAGCGCCTCGATCTCGGTCGGGATGCCGTCGACCGTATATTCCTTCGGAATGCCGACGCGCTTGCCCTTCATGTCGCCGGTCAGCGCCGCCTCGAAGTCCGGCACCGGCAAGTCGAGGCTCGTCGAATCCTTGGGGTCGAATCCGCACATGGATTTCAGCAGGATCGCGCAGTCGCGCACGTCACGCGCCATCGGCCCGGCCTGATCGAGCGAGCTTGCGAACGCCACGATGCCCCAGCGCGAGCAGCGGCCATAGGTCGGCTTGATGCCCGAAATGCCCGTGAACGCCGCCGGCTGACGGATCGAGCCGCCGGTATCGGTGCCCGTCGCGCCCGCGACGAGCCGCGCCGCAACCGCCGCCGACGAACCGCCCGAGCTGCCGCCGGGCACGAGGCTTTCATTGCCCTTCCCGCGCCAAGGGTTGATGACCGTGCCGAACGCGCTCGTCTCGTTGGAGGAGCCCATGGCGAACTCATCCATGTTGAGTTTGCCGAGCATTCCCGCGCCGTCCGCAAGCAGCTTGCCGCTCACGGTCGATTCATAGGGCGGCTTGAAGCCCTTCAGGATGTTCGAAGCTGCCGCGCTCTGCACGCCTTCGGTCGCGAACAGGTCCTTGATACCGAGCGGAATACCCGACAGCGGCTTCGCCTCGCCCTTCGCGAGCGCCGCGTCAGCCACTTCGGCGGCTTTCAGCGCCAGTTCCGGGGTTTCCACCGTGAACGCATTCAGCACGCGCGCGGCTTCCACCGCCTTCACATGCGCCTCGGCAAGATCCTTCGCGGAGAAGTCCTTGGCGCGCAGTCCGTCGCGCATCTGGCCAAGTGTCAGGTCGGTGAGCACGGCCATTATTCGATCACCTTCGGCACAGCGAAGAAGCCGTATTCGGCCTTCGGCGCGTTCGACAACACCTTGTCCTGAATGCCGCCATCGGTGACGACATCCTCGCGCCAGCGCAGCGTGTTCGGGATCACCGCCGCGAGCGGCTCCACCCCGTCCGTATTCACCTCGCCCAGCATCTCCACCCAGCCGAGGATCTTGGAAAGCTCCTCGGCCATCACGGCGGACCTGTCGTCATCGATCTTGATGCGCGCAAGATGCGCGACGCGTTTGACGGTTGCAGCGTCAACGGACATGCAAAAAACCCCGGATTGATTGAGCCCGAGCCGTTAGCACGCGGCTTCGCCGCGCCGCAAGCGCTGTGGTGCCCGGCGTTATGCCGGACACTTCCCCGTGCCCGGCCCCTTCACGAAGCGGCCCGGGCGGGCGCCTGTTGGCTCGCCACCCTTCAGCACCTGCTGGCCGTTCACGAACACGTCGCGCACGCCCACAGAATACTGGTGCGGTTTCTCGAACGTCGCCTTGTCGGCGATCGTCGCGGGGTCGAAGACCACGACGTCGGCGAAGTAGCCCGGCGCCAGGCGTCCGCGCCCCTGGATGCCCATCTGCTCGGCGGAGAACGAGGTCAGCTGGCGCACCGCTTGCGAAAGCGTCGTCGTCTTCTCGTCGCGCACGTACTTGCCGAGGAAGCGCGGGATGTTGCCGTAGGCGCGCGGGTGCGTCGGCGATTTAAGGAACACGCCTTCCGTTGCCGGCGCCTCCGCGTCGGAGCCGAAGCTCATCCACGGCAGCGCCGTCTGCTTCGCAACGTTCTTCTCGTCCATCAGGAAGTAGATGGTGCCGATGCGGCTGCCGTCTTCCACCACGAGGTCCATTGCGGTTTCCTCCGGGCTCTTGCCGCGTTCACGCGCCACCTCGCCAAGCGTCTTGCCCGCGAGCGGTTTCAGCTTGTCGGTTTTGAAACCTACAAGAACCAGCCGTTCCGGCGACCCCGCCTGATAGTAGAGATTCTCCCAGCCGTCCCCGCGAGTCTTCATCTCCGCGGCGACCTTGGCGCGCACGGCGGGGTCCTGCAGCCGCTTGAACCAGGCCTCCTCGCCGCCTTCCTGCACCCACAGCGGCATGGATGCGTCGAGGCCGGTGCCGCCCGCCGGATAGGTGTACATGGTGGAGGTGATGTCGAGACCTTCCCTCTGCGCGGCCTCCACCTTCGCGACGACGGCGTCGAGCTTGCCCCAGTTGTCCTTGCCCGCCAGTTTCAGGTGATAAATGATCGCGGGCGCCTTCGATTGCCGCGAGATGTCGATCAGTTCATCCACGGCTTCAAGGATGTTGTCGCCTTCCGATCGCATGTGGCTGATGTAGCGCCCGCCGCAGGGCGCAGCCGCCTGCATCAGCGCGACGAGCTCCGGCTTTTCCGCGAACGATCCCGGCGCATAGATCAGCGCGGAGCCGACGCCGAGCGCGCCTTCGTTCATCGCGGCCTTCACCAGCCCCTGCATCCGCTTTAGCTGTTCAGCATTGGGATCGACATCGCCCTCGCCCAGTTCGTGGATGCGAACCGTCGCCGCACCCACGACGCTCGCGACGTTCGGGGAAATGCCGCGCTTTTCGAGATACGAGAGATAATCGCCAAGGCTCGTCCACTCGATATCGTACTTCATGTCGCCCATGCGGCTCGTGGACAGGCGCTTCATGTCGGCGTTCAGCGGTCCCATCGACCAGCCCTCGCCCATCACCTCCAGCGTCACGCCCTGCTTGAGGTCGGCGACACCGCGCGGATCGACGATCAGCGATTCAGTCGCCCAGCTGTGCGTATTGATGAAGCCCGGCGCCACGGCGAGGCCGGTGGCGTCGATCTCGGTGCGCCCGCGCGCGGCAGGGCCGACCGAAACCACCTTGTCGCCGTCGATCGCAACGTCGCCCACCGCAGCAGCGCCGCCCGAGCCGTCGTAGATCGTGCCGCCTCGGATCACGAGATCATGAAGCGCGGGCGTTGACCCGGCCGTTGCGCAGGCGGCGAGCGGGAGAGTGATGCAGATGGCGAAAGGAACCTTGGCAATACGCATGGTGTTAACCCCTATATTCTCGTTGCATGGACACCATGCTAAGCGCCCGGACAAAGGAGTCCAGCAACTTGGCCGCACGTCGGTTTCTCGCCATCATCGCCGCCCTCATATTTCTCGCGATCGTCGGCACGGTCGCGTACCGGCTTTTCGCGCCCTATCTGATGCGCGCGGCCTTCGTCCCGGATGTGAGCTTCGCCGAAAGCCCCAAGCCGCCGCCCACGTTCTACGATCGCGCGGATGCGTGGCTCACCCGCCCCGGCCTTCCGGCCGATGTGGTGCGCTGGACTCCTGAAGGCTACAGCCCGGCGCCGAAGCCCGCCGTCGCGGTATTCTATGTGCATCCGACCACCTATCTGCGCGGCGACCGCTGGAACGCGCCCATCGCGCTCACCGGCGATCCGCGCTTCCGGCAGACGGTGTTTCTGCGAAGCCAGGCGAGCGTGTTCAACGGCATCGGAGAGATCTGGGCACCGAGATATCGCCAGGCGACCTTCGGTGCGTTCCTTTCGCTCGGCGAGCCGGATTCGGCGAAGGCCTTCGCCGTTGCCTACAGCGACATCGAAAAAGCATTCGAACTGTTCCTGCGCGAAATCCCGGCCGACCGGAAAATCATCCTTGCCGGTCACAGCCAGGGATCGCTGCATCTCGTCTCGCTGCTCGCGCAGAAGATCGCCGGTACGCCCGTGGCGGACCGGATTGTCGCAGCCTATCTGATCGGCTGGCCGATCTCGATCGAGGCGGACCTCCCCGCGCTTGGGCTCAAGCCGTGCGAGACGCCGGAGCAGACCCGCTGCATCATCGCGTTCCAAAGCTATGCGGAGCCCGCGCAGCCGGAATCGATCTTCGATCCGTTCTACACGACGACCGGGCTCACAGGCGCGCCGCGCAAGGATACGCACCTTGTCTGCACCGATCCGCTGGCAGGGCCCGAAACGCCGCTCGAAGGCGCGGACCCGTTGGCGGAGGCGCTGCCCGACACCACAGAAGCCGAAGCCGCTGAAAGCGAAGCCGCAGACACCAACGCCGAAGCTGTCCCTCCGGCGGAAGACGATCCTTACGGCGCAGCGCGCAATCTCGGCACGCTGATCCCCTTGGACGAGACTTATTCCGATGCCCGCCTCGAACCCGGCGTCGTCGGCGCGAAGTGCATGGAAAAGGGCTATCTCAGCATCGGCGAGAAGCCGCCGGCGGAACTGCGTTCCTACGTGCTGCCCGGCAACAACTACCATGTGTACGATTACCCGCTCTTCTGGGCGAACCTGCGCACGGATGCGGAGCGCCGCACGCAGGCGGCGCTCACCGCGCCCGTCGCAGCCGCCGGGCGGAAGAAGTGAGCACACATTCAGCCTCGGAGTTTGCCGCGCAATTGCCGTCAGGCGGCGTTCTCGCCGGGCTCGATCTCGGCACGAAGACGATCGGCGTCGCATTCTGCGACGCCGAATGGCGCTTTGCGACCGCCGCGGAAACCATCGTCCGCCGCAAGCAGACGCAGGATTTCGCCGAGCTTCGCCGCCTCATCGGGAGCCGCGCGCTCGCAGGCTTCGTGCTTGGTTATCCGGTGAACATGGACGGCACGGACGGTCCCCGCGCGCAGGCCACCCGCGCCTTTGCCCGGTCGCTTGAAACCGAATTCACCCTACCCGTCCTCCTGTGGGACGAGCGGCTTTCCACCGTCGCCGTCACCCGCGAGATGATCGCGGCGGACATGAGCCGCGCCAAGCGCGCCGAACGCGTCGACGCCCTCGCTGCCGCACACATCCTGCAAGCGGCGATCGACGCGCTGGCGCTCGCCGCCTAGCTTCGCGCCGCGTCCTCGCGGTCGATTGCGACCAGCGAAATGCCCTTCGTCTCACGCATCACGAGCGCGGCGATCAGGCTCACCGCGCCTGCGAACATGATGTAAACGGCGATCGGCCACCACGTTTCGTATTCGCGCAGCAGCGCCGTGCCGATCAGCGGCGCCCATGATCCGGCAATGATCGCCGTCAACTGATAGCCGAGCGAGACGCCTGAATAGCGCATCCGCGTGGGGAACATCTCGGTCATGATCGCGGGCTGAGCCGCGTACATCAGCGAGTGGACGATCATGCCCGTGATGATCGCGGCAAGCACGATCCCCGTTGTCCCCGTGTCCAGCATCGGAAACGCAGCGAACGGCCAAACCATCGTCAGCGCCGCGCCAGCGATGTAGAGCGGACGCCGTCCGAACCGATCGGTGGCGTGCCCCACGGCGGGGATGATGAACGCGTGAATGATGTGCGCGAAGAACAGCAGCGTCAGGATACGCGTGGTGTCCCCGCCCCGGTGCGAGAGGTACGTGATCGAGAACGTCACCACCATGTAGTAAAGGATGTTCTCGGCAAAGCGCAGGCCCATCGCCGTGAACACGCGGCGCGGATAGAGCCGGAAGACCTCCTTGATCCCGTAGCCCGCGTGCGCCTTCTCTTCCATCTCGGCCTTCGCGGCCTTGAAGATCGGCGAATCCGACACCTGCGTGCGGATGTAGTAGCCGATGGCCACGATCACGACCGAAAGCCAGAAGCCAACACGCCAGCCCCAGGAGAGGAACGCCTCCTCGGAAAGCGTCGCCGAGAGCACGAGCAGCACCACCGTCGCGGCGAGGTTGCCGAGCGGCACCGCCGCGTGGGGGAAGCTGCCCCAGAAGCCGCGGCTGTGGTTTGGGCTGTGTTCGGTCACGAGCAGCACCGCCCCGCCCCATTCGCCGCCGAGCGCGAAGCCCTGAATGAAGCGCAGGGTCACCAGCAGCAGCGGCGCCCAGTAACCGATCTGGTGGAACGAGGGCAGGCAGCCCATCAGGAAGGTGGAAAGGCCGATAAGGATCAGGCTGAACTGCAGCAGCGACTTGCGGCCGACCTTGTCCCCGAAATGCCCGAAGATGATGCCGCCGAGCGGCCGCGCGATGAAGCCCACGGCATAGGTCGCGAACGCGGCGATGATGCCGTCGAGTTCGTTGCCGGTATCGGGGAAGAACAGCTTGCCGAACACGAGCGTCGCAACGGTGCCGTAGAGGAAGAATTCGTACCATTCGACGACCGTTCCGGCCATCGAAGCCCCCACCACCTTCTTGAGATACGGCAGGTCGGCGGTTTCTTCGTGCTTCATGGCGCTCCCCCCAATTTGCATATCGGCGTGCCCGGCGCATGTCCGCCCGTCAAGCCTGCATGTCGGCGGAGCGAAACGCCTGTCCTGCAGCCCGCAAGATGCTGTAGCAGGAAGCCATGATCCCTCGCCCAGCGTCCCCGCCGGTCCCGCGCGCCCTCCTCTCCTGTTTCGCCCCTTGCCCCTCCAGGCACGGGCGTCTAAAGGCTCGGCTTTAATGACATCGACACAAGAACCCGCTCCGCTACCGGCCGTGCCGCCGGGCGTGCATCCCTTCCCGCATGCACATTTGCTTGGAATCGAGGGCCTGAAGCCCTGGGAAATCGGCTTCCTGCTTTCAGAAGCCGAACACTGGGTGGAACTCAGCCGCAGCGCGCACAAACGCGACGACCGGCTGGCAAGCCTCACCCAGATCAACGCCTTCTTCGAAAACTCGACGCGCACGCTGCTGTCGTTCGAGATCGCGGGCAAACGCCTCGGCGCGGACGTCGTGAACATGTCTGTCCAGTCCTCCTCGATGAAGAAGGGCGAAACCCTGCTCGACACGGCGCTTACGCTGAACGCCATGCACCCGGATGTGATCGTGATCCGTCACGATGCCTCGGGCGCGGTCGCGCTCATCGCCTCCAAGGTGGATTGCCCCGTGCTCAACGCGGGCGACGGCCGGCACGAGCACCCGACGCAGGCGCTGCTCGACGCGCTCACCATCCGCCGCCGCAAGGGCCGCATCGAAGGGCTGAAGGTCGCGATCTGTGGCGACATCCTGCACAGCCGCGTTGCCCGATCGAACTTCCACCTGCTTGCCGCGCTCGGCGCCGAAGTGCGCGCGGTCGCACCGCCGACGCTGATGCCTGCCGGAATCGAGCGGTTCGGCGTTACCGCCTTTACCGATATGGACGCGGGTCTCGAAGGCGCCGACGTCATCATGATGCTCAGGCTTCAGCGGGAGCGCATGGCGGGCGCCTACCTTCCCTCGGAGCGCGAGTATTTTCATTTCTACGGCCTCACCGCGAAGCGACTCGCGACCGCAGGCGACAACGTGCTCGTCATGCACCCCGGCCCGATGAACCGCGGCGTCGAAATTGAATCGCAGGTCGCCGATGACATCGCGCGTTCCGCGATCACGGAGCAGGTCGAGATGGGCGTCGCCGTCCGCATGGCGTGCCTCGACGTCCTGACCCGCGCCCGAAGAGGCGCGGCAGGTTGGGAGGCGCGCGCATGAGGCCGCTTGCAATCACGGGCGCCCGCGTCATCGATCCCGCGAGCGGAACGGACGCCACGCTCGACATCCTCGTTGCCGACCGCACGGTCGCGGCCATCGGCAAATCCGAAATCCCTTCGGACGCCCAGCGCATCGATGCCTCAGGTCTTGTCGCCGCGCCGGGCCTTGTCGATGCGGGCGTGTTCAAGTCCGAGCCCGCCGCGTTCCTGGCGGGCGGCATCACACGCACGCTGCTGATGCCCGATCAGTCACCAGTGATCGACGATCCCGCGCTCGCCGAGCGCGCGCAGCGCATCGGAAAGCCGCACGTGTGGGTACATCCGCTCGCGGCCGCGACGCGCGGTCTTGCGGGCACCGAGCTTGCCGAAGTTGCGCTGATGAAGGCAGCGGGCGCTGTCGCCATCGCCACTGGCCGCCGCCAGATCGCTTCGTCGGCGGTGATGTACCGTCTGCTGCAATACGCCGCTGCGTTCGATCTCGTCACCGTCGTCCATGCCGAGGATGCCGCGCTCACCGAGGGCGCGGAGGCGACAACGGGCGAAATCGCGACCCGGCTCGGCCTCGCGTCGGCGCCCGCCATCGCCGAAGCCATCGCCATCGCGCGCGATGTCCGCCTTGCCGAAGCAGCGGGCGCGCGGCTCCACATCCACAAGGTGACGACCGCAGAGGGGCTCGATGTCATCCGCGCCGCACGTCAGCGCGGCGCGCGTATCACCTGCGGCACTGCCCCCGCCTATCTGTTGCTGAACGACGAGGCCGTCACCGGCTACCGAACCTTCACGCGCCTTTCGCCCCCGCTCCGCAGCGAAGACGATCGCCGCGCGCTGCTTGGAGGCCTGGCGGACGGCACGATCGATTGCCTTACCTCCGCGCACGATCCACGCGGGCAGGACGAAAAGCGGCTGCCCTTCGCGCAGGCGACTCCGGGCATGTCCGGCGCGGAGACGCTGCTCGCGCTGGCGATTTCGGCGGGTGAGAATGCGGATGTGCCCCTCGCGCGCCTCATCGCAATGATGAGCGCGACACCGGCAGCGATATTCGGGGTTCCTGGCGGCACGCTCGCCAAAGGCGCACCTGCGGACATCGTGCTGTTCGATGCCGGTGCGCCGTGGCGGATCGATGCGTCTAAATTTGTCTCGGCAAGCGACAACACGCCGTTCGACGGGCTTCCTGTTCAGGGCCGGGTCAAATGGACGGTGAAGGGCGGCGAAATCGCTTTCGCCGGCTGATCAGGCCTTCTTGGAGCTCGTGGCTTCCGGGGCGCCCGCGCCCTTGCGAACAAAGCAGCTATAGCCCTCGGCCTTCAGGTTCCGGCAGAGATCGACCGCTTCGGTCACGTTCGCGAACGAGCCGATAGCGAGACGGTGGTACGTCGCCCCTTTGACCGCGATCTGGCTCCGGATCGGCTCGAATTCGCCAAGCGCGCTGTTCTTGCGGATGAGTGTCTGCCAGCCCGCGGTCAGGAACTCGGGCTTCGCGTAGGAACCGAGCTGAACGACCCACGCGCCGTGCGTCGGCTTTGCCAGCGCACGCACTTCCCGCTTCACGGCGGCAACCGGCTTCGGTGCGTCAAAACCTGGCTGCACCGCGCGAATCTTCACGATCGGCTGAGCCGGTTCAGCCGCGACCGGCACCTCGGCCCGCGCAATGGCGACAGGCGCCGCACGAACGATCGGCGCAGGCTCAGCAGCAGCAACTGCCGGCTCGGCAACAGCCGCAACGGCCGCAACAGCCACAGGCTCCGGCGCGCTCTCCACGGCCGGTGCAGCTTCCACGGCCGCTACCATCACGTCGGCCTGCGGCTTTGCCTGCTCCGGCGGCGCCCAGGCGAGTGCCACCGGGCGACCCGCGTCGTTCGCTGCCATCTCCACGCCAAGCACAGAGGCCGTGCGCCACGAGCTATCCGTATTGGAGGCAATCGCCGCCCATTCCGCAACGCGCGCATCAACAGCGTCCGGCGACAGGTCCATCGAAGCGGTCGTGCGCGCTGCGGCCCATTCGCCGGCAAGCGCCTGCGCAAGCGCGAGGTTCTGGCGGAGGCGCGGCGTCGAATCGCCAGCGCGGACCGACGACTCAAGCAGGCTGATCGCCTTGCGCGTCTCGCCCGAAAGCGCGAGCGCGAGGCCGACATCGGCGGCAAGTGAAGGCTCGGCGGCAAGCGCGTCGAGCGATGAAAGCGCCGTATAACGATTGCCCGCCGCGAGCGACGAAAGCGCGGCACGGAAGCGAACGTTCGCATCGGCGGGGTTCATCGCAGAAAGGTCGCCATAGGCTTCGGCAGCCGACTGGTAGCGGCCCGCCGCCGTATAGGCCTTCGCAAGCGAGAAGCGCGCATCGGCGTTCTGCGGGTCAGCGGTGACGGCCAGCTCCGCAAAGCTGATCGCGGCAACGGGGTTGCCAGCGAGCCGCGCGGCTTCCGCCTGTTTGACGAGAACGACAGAGGGCTGCGGCGCATCGACAGAGCCGATCGCCGTGTTCACGTGCGCCACCGGGCTGTTCGAGGACTGGCACGCCGTCAGAGAGACCCCGAGCGTGAATGCACTCGCGGCCAGCTTGAGCACCGTACTGCGCTGAGTCTGCATGGTCTTGGCCCCTTACCCCGTCGTTCGCGCCTAGTTGGCGGCGGTCTTCCTCACGTCTTTCAACGCGTCCGGAAAATGCGTGGACAGATATTCGTCGAGCGCCGCGGTCACGAGCTGCTGCGCGGACTGGTTCGCATAGACGCACGCAAGGCGCAGCTTCATGTGACGCTCCGGATCGAGCCGCAGCGTGAACGCCGCCTTCGCCTTTGAGCCGGCCACCGCACGCGGGCGGTGTACGGGCTGCGCGGGTGTCACGTTGATCGTCGGGATCGCGACAGCCACCGGCGCGGGCGAAGCCACCGGAACGTCGGGCAGGTCGACAGCCTCGGCCTCAGGCGCGGGAACGACCGCAGCCGCAGCGGCCGCGAACTCGTCGGCGATCGCCTGCTGCTGAGCCGCAACCGGAGACGGCACGGACTCGTCGAAATCCACAACCGGACGCGGCTGGAAATGCATCGGCTGCGCCGGCATCAGCGCGGCGCGCTGTTCGGCGGTCAACATATCCGTGCCGCCCATGTCGTTCCAACCGAGATCGTCGTCGGACGCAAAGCCGTAGCCCTGCGGCCGCATCGCCGGACGCGCTTGTCCCTTCCGCGCGAGTAGACCGGCGGTCAAAGAAGCATAGTTGGCCTCGTTCATAACTTACCTTTCCCCGGAACGGCCCCTTGCATCTTATTGTTAACTTGCTGCTTTCCGACCGAACCCGCCGGCGGCCCGCACGGCAGGAGTCGGTACGTGCTGGCCCGGCGCGTTGAACACCGTCCGGCGGAAATTCTTCTCAAGGCGGTCCGCGATGTACGTCCACAGCTCCACGATTTCCTGAGCGGACTTGCCGTCAGGTTCGATTTCCATGACCGTGCGGCCATCGATCATCGACGCGGCGAAATCGGTGCGGTGGTGCAGCGTCACCGGCGCGACCGTGCCGTGCTGCGAGAGCGCGACGGCGGCCTCGTAGGTGATCTTGGCGCGCGGTGTCGCGGCGTTCACTACGAAGATGAGCGGTTTGCCTGCGCGCTCGCATAGCTCGACCGTGGCGCCGGCGGCGCGCAGATCGTGCGGGCTCGGGCGGGTCGGGATGACGACGAGTTCGGCAACGGAAAGCACGCTCTGGATGGCGACGGTGATCGCCGGCGGCGTGTCGATGACGGCGAGCTTGAAGCCCTTCTGCCGCAGCATTTCAAGATCGGTAACGAGACGCGCGACGGTCGTCTGCGCGAATGCGGGCATTTCGGCCTCACGCTCGTTCCACCAGTCGGCAAGCGAGCCCTGGGGATCGATATCGATGAGAACGACAGGCCCCGCGCCGGCCCTCTGCGCCTGAACAGCGAGATGGCCGCTGAGCGTGGTCTTGCCCGAACCGCCCTTTTGTGAAGCTAACGCGAGAACGCGCATTGGCTTTTCCCCATAGACTCTGCGAATTGCAAGGGCATGGATGGCACGTACAAAGCTAATTTTCGGTAAAGCCTTGGGGTTATTTCTTGCAAACTCTCCGATGATTGCGTGCGAAAAATGCGGCGGGGAGTTTCCGTGCGCGACATCGTAACCACTGTCGGGGATTCCCTTGCCGGAAAGACTGCTCTAGAGAACGCCACCATGCGACACGGCCTCATCACCGCGACTGCGTTTCTTGCCCTTTTCGTTTCGGTTCCGGCACTTGGCGGGGTCAAGGAGGGCGTCGTCAAATGGCAGGCGAGCGATTACAAAGGCGCCGTCGTCGAATGGATGCCGTTCGCCGCGAAGGGCGATCCCGACGCGCTCTTCAATATGGGCCAGGCCTATAAGCTCGGGCGCGGCGTCCCGCTCGACAAGGCGAAGGCGGAAGACTTCTACCGCCGGGCTGCGGACAAGGGCCATGCGCCCGCCCAGTCCAACCTCGGCATCCTGCTCGCCCAGCGCGGCGAGAAGGCGCAAGCTGCGGAACTCTGGCAGAAAGCGGCCGCAAAGCGTGATGCCCGCGCGCAATACATGCTCGGCGTGCTCCACTTCAACGGCGACACACTGCCGAAGAACTGGCCGCTGGCCTTTGCTTATATGACGCAGGCGAACAGCGCCGGCCTCCCGCAGGCCGGGCGCGCGCTTGCCACCATGACGGCAAGCCTGTCGCCCGCAGACCGGGCCGCGGGCAGCGAGATGGCCGCGGCGATGACGGCGGGGGACAAGCTTGCATCAAGCGGCAAGCCCCTGCTTGCCCCCGCCCCGCGCAAGCTCACCAACACCATTGCTGTGGAAAAGCCGCAAGCAGCTGCGCCGAAGCCCGCGCAATCGACTGCCGCACCCGCGGCGATCAGCCCGCGTCCGTCTGCGGCGCCAGGCCGCACGGTGGTGACCAACACCGACATTCCGCAGCCCCGCGCTGCCGCACCGGCCCCCAGCGCCGCAAGCGGCGGCGAATGGCGCATCCAGCTCGGCGCCTTCTCCCAGGAAGCCCGCGCCCGTGAGGCCTGGACGACGCTGCGACGCGAATATCCGGCGATCGTGTCGGGCCTGGAACCGACTTATGCGTCAGGCGGCGCGATGATTCGCCTGCAGGCCGGGCGCTTTGCGAACGCGGGCGATGCCAACGCCGTCTGCCAGCGCCTGCGCGATACCGGCAGACCGTGCTTCGCGGTCCACACCAATTAACCTTTCATCGACGGCTTTGCGCTAGCTCTGGATACCCGCGGGACGCGTATGTCCCGAGAGTTGCTTTAGTGCGGGACAGGCGGCGAATGATCGGCAACAACATCAGCGAATTCCCCCGGCGACATGCTGCGATCCGCAGCGGGAGGTTCTGCACGCTTCACGCCGCAGGCGTGGACGTCAGCGCCGCGCTCCGCGATATTTCGGCTGCCGGCGCCTTCATCGAAACCGACTATGCGCTCCATATTGATGAGCCAGTCGTGCTCTCCCACCCGCTCGCCGGAGCGATTCGCGCGCAGGTCGTCCGCGTCGGCCGGGACGGCGCGGCGCTGCGCTTCCTCGCGGGCGAGGATGCGGCGACCTTCGCGCTCGCCTCGCTCTGCGCCGGTATGACGTCGGCCGCCGATTACACACTGAATGCCTGACAGCATCCCGATGCGCGGACCTCTGCGGCAGCGCCTGCGTGCATGGTGGGAAGGCTATGACCTTGCCGAGCTGAAACGCCGCCTCGCCGCCCGTGTCGCAAACGAGGATGCAGCGCCCTCCCAGCGTCCGCTGCCGCATCCCTCCCCGATTTCGCGAGCGCAGCCGGTTCCTTCGCAGCCTTCCGACCCCACGAGCTGGACGCCCGAGCGTCTGGCGGCCGCACAGATCGTGTGGGGGCACGGTTCACTGACACCGCGCGGCACCTCTCAGTTGAGGGCGCTGTCGGCGCGTGCCGGGCTGGGGCAGCGCAGCCGCGCTCTGCACCTTGGCGCGGAACTCGGCGGCGTGGCGAGCGAACTTCAATCGGCGATCGGCTGCACCGTGCTCGCCGCCGAAACGCAGAAGCCGCTCGCCGACGCTTCGGATGGGCGCGTGCGGCTTCTCCGCGCGGCCGACAGTGCGTTGCTTTCGGATGCGGACTTCGTTCTCGTCGACAGCCTCGCCGAGCGCGGCGAGCCGTTGACGACGCTGCTACGCAGCCAGTGCGAAACGCTCGTGCCCGGCGGGCAGGTGGCGGTGCGCAGCCTCGTTCTCACCGACGAACGCCAGACGACATCGCCGCGTTACCGCGAATGGGCAGACGCGGAGCCCGTGCGTCCGCGCCTGCGCTCCGTGGAGACACTTTCACGATTGATCGAGGATGCGCGCCTCTCCGTCGTCGCGGTCAGCGACATTTCCACGGACTATGCCGCGGAGGTGGAATACAGCTGGGGCGGCGCGATCGACCGCATTCGTGCCATGCACCGCACGGCCGCAGGGCAAGCGTTGATCCCGCAGCTCCTTGCTGAAGGCGAACGCTGGCTGAACCGCATCGAGCTCATCCGCGAGGGCGCGATCGGCGCCCGTATCCTGATCGCCACGCGCAGGGACCGCGCTAGGCGCTAGGCGTTCAGCCGGCGACCCAGTCCGCGCGCGGAATGCCGAGCGCGTGCAGAAGTACGGTGAGATCGCCGCGGCGAATCCGCATGTCCGCCGCGTCGGCAAGCTTCGGCTTGGCGTGATAGGCAACACCAAGGCCCGCTTTTTCCACCATCAGCAGATCGTTGGCGCCGTCGCCGATCGCGATCGTCTCGGCGAGTGCGATACCTCGCTCCTGCGCCGCGCCGGTCAGCGCTTCACGTTTGGCGTTCGCGTCCACGATCGGCGGCACGACCTTGCCCGTCAGCACATCCCCGTGCGTTTCAAGCACGTTGGCGCGCGCCTCGTCAAAGCCGATCATCTCCGCGACAGGGCCTGTAAAGCGCGTGAAGCCGCCCGAGACGAGCAGCGTGTAGACGCCGTGCCGGCGCAGGGTTCGCACCAGCGTCTGCGCACCCGGCGACAGGCGCACGCGGTCGCGCAGGCAGGCGTCTATGGCAGACACCGGAAGCTGGGCCAGCAGCGCAACGCGGCCTTCGAGCGCGCCGATAAAGTCGATCTCTCCACGCATTGCCGCCTCGGTCACGGCACTGATTTCGGCCTTCAGGCCTGCGTAATCGGCAAGTTCGTCGATGCACTCGACTGTGATCATCGTCGAATCCATGTCGGCAATAAAAAGCCGCCGTTTTCGCTCCGCCGCCGTCTGCACGATGACGTCGGCGTGCGGAACCGCAACCTCAACCGCATCACGCACGGCTGCGGCGGGACCGGTTCCCGAAAACTCGGCGACCGCGTCGGCTTCCGTCCAGCGCGCTGCCCCTGCGTCCATGCCGGCAGCGGCAGCGGCATCGCGCGCCGCGCTCACATCGCCCGCGGATAGACGCTCCGATCCGACGATTGTAACAAGCTTCATGACCTCGCCTTCCTTGCCGCCGCTGGCGGTCATTGCAGGACCGACTGCCAGCGGCAAGTCGGCGTTCGCGCTGCGCATGGCGGAAACGCGGCGCGGTGTCATCATCAATGCGGATGCGAGCCAGTGTTACAGCGACCTCAGTGTGCTTTCCGCCCGCCCCTCCTCTGTTGAGACCGCGCGGGCACCGCACCGGCTCTATGGATTTCTGGATGCCGAATCTCCGCTCGGTGCCGCCGCGTGGGCCGATCTGGCGCGGCGCGAAATCGCACGCGCGCACGAACAGGGTCTGCTGCCGATTCTCGTCGGCGGCACCGGCCTTTATCTGCGCACGCTGCTCCACGGCATCGCCCCGGTGCCCGAGATCGACCCAGACGTCCGCGCCGTGGTCCGCGCACTCGATACCGCAGCGCTCGCTGAAGCGCTCGCGCGCGAGGACCCGGCGATGGCCGCCCGGCTCCATCCTAACGACACCCAGCGCATGGCGCGCGCGCTGGAAGTGATGCGCAGCACGGGCGCTTCACTCGCCGATCATCAAGCGCAGCTTTCGGGCGGGCTGCTCGGCACGGTGGTGCTTGAGCCCGCGGTCGTCGAGATCGACCGCGAGGAGCTCGGACGGCGCTGCGACACGCGCTTCGATATGATGCTGGCGGACGGCGGTCTCGATGAGGCCGAGCGGCTGCTCGCAATGTCTCTGGACGCGGCGCTTCCGGTGATGAAGGCGATCGGTGTCCCGCCGCTCATCGCGCATCTCAGGGGTGAATCCACGCTGGAAGCTGCGATCCTGCGCGCAAAGCTCGATACGCGGCGCTATGCGAAGCGCCAGCTTACGTGGTTCAGGAACCAGACGCCGGACTGGCCGCGGCTTCAACCCTAGACGCGTGATCGAGGCTTTCGCGCACCTTTTGGGCGAGGCCTTCCATCGTATAGGGTTTGCGCACGGTCTCGGCCGGCGGATCGAGCGGCTCGCCGTCAACGCCCGTGCGGGCAAAACCGCTGGTGTAGAGAATGCCGAGATCGGGCCAGCGCGAAAGCGCCTCGCGTGCCAACTCGTCGCCGTACATACCGGGCATCACGATGTCGGTGAACAGCAGCCGGATACCGGGATGCTCGTCGAGGATTTCAAGCGCTTCCTTGCCGTTTTCGGCATGGCGCACCGTGTACCCGAGCTCGCGCAGGTTCTCGACCGTCACCATGCGGAGATGGTCTTCGTCTTCCACCACGAGGATGGTTTCTTCCGCGCTGCCGCGCGCAAGCGGCCCTTCGGCGCGCGGGGCGGATGAAACAACCCGCCCGATGATCTGCACCGGCAGATAGATATCGACGCGTGTGCCTTCACCCGGTGTGGATTCGAGCGAGATATGACCGCCGGACTGATGCACGAAGCCATGGACCTGGCTGAGCCCGAGGCCGGTGCCCTTGCCGACCGCCTTTGTCGTGAAGAAGGGTTCGAATACGCGCTCGGCGACCTCCGGCGGCATACCCTGCCCCGTATCGGTAACGCTGATCAGCGCATAGGCGCTCGCCGCCTCGCCCTCGGACAGCGGCTCGCCATCCGGCACGTAGCGCTTCGTTTCGATCGTGAGTGCGCCGCCATCGGGCATGGCGTCGCGCGCATTGGCGGCAAGGTTGATGATCACGTTTTCGAGTTCGCCGGGATCGACGAACACCGGGGGAATATTGTCTCCGAATTTGGTTTCGACGCTGATCCGTTCGCCGAGCGTGCGGCCGATCAGTTCGACGACGCCCGTCATCAGCGTGTTGACGTCGACCGTCTGCGGGTTGAGCGATTGGCGCCGCGAGAACGCGAGCAGCCGCGCGGTGAGCGACGCGGCGCGGTTCGCACCTTCGCGCGCATTGTCGATCAGCTTCACGACGCGCGCATCATCCGCGCTGATCCGCCGTTTCAGAAGGTCGAGGCTGCTGATGATGACGGCGAGCATATTGTTGAAGTCATGCGCGATACCGCCGGTGAGCTGGCCGACGGCCTCCATCCGCTGCGCCTGCCGCAAACGGTTTTCCGCCGCTTCGCGCGACGCGATTTCTGCGCGCAGCGCGACGTTCGCCTGTGTCAGTTCGTGCGTGCGCGCCGCAACCGCCGCCTCCAGCACATTGCGCCGGATCTCGCCCGCCTCCTCGCGCTCCAGCGCCAGCTTGGTGCGGTAGACCATGTAAGCGAGCGCGATCATGGAGATGAGCGCCGCCACCAGCAGCGCAACGCCGAGCGCCGCGAGCCGGTAGAGCGACTGCGCGCCGAGGTGGTCGCGCTTCACGACCTCCTGTTGCCGCCGGTCGAGGACGGCCCGCTGCTCCTCGACAATCTCGTTCATCATCGCCTGAATTTCGTCCATCAGGCGACGGCCATACCCTGAGGCGACATCGATCCGCGCCGCCTCCATGCGGCCCCGTCTGGTCATTTCGACCGAGCGCGCCATCTCCTCCAGCTTGAGCGTGATGAGGCGGCGCAAGACGACGAAGCGCGCCGTCTGCCGCTCGTCGCCCTCACCGATCCGTCGCTGAAGCTCATCGAGAACCGACGAACTGCGCGCGATCGCGGCTTCGTAGGGTTCAAGGAACACCGGGTTCTCTGTGAGCACAAAGCCGCGCTGGCTGCGTTCCGCCTCCTGCAGCGCGTTGATCACCCGCTCTGCCGCGACAAGGCTTTCGAAACCCTCGCTGGTGCGGGCTACGGCTTCGGTGCGCGTGCGTTCGATGTCGACCGCGCGCTGAAACGCGGCGAACGAAATCGCACCGATGCCGATGAGTGCGGCAAGCAGCGCAAAGACTCCGACAACGAAATGCCAGGTCCTGGTCCCGGCACGGCTATCCTCGAACCCGGTGGAAACGTTAGCGTCTTCCATCAGGACCATCTTGCCGAACTTGGCGATCGAACGCGAGACCCTCAAAGCACAATATCGTTTTTGCATCTATCATGCGTTATTAAAATTCAAATTGTACGAATATTACAAGAGGTGGGGTTGCCCTGAACGTTTTAATCTCGTACATGCGCGGGCCGAATCAAGGAAACCATGGCTGTGAACGAACAGAAAACCGGAGCGGAAAATCTCATCCAGGCGCTGACAGAGCTCGGCGTCGATACCGTTTTCGGCTATCCGGGCGGCGCGGTGCTGCCGATCTATGATGCACTGTTCCAACAGACGGTGATCAAGCACATCCTCGTCCGCCACGAGCAGGCCGCCGTTCATGCGGCCGAGGGTTATGCGCGCTCGACCGGCAAGCCGGGCGTCGTGCTCGTCACTTCGGGCCCCGGCGCGACCAACGCCGTCACCGGCATCACCGATGCGCTGCTCGATTCCATCCCGGTCGTCGTCCTCACCGGTCAGGTCGCAACGCACCTCATCGGGTCGGACGCCTTCCAGGAGTGCGACACGGTCGGCATCACGCGCCACTGCTCCAAGCACAATTATCTGGTGAAAGACCCGGAGCGTCTGGCGGACATCGTCCACGAAGCGTTCCACATCGCCACCTCGGGCCGCCCCGGCCCCGTTGTCATCGACATCCCGAAGGACGTCCAGGTCGCGCGCGCCGGCTATCGCAAGCGCTCGGCGCTGCACAACGGCTACAAACTGCAGCTGAAGGGCGAGCTGAAGGACATCGAAGCCGCCGTCGAGATGCTGGCGAGGGCCGAGCGTCCCATCCTCTACACGGGCGGCGGTGTCATCAATTCAGGTAACGGCGCCTCTCAGCTGCTGCGCGAGCTGGCCCGCGTCACCGGCGCGCCCGTGACGTCGACCCTGATGGGCCTCGGCGCCTTCCCTGCCGCCTCGCCGCAATGGCTCGGCATGCTCGGCATGCACGGCACATACGAAGCCAACATGGCGATGAACGAGTGCGACCTGATGCTGTGCATCGGTGCGCGCTTCGACGATCGCGTGACCGGGCGCCTCGATGCCTTCTCGCCGAATTCGAAGAAGATCCACATCGATATCGACCGCTCCTCGATCAACAAGAACGTGAAGGCGGACCTTGGCATCGTCGGCGATGTCGGCCACGTCCTCGAAGACATGCTCAAGATCTGGAAGGCGCGCGCTCACAAGGCCGTGGACCAGAAGGCATGGTTCGCGAAGATCGATGCCTGGCGCAAGAAGGACAGCCTCGGCTTCCGGCAGACCGGCAAGGAAATCCTGCCGCAATACGCCATCGAGCGCCTTTACGAGGCGACCAAAGCCAAGGCGCCGATCATCACCACCGAAGTCGGCCAACACCAGATGTGGGCTGCGCAGCACTTCCATTTCGAAGGGCCGCGCAAGTGGCTCACTTCGGGTGGGCTCGGCACGATGGGCTACGGCCTTCCCGCCGCGATCGGCGCACAGCTCGGCAATCCCCGGTCGCTCGTCATCGATATTGCGGGTGAGGCTTCGATCCTGATGAACATCCAGGAGATGTCCACCGCTGTGCAGTACCGCCTGCCGGTGAAGGTTTTCGTGCTCAACAACGAATACATGGGCATGGTGCGCCAGTGGCAGCAGCTCACGTACGAGAGCCGCTATGCCGAAAGCTACAGCCAGGCGCTTCCCGATTTCGTGAAGCTTGCCGAAGCCTATGGCTGGAAGGGCATCCGCATCGACGATGTCGACGGTCTCGACGCCGGCATCGCCGAAATGATCGCCTACGACGGCCCGGTTTTCGTCGATTGCCGCGTCGCAAAGCTGGAGAACTGCTTCCCCATGATCCCGTCCGGCGCCGCCCACACGGAAATGCTCCTGAACCCGTCCGACGTGAAGGGCGAGCTTGATGAAGACGCGCAGGCGCTCGTCTGATGCGTGATCTCGGCCCCATTCGGCGGCACACGCTCGCCATCACCGTCGATAACGAGTCCGGCGTTCTTGCGAAGATCGTCGGCCTGTTCTCCGCGCGCGGCTACAACATCGAGAGCCTGACCGTGGCGGACATCACGGAAACGCACGATGTCAGCCGCATCACCATCGTCACCTCCGGCTCCCAGGAGGTGATCGATCAGATCGAGGCGCAGCTCGACCGGCTTGTAACGGTTCACAAGGTGAGCGACCTCACCGAGCTTGGGCCGCACGTCGAACGCGAGATGGCGCTGCTCAAGGTCACGGGCGGCGGCGACAAGCGCCTCGAGGCGATGCGCTTGGCCGACATCTACCGTGCGCGCGTCGTCGATGCGACGATCGAGAGCTTCATCTTCGAAATCACCGGGTCCACCGAGAAGGTCAACACGTTCATCGCGCTGATGCGCGAGGTCGGCCTTGTCGAGGTTGCGCGCGGCGGCGTCGTCGCCATCTCGCGCGGCAAGGACCCGAGCTGAGTTTTTCTTCGTATCCCTCCCAATTCGAATAGAGAAAGTCCTGAAATCATGCGCGTTTATTATGATGCCGATGCCGATCTGGGCCTCATCAAGGGCAAGAAAGTGGCGATCGTCGGCTATGGCAGCCAAGGCCACGCCCATGCGCAGAACCTGCGCGACAGCGGCGTCGCCGAAGTCGGTGTGGCGCTCCGCGAAGGCTCCGCCACGGCGAAGAAGGCCGAAGGCGCCGGCTTCAAGGTGTTCTCGAACGCCGAAGCCGCCAAGTGGGCCGATGTCATCATGGTGCTGGCGCCCGATGAACATCAGGCCGCGATCTATGCGAACGACCTCGCGCCGAACATGAAGGAAGGCGCCGCGCTCGCCTTCGCGCACGGCCTCAACGTCCACTTCGGCCTTATCGAGCCGCGCGCCGACATCGACGTGTTCATGATCGCGCCGAAGGGCCCCGGCCACACGGTACGCAGCGAATATCAGCGCGGCGGCGGCGTGCCCTGCCTGATCGCCATCGCGCAGGACGCGACCGGCAACGCGCACGACGTCGCCCTCTCCTATGCGTCTGCCGTCGGCGGCGGCCGCTCGGGCATCATCGAGACGACGTTCAAGGAAGAGTGCGAAACCGATCTCTTCGGCGAACAGGCCGTGCTCTGCGGCGGGCTTTCGAGCCTCATCATGGCGGGCTTCGAAACGCTGGTGGAAGCCGGCTACGCGCCCGAGATGGCGTATTTCGAGTGTCTGCACGAGGTGAAGCTGATCGTCGACCTCATGTACGAGGGCGGCATCGCCAACATGCGCTACTCGATCTCGAACACCGCCGAATACGGCGACTACAAGACCGGCCCGCGCATCGTCACCGAAGAGACCAAGGCGGAAATGAAGCGCGTGCTCGCCGACATCCAGCAGGGCCGCTTCGTCAAGGATTTCATCCTCGACAATCGTGCCGGCAACCCGGAACTCAAGGCTGCGCGCAAGAACCAGAACGCGCACCAGATCGAAGAGGTCGGCGGCCGCCTGCGCGCGATGATGCCGTGGATCGGCAAGAACAAGCTCGTCGACAAAGCGGTGAACTAACCCCTGTCACGATAGCTTCGGTTGACAGGAACGGCGCGCGCGGCACAGGCTGCGGGCGCCGTTTCCCGTTTCAGGAGCCCCCGCCATGAAAGCCCAGTTCGTCGCTCTTGCCCTTCTCGGCTTTGCCGCCCCAGCGCTTGCGCAGGGCCAGCCGGGCGCGGAGGCCGCCGCGAAGGTCGCCGCCGGCACCTACACCGTCGATACCGATCACACGCAAATCGCGTGGGGCATCAACCACCTCGGCTTCAACGTTTATTACGGCATCTTCGGCAACCCTACGGGCACGCTGACGCTGGACCCGGCAAAGCCGGAGGCTGCGAGCGTTTCGCTGACCATCCCCGTCGACAAGGTGACGACAACGAGCGAAAAACTGAACGCGCACCTCAAGAGCGCCGACTTCTTCGACACCGCGAAGTTCCCGACCGCCACGTTCAAATCGACGGGCGTCGTCGTCGATGGCCTCAAGGCCAAGATCGCCGGCGACCTCACGATCAAAGGTATCACGAAGCCCGTGGTGCTCGATGCGCGCTTCACCGGCACAGGCCCCAATCCGATGAGCAAGATCGAAACCGTGGGCTTTGAAGCGAGCGCCACCATCAAGCGCAGCGACTATGGCATCACCTATGCGCTGCCCGTGCTCGGCGACGAGGTCAGCCTGCACATCACCGCCGCTTTCGAACGCCGCCCCTGAACGCGGGCTGCGTGTCGGGCAAACTTACATAACAATTATAGCTAACGCCCTGTTAACTATCGTCTATCCTGCAAAAGTGGGCTCCCTCGATTCTGGCATCATCCCTGCAGAAGTCGGACCGAACACGGTTTGATCAGAGGATAATGTCATGAAGTATGCTATCGCTTTCGCCGCCATGCTCGCTTCCACCAGCGCGTCGGCTGCTGTGATTTCGTCGTCGGTAGGCGGCGTTCCCGTCGGCGCCAACGTGTACGAGAGCTTCGACGCGATCGGCCCCGGCGGCACCACCGCGAGCGGTATCACCGTCTCTTTCTCGGGCACGGATGCGGGCACCGCATCGCTTCCCAACGTCAGCGGCAAGTATGCCGCGCCCTTCGTTTCGGGCGGCAACGGCACACCGTTCGGCAACGCGCAGGCGGATGGCAAGGATGTCACCCAGTACCTGACGACCGGCATCGGCCGCGTCACGCTCGAACTGGGTGACAATCACCAGTATTTCGGCATCCTGTGGGGATCGGTCGATGCCTACAACACCCTTGCCTTCTATGCTGGCGACATGCTGCTGTTCACCTACTCGGGGTCCGATGTCGCAGCGGTCGCGAACGGCGATCAGGGTGCTGCCGGCACCTATTATGTGAACATCAATTCGGACACGGCCTTCAACAAGGTGGTCGCCTCCAGCTCGGGCTATTCGTTCGAGTTCGATAACGTTGCGCTGGCTTACAAGCCGATCACCGATGTGCCGGAACCGGGCGCGCTCGCCCTCTTCGGTCTCGGCGCGATCGGCCTTGCCGCCGCACGTCGTCGCAAGGCCTGAACGGCTTCCCTACCGGGTGGAATGGGCGGTCTTCGGGCCGCCCTTTTTCTTTTTCTCAACAAGCGATTGTCGCTGGTTTTTACAGTTCGATATCGGTGTCCCACGCCTTAACCATCGAAGCCGCTGATCGCGTAGGCTGTGGGAACGCTGGCACCACTTTTGCATTTGATCTTCTGTGAAATGATGGAGAGGACACCGGCAATGATCGTTCGGTATGGCATCGCAGCCTTGGCAACCCTTCTGGCGGCCGCGCCCGTCGCTGCCGAACCCGTGGAAAACGGATCGGAGGTCGCGGCGCTTCTCTCCGATCTCGAAGGTCGCTGCTGGGCGGTGGACATCGACGGCGCCATCCTCGATGCGGATGCGATGGCGCAAATCGAGGGCCCCATTGATATCGAACTCGAATGCGTGATGAGTGAACTCAAGCCCGCATCCGCCAGTGCGAACCACAAGGTGCCGCTGCCCGCGAACGTCATCTGACGCCGTTCGGGGCTGGACAAAGCCGGCCGCTTCCCACATAGACTGCCGCCCATGATGCGGCACAACAGCCTCGCCCTTTCTCAGCGCGCCCTTCTCGCGCTCCTTCGACTTACGCGCCCTTAGGCGCGCGGGTTACGCTGTCTGGCGCTCTGGACGCGCCGCCGCCTAAGGGTCTCGATCGAACCGAACCGCGAAGGTTCGCACCCGTTTTTCCGAGATTTTGAAGGTGTGCCATGTCCAGTCAGAACTATGTGAAGATTTTCGATACCACGCTGCGTGACGGCGAGCAGTCTCCGGGCTGTTCGATGAACCTCGCCGAAAAGCTGCGCGTTGCCGAACAATTGGAAGCGCTTGGCGTCGATATCATCGAAGCCGGTTTCGCCATCGCTTCCGAAGGCGATTTCGAGGCCGTGCAGGCTGTCGCGCGTCAGGCGAAGAGAGCCACGGTGGCCAGCCTCGCGCGTGCCGCCACCGGCGATATCGATCGCGCATGGGCCGCGCTCAAGGACGCGAAGAACCCCCGCATTCACACGTTCATCGCCACCTCGCCGCTCCACATGCGCGTGAAGCTGGAGATGGAGCCTGAGGCGGTTCTGGAGAAGATCCGCGCGTCGGTCAGCCATGCGCGCAACCTCTGCCCCGATGTCGAGTGGTCGGCGGAAGACGCGACGCGCAGCGACCCCGATTTCCTGTGCCGCGCGGTTGAAACCGCGATCCGCGCCGGCGCCACAACGATCAACCTGCCCGACACGGTCGGTTACGCGACGCCCGAAACCTACGGCGCAATGTTCCGCGACGTGATTTCGCGCGTTTCCAATGCGGATCAGGCCATCTTCTCCACCCATTGTCATAACGACCTCGGCCTCGCCGTCGCCAACACGCTGGCGGCCGTGGCGGGCGGTGCGCGACAGGTGGAATCGACGATCAACGGCATCGGCGAGCGCGCGGGCAACGCCGCGCTCGAAGAAATCGCCATGGCGCTGCGCGTGCGCCACGACGTGATGCCCTTTGATACCGGCGTCGAAACGCGCGAGATCACGCGGGCCTCGCGGCTGGTCTCGGCCGTCACCGGCTTTCAGGTGCAGCCCAACAAGGCCATCGTCGGCGCCAACGCCTTCGCGCATGAAAGCGGCATCCATCAGGATGGAATGCTGAAGGATGCGAGCACTTACGAGATCATGACGCCGGAATCGGTGGGCCTCTCCGAATCCAGCCTCGTCATGGGCAAGCACTCGGGCCGCCACGCCTTCCGCCAGAAGCTGGAAGAGCTGGGCTACAAGCTCGGCGACAACGAATTCCAGGACGCGTTCAAGCGCTTCAAGGATCTCGCCGACGCCAAGAAGCACGTCTACGACGAAGACATCATCGCGCTCGTCGATGACGAGACGATGCGCGACAACCAGGCGATCCAGTTCAAGGAGCTGGAAATCTACTGCGGCTCGCACGGCCCGCAGCGCGCCATCCTGACGCTCGAAGTGGACGGCGAGGAGCAGACTGTCACGACGCGCGGCAACGGTCCTGTCGATGCCGTGTTCAAGGCGATGCGCAAGATCGTGCCGCACGACGATGCGCAGCTGACGCTCTACGAAGTCCACGCCGTCACCGAGGGCACGGACGCGCAGGCTACGGTCAGCGTCGTCCTCGCCGAAGACGGGCGCACCGTGCGCGGCACCGGCGCGCATGTCGATACCATGGTCGCGTCCGCGAAAGCTTACGCAAATGCGCTCAACAAGCTGATCGTGAAGCGCGGCCGCAGCGAGCTTCCTGCGGTGGCCCGCACGGGGAATTGAACACCGACGGCTGAGCGCTGATTTCCGGCATCCGGGCGGGCGCATGGTTGCGCCGCCCGCGAAGTCGTGGTTACCAGCGGCCATGTCGTTGGGGTCGCGCATCAAAATCTGCCTGGCGTTTCTGATTGTCGCAGCGGCCCTCCCCGCTTCGGCAGCTACGGTCGCGCGCTTTCAGGACGACAACCTCGCGCTCTACAGCGAAACCGGCGATGCCCGTGTCCTGCGAAGCAGCCCTCTCACTCCGCTGCTGCGCGGCAAGCCGAACTGGTCGGTAACCGCGGACATCGCCGCGCTCGGCAAGGCCGAGAAGAAGTCGTGGCATCTCGTCGATGCCGATTGCCTGCCGCCGACCTTCGCGCGCTGCCTGCTATTCCTTGCCGAAACCGGCAGGCCGGGTGTTGCCCTCCGCGAATACGACGCGGAAGCTGGAGGCTTCGTGCCGGATGGTTTCGCGCTGCCGGCGGGGCCGACACAGGCGATCTGGTACGACGACAGCCGGATTCTCATCGCCGCCAACACCGGGCCGGGCTCGCTCACGAGCGCCGGCGTGCCGCGCCTCCTCAAGCTCTGGACGCGCGGCCAGCCCGTCTATGCCGCAACGACGATCCTTGCAGCGCCGCTCGATGCGCGCGGCATCCGCCCGTTCTTCTCGCTATCGGGAGGTGGCCTCTTTCATGCCGCAGAGGTGACGACCGCGAGCGGCGCGCATGAGCTGTATCATTTCGGTTGGGCGCAGAACTTCCGCCGGTCCCAATTGCCCACGGACGCGCGCCTGCTCGACTTCTTTCAGGGCCGCGCCATCGCCGTTCTCGGCGATAGCGGCTGGATGACATCCGAGGGCCGCCATCCGCCGGGCAGTCTTGTCGCCTATCCGATGGCTCCGCTCCTCGGGCCCGCCAGCCAGACGCTGCCCGAGCTTGCCTACACGCCACCCGCGGGTTTCCGCATCATCGCCGCAAAGGCCGGCCGGGACACGCTCTACGTCCAGCTACGCGGCGCGTCCGGCGACCGGCTGGTTTCGCTGAGGAAGGGCGCGCCGAGCTGGCCGGCAGCAAACATCGCGCTGCCTGCCGGTCCACTCGAACTCGTCGCGGCGAGCGACCTCGCGGACGTCGCGCTCGTCGTCAGCGGCAGCGAATTCCATATTGTGGGGCGGGGGCGAACGCGTACCATAACACCATGAATCCTCCCGCCCCGCTCGACCTCGTCGCCGTCCTCCGGCTCGCGCTCACGATCTTCTGGCGGCAATTCGCGCCGATCATCTTTCTCGGCCTCCTTTTCCTCACCCTGCCCGCTATCGCACTCCGCACGTTCAGCCTCGCCACCACCGCCTCGCCCGATCCGGCGCTCGGCACCATCGCCGAAACGATGCGCTGGCTCCTCGTGATGATCTTCCTCTGCGCCGTCACCGGCGGCGTTCTCGCCCGCACGAGCGACCCGCGTGCGTTCATGCGCGCGGGGCTCAGCCGGCTCCAGCCGGGGCTGGTCGTCGCGCTCATCATCGGCATCGGCCTCATGACGGTGCGCATCATCCTGCTGCTCGTCTCGCGCCTCCTGCAGCTGGGCCAGATGAATTCGCTGTTCTTCGTGGTCGCCTGCATCGCCGTCTTCGCCCTGTGGGTGCTCGCCATCCCTGCGGCGCTCCACGAACGGCAATGGCCGATGCTCGCGTTTCAGCGCTCGGCAGAGCTCACGCGCGGCAACCGTTGGCGCCTCTCCGCACTGTTCATCCTCATCGTGCTCGCGCTGACGCCGGTCATCATGGCCGTCCGCTTCGTCGTCTTTCACGCTGCGCAGACGCCGCACCAGGTCGCAGCGATCGTCCAGTCGATGACCATCACCTCGCCCGCGCTCTGGATCGTCCAGCTTTCGACGCTGCTCATCTACGGACTGCTGTCGGTCGTGCCCGTCGCGCTCTACCTGACGCTTGCGGGGCGCAGATAGAAAAAGGGCGCCGCCTTCCGGCAGCGCCCCTGTTTCTCGAAAAGCCGTGAGGCTTAGCGCGAGTAGAACTCGACGACGAGGTTCGGTTCCATGCGGACCGGATAGGGCACCTCGTCGAGCGTCGGCACGCGCACGTAGGTCGCCTTGCCATCGCCATCGACCGAGACATACTCGGGAACTTCACGCTCGCTGAGGCCCTGAGCCTCGAGAACCAGCGCCATTTCCTGCGCCTTCTTGCGCAGCGAAAGCACGTCGCCCGGCTTGATACGGCGGCTGGCGATGTTGCACTTCTCGCCGTTCACGTCGATGTGGCCGTGGTTCACGATCTGGCGCGCGGCGAAGATCGTCGGCGCCCACTTGGCGCGGTACACGACCATGTCGAGGCGCTGCTCGAGCAGGCCGATCAGGTTCTGCGAGGTGTCGCCCTTCATGCGGACGGCTTCTTCGTAAACCTTGCGGAACTGCTTCTCGGTGACGTCGCCGTAGTAGCCCTTCAGCTTCTGCTTGGCGCGGAGCTGGATACCGAAGTCGGAGAGCTTGCTCTTGCGGCGCTGACCGTGCTGGCCGGGGCCGTATTCGCGCTTGTTGACCGGGCTCTTCGGACGACCCCAGATGTTCTCGCCCATGCGGCGATCGAGCTTGTACTTGGCATTGCTGCGCTTGGACATGCGCAATCCTTTCAATTCGCGTTTCAAAAATGCCCGGAACCGCACCGCCCCGCCAAACGCGGAACGCGGCCACTGCTTCACCGGACGTGCAGGGCCAATTGCGAAGGCGCGCGTTTAGCGCTGGCCCCGCGCACTGTCAACGCATTTGCCGCCTTTTGCGACCTTACGGCGCTGATCGAGGCTTGCAAAGGCGCGAAGAAGCGGGATAGTTTCTTCAAAGAAACGTGGGGCGGAACATGAAGAATAAATCGTTCTCGACAATTACATTTTTGCTTCCTTTGCTCCTTCCATTTCACGCCAACGCAGACATGCCCGATGCGGCCAGACTTTTTGGTGCGCGCGAAAGCATGGAAGCCGTCAGCTTGTCGCCTCTCGGCGATTATGTTGTTTACAAGACACCCGCCAGTTCGCGCGGAACACACTTCATTGCGGCCCATATCGCCACGGGCAAGCAAAATCTTGTCACGACCTCATCGTTCGAACACGCTCGCGTCTCGGACTGTGAATGGGCGAAAAACGATCGACTGACGTGCCTTGTCGAAGGCGAACAGCGACTGGCCGGCACGCCGATCGGGTTTTCGCGAATGTTCGCTGTTGGCCGCGACGGCTCCAACCCGAAGATCATCGGCACACAAAGCAACGAGCGAACCATCGAAATCAATCAGTTCTCGGGTGGCATTATCGACATGCTACCCGACGACAAAGAGAACGTGCTCATGCAGGTGCCAATTCTCGAGGAACAGTCGACCGGCACACGCCTCATCGCTCCGGATTCGGGGATCGGCGTCAAGCGCGTCAATATCTACAAGGGCGCATCCACCATCGAAGAGCGTGCCGGAGAGAACGTGAGCCGTTACATAACGGACGGCGATGGCCACGTGCGCTATCGCATCGTGCGCGTGGTCGACCGCAATCAGAATTACACCGGCAAGAGGAATCACTGGTACCGGAGCCGGGACGACAGAAAATGGAAGCCGATAAGCCTCTCCGATGACGCCTACGTCTACGGTTTCGATGAAAGTGGCGACAGCATTTACGTTACGGAGCCGGTGAATGGCCGCGATGCGCTCGTAAAAATCACACTCGATAGCGGCGCCAAGCAAACCGTGTTCGCGCACGACCGGGTCGATGTCGCCGGCCTTGCGCAGATTGGCAAAAGGAAACGCCCTGTTGGCGTCTATTATTTCGATGAATACCAACACATCGAATATTTCGATCCGGCGCTGAAGGCTCTCACCAATAGCTTGTCGAAGGTGCTGCCGGGCAAAACCATCACAATTCTCAACACGTCATGGGATGAAAACCGCATTCTCCTGCTCGCAAACGCTGACGATGATCCGGGGAAATATTACGTTTTCGATCGCAAGAGCCGCGAACTCATGCTCATCAGCGGCGCGCGCGATCAACTCGAAGGCAAGACGCTCGCAAAGTCGAAGCCAGTAAATATCCCAGCTGCTGATGGAACCCGTATCCCCGGCTATCTGATGGTCCCGCCAGGGATGGAAGCCAAGGGGCTGCCGCTTGTCGTCATGCCGCATGGCGGCCCCTCATCTCGCGACACATGGGGCTTCGATTGGCTGCCCCAGTATCTCGCAGCGATCGGATATGCAGTACTCCAACCCAATTACCGCGGATCATGGGGGTATGGAGACGAATGGCTCGGCGAGAACGGTTTCCAGGGCTGGCGCCAGGCGATTGGCGATATCAACGACAGTGCCCGCTGGGCCGTGGCAAGCGGGATCGCAGACCCACAGCGCCTGGCGATCGTGGGATGGAGCTATGGCGGATACGCTGCCCTCCAATCAAACGTCGTCGATCCCGCGCTCTACAAGGCCGCCGTCGCGATCGCTCCGGTTACGGACTTTGCGCAACATGTCAGTGATAATAGAAATTTTGTAACGGGCCGCCTTGTCAGGAATCTCGTCGGCAGCGGGCCGGAGCTTAACACCGCCTCACCCGCAAAGAACGCCGCCGCCATTCGCGCCCCTGTTTTGCTGTTTCACGGCTCGATCGACCTCAATACGAACGTCAATCAATCACGCTCCATGGCGCGCGAACTTCGGAAAGAAGGCAAGTCGGTCGATTATGTAGAGTACGATGGGCTTCAACACAGCCTAATCGATAGCGACGCGCGCATCGATATGCTGACGCGCATCGGCGCATTCCTTAAAGCGAACATGCGTTAAACACGCACAGCGCCGACGCTTTCAGCTCGGCATTGCTATTGTGAGAGCGAGCTTCCCACAGTCCGATGCCGCCGGAAATTATCTTCCGCGGCATTCCGGTGCATCTCTCCTGCTGCCTCCCAAACACTCTTCGGCTTGCAGACCTTCGCCGGCCTCAGACGGCTGCCGACCTCAGGCTCGGGGCGTTTGCAGACCACAGGATCTTCATCTTGAACGGTTTTGTTCGGTTCGGAAGATGCCGGTGCAAAGCCTCCGACAGACAAAAATGCCGCTAATACTGCCACAACCCTGACGCTCACAATCAAACTCCGTACAAATTTCAGTTCCGCAACTGTAACCTAACTGCGGTTAACTTCAATTCCGCTCTTTCGTCAGCGCCGTGATGATGCCCCTCAGCGTGCGGACTTCCTTTGCCGAAAAGCCGGGGCGCGTCAGCATGTTCCGCAGCGTCCGGCGCGAAGCGGGGGCGCGGGTTTCGACGCGGAAATAACCTGCGGCATCGAGGGCGGTACTGATCTGCCCGATGAGCCCTTCAACGTCGGCCTGCGGGGCCGGGCCTTCGTAGTTGTCGAAGGCCGCCGCCTCCCCCACCCCGGCCTTCGACCATTCGTAGGCGAACAGGATCACGGCCTGCGCGAGATTGAGCGACCCGAACTCCGGATTCACCGGCACGGTGAGGATCGTCTGCGCGATCGCCACATCGTCAGTTTCAAGGCCCGAGCGCTCGGGGCCGAACAGGATCGCGGTGCGCCCGGCGCGGCTGCGCGTGTCCTGCGCCGCCTTTTCGGGGCCGACGACTTCCTTGGTCAGACCCCGCTTGCGCACCGTCGTCGCATAGACGAACGCGCAGTCCGCCACCGCTTCGGCAACGGTTTCAAACACCTTCGCGTTTTCGAGCACGATGTCGGCGCCGCTCGCCGCCGGCCCCGCATCGGGGTTCGGCCATCCGTCACGCGGCGAGACGAGCCGCATCTCGGCGAGCCCGAAGTTGAGCATCGCGCGCGCCGCCTTGCCGATATTCTCGCCAAGCTGCGGCCGCACCAGCACGATGGCGGGCGGCGGCGCGGCGGCCACCGCATCCGTCACTTGGCGCCCGCCCTCGCGACGGTCTCGATGGTGCCGATGAAGTCCTCGAAGTCCTTCGCCTCGCGGAAATCGCGGTAGACGCTCGCGAAGCGCACGTAGGCGACGGCGTCGAGGCTCTTCAGACCCTCCATTACCGCCTGCCCGATCACCTCGGCTTCGATCTCGGCCTCGCCGATCGCCTCCATCTGGCGGACGATGCCCGAAACGAGCCGCTCGATGCGCTCAGGCGCGATCGGGCGTTTCCGGCACGCGATCTCGATAGATCGGGCAAGCTTATCGCGCTCGAACACTTCCTTGTCGCCGGACTTCTTCAGGATCACGAGTTCGCGAAGCTGCACGCGCTCGAACGTCGTGAAGCGCGCGCCGCACGCCGGACATTGCCGGCGGCGGCGGATCGCGCTGCCGTCTTCCGTGGGCCGCGAATCCTTGACCTGGCTATCCTCGCTTCCGCAAAACGGGCAGCGCATTGCTCGTCCCCCTCCCGCTCGGGCTCTGGCTTCAGAACCCCGGATAGATCGGGAAACGGTCGCAAAGCGCCTTCACACGCGCCCGCACATCCGCTTCCACCGCACCGTTTCCATCATGGCCGTTCGCGGCAAGGCCGTCGAGCACGTCGGCGATCATGTCTGCGATTGCCGTGAACTCGGCCTGTCCGAAGCCGCGCGTCGTACCCGCAGGCGAGCCGACGCGAATGCCGCTCGTCTTCGTCGGCGGCAACGGATCGAACGGCACGCCGTTCTTGTTGCAGGTGATGTGGCTGCGCTCCAGCGCTTCGTCGGCATCCTTGCCGGTCAGGCCCTTGGGACGAAGATCGATCAGCGCGAGGTGGGTGTCGGTGCCGCCCGCGACAACGTCGCAACCGCGTTCCTTTAGACGGCCCGCCAGTGTCTTCGCGTTGGCGATCACGGCCTGCGCGTAGACCTTGAAGCTCGGGTCAAGCGCCTCGCCGAACGCGACAGCCTTCGCGGCGATCACGTGCATCAGCGGCCCGCCCTGAAGGCCCGGGAACACCGCCGAGTTGATCTTCTTGCCGATCGCCTCGTCATTCGAGAGTACCATGCCGCCGCGCGGGCCGCGCAGCGTCTTGTGAGTCGTCGTCGTCACAACATGCGCATGCGGCAGCGGGCTCGGGTGAAGCCCCGCCGCAACCAGCCCCGCGAAGTGCGCCATGTCGACGAGGAAATATGCGCCCACCTTGTCGGCGATCGCGCGGAAGCGCGGAAAATCGAGCGTGCGGGGATAGGCGGAGCCACCCGCGATGATCAGCTTCGGCTTGTGCTCCAGCGCCAGTCGTTCGACCTCGTCGAAATCGACGAGGTGGTCGCTCTCGCGCACGCCGTACTGCACGGCATTGAACCACTTGCCGGACTGCGCGGGCGGGGCGCCGTGCGTCAGGTGGCCACCGGCGGCGAGGCTCATGCCGAGGATCGTCTCGCCCGGCTGCACCAGCGCCATCATCACCGCACCGTTCGCCTGCGCGCCGGAGTGCGGCTGCACGTTGGCATAAGCGCAGTCAAAGAGCTTGCGGGCACGGTCGATGGCGAGCTGCTCCACCTCATCGGAAGGCGCGCAGCCCTGATAGTAGCGCTTGCCCGGATAGCCTTCGGCATACTTGTTCGTGAATACGCTGCCCTGCGCTTCGAGCACGGCACGGCTGACGATGTTTTCGGAAGCGATCAGCTCGATCTGGTCGCGCTCGCGGGTCAGCTCCCGCGTGATTGCGTCGAAAACCGCCTTATCGGCAGTGGCGACGCCATCGGTGAAGAACCCGTCCTGGGCAAGCGGCGTAGCGGCGGCGGTGCTCATGCTCGTATCTCCTTCGTGGGCTACGCCGACAATTTGTCGACGCGCTTCTGGTGACGTCCGCCCTCGAAGGGCGTGTTCAGGAATTCGTGGAGGCAGTCCCGCGCCGTCTCGATGCCGATCAGGCGTTCGCCGAGCGCGAGGACGTTCGCATCGTTGTGCTGGCGCGACAGCCGCGCCATCAGGCCGTTCATGCAAAGCGCGGCGCGCGCGCCCTTCACGCGGTTCGCCGCGATGGAAATGCCGATGCCGGACCCGCAGACAACAACGCCCTTCTCGGCCTTGCCGGACGCCACCGCCTCGCCGACCGCACGGCCGAAATCGGGGTAGTCCACCGAATCCGTGCCATGTGCGCCGAGATCGAGCACGTCGTGACCGGCCGCCGTCAGCCAGTCGGCAACCGCAGATTTCAGGGCGTATCCGGCGTGGTCGCTACCAATGGCGATGACGGACATGGAGCGGGGGCCTCATGCAAGTTGTGGGTGCGATTCGCGTGAGCGCAGTATCTAGGGGAGCACCCCGTCCGAAGCTACCAAGAATTGTAACATTGCTGCTATTCGAAGATGCCCCGCAGATCGAGCGTGGGCCGCTTTCCGATGGCTGCGTAGTTGGCCTTCAGCCAGTGCTCCGCTTTTATGCGGCCAAGGTCGCGGAGCGCCGTGAGAAACGGCCAGTCCGCGTTCATTTTGGTTGCGGGCGGGTAAGCGGTAAGCTCCGCGCCGCCGTCCACACGGTGCATCAGGATCTTGTGATAGCGCTTGCCCGCGACGATCTGCCCCTCCCCGATCAGCCGGTCGACGAACTCGATGGCGCGTAGCTCGCGCAGCAACGAGCCGTTGAAGGCGATCTCGTCAATGCGGTTGTCGATGTCCTCCACACTGGTCGGTGTCTGCCGGCGCTCGATTGGGCTGACCTGCACGAGCAGAATGTCTCCCGGCCCCTCATGGTAGAACAGCGGGAACAGCGCCGGATTGCCCATGTAGCCGCCATCCCAATACGGCTCGCCGTCGATCTCCACAGCCTGAAACAGTTGCGGCAGGCAGGCGGACGCGGCGAGCACGTCTGCCGTCACCTCATGGCCGGTAAAGACGCGCACCTTGCCGGTGAACACATTGGTCGCCGCGATGAACAGCGTCAGCGCCTTGCAGGCGGCGAGCTTTTCGAAATCGAAGGACTCGGCGACGATATCGCGCAGCGGGTTCAGCCCTGCCGGGTTGAACTGATACGGGCTCATCGCGCGCATGACGTTGCTCGTCCAGGCGTTCCACCACGTATCCCACGGCGTATCGCGCACAGGCACAAACATCGCGGCGTCGGACACGCGCTTCCAGAACCGGTCAAGGCTTTCGCGTGCGCCCTCGCGCCCGCCGTCCACCCAGCCCTGAGCGAGCGCAGCCGCGTTCATCGCGCCCGCGCTGGTGCCGGAAATCGCGGAGAGTTCGATGCGCTTGTCTTCGAGCAGCCTGTCGAGCACGCCCCACGTGAACGCGCCGTGGCTGCCGCCGCCCTGAAGCGCGAGGTTGATGGTTTTCGTCGCCATGACGGCAGCTTAGCGCGCGAACGAAGCCTTGCCTATGCGTCAAGTGTATTGCATAAATAATACACTTAGACAGGGAGGATTCATGCGCATCGTACCACTCGTCGCGGTCGCACTCACCGCCGCCTCGCCCGCTGCCGCCAAGGACACCCGCATCATGGTGCTCGGCACCTACCACTTCTCGAACGCCGGACTGGATAAGGCGAACGTAAAGGCGGACGACGTGACCGCCCCTGCTCGCCAGGCCGAACTGGAACGGCTGACCACGGCGCTTGCCGCATGGAAGCCGGACAAAGTGCTGGTGGAATGGCAATACCCCCAGCCCTTCACTGTGCCCGAATATCGCGCGTTCACGCCCCAAGATCTCAAAACCAAAGCCAACGAGGTCATCCAGATCGGCTTCCGTCTGGCGCGAAAACTCGGCCACGCCGAGGTCTACGGCTTCGACGAGCAACCCGGCCCCGGCGAGCCCGACTACTTCCCATTCGGCCCTGTCGAGGCCTTCGCCGCGGCGCACGGGCAGAAGGCCGAGCTCGATGCGGTGTTCGACTATTTCCGACAGCAGGCTGACGCGCAGACGAAAGCGCAGGAAACCCAATCTGTTCCCGAACTGCTGATCACCATCAACGACCCGGAGCGGAACGCGGCCGAGCACGCGAAGGGCTATTACAGCATGCTCCGCTTCGGCGACGGCGAGGAGCAACCGGGCGCCGTGCTGAACGCGATGTGGTACATGCGGAACGCGAAGATGTTCGCCAAGATCGGCCTCATCGCGAAGCCGGGCGAGCGCGTGCTGGTGATCGTGGGATCAGGCCACAAATACTGGCTGGAGCATTTCGCCGAAACGACGCCGGGGTTCGTTGCCGTAGACCCGCGCCCGTATTTGAAGGAAGCGCGTTAAGCGGCGATCCGCATCTCCAACCGGTCCCAGATTTCCACAAGCGCGCGGACGAGATCGTCCATCATCGCCTCGCTGTGGTTGGGGCCGGGGGTGAAGCGCAGCCGCTCCGTGCCGCGCGGCACGGTGGGGTAGTTGATCGGCTGCACGTAGACGCCGTACTCGATGAGCAGGATGTCGCTGATCTTCTTGCACTTCGCGGGATCGCCGACGAGCAGCGGCACGATGTGCGTGGTGGACGGCATCACCGGCAGACCTGCGCCCCGCATCTTCGTCTTCAGCATCTCGGCGGCGGCCTGCTGGCCCTCCCGCTCGACGCTTGACGACTTCAGGTGGCGCACGCTGGCGAGCGCGCCGGCGACGAGGACCGGCGCAAGGCTGGTCGTGAAGATGAAGCCCGGCGCGTAGCTGCGGATCACGTCCGTCAGCGTCTTCGATGCGGCGATATAGCCGCCCATGATGCCGAACGCCTTGGCGAGCGTGCCTTCGATGATCGTCAGGCGGTGCGCGACACCGTCCCGCTCCGAAATGCCGCCGCCATGGTCGCCGTACATGCCGACCGCGTGGACCTCGTCCAGATACGTCAGCGCGTTATACTTGTCAGCGAGGTCGCAGATTTCGGCGATCGGCGCGATGTCGCCGTCCATCGAGTAGACGCTTTCGAACGCGATCAGCTTCGCCGCATCCCTTGGCGCCTCGGCAAGCAGCTCTTCGAGGTGTTCGAGGTCGTTGTGACGGAACACGCGCTTCTCGCAGCCCGCGCCGCGGATGCCCGCGATCATCGAGGCGTGGTTCAGCTCGTCTGAAAATACGATGCAGCCCGGCAGCAGCTTGCCGAGCGTGGAAAGCGTCGCCTCGTTCGAGATGTAGCCGGAGGTGAAGAGCAGCGCGGCTTCCTTGCCATGAAGCTCCGCAAGTTCGTTCTCAAGCTCCAGGTGATAGTGCGTGTTGCCGCCGATGTTGCGCGTACCGCCCGAGCCCGCACCGACATCGCGCAGCGTCTCTTCCATTGCCGCGATCACATCCGGATGCTGCCCCATGCCGAGATAGTCGTTCGAGCACCATACGGTGATCGGGCGTGCGCCGTTGTGGCCCGCGAAGCAGCGCGCATTCGGGTAGTTGCCCCGGTTGCGCAGGATGTCGATGAACACGCGGTAGCGGCCCTCGGCATGAAGCCGATCGATCGCATCCTGAAAAATACGGTTGTAGTCCACGCTCTCTAACCCGTCCTGCCCGCCGTTTTGACCGCTTTACATCGGAGGTGGCGCTCCCGTCACCCCACTTTATGTCGCAGCCTTCTGTTGCGATCTATTCGCAACTTTTACAAGGGGCTGGAATGACTTAGATCAATTTCTCGACAAGAAAGCTGTCGATGGCGAATTTCGCAGCCCAATTCAGATAGGCCCACTGGCCATATTCACCGTCGATCGGGAAGGAACCACGCACGCCCCCAACGAGATCAGGGTTGCCCTCCACCGCGATCGTGCGGCGCACGAAGGCGTTCAGCCCCTTGCCCGCCTTCACGAACGCATCGCCGCCCCCGAGGGGAGCGAGATAGAACAGGCTTTCGGCGATCTGGACGTTGCCGGTGAGGCACGACCAATCCACCGCCGCCGACCAATCCGACCTGAGACGGCCCGGAAGCGCGCCGTCGCTGCGCAGGGCGCCGACAAGCCCGCGCGCCATCTTGAGCGCCGCCTCCAGATAGCGCTGCTCGCCCGAAAGCCGGTGCGCCTCGACCACGCCGCGCAGGTAGTAGCCGAGCGTGTGCGTGAGCGGGCGGTCCTTGTGCTGCAGGCAGCAATCATTGACCCAGCCGTTCGCCTGCATCTTGCCGAGCGCCCAATCGACCTGCCGGAGCCCGGCCGCGCCGTAGCCTTCACCCGGCGCGGTACGCTCGGCTTCGAAAAGGCCCCACGACACGTGCGTTTCGTAAGCTTTCTCGCCCGCGTGCGTGAACGGCGACGGGTGCGAGCGCCAACAGCCGTCCGGGTCGAGCGAGTCCCTGAGGAAACGTGCGGCGCCGTGCATGGCCTCCAGACACTTCGCGTCGCCGAGCGTGCGGGCGCCGATGGCGAGGCCGATCAGAATCTGGCCTGTGTTGAAGGTCACGGACTTCACCGGAAGGGCATCGATCTTGCCGCCCTGAAAGCCGCCGTCGTCAAGCTGGATCGCGCAGAGCCAGTCGAGCATCCGCCGCGCCCGGGTCTCCTCGCCCAGCGTCAGCAGCGTCGGGATGATGTAGCCGGTCGTTTCCGGGTAGCTCGTCGCCCACCCCTTCGCGACGTGATAATCGCGAGCAACGCCGCCGTCGGCGGTCGCCGAGCAATCCTGCGCGCGCCCGAGCCATGCGGTGCAGGCCGCGACCGCCGCGTCGATGCCGGGATCGGCGAACGGCAGTCCGGCCGCATCACGTTTCTTTGCAGCGCGCTCGGCGGGGGCGAGCTGGAAGTCGTTATAGAGCGATTTCAAGGTATTGAGCATGAGCCCTGCCTAGCGGGAGTCGGTTAAGGTTTTATCGCCGGCCGCCAAGGCCGAGCTTGCGTGCAATACGGTTGCGGCCCGAAGCGAGCCACGGGCCGGGATCGTCACCGCGCCAGAGCGCGTCGACCGCCCGCCAGCCGGACCCGGATTTGGGAACCACCGCACCCGACGCGACCGCGCCGGGATCGCGCCAGCCGAACCGGTGTTTCGGCTCCGCTGACGGGAGCGGCAGGCGCATCTGGTCGGCGAACTGCATTGCGGGCAGATTTACGCCGTTCAGCGTCGCGAGTTCAGACTGATAGTCGGTCCGGCACGCGGTCGGCTCGATCATGTAGAACGCACCCGTTTGCGCATGGCGCTTGAATTCCAGGCTGCCCATGCCCTGAAAACGCGCCGCCGCAAAAAAGGCCTGCGTGTCCGCGGCCAGCCGTGCGTGCGCTTCGGGCGCGGGCGCGCAGCCCGCAGTGCCGCCGACGCGCGGGGGCCAGCTTGCCGTCTTGTAACCCGTGTAAGCCGCAAGCATGTCGCTCTCGGCGCCGAAATAGGCGAGGCAGAAGAACACGCTGCCGTCATCCCCCGGCACATATTCCTGCGCCACGAGTTCACCCGCGGCGGCGAGCATGTCTGGAATCATCGGCGCGGCGTCGGCGGCGCTTTCGAACACGTAGGCCTTCTTGAACCGGGCCTGATAGGCGGCGACATGCTCGCTCGGCTTCACGATCAGGGGCGGCGTCAGCTGTTCAAGGAGCGCGAGGTCATCGGCGCTGCGCAGCGTCACCGTACGCGGCACGGCAAGTCCGGCGCGCGCTGCGATCGGCATGAACCGATCCTTGTTGACCATCGCTTCCACAACGTCGTGGTCCGGCATCGCGATCCGGTAACCGGGAATCCGGTCCCGGTTCGCGGCCACCGTGGCCACACCGTCCTCGCGTGTCAGGAACAGCACGGGATCGTGATCGAGCCGCGCGCGGTACGCCGCGAGCGCTTCGATGAGTCCTTCGCCAGCAAGCGGCGCCTTCGCCTTCGTGCCGTGGCGCGTTGCGGTGTAGGGCCCCATCGTATCGTCGAAGGCGTGCACGCGGATGCCCGCCGCCGCAAGCGACCGCACGACGCCAAGGCCATTCAGGCCAAGGCCGACGACAAGCGCACTTTCGTTCAAAAGCTGAGGTCTCCCCATGCCGGCGGCGCAAAATAGCCGTCCACCATTTCCTCCGTCACATCGCGAAGCGCGGCGGGGCGCCAACGCGGCGACTTGTCCTTGTCGATCAGCTGGGCGCGGATGCCTTCAAAGAAATCATGGCCAGACTTGATCGCGGAAACCAGCCGGTATTCCCGGCGCAGGCATCCCGCGAGGTCATCCCCGCGCGCCTCGCGTAGCGCACGCAGGCTGATCTTCATGCTGGTCGGCGACATTTTCATCAGCACGTCGCGCTGCGCCACGGCCCAATCGCTGCCGAGCGAGAGCGATTCCATGATCGCTTCCACCGTATCGAACGCGAAGTGCCGGTCGATCTCGTCGCGAACCGCCTCAAGCGGTGCGGGCCCGGCATCCGAATGGAACGCGTTCAGCGTCTGGGCGACATCGCCGCCCTCGGCAAGCGCGTCGGTCAGCGCAACGATCTGTGCGCTCGTACAGTGGTGCGTGCCGTATCCGGCATACATGCAGTCCGCAGCCTTGAGGCGCGCGCCGGTGAGACCGAGATAGGTGCCGACTTCGCCCGGCATCTGGGCGAGCGCGTGCGTGCCGCCCACGTCAGGGATAAGGCCGATGCCGGTTTCAGGCATGGCGAACAGCGTCTTTTCGGTGACGACGCGGTACGGTGCGTGGACCGAGACGCCGACACCGCCACCCATGCTGAAACCGTCGACAAGCGCCACATACGGCTTCGGAAACGTGCCGATGGCGAGGTTCATGCGGTATTCGTCCGCGAAGAAGCCCTCCCATTCCGAAGTGCCTTCTTTACCGGAATGGTAGAGGCCCACCACATCGCCGCCTGCGCAGAACGCCTTCTCACCCGCGCCGCGGATGATCACCACCGAAACCGTGTCGTCCACGGACCATGCATTAAGCTGACGGTGCAGCGCGAGGCACATCTCGCGATTGAGCGCGTTCAGTGCCTGCGGCCGGTTCAATGTCATCAGTCCGGCGCGGCCGCGCTTTTCGAACACGATGTCGTCGGTCATCCAGTTTCCCTCAAGTTATTCAGAATGCGCGCGGCGCAGCGGTGGAGGTCATACGCGCAAGGAGTGCGCCTTCGCCATCGAAAAGGTCCGCCTCCAGGAAGGCGATCATGCGCCCCCGCTTGATGACGCGGCCTTCCGCATAGAGTTTTCCTGCCTTGGCGGGCAGCAGGAAGCTCACCTTCATCTCGATCGTCGCCACGAAGATGCGTTTGCCCGCGTCGGCGACGCAGGCCATCTCCGCCGCGTCGTCCAGCATCGCGGCGACGATGCCGCCTTGAACCGTGCCGTTGGGGTTGCAGAACGCGGGCGTTGCGACAAACGACATGCGGACCCGCCCGGATGGGTCCAGCTCCAGAATCTCGGCGCCGAGCAAAATGCCGCTTGGCGGCAGATCGGCGTTGAGGCGCGCGAGCAATTCCTCATGCGTCGTCATAGGTTTTGCCGCGATCCCTTTGTTAGAGATAATCTACATCAAGCCCGCGCGCTGTGAGCGCGGGCACGAGCGCAGCAGACTTTTCGTCTCTCGCCGTGAAAACGGCAAGGCCCGTCGGCGCACAGCCGGTCCAGTCGGCATCGCGAAGCAGGTGCGTCACGCGGCGGGCGATCCCATGTCCGCCATGGACGAACCGCATAGGGCGCCGGGCGGCAGCGGCGAGTTCCTCCTCCACCAGCGGAAAGTGCGTGCACGCGAGAACGACGATGTCCATGTCCTCACCGCGCGGCTGCCCGGCCAGCCCCGCCATCACCGCCGCATAGCCCTCCGCCGGAACGGCTTCGCCGCGCAGTTTCGCCTCCGCCATCGCGGCAAGTTCGGGCGTTCCGTGGCGCAGCACCACGCAGTCGGACGCGAACTCGGCGGCAAGATTGTCGACATACGCCTGCCGCACTGTTGCGGGCGTGCCAAGCACGCCGATCACCTTCGTCTTCGTTGCCTCGGCAGCAGGCTTGATCGCGGGCACCGTACCCACCACCGGAACGTCGAGCGCTGCACGCACATGCGAAAGCGCGATCGTGGAGGCGGTGTTGCACGCGATGACGATCAGGCGCGGTCGATACCGCTCGGTGAGACGACCGAGCAGCGCGGGCACGCGCGCGGCGATCTCGGCCTCGCTCTTGCTGCCGTAAGGGAACCCTGCGTTGTCCGCGACATAGACCACCGGGGCCTGCGGCAACGCGGCGCGGATCGGCGCCAGCACGGAGAGGCCTCCCATGCCCGAATCGAAAACGAGTATCGGCGGACAGCTCACGACATCATTCGCGCGCGTTCGCGCCATTCGGCCGACAGGAGCTCCAGCCGCCCAAGCGCCTTCAGCGCTCCGGGGTCGGCCTTGCCCGCGCCGCCGACGATCAGGCCGAAGACGCGCGCCACAGTCCATTCGGGATGCGGGCGGTGTTCGAGCGTCAGCGCATCTCCGACTGCGACAGCGCCGGGTTCGATCACGCGGTAGTACCAACCGGAGCGGCAGCTCTTCACGATTTCGGCGACGAGCGCCGGGCGCCCCAGCCGGTGTGCCGGCTTCCAGCAGGGTTTGCGGCCTTGCGAAATCTCGACGAGCGCTGTCCCGAGCCGATAGCGATCGCCGATGCAGGCGGTGTGCTCGTCGAGACCGGTCGTCGAGATATTCTCTCCGAAAGCGCCCGCCGCGCCGAGCAGCGGCTGATCGGGCATCTTGTCCGCCCACCAGGCGTAGTGATCACGCGGATAGTGGTGGATTGCCATATCGACGCCGCCGTGGTGCACGGTATCCGCCTGTTCGTCGCCTTCGAGACCAAGCGGCTTCACGATCACCGTGTCCAGCCGGGGCGCTTTTGCGATCGCGCTCAACTCCTCGCCGCGAAGCGGCTGCGCCGTCCCGGTGAGCACGGCTTCGATGGCGAATCCCGTCATGATCCGCGCTTAGCGCCGGCGGCACACCCTGGTAAAGCCTGTGCTTCTCAAGGCGTGTATTTTCGACCATAGATGCGGCCCATGTCCCCCGTCCCGAAACCCGCCGCCGCCTACCCTGCAACCCGCCTGAGACGCCCCCGCGCACATGCCTGGTCGCGCGCGCTGTTCGCGGAAGTGACGCTCTCTCCGGCCGATTTCATCTGGCCGCTTTTCGTCACCGAAGGCAAAGGCGAGCGAACGGCGGTGCCGACGATGCCGGGCGTCGAGCGGCTCTCGGTTGATCTCGTCGCAGAGGCCGCGAAGGAAGCCGAAGGTCTCGGCATCCCCTGCATCGCGCTCTTCCCCAACACGCCCGCCGATCGTCGTACCGCCGACGGCCGCGAGGCGCTCAATCCCGACAATCTCACCTGCCGCGCGATCAAGGCCATCAAGGACGCCGCCCCCGGCATCGGCGTGCTGACGGACGTCGCGCTCGATCCCTACACGACGCACGGTCATGACGGCCTGCTCTCGGACGACGGCCGCATCCTCAACGACGAGACGATCGAGATGCTGCAGGGCCAGGCGCTGGTGCAGGCCCGCGCCGGAGCGGACATCATCGCCCCGTCGGACATGATGGACGGTCGCATCGGCGCCATCCGCAAGGTGCTGGAGGCAGGCAGCTTCCACGACGTGCAGATCATGAGCTACGCCGCGAAATACGCCTCCGCCTTCTACGGCCCGTTCCGCGATGCGGTCGGGTCGGGCGGCTTCCTGAAAGGCGACAAGAAGACGTATCAGATGAACCCCGCGAACGCCGACGAGGCGCTGCGCGAAGTCGCGCTCGACATCGCCGAGGGGGCCGACAGCGTGATGGTGAAGCCGGGGATGCCCTATCTCGACGTGATCGCCCGCGTGAAGGACGCATTCAACATCCCCGTGTTCGCCTATCAGGTCTCCGGCGAGTACGCGATGCTGGAGACCGCCGCGCGGGCCGGCCTCATCGAGCGCGACAGGATGATCATCGAGGCGCTGATGGCGTTCCGCCGGGCGGGCTGCTCGGGCATCCTCACCTATTACGCGCGCGACGCGGCGCGGCTGCTCGGATGACAGCTGCCGAGGGCACACTGTCGCGGGGATTGGCGGCGCGGCCGCTGTTCATCGCGACGATCTTCCTCGGCTCGTTCCTCCTGTTCCTCATCCAGCCGATGCTCGGTCGCATGGCGCTGCCGACACTGGGCGGCGCGCCCGCGGTGTGGAACGTCGCCATGCTGTTCTACCAGGCGATGCTGCTCGCGGGATACGTCTACGCCCATGCGATCAGCCGCATGGCGCAGCGGCGGCAGACCATCGTCCACCTCGCGGTCTTTGCCGTCGCCGCGCTCACGCTGCCGATCAGCCTCGCCGAGCTCGGCGGGCGCGAGACGCTGCCGCCGATGCTGTGGCTGCTGGCGCTGCTCGGCGCCTCGATCGGCCCGGTGTTCTTCGTCGTGGCGGCGCAGGCCCCCTTGATGCAGTCGTGGTACGCGCGTGTCGACGATCCGGCGGCGGCGGACCCCTATTTTCTCTACGCGGCGAGCAATGCCGGAAGCCTGCTCGCGCTCCTCGCTTACCCGTTCGCGGTCGAGCCCTATCTGCGCCTGAAGGAGCAGGCGTGGCTCTGGTCGGGCGGCTTCGTGGTGCTCGCGTTACTCGTCGCCTTCTGCGCCCGCCGCCCGGCGCGTGACCCGGTGCCCGCCGCAGAGGCTGCACCACCCGCGACATGGCACGAGCGCGCGGTCTGGACGGTGCTTGCCGCCGTGCCATCGGGCCTGCTGCTCTCCACGACGACGCACCTGACGACGGATATCGTCGCCGTGCCGCTGCTCTGGGTGGTGCCGCTCGCGCTCTACCTCGTCACCTTCATCGTCGCTTTCTCGATGGGCGGGGCGATCTTCGTGAAGCAGGCGAAGATGGCGGCGCCGATCCTCCTGCTGCTGCTCGGCGGCTACACGTTCCTCGCGCAGGGCGTGTTCGCGCTGCTGATGGCGCTCACCAATCTCGTGCTGCTGTTCGTTGTCGCACTGGCGCTGCACGGCCATCTCGCGGAGCGGCGCCCGCCGCCGTCGCAGCTCACCGACTACTACCTGTGGATCTCTTTGGGCGGTGTCATCGGCGGCTTCTTCTCCGCGATCGTCGCGCCACTGGTGTTCGATTGGGTCTATGAGCACCCGATCCTGCTCGTCTGCGCCGCCGCGCTGATCCCCGCAAAGCCGCTGACGAAACGCATCGGGGCGCTCTGGAAAGGTCGCAGGGGGCTGATCCTCGACATCGCGTTGCCGCTCGTCTCACTTGTCGCATCCTGGTGGGTGCACACCGAACTGATCCTCGGCGACCGCGCAGAGACCGCCGCGCCCGCGCTCGGCATCATCGCGCTGGCCGCCGTGCTTTCGATCGGGCGGCGGCTCACCTTCGCGGCCTGCTTCGGCGCGCTGATGCTCGCCCTCGGCGGCTGGCAGGCGATCGCGATCAGCCGCATCGAACTGGCGCGCGAGCGCAGCTTCTTCGGGATTTACACGATCAAGGCAGACGGCGCCCGCCTCATCCGCCAGCTTGAGCACGGGACGACATTGCACGGCGTGCAGAGCCTGATCCCGGATCTGCAAAGCGAGCCGCAGTCCTACTACGCGAAGGGCAGTGGCGTCGCCGAGGCGTTCGCGGCGCTGCCGAAGATTTCCGGTCGCTTCGCGAAGGTCGGCTATGTCGGGCTCGGTGCGGGCTCGCTGTCATGCTTCGCGCATCCCGGACAAGGCTGGACCGCATTCGAAATCGATCCCGTCGTCGTGCGGATCGCGAAAGACGAGCGGCTGTTTACCTATATCTCCCGCTGCACGCCTGACCTCCGCATCGTCATGGGGGACGCCCGCCTGTCGCTCGCGAAGGAGCCGAGGCACACCTACGATCTCCTCGCCATCGATGCCTTCACGTCGGACGCGATCCCCATGCACCTGATGACCGAGGAGGCATTCAAGGTCTATGCGGGGGCGCTGAAGCCGGATGGCGTGCTGATGGTGCACATTTCGAACCGCCATATCGACCTGCAGCCGGTGATCGCCGCGATCGCGAACGACATGGGCTGGACGGCGCGCGTGCGCGACCACACGCCCTACGACCCCGATCTTCCCGGCATCGATTATTCGCGCTCGATCTGGGTGGCGCTCACCCCAACCGAAACGCGGATGCAGGATCTAATGTACGCTGGCGGCGCAGGCCCGGCAGGATGGGAAATGCTTCGGGAACGGCCGGACCTTCAGCCTTGGACCGACGATTTCGCAAGCATCATCCCGGTGCTTAAACAGCAGTAGGTGACGTAGCAGCGGGCAGGATCAGTCCCGCGTGTAGACGCGCTTTCCCGCCAGCCATGTTTCCAGCACCTTCACCTTCCAGATGTCGCCGGGCGGCATCTTGAAGAGATCACCGTCGATCAGGATGAAGTCGGCCCACTTGCCGGGGGTCAGCGTCCCCACGCTACGTTCCTGCTGTCCCGCGTAGGCCGCGCCGGTTGTGAAAGCGGCAAAGGCCTGCTGCAAGGTCATTGCCTCGTTCGCATACCAGCCCTTCGGCGGCTGCCCATGCCTGTCCTGCCGCGTGACGGCAGCGTGCAGACCGTAAAACGGATTGGCGGGCTCCACCGGGAAGTCTGAACCGCCTGCGATGCGCGCGCCGCTGTTCACCAGCGATTTCCATGCGTAACCGCCCTTGATCCTCTCGGGGCCCACGCGATCTTCCGCCATCGCCTTGTCGGATGTGGCGTGCGTCGGCTGAATCGAGGCGATCACGCCGAGCTTCGCAAACCGAACGATGTCGTCCGGTGCCAGGATCTGCGCGTGCTCGATGCTTGGGCGCACGAGCGGTTGACCCATTTTCTGAATGTCCGCGAAGGCATTCAGCACCTCGCGGTTCGCCTTGTCGCCGATGGCATGGATGTTCACCTGAAAGCCACGCATGGAAGCCGAAGCAATCAGGTTACGGAGCTGCGCGCCCTCCATGATCATCAAGCCGGTGTTCTCGGGATCGTCGCTGTACGGTTCCAGCATCGCCGCGCCGCGTGAACCGAGCGCGCCGTCCGCCAGCAGCTTCACGGTATTGAGCGCGAGGCGGTCCCCATAAAGCCAGCCGGTCGGGCCCTTGGGTGCGATCGCACGCAGCGTGTCGGCACCGTCCGCCATGGCGGAGATGCGCGCGGTCAGCTTTCCGTTTTTCGCGAATTGCTCGTAAAGGCCCCATGTCGCCCGATCGATCCCCGCGTCATGTACGCCGGTCAGGCCCACCGATGCGATGATCTGCAGCGCCGTTTCCAACGCGGCGACGTTTTCCGCTTCTGTCGGGACCGGCAGTTTCTTCTCGACAAGGGTCATGGCCGTGTCGATCAGCACGCCGGTCGGCTTGCCATTCGCATCGCGCTCGATGCGTCCGCCTGCGGGATCGGGGGTTTTCGCGGTAATGCCGCTCGCCTTCAACGCGGCCGAATTCGCCCAGCCCGCATGACCGTCGACACGCGCCAGCCAGACCGGGCGGTCTGCCACGGCAATGTCCAGCTCTTCCGCAGTGGGAAAACGATCGAGCCCCCAACGCACCTGGTTCCAGCCGCGGCCCACGATCCACGCCCGTTCCGGCATTGCCGCAGCGTCGGATGCGACCTTCGCAAGCGCCTGATCGATGCTCGTCGTGTCCGAAAGATCGGTCTGCAGCGCCATGAAGCCCAGGCCCATCACATGGCCGTGCGCATCGATCAGGCCGGGAAGCAGCGTCCTGCCGCCCGCATCGACCACGTCTCCGTCCGCCGTCTCACCCGGTTTCAACAGGCGCTCGACACGCCCGTCGTCGCCGATGATGAGCCCGTCGAACTTCGCGAGGCGCCCGATATCGTCGAGCGTGTAGCCGTTCGCATTGACGATGACGGTCCGCGCGTCCGCGGCACCTGCCGAAAGGAGAGCCGCAAACGCGAGCGCGATCCGCATGGTCTTTATCCCCTGAACCGCCTGAGCAGCGAGGACGTATCCTGCCGCCCTCCGCCCATGTTCTGGACATCGGCATAGAACTGGTCAACCAGCGCGGTGAGCGGCATCGAAAGCCCAATGCTCCGCGCCTCGCCGAGCACGAGCGACAGGTCCTTGCGCATCCAGTCCACCGCGAAACCGAAGTCGTATTCGCCCTTGATCATGGTGGGCGCGCGGTTCTCCATCTGCCAGCTCTGCGCCGCGCCCTTCGAGATCACGTCCACCACGGCATTGGCATCGAGCCCCGCTTCCATCGCGAAGTTCATCGCCTCGGCAAGACCCTGCAAAACGCCCGCGATACAAACCTGATTGACCATCTTGGTGAGCTGCCCCGCCCCGGCCGGTCCCATCAGGCCGATGCGCTGCGCATAGGCCTGCATTACCGGCTCACCATGCGCGAAGCTCTCCGCATCGCCGCCCACCATGACCGTCAAGCGGCCGTTCTCGGCGCCAGCCTGACCGCCCGAAACCGGCGCATCGAGCACGCCGATGCCGCGTGCCGCGCCCGCTTCGGCAAGCTCGCGCGCGATGGCGGCGGAAACGGTGGTGTGGTCGATGTAAAGGCTGCCCGGCGCCATTGTGCTGAACGCACCGTCCGGCCCCAGCGTCACGGCGCGCAGATCGTCGTCGTTGCCGACGCAGGTGAGCACAACCTCGGCGCCCTTCGCGGCCTCGGAAGGCGTTTCCGCAAACGCGCCGCCGTTCGCGGCGACCCAAGCTTCAGCCTTCGCACGTGTGCGGTTGTAGACGGTGACGTCGTGACCCGCCGCCTTCAAATGCCGCGCCATCGGCCCGCCCATCACACCCATTCCGAGAAATGCGACCCGCGCCATCGGCAGACTCCTGTTCAATCCGTTCGCGCGGCTTGGTAGCCGCTGTTTGCCTCAGCTTCCAGATCGGCTATGGCGCCGATGCAAATTTCGTAAGTCAGGATGACCAAATGGGCGATTCTCAGGGTGTGGCGGCTTTGCCGGTGACGTTTGCCGATATCAAGGCAGCGCACATGGCGATCATGCCGCACATCATCCACACGCCCTGCCTGAAATCGCGTACGCTGTCCGATATCGTCGGCGCAGAGGTGTGGCTGAAGTTCGAAAACCTTCAGTTCACCGCCGCCTACAAGGAGCGCGGCGCGCTCAACACGCTGCTTTCGCTTACCGAAGCGCAGCGCAAGAAGGGCGTGATCGCAGCTTCGGCCGGCAACCATGCGCAGGGCATCGCCTATCACGGCACGCGCCTCGGCATACCCACCACGATCGTGATGCCGCGCTACACACCCGTGGTGAAGGTGCAGCAGACCGAAAGCCACGGCGCGACGATCGTGCTCCACGGCGACAACTTCGACGAAGCCTATGCCCGCGCACGCGAGCTGGAGGTCGAGCGCGGGCTCACCTTCGTGCATCCGTTCGACAATCCCCTGGTGATCGCCGGGCAAGGCACAGTCGCGGTCGAAATGCTCGAGGACGCGCCGAAGATTGACACGCTGGTCGTGCCGATCGGTGGCGGCGGGCTCATTTCCGGCATGTCGATCGCGGCGCGCGCGATGCGGCCCGATGTCGAGATCGTGGGCGTGCAAGCCGCGCTCTATCCCTCGATGGCCGCGAAGATGAAGGGCGAAACCCTACCCTGCGGCGGCGACAGCATCGCCGAAGGCATCTCGGTCAAGGAACCCGGCACGATCACGCAGGGCATCGTCCGTCAGCTCGTGAAGGACATTCTGCTCGTTGACGAGTCGAAGCTCGAACAGGCGACCGCGATGCTCCTCAACATCGAAAAGACGGTCGTCGAAGGCGCCGGCGCCGCGGGTCTCGCCGCGCTCCTCGCCTACCCGGAGCGTTTCAAGGGCCGCGTTGTCGGCCTGCCTCTTACCGGGGGCAACATCGACACGCGCCTGCTTGCAAACGTCCTGCTCCGTGATCTTGCCCGCGCCGGCCGTCTTGCGCGGCTGCGTATCCGGCTCAACGACCGGCCGGGCCAGCTTTTCGGCGTCGCGCGCATCTTCGACGACATGCAGGTCAACATCGTCGAAGTGTATCACCAGCGCGTGTTCACGAACCTGTCGGCGAAGGGCATCTATGCGGACATCGAGTGCGAGACCCGCGACCGCGACCATCTCGATCGCCTGATCGAGACGCTCAAGGAAAGCGGCTACGAGGTGTCTTCGGTCGAAATCGCCTGAGGCGCGCAATGGCATCGATCTGCGTTCTCACGTCGGACGGCCGGTTCGAAGAGTTCGTGTCACGCGCTGCCGAAGAGCTCCGCGCACGGCTTGGCGACGCGGTTCATTTCCAGCCGTGGACGGCGCCGCTCGTTGCGGACTACGGGCTTGTCCTGCCGCTCCTTGCCTGGGGCTACCAGTCGCGCGGCAGCGAATGGTCCGCAGCGCTCGACGCGTGGGAGGCCGCAGGCATCCCGATCGCGAACCCGGTGCCGCTGATGCGCTGGAACACGGACAAGCGCTATCTCTTCGATCTGGAAGCGAAGGGCGTGCCGGTGATTCCCACGGCTTTCGCACCGGCGCTTTCGGAATCGGATATCAGCGATGCCCGCGCCCGCTTCGGCGACACGGTCATCGTGAAGCCCCCGGTGTCAGGCGGCGCGGATGGCACTTACCGCTTGGCGCCCGGCGATCCCGTACCTGCGGACGTCGCGGGCAGCCCCATGCTGATCCAGCCGATGATGGCGGCGATCGCCACGGAGGGTGAATACTCGCTGTTCTATTTCGGCGGCGCTTTCAGCCATGCGATCCTGAAAGTGCCGTCCGCCGGCGACTTTCGCGTGCAGGAGCAGTTCGGTGGGCGCGAAATCACCGTCGAGGCCCCCGAAGACGCCCGCGCGGTCGCCGAAGAGGCGCTCCGCGCGGCGCCCGGCGAAGCGCTCTACGCCCGCATCGACATGGTACGCGGCGCCGATGGCGCATTGCGGCTGATGGAGCTTGAGCTGATCGAGCCCTCGCTGTTCCTGTCACACGCCCCCGACGGCGGAAAACTCTTCGCAGACACGCTTAGCGCCCGCTTAACCTCCGCTCGCTAAACTCGGCCCACCATGGCCAGCCGTCCTTTCCGTACCGCAGCGAACACGCGCCCCGTTATTCGGCGGCGCGCACGCCAGGCGCCGCGCGGCGTCCGGCCCGTGAACGTGCAGTGGAAGGTCGCCTACGCCGACTTCGCAACCGCGATGATGGCATTCTTCATGCTGCTCTGGCTCATATCGAGTTCGGAAAAGGTCTCACTGCAGGGCATCGCCGACTATTTCACGCCCTCGGTCGCGGCGCCCGCAGCCGGTGCGGCGGCCGAGGGCGATGTTGCGTTTGCAAGCGGTGGACCCGAGCCGATTTCGCTCGCACCGAGCGACAAGACCCGCGCGAGATCAGACGCCCTGCTCCGCGATATCCGCACGGCCTTCGCCGCCGATCCCGATCTCGCCCCGCTTGCCGACAACGTCATCCTCGAACCCGCAGCGGAGGGCATACACATCCAGCTCACCGACACCGCCCTGCGCCCGATGTTCGCGGAGCGCAGCGCCGTACCACTGGCCCCCGCCGCGTATCGCGCCATCGCCGCGCGTATCGGCAGCCTGCCGAACCGCATCGCCGTCGAAGGCCACACCGACAGCGCCGGGGAGGGAGACGACTGGCAGCTTTCCGCTCGCCGCGCGCTCGCCGTGCGCGATATCCTCGCGTCGAGCGGCGTGCCGGCGGACCGCTTTGCCGCCGTGACGGGCCGCGCCGGAAGCCAGCCACTGCTGCCGGATGCTCCAGCCCGGCCCGAGAACCGGCGCATCACGATCATCCTGCTCGACGAGCCGCCCGCCCTCGCCCCGCGCGCTGGGCGACGAGCCGTGCAGGCGACGCCTTCCCAAACCGGCAACATCGCACCATAATTCGCAGCCGTGACAGACCAGACGTTCCGATTCCCGCGATTTTTCGTGACGGCGCCAAGCCCCTGCCCCTATTTGCCGGGCAAGCTGGAGCGCAAGGTCTTCACCGAACTGCGCGGCGAGGATGCCGTGGAGCTGAACGAAGCGCTCTCGCGCATCGGCTTCCGGCGCAGCCAGAACGTCGTCTACCGCCCGAGCTGCGAGGGCTGCAACGCCTGCGTTTCCGTGCGCGTCCTCGCGCCGCGGTTCGCACCGAGCCAGACGCAGCGCCGCATCATGCGCCGCAACGACGATATCGAGGTCAGCATCTGCGAACCGTGGACGACGCCCGAGCAGTTCGATCTGCTCCGCGCCTACCTCGGCCAGCGTCATCCCGAGGGCGGCATGACGCGCATGGACGCCTACGACTATGCCGAGATGGTCGAACAGACGCCGGTCAACACGCTCGTCATCGAGTATCGCGAGCCGATGGCGGATGGCCGCCAGGGGCGCCTGATCGGCTGCTGCCTAACGGATCGGCAGGCGGACGGGCTGTCGATGGTCTACAGCTTCTTCGATCCTGCGCACCCCACGCGCTCGGGGCTCGGCACCTTCATCATCATGGATCACATTCGGCAAGCCGCCGCTGCCGGGCTCGATTTCGTCTATCTCGGCTACTGGATCGAGGGCTGCGAGCGGATGAACTACAAGACCCGCTTCCGGCCGATCGAGCGACTCACGACGCGCGGCTGGAAGTCCGTGGAGGCGTCCGCAAGCTTCGCCTGAACGAAATGTGCCGAAAATGCGGCAGGCTGAATGGAACCGCATAACCGTCCGCGCGAAGGGGCGGTTCATCGCCGCGGCGGTTGTCTGAACGGGGAACCCCGCCGACCTTTGCTCTGCCGGGGGGCGAACCGGACAGACAAAAGGTGATTTGGAATGAAAATCGAAAAGCTCCTTGGGGTGGCGCTCGGCGCCGTGATGATTGCCGGTATGCCTGCGGCGGCGTTCGCCCAAAGCGCGGACGCGCCGCCCACGATCGACACCAATGGCGACGGCAAGCCTGATGCCTGGGACACCAACGGCGACGGCAAGGCTGATGCATGGGACACGAACGGCGACGGCAAGCCCGATGCGGTCGACGCTGACGGCGACGGCAAGCCGGACGCTCAATAGAGTCCGAACCGCGTTCGGCGGATTCCCGTCCTCAATCCCGGATGCGCCGGCGGATCAAACGGTCCGCCGGCGTTTTCCGTTCACAGATTGGGCCGCAGCCAGCGTTCCGCTTCCTCAACCGATATACGGCAGCGCGCGGCATAGTCCTCAAGCTGGTCGCGGCCGATGCGCGCAACACCGAAGTACGACGACTCCGGATGCGCGAAATAGAAGCCTGAAACACTTGCCGTGGGGAGCATCGCAAGCCCTTCCGTCAGCACGATCCCGGTTGCCGCCGTGGCGCCGAGCAGGCGAAACAGCTCGGGCTTCAGTGTGTGATCCGGGCAGGCCGGATAGCCGGGCGCAGGGCGGATGCCCTGATAGCGCTCCTTGATCAGTTCGGCGTTCGTCAGACGCTCATCCGGCGCATAGCCCCAAAGTTCACGGCGCACCCGCTCGTGCAGATACTCCGCAAAGGCTTCGGCCAGCCGGTCGGCGAGCGCTTTCAGCATGATGTCCGAATAATCGTCGTGCGCGCGTCGGAAACGCTCGGAATGAAGGTCGATCCCTTCCCCGCCCGTTACCGCGAAGCCGCCAATCCAGTCGGCTTCAGGCGAAACGAAATCGGCAAGGCACATATTCGGGCGCCCGGCGCGTTTCTCGACCTGCTGGCGAAGCATGGCGAAGCGGCCGATCTCGCTTGTGCGGCTCTCGTCCGAGAACACGACGATGTCGTCGCCTTCGCGCCGCACAGGCCAGAAGCCGACAACGCCGCGCGCGGAGAGCCAGCGTTCGCCGGCGATCTGTGCGAGCATCTTCTCAGCATCGGCGAAAAGCGATCGCGCGCTTTCACCGACAACCTCGTCATCAAGGATTGCCGGGTAATTGCCCGCGAGTTCCCACGCGCGGAAGAACGGCGTCCAGTCGATGTACGGGATCAGCGTATCCACGGTGACATCGTCGATCACGCGAACGCCCGATGTCGCCGGCTTCACCGGCGGGTGCGCCGCGAAATCGGCCGGGAACCCGTTTGCGCGCGCATCGGCGATACTCACCAGCTTGCCCTCGCCCCGGCTAGCGCGCTCCTCGCGGATCATCGCGTACTCGGCGCGCGTGTCCTCGACCAGCTTGCCCTTCATGTTGTCGGATGTCAGCGCGCTCGCAACGCCGACCGCGCGGCTGGCATCGAGAACGTGGAGCGTCGGCCCCGAGTAGACAGGTTCGATCTTGAGCGCGGTGTGCACGCGGCTCGTCGTCGCGCCGCCGATCAGCAGCGGCATCGTGAAGCCCTCGCGCTCCATCTCCGCCGCGACCGTCACCATCTCGTCGAGCGACGGCGTGATCAGGCCTGAAAGCCCTATCATGTCGGCATTCTGTTCGCGCGCGGTTTTCAGGATCGTCTGGAACGGCACCATCACGCCGAGATCGATCACCTCGAAATTGTTGCACTGAAGCACGACGCCCACGATGTTCTTGCCGATATCGTGAACATCACCCTTCACCGTCGCCATCACGATACGGCCCTTGGCGCGCGAGCCTTCTTCCTTCTGCGCCTCGATGAACGGGATGAGGTGCGCGACCGCCTTCTTCATCACCCGCGCCGACTTCACCACCTGGGGCAGGAACATCTTGCCCGACCCGAACAGGTCACCCACCACGGACATGCCCGCCATCAGCGGGCCTTCGATCACTTCGATGGGCCGCGCGAACTGCTGCCGCGCTTCCTCGGTATCATCGATCACATGCGCGTCGAGGCCCTTCACAAGCGCATGTTCCAGGCGCTTTTGCACCGGCAGCTTCCGCCATTCCTCGGTCGCCTTTTCGGCAACCTGGCCATCCCCGCGAAAACGCTCGGCGATGTCCAGCAAACGCTCGGTCGCGTCCGGGCGGCGATTGAGCACCACATCCTCGCACGCATCGCGGAGTTCGGGATCGATCGTATCATAAACGTCGAGCTGACCGGCGTTCACGATCGCCATGTCCATGCCCGCCGGAATCGCGTGATACAGGAACACGCTGTGCATCGCGCGGCGCACGGGCTCGTTGCCGCGGAAACTGAACGACAGGTTTGAGAGCCCCCCGGAAATATGCACGTACGGGCAGCGCTTCCGGATTTCGCGCGTCGCCTCGATGAAATCGACACCGTAGTTGTTGTGCTCCTCGATACCCGTCGCCACCGCGAAGATATTGGGATCGAAGATGATGTCCTCGGGCGGGAATTCGTTCGCGGTGAGCAGCTTGTAGGCGCGCTCGCAAATCTCGATCTTGCGCGCGGCGGTATCCGCCTGCCCCTTCTCGTCGAACGCCATCACGACGGCCGCAGCACCATAGGCGCGCACCTTCCGCGCGGCTTCAAGGAAGGCGTCTTCGCCCTCCTTCATGCTTATCGAATTCACGATCGGCTTGCCGGTCACGCACTTCAGGCCCGCCTCGATCACGCTCCATTTCGAGCTGTCGATCATCACGGGCACGCGGCTGATGTCGGGCTCCGCCGCGATCAGCTTCAGATACGTTTCCATTGCGTGCTCGGCGTCGAGCAGGCCTTCGTCCATGTTGACGTCGATGATCTGCGCGCCGTTTTCCACCTGATCGCGCGCGACCGCGATAGCGGCGGTGTAGTCGCCCGCCATGATGAGCTTCTTGAACTTCGCCGATCCGGTAACATTGGTGCGCTCACCGATATTGACGAAGCGCGCTGTGTTTTCTGTCATGATGTTCAGTTCAGGCGAGTGTGAAAGCGTCAAGCCCGGCGAGGTGCATCGCCGGTTCGGGGTGCGGAATGGCGCGGGGCGGCAGGCCCTCGACGGCTTTCGCCATCGCGGCGATGTGCGCAGCTGTCGTGCCGCAGCAGCCGCCGACGATGTTGATGAGCCCGGACTCGGCCCATTCGTGGATCATGCCGCCCGTGGTGTCCGGCGCCTCGTCGTACTGGCCGAGCTCGTTCGGAAGACCTGCGTTCGGATAGATCATCACCAGCGTATCGGCGATGCGCGACAGCGCCTGCACGTGCGGGCGGAGTTCCTTCGCGCCGAACGAGCAGTTGAGCCCGATCGTCACCGGCTCGGCATGGCGCACGGCATACCAGAACGCCTCGACCGAATGGCCCGAGAGATTTCGGCCCGACATGTCTGTGATCGTCATGGAGATCATCATCGGGATGCGCGCGCCGCGCGCCTCGCCGAGTTCGATGATGCCCATGATCGCGGCCTTGGCGTTCAGCGTGTCGAAGATCGTTTCAATGAGGATGAAATCCGAACCCGCATCGAGCAGCGCTTCGGCCTGTTCCTTGTAAACGTCTTTCACCTCGTCGAACGACACCGCCCGGAAACCGGGGTCGTTCACATCGGGTGACAGCGACAGAGTCTTGTTCGTCGGCCCGATGGCACCCGCGACAAACCGGGGCTTTCCGTCCCGCGCGGTCGCGGCATCCGCTTCCTCGCGCGCGATGCGTGCAGCGGCGTGGTTCATCTCCGCCACAAGGTGCTCGGCGCCGTAATCCGCCTGGCTGATTCGGTTCGCATTGAAGGTGTTGGTGGCCAGGATATCCGCGCCCGCATCCACATAGCCGCGCGTGATCGCGCGCACGATGTCCGGGCGGGTCAGAACCAGAAGGTCGTTGTTACCCTTCTGATCGTGGCCAAGATCGTAGGTGCCCCGATACGCCGCCTCATCCAGCCCATAGGTCTGGATCGCCGTGCCGAAGGCGCCGTCATTGATGAGGATGCGTTTCGCGGCCTCGGCGCGAAGTCTTTCCGCTGCGTTCGTCATGCCGCACGCTTTCCAAGCATATGGCAGATCGCATAGCTGAGATCCGCGCGGTTCAATGTGTAGAAGTGGAATTCGCGAACCCCGCCCGCATAGAGGCGACGGCAGAATTCGGCGGCAACCGTGGCGGCGACAAGACCGCGCGCGGCGGGCCGCTCCTCAAGGCCGTCGAACAGCCGTCCCATCCAGCCGGGAATCGCCGTGCCGCACATCTCGGCCATGCGTTTCGTCTGCGCGAAGTTGCTGACCGGCAAGATGCCCGGCACGATTTCGGCATTCAGGCCTGCCGCCGCCGCATGGTCGCGGAAGCGGAAATAGGTCTCCGGCTCGAAGAAGAATTGCGTGATGGCGCGGTGTGCGCCCGCGTCCAGCTTGCGCTTCAGATTATCGAGATCCTGCGCGATGCTCGCGGCTTCCGGGTGCATTTCCGGATAGGCGGCGACGCTGATCTCGAAATCCGCGACGCGGCGGAGCCCTTCGACGAGCGCGGCGGCGTTTTCGTAGCCATCCGCGCGCGGCACAAAGCGCTCGCCCGCCCGCGGCGGGTCACCGCGCAGCGCGACGATATGGCGGACGCCTGCATCCCAATAGGCGCGCGCGACATCGTCGATCTCCCCGCGCGAGGCGTCGACGCAGGTCAGATGCGCGGCGGGCGTCAGCGTCGTTTCGCGCACGAGGCGCGAGACCGTGGCGTGCGTGCGTTCGCGCGTCGAACCGCCCGCGCCATAGGTAACGGAGACGAAACGGGGCCGGAGCGGCTCAAGCGCCTTGATCGAGTCCCACAGCGTTTCTTCCATCTTCTCCGTCTTCGGGGGGAAGAATTCGAACGAGACGCCGATGTCCCCTTTGAGATCCGCGAAAAGAGGCTGGCGGACAGCGTTCTGCGCTTCCGTCATCTGGTCGAGCGTCAGAATCATGCCGCTTTCCTTTTCGCGAGCGGGGTCTTTTCCCCAAGCCAGATGCTGACGGTCAACGTCCCCCCTTTCAGATGATCAACAACGCGGCCTTCAAGGCCGCTTTCGCGCATCCAGCCAAGCACCGCCTCGTCGGCGAAGCCCAGGCGCGTATGCGCATGATTCGAACGCAGTTCCTCAAGCGTGTGCGGCGCGAAATCGACCACGAGCAGCCGCCCGCCCGGTGCGAGCACGCGCCCCGCCTCCGCGATCGCCGCCGCGGGATTGTCCGCATAGTGCAGAACCTGGTGCAGCAGCACGGTGTCGATGCTGCCGTCCGCCTGCGGCAGCGCGTACATATCGGCCTGCCGCACCTCGCAGTGACCGAGACGCGCGGCTTCCAGCTTGCCGCGCGCGACGCGGAGCATGTCCGCGCTGCGATCGACACCGATCGCGCCCTGCGATCCGGGCGCGAGCAGTTCCAGCATCCGCCCGGTTCCCGTACCGATATCAAGCAGATAGCCTACGGGGCGCGCCGCGAGCGCGCGCAGGATCGCGGCTTCCACCTCACCGTCGGAGACATGCATCGAACGAATGCCGTCCCAGCCCTCGGCGTGAGCATCGAAATAGCTGTGCATCTCGGCAACGCGGCGCGTGCGAATCTCGTCGAGCCGCTGCGCGTCCTCCGCGACGGCAGGGCTGCCGTCCATCATACGGTCCAGAAGCCCGCCGACCTCACCCGCGAGGCCCGCACCTTCGATCCGGAGGAAAACCCAGGCGCCTTCCTTGTGCCGCACGAGAAGCCCCGCCTCGGCAAGAATGCGCACGTGCCGCGAGACGCGCGGCTGCGATTGCCCCAGAACCTCGGCAAGTTCGCCGATCGACAACTCCATCGATCGCACGAGCGCCATGATCCGAAGCCTTGACGGATCGGCGAGAGCGCGGAAAAGGTCGAGCGCAGGCTGCATGAAGAAGGGATATAAAGATTTCTTTATATGCGGTCAATGAACGAAATACGTTGTCACAGCCCATACCGGAACTCTAGGTTCCGCGCCTTGTCGCCCAGCGTTATCCGGGAAGCCCCATGACCGCACGCACCGTCTCACTCTTCGCCCTTCTCGCTGCTGCCCCACTTCTCGCCGGCTGCGTTACAACACCAGGCGGGGTGTCAGAGGCAGAGCTCGACCGCTTCGAAAAGACCAACCGGGCAATCTACAAGTTCAACAAGGGCGTCGACACGGTCGTCCTCAAGCCGGTGACCCAAGGCTACCGCGCGGTCGTTCCCGGCGTCGCCCGGCGCGGCGTCTCGAATGCGCTCGACAATGTCGACGAGCCGCTGTCGTTCATCAACGCAGTGCTGCAGGGCAAATTCAAGGTCGCCTTCCGCGCCGTCGACCGCTTCATGATCAACTCGACGTTCGGCCTCGCGGGCCTGTTCGACCATGCAACCGAAATGGGGCTTCCAAAGCAGGAGGAGGATTTCGGCCAAACGCTCGCAGCATGGGGCGTCGGATCGGGGCCTTATATCATGCTGCCGCTGCTCGGCCCCTCGACGCTTCGCGACACCGTCGGCTTCGGCGTCGATACGGTGACGGATCCCTGGTCCAAGTTCCAGAAGCATGTTGCCGGCCTGAACGGTACCGAACGGCTCGGCGTCACGGCGGGCGAAGCGATCGATCTGCGCTCGCGCCTTGTCGATACGGCAGACCCTCTGCTCGCCACCGCGCTCGATGAGTACGCAACGGTCCGCGCCGCTTATCTCCAGCAGCGCCTGCACGACATCTATGATGGCGATCCGCCCGAAGACAACTTCACGCCGACCTTCGACGACGAGACACCGCACGCTGCCCCGAGCGACAGTGCCGCCGCATCCGACCCTGCCGACGCACCCGCGCCCCCGGCAGACAAAACGCCCGCACCCCAGGCAGACCCGGCCCAACCCGAGCCCAAAACCGTTACGCCGTAGAGGGTGCCGATGCGGGTCGCGAATCGCGCTCGGCGGTCTTCGTATACGGAATTTATCCTGCCGAATCCGATACCTGCGCCATTTGGGAGGGCCTCGGCATGACGTGGGCAGATTGCCGCGCCTGACCCCCCGGGGATCACCCCTGAGAATATCTATTGTTTTACAAGACATTAAGCCCGGACAACTGCAACACCCACCGGATGGCAGCAGTTTTTCACAAAAATATTTTGCACGGCAGCATCAAACCTCTTCCCTAAGACAAGGTTTTCCGTGACAATCCGCGCCGCTCCCATTATTGGGCGCAGGGTCAATACAAACTGTTCTAGGGGAACAAGTCGATGCGCAATGTTACCAAGGGTTTCGCAGCTCTCGCGCTCGTCGCCGGCCTCGGCCTCGCCGCTTGCAGCGAGAAGACCGAAGACGCCGCCGACGCGACCGCGGATGCCGCGGCTGAAGACGCTGCTGCTACTGCTGATGCCGCCGTCGCCGAGACGGACGCTGCAATGGACGCCGCTGCTGACGCGACGGCCGACGCTGCTGCGGACGCCGCTGCTGGTGCCGCCGACGCCGCTGCTACGGCTGCTGACGCCGCTGCCGGCGCTGCCGACGCCGCTGCTGACGCCGCGACGGAAGCTGCTCAGTAAAATTTACTGAACAGTTCGGAAAAAGAACGGGCCGCATCTTCGGATGCGGCCCGTTTCTTTTTGTCCGTCATCGATCTGGATTGGTGATGGAAAAGAAAAAGGCCGCCGGGTCGCCCCGACGGCCTTTCCTTTGACTGTGGATGGCTGGACTTAGAAGTCCATGCCGCCCATGCCGCCCATGCCGCCCGGCATGCCGGCAGGCGCAGGCTTGTCTTCCGGCAGCTCGGCGATCGTCGCCTCGGTGGTGATGAGCAGGCCAGCGACCGACGCAGCATCCTGCAGCGCGGTACGCACGACCTTCGTCGGATCGACGACACCGGCCTTCACCAGGTCTTCGTAGGTGTCGGTCTGCGCGTTGAAGCCGAGCTTCTCATCCTTGGCGTCGATCAGCTTGCCCGCGATGACGGCACCATCATGACCGGCATTCTGCGCGATCTGACGAACCGGCGCCTGCAGCGCGCGGCGGATGATGTCGATGCCGCGGGTCTGGTCGTCGTTGGCGCCCGAGAGGCCTTCGATCGCCTTGGTCGCGTAGAGGAGTGCCGTACCGCCACCAGGGACGATACCCTCTTCAACGGCCGCGCGCGTGGCGTGCAGCGCGTCGTCGACGCGGTCCTTCTTCTCCTTCACCTCGACTTCGGTGGCACCACCGACCTTGATCACGGCAACGCCGCCGGCGAGCTTGGCAAGGCGCTCCTGGAGCTTCTCGCGGTCGTAATCGCTGGTCGTCGTCTCGATCTGGGCACGGATCTGCTCGACACGGCCCTTGATCTGCTCACCGTCACCGGCACCATCGACGATCGTGGTGTTGTCCTTGTCGATCGTGACCTTCTTGGCCTGACCAAGCATGCCGAGCGTGACGTTTTCGAGCTTGATGCCAAGGTCTTCGCTGATCATCTGACCGTTGGTCAGGATCGCAATGTCCTCCAGCATCGCCTTGCGGCGATCGCCGAAGCCCGGCGCCTTCACAGCCGCGACCTTGAGGCCGCCGCGCAGCTTGTTGACGACGAGCGTCGCAAGCGCTTCACCCTCGATGTCCTCGGCGATGATGAGGAGCGGACGACCGCTCTGCACCACGGCTTCAAGGATCGGCAGCATGGCCTGAAGGTTCGAAAGCTTCTTTTCGTGAATCAGGATGTGCGGATTGTCGAGTTCGACCTGCATCTTCTCCGGGTTCGTGATGAAGTACGGAGACAGGTAACCACGGTCGAACTGCATGCCTTCGACCGTCTCCAGCTCGCTGGTGAGGCCCTTGGCTTCCTCGACGGTGATCACGCCTTCCTTGCCGACCTTCTCCATCGCTTCCGCGATCATCTTGCCGACTTCGGTGTCGCCGTTCGCCGAGATCGTGCCGACCTGGGCGATCTCGTCGGAGCCCGCGACCGCCTTGGAGCGCGAAGCGAGGTTCTCGATGACCTTGCCGACAGCGAGATCGATACCGCGCTTCAGGTCCATCGGGTTCATGCCGGCCGCGACCGACTTCATGCCCTCACGGACGATCGACTGGGCGAGCACCGTTGCGGTGGTCGTGCCGTCGCCGGCGATGTCGTTGGTCTTCGAGGCCACTTCGCGCAGCATCTGCGCGCCCATGTTCTCGAACTTGTCCTTGAGCTCGATTTCCTTAGCGACCGTCACACCGTCCTTGGTGATGCGCGGAGCGCCGAAGCTCTTGTCGATGACGACGTTGCGGCCCTTCGGCCCCAGCGTGACCTTCACCGCATCGGCGAGGATATCCACGCCGCGAAGGATGCGCTCACGCGCGTCGCGGCCGAATTTTACGTCTTTGGCTGCCATGATTGACTACCCTTTCCCTGGGATCTGAAACGAAAAAAGCGCGTTCTCAGCTGACGATGCCGAGAATGTCGCTTTCCTTCATGATGAGCAGGTCTTCGCCGTTGACCTTGACTTCGGTGCCCGACCACTTGCCGAACAGAATGCGGTCACCCGCCTTCACGTCGAGCGGCGAAACCTTGCCCTCTTCGTTCTTGGCGCCAGCACCGGCGGCGACGACTTCGCCTTCCTGCGGCTTTTCCTTGGCGGTATCCGGGATGATAATACCCCCGGCGGTCTTTTCGTCAGCCTCGATGCGGCGGACCAGCACGCGATCGTGCAGAGGACGGAAGCCCATTCGTGTCACCCTCTCGTTCAAGTTTCGAATTCGGATATTAGCACTCACACGCAGTGAGTGCTAACGCGATGGGATATGTGCCTCACCCCCTGGGGTGTCAACGGTGGCCATGTGAATTTTTTTGTAACCCGGTGGGGGCTATCCTTGGCCTTCAAGCCCCTTGCCGCTACACCGGCTCAGCCCATTTAAGGAAGCACCATGGCGATCCTGCGCGGTTTCTGGCGATTTCTGGTTGGCGTCAAGGATGCGCTGGCGCTCCTTTTCCTGTTGCTGCTGCTGTTTGCGTTCCTCGCGCTCAGGCAAGGTTCGGCTCCGGTCAACGTGCCGGAAGGCGGCGCGCTCGTGCTCAATATCGACGGCTATGTCGTCGATCAGGCCACGGACCCCGATCCGCTCGCGATGCTGACGGGCGGCCCCAGCCTCCCCGGCGAGACCGAGGCTGCGGATGTGATCCACGCGATCAACGCGGCCGCGAAGGACAAGCGTGTCAAAACGCTGGTCCTCGATCTTGATGGCTTCTGGGGCGGCGGCCTTGCGAACCTGCAGTCGATCGGCTCCGCGCTCACCGCGTTCAAAACCAGCGGCAAGAAGGTCTACGCCTTCTCCTCCGCTTACCTTGACGACGGCTACTACCTCGCCGCGCACGCCGATGAGGTATGGCTCGCGCCCCTCGGCGCGGTGCTGCTCACCGGCCCCGGCGGGTCGGGCCTCTATTTCAAGGACGCGCTCGACAAGCTGAAAGTCGATGTCAACGTGTTCCGCGTGGGCACCTTCAAGTCGGCGGTCGAGCCCTTCACGCGCACCGAAGGCTCGCCCGAGGCGAAGGCCGCCGATCAGGCGCTCGTCGACAGCCTCTGGGAAACCTGGATGACGGACGTCTCGACGCGCCGCAAAAGCGCCGATGTCCGCACCTACATGCAGTCCCTCCCCCGCCTGCTCTCCGCGTCGGGCGGCGGCTTCGCGCAGGCCGCGCTCAAGGGCGGCATGGTCGATCACATCGGCACGCGCGTCGCGTTCGGCGAGATGCTCGCGAAGGTCGTGGGAAGCGGAGACGATGGCGCGCCGGGCGGCTTCAACGGCATCGCGCTTGCCGACTATCACTATGCACATAGCGGTGCAGGGTCGATGGGCGGCGGTGATGCCGTCGGTATCGTCTATGTCTCCGGTGAGATCGTCGACGGCGAGGCGCCGTCAGGCACGGCGGGCGGACAGACGATCGCAGGCCTTATCGACGAGGCGCTTACCGACGACAGCATCAAGGCGCTCGTTGTGCGCATCGATTCCCCTGGCGGCTCGGTCACAGCGTCGGAACAGATTCGCGAGGCGCTGATGACTGCGAAGTCGCAGGGTCTGCCCGTCGTCGCTTCATTCGGCCCGGTCGCAGCGAGCGGCGGCTATTGGATCGCAACGGCCGCTGACGAGATTTATGCACAGCCATCCACGATCACCGGTTCGATTGGCGTGTTCGCGATCATCCCGACCTTTCAGCGTACGCTCGCCGAACTCGGCATCAACGCAGACGGCGTGAAGAGCACCCCTTTCTCCGGCGCGCCCGACGTGCTCGACGGTATCACACCAGAAGTCGGGACGCTGCTGCAGGCCTCGGTGGAGGACATGTATGCGCGCTTCATGCGGATCGTCGGCGCTGCCCGGAAGCTTCCCGTCGAACGCGTCAACGCCATCGGTCAGGGACGCGTGTGGGACGGTGGCACCGCGCGGCAACTGAAGCTGGTCGATCATTTCGGCGGTCTCGATGCCGCAGTGGATGCTGCTGCGAAGCGTGCCGGACTGAAGCCTGGAGCGATCCGTACCGTGGATGTCGAGGTTGCCCCGCCCATCCCGCTGCAAGTGTTGAATAGCCTCTTCAGCAGCGACAGAGGCGAAACTGCGCCGCCCGATGCGCTTACACGCCTTGCGCGCGTACAGCAGCTGAAGAACCTGTCGACGCTTGCGGAAACCAGCGCGATCGCCTCGGGCCCCTCGATGCAGGCGCGCTGCATCGCTTGCGCAGGATTGCGCCCCGTATCAGCGACAGCGAAAGCGCCGCCGCCTGCATGGCTGAAGTGGCTGCTTCGCTGATCGGTCGCCATGGGCCGCGCCTAGGCGCATCCGCGCACCGCTGTAGGCTGCGCGCCACAGTGTGACATTTTCATCGACGTTAGGAAGATGTTTGTCGAATCCGTACAATATTACGGAGCGGGTCTGGCGTATGAGGCCGCACATGCGGTGATGGTGCCGCGAGGGGCTGGGGAAGAATGGACGAGGACAGAGGACGTGAGCCAGTCTCTACGCATAACCGTTGGCGCGGTGCTGCTGGTGCCGGTGGTTGCAGCTTTCCTGCTTACCGGTTTCCCGGCCAAAGCTGCCCCTAAAGACCAGAACGGGCGGCTCGCCGATCCCAGCGTGCACACCCGCATCGACGCAAGCGTCAAGCAAAGCTGCCGTGACGAACGGCTGGGCAGCGTCGAGCATTCGATCTGCCTCGCCGAGGCGCGTAAAGACGCCTGGCGCAACGTCGCCGAAGCGCGCGGCGAAGATCGCAAGCAATCGACGCTTTCGCTGCGCTGAAGCGAATCGCCGTCAGCCCGCCATCACACGTGGATCGCTTTGCCTTCCACGGCCATCGCCGCTTCCTTCAGCGCTTCCGAATGCGTCGGGTGCGCGTGGCAGGTAAGCGCAATATCCTCGCTTGAGGCGCCGAACTCCATCGCCTGCGCTGCCTGCGCAATCATCGTACCGGCCAAGCTCCCGACAATGTGAACACCCAGCACGCGGTCCGTGGCCGCGTCGGCGATCACCTTCACGAAGCCGTCGGTGTCGCGATTGGTCTTGGCGCGGCTGTTGCCCGCGAACGGGAACTTGCCGACATTGACTGCGACGCCCGCCGCTTTCAACTCCTCCTCGGTCTTCCCGACGCTCGCAGCTTCCGGCATCGTGTAGACGACCGCCGGGATCACATCGTGGTTCACATAGCCAACGCGGCCCGCGAGGAAATCGGCAACCGCAAGGCCCTCATCCTCGGCCTTGTGCGCGAGCATCGGCCCCGGCGTCACGTCGCCGATCGCGTAAATGCCGTCCACAGCCGTTTCGAACTTGTGGCCGACCTCGATCTGGCCGCGCGCATTCGGCACCACGCCCGCCTTGTCGAGATCGAGCCCTTCGGTGTTGGGGCGGCGGCCGATCGAAACGAGCACAGCATCTGCTTCCAGCGTTTCGGCAGTTCCGCCTGCGGCGGGCTCCACCGTTACGGCGGCCGTGCCCTTGGCGACCTTCACGCCCGTCACCTTGGTGCTGGTGCGGAACTCCATGCCCTGCTTCTTCAGCAGGCGCGCCATGTCCTTGCGCACATCCCCATCCATGCCGGGAAGAATCTGGTCGAGATACTCGACGACCGTGACCTTCGCGCCAAGGCGCATCCACACCGAGCCAAGCTCAAGGCCGATCACACCGCCGCCGATGACGACAAGGTGCTTCGGCACCTTCGGCAGCGACAGCGCGCCGGTGGAATCGACAACAACTTTCTGATCGATCTCGACACCCGGCAGCGGGGTTACAGACGAACCCGTCGCGATCACGATCGACTTCGCCGTATAGGCGGTGCCGCCCACATCGACGGTCGACTTGCCCGTGAAGCGCGCGCGGCCCTTCAGCCACGTCACCTTGTTCTTCTTGAACAGGAAGGCGATGCCGTCCGTCAGGCCCTTCACTGCGGCAAGCTTCTCGTCCAGCATGGCATTCAGATTCAGCTTCACGCCTGCGGTTTCGACGCCGAACTTCGCAAGGCTGCCGTCCGCCGCGTGTGCATAGAGTTCCGAAGCGTGGAGAAGCGCCTTCGAGGGGATGCAGCCTACGTTGAGGCATGTGCCACCCAGTGTTTCGCGGCTTTCGACACAGGCGACCTTCAGCCCGTTCTGCGCGGCCCGAATGGCGGCGACGTAACCACCGGGGCCTGCACCGATCACGATCACGTCGAACTCTTCAGCCATCGTCAACCTTGCCTGTTCTATGTGGGAGTCACGGATTGGAGCCGCTCTTAACGCAGTGGGTAGCGATTTAGAAGCGGACATGAAATGATAATGCTTGCGAAACGAATTTCATCGAGTCGCAACGGGGGTGTGCAGCTGGCGTGACACGTATCGAGTTCATCAATCGCAATTCGGCCTCGAACGTCGCGAGCCAGGTCAACCTGTTCGCGGCGCCGCTACTCATTTTTCGTTGGGAAGAGGCGGAATACTGGCAGGCAGAAATCCTTGCCGCGATCGAAAAGCGGCGGCGCAAATCGAACGGCATGCAGCGCACGAATATCGGCGGATGGCACTCAAAGCGCGACCTGCCCGGCTGGCAAGACCGCGCGACGCAGATGCTGACACGCTGGGCGGCGGCACGCGCGACGGACGCGACCGCGCAATGGCGGCAGGGCGAACAGCAGCCAGCCCCAATGCAATGGCGCATGGACGCCTGGGCCAACGTCAATCCACCCGGCGCCTACAACAAGGCGCACGATCATGTGATGCTGAACTGGAACTGGTCGGCGTGCTACTATGTGTCGGGCGCGCCCTCCACGACGGATCAAGGCGGCGCAATCGTATTTGAAGACCTGTGGAGCGGCGTACAGACGTTGAAGTCCGCATCGCGGCGCAGCTTTCGCTACGCGCCTTCAGACGGCGAGATGCTGATGTGGCCGTCCTGGGTTTCCCATCGCGTCGAGCCCCAGGATGGCGACAACGAGCGCGTTTCGATCGCCATGAACTTCCATAGCCCGTGGCTGGAACGCTCACGTTACTGGACGCACCGTCCCGGCTTCATGTGGCGCAACATGCCATGGCTGATGCGTCCGCTCGCGCGCCTGCGCGGCAGCTGGGACCAGAGCCCGGAAGGTGCGCCCCCGGGCTTCGATATCGACGTGGACGAGACCTTTTAGACCCTAGAGGTCGAGCACCAGCCGGGTGGGATCTTCCAGCGCTTCCTTGACACGGACGAGGAAGGTCACCGCTTCGCGGCCATCGATCAGGCGGTGATCGTAGCTGAGCGCGAGGTACATCATCGGGCGCACGACGATCTGGCCATCCCGCACTACGGGACGTTCCTCGATGCGGTGCATACCGAGCACGCCCGACTGCGGCGGGTTGAGGATCGGCGTCGAGAGCAGCGAGCCGAACACGCCGCCGTTCGAGATGGTGAACGTGCCGCCCTGCAGTTCCTCGATCTTCAGCTGGCCGTCACGCGCGCGGCGGCCGAAGTCGCCGATCGCCTTTTCTGTCTCCGCGAAGGAGAGCGTATCGGCATTGCGCAGGATCGGCACGACGAGCCCGCCCGGCGAGCTCACCGCGACGCCGATGTCTGCGTAGTTGCGATAGACGATCTCGTCGCCTTCGATCGTGGCATTGACCGAAGGCACGTCCTTCAGCGCAAGGCAGCAGGCCTTGGTGAAAAAGCTCATGAAGCCGAGGCGGACACCGTGCTTCTTTTCGAACATGTCCTTGTAGCGGTCGCGCGCCTCCATCACCGCCGTCATGTCGACGTCGTTGAACGTGGTGAGCATCGCGGCGGTGTTCTGCGCTTCCTTGAGACGGCGCGCGATGGTCTGGCGCAGGCGCGTCATGCGCACGCGCTCTTCCTGACGCCCGCCGGCGGCAGGCGCCGCGGACGCAGCCGGAGCGGCGACAGGGGTGGCAGCGGCGGTGCGCACGTCGCCCTTGGTGAGGCGCCCGTCCTTGCCGGTGCCCTGCACGCTCGCAGCATCGACGCCGGTCTCGGCGAGCGCGACAGTCACGGCAGGTGATTGCTTGGCATCAGCCTTCGCGGGCGCAGCAGCCTTGGCGGGTTCGGCAGCCTTCGCATCCGTCTTCGGCGCGGCAGCGGCGGCGCCCGCTTCGAGGCGCGCGATCACCGCGCCGACGTTCACCGTGTCGCCCACGGCGGCAAGCTGTTCCGAGAGCACGCCGGCGGAAGGCGCAGGCACTTCGACCGCGACCTTGTCCGTCTCGAGGCTGACGATCGGCTCATCCGCCTTCACGGCGTCGCCGGGCTTCTTCAGCCACTCGCCGACAGTGGCTTCGGTGATCGATTCACCAAGCGCGGGGATAACGACGTCGATAGCCATGACCTCTCCTCAACCTTCGATATCGTGGCCGAGCGCCTGCGCCACGAGCTTTTTCTGTTCGGCAGCGTGCCGCTTGGCAAGACCGGTCGCAGTCGCCGCGGCCGCCGCACGGCCCGCATAGACCGGCTCGGTCTTCACACCGGCTTCCTTGAGCGCACATTCGAGATAGGAACGCACGAAGCCCCAGCTGCCGGCATTCTTCGGTTCTTCCTGAGCCCACACGACAGTCTTAAGCTTCTTCATCCGCTTCATGCGCACAACGAGCGCTTCGAGCGGGAACGGATAAATCTGCTCGATGCGAACGATCGAGGTGGATTTGTCGCCCGCCGCGTCGCGCGCTTCGGCCAGGTCATAGTAGACCTTGCCGGAACACAGCACGAGCCGTTCGATCTTGTCATCCGCAGGCGGGTTCGTGTCCGACTTGATGCGCATGAAGTGCGAGTCGCCGCTGAACTCCTCGATCCGCGAGACCGCCGACTTGTGCCGAAGCAGAGACTTCGGCGTCATGATGATCAGCGGCTTCCGGAACGGACGCAGCATCTGGCGGCGAAGCACGTGATAGTAGTTCGCCGGGGTTGTGATGTTGCAGACCTGCATATTGTCTTCGGCGCAAAGCTGGAGATAGCGCTCCAGACGAGCCGAGGAGTGTTCCGGCCCCTGCCCTTCGTAGCCGTGCGGCAGCAGCATGACGAGGCCGTTCGCCCGCAGCCATTTGATCTCGCCCGACGCGATGAACTGGTCGATAATCACCTGCGCGCCGTTCGCGAAGTCGCCGAACTGCGCTTCCCAAAGCACGAGCGTCTTCGGGTCGGTGAGCGCATAGCCATATTCGAAGCCAAGGACACCGAACTCGCTGAGCGGCGAGTCGAACACCTTGAAGCGCGCGTCCATGTGCTGCAGCGGGACGTATTTACCGCCGGTCTTCTGATCGACCCACACCGCATGACGCTGGCTGAACGTGCCACGCCCGGAATCCTGGCCCGAGAGACGTACGCCGAAACCGTCCTGCAACAGCGTGCCGAAAGCGAGCGCCTCGGCCGTTGCCCAGTCGATACCCTCGCCCGCCGAGATCGTCTCGCCGCGCGCGGCGACGACGCGCTTCAGCGTGGGATGGATCGAGAACCCCTCGGGAACGGTGGTAAGTACCTTCTTCACCGCCTCGAGGCGGTCCATCGGCACGCCGGTGTCGGCCGCACGGCGCGCGGTTTCAGGGTCAGCCGGACGGCCGAGACCTTCCCAGCGCCCCTCGAACCAGTCCGCCTTGTTGGGCTTGTAACCCGGCGCCGCCTCGAAATCCTTGTCGAGCCGGTCGACATAGGCCTTCGTCGCGCCTTCCACCCACGCCTCGTCGATCACGCCTTCGGCGATCAGTCGGCCTGCATAGACTTCGCTGACCTTGGGCTTGCCCTTGATGACCTTGTACATCAGCGGCTGCGTGAAGCCCGGTTCGTCACCCTCGTTGTGGCCGAAGCGGCGATAACACCACATGTCGATCACGACATCGCGGTTGAACTTCTGGCGGAACTCGGTCGCGACCTTCGTGGCGAAGGTCACGGCCTCGGGGTCGTCACCGTTCACGTGGAAGATCGGCGCCTGCACCGTCCGCGCCACGTCCGACGGATAAGGCGAGGAGCGCGCGAACTGCGGGCTCGTCGTGAAGCCGATCTGGTTGTTGATGATGAAGTGAACGGTGCCACCGGTGTTGTAGCCGTCGAGGCCCGAGAAACCGAGGCATTCGGCGATGATGCCCTGCCCTGCGAACGCCGCATCGCCGTGCAGTAGCAGCGGCAGCACCTCGTCGCGCTCGACGTCGCCGCGCAGTGCCTGCGCCGCACGCACCTTGCCGAGCACGACCGGGTTCACCGCTTCAAGGTGAGAGGGGTTCGGCGTCAGCGAGAGGTGGACGGGGTGACCGTCGAAATCGCGGTCCGTCGAGGTGCCCAGGTGGTACTTCACATCGCCCGAGCCGCCGACATCGTCGGGGTTCGATGAGCCGCCCGCGAACTCGTGGAAGATCGCCTGAAACGGCTTCTGCATCACGTTCGCGAGCACGTTCAGGCGCCCGCGGTGCGCCATGCCGATCACGATTTCCTTCACGCCGCCAGCGCCCGCGTACTTGATGACGCTTTCCAGCGCAGGCGCCATCGCCTCGCCGCCGTCAAGGCCGAAACGCTTGGTGCCGACATACTTGCGGCCAAGGAAGCTCTCGAACTGTTCGGCTTCGATGATCTTGTTGAGGATCGCCTTCTTGCCCGCATCCGTGAAGTGGATCTCGGCGTTGCGGCCTTCGATCCGCTCCTGGATGAAGCGGCGCTCCTCCAGATCATTGATGTGCATGTACTCTACGCCGACATGCTCGCAGTAATTGTGCTTCAGCACCGCAACGAGCGCCGTGATCGTCGTTTCCTCGAAACCCATCACGCCGCCCAGATAAACCGTGCGGTTCAGCGCGTCTCCGGTGAACCCATGATATTCCGGGGTCAGTTCCTCGGGGAACGGGCGCTCGGCCAGGCCCAACGGATCGAGCTGCGCCGCGAGGTGCCCGCGCACGCGGTACGTGCGGATCAACGTCATGGCGCGGATCGCATCGTCCGCGGCCTGCCGGATCGCTTCGGCGGACGGCGCTGCGACAGCCCCGCCCTTCTTAGCCGCCGGCACTTTCAGCTCCGGCGTCATCTGCATCGGATCGAGCGCTGCCGTCAGATCGTCGGTCGCCGTGTCCGGCCAGCCTTTACGCTGCCAAGACGGCCCGGAAGCAACGCTTTCCAATCCCGCGAAGTGCCGCTGCCATTCCGGGTCGACCGACGCCGGATTGGCTGAATACTGCCGATAAAGAGATTCAACGAAGGAGGCGGAGACGCCTTCGAGAGCGGAGGGAGGCTGGCCTTCGAAACCCATGGTTCCTGTCATTCCTGGCGTGCGGAAGATCCTGCGCGCCTCCCTACGCAGGACCTTCCTAAAAAGCACCTAAAAACTTGACAATTCTGCCACGTTTAGTTGCCGAGCACCTTCGCGAGCGTGGTGCCGAGTTCGGACGGGCTCGGGGAGACGACGATGCCCGCCGATTCCATCGCCTTGATCTTGTCCTCGGCGCCGCCCTTGCCGCCCGAAACGATGGCGCCGGCGTGGCCCATGGTGCGTCCCTTCGGGGCGGTGCGTCCCGCGATGAAGCCCACCATCGGCTTCTTGATCGGGTGCGATTTCAGGAACTCGGCCGCGTCTTCCTCGGCCGAGCCGCCGATTTCACCGATCATGATGATGGATTTGGTGTCGGGGTCGTTCAGGAACAAGTCCAGCACGTCGATGAAGTTGGTGCCGTTCACCGGATCGCCGCCGATGCCGACCGCGCTCGTCTGGCCGAGGCCGACCGCCGTCGTCTGGTGCACCGCTTCATAGGTGAGCGTGCCGGAGCGGGAGACGACGCCGACAGAACCCTTCTTGAAGATGGAGCCCGGCATGATGCCGATCTTGCACTCGTCCGGCGTCAGCACGCCGGGGCAGTTCGGACCGATGAGGCGCGACTTGGAACCCGAGAGCGCGCGCTTCACCGGCACCATGTCGAGCACCGGAATGCCCTCCGTGATGCAGATGATGAGCGGTACTTCCGCCTCGATGGCTTCGAGGATCGAGTCCGCCGCGAACGCCGGCGGCACGTATACGACGCTGGCGTCCGCCTTCGTCACGTCCATCGCTTCGCGCATCGTGCCGAACACGGGGAGGCCGAGATGCTCCTGGCCGCCTTTGCCCGGAACCACGCCGCCGACCATCTTGGTGCCGTAAGCAATCGCGGCTTCGGTGTGGAACGTCGCGGTCGCGCCAGTGAGGCCCTGACAGAGAACCTTGGTGTTCTTGTTGATGAGAATGCTCATTGGGTCAGGCCGCCTTCTTCACTTGCGCCACGATCTTCTTCGCCGCGTCGCCGAGGTTGTCGGCGCTGACGATCGGCAGGCCGCTGTCGGCAAGGATCTGCTTGCCGAGTTCGACGTTCGTGCCTTCAAGGCGAACGACGAGCGGAACCGAGAGGTTCACCTCGCGTGCCGCCGCAACAATGCCTTCCGCGATGATGTCGCAGCGCATGATGCCGCCGAAGATGTTGACGAGGATGCCTTCGACCGCCGGGTCGTTGAGGATGATCTTGAACGCCGCTGTCACCTTTTCCTTGGTGGCACCGCCGCCAACGTCGAGGAAGTTGGCGGGCTCCGCGCCGTTCAGCTTGATGATGTCCATCGTCGCCATGGCGAGGCCCGCGCCATTCACCATGCAGCCGATGTTGCCGTCCAGCTTCACGTAGGCGAGGTCGTACTTCGACGCCTCGATCTCCATCGCGTCTTCTTCGGTGAGGTCGCGCAGTTCCATGATGTCCGGGTGGCGGAACAGCGCGTTGCCGTCGAAGCCCATCTTGGCGTCAAGCACGATGAGCTTGCCGTCCGTCGTCTCGACGAGCGGGTTGATCTCGAGCAGCGAAGCGTCGGTGGACTTGAACGCCGTGTACAGCTGCTGCGCGAGCTTCGCCGCCTGCTTGGCGAGGTCGCCTTCCAGCTTCAGCGCCGCCGCGACGCCGCGGCCGTGGTGCGGCATGAAGCCCGAAGCCGGATCGATGCGGATGGTGTGGATCTTCTCCGGCGTGTGCTCGGCGACTTCCTCGATATCCATGCCGCCTTCCGTGGAAACCACGAAAGCGACACGGCCGACGGCGCGGTCCACGAGCAGCGAGAGGTAATATTCCTTGGCGATCGGTGCGCCCGCTTCGATGTAAAGGCGGTTCACCTGCTTGCCGGCATCGCCCGTCTGATGCGTCACGAGCACGCGGCCCAACATCTCGGCAGCGTTGGACTTCACCTCTTCAACCGACTTCACGACGCGCACGCCGCCCTTGGCATCGGCGCCGAGACCGTTGAAGCGGCCCTTGCCGCGCCCGCCGGCGTGGATCTGCGACTTCACCACATAGACAGGTCCGGGAAGCTGCTTCGCAGCCGCCTCGGCCTCATCAGCGGTGAAGGCCGGGAAACCGGCCGAAATCGGCGCGCCGAACTTCGCCAGCAGTTGCTTGGCTTGATACTCGTGGATGTTCATTAGCGATCCTTATTTCAGCGAGCTATCGAGGTTGCGGCAGGCGTCCATCAGTTCCTTCACCGCGTTCACCGACACGTCGAAGTTGGCCTTGGCCTCGCCCTTCAGCTCGATCTCGACGATCTTCTCGACGCCGTTCGCACCGATGATGATAGGAACGCCGACATACAGGTCCTTGACGCCGTATTCGCCCGAGAGGAACGCCGCGCACGGCAGCAGCCGGCGCTTGTCCTTGAGGTAGGAGTCGGCCATCGCGATCGCCGAGGAAGCGGGCGCATAGTAGGCCGAGCCGTTGCCGAGCAGCCCGACGATCTCTCCGCCGCCCGAACGCGTGCGCGCCACGATCGCGTCGATCTTCTCCTGGGTCGACCAGCCCATCTTGATGAGGTCCGGCACCGGGATGCCCGCGACGGTCGAATATTCAACGACCGGCACCATCGTGTCGCCGTGGCCGCCGAGCACGAAGGCGGTGACGTCCTCGACCGAGACGTTGAACTCTTCAGCGAGGAAGTGGCGGAAGCGCGCCGAATCGAGAACGCCGGCCATGCCGACGACCTTGTTCGCGGGAAGACCCGAGAACTCGCGCAGCGCCCAGACCATGGCGTCAAGCGGGTTGGTGATACAGATCACGAAGGCGTTCGGCGCGTGTGCCTTGATGCCCTCGCCCACGGCCTTCATGACCTTCAGGTTGATGCCGAGCAGGTCGTCGCGGCTCATGCCGGGCTTGCGCGGCACGCCAGCGGTGACGATGCAGACGTCCGCGCCTGCGATATCGGCGTAGTCGCTGGTGCCCTTCAGGCGCGCGTCGAAGCCCTCGACCGGGGCCGACTGAGCAAGATCGAGGGCCTTGCCCTTGGGCATCCCTTCCGCGATGTCGAACAGGACGACGTCGCCCAGTTCCTTCATTCCGACGAGATGTGCGAGCGTGCCGCCGATCATCCCGGCGCCGATCAGAGCAATTTTATTGCGTGCCATGGGTCTCTCTCACTGAAGGCGATGCGTGGAACGCCGACCGGACGACCGGCGAAAACGCGATCCCGATAGCCCCTGATTCGCGGCGCTGCAACCATTCGTAAAAATCCGCGCTGCGCAAAATTCTTGTCCGTGTGTGCAACGCAGCAAATAAGCCGGGCTTCAGGCGGTCCTTACGCCGTGCCCTTCTGCCATGTAGTCGGCGGACTGCATCTCCATCAGGCGCGAAACGGTGCGCTCGAACTCGAAGGCAAAATCACCGGCCGGATAAAGCTCGGCGGGATGCGCGTCGGCGCCCATCAGCAGCTTGACCCGGTACTCATAAAGCGCGTCGATCAGCGCCACGAAGCGCGTCGCCTCGTTGCGCTTCTCCGGCCCCATCTTCGGCACACCGACGATGATAACGGTGTGATAGCGCTGCGCGATCGCAAGATAATCCGCCGCCCCCCGCGCCTCCCCGCACAGACGCTTGAACGAGAAGACAGCGACACCCTTCAGCGATTTCGGGACATGAAGCGTTCGCCCGCCGCCCACATCGATCGTCTCGGTAGGGACGTGGGCGCGGTCCTCCGGCGGATAGTCGGTGAGGCGGAAGAAGGCTTCGGAGAGTGCCGCGGTCGCTTCGGGACCGTTCGGAACGTAATAGGTCGGCATCCCTGCGAGCCGGTCGAGCCGGTAGTCCGTCGGCCCATTCAGGCTCACGACGTCCAGTTCGCGTTCGATAAGATCGATGAAGGGCAGGAAAAGCTCGCGGCTGAGGCCATTCTTGTAAAGGTCACGCGGCGGCCTGTTGGAGGTTGCGACCATCGTAACGCCGTGATCGAGAATCGCTGTGAACAGGCGCGAAAGGATCATCGCGTCAGCAACGTTCGTCACCTGAAGCTCGTCGAAAGCCAGCAGGCGCACACCCTTCGCGATATCGTCGGCAACCCGCAGGATCGGGTCGTCGACGCTGCGCTCGCGCCATTTGTGAAGCGCGGCGTGGACCTCCAGCATGAAGGCATGGAAATGGACACGACGTTTGGGGATCGCTGGCGCAGCCTCGTAGAAGAGGTCCATCAGCATCGATTTGCCGCGCCCGACCGCGCCCCACATGTAAATGCCGCGCGGCGTGTCCTCGGACTTGCCGAACAGGCGGGAAAGCAAGCCGCTTTTCGGCGGCCCCGCACGAAGCTCCGCCTCGAGCGTGCCGAGTCGCGCGGCAGCAGCCGCCTGATCAGGATCGGCCTTCAGCTCATTCGCCGCGATCAACGCGCTGTACGCCTCGACAACGCTCAACGCGGCGCAACCTTCCTCAAAACGCCGGAGAACGAAGCGATCGGCCCGTCCTGCGTCACGAGACCGCGCAGGAAGATAAGCTTGCCGGTTTCACGCGTGATCTCACCGGTCGCATAGATATCCATGCCCGGAACACCGGCCCCAAGGAACTCCGTGTTCAGCGTCAGGGTCACGGCCCGGTGCGCGGTAAGCGCGGGTGCGGCGATCGCGAACAGCGCCATATCGATGAACGTCGTCACATAGCCGCCGTGCAAGCGGCCCTGATTGTTGCGATGCTTCGTCTCCGTAGGAGAGCGACACTCGACGCTGCCGTCCGCGCCGGCACGGAAGTAGACCGGCCCGACCAGACTCTGGAAACTGTCCGCGTCAAGCTGACTCCAGCGGCGCCAGCCTTTGAACGGCCCGTCCGCAATCTCTATGCTCGGCATCGCGCGGCGGTCAGGCCTTTCGCGGCCGAGCGGGCCGGGTGAGCTTGCGTTCGACAGCCGTCACGAGCTTAGAAAACTCCTTGGTTTCCACAGCATCGGGCGCGATTTCGGCGAGCGGCAGGCAATAGACCGCCATTTCCTCGACCTTGCTCGAATACGGGATGGCGTGAACGTCCGGGCAGGCCTCGAGCGTCTCGCGATGCAGCGCGCGGCGCTTGTCGACCATCGTGAACACCGGAATCACCGGCGGCTCGCCCTTGTGGTGCCGACTCAGATGCTCGGCGAGTTGCTCGTTCGTGCGCGCCGAGAGCGGCGACATCGTCATCGGCTCGACGATGAGGTCCGCCGCCCGGAAGATCTGGTCGGCGAGCAGGCCGAAACCCGGCGGGCAATCGAGCACGACGCGGTCGTACTCACCTGCCACGGCCGCGAGCCGCTTCGCCAGCAGCTTAGCGCGCTGCGATTCGACGAGCTGGACATCGAGCTTGCGCAGCGATTCGTCCGCCGCGAGCACCTCAAGGCCCTGCCACTTGCTCGGCAAGATATAGGCCTCGATATCGCCGCCGCCGCTTCCGGCGAACAGCTTGCGGGCCTTCTTGCTCGGTTCGACCTGCAGCAGGTCCGACGCCGCACCCTGCGCATCGAGATCCCACAGCAGCGTGCGCCGCTTGGCCTGCGTTGCAAGGAGGTGTGCAAGATTGACAGCCACGGACGTCTTGCCGACGCCGCCCTTCAGGCTGAAGACTGCGATGACTTTCATGCCGCTCCGCCGTTGACGTCCTGTTTTTCCATGGCACTCATGTGGCATTTCTAAGCCACGTAGCCAACAGGGGAATCGTCGCCGATGACATTGCAATCCAGGCTCGACCGTCGCAGCCTCCTCGGCGGAATCGCAGCTTTCGGCGGTCTTGCGCTGCTTCCGGCCTGTGCCGCGACGTCCAGAACCGCCGCGCCCGCTGCAGCCCCCGTCCGCAACTGGGCGGCGCTGAAGGCGCTTGCCGAGCGCTATGTGGCGGAGCGCAAGGTCGCGGGCATGATCATCGGCGTCGGGAACGGCGAGTCCCCTGCTTTCTATACCGGCGCAGGAACGCTCGGTTTGCAGCGCGAAACGCCGGTCGACGCCAAAAGCATATGGCGCATCTATTCGATGACGAAGCCGATCACGGGCGTGCTTGCAGCGCAGATGATCAGCGAAGGCGCGCTCGGCCTCGATCAGCCGATCGGCGACATCCTTCCGGCGTTCAAGGCAATGAAGGTCGCGATCGATCCCGCCACCAGCCTTGAAGCGCGCGCTGCGAGCGGGCCGATCACGGTGCGCCACCTGCTGACGCACACCGCCGGGTTCACCTACCACTTCATGCCGAACGCTGTCGGCAAGGCCTATCGCCGCTTCGGTCTGATGCCGGGGATGCGCACGGTCGGGCGCGAGCCGGGTGACGGCGAATCGCCCAGCAGCCTGCAGGCCTTCGCGAACGCTGTGGCCGAGCTTCCCCTCATCGCCGACCCCGGCACAGCGTGGAACTACAGCATTTCGCTCGATGTGCTCGGCGCCGTTATCGAGAAGGTCGCGCGGAAACCGTTCGAAACCGTGCTGCAGGAACGGCTGCTCACGCCGCTCGCGATGCACGACACCGGCTTCGCCGTCCCCGCTGCGTCAATGAACAGGCTTGCCACTAATTATCTGCTCCACAGCAACAACCTCGTACCCGTCGATGTTCCGCCGAAGACCGAATATGCCGTGCCCGCAAGCTATCCCGCGGGCGGCGGCGGCCTCGTGTCGACGGCGGACGATTACATGCGCTTCATGCGCATGGTCGCGAACGGCGGCCACCATGGCAGCGCCCGAATCATCTCGCCCGAAGCCGCGAAGCTCGCGGTCTCGAATCTGCTTCCCAGGGGCGTCTACTATGAAGGCAACCAGGGCTACGGTGCGGGCGGGCGGGTCGTGATCACGCCGGGGCCGGGCCTCATCCCCGGCAGTTACGGCTGGGGCGGAGCGGCAGGAACGCTTGCGACAGCGTTGCCCGCGCAGAAGCTTAGCGTTGTTCTGATGACGCAGTATATGCCGCAACAGGCCTACCCGCTTCCCGAAGAGCTCGGAAAGGCGCTCGCCGCAGATCTAGCGTGAGCGCGCCTGCGCGTAGGTGCCGAGCATCCGCACCCACTTGGTGTGGTACTTGAGTTCATCGAGCGCACGCTCAACGTTCGGGTCGTCCGGACGTCCCTCGATGTCCACGTAGAACTCGGCGGCCTGGAACTGGCCGTCGCGCATATAGCTTTCGAGCTTCGTGAGGTTGACCCCGTTGGTGGCGAAGCCGCCAAGCGCCTTGTAAAGCGCGGCGGGCACAGACCGCACTTCGAACAGCAGCGATGTCATTGCGGGAAGCCCCGCCTCCGGCATCCTGGGTTCGCGTGCCAGCGCGACGAAGCGCGTCGTATTGTGCGCCTCGTCCTCAATTCCTTCGGCGAGCGGTGTCAGGCCGTAAAGCTGCCCGGCGAGCTGCGAGGCGATCGCCGCCACAGTCTTGTCCCCGTCGTCCGCGACCTTCGCGGCCGAAGCAGCGGTATCAAAAGACGCGACCGGGCTGATCCCCCATTCGCGAAGCCGCTTCCGGCATTGGCCGAGCGCCTGCGGATGGCTGATCGCGACCTTCACGTCCGACAGCGTGGTGCCCGGCACGGCGAGCAGCGAGTGGCGCACGCGAACGAAATGCTCGGCAACGATCCACAGCCCCGACTCCGGCAGCAGGAAGTGAATGTCCGCGACGCGCCCATGCAGTGAGTTCTCGATCGGGATGATTGCGCGCCCCGCCAGCCCTTCGCGCACCGCATCGATGGCGTCGGAGAACGAAAGACACGGCAGCGTCGGCGCTCCCTCCGCCATTTCGCGCGCAGCCTGGTGAGAATAGGCGCCCGGCGCACCCTGAAAGGCGACGGCGGTTTCCGGCGTTTTTTCAGCGGCTTGCGCAAGCTCTTCAACGAGCCGCGCGGCGGATTCGGGATAGTTCTGCATCGCCGCGTTCTTTGCGGTGCGGGGGCTTACCACGTCAAGCGCAGCCTGCGGCGATCTGGAGCTTGGCAATCCCGACTCCTGAAACTATGTTCCGCGCGATTTTGAACCGGGGGGCTTCAGAGAAAGGCCCCGCTCTTCGGAGGGCGCAGTGGACAGTTACGAATGGAACAAGATTATCGGCTGGGTGCTCGCGGCCGCGATTGCGGTGCTTGGCCTGTCGATCCTCACGGGATTCGTCTATGCGCCCGGTCACTCCGAAACGAAGGGCTACGTCGTCGAGGGTGTTGAGGTCGAAGCTGATGCGGGCGCCGGAGCTGCCGAAGCCGTGCAACCGATCGCGGCGTTCCTCGCTACCGCCAACCCGGCGAAGGGCGAAGCACAGTTCAAGAAGTGCGCAGCCTGCCACACGGTCAACAAGGGCGGCGCCAACGGTCAGGGCCCGAACCTCTACGGCATTCTGGGCGCCAAGGTCGCGCACCTTCCCGGCTTCGGCTATTCGGACGCGGTGAAGAACCACGGCGGCAACTGGGGCTGGGACGAGCTCAGCCACTGGGTCGAATCGCCCCGCAAGTATATTCCGGGCAACAAGATGAGCTTCGCGGGCATTTCGAAGCCGCAGGATCGCGCCGACCTGCTCGTCTACCTCAACTCGCAGAGCGACAGCCCGCTGCCGCTACCGGCCGTGCCGGCGGTTGCTGAAGCACCTGCCGCTGAAACTCCAGCCGATGCCGCCGCCACCGATGCAGCGCCCGCTGCAGGTGAACAGGCCGCCGCCGCTCCGGCGGAAGCGGCACCCGCGGAAGCAACGCACTAAGACCGAATGAATGCTGGGCGCTGGCCATATGTGAGCCAGCGCCACAGCCATTCGAGCGGCCCCATTCTGAAGCGGCCGAGCCACCACGTGGCGAACGCGGTCAAGACGATCGCAATGCCGAGCGCAATCAACCAGCTCTCCGCAATCGATACCTTTCCGTGCAGCCCGAGCGCAAAACCCGGGAACAGCAGCCACTGGCCGACCAACGTCTCGCCGATATAGGTGGTGAACGCCATTCGGCCGGGCGCGGCGAAGATTCCGAGCACACGACGACCTGCTGTCGTCTGCAGCGCCGCGAGCACGATCCCTGCGTGACCCAGCGTCGTTGTCAAACGCCCGATTTGATACGTGACCTCCGAGATCGGAATCGGCACCAGGAAACCCGCCGCAACCGCCTGCTCCGCCTCAATGGCGTTGATCGGAATGCCGATCGCATACCCTGTCAGCGCAACCTTGAGATACAGGCCGTGCGTCAGTTCGCCGCCTAGAAAGCCGAATTTGAACAGCCCGGCGCCGATCAGCATCATGGCCAGCGCATCCAGCGACCACCAACTGATACTGGCAAGATCGTTCCATTCATTGGCGATCGTCATCTTGTAGGCGAGGTTGTCGGCAAGGCTTCCCCGCCGCGCTGCCAGCGATCGTGCATCAGCCTCGAAGTCAGGCTGAACGGCCGCGAGATAATCCTGCCAGGCAAGGATGCGTTCGTCTTCCTCGCTTGCACCTGCCGCAATCGCCGCCTCCGCATGTTCGCGGGTGTTCATGCCTTCCGCCACCGCGGCCGTACCGATCGCGGTCACGACCGCCAGGCCACCAAGGCCGAGGCCGACGAGCGCACGCGGCGGAAGATCGCGGAAGGGGAACAGAAACAGCCCTGCGATGCCGTAGATCAGCAAGATATCGCCCGGCCACATCAGCAGATAGCCGTGAACGAGGCCGAACCCGATGAGCGCGATCATGCGACGATAGTAGATCGAAAGCGCCGAGCGCCCCGCCTGCGGACGGGAAGCGAGAATCACGAAACCCGCACCGAAAAGCAGCGAAAGCAGCCCACGCATCGTGCCTTCAACGAAAAGCTGCTGCACCCACCAGACGACGCGGTCGGACAGGGCCCAGCCCGAGATGCGCGGATCGGAAGCAACGCCGGGAACGCTGCCCATGGCCCAGATGTTGAGCAGCATGATGCCGAGAATGGCGATACCGCGCAGGATATCCAGCGCTTCGATGCGTGACGCGCTATCCCGCGCTTCGCCCATCCCCCTCCCCGGTTCGGACGAACGTTCCTAAAGTCGCCCTAGCAGGGGCCACCCATAGCAGAAATTTCGTAGAATCCCGCCACGATTTCCCAAGCCTCTTCAGCCGTTTCGACAAAGTGGAACAGCGAAAGGTCATCGCGCGAAATCGTACCTTCTTCGGCAAGCGCCTCGAAGTTGACGATGCGCTCCCAGAACTCGCGGCCGAACAGCAGCACGGGAAACGGCTTCACCTTGCGCGTCTGGATAAGGGTCAGCGTCTCGAACAGTTCATCGAACGTACCGAAACCGCCGGGGAACGCCGCTACAGCCTTGGCACGCATGAGGAAATGCATCTTCCGAAGCGCGAAGTAGTGGAACTGGAATGAAAGCGCCGGCGTCACATAGGGATTCGGCAGCTGTTCGTGTTCAAGCACGATATTGAGCGCAACGGATTCCGCGCCAGCATCATGCGCGCCCTTGTTCGCCGCCTCCATGATCGACGGTCCGCCGCCCGAGCAAACCACGAAATGCCGCTCGCCGTCCTCACGCGGCAGCGAGGAGACGAGATGGGCGAGCTTGTAGGCCTCGGTGTAATATTTCGCCTTGGCGCGGAGCCGCTCCGCCACCGTTCTCTCCCAATCCGTGCGCGCAGCGGCGACGAGCGCATCTGCGGTTTCGGGAGAGGGAATGCGCGCAGAGCCGTAAAGCACGAAGGTGGACGCGATGCCGTGCTCTTTCAGCAGCATCTCGGGCTTCAGCAGCTCAAGCTGGAAACGAACGGGTCGCAATTCCTCGCGCAACAGGAAATCCTGATCCTGAAACGCCAGCCGATAGCTCGGATGTTCGGTTTGCGGGATCGGTGTCGTCTTGGCGGCCGCTGCCGCATCCTCTTCCGCCGAGGGGAACGTTCGGTGCGAGACTGGGGTTTTATCATCCATGGGGCGTCTCTAACGCCCAAAGTGCCGCGCGTCAGCGGCAATATGGCCCGCGTCCCATGTCGAGATGCAGGTGATCCTGATGAAAAGCGTCGCCTTCGGGGCCGATAACGATGTTGAATCGCGCGCAGCCTGCACGGTGAGCGGCACGCAGGAACGATTGCTCATCCGCCGCTCCGCGCCATCCGGATTTCACCGCAACCGTACGGCCGTTCGCCAGCGTGAAGCTTGCGATATCGACCGCGTTGGCACGCGCGTGTTCGGAAAGCCGCGCGCCCGGCTGGCTGTTGCGCGTGCGGCAGGCATAAGTGCCGTAGCTCTGGATACGGACGACGTCCGCCCCGAAATGATCGCGTGCCGCCGGGCGGACGCCTTCATGCACCCACCGGTAGAGCGATTCGGCAACCGGACACGAGACCGCCTTGAGCCCAGCGACGGGGACACCGATATCGAGCAGCAAAACGGCGTTCTCGTATCCACACTGCCCTTCGACATGGGGATCGAGCTTGCGGTATTTCATGCCCTGCAGCCGATCGAGCCGCGCGAAGCAGGCCGCCGCGTTTTCAGGCGTGTTTTCAGAATGTTGCGACACGGGTTTCTGACCCGAAACCGGCGGAGCACCACCCGAACAGGCCGCGGCGGCAATAAGCGACAAGGCGGAAAGAACACGGCCCAGCATGCGCCTCTTTTAGCGTTGGGAGCGCCACCCGCAACCAGCCAGCCGTTTTCGGCCCGTCGCATTTGACGGCGGCGTTAACCTTGCCTCAATCCGCATGGGGAAACCTCGCCTCCAATTGCTCCTGAGAGAGCTAAGTAAGAGTCGCGGGGTGTTTGGGTAGCGTATGAAACGAGCCTTCTTCCCAAGGGCAGAAACCGTGCTCGACGGAATCTATGTGGATTTGGTGCGCAGCATCTACGCAGCGTTCATTCCTCCGTTGATCATGAGTGTCGGCTTCATCGCGGGCGGCACAATGGTTGTTCGGGAAACCGGCGACGCGGCGCTCGCGGTTATTGTCGCCGCTGGAGCGCTTATGAGCGTCAGCCGCCTTGCCGTCGCTCTTATCGGGCGCCGGGAAGCGTTTGATCCGGGTCTCGGCGTCGACCGTGCGCGGCGTCTCGAACGCCAATTCGCAGTCGCATACCTCGGTTTTGCAGTGTGCCTGGGCGCCTTTGGCGCTCGCGTGTTCATGCTGCCTGCGAACGAAGCCCACCTGTTCACCGCTGTATTGCTCGTGGGTTACGGTGCGGGCGTCGTCGCCGGTATGGCGCCGCGTCCGCATCTCGCCATCGCCAGCATGTTCATCGGCTTGGTGCCGGGCCTTGTTTCCAGCTTCCTGGTCGCAAGCGAACTGTATTGGGCCACAGCGGCGATGATGACAGCGTTGCTCGTCGGCGGCATTCGCAACGTGCTCGATCGTTACCATTTCACTGTACGCGAAATCAGCCGCCGCATCACGTTCGGCAATCTGGCGCGCACGGACGGCCTCACCGACCTGCCGAATCGCCTCGCGCTTCGCGAATGGTTCGAGGAGCATGTAACGCTCAATCCGAACGCCGGACTTGTCGCGGTGCACTGTCTCGATCTCGACGACTTCAAGGCCGTCAACGAGGAGCTCGGGCACCCGGTCGGAGACGCGCTGCTGTTGGCGGTCGGCAAGCGCCTAGCTTACATCATCCGCGAGTCTGACAAGGCGGCGCGGCTGGGCAGCGACGAGTTCGCCATCGTTCAGTGCGGTATGAAGCACCCGGAGGAGGCCGCCATTCTCGCGCGGCGGATCGAGGCGGCGATCCGCCAGCCGTTCCGGCTCGATGGCCGGGTAGCGAAACTTTCCACCTGCATCGGCTATGCCGTTTCAGACGACCGCGCAGAGGATCTCGAACCCCTCATCAGCCGCGCCGACGAGGCCCTTTACACCGCCAAGCGCCGCGGCGGCGGTATCGCCGCGCAGATCAGGGACGAGCAGAACGGGATCTCTGCCGCGGCTTAGCGAAACCGCAAGTTTTCTCGCGAAAGGTCCGAGAGCGTGCGTGCGCCCATCAGTTTCATGTCGCGCTCGATCTCCCCGCGCAGCTTGCCGAGGATGCGTTCGACGCCCGGCTGCCCTGCCGCCGCAAGCGCATAAAGATAGAGCCGTCCGCCGGAGACCGCGCGCGCACCCATCGACAGCGCCTTCAGAACATGCGTGCCGCGCCGCACACCGCCGTCGAGGATGATTTCCAGCCTATCGCCTACAGCATCGACGATCTCGGCAAGTTGATCGAACGGCGCGCGTGACCCATCGAGCTGGCGCCCGCCATGGTTCGAGATCATGATCGCGCTCGCCCCGATATCGATCGCCCGACGCGCGCATTCCACCGACATTACGCCCTTCAGGCAGAACGGCCCGCCCCACTCGGCGCGGATCGCTTCGGCCGCCTTCCAATCCATCGACTGGTCGAGCAGCGAAGTGAAATATTCGCTCACCGTCACGGCCGTGTTGCTGCCCTGCTTGATGTGGTTCTTCAGGTTCGGAAGTTCGAATCTCTCGCGGAGCAGATAGTTCAGCGTCCACGAAGGATGCGTCGCGAAGCTGATCATGCTGGAAGGCGTCAGCTTGGGCGGCGAGGTGAAGCCGGTGCGATAGTCGCGCTCGCGGTTGCCGCCGACAATCGTGTCCACGGTCAGCGCCAGCGCATCGAACCCGGCGGCTTTCGCCGCCTGGATCATGTCCCGGTTAATGCCGCGGTCCTTGTGATAGTAGAACTGGAACAGCTTCGGCGTGGAAATCATGCTCCCGATCTCCTCAAGGCTCACAGTCGCGAGACTGGAAATCCCGCAGAACGTACCGAACTTCTCCGCCGCGCGCGCAACGGCGCGCTCGCCATCGTGATGGAAAAGGCGTTGAAGCGCTGTCGGGGAGAGGAACAGCGGCATCTCGATGCGTTTGCCGAACAGCGTGGTGGACATATCCACCGTTTCGACACCCGCGAGCACACGCGGCACCAGGTCGCAGTCATTGAACGCGGCCGTACTGCGCGCGAGAGTGATTTCGTCGTCAGCCGCGCCGTCAATGTAGTGAAACACGGGTGCTGGCAGGCGCTTTTGCGCGAGTTTGCGGAAATCCGCGATATTGTGACAATCACTGAGACGCATTGAAAATCCCCCGGACCTTATCGCCCCGCCTGTAGCATCGGGACCGGTTGCCACAAAATGGCCATTTGACTCTCTCGTACGCATCTCTATGAGCGGCGGCGGGCCACGCCGTCCCAACGCGGCGCGCGCTCTCTGTAAGGAGAGATTATGACTGACGTTACGAAGCCGGGCATCCTGCCCGCACGCCCCCAGTTTTCTTCCGGCCCCTGCGCCAAGCGCCCCGGATGGGACCCCACTAAATTCAATCTCGACGTGCTTGGCCGCTCGCACCGCGCCAAGCTCGGCAAGGCGCGCCTGAAGCTCGCCATCGACCTCACCCGCAAGGTGCTGGGCGTGCCGGATGATTACCGCATCGGTATCGTCCCCGCGTCGGATACGGGCGCGGTGGAAATGGCGATGTGGTCGATTCTTGGGCAGCGCTCCGTCACCACGATCGCGTGGGAAAGCTTCGGTGAAGGTTGGGTCACCGATGTCGCAAAGCAGCTGAAGCTGAACCCCACGGTCCTGAAGGCTCCCTATGGCGAGCTTCCCGATCTCAAGGCCGTCGATTTCGCCAGCGATGTGATCTTCACATGGAACGGCACGACCTCTGGCGTCCGCGCGCCCAATGGCGACTGGATCCCGGCGGACCGCGAAGGGCTCACCTTCGCCGACGCCACTTCCGGCGCGTTCGCGCAGGATCTGCCGTGGGACAAGCTCGATGTCACGACCTTCTCCTGGCAGAAGGTGCTCGGCGGCGAAGGCGGGCACGGCGTGCTCATCCTCTCCCCACGCGCGGTCGAACGGCTTGAAACCTACACGCCCGCATGGCCGCTGCCGAAGATCTTCCGCATGACCAAAGGCGGCAAGCTGATCGAAGGCATCTTTGTCGGCGAGACGATCAACACGCCTTCGATGCTCTGCGTCGAGGACTATATCGACGCGCTCGAATGGGCGGACGGTCTCGGCGGCTGGAAAGCCCTCGCCGCCCGCGCCGACGCGAACGCGGCCGCGCTCAATGCGTGGGTCGAAAAGACGCCGTGGATCGAAAATCTCGCCGTTGATCCCGCAACGCGTTCGAATACCAGCGTCTGCCTGAAGATCACGGACTCGCGCGCCGATGCGGAAACGCCGAAGAAGATCGCTTCGCTCCTCGAAAAGGAAAACGCGGCGCTCGACATCAACGGCTATCGCGACGCCCCGGCCGGCCTTCGCATCTGGTGCGGCGCCACGGTCGAAACCGCTGATATCGAGGCGCTGACACCCTGGCTCGACTGGGCCTTCGCGCAAGTCGTTTCAAACTGAACTGAAACCGTCACCCCGGCGAAAGCCGGGGTCCATCCCCCTGAATGAATGGATACCGGCCCAAGCCGGTATGATGACGAGGAAAGCGATATCCCATGCCCAAGGTTCTGATTTCCGATAAAATGTCCCCGAAGGCCGCCGCCATCTTCAAGGAGCGCGGCGTCGAGTTCGATGAAAAGCCCGGCCTCACCAAGGAAGAGCTGAAGGCGATCATCGGCCAGTACGACGGTCTCGCCATCCGCTCGGCCACCAAGGTCACCGCAGACGTCCTCGAAGCCGCGACGAATCTCAAGGTCGTCGGCCGTGCGGGCATTGGTGTTGATAACGTCGATATTCCCTCCGCCTCCGCGAAGGGCGTCGTCGTGATGAACACGCCGTTCGGCAACTCGATCACCACCGCAGAGCACGCCATCGCGCTGATGTTCGCACTCGCCCGTCAGCTGCCCGAGGCAGACGCCTCCACGCAGGCCGGCAAGTGGGAAAAGAACCGCTTCATGGGCGTCGAGGTCACGGGCAAGACGCTCGGCCTGATCGGCGCGGGTAACATCGGCTCGATCGTCGCCGAGCGCGCCCTCGGGCTCAAGATGAAGGTCGTCGCCTTCGATCCGTTCCTGACCCCGGAACGTGCCGAGGACATCGGTATTGAAAAGGTCGAGCTCGACCAGCTCCTCGCGCGCGCCGACTTCATCACACTGCACACGCCGCTCACCGATTCGACGCGCAACATCCTCAGCCGCGAAAACCTTCTCAAAACGAAAAAGGGCGTGCGCATCATCAACTGCGCGCGCGGCGGTCTCATCGACGAGGCGGCGCTGAAGGAACTGCTCGATTCGGGCCACATCGCAGGCGCCGCGCTCGACGTGTTCGTCACCGAGCCTGCGCACGAAAGCCCCCTCTTCGGCACCCCCGGCTTCATTTCGACGCCGCACCTCGGCGCGTCCACGGACGAGGCGCAGGTGAACGTCGCGATCCAGGTCGCCGAGCAGATCTCGGACTTCCTGCTGTCGGGCGCCGTCACCAACGCACTCAACGTGCCGTCGCTCTCCGCCGAGGAAGCGCCGAAGGTCCGCCCCTATATCGAGCTTGCCGAAAAGCTCGGCCTGCTCGCGGGACAGCTCGCCAAGGGCGCGATCAGCCACGTCACCGTCGAGGTCGAAGGTGCCGCTGCCGAACTCAACATCAAGCCGATCACCAGCGCGGTCATCACCGGCCTGATGCGCCCGATTTCGGACACGGTGAACATGGTTAACGCTGTTCACATTGCCCGCGAGCGCGACATCGGAATCGCGGAAGTCCGCCACGAACGCGAGACGGACTACCACACGCTCCTGCGCGTGACGGTGAAGACCGAGGAAGGCGAACGCTCGGTCGCGGGCACACTCTTCGGCATGAAGCATCCGCGCCTCGTCGAGCTCTTCGGCATCAAGGTCGAAGCCGATCTCGACGGCTCGATGCTGTTCATTGCGAACGAGGACAAGCCGGGCTTCATCGGCAAGGTCGGCAGTGCGCTCGGTGAAGCGGGCGTCAATATCGGCACCTTCCACCTTGGCCGCCGCGGCCAAGGGGGCGAGGCCATCCTGCTGCTCTCGGTGGACGGCGCTATCGACGATCCACTGCTCTGGACGATCTGCAAGCTGGACGGCGTGAAGGACGTGAAGGCGCTTCGCTTCTAGCGCGCAGCGCCCTTCCGGTGATGCCGGACTCTTATCCTCTCCCTCTCCCCGCCGGGGAGAGGGTTGGGGAGAGGGGCAAACAAACACCCTCAATCTTGTTTCCATCCCCCCACCCCGCTAGAGCCGGGCCACCATGACTGATCCGATCTCCAAGGGCCTACTCCCCGAAGGCTTCCGCGACCGCCTGCCACCGCAGGCAGAGGCGGCCGCCGATCTGCTCCGCACGCTGCTGGATCAGGTTTCGGCGCATGGCTACGAGCGCGTCTCGCCGCCGCTCGTCGAGTTCGAAGACAGTCTCGTCACCCGCCTTTCCTCCGCGCGCCCGCAGGACCTGCTCCGTTTCGTCGATCCGCTGTCGCAGCGCACGCTGGCGCTGCGTCCCGATATCACCGCGCAGGTCGGTCGGATTGCCGCCACGCGCATGGCGCACATCGCGCGCCCGCTGCGACTTGCTTACGGCGGCCCCGTGCTCCGCGTGCGCCCCGCACAGGTCGGCCCGCAGCGCGAAGCGATGCAGATGGGCGCTGAGCTCATCGGCTCAGATCACGTCGATGCCGTCGCCGAACTCCTCGGCATCGCGCTTGAAGCCCTCGCCGCGGCGGGCCTCGCCGACATGTCGGTGGACCTAACGCTGCCCGACCTCGTCGGCACGCTCGCTGCCGGGCCGTGGCCCGTCACCGCGCCGCTTGCCGATGTGCAGACGGCGCTCGACGGCAAGGATGCCGCCGCGCTGCAGGCACTCGGCGCGGCCCAATACAGCACGCTGATCGAGGCCGCCGGCCCCTCCGATTCCGCGCTCGCGCGCCTGAAAGCGCTGAATGTCTCCGGCGCGCTCAACACACGCATCGCAGGCCTTGAGCGTCTGGTGGCGACCGCAGCCCCGCACGCGGCCGTCACCATCGACCCGACCGAGCGCCATGGCTTTGAATACCAGACGTGGATCGGCTTTTCAGTGTTCGCTGCGGGCGTACGCGGCGAGGTCGGCCGCGGCGGCACCTATCTCGTCCGTCACCCCGGTGGCGGAGAAGAGACGGCGGTAGGCTTCTCGCTGTATGTGGACGGCCTTGTCGACGCAGGGCTTGGCGCCTCGCGCCGCCGCCGCCTGTTCGTGCCGCTCGGCGAAGCCGCGCACGCCGCCAAACTCCGCGCCGAGGGCTGGACCACGGTCGCCGCGCTCACCGACGCGGACACGCCGACGCGCCTGCGGTGCGACTACGCGCTCGCCAACGGCGAACTCGTCAAACTCTAAAGTGCCGCCTTCAGGAATGCATCGACGTCTGCCGTCGCAGAGTCGCCGTCCGCCCCTAAATCCTGATTGAGTTCACGGTGGCTGGTGTCCGGGACAGCCACCGCCCGCGCCGTCGCCCCCGCCTTTTCAAGCGCCTGCACCAGCGATCGAGACTGGCCGAGCGAAGCATCGCGCCCCTCAACATAAAGCGCCAGCCATGCAGCGGCGTTCGGCGACGCCGTGTGCGTCATCGGCGATAGCGCAGCTTGCCGCTTCGGATCATCCCCGAACGCCGGGCCGTAGAGCTTCTGCACGACCGGCCCGCCCGTCTTCATCTGCGCCGCCACATCATACCCTGCGCCGTCCAGCAGCACGACCGCCTTCACTGCGCCCATCGGCACGTCCGCCGCCTTCAGATACTGCGGATCTGTCGCCACCAGCGCCGCGAGGTGCGCCCCGGCACTATGCCCCATCAGCGCGATGCGGTTCGGATCGATGCCGTATTCCGCCGCGCGGAACCGCAGCATGTCGATCGCGGACGCAACGTCCGCCGCCTGCTGCTCCACGGTCGCCTTCGGCACCAACCGGTAGTTGATCGATGCGAACGCATAGCCCTCGCCCGTGAAATGCTCCGGCTTGCGTCCGGAAGCCTGCCGCTTGTCGCCGAGGCTCCATGCGCCGCCGTGGATGAACACGATGAGGGGCGCAGGCGCGGCGCCTTTCGCGCGGTAAAAGTCGATCGCCTGCCGCGCATCGTTGCCATAGCTCACCGTCACGGTCGGCATCGCCCCCGCGCCGGGGCCGTTGCGCAGCACGTCGAGCGCTCGCCTGCAGTCTTCCGAAACCTTGTCGCGATTCTCGATGATGCACTGGCGTACCTTCGGCTTGTTGGCCTTGTCGCTGCCGCACAGCGTCTCCATGTCGGCGCGGCAGGCCATCAGCCCTCCACCCATGCGCGGCCTCTGCTGCGCCTCTGCCGTCACGCCCACCAGCACGAACGCCATCGCTCCCAGAATCAGCTTTGCCCGCATTTCATCTCCCAGCCTTCGTGTTCCATACGCGTGATAGAGCGAATAACCTTCGCCTCCCATGCAAAAGCCGTGGACGCATCGGCGCGACAACCCTAGTGAGTGCCGCCGTGTATCGACGCTGAATGGAGACGTCCCCGAAATGGCCAACGTGACCGTGATCGGCGCCCAATGGGGCGACGAGGGCAAGGGCAAGATTGTCGACTGGCTATCGGCCCGTGCTGATGTCGTCGTACGCTTCCAGGGCGGTCACAATGCGGGCCATACGCTCGTCGTCGGCAACAACACCTACAAGCTCAGCCTACTGCCTTCGGGTATCGTACGCGGCACGCTGTCCGTCATCGGCAACGGCGTCGTGCTCGATCCGTGGCATCTCAAGGCGGAGATCGAGAAGCTGCGCGGACAGGGCGTTGCGATCAGCCCGGAAAATCTCATCATCAGCGAAACCTGCCCGCTGATTCTTCCGTTCCACCGCGATCTCGACGCGCTGCGCGAGGACGCGAGCGGCGCCGGCAAGATCGGCACCACCCGGCGCGGAATCGGTCCGGCTTATGAAGACAAGGTAGGCCGCCGCGCGCTCCGCGTCTGCGACCTTGCGCACCTCGATGAGGCCGGTCCGCAGATCGACCGACTGCTCGCGCACCACAACGCGCTGCGCGCGGGCTTCGGCGTCGATCCCATCGATCGTGACGCGCTGATCGCCGATCTCGAAGCGATCGCGCCCGAGGTGCTGCCCTATGCCGGTCCGGCGTGGGTCGGCCTCAACGAGGCGCGCCGCGCGGGCAAGCGCATCCTTTTCGAAGGCGCACAGGGCGTGCTGCTCGATGTCGACCACGGCACCTACCCGTTCGTAACCAGTTCCAACACGATCGCGGGCACCGCGAGCGGCGGCTCCGGCCTCGGCCCATCCGCGACCGGTTACGTGCTCGGCATCGTCAAGGCGTACACGACGCGTGTCGGTTCGGGCCCCTTCCCCTCCGAGCTTGACGATGCCACCGGCCAGCGTCTCGGCGAGCGCGGCCACGAGTTCGGCACCGTCACGGGCCGCAAGCGCCGCTGCGGCTGGTTCGACGCGGCGCTGCTGCGCCAGTCGATCGCCGTCTCTGGCGTCACCGGCATCGCGCTTACCAAGCTCGACGTGCTCGATGGTTTCGAGGAATTGAAGATCTGCACCGGCTACGATGTGAACGGTGTTCACTACGATCATTTACCGGCGCATCCCGCCGCGCAGGCCGCTGCGAAGCCGATCTACGAGACGTTCGACGGCTGGCACGAATCAACCGCCGGCGCACGCAGTTGGGCACAGCTCCCGGCGCAGGCGATCAAGTACGTTCGCCGCATCGAGGAACTCATCGGCTGCCCTGTGGCACTCGTCTCGACGAGCCCGGAGCGTGAAGACACAATCCTTGTGACGGATCCGTTCGCCGACTGAGTATCGCGGAACGCCGCGGGATCAGACCGTGGGTTTCTTCGTGAAGCCCCTCGGCACGATCCCCTTCGCCTCCTCCACCTCAATGCGCACCACCTTCGCGGCGGGCGGGCCTTCATGGCAGGCGGCGATCAGCTTTTCGATGTCGTCGGGCGTCCCCACCGCGAGCGCCTCCACCGTGCCGTCGGTGCGGTTGCGCACCCAGCCGTCGAGGCCGAGGGCCTGCGCGGTTTCGAGCGTCCATGCGCGGAACCAGACGCCTTGCACGCGGCCATGGATGCGCAGCCGCCGCGCGGTCCGGTCGGTCATCCCACCTGCGCGCGGTGCATGAGGAAGGCGTCGGCGAGCACGCACGCCATCATCGCCTCGGCAACCGGTACGGCGCGAATGCCGACGCACGGGTCGTGGCGTCCCTTGGTCATTACCTCGACCGCTTCGCCGTAGCGCGTAATCGTCTGCACCGGCGTCAGGATGGACGAGGTGGGTTTCAGCGCGATGCGGCAGACGACGTCCTGCCCGGTGGAAATGCCGCCCATCACCCCGCCGGCGTGGTTCGTATCGAACACCGGCGGGTCACCCGCCCCTGCGCCCGGCCGCATACGGTCGGCATTGTCCTCGCCGCGCAGGCGCGCCGCCGCGAAGCCATCACCGATCTCCACGCCCTTCACGGCATTGATCGACATCATCGCCGCCGCAAGTTCCCCATCGAGCTTCGCGTAGAGCGGCGAGCCCCAGCCCGCCGGAACTCCGCTCGCGAACACCTCGACAACCGCACCTACCGATGACCCGGACTTGCGCACGCTGTCGAGCAACACCTCCCAGCGCTTCGCCGCATCTGGGTCCGCGCACCAAAAGTCGTTGTCGCCGAGCGTGTGCGCCGCAAACCGCTCCACGCGGTCGCCGCCGATCTCCACGACATGCCCCAGGATACCGACACCCGCGATCACCTTCCGCGCCACCGCCCCCGCCGCCACGCGCGCCGCCGTCTCGCGCGCGGACGAACGCCCGCCGCCGCGATAGTCGCGGAAGCCGTATTTCGCGTCGTACGTGTAATCAGCATGGCCGGGCCGGTACTTTTCGGCGATGTCGCCATAGTCCTTCGAACGCTGGTCTACGTTCTCGATCATCATCGAAATCGGCGTGCCGGTCGTCTTGCCCTCGAACACGCCGGAAAGGATTTTCACCTCATCAGGCTCGCGCCGCTGCGTCGTGTGGCGGGACTGGCCGGGCTTCCTTTTGTCGAGCCACGGCTGGATATCCGCTTCCGAAAGCGCGATCCCCGGCGGGCAGCCATCCACGACGACGCCGAGCGCTGGGCCGTGGCTCTCGCCCCACGTCGTGAATCGGAAGATGCGGCCGAAGCTGTTGAACATCAGGAGAGCGCGATGTCCGGCGCGTCTTCCGCCTTCATGCCGATCACGTTGTAGCCGGCGTCAACATGGTGGATCTCGCCCGTCACGCCGCTTGAAAGGTCGGAGAGCATATAGAGCGCAGCGCCGCCCACGTCCTCGATGGTGACGTTGCGCCGCAAGGGGCTGTTCAGCTCGTTCCACTTCAAAATGTAGCGGAAATCGCCGATGCCGCTCGCCGCCAGCGTCTTGATCGGCCCGGCGGAGATCGCGTTCACGCGAATATTCTCCGGCCCGAGGTCCATCGCAAGATACTTCACGCTCGTTTCAAGCGCAGCCTTCGCGACGCCCATCACGTTGTAGTGTGGCACCACCTTCTCGGCGCCGTAGTAGCTGAGCGTCAGCACCGAGCCGCCATTCGGCATCATCGCCCGCGCCTTCCGCGTCACCGCCACAAAGCTGTAGGCGGAGATGTTCATGGTCAGCAGGAAGTTTTCGAGGCTAGTATCGACATATTTGCCGCGCAGCTCATTCTTGTCCGAAAAGCCGATGGCGTGAACCACGAAATCGATCGTCGGCCAGCGCGCCGCCAGCGTCTCGAACGCGGCATCGAGCCCCGCCATGTCGGAAACGTCGCAATCGATCAGGAAGTCGGAGCCCACGCTCTCAGCCAGCGGCCGCACGCGCTTTTCCAGCGCCTCGCCCTGATAGCTGAACGCCAGCTCGGCGCCCTGGTCCGCAAGCGCCTTCGTAATCCCCCACGCCAGCGAGCGTTCATTCGCGAGCCCCATGATCAGCCCGCGTTTTCCCTGCATCAATCCAGCCATATCTGCTTTCAGCCTTTCGGTTGTCCCCCCGATTCCGCGTCCTTTTGCCCATTTTCGGGTTCCATGGCCAGTGCCGCGTTGAGCTCCGCGCCAATCACGAATCCCATGCCCGCAATGAAGAAGAACAAGAGGGTGATCATCACACCCGCGAGCGGGCCGTAGAAGCGGTCATACGTGGAAACATCGGCAAGCAGGCGCGGCAGAATCAGTGTCGCGCCGACCCATACGCCCGCCGTAACCGCAGCGCCCGGCCACTTCGGGCCGCGCTTTCGGAATCGTGCGGGGGTGAGGCTGTGAAACAACAGATAGAGCGCAAGGAACAGCACCACGAGCGGCCCCAGCCGCCCGATGTCGATGATTTCCTCGATCGTATCGATCCACGGCACGAAACGCGCGATGAACTCTTCGGCGGTCACCACGATCACCTGCGCCGCGAATGCCGCCAGCATCAGGAAAACGCTGCCCAGGATCACCGCGAAGCTGCCGAGCCGGCGCTGCCAGACGGGCGCCGCATAACCCGTATGATAGGCGCGGCGCAGGATATCGCGGATCGTCTCGATGTAGCTCCCGGCGGTCCATAGCCCCACGAGAATTGAAAAGGTGAGAATACCGGTGGAGCCCTGCATCGCCGCCTCGATGGGCGGGCCGACGATCCCGGCCACGGATGGCGGCAAGGTTCGCAGAAAACCCTCGACCGCTTCAAGCCCCGCATCCGAACGGCCGAGCATCCCCGCAAACGTGCCAAGCACGATGAAGAACGGGAACAGCGCCAGCATCGAAAGATAGGCGAGATTCCCGGCGTGGATGAAACCATCGTCCCACACGCCCTTCACGACGCGAAGGGCCACGCGAACCGCGCGCCGCTCTTCCTCGAGCAGACGCGCGAAAAAGCGGATCATGCCATTCCGGCGCGGGGATCGTGCGCCTTGCCGCTGTCCCATCCTTCCGCGAACGTCTTCAGCGCCGCATCGCTTTCGGGAATTGCGATCACAAGCGTAACCAGAAGATCGCCGCGTCCACCGTCTTTCCGGTGGAAGCCCTTGCCTTTCAAGCGCAGCACCTTCCCCGAAGAGGCACCGGGCGGGACGGAAAGCATCACCGATCCGCTGGTCGTCGGCGCCTTCACCTTGGCGCCCAGCACAGCCTCATCGAGCCTGATCGGCAGATCCAGGCGGATGTCGTCGCCGTCGCGCTTGAAAAAGCGATGCGGCGCGGTGCGCAGCGTCACGATGGCGTCACCGTTGCCGCCCGGTCCTGGCTCGCCCTGTCCGGCAAGCCGGATCTGCTGACCTTCCGCGAACCCTGCGGGAAGTTTCAGGTCCACCGTCTTTCCCGAAGCGAGCGTCACGCGCTGCGGCTTCAGCTCGGCGGCTTCGGTGAAGTCCACAGCAAGTTTGTAGGCGACGTTGCGGCCTTTGGGGGGCGCTTGGCGCGGACCCGCGCCGCCGCCGAAATCGAAGCCCCCGAAACCGCCGCCGCCGCCACCACGCCGCCCGCGCCCGAAAAGTTCGGAAAGCAGGTCGTCGGCCGCGCCCGAGAAGCTGAAATCCTCACCGCCCATGCCCGCGCCGCCGGTGTGCGTCCGGCTATAACCGCCGCCCGGTCCACCACCGAACCCGAACGGCATCTTGGGGTTGCCCTGCTCATCGATTTCGCCGCGATCATACTGCGCGCGCTTGTCCTTGTCGGAAAGCAGGTCGTAGGCGGCCGTCACCTCGGAGAATTTCTCCGCGGCCTTCGGGTTGTCCTTGTTACGGTCGGGGTGCAGTTCCTTGGCCAGCTTGCGGTATGCGGATTTGATTTCCGCATCGCTCGCGCCACGCTTTACACCAAGGGTCGAATAGAGATCGCTCATCGTCCCTACGCTCACCACAATGCCTCCGGAAAATCCACTGTTGCCGAAATACAACAGGCTGGAGATAGGGAGGAATTCCGGCGCCGCAAGAGGCGTTCAGGCGCTCTTTTCGTACCAACTGCGCGAACGGTTCACGATCGCGACCAGCGAGAGCATGACAGGCACCTCGATCAGCACGCCCACCACCGTGGCGAGCGCGGCGCCCGATGTGATGCCGAACAGGCTGATGGCGGTCGCCACGGCAAGCTCGAAGAAATTGCTTGCGCCGATCAGCGCGGAGGGGCCCGCGATGCAATGTGCCTCGCCCAGCGTCCGGTTCGCGACATAGCCGATGCCGAAGATCAGATAGCCCTGAATAGCGATCGGTACGGCGAGCAGCGCGATGACGAGCGGCTGCGCCAGAATTTGCGGCCCCTGAAACGCGAACAGCAATACCAGCGTCGCCAGCAACGCGGTCAGCGACATGGGCTGGATCGCCGCAAGCGCGCGTTGCAATCGCGCGTCCCCGCCCGATGCGAGCACCCGTGTCCGCGCGGTCTGCGCGATGATCACCGGCACGACGATATAGAGCCCCACCGAAATCAGCAGCGTCTGCCACGGCACCGTGATCGCGGAGAGGCCGAGCAGCAGGCCAACGATCGGCGCGAAGGCGAAAACCATCACCGCGTCGTTGAGCGCGACCTGGCTGAGCGTGAAATGCGGTTCGCCGCGGCAAAGGTTGCTCCACACGAACACCATCGCCGTACAGGGCGCCGCGCCCAGCAGGATGAGCCCCGCGATATAGGACTCGATTTCCGCTTCAGGCAGCAACGGGCGGAACAGCCAACCGATGAACAGCCAGCCGAGCGCCGCCATCGTAAAGGGCTTTATCGCCCAGTTGAGCGCTAGCGTAATGCCGATGCCGCGCCAGTGTGCTCCAACCTGCCGCAGCGCGGCGAAATCGATCTTCATCAGCATCGGAATAATCATCAGCCACACGAGCACGGCGACGGGCAGGTTGACGTTGTAAAGCTCCGCCCCCGCGATCGCCGCGAACAGACCCGGCATCACCGATCCAAGCAGGATGCCCGCGGCAATGCAGGCGATCACCCACAATGTCAGATAGCGCTCGAACAGGCTCATGCCGCATCGCCCTTCCCGATCTCAGCCAGCCGATGCCTAAGGCTCAGCCGGTCAATGGATGCGATGGGAAGCGCCGTGAACAGCGAAATGCGGTTCTTCAGCTGCCGGTAGGCATCGAAGAACGCAGCGTGGATTTCGGCTTCGCTGCCCTGGACGGCGGCTGGATCGGGGATTCCCCAGTGTGCCGTCACCGGCTGCCCCGGCCAGATCGGACAGACTTCACCCGCCGCATTGTCGCAGACCGTGAACACGAAATCGAGCTTGGGAGCCCCCGGTTCCGCGAACTCGTCCCAGCTTTTGGAACGCAGGTCATCGACACTGTGCCCAAGGCTGCGTAGTACGTCGAGCGCCGCCGGGTTCACCGTACCACGCGGGTGGCTGCCGGCGCTGAACGCCCGAAACCGTCCCTCCCCGATCTCGTTCAATATGGCCTCGGCCAGAATCGAACGCGCAGAGTTCGCGGTGCACAGAAAGAGGACGTTGTAAGGCTCCATCGTCTCAACCGCAGCAGCGCTGGCCGGTTGCGGCCGGATCGGCGGCAATGCGGCTCAGTTCCGGCCCGGTGCCGTAGTCGATAGCATCGCCCGTCGTCAGGAAGGTCTCCCAGGCGATATTCTGCGGGTCGGCGATCCAGCTTTTGGTGGATTTGGCGTAGCAGCACGTCGTCGCGCCTTCATCGAGAACGGGGCGATCCGCTTTCTGCAGGCGCCCGTAAACCTCCGCCAGTTCGTCCGCGTTTTCCACCTGTATGCCGAGATGCGACAGGCCCGGCGTGGCATCGTCGTGGGTTGAAATGGCGAAGTTGACGCGCGGATCTTCCAGCATCCACTTGGCATAGTCGGCCTTCATCACGGTCGGCTCGGCTGCGAACAACGCTGAATAAAAACGGGTCGAGGCGTCGAGGTCGCTTACGGCGACATGAACATGCAGGCGTTTCATCGTTCAGGCTCCTTTGGCGAGACGTTCTGGGGCTGCGGTGTCGGTGCATGTGCGCCCGCCGCAGCAGTTTTCGAGAAGATAGTCGCTGAGCCCGCGAACGGTTTCGAACCGGGCGCTGTAAATGAGCGTCCGCCCCAGCCGCGTTTTTGCAACGAGCCCAGCCCGCTCGAGATGAGCGAGGTGGAACGACAGCGACGACGGCGGCATGCCCAGGTGCTCCGCTACCGTGCCGGCGGGAAGCCCTTCCGGCCCAGCCTCCACGAGCAGCCGGAACGCTGCAAGGCGATGCTCCTGCGCCAGCGCAGAGAGCGCCGCAATGGCAGCGCTGCTTGTTGAAATGCGCATAATCGACTCATCCTTCTATATTTCCAGAATTATCGAATCAAAAGCATGCGTCAATGAATATTTCGATGATCATCGAAATATTCCGACATGCGGTTCCCTCCCCGCGTTGCAGGGTCTATGAAGCCGGCCATGACGACGCTTCCCGACGATCCCTTCGAACTCTTTGGCCGCTGGTTTCAGGAGGCGTCCGCCTCCGAGCTCAACGATCCCAATGCCATGTCGCTCGCGACTGCGGATGCCGCTGGGCGGCCGTCGGTGCGGATCGTGCTGCTGAAGGATGTCGATCCGCGCGGCTTTACCTTCTACACGAACACGCTGAGCCGGAAGGGCCGCGAGCTTGCCGCGAACCCGCACGCGCACCTCAATTTCCATTGGAAATCGCTGCGTCGGCAGGTCCGCATCGACGGCGCCGTGGAGCCGGTGACGCCCGCAGAGGCGGACGACTATTTTGCCGTGCGGCCCCGCGCCTCCCAGATCGGCGCATGGGCGAGCATTCAGTCACAACCGCTGGGCGACCGGGCGACGCTGGAAGGCCGCGTTGCCGAGTTCACTGCGAAATACGAAGGCGGCGACGTGCCGCGCCCGCCGCACTGGTCGGGCTACCGCGTCGTGCCTTCGCGAATCGAATTCTGGCAGGATCGCGCGAATCGTCTGCACGAGCGCTACATCTTCGACCGCGACGGCAGCGGCTGGGTGCGCTCGATGCAGTATCCGTGATGGACGCCGAAAGGCTCGAGGCGCGTGGCAAGCTCACCCGTCGGGCGGCGATTGCCTCGTTCTCGGCGGCCTTCGTTCTGGGCGCGGTCAAGGTCTGGGCCGCGATGGAAACGGGCTCCGTCGCGATGCTCGGCTCGCTCGCCGACACCGCACTCGATCTCATCGCCTCGATCATCACGCTCATCGGCGTGCGCGTCGCCGCTGAACCGGCTGACGCGGACCACCGTTTCGGCCACGGCAAGGCGGAGCCGATCGCAGCCCTGCTGCAAACCGTGTTCATCACCGTTTCCGCTATCGGCATCGGCTGGCGCGCGGTGCAGGCGTTCGCGAACGACACGCCGCCCGCCGAAGCAGAACTCGGCATCGGTGTTTCGATCTTCGCGATTCTGGTCACTCTGGCGCTTGTTTCCTACCAGCGCCTTATCGTCCGCCGCACCGGCTCCCTCGCGATCGATGCGGACCGGATGCACTACCAGTCCGATCTGCTGCTCAATCTCTCCGTCATCGCCGCGCTGGTGCTGGATGCGATGCTTGGAATGCGCGGTGCGGACCCGTTGTTCGGCGTATTCATTGCACTCTGGCTCGTGTGGGGCGCCTTCAAGACCGCTCAGCACGCGCTCGACATGCTGATGGACAAGGAATGGCCGGACGAGAAACGCGAACAATTGAAAGCCCTCGTCTGCGCGGCGGAGGGTGTAGAAGGCATCCACGAGCTGAAGACGCGCCATGCGGGGCACACCGATTTCATTCAGTTCCACATCTGGGTCGATCCGCACATGACCGTGCAGGCCGCGCACGACATCGTCGACGTTGTCGAGGCCCGCGTGCTGGAAGCCTTCCCCGGCAGCGACATCCTCGTCCACGTCGACCCGAGCGGACACTTCGACACGCACCCCGTGCAGGAAGAGAGCCATGCCCAATAAGCTGCCCTTCGCCCAGATCGATGCCTTCGCGGCGCGCGCCTTCGAAGGCAATCCCGCCGCCGTGATGCCGCTCGAATCGTGGCTCGCCGACGACGTGTTGCAGGCGATCGCCGAGGAGAACAACCTCGCCGAAACCGCCTTCTTCATCCCCTCGGACGAACCGGACGCGGACTACGACCTCCGCTGGTTCACCCCCGCGATAGAGGTGGACCTGTGCGGCCACGCGACGCTCGCGAGCGGCCACTATCTCCTCTCGCGCGACGTCGATCTCGATCGCATCCGCTTCCGGACGCGCCTTGCAGGCGTGCTGGAAGTCCGGCGTGCAAACGGCGCCTACGAGCTCGATCTCCCCGCCCGGCGCCCGACGCCCGACGCGGCGGACCCGCGGGTGGTGAAAGCGCTCGGCCTGACGCCCGAAGCCGTCCTCTCCTATCCGGGTGAAAACTGGCTCTACGTCGTCCCCGACGCCGCATCCGTCCGCGCCTTGAAGCCCGATTTCGGGCTCCTGCGCGAAGTGGGCAACCACCTCGTCGTCGTCACCGCACCCGGCGACGGCGCTTTCGACGTCGTCAGCCGCGTGTTCGCGGCGGGTGCCGGGATCGACGAAGACCCCGTCACCGGCGCCGCGCACGCCATGCTGACGCCCTACTGGGCGGAGCGGCTGGGCAAGCCGGCATTCCAGGCGTTTCAGGCGAGCCGCCGCGGCGGCCGCGTCGCCTGCCGCCTCGAAGGCGAGCGCGCGGTGCTCGGCGGCAAGTGCGTCACGGTAATCGAAGGCAGCTTCACCCTTTGAACGCTGTTCAAGAACTCTGGCGCTGGAGAGCCAAACTGCTAGCAGGTGCGATCATCGGCTATTTGCTCTTCTACATCTATACTGAAACATCATCATATCCGCGATTTCCACCACCAAAAGGTTTGGACGCAGGCACGCGCTACACTGGTATCGTCGAGCAGAAACCCACTTATAAATGGTCCGACAGACCATACCAAATTCGCACGGCGGACGGTGTTGTTAAGTGGGGTTGTCGCGCTAACAGCAGCTTTGCTTTGCACTGCCCTACCCGTGAAATATGGGACATGTTGATTGGCAAAAAAGCAGAGGTTATCTTGTTACCGACACCCGGCGCAAAATATCAAGATAACGTTATCCTCCAGATGAAAATTGACGGCGTCGAAATCGTATCTTTTGAAGAACGAGCCGACGATTTGTTAATAAACATGAAAAATGACGCTGAAAATTGGCCAATATATTTTTCTATAATTGGGGCATTGTTTGGAGTTTTTTCTGTAATGCACTGGCATAAATGTTATAGAATTTCTCGACCTCCGCAGCACGTTTGCGAGCCAAACTCAGAAAAACGATCGGGTAACTGGTAAAGCAATCGGTGGAGATTTTCCTGAGTCAAGGCAGCTTCACCCTTTGAAGAGCGTCGCCGCGCACCTATCTTCCCGCGCATGACCCTCCGCGTCGCCAGCTACAACATGCGCAAGGCCATCGGCCTCGATCGCCTCCGCAAGCCCGATCGCGTGCTCGCCGTGCTCAACGAGCTCGATGCGGACATCATCGCGCTACAGGAGGCGGACCGCCGGCTTGGCGAGCGGGCAAGCGCGATTCCCCGCGCCATGATCGAAGCGGAAAGCCCTTACCGCGCCGTTCCCATCGAGAACCGACCGAACAGCATCGGCTGGCACGGCAACGCCATCCTAGTCCGCAAGGACCACGAGATCATTCACGGCGAACCGTTGTTCCTCCCGATGCTGGAGCCGCGCGGCGCGGTGCTCGCCGATCTCGTCGTGCGCGGCGAGTCGGTGCGCGTCGTCGGCATGCACCTCGATCTGTCCGGGCTCTATCGGGCGCGGCAGGCGAAGATGCTCGTCGATCACCTCGGCGAGCGCACGACGCAGCTTCCCAGCATCTTGATGGGTGACCTCAACGACTGGATGGTGAACAGCAAGGCGCTCAAGGAATTCCAGCGCCATCACCAGTGCGCCGCCTGCGGCCCCAGCTTCCCGACGCGCCGCCCGCTCGGCACGCTCGATCGCATCTTCGTTTCCGACCATTTCAAGGTGGAAGAAAGTGGCGTCCACACCTCGCTAACCGCGAAGCGCGCCAGCGATCACCTTCCCGTTTGGGCAAACATCGCCCGCAGCACCTGAACGGTCACGCCGCGGCGAGCGCCGAGACGGTCCCGTCGATCCAGCCGCCGCCGAGCACCCGCTCGCCGTCATACAGAACGCACGCCTGCCCCGGCGCGACGCCATATTCCGGCGCCGCGAACGTCACCCGCTGGCCGTCGAAGCGCGCGGGCGCGGGCTTTGCCATCGAGCGGACCTTGGCGAGAACGTCGAGACCATCGCCAATGGCCGGCCCCAGCCAGTTGATCTTGCCGAGCACAGCCGCCGCAACACCCAGCGCCGCGCGCGGTCCGACGACGACACGCCGCGTCTCCGGCTCCAGCCGCACGACGTAGAGCGGATCGGCAAGCCCGCCGATCTCGAGGCCCCGCCGCTGGCCGACCGTGTAATGGATGAGGCCGCGATGCTGCCCAAGCACGGCGCCGCCCATGTCGACGATTTCGCCGGGTTCACCCGCCTCGGGACGCAGTTTGCGCACGATCCCAGCATAATCGCCCGAGGGCACGAAACAGATGTCCTGGCTATCCGGCTTGTCCGCCACCACGAGCCCGAAGCGCCGCGCATGTTCGCGCACCGCCGGCTTCTCCATGCCGCCAAGCGGAAAGCGCAGGTAGCTGAGCTGCTCCCCTGTCGTCGCGAACAGGAAATAACTCTGGTCTCGTGCCGGATCGACCGCGCGGTGCAATTCGGGCCCGCCCGCGCCATCTACCCGCCGGACATAATGGCCGGTCGCCATCGCATCGGCGCCAAGGTCACGCGCGACCGAGAGGAGATCGCGGAACTTCACGGTCTGGTTGCACGTCACGCAGGGAATCGGCGTGCGCCCCTGCACATATTCGTCGGCGAACGCTTCGATCACGCTGTCCTTGAAGGCGCTTTCGTAGTCGAGCACGTAATGCGCGATGCCAAGCCGGTCGGCGACGCGCCGCGCATCGTGGATATCGCTCCCCGCGCAGCAGGTGCCCGCCTTGCCCACCGCGACGCCGTGATCGTAAAGCTGAAGCGTGACCCCGATCGTCTCGTAGCCCGCATCTTTCACGAGCGCCGCGACGACGCTCGAGTCGACGCCGCCGGACATGGCGACGACAACGCGCGCTCCGGGCCGAAGACCGCCGATATCGAGATTGCTGCTCATGCTCGCGCATATAGAGGGCGCTTACGATTTTTGCACGTTCTGCCCCGTATGTAATCCCGACGACCGCGCTTGCGGTTCCTCGATCTGGGTGATTCGCTAAAGGCAGGTACAACGATTTCAAACACTAAGATGGGAAGGGTCGCGTTAAGCTCTGTTGCTGCAGAATTTACCTTGGCGTTTAGGCGTTCTTTTAAGGGTCTGGCGCTAGGGTACATCAACAAGGCAGTCGCGTAGTGTTGGAGCCAAAAGAATAATGATGGAAAATCAAAAGTTTCGCCCTGCATCAGTCATCGGCCCCCTTGGGGAGCCGCTTACGCTCGACACGTTGCCGCCGTCGGACACGCGCCGCTGGGTGGTGCGCCGCAAGGCGGAGGTCGTGGCTGCGGTGAAGGGCGGGCTCATCTCAGCGGACGACGCGTGCGAACGCTATGGCCTCAGTCCCGAAGAATTCGCAGCGTGGGAACGCGCCGTCGACCGTGTCGGAATGCCCGGCCTCCGCGTCACGCGCGTTCAGCACTACCGGGCGCTCTACGACCGCGAAAGCGCCTGACACCATATTAGCCAACCGGCGCCCCTACCTGTGCGGGCGCCTGCCAAAGGGCGGTAGACATCGGGGGACGTCTGCCGCCCTTTCTGCGTCTGGCACACGGGGATCCCGCCCCCCGACCCGCCATTTCTTTACGCCATTTTCACCATCCGGGCCCCACAGTTCCGCATTGTTTGACAGTCGGGAAACGTGTGCGCGTGGAACAGGCCCAGAAAGCGCCGGACTTGAAAGCGCTGGAGCAGAACGGGAAGCCCCAGTTGCTGCTTGTCGCCCTGCTCTGCGCGGCCGTAGCGCTGCTCGGCCTTTCGCTGCTGCGCGATCCCGCCCCCGCTCCGGCTGATCCCTCCCCCATTGCCGCCACCACACCCATTTCCGATCGGCAGGCCGGCGTCGAAACCCGGCTGCGCGAACAGGTCGAAGGGATGATCGGCGCGATCGTCGGCCGCGAAAACGTGCGCGCCGTCGTCTCTGCGGAGATCGAACCGGACCAGACGCGGCAGGTTTCGGAGGCCGTAGAGCCCGGCACGAACAGTACCGAGACGACCACCATCAGGAGCAGCGGCCAGATTCGCCGCCTCACCGTTTCGGTCATGGTCGACGGTCATCATGTCAAAGCGCCGGATGGGGTCCGCTACGAGCCGCGCACGAAGGCCGAACTCGCGCGCTTCACGCGCCTTGCGAAGGGCGCCGTGGGCTTCGACGCGATGCGCGGCGACTCACTGATCGTCGAGACCGTGCGCTTCGCCGCGGCCGAGACCACGCCTGCATTTTCCGGCACCGTGGATGCAGCCTTGCCGCTCGCGCGCGTTATCCTGATCGGCATGCTTGGCCTCGCTGCGCTGTTCCTGATTCTGCGCAGTTTCAGGCGGCACACGCCCGTTGTGATGCCCGCGCCTGAGCCAGCGCCATCGGAACCCGCAACCTTCGCGCTCATGGCCGATGCTGGCCGCAGTCCTGCGCTTCGCCGCGCAGGGGATGCCGTTGCCGCGCGCCCGGCCGCTGCCGCCGCAATCGTCCGCCAGTGGATGTCCGCATGAGGGCGCATGCCGCAGCCCTGCGCGCCGAGCCCGCCGCTGAAGCGGAGCCGCTTGCCGCGCTCTCCGGCGTCGAGCGCGCCGCCGCGCTGATGGTCGCGCTCGGGCGCGAGCATGGCGGCGCGATCTGGGCGCATCTCGGCAACGACGAGGCCCGGGCGCTGAGCGACGCCATGGCACGGATCGGCCCGGTTCCGGCACCGCTTGCTGAGCGGCTGCTTGCCACGTTCGCAGGCGAGGTCTCCGGCACCGCGGCTTTGGACGGCTCCAAGCCAGCGCAAGAGACCACGTGGGATACGCTCGGCAACGTCAGCGAAGACGTTCTTGCCGCCTATCTTCGCGGCGAACACCCGCAGACGGCTGCGGTCGTGCTCAGCCGGATCGGACGCGAGCAGGCTGCGCGTGTCCTTTCGCGCCTGCCCGACGATACCGCGATGGATGTCGTGCTCAGAATGCTTCGCGTCGGCGCCGTACGGCAGGACGTGCTCGATACGGTCGAGGAGACTCTGCGCACCGATCTGCTTTCGAACCCCGCGCACAGTACACGCCGCGACACGCACGAAGTGATGGCAGAGATATTCAACCACCTCGACCGCAACGCCGAGGCGCGCTTCATGCTGGCGCTCGAAGATCGCGCCTTCGATGCCGCAGAGCGCATCCGCGCGTTGATGTTCACGTTCGAGGATCTCGCGCGTCTCGATGCGGCCAGCATCCAGACACTGCTCCGCAATATCGACAAGAACCGGCTCGCCGCGGCGCTGAAGGGCGCCGGCGAAGCGCTGCGCGAGTTCTTCTTCATGAGCATGTCGGAGCGCGCCGCGCGCATCCTGCGCGAGGATATGGAGCTGATGGGTCCCATTCGCCTGCGCGAGGCGGAGGAAGCCCGGCAAGCAATCGTTCAGGTGGCAAAGCAGCTCGCGGATGCGGGGGAGATCGTTCTCGCCGACAGCCGCGACGGCAGCGAGGAGTTCGTATTCTGATGCCTGCGTCTTTTCGAGGGAGAAGCAACATGGACGATCTGCGTCCCGATTATGAACCCGCCCGCGCCTATGCGGCAGAAGTGTCGCCCGAAGAGGCTGCCAACGGCCTGACCGGGGCGGTGGAGCTCGAATCCGTCTTCGACGTGCCGGTGCGCGTGCAAGCCGTACTCGGCCGCTCGGCGGTCGAAGTCAGCCAGCTCCTGAAGCTCGCCCCCGGCGCCGTGATCGAGCTCGACCGGCGCGTCGGCGAAGCGATCGACATCTTCGTGAACGACCGCCTCGTCGCACGCGGCGAAGTGGTGCTGGTCGATGAGCACCTCGGCGTCACCATGACGGAAATCGTGAAGCAAGACGCCTGAAGCGTAAATCGCACGTCGACGCGTTGAGAGATTAGCGTTCAGCGCAAGGCGAAAATGGTGGATTTCGAGCACGGGAGCGGTGCGTACGAAAAGTGCGTGAGCACCGGCAGTTCAGGAAACCACCGTTTGCAGCCCGCCATGAGCTGACTATCCACGTACCCTAGGTAAGCTTCCAGGCAATGGGGATTACCAGCTTGGTCGGGCCGTCCGGTGGCGGCGGCACGGTGCCGATCTTCTTGGGAATGCGCACCGCTTCACGGTCCAGAATCTGCGATCCCGTCGGCTCGACGAGTTCGACGCCGGTAATCGTGCCCCCGGCATCCACGCTGATCCGCACCTTCGCGGTGCCCTCATCGCCCCGTATCTGGGCACTGCGCGGATAGGAGTGCTGCGCGGCAATAAGCCGCGTGACGGTCGATCTCCAATCCGCAGCAGACGCCGTCCCCGCCGAAGCGAGGAGAACGAGCGCGGCAATCGCAGTTTTATGGATCCACCCTTCCATGGGTGCACGCTAGCGGCCCAAGTCTTGCGAAAGGGTTTATTCCGCCTGGGAAATGGTCGCCCAGGCAAAGGCGCAGCGGAAACCCTAAAGCTGGCGTTCCACCATCATCTTCTTGATTTCGCCGATCGCCTTTGCCGGGTTGAGACCCTTCGGGCAGACGTTCGCGCAGTTCATGATCGTGTGGCAGCGATAGAGCCGGAAGGGATCTTCCAGCGCATCGAGCCGTTCGCCGGTCATCTCGTCGCGGCTGTCTGCGAGCCAGCGATAGGCCTGCAGCAGGATCGCCGGGCCAAGGAACTTGTCGGAGTTCCACCAGTAGCTCGGGCAACCGGTCGAGCAGCAGGCGCAGAGGATGCACTCATAGAGCCCGTCCAGCTTCTCGCGGTCTTCCGGGGACTGGATGCGCTCCTTGCCCGAGGGCGTCGTGGAAACGGTCTGCAGCCACGGCTTGATCGAAGCGTACTGCGCGTAGAAGTGCTTGAAGTCGGGCACGAGGTCTTTCACGACCTCCATATGCGGCAGCGGCGTGATCGCGACGTCGCCCTTCACCTCGTCGATCGGCTTCGTGCAGGCGAGCGTGTTCGAGCCGTCGATGTTCATCGAGCACGAACCGCAGATGCCTTCGCGGCACGACCGGCGGAAGGTCAGCGTGGGGTCGACCTCGTTCTTGATCTTGATGAGCGCGTCGAGAACCATCGGCCCGCAGCTGTCGAGGTCGAGCTCGTAGCTGTCCATGCGCGGGTTCGCGCTGTCGTCGGGCGACCAGCGATAGATTTTGAACGTCTTGATATGCGTCGCACCCTCGGGGGCCTTGTGCACCTTGCCCTTGCCGTTCACCTTGCTGTTCTTCGGAAGCGTGAATTCGGCCATCGCGCGCGTATCTCCTGTTCTCTCGCGCGTGCTGCCTAGCGCAATCGCGTGGCGGAAAAAACCGTAAAAAGCGTCCTGCCCTTCAATAAGCGATCCGGCGCCACCCCCAACTTGCACAGCCGAGTCCGGCGTCTATAAGCACGGCAGGGCTGCAAACCGACTGGGATACCTTTGGAACCGACGCTCCTTCTTGCCGGGACAAACGAAACACCCATCTGGGGCATGTCTTCCGCCGAGCGCATCCGGCGCATCGCGTCGGCGCGCAAGCCGCAGGCGGAGCAGTCGGGCGCCGTCGTCGCCGACACGCGCTTCGCCTTCGACCCGCAGTGGTTCAGTTGGATCGCTGAACGCCCCGGCACCGCCCTCACCCTTGGCGGGCGCCCAGTTCTCGCGAACGTCACTCCCGAGCGCGCGCCAGCCATCAGGGATGCGATCGACACAGGCAGCGCTGAATGGGCAGAAGGGCTCGCCGTCACCGCCTATGAAGACGGCATCACCATTTACAACGCCGCCCTCCGAAAGCGCGAGCGCCCGTTCCTGATGGAACTGGTCCCCGCGAACATCCGCGCCATCGAACGCGCGAGCTATTTCGGCGCCTACAAGGGCGTCACCGACATCCTCACCAAGTACCTGTGGCCCGAATGGGCCCTCGTCCTCACCCGCATCGCCGCGCGCATCGGCATGACACCCAACATGGTGACAACCATCGGCGCCGCGCTCTGCGTGTGGGCGACTTTTCTCTTCTGGGACGGCCATTACTGGACCGGCATGGCAGCCGGTCTTGCCTTCATGGTCCTCGACACCGTCGATGGAAAGCTCGCGCGCTGCACCATCACCTCGTCGCGGTGGGGCGACATCTTCGATCACGGGCTCGATCTCGTGCACCCCCCCTTCTGGTGGTATGCTTGGGGCGTCGGCCTTGCTGCGCACGGCCTCGAACTTGCCCCCGATGTATTCTGGACGGTGATGGGTGTGATGGTCGGTGGCTATGTTCTGCAGCGGCTCATCGAGGGCTGGTTCATCCATGTTTCCGGCATGCACATCCACGTCTGGCAGAAGGTCGACACGGACTTCCGCCTGATCACCGCACGCCGCAATCCGAACATGGTGATCCTGTTCGTCAGCATGCTGTTCTCTCGGCCGGACATAGGTCTCCTCGCCGTCACGGCGTGGACCGTGCTCAGTCTCGTCTTCCATTTCGTCCGCTTGCTGCAGGCGATTGTCGCGCGGCGACAGGGCGTCACGCTCACCTCGTGGCTCAGCGACGGCAGCGCGGCATGAACGGCACGATCCACCGCTTCGGCTATCCGGCCACACTGATCGCCGAGTACGACCACTGGGTCGTTCTGCTACGCCCCGCACAGCCTACGCTCGGCAGCCTCGTGCTGGCCGCGAAGTCGGAAGCGACGGCTTTCGCGGATCTCGAACCGACCGCCTATGCGGAACTCGCTAACGTCAGCCGCGATATCGAAGTCGCGCTTCGCGCCGCCGTCGATCACACCAAGCTCAACTACCTGATGCTGATGATGGTGGACCCCCACGTCCACGCCCACGTCATCCCCCGCTACGAAGGTAGCCGCAGCTTCGAAGGCCGCGCGTTCCCGGACGCCGGCTGGCCGAAGCTCCCCGCGCTCGGAGAAGCGGTGGATTTGGATGCGCCCGGAATCGCGTCCGTTTCGGCGTGGCTCAAGGGGCTCTGGCCCGCGCGCTGAAAAACCCGCGCAATATTAACCATGGTGAAACACCACCGGCCGAAATTGGGTCAGGCGGGAACCGGATGCGCCGCTTTCCCGGAGTATGGGGCTTGTGCTGGCTATGGAGCGTTTCAGGGATTTGATCGCGCGCGTCGACGTGTCGCGCTTTACCGCGATCATAACTCACTGGAAGATCAGCAAGAAAGTTCTGGTGAGCTACGGCATCGGCGGGCTCGCGATGGCCATTCTCGCGATGGTCGCCACTGGCTCGCTGCTCGTCACCCGCTCCACTGTCTCCGAAGTCACTCGCCTGGCCGACAGCGCCCGCTCGATCTCTCGCGCGCACACCACCGCGATGACGGCGCAGGGACGCATCAAGGACTACGTAATCCGCCCCGAGGCATCGCTTGTCGCCGAGGTCAACGAAAGCCTCGATGCGGCGCAGGAAGCGCTGAAACGCGCCGAAGACGGGGCGGCCATTGTCCACGAGGAAGACACGCTCGCGCGGATCGACCGGCTCCGCGGTGTGTTCCGCACCGAATTTCGCGGCATCGTCGAGAACCAGACGGCCATTACCCGGCTCGTGTCCGGCACGATCGAGGCCAAGGGGCCGGAGATCAGCACTACGCTCCATGACATCGTCACAGCGAGTCACGAGGCCGGCGACCATCAGACGAGTTATAATGCAGCGCTAGCGCTTGAAACCTATTCGCTGCTGCGGGTCGACGTGAACCGGTACCTTTCCGCACCCTCACCCGAGATCGTCAAGCAGACCAAATCCGACCTCCTCAACCTCGAAGATGCGCTGAACGGCGTTTTCGAGGGCCTCAACGATCCCGCGCTCACCCGCAAGGCCGATAGCGTCATCGTCAGCCTTGTCGCCTACGACAAGGCATTCGACGAGATCGTCCGCCGTACCACCGACCGCGACGCTGCTGTTGATAGGCTGCTCGGCAAGACCGGCCCGGCGTTCGAGCGCAACGTGCAGGCCTTCTCCGAAGCGATCGCCGATCAACAGGGTACCGCCGATTTCGCTGCACAGGCCGCCGCCGGCGGCGCCATTCTCATCACGCTTATTGCCGGCGCCGCCGGTATCGGCGTGTCGATCGTAGCAGGTCTCCTCACCAACCATCTCATCGCACGCCCGATCGCAACGATGGCGAACGCGATGCTCGCGCTCGCGCGCGGCGAAACCGGCACGCGCATCGAAGGCGCGCGGCGACGCGACGAGGTCGGCGACATGGCGCGAGCCGTGGCCGTGTTCAAGGAAAACGCGACCGAAGTCGAAGAGCGCCGCCGTGCCGCTGTGGAAGCGGAGCGTCGCGAACGTGAACGCGAGGAAACCGCCCGCGCCGAACGCGAAGCCGAACGCCAGCAAGCCGCTGTCGAAAAGCGCGCAGCGCTCAACGAACTCGCCGACGCCTTCGAAACAAGCGTCCGTCACGTCGTCGCCGCCGTAGACAGCGCCGCGCGCCAGATCGCGGCAGGCTCGCAGCAGGTCAGCGATGCGGCACGCAGCAGCGCCGTGCTCGTCACCGATGTTACTGTCTCGGCGGAGGAAGCGAGCCACAACGCGCTCACCGTTGCCAATGCATCCGAGGAAATGGCCCGTTCGCTCGCCGAGGTCTCGCACCGGGTCGTCGAATCGTCGGCAATGTCCGAGCAGGCCGTATCCCGCGCCCGTGCGACCGACGAAATCGTCACGGGTCTCTCGGTAGACGCCGAAAAAATCGGAGAGATCGTCGGCCTCATCAATTCGATCGCCGAGCAAACCAACCTGCTTGCACTCAACGCGACCATCGAGGCGGCCCGCGCCGGCGAAGCTGGACGCGGATTTGCGGTCGTCGCAAGCGAGATCAAGGCGCTCGCGAACCAGACCAGAAAAGCGACGATCGACATCAACGAGCGAATCGGCGCGATTCAGTCTGTGACGCGCGAAACCGTTGGTGCAATTGAAGAAATCGTCTCCACGATTGGCGAAATCAACAGTATCGCCGCCACGGTCGCCGCCGCCGTGGAACAGCAGGCCGCCACCACGTCCGAAATCGCCCGCAACACCCATCAGGCTTCCGACAGCACGCACGCCGTCGCACGCAATATCGATCAGGTACGCACCGGCGTCGAAGCGACGGGCCTTGCGGCAAAGGACGCACTCGATGCTGCTGCCGACCTTAATCGGCAGGCAAGCACGCTCACCACAGAGGTGGACCGCTTCCTCGCACGCGTCCGCGCAGCCTAAGCGACTTTCCAGCAGCGACACCTTCGTGTATCGCCCCCGCCCATGCTCAACATCAACGGCATCACCGTGCGGCTTGGCGGCCGCATCATTCTGGACGGCGCGACCGCGTCGCTGCCCACGGGAAGCCGTGTCGGCCTGATCGGACGCAACGGCGCCGGCAAGTCCACGCTGATGCGCGTGATGTGCGGCCTCCTCGAAGCGGACGGCGGCGAGATCGAGACCGCGAACCGCTCGCGTATGGGTTATATCGCGCAGGAAGCGCCGGCGGGCACCGCAACACCGCTTGAAACCGTACTCGCTGCGGACACCGAACGTGCCGCGCTGCTCACCGAGTCTGAAACCGCGACTGACCCTGACCGCATTTCCGAAATCCATGAGCGCCTGAACGCCATCGACGCCTGGACAGCGGAGGCGCGCGCTGCACGCATCCTCGTCGGACTCGGCTTCGATGAGGAGATGCAGGGCCGCACGCTCGATAGCTACTCAGGCGGCTGGAAGATGCGCGTCGCGCTCGCCGCCCTGCTCTTCTCCGAACCGGACCTGCTGCTCCTCGACGAGCCTTCAAACCACCTCGACCTCGAAGCGACGCTCTGGCTCGAAAACTTCCTGAAGAGCTACCGTGCGACGATGATCATCATCAGTCACGAGCGAGACCTGCTGAACAATGTCGTCGATCACATCCTGCATCTCGAAGGCGGGAAGATCACGCTCTACCCCGGCGGGTACGACGCATTCGAGAGGCAGCGCGCCGAACGGCTCGCGCAGATCGAGGCGGCGCGAAACGCGCAGACCCGCCAGCGCGAGAAGCTGCAGGACTATATCGCTCGCAACAGCGCCCGCGCCAGCACCGCGCGGCAGGCCCAGTCCCGTGCCAAGGCGCTGGCAAAAATGCAGCCCATCGCCGCGATCGCGGAAGATCCCAGCCTCAGCTTCGCCTTTCCGAACCCGAGCGAGCTGAAGCCGCCGCTCATCACGCTGGACATGGCTTCGGTCGGCTATACCGAAGGCAATCCGATCCTCACGCGGCTCAATCTTCGCCTCGACCCCGACGACCGCGTGGCGCTGCTCGGCCGCAACGGCAACGGCAAGACGACGCTCGCCCGCCTGCTCGCCGCGCAGCTGCCGCCGATGGAAGGCGACATGCGCACTGCGGGCAAGATGCGCGTCGGCTACTTCACCCAGTATCAGGTCGAGGAACTCGACACCGACGACACGCCGCTTGAACACATGACGCGGATCATGAAGGGCGCGACGCCCGGTGCCGTCCGTGCCCAACTCGGGCGTTTCGGCTTCTCGGGCGACAAGGCACTCACGAAAGTCGGCAAGCTCTCGGGCGGCGAGCGCGCACGGCTGGCGCTCGCACTCATCACGCGCGAGGCACCGCACATGCTGATCCTCGACGAGCCGACCAACCACCTCGACGTCGATTCACGCGAGGCGCTGGTCCAAGCGCTGAACGAATATTCGGGCGCCGTCGTGCTCGTCAGCCACGACCGCCACATGCTGGAGTTGACAGCCGACCGGCTGGTTCTGGTCGATGACGGCTGCGCCGAGGATTTTGCCGGCAGCCTTGAAGACTACACCGATTTCGTGCTCGGAAAATCGAACGATCGGCAGACCGGTGGCGCATCCTCCGGAAGCCGCAAGGGAGCGCGCAAAGCCGCGGCCGATACACGCGAGCAGGAAAAGCGGCTACGCGCCGCAGTCAAGGCTTTCGAAGCGGACCTCGCCAAGCTCACCGCGGAACGCAGTGCGGTCGATCTTGCGATGTTCGATCCCTCTGCCGCTGCCCCCGCGCATGCGAAGAGGTCGATGAGCGAACTGATGAAACTGCGGGCCGATCTTACGGACCGCATTCAAGCCACAGAGGCTGAATGGCTTGCCGCATCGGAAGCGCTGGAGATCGCGGCTTAGGCTGTCGGCGCCAACCGCCGCAGCATTGTCTTTGCAAGATCGAGCGCACGGGCACGCGGCAGGCGCTCTGAAGAGAGGCTGTAGTCGAGCCACAGCCCGTCCATCGTCGCCGAGACGAGCGCTGCGATATCGCGCGGCGGCACCGGGCCTTCGGGAAGCCGCGCCACCGCCTGCGCGAGCAGTGCCTGCAAACGCGCGTTGTAATTCACGCTCACCGCGGCGAAATCGGGATTGTTGCGGACGAGCGCCCAGAAGGCGATCCACGCGCCAAGGATATCGGGGTTCGACCATTCGTCGCTGAAATGCACTTCGAACAGCCGGTCGATCGTCTTCCACGGGTCCGCGTATCCAGCCGCGAGCTCTTCTTCAAAACGCGCGATGAAACTGTCGCAAAGCTCCTGGTAGGTTTCCAGCAGCAGGTTGTCGGGGTTGCTGAAGTAGTGGCGCAGCAACCCGTGTGACACACCGGCTCGGCGGCAAATCTCGCGCCCAGTGGTGCCGCGCGGGCCGAGTTGCGCGAGACAGCTGATCGTTACCGCAAGCAGGTCCTGCCGCCGCAGTGCCGGTGTCTGTCGACGCACGCGACGCCTTTTCGTGCCTTCTATCGTTGCTGCCATACCTGCCTTCACCATCAAGACAGACATATCGCAGGCTGCGGGCCTGTCACGCAAGCCGAAGCCGGCACTCCGGCTCAGTCTAGATCGGGATCGTGGTAGTTTTGTACGTATGACGCGATCAGCCGATCGATCGCATCGCGCGTCACCCGATTATAGTCTTCCGAAAAGCCCAGCGTCGCCACCATCTTCCAGTGGCCGTACATGAGCGTCACGAACAGGAAGCCAATCTCCCGGCATGCTTTCTGGCTCAGCGTCGGGTTGCTGATCTGAATCTCGTGCGCGATCGTGTACTGGAGCAGGTTATACTGCCCGCTCAGGCTCATGCGCACCGCCTCGGAACTTGCCGCAAGCGAGAACATAGCGTCGTAAACGCCATCGTCCTTCGGTTTCTGGTTCCCCGCAAGGAAGCCGAAGTAGAAGTCCAGGAACATTGGCAGGCGCTCGGTTGTGGCCGCCTCGATGATGCCCTTCATCAAGCAGTCCCGGTAGCTTGCCGCGAGTGCGTCGCAAACGGCGACCATAAGGCCTTCGGGATCGGGGAAGTAATGCCGGATCAACTGCCGCGACATGTCCGCTTCCTTGGCGATCGAATCGTAGGAGGGCATGGGCAGGCCTTCGCGGCCAATCGCCTTGATGGCAGCCTGAACGATCTCAGGCTTGCGAATTTCAGAAATGGGCTTCGGCATGCCGCCCCCGGGTAAGCTATGGTTACTGATATATACCCGCGGGCGCGAGCGGCGCGGATGCTAACAGCGATGAAAGCAGTAGCAAGCAAATAGTTAACAAGACGCAGAAAAGTGTTCGGCAAATGCAGGGTTGCAGCACGCCGGGCGAGCCCCGCTATCGGGGGCCGGTTTTGATTGCGAACTCAAACACATGCCTACAGGCACACGAATCCGCCACTTTCAGTTTGAAAGCAAGAAGAGGGCCAATCGCCTTAATGCGCGCATTTCCGGCGATACGGCGCGAGCATTGCCTTCAAAGTGTAAAGGAGACCGACAACGACCGAACAGGGTTCGTCATCCCAATGCGGCGCACACACCCTCGCGCCATGCATTTAGGTGCGAGTCGTTCTCGAATGGTGCGGGTAAATGCAGCGGCGATGCATGGAAGAGAGAAGAGCTACACGCCTTCCCTGACACCAGCTGCAGCAAGGCGCGGCAGCACATCCCGTGCAAGCCGCTGCAAGGCATCGACATAGTCAATCGCGCTGAAGATCACACCGTCGACGCCCGCTTCGACCACGCTGACGAGCTTCGCAGCCACGGTTTCCGCGCTGCCGACAACGGGCATTCCAGACCCCAGGGCTACCGTGCGTCGCATGAAGCGCATCTGGTCGGAATCCTCGGCCACACCGTTTTCACGTGCCAGCGTGGAAATGAAGCCGTCAATGGCCGCATGGTCCGCCCTGTCTTCCGAATAATAGCGCAGATAATCGGCCGCTTCTGCTTCCGTGTCCTTCAGCACGAGTTGGGCGTTGGTCCAGACCTGCACGTCGCGCCCGTACTCATCCCGGGCCAGCGCTTTATATTTTGCGACCTGGGCCTGCCACTGGTCGGGGTTCTCACCGAACAGACCGATGAGACCCATGTTCGAATGGCGAGCCGCAAAGCGCATCCCCGTTTCGGAAAAGCCCGCATTCATGATCGGCACCGCGCCGCCCTGCGAAGGCTGCGGGCGGGATAGCGCGCCTTTCATGCTGAACCAGCGACTGTCGACATCGAACTCGCTCTTTTCCGACCAGAGGCGGCGGATGAGCGTCAGCCACTCTGCAAGATACGCGTAACGTTCCTCGTGACCCAGCATTTCAATGCCGAACATATCGAACTCACGGCGATTCCAGCCGCCGACGACGTTCATCCCGAACCGCCCACCGGAAATAGCATCGATCGTCGCCGCCTGCTTTGCCACGATCAGCGGGTGCACGGTTGGTGCATGTGTCGTCGCGAACACCCCGATGCGGCGCGTCGCCTGCGCGATTGCCGCAGCATAGGTAAAAGGCTCGATCACATCATGGGAGGCGTGTTGGAAATCGCCGTCTACATAGCCCTTCCAGCGTGCGATCGGCACAATGGCTTCAAGCCCGGCATCGTCCGCCATCTGCGCAATGCGCAAACATTCCGTCCAGTTCGGCTTGAACAGTTCCGGCACGGTCGTGAGCGCCGGCATGGTGTTCGCGCAGAATACGCCAAGCTTGAGCCGATTGTTTGAATAAACGGGATGCCGAGGCGAAACCGTCATTGCGCCAGGGCCTCGCGGCGAACGCGTATCCCGGCCTTCTCGCGATCCCACGTGTCGGCAGTCAAACCCTCTTTCCTCAGATCGCCCTTCAGCACCTTGGCCGATGGTGTCTTCGGCAGCGCACTCATCACCCGTATGTATCGCGGCACCATGAAATAGGGCATCCGCGCCACAAGAAATTCGGTCAGCTCGGTCATATCGATCGTGCTACCGGGTACAGGCGCCACCACGATCATTACCTCGTCTTCGGAATATTCGCTCGGCACGCCGATCGCTGCACATTCGCGAACGGCGGGGTGCGCGCAAACCTCCGCTTCCACCTCGAACGAAGAGATGTTCTCGCCGCGGCGCCGGATCGCATCCTTCATGCGGTCGACGAAGTAGAAATAGCCGTCTTCATCCATGCGGAACGCGTCGCCGGTATGAAACCAGCCGTTCCTCCACGCCTCCGCAGTCGCAACCGGGTTTGCGTTGTAGCCGCTGTTCATGCCCCAAGGCCGGTCGGTGCGGACGAGCATCTCGCCAACCTCGCCGACCGGCACCTCGCAGTCGTTCGCATCGACGAGGCGGACCTCGACGTTTGGGCGCGGGCGACCGCACGTTCCGCGTTTTGTCGGATTCGCTTCTGAGACGATCGGAGAGGAAATCTCCGTCATGTTGAAGATCGTATAAATATCAATGCCAAACCGCGCCTTGAAGGCAGGCGCGTCATCGGTGAACGGCACCATGAACGCCAGCTTCACCTTGTGATCGCGGTCGCGCTCCGAAGGGGGCTGCTTAATAAGGAAGGTCGCCATCACGCCGAGCAGGAAAACCACTGTGGTTTCCGTCTTCCGCACCACATCCCAGAACGTATCGGTGGAGTAGCTGTTGACCACTGCGACAGATGCACCGCGCGCGAGCATCACGAAAGGCGGCCCCATACCCCCGATGTGGAAGATCGGCGCGACTGTCATGTAGCGGTCGTCTTCCGTCACCATCGGCCAGCTTTCAGGACCGGCATTGGAGAACATGTGAAGATAGGACGACAGTACCCCTTTCGAAGGGCCCGTCGTGCCCGACGTGTAGATGATCGACTGGATGTCCCACGGGTCGATCGGCCGTTCGAGCGGTAGCAGCGCCGCTTCCGTACCCGAGAGATCGTCAAAGCGAGATGTCGGCAGACCGAAGTGCGGCGCATCCAGCGCCGTCGTCAGCACCGCCCGTTCAAGGCCCGCCGTGTCGATCTCGGAAAGGCGAGGCGCAAGCTCCGGGTGAACGATAATCACCTTCGCTCCGGAATTCGCCACGACATGGGCGAGCAACCCGCCGCGATAGGCCGTGTTAAACGGCACGAAAACCGCGCCGATGTAGTTGATGGCATAGAAAGCGAGAAGCGCGTCGGGGCCGTTTGGAAGCCAGACCGCGACGTGATCGCCCTGCCGGATACCAAGAGCCTGCAAACCTGCAGCTTTCTCGATCACACGCCGACGTAGATCCTGGAAGCTCCACTCTTCTCCATCTTCGAAGATCACATGGGTCTTTTCCGGACGCTCCACCGCCCAGCGATCGATCAGGTAGCGCAGAACGCATTCGTTCCTGTTCGGAATACGTGGATCGTGAAAATCGCGCGCGGTGTCCTCGCGGTCAGCCATGAGAAACTCCCCTCGTCATTTGTTTGTCGTTGCGGTTGGAAATGCTCCAACCGATGGGCACGCATCCCTGCGCGCCGGCCTCAGTCGAGGCCGATCAGCCGCATACACGCATGAGAGACCTGCTCGATGACATCGTCCCTCTTCCGGCGGCTGCCCCGCCAGTAGCAGTTCGGAATCCACGACAGCAGACCGCCCATCCAAACCGACATCGCCGCTGCGTCGTGAAGCGTCACGAGGCCGTCTGCACGACACTGCTCCACAAGGCGCGCGATCCTGAGATCGAATTCGTGTCGCAGCCGCAGAATCTGCTGTGCATCGATGTTGGTGAGGTTTTTCATCTCGCGCTGATAGACGACGATATATTCCATGCGATCGATGATGATGGCGGCGACCTCCCGCAGCGCAGCGCGGAGCTGATCAACCGAATTTCCAGGTGCAGCCGCTGCGCGATCCAGCGCATCGAGAGATTCACTGACGCCGACGGCGCACACCGAGGCCAGAATCTCCGCTTTGTTCTTGTAGTAAGTATAGAGGTACGGCTTGGTGACGTTGAGCTCGTCCGCGACCATGTCGAGTGTCGCCGTTTCATAGCCCTTTTCGTGGAACAGGCGGCTTGCCACTTCGAGGATGCCTTGCCGTTTCAGCGCGACGACATCAGGTTTCGACATGCGACGACCGCGTGGCCGGACTTGACTTGAGCCCGCCGTGGGCGCCGCTTCGACCAATTTGCTACGCGTTGCTCTCTTCATGCCGCCCTTCTCAGGATCTCCAGTATATCGGCAGAGGACCGCACCGGACGTGGATTGGTCCGTCCCCAGATATCAAGCATGGTGTATTCGGCAACCTGTTGGAAGCGATCTTCGCCCACACCGACTTCCGAAAGGGTACGGGGCATTCCCAGCGTGCGGATAAACCGGTCGAGGGCTTCGGAGGCCGTGCTTCCGGGTTCGCCCAAACACGCGCTGATGCGCTTCTGGCGGCTATCGTCGTATTCTGCATTCCAGGCCAGCACATAGGGCGACATCACGCAGGAAGTGTAGCCGTGCGGCACATCGCAGGTTCCGCCGAGGATATGGCCGATCGCATGGCTCGCACCCATCGGAACGCCGCCAATGATGGAAATCATCGACTGCCAGGCACCAACCTGACACTTCAGGCGCCCCTCAATATCCTTGGAATCCCGCTTCACGCGGCTCAGCCCTTCAACGAGAAGACGCAGCGCACTGTCCGCAAGGCCGTCGGCGAAGTCATTGGATGCGTATGACGCCAGCGTCTCAACCGCGTGATCGACTGCGCGCACGCCTGTCGAAAACCACAGCCATTCAGGCGTATGCAGCGTCAGTTCCGGGTCAAGCACCACGGCGATGGGCGCCATGTTCCGGTGCTCATAGCCCTGCTTGTGCATCACGGTCTCATCCGTCGCCCCGGACAGGGCATTGAACTCGCCGCCCGAAAGCGTCGTCGGCACACAAATCACGCGCACGTCCGGACCGACAGCGATCGGGTTTATGACCTGACCATCATCGGTGACATAGGTTCTGAGCGGCTCGAAACCTTCTACCGTCCGCACGTCATGCTTCAGCAGCAGCGCTATGATCTTGCCGGCATCGGTCACCGATCCGCCGCCTATCGTAACGATCAGATCGGCATTGGCCGCGCGCGCGGCATTTGCGCCGGCGAGAACACCCGATCGCGGCGCATGTGGCTGAATACCGGTCCAGGTCGCAGCATGGCGTTCGCCAAGCGCTGCCTCAACATTGCGCACCGCGTCCGTCGTATTCGCGAGCGTTGTGCCGGCAAGAATGAACACGCGCTGCGCGCCCGCAAGCGCCGCCTGTTCCGCGATAGCCTCCGCCGCGGGCCGACCGATTACGACGCGCTCGGTCGACGTGAAACCCATTGTCGTGCCAGCCATGTCATCCTCCGTATCTTTTTGGAATGCTGGCACAGTGAAATTCTACTGTCCAGTATATTCAATGCCCTCACAGCAGCGAGGCGCACAATCCGCAGCTTGACAAAATTATACTCATCAGTAGGCGAAGGTGCAAGACTATTGCCGATACAGCTGGAAATGGATGACCGTGGCAACAGAGGGAGCCAAGAGCGCGACAGGGCCGTTGTCTGGCATTCGGATCGTGGAATTCGCCGGTCTCGGGCCTACGCCCTTTGCCGCCATGCTGCTTGCCGACTACGGCGCGGATGTGCTGCGCATCGATCGCAAGGGCCAGGCCGGCCTTTCCCCGGGTGATGGCAGGCAGGACTTTCTGAACCGCAGCCGCAGTTCGATCGCGCTCGATCTCAAATCCGCCGATGGCCTCGCGCTTGCGCGGACGCTGATCGGCAAGGCCGACGTTCTCCTCGAAGGTTATCGCCCCGGCGCCATGGAGCGGCTGCAACTCGGCCCCGACGAGGCGTTGGCCCTCAACTCCCGGCTCATCTACGCGCGCATGACGGGCTGGGGCCAAAGTGGGCCGCTGGCGCAGAAGGCTGGGCACGACATCAACTATGTGGCGCTTACCGGGGGGCTCCACATGATGGGCAGCGCAGAGGCCCCGCCCCCCGTCCCCCTCAACGTCGTCGGAGATTTTGGTGGCGGTGGAATGCTGGTTGTTTCGGGCATCCTGGCAGCCCTTGTGGAGCGCCAGTCGAGCGGCCGCGGCCAGATCATCGATGCCGCCATGATCGACGGCGCGGCCCTGCTGCTCACCCAGCTTTACGCTTGGAAGGCGATGGGCTTCTGGACATCCGAGCGCGCCGCGAACCTGTTGGACGGCGGCGCCTATTTCTACCGCTGCTATGAAACCGCGGAAGGCTACGTCGCGGTCGGCGCGATCGAACCTCAATTCCATGCCGCGCTGATCGCCGGGCTTGGGCTTGAGCTTACAGATTTTTCCGATCACATGAACCGCGCGCTCTGGCCGGAGCGCTCTCGGACGCTCGAAGCGCTCTTCAAAACACGCACCCGTGATGAATGGATCGCTGTTTTCGAGCCGCTCGACGCGTGCGTGACGCCGGTCCTGACGCAGGATGAGGCCGTACGCCATCCCGCAAACATAAGCCGAAATGTCTTCACGGGTGTGGAGCGCGCAGAGCCCAATCCGGCGCCGCGTTTCTCGCGGACGCCTGCACAAATTCGCAGTGCGCCTACGTTGCCCGGCCAAGGTGGCTATGCTGCATTGAAAGCGTGGGGCATTCCTGATGTGGAGATTCGGGCGCTCGTTGCCCGCGACAGCCTTTCTGCTGAATAGATGCGGTTGACGGGTTACCAATCGATCTGAAGTTCCGTCAGGCCGCGAAAGTGCACCCCGCGCCAGTGCGGACTCTGTATATCTACGCGCATCGTCGGGAGTCGCTTGGCGAGCATCGCAAGGCCGATCTCGCCTTCCAGGCGCGCGAGTTCCGCGCCGACGCAGAAATGAATACCGCCGCCGAACGTCAGATGCCGCGGGCCATCGCGCGTTATGTCGAAGACATCCGGATCCTTAAAAACGCGCGGATCGCGGTTGGCCGCGCCCAGCATCGCCATCACACGCTGGCCGGCCGCGATCGTACGCCCGCCGAAAGTCGTATCGGTAAAGGCGGTGCGGTAAGTCATCGTAAGCGAACTTTCGAAACGCAGGATTTCCTCGGATGCGGACGCCGCGAGCGCAGGATCGCTTACAAGTTTCGTCCACTCCCCAGGATGACGGTGCAGCGTCAGCAACCCGTTGCCAAGCATGTGGGCGGTCGTTTCAAACCCGGCGCCGAACAGCGCAATCGCAACCGTGGTCATCTCCCATTCGGAAAGGCCGTTGCCGTTATCACGTGCCTCAAGAAGCGCCGTAGCGAGGTCATCGCGCGGCTCACTCCGCCGGCGATCGAAAACCTTCTTGAAGAAGCGTTCCAGGAACAAGATCTGGTCGTTTGCCAGTTTCAACTCGTCTGCAGGAAGCGGCCGCATCTCCAGGACGAGGAAACTATCCTGGATCGCCTTGTTGAGCGCCATCAGCAGATCGTCATCCGCCTCATCAGCATCGATACCCAGCATGTCGCACATGACAGCCGTTGGGAGCTTGTAAGCAAAATCGTGGATGAACTCCATGCGGCCACCGTCGATCACCTTATCGAGCAGCCGATCGGTTATCTCCTGAATGCGCGGGCGCATGGCCTGCACACGTCGCGCCGTGAGCGCCTGCGTCACGAGCCCGCGAAGCCGGGTATGTTTAGGCGGGTCTTGAAACACGAACACGTCGGCGAGCCAGCGGTAGGCGGGATGCGAGAAAACGTCGAAATCCTCGCCGTAAAGAAGCCGAATATTCCGCTCGAAATCGCCCTGCCCGAAATTCTGGCGATCCATGATGATCGCGCGAACATCGTCGTAACGCGTCACCACCCAATAGCCGTGATCCGACCAGTGCACGGGATCATGTTCGCGAAGCAGCGCGAAGGCGGGATAGGGATCGGCGAGCAACTCTGTATCGGTCGGGTCCATCGCGAAGTTTTGAAGCCAACGTCCCGATGCAACATCCGCCATCATGCAAGCCTTTCAGGGCTATAGACCGGTTTGAACACTGAGCCTTCCGGCAAAACGCGAACGGCGTGCACACCGCCGAAATGCGCGGGGACGAGAAGCGACCCCCTTTGTGCCGCTTCTTCGAGAACGGCACGGCGGCTTTCGCGCGCCCTATCCTGATCTTCACAGAACTGGCTGTTCCAGTCCGGATTGTGGATCTGGATCGGATGGTGAAGGACATCGCCAACGAAAAGGGCGGAATCGCCATTGGAATGAACACGCATGGCCAGATGACCCGGCGTATGACCGGCGACAGCAAACAGATCGATCCCGGGCAGCACTTCAAACCCGTCCTCGGCCCATTCCACGCGGTTCTGATCGATCAGCGGCTGAACACTGTCTTCGAACACGCCGGCGTTCACCGCCTTGCCTGTCGCCGAAGGTTCCGCACTGTCATCATTCGGATCCCAGTAAGCACGATCACCCAGTGGCAGGATGTATCGCGCATTGGGGAAGGTCGCCTTCCATCCGTCGTCCGAGCGTATGGTGTTCCAGCCGACGTGATCGATATGGAGGTGCGAACAGACCACCGTGTCGATGTCGCCAGGCTGGAATCCCGCCGCGCCGAGGCGGTCGAGAAATTCCGTCTGCAAGCCGCCGAAGATCGGAATTCCCGGGCGTTCCTTATCGTTCCCCGCGCCCGTGTCGAACAGAATCCTTTCAGCGCCGGTATCGATCAGCCAGCTTTGCAGGAAGCCATAGATGAGTCCGGTTTCCGCCTGGTGATAGTCCGGCACAAGCTCATGCTCATGCGGCTGCCAGAGCGCTTCGTCGAATCCCCGGAACATCGCGGCGGGCGGCGCGAAGCCGCCCTGCCATTCCTCAATCCGATGAAGCGTCATGTCTCCGATACGAAACCTGTCCATCCCTTGCGCCTCCCACGGTTATCGTGTCCAGGCGACGGCGTTCCCGACACCCGGACCACGAAACCGACGCGATCAGAACGCGTAGCCGAGCGTGAACCCATAGGTACGCGGCGGGATGACCGACCCGACCCGAACGAGTGCGAAGGTTGGTGCCGTCACGATGTTGTTCGAGATCGCGAACTTGTCGGTAAGGTTGCGCGCCCAGAGGCTCGCGGACAGGCCGCTCTCATGCTTGTAGGTGAGATTTGCGTTTACAAGCGCATATCCCCCCTGCGCCGCATCGCTGTTGTTGAACTCGGTGAAATAGACCTTGCTCTGATAGCTCATGTCGGCACCAAGTGTCAGCTCGCCAGGGCCAACGTCCACAGTATAGTCGAAGCCCGCACCGAACGAGAATTTCGGCGCGTTTGGCAGGCGCTTTCCATCGAGATCCGCAAGCGCCGGATCCGACGGGCACGCGTCGTAGGAAATTCCCGGCCGGCTGACGGCCGCGCCATAGTAGCCGTTACAGAAATCCTGGAACTTCGCATTGAGATAGGCGGCGTAGGCATTGAGCGTAAGATTGTCGTTCACGCGACCGCTGAGCTCAAGCTCGGCACCATAATTCTTCGCGGCGCCGGCATTGATCGTTTCCACGATGCTCTGCGCGTTGACGAAGCCGACCTGAAGGTCGGTGTAGTCGTAATAGAACACAGCACCGCTCAAAAGGATGCGGTTGTCGGCAAGCTGCTGCTTGAAGCCTGCCTCATAGTTCCACACGAATTCGGGATCGATCACCGAGTTCGCGCTGCCCACGTTTATAACGCCGGACTTGAAACCGCGCGTGACCGTACCGTAGATCAGCGTATCGTCGGCCGGCCGCCATTCGACGAGCAACTTCGGCGTGATCGCCCCCCACCCCTTCTTTCGATCGGTGGGAATATCGATCCCCGCCGCTTCGAAAGTGAACTGGCCGACGCCTTTGCGCCGTTCATAGCTGTAGCGCGCACCCGCCGTGACCCTCAGCTGAGACGTCAGATCGAATGCCGCCTGCGCGAAAACGCCGTAAGACTTCGTATCCACCGTACCGCGCTGGAAATAGTTGCCGTCGTCGAACGTATCCGCCGGCAATCCGAAGAGAAGCCCAAGGTTGATCGTCGGAACCTTGACTTCGCCGTAGAGCTCCTCCTCGAAATACATAGCGCCTGCGAGGATATCGAGGCCGCCGCTCTTGTAGTTTAGCAGCAGTTCCTGGCTGAACGAGTTGGCGTCCTCGACATAGTTGTTCTGGCCGTACATCCAGACGTCCGAAACGTCGAGATCGGTCCGATTGAAACGGCTGAAATCGCGGTATGCCGTGATCGATTTCAGGTTGAAATCACCCGAATCCCACTCGACAAGAGCCGTGTAGTTCTCCCCGTTGCGCTTATTGATCGGGTCTTCGTCCGAATAGATGTTCCGGAGGTTCGGCTTCTCGCCGCGCGCGGTATAATAATCAAAGATTGTTTCACCGCCGAGCAACTTGTGCGGCAGAGATTCCGCCGGAACGATCGTTGGACCGAAGTAATGGAAGGCGTAGTTGTTGTCGTCTTCCTCATAGTGCTCGACGATCAGCGATGCCGTCAATTCCGGCGAAAGGCGCGCCTCCAGAATGCCGCGCACCGCATAGGCATCGCGGTTGTCGACATCGGAGCCAGTGAACAGGTTCTTGCCGTATCCGTCGCGCTTTTCCCTCTTGCCGGCAACCCTGAAGAGCAGCGTATCCGCTATGAGCGAACCTCCGACAGCGCCCTCCAGTGTAACTGCGTCATAATTCGCATACGTACCACGAATGTAGCCGGACAGATCTTCCGTCGGCTTTGCTGTAATGAGGTTGATTGCACCGCCCGTGGCGCCGCGCCCATAAAGCGTGCCCTGCGGCCCACGCAGCACTTCGATCTGCGCAAGATCATAGAAGCCAGCCAACTGCGCAGCCGGACGCGAGATCATCGCGCCATCCTGGAGGAATGCCACGGCACCATCGGCACCAAGATCGATGCTGGTCATCCCGATACCGCGAATAAACGTGCGGTTCACACCGAACTGGTCGCCGATCGACACGTTCGGCACGGAAGATTGAAGGTCGCCGATGTCCTGAATGCCGCCCGGCCCCAGATCCTGGGAGGAGATGGCTGAGACTGCAGCTGCGGTGTCCGCAAGCGACGTATTCTGGCGCGTGGCGGTGATGACGATTTCCGAAGCCTGGGGCTCATCTACACTGTCAGCGCCCGGCGCCTGTTGCGCAAGCGCAATGCCCGAGAGTGACGCGGTCGCCAGAAGGCCAGCCCCGAATGCAAATACACATGAGTTCCGTCGCATAGCAACACCTCCCCGATCGTTTATGACTTATAGGCAAAGAATATACTTGTGAGTAGATTTTGCAAGCACCTTCAACAGGCTGAGTCCATTGAATTCAGTCAAAAAAAATGGCATAAATTCAAAACCTTTTCACAATCGACGTCGCAGGACCGCTGCGTCCGATCGAATTTTCCATACTGATTGGTATAAGCCCTCTAAGAGCGCAAACGCACTGAGAGGCTGGCCGCGCTAACCGTTCGCTGCAGCCTTCTCCCCTTCCCGCGCAGGCGCACGGTTATCCGTGAAGATGAATTCGGCCGGATGGGCGTTCCTCGTCATGCGCCAGAATGCGTCGTTCCGCCACGGCGTGATGGCAACGATGCGCCCACGCGCATTGCGGTACCAATTCTCCGTGCCCGGGTGGGTCCAAACGAGCTTTTCGTGCGCGGCATCCACCTTGTTCAAGTAGTCGTCGTAAACCTGCTCGCGAACCTCCACGGCAGATGCGCCCTGCCGCACCATCTCTTCGACAATCCTCAGTGCATAGTGGGTCTGGTTCTCGATCGAGCGGATCATGCTTCCGCCGTGGCCCGCCCCCACATTCGGTCCGAGCAGGATGAAGAAGTTCGGAAACCCGGGGACCACCGTGCCCAGATATGCAGCGGCATTGTCGCCGTCCCAGAAGTCACGCAGCACGCGCCCACCGCGCCCGACAACATCGTAGGAGCCGAGAACATTCGCGGCCTGAAAGCCCGTGGCCAGGATCAGAACGTCCGCTGAAACGCTCTCACCATTCCCGGCGATAAGCTGTTCCCCTCGAATCTCGGAGAGGCGGTCCGGGATCAGCCGCACATTTTCCCGTCGAAGCGTACGATACCACCCGTTGTCGAGCAGCATGCGTTTTGCGAACGGCGGATAATCCGGGAGGACATGCGGCAGAAGATCCTGCCGATCGCCAAGCTCTTCCATCACGTACCGCGTGAAATACTCCCGGTGTCCGTCGTTGATAGCGTTCACGGCACGCTCGGGATGGTTCCAATCGGGATCCCTGAACAGCGTGCCGTGCACCCTGTCGTTGAACGTCCAGGACAGGCGCTGCTCATACCAGGCCCTGTAAAGCGGCACAGTCTGCAGCAGATAGCGCACACCGTCCGGCACTACCTTCCGGAACTGCGGGAATGGAGCTGCCCATTGCTTCGAACGCGCGAATATCGTGAGTTCCGAAACGCTTCCAGCAATGGCGGGCACAACCTGCATCGCCGACGCACCGTTTCCGACGACCGCCACGCGCTTGCCGGTCACATCCAGGTCTTCCGGCCAATCCGATGTGTGCACAACGCGGCCCGCGAAGCCATCGAGCCCCGGAATATTGGGGACCAGCGGCATGTTTAAAATACCGACCGCACTGAAGACGAGGTCTGCGTAGTGATGCTCAACCCGCCCATTCTTGTCAGTGATGGTGACTTTCCAGCGGCTCTCGCCCTCCATCCACTCCGCCTTCTGAACCGTCGTCTCGAAGCTGACACGATCATTCAGGCCGTACTCGGCAGCGGTTTCGACAAGATAGGAGGAAATCTCGTCACGCAGCGGGAAATACTTGGACCAGTCAGCGCCGCGAAACGAGAAGGTATAAGTGAGGTTCGGCGTATCGACGCCGCAGCCAGGGTAGCGGTTTTCCCACCACGTCCCGCCGAACTGCGTGTTTTTCTCAAAGATTCTACACTCTACGCCCATATCTGCGAGCTTGATCGCCGCGCATATTCCAGAAACGCCCGCGCCGATCACGATTGCGCTCAACGGCCGCTCGGGCCGAGGCACCGACACCTCTCCTTCCAGCCTCATCGTCGCAGCGATGACATCGCCGTATTCATCCGGCACGTCTTCGACCATGGCGACGCTCAGTATGTGCGCAAGCTGAGCGTTGGTGGGGCGTGGCAGCGCGAAATCCAGTCCGTTCAGCCAAGCTACGATCGCTTCGTAGGCAGCATCTCGGATCAGCTGCTGAAGATCATCCGGAAGCCCTGCAGAATCATTGTCGTCGAGCCCTTTGCCACGCTTCGGCGCGAACGGCGCCTCCAGCCACTTGGCATCACCGGTCATCTGGAAGAGGCATAGGAGCAGAGAGGGAATATTACCGTTATCGACGCCCGCGCGAAGCCGGACATAGTCAACGCCCGCGCCCGCGGCAGGCCTGTCGGTAATATTTTCCAATCTCATTTCCTCTTGCAGCGCGTCCACGAACGGCAGTTGCTTGCATTTAATATACTGCTGGGTATGACAATATGTCAACGCGCAACAAAGCGCCCGCTGAAAGAGTGGATGAAACGCATACCAGATAGTAGGTGCCTTGCCGGTGCTCAGCGGATATCAGGGAACATTTCCGCGATTTCAGGCTGAAAGCGCTTGGGAAATGTGTGCTATACGTTGTGCCTGCAAGTTAGCCGCAACCAATCGTGCCTTCAGCGCACGGGTCCGGGCTGAAACGTTCGTTGCCTCTCGCTTTTTCGTTAGCCGAGCGCCGTCTCGGCCCTCTCCGCGCTAGAGACGCTCCCGCCTGATCGTGTTTGCCTCAACCTCATCGCGGGTGCGCCAGCTTGGCCTCAGTCGCTTCTCGGTGAAAAATGGAAGTTGATCAGCAACGTGCGGAGATCCAGGCCGGGTGGCGTTGCCGTAGACCAAGAGGACCTCGCCCCGAGCACCGTTCGATCCAAAGGTCACGAATTGTGTCCAGCCCTCCCCGGCATTGGCACGGGCAACCCCCTGCTCATCGCGCGGCGTATATTTGACAAGGCGTAGTCCGCCATAGGCGTCCATACTGCCGCTGGACGGCGCTTCGCCCACGATTCTTGGATTGCGGTAGGTCTCATCGCGCTGCGTCAGCACAACGCGGTGCATTTCGCCCCAGGGAACATCGAGCGCGCGCCCCTCGGCCCGGAGAGCGCGAACAGCATGAACAAGAGCGTTCAGCGCGCCTGATCGGTCACCAATACCCACCGGCGTTTCCAGCGGACGCGAAGGGTCATAAGGAACCGCGAACAGCGACGGAGGCGTGGTCGGCGTGCTGTTCGGCGTCGGCGCGGAGGAGTTTACGTAAGCCTCACGGAACCGATCGAACAACACCGCACCGCGACTTTCCGCGTCGGCCTTCCGGTCCCAACGCGACAGGACCTCAACAGCTTCCTTCAGCTCCGTGTTTTCCGCCTGACGCGCGATTTCGAACAAATCCGGCAACCATCGATCGGCCAGAACCATGTGCGTAGACTGCTTCGAAGCCAACATATCCGCCGCCGAGAGTTTCGGCTTGGCGATCAAGGCCATTGCGGATTGCTGCGGTCGAAGGTCCATCAGATCGAAAGTCAGCCACGCCGGATAATCCGCCTTGCGGAGCGCCGCCGGGAATGTCGACGTCCACGGAGAATCGTTGGAATTCTGAATGAACCCGCCAGCAGGATCGAGGACGCGAGGAAGACGCGCATAGGGGACGGTTCGCGTCCACAACTGCCGCGGGTCGCTGCCATCCAGAACGCCGCGATGAGAATCATAATCTCCTGAAGACCGTACCGGCCTTACACCCCCGTCTACATAAAGAAGACGCCCGGATCGATCTGCGTAGACCAGGTTGAAATATGGCATCTGCAACATCGAGAATGCCTTCTCGAACGACTTCAGATTCGAAGCCGCCGCCATGCGCCAATACTGTAGAACGGGACGATCCGTATCGAGCCCGGCAACCCGCATTGCCAATGCATGGCCGTCGGCACGCCGTGCGATGACCGGGCCATGCACGCTGTATGCGACGGTAAAGTCTTTTTGGACGCATGAACTGCCCCCGAAAGCGCAAACTGTGACACCGGCAGGCCGTTCCTTCAGTTTCAGCCTCCGATCACCGAAACGATACTGCTCATCCCTCAAGGCAATGTCGTAAACATCGACGTTCTGAGCGGCGTTGACGGTATGGCTCCAACCAAGGTGATCGTTGAATCCGATCGCGAGCACCGGCACGCCAACAAAACTGACTCCCGTAAAATTCGGGCCCGGATTTTTTGCGTCTCCAACAACGATATGCGCTTCCATCCACTGGAAGAGGCCTTTCCGGGCAAGCGGGAAGCCGTTGCTTGACTGGGGGCCCGACGCTCCGAGATCGATGTGGGGATTGCCGACAAGCATTGGCTCGCCCGTCGCACTGCGCGCAGGAGAGACCGCATACGCGTTCGATCCGAACTGTCCGCTGGAGAGCCCGGCTACGGCTTTGCCCTTTTTCCAAGCGGCGGCGTTCGCGTAGCCTCTCGCTCCCATGAAGCTGTAGTGGATTGCAAGTTGATACAGAGCGAGCGCATCCGACTCCCGCACCGGCAAAACGCGCGCGATTGCCGGATCGAGCGTCGCACGGTTACGCTGAGCCCAATCGTTCGCGCCCTGCGTAAATGCCTTGAGCAGAGCGCGCTGCTCGCTACCGCCGGACTTCAGCCAGCGGCGCGCCCGTGCAGGGATATCGTTGGTTATGACGTCGATATCGCTTTCCACATTCCGGTCGCCCGCGCCCGGACCGAAAAACGCCGCATACTCTCCGCGAGCGGAGGCAATGTTCAAAAGGACCTGCTCGGCGTGGTTCGTCATTTGCGCATAACCGAGCGCGCGCATCGCGGACGTGTCGTCCGGCGCATAAATGTGGGGAACACCATACCGGTCCCAAAGGATTTCGGCTGAAGACCGGGCAGCCTCCAGCGCCTGCGCGTGTGCCGCAGAAATCCCAAGAGTCAAAAAAATCCCAACAGCATTTCGCAAGATTTTCAACGCACGCTCTCCATAAACCACCTAGCAGGCATATCCGGTTTTCAGAACGAAAGTTACTCGCAGAACAGCGCGAGACAAAATAATCCTCTGGCATCTCGCCGTGGGCCCAAATTCACTACGTCAAGAACACAGGCGTGAGCTTGATCAACTGCCCCCGCAAAAGATTCTTCGGCACATCAGAGAACAAGCTGCGTATACTTCTTTCGACATGCAAAGTCCTGAAAACTTTTGCTTTTCACGTACGATATAGTCGACACGCCAAGACGTGCACTCTACGCGCATTGGCGCCCAGAATCAGAAGTCCATCACTCCAAACCAAAAATCCAGCACCCCAAAATTCAGGGAAAAAGGCACTATTCATGAATAAACATCGCCAATTTCTAGCGACAACGGCGCTCTCATTTCTTCTTGTCGGCACGTCTCCAGCCTGGGCGCAAAGCGGTACAGACGCGAATTCCGGCGATGTCGTTGTGGTGGACGAAAGTGAAATCATCATCACGGCCAATCGCCGTGAAGAACTGCTTAGCAAGGTTCCGATCAGTGTCGTCGCGCTTTCACGGCAGACGCTCGATCTTCAGGGCGCACGCTCGATCGACGACATTGCCCGGCTTACGCCGAACGTGCAGTTTTCGCGTCAGCAGTTCGGGTCCGGCAACCGTTCCTTCATCGCCATTCGCGGCATCCGTTCCACCGTCGGCACCGCGACAACGGGCATCTACATTGATGATACGCCCATTCAGGTGCGTACAGTCCGTTCCGCAACCAATACGAACATCTATCCCCAGGTTTTCGATCTTGAACGCATCGAGGTGCTGAAAGGCCCGCAGGGCACGCTATTTGGTGCTGGCTCGCAGGGTGGCACAATTCGCTTCCTTACGACCGAAGCCGATCTCGACAGCCTGACCGGGTACGGGCGCACGGAGATTTCCACGACCGAGGACGGCGCGATGTCCTATGAGGCGGGTTTCGCGCTTTCCATGCCATTGGTTACGGATGAACTCGCGGTCCGCGCCAGCGGCTGGTATCGCCGCGACGGCGGATATGTCGATCGTATCGACCGCACGACCGGAGAGACACTGAACAAGAACACGAACAAGCAGGACAGCTACTCGGCCCGCGTTGCTCTCAAGATGAAGCTTGGTGAAACCATTACGGTCTCGCCGTCGATTTTCTATCAGAAAGTCTCCACGGACGATTCCTCGATTTTCTGGCAGAGCCTCACTGATCTTGATGCAGGGGACATTCGTTCAGGAAACGCCCTGCGTTCCCCCGTGGATGATGAGTTCGTCATCGCCGCGATCAAGACCGAAGCTGATCTCGGCAATGTCACTTTCGTTGCCAACACCTCCTACTTTTCGCGCGATATGAACTCGTATCCCAACTATACGGAATACGTCTGGCAGCTGTTCACGGGTCAGCCCTACCCGCTCCTGCCCTCACTGACATTCGGCGCCGATTATCTCAGCTCTCAGGATGTGTTCACGCAGGAGGCACGCCTTCAATCCAGCGATCCGGCCGCACGCCTGGCCTGGACGGTGGGCGCGTTCTATTCCCATTCCAAGCAGATGGATTTCGAAGGGATTCATGGCGCCAGCCTGGAAACGATGGTTCCCCTCCTCACTGGCCGGACAGTTGAAGAGTATTTCGGCGTGCCGCTGTATCAGGGCTATGCGTTCTACGATAACCAGAAGAGCATCGACGAACAGATCGCTGTTTTCGGGCAAGCGGATTACCGCTTCACCGATACGCTGAAAGCCACACTCGGCCTGCGCGTTTCCCACACGCAGTTCTCGTTCGACGGCGTCCTCGCCGGCCCGACCAATGGCAGTGCTGCATTTTTCAGCGGCAAGCAGTCCGAAACGCCGGTCACGCCGAAATTCGGCCTGACGTGGGAACCTGACCAGCGGACGATGGTGTATGCAAGCGCAGCCAAGGGCTTTCGCGTCGGCGGCGCGCAGGGCGGTGTCGCCGCCGGAAGCTGCGCGGCGGACCTCGCGACGCTCGGCCTGACGAGCGCCCCCACTGAATACGGCGCCGACGAAGTCTGGAGCTATGAAGTCGGAACGAAGAGCCGCCTTCTGGGCGGCAAGCTGTCGGTGGAAGCCAGTGCGTTCTGGATCGACTGGTCTCAAATCCAGGCGCGCGTCACACTGCCGTCCTGCGGCGTCGGCTTCATGACCAACGTCGGCTCTGCTACCAGCAAGGGTCTGGATCTGGGTGCCGCGCTGCGTCTCGGCAACCTCTCGCTTGAAGCCGCGGTCGGGTACGTGGACGCGACCTACGATGAAACGCTGCAGATCGGCAGCGCCACGATCGTGGCCAAAGGCCAGCGCCTTGCGCGCTCGCCCTGGTCGGGAAGTGCGTCCGCTCAATACGACCTGCCGCTGGGCGACGTTACCGCTTACGGACGCGTAAACTACCAGTTCCGTTCGGAAGGCAGCCGCGTGCCCAGCATCGTACTTGGTTACGACGGCACGATCCCGGGCGATCCTGCGACACACTTCGTTTCACTGCGCGCGGGTGTCCGCAAAGATACGCTCAACATTTCGGCGTTCATCGACAATCTCTTCAATGATCGCCCGAACTTTATCTCGCGTCAGTTCACGTCGGTTCCCTTTTACGATGGAACGACAACCCGGCCGCGCACATTCGGCCTGACGCTCACGAGCAATTTCTAGAATATCGTCGAGGGGTGGCCATCAGGTCACCCCTTTTCGGGTCCGCTGTACCAGGAGGTCAGCCCCGCGTCCCCACTCACTGGTGCCGCTCGGCGGGTTTGACCGTTCCTCTCAGTGACGTACCCGCTGTTTCTGCAAGAAAATGCAGAGCGATCATCCCGACGACACATGACGCCATCATCGTATAAGCCGGCATCAGCGTATTTCCGGTTATCTGGATGAGCCAGCTGTTGAACGCGGGCGCCGTGCCGCCGAACAGCGAGGTGGAGATGTTATAGGAGATCGCGAAGCCGGCGAAGCGAACCTGGGTAGGGAACATCGCGGGGAACGTAGCGGATATTGTGGAGAGCTGAGGCGCGTAAAGAATCCCAAGCAAAAGAAATCCGATAATCGCACCGGTGAGGCCGGTCCCCATCAAATGGTAAAGCGGCACGGCCGCAACGAAGAGGCCGACGAGCGAAACCCACCACAGCGGCTTGCGGCCCACTCTATCTGAAAGTGCGCCTGCGAACGGCAGCAGAAACATCATGAACAACATGCCGATAATCGGCACGATCAGCGCATCGTCCGGCGACAGCCCGAGCCGGCGCTGAAGATAGGTCGGCATATAGCTTAGCAGCGTGTAGTTGACGACATTCAGCGCGATGACCAGTCCCCCCATCACGACGAGCGGCCGCCAGTAGTCGCGCAGCAGGTGGCGCAGTTCAACGGCAGTGCCTTTCTCCTGCTTTCCCTCACATTCGATTTCTCGAAAGATCGGCGTGTCTTCCATGCGCGCGCGCAGATACATGCCGACGAGACCCATCGGACCCGCAACGAAGAACGGTACGCGCCAACCCCAATCATGCATCACGGCATCACCGAGCCAGAGCGAAAAGCCGAGCATAAGCAGGGCACCGAAAGAGAACCCCGCAAGCGTGCCGACTTCAAGGAAACTTCCGCAGAACCCCCGTTTGTCGTCGGGTGCATATTCGGCCATGAACGTTGCAGCGCCGCCGTATTCTCCGCCGGTGGAAAACCCCTGCACCATCCGCAGCAGCATCAGGAGAACGGGCGCCCATATGCCAATGCTGTCGTAAGACGGAATGAGCCCAACCGCGAAGGTCGCGCCCGACATCATCAAAATCGTGAAAGCAAGGACTGTCTTGCGCCCCAACCTGTCGCCAAGCGGCCCCCAAAAGAGTCCTCCGAGAGGCCTGACGAGAAAGGAGATCGCGAAGGCGGCAAGCGCGAACAGCGTGGCCTCCTCGATGCTGCCGGGAAAGAGTGCCGCGGAGATATAGGTCACGCCGTACGCATAAATGCCATAGTCGAACCACTCCGTCGCGTTGCCCACGGCGGACGCGGTGATCGCGCGGCGCAGAACGCTGGGCGGGACATTTTCCGTTCCGCCAGGCGGAACGGCGGAGCCGAAGGCGTTATCCGCTCGGGAAGTGGTCATGAGGCATCCTTCATTGTTCGGAACCGCGCGGATCCAGCGTCGCTGCCATAGGCGTGGTGCGTGGCAGCGTCTGATAGGCTTGCTGATCGGCATCCGGCACCGGCGGTGACGTCCGCAGGCGCCATATTCCGAATGCCAGCACCCCGGTCGCGCACGTTGCCAGAAGCAGGAACAGGCCGTTGTTCGCAAACGTCATCGCACCGCCGCCCACGATCGGTCCCGCAGCGGCACCCGCTGAGTAGAACAGCACGAGCCCGCCGCTCGCCGCGACGCGCTCATCGGGCCTCAGGTGGTCGTTGGTATGCGCGACGCACAAGGGGTAGAGCGCAAAGACAAGACCGCCGAACAACGCCCCGGCAGCGAGCAGTTTTGCGTCCGGTACGGCCAGGAACGCAAGCAACATACTCGTCAGCGCAGCCGCCCCGAACGTGAAGACGATAACGATGCGGCGGTCGAACCTGTCCGATAGCTTCCCAAGCGGCCATTGCAGCGCCACACCTCCAAGAATGACGGCGCTCATGAAAGTCGCCGTCGCGGCAAGATCCATGCCGAGCCTGCGCGCGTAAATGGCGCCAAGGCCGTAGAACGCCCCCATCATGATCCCCGTGACCGTCGTGCCGACGATGCCGAGCGGCGAGATATCGTAGAGCCGGCGGAGTGCGAGTGGCTGTTCGACGCCAACAACAGGCGCCGTGATCCGTGTCAGCGCCACGGGAATTGCAGAAAGCGATATGAGGATCGAAGCGACGATGAAGGGGAAGCCCGATCCCGCCATTCCAATGCCGAGCAGGAATTGACCGGCCGCCTGACCCGAATAAAGCGCGATCATGTACCCCGCGAGCACCAGCCCGCGCGTTTCAGGCGCGGCCCGCTCGTTGAGCCAACTTTCAAGGCAGATGAACACGCCTGCGATGCACAGCCCGTCTATGAAGCGCAGTGCGCTCCACATCAGCGGATCGAGATGCAGAGCATATGCAAGCGTGCTTGCCGAGAATAACGACACGAACGCCGTGAAAGCACGGATATGCCCCACACCCGCGATGATCCTGTGCACGTGCAGGGACCCAACGGTTAAGCCCGCGAAGTAGGCGGTTGCCACCAGGCCGATCTGCAGGGTTCCAGCACCGCTTTCCTCCAGCCTCACACTCGTCAGCGTCGACAGCACGCCGCCGCCAGCCATCAGCATGAAGATCGCCGTGAGCAGACTGCGAACCGGTAGGAGTGATGGGAGCAAGGCCCTGACCTCCGACGTCAGGCCGCCGCCTGATGGGCTCCGCTGCGGCGTTCAACAAGAGCCGCGTGCAGCGCGGTAATCGCCCGCGCGTAATCATCGCAATCAACGATGAACTGCACATCGACATTCCGAATCTGGTGCTGCATCGCGATCATGACGATCCCGGCATCGGCAAGCGCGTTCAAGGCGCGCGGCACGAGGCCAGGCTCGGAAATATCGCTTCCGATCACGGAAACCATCGCAGCGGTCTGCGACGAAATCGCCGCACCGGGATAACGCTCCTCAAGGTCCGCAATGACCCGCGCGACCGCTTCGGGCGAAGCGGAAAGATAATGCGTGATGGTATTCGCGTTGGATGATTTGCTGACAATCCAGACGCGGTGCCGTGTCAGCACATCGAGGATCGCGGCATCATAGCCCTTCTCTCCCACCATGTCCTGTTCGAAGAACTGGAGGGCATGGACGGTTTGGATGCCGGTGACGATCTCGACGCGCGGAGTTGACGATACGTAGTCGCCGCAGATCAGCGTGCCTTCATCCTGCCTGTCAAACGTGTTGCGCACACGCAGCGGAATTTGTGCCTGCCTCAAGCCTCTGCCGGCACGCGGATGAATCGCTTCCATTCCCAGATTGGCGAGCTGGTCCGCCACGTCGTAGTTTGTTCGGCCGATCTTTTGCGCGCATTCGATGCCGACAAGTTTCGGGTCCGCGCTCGAAAGGTGGAATTCCTTGTGAATGATCGCCTCACGCGCCTTGCTGAGAACAGCGATCCGCGAGAACGTCATTTCCGAATAGCCGCGTGCATACCGCCGGACCATGCCGCCTTCGCAACCCGCATAGCCGGTGACTATGGGCATCTGTGTGCGCAGGTCGATCGGTTCCAGCGCCTTCAGAATGCGCACGTCCAGCGTGTCGATGTCGTTCTGGTCGCATTGTGTCAGATCGACGAAGACGGCGTTGATGCCGCGGTCCCGCAGCAACAGCGCCGTACTGTGCGCGCTGTGCGCCTCGCCGAAGCCGGCGAGCATTTCCCTCACGGTGACGAGCTGCTCCTTCAGACAAAAGCGTCTGTGGTTACGCAGCCGGTGAAGATCGTCGAGGCAGGCCCTCAGCGCATCGATGCGGCTGTCCACGAATCTGTCTGCTTCGCTGCAGCTCGAAGCGCGCGCGAACATCTCCGCGTTTCGCTTATGCATCGCCTTGCGTACGTCCTCGAGCGCGCCGCGCCAGCCGTCATCGCCATTGCCTACTGCAAAACGTGCGTAAACGCCCGGCGCGCCGCTCTTCTTGTGCTCCAGCAGCAGGTCCGTCATGCCGGCATAAGCGGAAACGACGAAAATGCGGTTGTAGAGTTCGGAACCAGTCCGTCCCGCGATCAAAACGTTATCGAATAGCGTGGCCGTGGCCGCCATCGAAGTCCCGCCGATCTTTTCGACGCTATGTGTGCCCGTCATGCCGCGTAGGCCGCCAGATCGTCAGTCACCGGAAACAGCGGATCGACGTCCCGCGACGCGATGAAATCGGGCCGCGGCGTCTTTGCGCCGAACGGTGCCTGCAGGCTGTTCGACACCGCATTGTAGACGATGAATGCATTCGCGCGCGGGAACGGCGTTATGTTGCCGTTTGAACCGTGCATCGTGTTGCAGTCGAAGATGATGACGGTTCCCGGATTGCCGACCGGCGACACGATCCCATGCATCTGCGCAAGGCGCGCAAGACTATCTTCGTCCGGTACACCGTATTCCTGCTTCTTCAGCGACATCTTGTAATGATCGTCCGGCGTTTCCCCGACGCACGACACGAACGTGCGATGGGAACCGGGCATCAACATCAACGGACCGTTGTGCGGCGTATTCTCGGCAAGCAGGATCGACATCGACAAGGCACGCATGCGCGGCATACCGTCCTCGACATGCCAGGTTTCAAAGTCGGAATGCCAATAGAACTCCTTGCCCTGGAAGCCAGGCTTATAGTTCAATCGCGACTGGTGAATATATACGTCGTCGCCGAGCAGAAAGCGCGCGACACCCGCAAGCCGATCGTCGGACGCGAGTCGTCCGATCAACTGGCTTTGCGCATGAATGGCGAAGATGGAGCGGACTTCCGCGCCGCCGGGTTCGGTAATCATGGTATCGCGCTGCAGACCGCTCGGGTCGCCGAGCAGGCGCACCGTCTCCGCCTGCAACGTCGCCATTTCCCGCGCACTGAATACGTCCTCCAGAACCAGATATCCTTGCTGGTCGAACTGCTCCGCCTGTTCGCGGCTCACCGGTGCTTTGGGCGTCCAAGTGCCGTGGACCACGGGGTCCCGGCGCGGAAACATGCCGGGCTCCTCCGATCGGCGGGAGGGGTATAGATCGCTCATGGTTTCTCCTTCCGCCGTCATTCAGGATGCCGCGGCGGCGATCGGTGCTTCATCCAGATTTGCAGGATAGGCACCGTTTTCATCGTGAATTTCGCGGCCGGTGACGGGCGGGTTGAATACACACACGGTCAGGATATCGGTCGCGGGGCGCACGATATGCTCATCGTTCGCGTTCAGCGCGTACATAACACCAGGCGCAAGATCGTGCGTTTCGCCGGACCCCAGATCCTCGATCGTTCCCGTGCCCTTCAGAATCAGAACAGCTTCCAGATGGTTCTGGTAGTGCATCTTCAATTCTTCGCCCGCGTACATGCGGGTAACGTGGAATGAAAAGCCCATTCCGTCGTTCTTGAGCAGCAACCGCGCGCTCTCCCATCCCTTGGAACGGACATTACGGTCACTTGCGCGGACATCTTTCAGTCTGCGGACAATCATCAACTTTTCTCCTTGTTCTGCTTATTCTGCGGCGACGCCATAGCTTTGTGAAAGCACGTCACCGACCGCGGTCTCGAGAATATCGAGACCCGCTTCAAACACGTCGGTATCGATGGTGAGCGGAGCGAGGACTTTCACGATCTCGTCGTGCGGGCCGCTGGTTTCGATGATGAGCCCGCGATCAAAACACGCCGTGGTGACAGCCGAGGCGTTCTCGCCCGACCCCATATCGATGCCGCGCATCATTCCGCGACCGCGCGTGGAAAGCCCGTGTCGGGCGGCGATACGCGCCAGCCGGTGTTCGAGCAGATCGCTTCTCTCCCGCACGCCCTCGACGAATTCCGGATTGGCCCAGAAGTGGCGGAGCGTCGCCGCAGCGGTCACGAATGCGTGATTATTGCCGCGGAACGTCCCGTTGTGCTCGCCAGGCGACCAGATATCGAGCTCAGGCCTGAAAAGCGTGAGCGCGAATGGGAGGCCCATGCCCGAAAGCGACTTGGCGAGTGTAACGATGTCCGGCTTTACGCCGCTCTCCTCGAAACTGAAGAAGCCGCCCGTACGCCCGCAACCCGCCTGGATATCATCAATGATGAGAAGGGCGCCGTGCTGCTTCGCGATCTCCGCTATGCGGCGAAGCCATTCCGCAGACGCTGCATTCAGCCCGCCCTCTCCCTGCACGGTTTCGACAATGAAAGCCGCCGGCGCATCAAGGCCGCTCGATGGATCGGAAAGTCGCTGCTCCAGGAGCGCCGCCGTGTCGACATCCGGGCCGTGGTAGCCATCATAGGGTTCATGCGAGACGTGGCTGAGCGGCACGCCCGCGCCGCCGCGCTTCTGCGCGTTGCCCGTGCAGGCGAGCGCGCCAAGCGTCATGCCGTGGAAACCATTGCTGAACGCAATAATGAGTTCCCGCCCCGTAACCTTGCGTGCGAGCTTTATCGCGGCTTCGACGGCGTTTGTGCCGGTGGGACCCGTGAACATCGCCCGATATTCGAGCCCGCGCGGGCGCAGGATGAGCGACTCCAGCGCGTCCAGGAAATCGGCCTTCGCATCAGTGTGCAGATCAAGCCCGTGGGTTATGCCGTCAGCCGCGATATAATCGAGCAGCGCCTGCTTGAGCACGGGATGATTGTGTCCGTAGTTCAGCGTGGAACACCCGGAAAGGAAATCGAGGTAGCGGCCACCGGCGCTGTCGTGCATCCAAACACCTTCCGCGCGCGTGAACTGCCGCGGCATGGCACGCGCATAGCTGCGCACCGCGGATTCGCGCCGAGCGTAAATTTCAGGAACCGGGCCCGATTTGCTTGGCTGTGGCTTCGTCATCTTCATATCAATTCCCTTGTTTTGGAAAGCTTGCGATAGGCCGTTGGCAGCGGTCCGATGCGGGCCTCCCATTCGGTCTCATGCTCGCCGCCGAAGTGACGTTCCCGATCGAAACGCGGGGTCCGCCGGAGCGTCGCGCCGTGGCGACCGGCAAAACTTTCGAAAAGCGCCCAGGACGCGGCATTGTCCTCGGTGATCGTGGTCGTCAGTGAAAGGACGCCCTGAAGCGCGGGGCGCTCGAGCAGAGCATCGAGCATTTGCCCACCGAGCCCTTCACCTCGCACAGAGTCGCTGACGGCGACCTGCCATACAAAGAACTTGTCCTGCTTAGTTGGCGGCCGGTAGCCGGATATCCAGCCAACGATCGCGTCGTCCCGCTCCGCAACGATGCATGTGTCCGCAAAATCCGAACATTGGAGCAGGTTGCAATAGACGGAGTTTGTGTCGAGCGGCGGACAGTCGGCGATCAGGGCCGAAATCTGTGCGGCATCGGCCGGAACGGGTGGCCGGAAGCTGATGTCCTTGTCCGGCTGGGGGTCATTTGCAACGGACGCCGAAAGCCGTGGCGCGGTAAACGCGCTGCTTGCTTGAGGTTGAATTGTTTATTCTCCCGAAATATTTTTAACCCGACACGATCGACTCTCGCTCGGTTCGTGCCGGAATATAGTCACCAACCTTCGGATTATCAACCTTTCAGGAGCAGGCGAGGCCTCCAACCCGTGAAAGAGCAGAAAAATTATATTTAATGATCCGAAATATAATAGCGCTGGCTCGGAGGGCATGGCCGCGCTAGCCAAGCGTTTATGAGCACCAGCGTACCCAACCAAACCCTGCGTGCTTTACGGCGCATCCTGCGGGCGAGTGAACTTGGCGGGCGACGCCTTGCCGCCGAAACCGGGCTCACCCCCTCCCAGATGCTCGTTCTTCAGGAAATCGCGCGTCGCGAGGACGTGACACCGGGAGCGATCGCATCGACGCTTCAGTTCGGCCATGCGACCGTCACCAACATTCTGGATCGCCTGGCCGCGGGTGGGCTGGTGGCTCGCAGGCGGGGCGAGCAAGACAAGCGTCAGGTCCTTGTTCGCATCACCGAGGCCGGAACAGCGGCCCTGGCGGCTGCACCGGACATGCTGCAGTCCCGCTTCAACGCGGGTTTCATGAAGCTGCCCATCTGGGAGCAGGCCATGATCCTCGCCGCGCTGGAGCGCCTCGGCGACGTCCTCGGTGCAAGCGCCATTGATGCAGCACCGCTGATCGATGCGGGCGCTATCGACCGCGATCAACCACAGGAAAACCGTTAGCCTGTCTTAGAACGTCGGCGGTGTGCAGGCGCTCACGACACGCGCAGGCACGTCACTCACGCAGCGAAAGCGATGCGGTATCCGGCTGTCGAAGCTGTAGGCATCCCCCGGCCCGAGGACGCGCCGCTCGTTCCCGACGGTCACTTCGATCTGGCCGCAGATGATAATTCCCGCTTCCTCACCGTCATGGCTCAGCGGGATGCGGCCAGTGTCCGAACCCGGCTTGTAGCATTCGTCGAGCATCTGCAGCTTGCGCCCGCTCATCGATCGCCCCACCTGACGGTACGAGACATGCCCTTTGCCGATTTCGACAAGGTCGCTAGCGGCATGAAACATCGCATCGTCCGGCTCCCGCTCCAGCGCGAAAAACGCTGAAAGGCCGACCGGGATTGCATCCAGAATGCGCTTCAGGGCACCGAGCGAGGGATTGGCGCGGTCCGCCTCGATAAGCGATATCGTGGAGTTCGTGATCCCCGCACGTTTTGCAAGCACCCGCTGCGACAGGCCTGCTGCCTGTCGTACATGGCGTAGCCGCCACCCAACGCCAAGATCTTCCGACATTCCGCCCTCTTCCACCGCGTTCATGTTGTTGAACCACACTCAACACCATGCCTTCAATGCGCCGAAACGCGCGCGGAAAAAAGCCTAAAGAAAACGCCTTGTTTTCACGCGTCCCAAGTGTTGGAGTGCTTGAGAAAGGACAACACATGCCCGCCAACACGACCGCCCTTGATAACTTCTGGATGCCGTTCACCGCCAACCGGCAGTTCAAGGCCGCGCCGCGCCTGCTCGCGGAGGCGGAGGGCATGTATTACCGCAGCGACGACGGCAGGCGTGTTCTCGATGGCACCGCCGGCCTCTGGTGCGTCAACGCGGGCCACGGCCGCCGCGAAATCGCCGAGGCCGTCGGCGAACAGCTGCGCACGCTCGACTATGCGCCGACGTTCCAGATGGGGCACCCCATCGCGTTCCGTTTCGCCGAGCGGCTCGGTGAGATCGCCCCTGCGGGGCTGGATCGCATCTTTTTCACCAACTCCGGCTCGGAAGCGGTCGATACAGCCCTGAAGATCGCCGTCGCGTACCAGCGGGCGATCGGACAAGGCACCCGCACGCGTTTCATCGGCCGCGAGCGCGGTTACCACGGTGTCGGCTTCGGCGGCATCTCGGTGGGCGGCCTCGTTAACAACCGGCGCGTCTTTCCTACCCTCCCCGGCACCGATCACCTCCGTCACACGCACGACCCGGTGCGCAATGCCTTTTCGCAGGATTTGCCGGAGCACGGCGCCGAGCTTGCCGACGATCTCGAGCGGCTCGTCGGCCTGCACGGCGCGGAAACGATCGCCGCGGTCATCGTCGAACCGATGGCAGGCTCCACCGGCGTTCTGCTGCCGCCGAAGGGCTATCTGGAGCGGCTTCGCGAAATCGCGACACGCCACGGCATCCTGCTGATCTTCGACGAGGTGATCACGGGTTTCGGCCGCCTCGGCACGCCGTTCGCAACCGAAAAGTTCGGCGTTCAGCCGGACATCGTGACGACTGCAAAGGCCATCACCAACGGCGCCGTGCCGATGGGCGCCGTCTTCTGCGCGCGGGGCGTTCACGATGCGCTGATGCAGGGACCCGAGTCCGCCATCGAGCTTTTCCACGGCTACACCTACTCGGGCCACCCGGTGGCCTGCGCGGCGGGCATGGCGACCCTCGACATCTACGCGCGGGAAGGCCTTCTCACGCGCGCGGCAGAGCTCGAAGCCTACTGGAAAGAGGCTGTTTTCAGCCTGCGCGGCCTACCCACGATCACGGACATTCGCGCGATCGGCCTCGTCGCCGGCATTGAGCTGGCATCGCGCGAAGGCGCGCCCGGCAGCCGCGCCTACGACGTGTTCACGGATTGCTTCCAGCGCGGGCTGCTCATCCGCGTGACGGGCGACATCATCGCCCTGTCGCCGCCCCTCATCGCCGAGAAAGCGGAAATCGACACGATGATCGAGATGCTGCGTGAAACGATCAAGGCGACGGCGTAAACGCACAGGCTCAAGGGTGCCGGGGTTAACTCGGAATTAGCCAGATTTGTTTATCACAGCGGCAGAGCGCCAACACCTTGATTGGCGCAGGGGCCGCAAAACCATGAATATCAACGTTCAGAATTTCGTCCGCGCCCGCAGCACACGCCTTGTGCTTGCCGCGTCGCTTATCGCTATCGGCGCAGTCGGCTTCGCGCCCTATGTCTTCAACGACGTTTCGACGCAGGCGGCGATCAACGCGCCGCTCATCCGCCTGTCGGCGCCGGTTGATGGCACGGTGGCGGACCTGCCTGCCGACGGCCGCTATTTCGCGAAGGCCTCCTCGATCCGCCTGCTCGATCTCTCGCAGGATACTGGAGAGGTTGCAGACCTCGCGGCGGCGGCAGATCTGGCGCAGGCGCAGATCGATCTTGCCCAGCGCCAGCTCTCCGAGCTTCGCTCTGAAGAACAGCGACTCGAAAAGCGTGCGTCGGCCTTCAACGCGGCCACGAGCGCCCGCCTCAGCGAAGACCGCGGCGCCGCGCTTGCGGATCTCAATGGATGCCAGGCGGAACGCACGCAGCAGGCAGCGACGCTTGCGCGCGTGCGGAAGCTCGCGCGCGAGGGCTTCATGTCCCCCGCCGCCGTGGAAAAGGCCGAAGCCGCGGCGACGCGCACGAGCAACGAATGCAGCAGCGCCGCCTCGAAGCTGCGCTCGATCGAGGTCACGGAAAAGGCCGCGCGCGCCGGCGTGTTCATCGGCGACAGCTACAATGACGCGCCTTACGCCACGCAGCAGGCCGACCGCCTGATGCTGCAGCGGCAGATCATCGAAAAAACGCTGAACGACGCCACCGCACAGCATACGCAAGCAGAACTGCGCCTGAAAGACGCGCTCGGCCGCGCCAGCTACCGCGCGCCGGCCGGAACGCTGATCTGGGCGGCAACCGCAAGCTCCGGTGCCGCCGTGCGCGCCGGTGAACCCATCCTCGATCTCGTCGATTGCCGCCGCCGTTTCGTGCAGGTCGCGCTGCCCGAACGCAAGGCCGAAGCCATCGTGCCCGGCGGCCCTGCCGACGTGCGCCTGATCGGCTCCGACCGCTGGATGAAAGGCCGCATCTCCAGCATCTCGGGCGCCGCAAGCCGCCGAGAGGAGCGGCTGCTGGCCGCCTCGACCCATTCGAAGCCGGACGCCCGCGAGATCATCGTGGACGTTTCGCTTTCGGCGCCCGCGCCGGAAGCGTTCGACGCCAGCCGCAGGTGCGATGTCGGGCGGCTGGCCGAAGTGCGGTTCAGCCGAACGATCTGACCGTCTTGAACACCCTCCCGCTGATCGAAACACTGGCGCCTCTCGCCCTGGTGCTGGGGGCGCTGATCCTGTTCGGCGGCGTGCGCTACAGCCGTGCCGGCCTTATCGCCACAGTCGGCGCCACGATCCTCTACTATCTCCACTGGCGGATCACGCAGACGATCCCTTGGTCCGGTGGTCCGGGCGACCTTTGGTGGCCCCTCACCTGCCTCACCGTCGAACTCGCGGCTTTGTTTGATGCCGCGATCCTGCTCGCAATCCTCTCCCGCCCTACCGACCGATCGGCAGAGGCCGACACCGGCGAAGCCATGCTGCGCGCACGATGGGCGGAAAGCGCCGCGAAGCTGCCCCCTGTCGACGTGTTCATTGCCACCTACAACGAGCCCCGCGACGTTCTGGAAAAAACCATCCTTGGATGCCTCGCGCTGAATTGGCCGGACGCGCGGGTGTGGGTGCTCGATGATGGCCGCCGTCAATGGGTGCACGACCTCTGCGTCGCCAAGGGCGCCGGCTACATCAACCGCCCCGACAACAAGGGCGCCAAGGCCGGCAACATCAATCACGCCCTCACGCTCACAACCGCGCCCTATGGCGCCGTGTTCGACGCCGATTTCGTGCCGAGGCGCGATTTCCTGCTGCGCACGATGGGCTTCTTTGAAGACGAGAAGGTCGGGATCGTCCAGATCCCGCACAGTTTCTACAACCACGACCCAATGCAGACGAACCTCGGCCTGCAGCAGGCGATGCCGGACGATCAGCGCTTCTTCTTCGAAGCGATCATGCCCGGCCGCGATGGCTGGGATGCCTCGTTCTGCTGCGGCTCGAATTCCGTCACGCGGCGCAAGCTGTTCGAAGATATCGGCGGCGGCCTGCCCGAAGGTTCGATCACGGAAGACATGCTGCTGACGCTCGCGAGTCTGCGCCAGGGCTATGTCACGCGCTATCTCAACGAACCGCTCGCCTATGGCCTGGCGGCGGAAAGCACGGCGGCATTCTTCGTGCAGCGGCAACGCTGGGCCCAGGGCGCGATCCAGATCCTCTATCTGAAGGAAGGGCCGCTCGGTCCCGGCCTCAAGCTGCGGCACCGGCTGATGTTCCTGCCCTCGGCATGGATCACGCAGGGATTGCAATCGGCCTTCGCGATCCTGATGCCGATCATGTTCATGCTCTTCAACCTGTCGCCCATGATCCACGTCGATCTGCCAAGCCTCACCAGCTACCTGCTGCCGCTGATATTGGCGCTGCTCGTGGGCATCACACTGCTTGCACCCGGCCGCTATTACCCGCTGGCGGCCCAGGTCCTCGCGGTGTTCCAGATGTTCCGGATTCTCCCCGTCGTCCTGCAAACCCTCGTGAAGCCGCACGGTCACGTCTTCAAGGTCACGCCAAAGGGCTCCGCCGCAGGCGGCGGAAACTGGGAAACGCGCGTGCTCTTTTCCTGCCTGTTCCTGATCGCGGCGAGCGTGGCGGGCATGGTCGCGAACATGGGCGCGGACTATCGCATCGTCGTGCAAGACGAGCTGTTGCCGATGGTGAGCTTCTGGCTTCTGCTCAATATGCTCGTGATGATCCTCGTCGCGATGATGTGCCTCGAAAAACCGCGCATTCGCGGCGAGGAGCGCTTCGAGATCCAGCAGCCGCTGTCGCTGCTCAGCGACACAGGTCACATGATCACCTCCGGCAAGGGCGATATTTCGCTGTCGGGCCTTGGCATGGAGGTCTCCGAGCCCGCCGATCTGGTGATCGGGGAGCGCGTGCAGGTGATCCTGCCAGAGGTCGGTATCGTTCGCGGCTTCGTTCGCAGGACCGGTCGCCGCATCGGTGTCGCGTTCGATTTCCATTCCGAAGAGGTGCGCGACCGCTTGATCGTTTCACTCTTCACAAACCGGATCCAGGTCAACGCGCAGCGGCCGTCCGCGCTTGCAGTGGCGGGTGCTGTCATCCGGAGGCTTTGGGCCGCCGATCTCACGGTGCACGCCCAGCCCGCGCCTGCACCCGAACCCGAAGCACCGGAGATCAAGCTCGCCGCGGCGACGCGTCTCGTCCCGCCCTCTGCTGCCCGGAAGCTTGCGGCGGCAAGCCTGGAAACCGGCGTCGCGCTCGCGACCTCTGCGGTCGAAGACGAGCCTCATGACGGGGTCGGCACCCCGCATACCGCGCCTTTGCCGGAGCCGAGACGTGCCGGCGCCGCGGGCTAGAACCGGCTCGCGTTCACACGATGACAAGCCGCCATTTGGAGGCTGTCAGAGCTGAAGGTCGATCGGTTCTGGCTGTTCAAAATGCGCAGGTTTACGGCGTGTCGTAGGGATGCAGGTTTCAAAATGCGTGTCTCCTGACATAGAACGCCTGCGCCAACGCCGCCGGTGCGGCCGCATCAGGAGTCGACATGCTGGTCAAGTTGCGCCCGGACGGGTTCACGATCGCACTTTTCACCGTCGTCGCCCTCGCAAGCGTATTGCCCTGCCGAGGCGATGCCGCGGAAGCCTTCGCAATCGCCACGCGTCTCGCCATCATGCTGCTGTTCTTCATGCACGGCGCCAAGCTTTCGCGCGAAGCGGTCATGCGCGGCGCGGGCGCGGTGAAGCTGCACCTGTCGGCCCTCGGCATGACCTACATCGTGTTCCCCTTGGTCGCGCTCGGGGTCGCGCTGGCGCCGGACCGCATCGTATCCGCCGACATCAAGGCGGGCCTCATGTTTCTCGCCGTGCTGCCTTCCACCGTCCAGTCGTCGATCGCGTTCACATCGATCGGACACGGCAATGTCGCCGCGGCCGTCTGCAGCGCATCGCTGTCCAACTTCATCGGTGTTTTCCTCACGCCGCTGCTCGCCGGGCTGCTGATCCATGCCCAGGGGGCCGGCGGCGAGGTCGATACGGGCGCGGCCATCCGCTCGGTGGTGGTGACGCTGCTGATACCCTTCATCGTCGGGCACCTGTCCCGGCCGCTCATCGGACGCTTCGTCGATCGCCATAAAGCCTTTCTTGGAAAGCTCGATCGCGGCTCGATACTGCTCGTCGTCTACACCGCGTTCAGTGCGGCGGTCGTCGATGGGCTGTGGTCACGCGTTTCGGGCGTGGATCTCGCAACCATCGCCGGGCTTGCCGTGCTGTTGCTCGCGGCGGTCCTGCTCGTTTCCCTCGCGCTGTCGCGCGTCCTCGGCTTGTCACGGGCGGACAAAGTGGCGCTGGTATTCTGCGGCTCCACAAAGAGCCTGGCGAGCGGCGTGCCGATCGCGGCGGCGCTGTTCGCAGCGCCGCTCGTCGGGATGCTGATCCTTCCGCTGATGGTCTACCACCAGATCCAGCTGCTCGTCTGCGCGGTCATTGCGCGCGTCTACGCGGATGACCCCGGGGCTGCCTGACGAACGGCGTCGCGGACCTCTCGCGGCCTAGAGCGGCACCACGATCCGTCCGCGCACCTTGCCCTGCAGGATGTCGCCGGCCGCGGGAATCACATCGTCGAGCGCAATCTCGCGGATCATGCTTTCGAGCTTCGCGGGATCAAGGTCACGGGCGAGACGGCTCCACGCCTCTTCACGGTCTGCGCGGGGCGCCATCACGCTGTCGACGCCCGAAAGCGTCACGTTGCGCAGGATGAACGGATAGAGCGTCGCCGGAAGGTCGATGCCCTGCGCAAGGCCGGTCGCTGCGACGATCCCGCCGTAGCGCGTCTGCGCGCAGACGTTGACGAGCGTGTGACTGCCCACCGTGTCGATTGCGCCTGCCCATCGTTCGGCCTGCATCGGCGCGCCGGGTTCGGTGAGCGTATTCCGATCGATGATCTCGGCCGCGCCGAGCGCCTTCAGATAGTCGGCGCCTTCCGGCCTGCCCGTTGATGCCGCGACCCGGTACCCGAGCTTCGAAAGCACTGCGATGGCAACACTGCCGACGCCGCCGCTCGCCCCCGTCACGATCACTTCGCCGTCCCCCGGCTTCACACCGAGCTTCTCAAGCCGCAGCACGCACAGCATCGCGGCATAACCCGCCGTGCCGATCGCCATCGCCTGCCGCGTCGTGAAGGCATCCGGCAGGCGCACAAGCCAGTCGCCGTTCACGCGCGCCTTGCCCGCAAGCCCGCCCCAGTGCCGTTCGCCGACACCCCAGCCGTTCAGCACCACGCGGTCGCCCGCTTTCCAGCCTGGATGCGCGCTCGTCTCGACAACGCCGGCGAAATCGATGCCGGGCACCATCGGAAAGCTCTGGATGAGCGGAATGGCACCCGTGATGGCCAGCCCGTCCTTGAAATTCACCGTCGAGTATTCAACCCGGACGGTGACATTGCCCTCAGGCAGATCGCTGCCTTCCAACTCGGCGATCCGTGCCGTCTGCCCGGCATCCGTCTTGTCGATAACAATGGCCTTAAACATGCAGCGAAACTCCTATGATTTCCGAAAGCGATCAGCGAGCGCGCGACCGTTCAGCAGGCCCCACGGGATCAGCAGCCCCGTCTTCGCCTTGTAGTCCGCCCAGCCCGGATGGCGCGAGATCGCGTGGTCCTTCTGGTACATGCGCGGCAGGAAGGTGGAGACGGTCGCATAGATCACGATCGCCCACGCGATCCAGTGCTGCGCGAGCAGCGCATAGGCCGAATAGATCATGATCTCGCCGAGATAATTGGGATTGCGCGTGTACGCATAAAGCCCGCCGGTGAAGAGCCCGGAGCGATACTTCAGCGTGAAGTGCCGCTGGCCGTCCGCCGCGATCATCGTGACGACGCCGAGCGTGTGAAGCGCGATCGCGGCGGCAAGCATCGGCCCCGAAGGATCGATGTGCCGCGACAGGAACAGCCACGGGATCAGCCAGTACCACGCGACCAGCATCACATACATATTGACCGCGCCCCACCACGCCGTCGTGCGGTCGAGCTGATGGTCGCGAAAGCCCAGATCCTTTATCAGCCAGCAATAGCCGTAGCAGCCATGCAGCGCGAGATAGACCCACGCCGCGTTACTGAAATTGTCCGTCACCCGCATCATCCCGAAGATGATGAACACCGTGAAGATCTTGTGCAGATTCACCGCCGTGGCGACCTTGATGCGCGGGCTACCCTTCGCCTCGAAGATCAGGTTCGCATGAATCCAAAGCATGAAGCGCGCCCATGCCGGTACAGGCTCTCGCGCCGCCTCCGCTCCGCCGATTGCAGTCGTCGCCATGATGCCTCCCCTCAGAGTATCTCGTAGGTGCGGTACTGCACGCCGCCGTTCCCCGTGCTGCCGATCCCGACCGCACAGATACCGTTCAGCCATGCATACGTTGGACTGCCGGTTTCGAAGAGAATGAGCGTGCGGAAATAATAGCGCGAAGGGTCGACAGGCGCCGCGCTCGCCACATCCAGCACGGCGGGCAGCAAGCCCGGATCGGCAACGATGCGCCCCGTATAGGTGAGATAGACAAGCGCGCCGTCATCGGTTTCCACCGTGGCGCGCACATCGAGCGCGATCGACCCGTCGCTACGCACCAGCGCCCAGTCACCCCCCGGCGGAATAAACCGACCGCTCAGCCGCTCCCCTTTCAGCGTACCACCGCCTACCGGGAAGATCGCGCGCTGTCCGTTCGGCGTCGCGCCGATCGTGATGGGCGCGGTGAGCGCAATGTCCGCGTCATAAAGATGCCGGTATCGAAGCTCGGTCATGCCGCCGTGTACCCTCCGTCCACGATGAGTTCGCTTCCCGTCATGTACCGCGCATCGTCGCTCGCGAGAAACAGGATCGGCCCCGCAATTTCGTCAGGGACCGCGAACCGCCCGATCGGAATGCGCGCGAGCGTCTCCGCCGCGAACGCCTCCCCCGCTTCGGCCTCCATCGTACCGATCGCGTCCGACACGAGCACCGTATCCGTATAGCCGGGGTGCATCGAATTTACGCGGATCGGATAGCCGTGCCGCGCGCAGTGCAGCGCCGCGTTGCGCGTCAGCAGCTTCACCGCGCCCTTCGAAGCGTTATACGCCGCCAGCAGCGGTTCGCCGACATTGCCCGCGATCGAGGCGACGTTCACGATCGCCCCGCCCCCCGCCTTCATTGCACCGATCGCCGCTTTGGTGCCGAGGAATACGCCCTCGACATTCACGGCCATCGTCAGCCGCCATTCAGCAAGTGAGCTTTCCTCGATCGAAGCGATGCGCGCGATCCCCGCATTGTTCACGAGCACGTCGAGGCGGCCGTGCCGATGGATCACGTCCGCAACGAGCCGGTCCCAGTCCGCCTCGCGCGTCACGTCCTGCACAGCCGCTTCAACCGCCAGGCCTTCGCTTGAAAGACGCGCCGCCTGAGCCTCCGCCTCGCCGCTCAGCACATCGGTGATGACCACCACCGCGCCCTCGCGCGCGAACCGCTCGGCGGAGGCGAGGCCGATGCCCCGCGCCCCGCCGGTGATGACGACGACCTTGCCTTCGAAACGCCGCATGATCGCCTCCGCCTCAGAACCGTGCCGTGACTTCGACGCCGTAGGTACGCGGCGATCCACGGTTCAGGTAATCGAGGCCGAACACGTCGATATTGAGCCCGTAGGTGTAGTAGAACTTGTTGGTGAGGTTCTTGCCCCACACGCTCACCGCCCATGTCTTCGCGTCGTAAGTCAGGCGGCTGTTGAACAGCCAGTAACCGGGATTGCCGCACGCGATCGCGGGGCCGGCCTGCCGGATATTGAATCCGGGTGCGGGCGCGTCGCAGGGCGATTGGCCGTAATCCTTGAACGGATCGAAGTAGTATTTTCCCATGTAGGACGTATCACCGCGCAGCGTCAGCGTGCCGTTCCCGATCTCCGCGACATCCCAGTCGAAGCCCGCCGAGAACGTGATCTCCGGCGCGTTCGGGAATGGGTTCCCGTTCACGTTTCGCGTCGGGCTGCTCGGATCGGTGGGATCAAGCGCGTTGCCCTTGTATTTGCTGTTCAGCAGGCCAAGCGACGCGTCGAACCGCAGCGTGTCGAGCGCCTGCCACGCCAGTTCCGCCTCGCCGCCGTAAAGCCGCCCGTTGGCACTGCGCGTGAAGGTGGTGGCGCCGATCACCTGCGTCACCTGATGGTTCGAATAATCGTAGTAGAAGCCCGCGAGATTGAGCTGCACGCTGCGGTCGAACAGGCGCGTCTTCAGGCCGCCTTCGTAGGCGTTCACCTTCTCGGGCTGGATGTAATAGACCTGATTGGTGCCCTGATAGGCGAGGCCGTTGAAGCTGCCGCTCCTGTACCCGCGGCTGTAATTCACATAGCCCATGATATCGTCGGTGAAATCATAGCTCACGTTGATGCGCCCGGTCAGGCGGTTCGCCTTCTCCCGCTGGCTCACCGCAGGCAAGCTCGGATCATAGGGGAAGCTGTACGGGATCGTGCTCGCCACGATGTTGTTGCCCGCGAGATCGTAAAGGATCGTACGCCCGTTCGAATATTTCACCTTGTCCATCGTGTAGCGTAGCCCGACGCTGATATTCAGCTGGTCGGTCACGTCGAAGCTGACGTCGCCGTAGATCGCCTTCGATGGCCGCGTGATCGTGTAATACTGATCGCCGAGGATCGGGCTGAACGGCGGCGCGCCCGCCGCGCGGCACGCTGCGGAGAATGCCCCGCCGAAGCCGCCGCCCCCGCTGTTGTCCACCGCGATATCGGTGAGCAGCGCGACGAGCGAACGCGCATCGAGGAACCCGGTCGGGTTGACGTTTACCGGCGCGCAGAAGCCGGGATCCGAAGGCGCAAGCGTCGGGTCGAGCGCGAACGCGGGCAGGATGCCGATCGAATCCGGCGTCGCGATCGCCGGGTTGCTGTAGGTGCCCGGCAAGCCCGCGCCGAGCAGGATCGGACGCAGGACGCCGAAGAAGTCGACCTCGTTGTGCGTATCCACCTTGTCTCGGCCGTAATAGAGCCCGCCGACCACGCTGATCCGGTCGCCGTCATAGGTCAGGCGCAGGTCCTGATTGAAGTTCTCGCTCTTCGAATTGTACCGCAGCGAGCAGAGATCGTTCGGCGATCCGTCGCAGTCGAACGGCGAATTGCGATACTTGCCCTTGTCGTAGCCGGTGATCGAGGTCAGCGTCAGCTCGTCGCTGACATCGTAAGCGATGGTGAGCGCCACGCCCTTTGAGGAGCTGTAATATTTGCCCCCCGTGTCGGAGGCCACTTCATTGCGCTTCAGCAAACGCCCGCCAAGCGCCGCCTGCGGATCATAGCGCGAATAGCCGAGCGCATCCCGCCCGCCCGAAAGCTGGCCCTGCGAATAGGCGAGTGCCGCCCACGGATCGTCCTTGGAGGCATAACCCTTCACAGTGATGTCGAGTGCATCAGTCGGCTTGAAGCGTACCGTGATGCGGCCCGCGATCGAATCCGTCGTGGCGACGTCGCGGTCCTGGATCGGGTTGAACATGAAGCCGTCGCCCTTGGACCGGGTTCCGGCGAAGCGGATACCGAGCACGTCGGGAATGAGCGTCGCTTCGAACGCGGCTTCGGCGGACTTGGTATCGTAATTGCCGTAGCCGAGCGTCAGATAGCCATCCATGCCATCGAGGTCGGGGCGCTTGGTGAAAAAGCTGATCGCGCCGCCCGTCGTGTTGCGCCCGTAGAGCGTGCCCTGCGGCCCGCGCAGCACCTCGACGCGGTCAAGGTCATAAAGCTGCTGGCCATGGCTGGCGCGGAAGCTCTGATAGACCTCGTCCACGTAGACGCCCACGGGTGAAGCCGTGGAGGCGGTGAATTCGTTCGCCACCGAGATGCCGCGCAGCGAGAAGTTCGGCTGCGTCTTGCCGTAGGGCGTCGTCACCTGAAGGTTCGGCATCGTGCCCATCAGATCGGAGGTTTCCGAAACACCGCGCGCGGCGAGATCGTCACCGGTGAACGCCGATACGGCGACCGGCACGTCCTGCAGGTTCTGGCTGCGCTTCTGCGCGGTGACGACGATTTCCTCCAGGCCACCGGAAACTTCCGTGGCGGCGTCCTGTGCAAATGCGGGCGCCGCGATCGTCGTTGAAAGCAGCAGCGCGATGATCCGCGTCGTTTCCATTTTCCTGTCCATATGATCCTCCCCTGATCGTTCGTGTGGACAAAACTCTTCCGTTCCTGCCGAAGCATTCGGCAGGCTTTAACCTCTGCAATGGTCTTGGGGCTTCAGCCCCGCGCGTTACCGCGCCTTGCGATCACGTCGCCTGCGCCTCCCACGTGTGATACCCGTGCTCGGCCCATACGTTCAGGATGGCACGGGCGCCGAAAGCCTTCGCCGGAGACTGGAAGCCGGCGGCGAGCAATTGTCCGCCAAGGATGCGGCGGCATCCTTCCGCAGCAAGAAGACCTGTCTGGATGTAAGGCGAATTTCCGCGCAGGATCACGGACACGCCCGATGTGTTCCCGCGCCCGATGCACGAGATCACCGACCGGTTGACGTCCGGGTTTTCGCGATCCGGCTCGACCTGAGTCAATTGCCCGCCGAGTTCGTTGCAGATGCGCTCCTGTTCCGCATCGGGCAGGTGGCTATATTCCTTCTCGAACTTTTCCAGCGTGGCGATCACGGCGTCGAACATCGCCTGGCTGCGGAAGCCGACGAGCGTCGAACAGTTGCTGACGCGGGCATCGCCCTCGTACCACACCGGCTCACCGCCGCCCGACCACGGCAAGCCGCGGAACAACCGATGCGAATCCGGCGCCTTCACGAGGTAGGATGTCGCCATCGGCCACTGCACGAGCTGGCGGTGTTCGATGTAATATTGCGGCCGCGTGCACATGCGCAGGAACGACTTGGTCGAAGCGACGCTGGTCGCGGAATCGGCCAGATAGAGAATGTCGAGCGAGTCGATGCCGGGTATCTCGAGCGCGATTTCAGCCGCGATGTTCCCCGCCGCCCACATGTAGGATGTGGCGGGCGCCAGCAGAAGGCCGCGCGCAGCGAACTTCGCGCCGTAGGTTTCGCGGACATGGCGCATCCAGTCCGCCTCACCCGTGGTGTCGAGATAATGGCAGCCCGCGTCGAGGCAGGCCTGCACCACCGGGTCGCCGAGCTGCATGAACGGGCCGGTGACGTTGTAAACGACCTTCGCGTCTGCAAAGAGCTTGGCGAGCGAAGCCGCATCGTGCGAAACTGCGCGGCATTCGAAGCTGGCACCCTTGAGCTCCGGCACGCGCGCCATCTGCTCTTCGAGCCGTTTCTGATCGCGGCCCGCGGCGATGAACGGAATCCCCGCCTCCGCCAGATGCCAGGAGATCAATTTGCCCGTGTAGCCACTGGCGCCGTAAACGATAACAGGTGCGCTCATTGCGTCGCTCTCCCCAGAGTGATTGTGGTGGGTCCTGATGGCCCGAAGATTACCGCATCCGGTGCGCCGAGCATCGTGATGAGATGCCGGGCCTGCGGTTTTTCAGAGGCCGTCTTTGGAATTTCACTGACGATCTGCACCAGCGAAGGCATGGCAGCCGATCCGATCTGCTGCCGGCAATGCGCGAACACGGAAAGCGGATCGAAGTCCCCTGCGGGCACGATCGCCGCAACGACCTCTTTCTCGCCCGGAGCGTTATCAGCCGTGGCGGCGCCGTAAACATGAACATCGCCCACCCCGTTCATCGCGGCTATCTCCGCCTCGATCTGCACGGCGTTCACGAAATCGCCGTTGCGGCGGATCGCATCGCCCGCGCGGTGGGAGAAGAACACCCAGCCGTCCGCGTCCTTGTAGCCGATGTCGCCCGTGCGAAACCACCCGCCCCGCGTCTTCGCCGCCGATGCTTCGGGGTTCCGGAAATACTCCACCGGGGGCGTATCGCCCGTTTCGGGCCGAAAGCACATTTCGCCCTGCACGCCCGGCGGGCATTCGCGGTCGTCCTCGTCCAGGATCGCGCAGATCGTACCCGCAGGCGGTTTACCGATCGATCCGATCGGCCCCGCACCCGGCAGGTTGATCGTCAGCCCCCCTTCCGCCGCACCGAAGAACTCCAGCACGTCCACGCCGAAGCGCGTCTCGAAATCATGCCACATGCTCGGCGGCATCCCGGCGCTCAACACCATGCGCACCTTGTGCTGCCGGTCGCGCGGCGACGGTGGCTCCGCGTAGATCGCCACCGCCATGCCGCCCAGCAGGTTGAACACCGTGCAGCCATAGTGCCCCAGAATTTCCCACAGCCGGGACTTCGAAAAGCGCCGGCTGACCACGAGCGGAAGCTGCATCGCCAGAGCGTTGCCGAGCGTGATGAGCTGCGCGTTCGCGTGCGTGAAGGAAAGCCCCGTGTAGAGCGTGTCGTCGTCGCGCACCCGAAGCAGCGGCCCAAAGGTGGAAACGGCAGCGTAGCGTGCATAAGGCGCAAGGATCGCCTTGGGATCGCCCGTGGTGCCGGACGTGTAGAGCATCTGCATCGGCCGTGCGAGATCGGCACCGGGATCAACAGGCGGCGCGCCCGCGCCCGCAATCGCCTGCGCCAGCGTGGCGACACGAACCCCGGTCAAGGGCGGCGCAGCATCGCCTAGCACCCACACCCAGCCGAGGTCAGGCACGTCGGCGATCACCTCGGCAAGCGCGCCGATCGCTTCCGGCGCAACAATGGCGCCCCGGCACCCCGCGAAGCGAAGCATGAATGCCAGCCGCGCACCGCGCGTCCGGGGGTCGATCGGCACGAAAATGGTTGCGGCAAGTTCCGATCCCACCATCGCGTCAACGAACTCGGGATGGTTCGGCATCACCAGCGCAAAGCTTTCGCCTGCCTTCATGCCTTCCCCGGCGAGCGCCGCAGCAATACGTTCGCCGTTCGCCAGCAATTCACGGTAGCTCCGCGTCTCCTCGGCGAAGCTCCCATCCGGGCGGATGTCGACAAATGTCAGCATCGCCCCATCGTGCGCCGCTGCGCCGTCGCGGAGCATTTGCACGGGCGTGCGCAGAGAGGGCGTCGCGTTCACCGCGAAAGCACCGTCATCACCAGCGCTGCGGCATCCCGGCCAAGAAAGCCGCCGCCGTTCTCGGCGACCGCCAGCCGTGCGCCCTCCACCTGCCGCGCACCGGCACGTCCGCGAAGCTGCTCCGTCAACTCATGGATCTGCGCAAGCCCCGTGGCGCCGATGGGGTGCCCCTTGCGGACAAGGCCGCCGGATGTATTCACCGGCACCCGTCCGCCAAGCGCTGTCGCACCGCTTTCGAGAAGCGCCACGCCTTCATTGCGCGGACACAGCCCGAGATATTCGTAATACATCAGCTCGGCAGGCGACGTGGCGTCGTGAAGTTCGACGCAGTCGATATCCTCGGTCGCGATCCCCGCCATCGTATAGGCTTCGCGCGCTGCCCATTCAGTGATCCCGGGCGCGCCCGGAGCGGGTTCGAACGCGCTTGCGATCAGCGAACTCCGCACATGCACCGGATCGGCGATGCCGCGTTCGCGTGCGAACTTCGTCGACACGATCACCGCCGCAGCCGCACCGTCGCCGAGCGGCGAGCACATCGGCAGCGTCAGCGGCGCCGAAATCAGAGGCGCAGCGAGCACTGCATCGGTATCGAGAACGTCGCGAAACTGCGCGCGCGGGTTCAGGCTGCCGTGCAGCGAATTCTTCGCCGAAACCTCTGCGAAATGCCGCGCCGTCGCACCGCTCCGCGCGCTGTAGTCCCGCGCCATGCGGGCATAGATATCCATGAACAGCGAACGCTGCCGCCCCGGCTCGTCGCTCGCGGGCCGGTCACCGTCCACGTAGGCATAAAGCTCTTCGGGTTTCTCGACGTCGACAGCGCCCAGGAACACCGCGAAGCTCTTCGCCTTGTCCTCGTGGAACAATTTCTCGACACCGAACGCCAGCACCACATCATAAATGCCCAGCGTCACCATCGTGCACGCCTGCTGAAATGCCGTCGATGCCGTGGCGCAGGCGTTCTCCACGTTCACTACCGGGATGCGCCCGATGCCCATGCCGCGCAAAATCGCCTGCCCGGCAATGCACGCCTGGCCGGTGACGATAGGCGCGGCTGCATTTCCCGCCCATGCCGCCTCGATCTCGCGCGCCTCGACGTTCGCATCCTTGAGCGCTTCGCTGATCGCCTCGTGCGCGAGGCTGGACAGGCTGCGGTCCAGATGCTTGCCGAAGCGGGTCATTCCGACACCGGCGATGATCGCGTTCTGCTTCATTCCATCCCCTCGGGCAAACCTTCTCCGTCGGTCGAAAACCCGTTCGGCCGCGCGATTTCATTTCTGTATTTCTGCTCTCAGCCCGGCAGCAGATCCGGATCGGTCAGCAGCATTCCCCCCTTGATCGCGATGACCTCGTTACAGCCGTCCTCGATCAGCGAAGCGCGGGCATCGCGGAACAATTTCTCCATCGGATATTCACGCGTCAGCCCATTGCCGCCGAACATCTGCAAGGCATCGCTCGTCACTTCGAGCGCGTGCTGCGTCGAAGTCACTTTGGAGAACATTGCCGCCTGCAGCGCGGGCATCGGATTGTTCATGTTGAACGCCGTCACACGCCGCGCCAGGGCACGCGAGATTTCAACCTTGCGCGCCATGTGGAACAGTCGCCGCGCGACGTCCTGATGCCGGATGAGCGGAACGCCGCCCTGCCGCCGTTCGTGCGCATAGGCATGGGCGAGTTCATAGGCAGCGCGCGCACAACCCGTGAAGGTCGCGCCCATCAGCGCGTTCGCCTCGCTGTGGATCGCATACACGCCCTTCAGATAATCCTCGGGCGCGACCAGCAGATGATCGATGTCGAGCGTCACGTCGTTGAAGAAGATCTCACCCTGCGGCAGCGCGCGCTGGCCCATCTTCTCCAGCGGCTTGCCCTTGGACACGCCCGGCGCATCGAGCGGCACGATCACCACCGCGCCGCGTGCGGGATCGTAACCCGAACCCGTCTCAGCAGCGCAGTAGAGGATGCAGAGTTCCGCGACCGGACCGTTCGAAACCCACGCCGATTTCTGGCCGTTGATGACGATCTTGCCATCGGAAATGCGCGCCACGCAGTTCGGCCGGTTCGGCTTTCCTGCGGCGTGAGCGGCGTGCCCGCCGGGGTCGATCGAATCGCTCCCCCGGTCGGGCTCCGTGATGCCCCAGCTCCCGATCAGCGACTCAGGGTAGGTGCGGGCCACGAAATCATTGCCGAATTTCGCCGCCATATAGTGCGGCAGCAGGCCGGCGCCTGCGGAAATGGCGAGGCCGGAATCGCCCCAGCCGAGTTCTTCGAAAAGGATCGCGAACACATGCGGCATCTCTTCGGCAGAGAAGGATGCCAGCGTTTCCATGTTGATACCAAGCTCGGCATAGCCGCGGCGGAATTCCCAATAGCGGGACGCCTTGTCTACCACCGCGTCCGCGCTCAGCCGATCGAGTTCGGTGCCGATCGGTCGCATGACCTTTTCGGCAAAACCGTGCAGCGACTTCTGGAGTTCGGTTGCGATTTCCGGAAGTGGCGGTTCCGCGCCAAGCTGACCCAGTTTGACGTGGGGGTTCGAATCCCACTGCGCGAACGGCAGCGGTCCACTGCCAGAGGCGATGTCGTGATGGACGACGGCTAGCTGATGGTTCACGATCTTCCTCCAAGGCGGGCCAGGATGATCTTGCGCCACCCGTTCCCGATGCTGCGATCAAAACACGAAGATGAGCATCGTTGAATGTCATCTCGCGCCAAGCTTTTGACTTTAACTGCCACGTTCCGCATGATGCGCGACCGGAGGCCAATATGAAGATCGAACTGCTCGGCTCTATGCGAATGCCGAACCAGAGTGTCCGCATCATGCGTGCGGCGCTGGACGAGGCCGGCGTCAATCCGCTCCCCCTGCTCGCCAAAGCGGGTATTGCGGCGGCCGAGGCGGATGACCCGCAGGGCGAGGTTTCCGGGCTTCAGGAACTGCGCTTTCAGGAGGTGTTTGCCGGTGCAACGCGGGACATTCCCGGCCTGTGGTTCCACACCGGAATGCGCTACCGCCTGATGACCTATGGCCCGCTCGGGCTCGCCGTGCTTTCGGCCGGAACGGTGCACGACGGCCTGAAGGTGCTGGTCGCATTTCAGGCGCTCACCTACTCACTACTGCAATATCGGCTTTACGATGAGAACGGCGCGCTTGCGGGCATGGAGGCCGACGACAGCAACGTCGCGCCTGACCTTCGCGAATTCTGCCTTGTGCGTTCACTCGGATCGGCCACGACCTTCCTCAAGGACATGCGGCAGCCGTTTCCGCTCGCCCGCATCGAATCCTCCGTCTCGCCGCGCAGTGACGGCATCGACTATGCGGCGGAACTTGGCGTGCCGGTCGAATTCGGCGCGCCGGCAACGCGCTGGGTGTTCCAACCCGGCGCGGCTGATCTCGCACTGCCGATGGCGAGCCCGCTTCTCGAACAGACCTATCAGCAGCTCTGCGCGCGGCTTATCGACGAAGCGCAGGTCAGCGACGACATGGTGGGTCGCCTGTATTCGCTCCTTGTGCGGTCGAGTCGCGGCTTCCCGTCGGCAGCACAGGCTGCGGCGGAGCTGGCGGTTTCGGAGCGCACGCTGCATCGACGGCTAGCCAAGCAGAACCTCGGTTTCGGCGACGTGCTCGATCAGGTCCGCGAGCAGCGCGCCTGCTACCTCCTCGATCGTTCGCACCTCTCGGTCGAGGCGATCGGCGAAATGCTGGGCTTTGCCGAAACCGCGAGCTTCTCCCGCGCCTTCAAGCGATGGACCGGCGTCTCACCCATCAAGTTCCGGCAGCGTCCGCGCTGATCCAGGTTTTATGGCACGCCGCCGGCCAGGATTGTCGCCAGGTGGGCCGCATCGAGATGCCCGCCCGAGACGATGCATACGACCGGCCCAGGGTGATCGCCCGCAAGCGCGGCAGCGACGGGAGCGGCTCCCGCGCCTTCCGCGATCACGTGATGACGCTCGGCGAGCATCCGCACGGCGGCGGCCGTTTCCGCAAGCGAGACGAACGCGCTCCCTTTCAGAAGGCTACGTACCAGCGGCCACATGGCCGGGATTACGGTCGGGCCGCCCATGCCCGTGATGAAGGATGGCGCAAACGGCACCGTCACGGGCTCACCGGCGGCAAACGCAGCGCGCACCGGTGCCCCCGCCTCGGTTTCGCTCGCAAAAACCTCCGCACCTGACCCATAAGCCTTCAGAGCGGCAGCGATGCCGCAGGAAAGCCCGCCACCGCCATACGGAACGAGCACGGTTGCGACATCGGGCAGATCCTCAACGATTTCGGCCCCGATCGTGGCGTTCCCGGCAAGCACTTCGTTTTCGATGACCGGATGAATGAACGCCGGGTCCGTCGGCGGCTCGGCCAACATCGCCCACCAGCGATCGTAAGCGAGCGTCACCACGTTCGCCCCGAACCGTTCCAGCGCCTCCACTTTGCTGCGCGCCGCCGTATCGGGCACATAGGCGGTCACCGGAATGCCCTGCGCACGTCCGGCATAGGCAAGGCCCTGCGCGAAGTTTCCGGCGCTTGCAGTAGACACGCCGCCGCGCACGGAATCTCCGCAGCTGAGGAGCGCGTTCGCCGCGCAGCGTATCTTGAACGAGCCCACCGGCTGCAGCAGTTCGAGTTTCAGGAAAATGTCGCTGCGCGCGCTGCCCTGCAAACGCACAAGCGGCGTCCGCAGGGCAAGACCGGAAATGCGCACGCGCGCGGCTTCGATCGTCGTGCGATCCGGAATGGTCGGGGTGATTGCAGAATCAGTCATCCCGCGATCTTTCCGATTTTTCGCGCCGTGGGAAGACCGCACCCTCCCCCCAGCCTTCCTATCGGCGCGGGAACCGCGCCTTCATGATACGCTGCAGCTGATCGTGCGGGATGCCGTAGACCTTCACGTTGTTCGCACCTGTCATCGTTTCCGACGCAACAAGCTGGTTCACGAGCGCCTCTTCCGTCGCCTGAACGACACCCGAAAACAGCGCGTTCATCGTTCCGCTGTCGGTATCGTTGATCATCGCGGGCAAGCGCGGCGCTTGGCCCAGCGGAATCACGTGGCTTGTCGAGAAGGCGAGCGCGAGTTCGCCCGAGAGAGCGCCTGCCGTGCTTCCGTTGCGCCCAACGCCGAGCGCGGCGCGGCGTGCAAGGCGCTCCAGCTGATGCGGCATCAGCGGTGCATCTGTGGCGATCACGATCAGCAGCGAATTCTTGTCCTGCGGTTTGCCTGCATCGGGACCGAGAGCCGCGATACCGTTGATCTCCGGCCACGCGCCCTTGATCTCCTTACTGATCGGCACACCGGCAATGCGAAGATCTTCGCGGCTTCCGTGGTTCGCCTGGACGAGCACGCCAACGGTATATCGCTTTTCGCCCGCTGAAACGACCCGCGACGACGTACCGATTCCCCCCTTGAACGTGTAGGCGACCATCCCCGTCCCGCCACCGACATTGCCCTCGGCAACCGGGCCGCCCTTGGCACTGTCCAGCGCCGCGAATACATGCTCGCGCGTCAGGCCGTGCCCGAAGACGTCATTGAGCCGGCTGTCGAGCGTCTCGGCGACCACCGGAAGCACGCGCGAGAAAAGCAGCTCTTCCGGCACCTTGCCGATCGACCAATCCAAGAGGCTCTGATGCACGAGGCCCACGTTGCCCGATCCCGTCAGCGCGACCGGCCCCAGGAACGATCCGATCTCGTCGACGAGATGCATCCCTGTCCATTCGCCCGTACCGTTGATCACGGCGCGGCCCGCCGCAACGGCATCGATGCTGCCTTTGCCGAGCGGATGGATGATCGTCACGCCGGTGCGATACGGCCCCTTGCCGATCACCAGCGGACCGTCGCCTGAAATGACCGTGGCGTGGCCGACCTCGACCCCCGCAACGTCGGTGATCGCATTCAGCGCGCCGGGTGTGCCATCAAACGGAACCCCGAGGTCGCGTGCGCGCGGACCTGCCATCGCAGCTGCAGAAAAGAGCAACCCTACAAGCAGCACCAATGCTGCTGACCATTTCGTGCGCGCCAAAGTCATGATTTGACCTTCCCTGATGAACGATGAATTCATTTCCCGCCCCCCGCGGCATGAGCTTTGCGAAACTGCACGAGAAGCAGCAGGCTCGCCGCCACCAGCAGCGCCGGCAAAACCGTAAACGTAAAGCGCACGCCAATGAGCGCTGACTCGGGCTGCGCCACGGCCGTTCCGGTCGATGCAATAAACCCCGTCCATGACAGCACGACCCCCGTCACAAGACCGCCGAGCGCCAGGCCCACCTTTTCGCCCGCCGTCCAAAGGCCGGTGAACATGCCCTGCCGCGGCATCCCGGTCGTGCGTGCATCCGCATCGAGCACATCAGGCAGCAGCGCAAAGGGAAACAGCTGCTGCCCAGAAAACGCCAACCCCATCAGACAGACCTGGGCATAAAGCAGCATATCGGGCGTCTCGCCGTCGCAAAACCACAGCCCCGCCGTCGCAAACACCAGCAGCACGCTCGACGCCAGATAAGCGCGCACCTTGCCGGTGCTGCGAGAGATGCGAACCCACATCGGCATGGTGACGATCGCCGATACATTGAGCGCGACGAACAGCAGCGTCACGGTCATCCCCGAACCGCCCCGAATATGCACGGCGTAATAGGGCAGTGCCCCGGAAAAGCACCCCAGTCCGGCGAGTTGCAACAGATAGGTGACGAGCAGCAGGAGGAACGGCTTGCATGCCGCCGCCTGCCGGATTCCCTCCCCCAGCTTGAACTCGGCCAGGACCAATGCTCCGCTTCCGAGCTTCCGCGTCGCGAACACGGGCACGAGCATGGCAATGCCGCAGACGATCCCGATGGTGAGCGCCATCACCGCATACCCCTCGCGCCCGCCGCCTGCCAGATCGACAAGGAACGGCGCCCCCGCACCACCGAGCAGAATGCCGACCATCGCGAACCCCATGCGGAACGACATCAGGGTCGTACGCTCCTCTGGGCTGCGGGAAATCTCGGCGGGCATCGCGATATAGGGCACCGAGAATACCGCATAGGCTGTGGCGCAGGCCATGTAGGCGACGGTCACATAAATGAAGCGCTCGAGCGTCGTCTGCAACGCGGGAACCGAAAACAGCATCACGAAGAACAGGCTCATCGTGATGCCGCCAACCAGCATATAGGGCCTGCGGCGCCCCCAGCGGCTCTGCGTACGATCGGACATCATGCCGATCATCGGATCGATCAGAACGTCCCAGAACTTGGGGAGGAATACGGTAATTGCCGCCAGCGCCGGCGAGATGCCGAGAACACTGGTCATGAAATAGAGCAGCAATACGCTGGGCACGGTGGAAAACACGCCGGTTCCAAGCGAACCGACACCGAATGCCGCCATCGTGCCAATGGAAAGGCCGCGTGTGTCCGCTGGGGGCGCTGAAGTCGCCGCGCACCCCATGTCACGATTCACCGGGCGACACTCAGTTGACGCACTTCATCGCGAAGCGCGTGCTTGTCCACCTTCCCGATCGGCAGCAGCGGCAGCGCCTCGCGGATCTGGAAGGACTTGGGAACCTTGTAGTTCGCAAGCCGCGTACTCGCGAACGATCGCAGCATCACCTCGTCGATCGCCGCGCCCGGCGCCGGAATCACGAACGCCCAGCCAACCTCGTCATAGCGTGGATCGGCAACGGGGATTACGGCTGCCGCTGCGACTCCCGGGTGCTCCTCCAGCGCGAGTTCGACCTCGCGCGGGTACACGTTGTAGCCGCCCGATTTGAACATCTCGACGCTGCGCCCGACGAAACGCCAGTTCCCGCCGGGCAGCACCTTCACCTGGTCGCCGGTGCGAAACCAGCCGTCCGCCGTGAAGGCCGCTGCTGTCGCTTCGGGATTGTTGAAATAGCCGAGCATCACCCCCGGCCCCTTGATCTGTACCTCGCCGATGCCGTTTTCAGAAACAGGCGCACCATCGGGATCGACAACGCGATACGCGTTGTTGTGATCGTGATGACCGATCGTTTCCGTCAGCAACGTGAAATCAGCGTCCGGCGGATTGACGCTGTTTATCGATCCACCTTCGGTCAGTCCGTAGTGCAGCGAGAAGAAATAGCCCTTCCCCTCCAGCCTGCGCAGCAACGGCGCAGGCATCGGTGCGCCGCCCCATGCGATCACCTTCACGCTGCCGAGATTGCGCCGCGCGATATCAGGATGATCGAACACGGCCTGATGCATCAGCGGCAATCCGCCGAGGATCGTGATCTTCTCGCGTTCCGTCGTTTCCAGAACGCCAGCCGGATCGAACGTTTCCATGAACACGATCGTGCCGCCGTCGATCAGACAGTTTCCGCACACATCGGACTGGCAACCGACATGGTTGGTCGGCAGATTGCAGATCACGCGGTGCCCGGCGCGTAGATGGGCGTGGCCCACGAACGTTTCCGCAAGCGCCTTGTAGGAATGGAAGAAACTGTCGTGGGAGAGAACGGCCCCCTTGGGCTTTCCGGTCGATCCCGAGGTGTAGACAATGCTCACCGGATCGCGTCGCGATGTCCGGTTCAATCGATCGGTAACATCAGCAAGGCCATCGCCCGCAGCGAGAAAGGCATCGAGCGGCTGGCTGATCCCCTCCAGAATGCCGCCAATGGTTACGAGCGGGGCGCTCGCGGCGACATCACACGCAAGGTCGCGCAGATCGTCGTCGTAGCGGCGCCCGGCCGGGTCTTGGAGAATGGAAACCAGCAGTTTCGGCTGACAGTCTCCAAGCACATGGCGCATTTCTTCACGCCGGTATTTCGGGTTCACGCCCACCCACACAGCGCCCGCGCGCATCGCGCCGAGCAGCATCAGCATGAATTCGGGGCGCGGCGTCACGATCATTGCGACACGGTCGCCCGTCGCTATGCCCGCCCCGATCAGCGCGCGCGCATAGCGATCGATCTCGCGGTCGAATTCGGAATAGGAGAGGTGCAGATCCCCGAAGATGATCGCCTCTCGATCCGGCGCGGCTTCGGCATAAGCAGCAACAGCATCTGGAAGCCGCTCGATGCTACGGACAAGGTCCGACCCCGCCGGCATCTGCATCAGGCATCCTCTCTCGAAAGGAGGCCGATCCATTCCGCAACAAGCGCCGGGCGTTCCTGCCCCTCGATCTCGATCGTGTTTTCAGACGTGATGAGATAGGCGCCGTCTTCGCGCTGCTCGACGCTTTTGATCGTCATGCGGTTGCGAAAACGCGCATTCACCGGAACCGGCGAAATGAAGCGCACCCGATTGAGGCCGTAGTTGAGATCGTATCCGATCGCGCCGCCATCATGCCGATAGCGGATCGGCGAACACAAATGGCTCAGCATCGACAGCGTTTGGAAGCCGAACAGGACAGTCTGACCAAACGGGCTATGCTTGCGGGCGTATTCCGGGTCCATGTGCATGGGATCGATGTCACGCGTCACCCGCCCGAAGGCGTCGATCTCGTCCTGCGAGAGCGATATCCAGTCGCTGACCAGTATCTCCTGCCCGACCAGCGACAACAGGGTTTCGACATCATATTCCATCGGTGTTACGCAGCCCTTCCGGTTTCGGAACGGGGGCCTCAGCGCTTCGCATCGCGGGATGCGCGTGCACGAACAAGGGCCACCCTCCCTTTTGATACAAGCTGCTTATCACGATTGAATTTAAATTCAAGTTTATAAATTGCCGTTTGGACCTATGATTAGAAATTGGTTTCATGGCCGGTTTCCGGTACACGTGCTCAATCGAGGTTGATCAAGAACGCAATGGCAACAAAGAAGAAAACTGTGGCTGCAAGGCCCGCCGTCGCGCCGCTGGGCCGCAAGGAACGCCGCAACGCCGTGAGCAAGAAGCCCGCTGCTCCGCAAACGCAGCGCGGCAACCAGACGCGCGAGAAACTGAAGGAAGCGACCGTGCGGGTGCTGGAGCGGATCGGCTACCGCGCCATGCGCCTGTCCGACATCGCCTCCGAGGCCGGGGTGAACGTCAGCCTTCTCTATCACTATTTTTCGGGCAAGGCGGACCTCACCCACGAAATCCTCGGAGAGCTGCTCGACAGCCAGCGCTTTCACGACCTGTCGACCATGGCCCCGTCGAACGATCCTTTCGAATCGATCGTCCGCGCCAACAAGGTCATGGTCACCACCTATTCGCGCACGCCCGGCCTGATGCGGTGCCTGCTGCACTTCGACGAGGAAGAGGTCGAGTTTTCGGAGCTCTATCGCAAGGTGAGCGCGGAATGGAGCCTCAAGATCGCCAAAGACATCGCGCGCCGCTGCCCCGGCGTGACGCTCGGTGAGGAGCAGCGGTTGATGATCGCTTATGCCCTCGGCGGCATGGTCGATAACTTCCTGTTCGAGCTCTACGTCGATCGCAATCCGACGCTGGTAAAAGCCTTCTCCTCACCGGATGACGTGGCGCATTTCCTCGCCATTCTCTGGTACCGCGCGATCTACCTCGCAAACCCGCCCGCCGAGCAGTTGAAGGGCTACGAGGGCTTTACCAGCCTCAAGATGGCCTGAACCGGATCGTCAGTTTGTCGCCGTTCCGCGCGGACGCGCGGCGCGGAGCAGGTCGATCGCCCAAACAGCGGGGTTATGCCCTACCTGATTGAGCGTTCCGCCGAGGCTGATCCCCGTGCCCGGTTCAAAGAGCATGATCGCGCCCCAGAATCCGGTGTGTCCGAAATAGGAAATGCCGTCCGGCGTCGTCAGGCGGGACACGCCAAGCCCGCGCTCCACCACTATGTCGCCGCGCATCTGGCGCCACTGCGGCGTTGTCATCAACGTCAGCGTTTCGGCCTTCTTGAACAGCCGCCCCTCGCCGAGCGCGCGCATGAAGCGGTTCAGCTCCTCGGCGGTTGAAACCACGCCGCCGCCTGCCCAGTCGAAGGAAATGTTGAAGCGCCCGGTGCGGCCGGGAAAGTCCCCGATGTAGAAATCCGCCGCATTGCCCTCGTAAGGCGCCGTCGCCGGTTTCATCGCATATTCGAGATAGGTGTGTTTCAGCCCGAGCGGATCGAACAGCCGCTCCCGATAGGCGGCGTGCAACGTATCGCCGGTGAGCTTCTCGATCACGAGGCCGAGGATGATGTAGCCCGTGTCGCTGTAGTGGTAGCCCTGCCCCGGAGCAAACAGCCCGTTCGTAGCGCCGCCGTTGTGATTCAGGTAGAAATTCAGAATCCCGGCCTGTGCGTTCTCCGGCTGCGACGCGTCCCAGGGCGTCCAGGTCTTGCCGGTCATTAGCGCGGCGGTATCACAACCAGGCGTATCGAGGCATTTGCGGTGCGCACCGAGCACGCCGAGCAGGACGCCGCCGAACGATTCCGGCGCCGCATCACCCTGATTATCCTCTGACGTAATCTTCGCATCATCCATGAAAACGTCGCGCATGCCGGATTGGTGCGCCAGCAATTGGCGGATCGTCAGCCCGGCCCCGTAGCTCCGGCCTTCGAACGTCATCAGCCGGTCAAGGATCGCGGGCGCCAACACGCCGAGCGATCCGAGCGTCGTTTCGATCCCGTCAGGCCCCAGCCTGCCCTCTTCGGCAAGCTGCAGGATCACCGTGGCCGTCATCGTCTTCGTGACGCTGGCGATGGGAAACTGGTCCTTCGCCGAAATCAACGCCGCGCCCCCTTCCCGCGCGGGGCCGACGCCTTTTGCATAAAGGAGCTTTTGCGCGGGGTCTTCCAGGACAACCACCGCATTGTGGATAGCATCAGCCGGCACAGGCGATGACGAGGCCAGCGGCAAGGCCTGCACTACCGCATCGAGGCGCGCCGCCTCGGATACCCCCGGCGACGCGTCGTGCGCGCACGCCGCTAACATCAGCATCACCGCGCCGACAGTCGCGCAACCGGCTTTCCGTACCATCATAGTCCCTCCGAACCTCGCGCCTTGAATCCGGCAACACGCTCAGCCACCTCCGCGTCGAGCAGGCTCGCCGCAAGGCTCTTCGTTTCCTCCGCCATGGCCGCCTCGATGCGGTCGCGCTCCAGCAGATTGATCGCGCGTTTCAAGTTGCGCACCGCCTTCGTCGGCCGCGACGCAATCAGCTCGGCAAGCGCGACCGCTGCTTCAAGGTGCTGCCCGGTCGGCACGATATCGGTCACGAGTCCCGCCGCCTGCAACGCCGCGCCATCCAGATGTTCGCCGCCCATGATCCACTTGAACGTTCGCTGCGGGCCGATCAGCCGGGGCAGCAGTGCGGTCACGCCGCCACTTACGAACATGCCCCATTCGATCTCGGGGAAAAATGCGCGCGCCTCCTCGGACCAGATCACCGCGTCGCAGTTGATGGTCCATTCAAAGCCGCCGCCCACAGCCCATCCGTGAACGGCCGCGATGACGGGCTTTTCGCCGAACATGATCTCACGACTCACCTGCTGCATCACGTCCACACGCGCGCGCATCGCCATCTCGTCCCCGTCCGCCGGCACGTCGTGCGCGGTCAGGTCGTCACCGGCGCAAAAGGCCTTGCCGTTTCCATGCAGCACGATCGCCGCCGTTGCCACGTCCGCATTGGCATCGCGCAGCGCCGCGATAAACGCTTGCACCATCGACTCGTTGATCGCGTTGAGACACGCGGGCCGATTGAGCGTGATAACGCTGACCCGCCCCTGGCGGGATAACAGGACTTCCGGCGATGCTGTCAATTCTCTTACCCTCAAACCCTGCGCCGACGTCGCGCTGTTGACGTTTCGATATTTGATTTTAAATTTAATTTCAAGTAAAGCTGCCGATAGAGATGGCGTCGGGTCGAGAGGGAGCCCAGCGATTGGGAGAGGTTCCCGCAATCGGCCCAAACGCTGCAGTTCAGGAGGACAGGTTTTTAGCGCTGAGCCGGATGGAGCCGGAACGGGAGGCCCAAGGACCACCCTCTCATAATGCACAGCATTTGACTTGAATATGAATTTATATTCTACAACGTGATACGAACAGACCAAAGGGGGAATGGAATGTCGAAATCGGTAAATCCTGTCAGCAGCCGACGTCCCGCGCGGCGCCTCATGCGGTCGGCCGCGGTGCTTGCACTGCTCTCGCCTGTACCGGCGTTGGCGCAGGAAGATACTTACGGCATCGAAATCATCACCGTCACCGCCCAGAAGCGCACGGAAAGCGTGCAGGACGTGCCGATCGCCATCACAGCCTACTCCGAAGCCGGCCTCACAGCGCGCGGCATCGATGGCCTCGCCGATCTTGCGCAAAATACGCCAAGCCTGGGCTTCGGCAATTTTTCGGACCTTAAACTTTCGCCCATCGCCCTGCGCGGCATTTCCGCAAGCTCGGGTTCTGCAGGGCAGGATCCGGCTGTCGGCGTCTATGTCGACGAGGTTTTCATGGGCGGCGGCGTCGGCGCCAATATCGACATGGTGGATGTCGAGCGCGTCGAGGTGCTGCGCGGTCCGCAGGGCACGCTCTTCGGTCGCAATACCGTGGGCGGTGTGATCAGCATCACCACACAGAAGCCGACACACGAATTCGAAGGCTATGTCTCTGCTGGCTACGGCGACTACGATGCCGTCAACCTGCGCGGCGCCGTCAGCGGCCCTATCATCGCAGACAAGCTCCTCGCCCGCGTCTCGGCGCAATATGAAGACCGCAACGGCTTCACGCGCAACGAGATCGACGGCACGCGCGGCGACGATTCACACACGTGGGGCATACGCGGCCAGTTGCTCATGCTGCCTACGGAGAACGCCGAATTCACGCTCACCGGCGAGTATCGCAAGGTGAACCAGCGCTCGAAATATTTCGAAACGCTGAGCTACAATCCCGATCAGCTTCTCCCCCAGCTCCTTGAGCTGTTCGAGCTGCCGCTCAACACCGACCCCTTCGATCGCCGCGTCTATTCCGACCTCGCGACGAAGGAAACGCTGAAGGCGTGGGCCGTTTCGTTCAACGCGAACATCGATTTCGGCGGCGTCGATTTCACCAGCATCACCTCTTATCGCGAGCACGAATACGACAACATCGGCGATACCGACATGTCTCCGCTGCGCTGGCTCTACGACGGCGACCCGGAAGATGTCTGGCGTTTCAGCCAGGAGCTGCGTCTCGCCTCACAGGGAGACACGGCGCTGAGCTGGATCGCCGGTCTCTATTATTTCCACCAGACGAGCCGCAACCTCAGCTTCGTCCGCCTCGGCCAGGACCTTGCCGATTTGCTCGAGGTGCCGGCGATGGACATCGGTTCCGACGCGGACATGAAGCTGGATAGCTACGCGGCCTACGCAAACCTCTCCTACAAGATCACTGATCAGCTCGAAGCCACGCTCGGTGGGCGCTACACTTACGAAAAGAAGTCGATCCTCTATTCGCAGTTCGATCCGCTCGCGCTCCTCGGCGGTCAGGTCGATGGCCTCGCCGGCAAGGATACCTGGAAAGCCTTCACACCCAGCTTCAACATCCGCTATCATTTCAATCCCTCGGCAATGGCCTATGCGACCGTCAGCCGCGGCTTCAAGAGCGGCGGTTTCAACGATGCGCTCGGTGATGCGAACGGCATCAGCTACGATCCCGAATACATCTGGAACTACGAGATCGGCGCCAAGGTGAGCCTGCTCGAAAACCGTCTGCTCGTGAACGTCGCCGCGTTCGCAATGGAATGGACGGACATCCAGATCTCGGCAGACGATCCGAACACCCTCCCCTTCGATCCGCGCACCAGCAACGCCGGCAAGGCGCACTCACGCGGTGTCGAGCTCGAAGTCACAGCCGTGCCGATCCCGGCGCTTGAACTCGGCTTCAATCTCGCGCTCACCGATGCGGAATATGATGAAGGCACGGTGCCCACGGCACCCGGCAGTCCTGAAATTCCGCTGGCCGATCTGCCGCGCGCGCCGGAAACACGCTTTGGTCTCAACGCACAATACACGGCCCCGCTCGGTGACTTGGCACTCACCCTGCGCGGCGATTATCTCTACGAGCGCGGCACGGACCTGCTGCCGATCAAGGATCCCGCGGCCCGCGTCGGCACGGTGGGCCTCCTTAACGGCCGCATCACGCTTGCCGGCGCGGAAGACCGATGGTCGATCGCGCTCTGGGGCAAGAACCTCACCGACAAGACCTACAAGACCCGCCTGTTCGATCTCTCGAACCAGGCACTTGTAGGGCAGCAGCTCATCGTGCTCGGCGCGCCGCGCACGTTCGGCGTGGAGGCGCGATTCAACTTTTAGGATCACGCCCGAAAAACGTGCCATCATCAAAGAGACGTCGCGACGGGACCGCGGCAGCTCGATGATGGTGGCACCCACATGAAAGGACCATCTGAGTGAAACAAGGTGTTTTGCGCGAACTCATGCGTTCATCGAAGGCTCCAGGCGCCCAGGGCTGGCGCAGGGGCGTGCTCCCGCTTCTCGTCGGCGTCGCACTGCTCGGCACGGATGCCATGAATTCGGAAGTGAAGGCGGAGGCGCTCTCGCCGGAAACCGCGGCCCGCATCGATGCAATCATCGCGAACCGCATGGAAGCCGCCCCCTTCCCCGGGCTCGCCATTGCGATCGAGCGCAAGGGTGAAGTCGTCTATGCGAAGGGCTTCGGCAAGGCCGATCTGGAGCAGGACGTTCCGGTCACGGTCGACACCGTCTTCCCGATCGGATCGATCACCAAGTCCTTCACCGGTCTCGCCCTCGCGCAACTCGTCGTTGATGGCAAGGTATCCATCGAGGAAACCGCCGGCCATTATCTTCCCGATCTGCCCGAACCCGCGCGGAGCGTGAAGGTTCGAAACCTGCTCAATCACACGGGCGGCCTTGTCAATTACACGGATCTTCCGGAGTTCCCATACAACGCGCGCAAGGAATTCACGCGCGAGGAAATGGTCGGCTACTTCGCGAGCAAGCCGCTGATGTTCAAGCCGGGAACGGCCTGGAGCTATTCGAACTCCGGCACATATCTCATCGGTCTCATCATCGAAAAAGTCTCGGGCGTGACCTACGATGAATATATCCGTACGCACATCCTCGAGCCGTTCGGCATGTCCAAATCACTCTACTCGGACTGGACACGCCTCGTCCCGAACCGCGCGCACGGATACAAGAAGGGCAAGAACGGCTGGCAGAATGCACTGCAGTACGATCCCACCGTTCCGTTCTCGGCCGGCGCAATCATGTCGACCGTGGGTGACCTTCTGAAATATCGGCGCGGCGTGTTCGCTTCCGACAAGACGAGCCAGGCCGTCCGCGATGTGATTCTGAAGCACGACAAACTCGCTGACGGAACCGAGATCATGTATACGCTCGGCTGTCTGGGCGAGACGCGCTTCGAGGGGCACCGCAAGATCGCACATGCCGGGGACATCTATGGGTTCTCAGCAAATTACGCCTACTACCCGGATGATGATCTCGTCATCGTCATCACCACCAACAACCAGGGCGGTGCATTCCCGCCGCTCAGCGTCGAACAGAAAATCGCGCGAGAGATGCTCGGCGTGCCGCAGCCGGTCGTCAAATCATTGCCGGTTTCAGCGGATTTCGCCGCGAGCGTTTCGGGCGACTATTATTTCGCCCCCTACCGCTTCGGGCCAGAGGTGCACGGCTTCTCCTTCAAGGATGGCCAGCTATACCTTAATTTCGGCGGAACCAAGTCGGGCGGCCCGGCGCTGCCGCTGCTCTATCAGGGCGCGGGCCGCTTCGTCTCCGTTGTCGACGACGAACACAACGTCGTCTTCAAACCCGGCAAGCGCGGCAAACCTGCCACGCTGACGATGCAGTATTATGGCGGCACGTTCAGTGCGCAGCAGATGTCCGCGAAGTAACCTCGCCGAACAAGAAAGAGAGGCCGGGAAAGCAATTTCCCGGCCTCTCTTTTTTAAACTCTGGCTTTATGCCTGAAACCCATAGGCATGAGAGCCAGGCAGGAAACCGACGACTACGTTTGTGGCGACTAGGTATCCCAGCGCTTTGCTTTACGAACACGGAAGCAGATGCCGTCTATCCAGCACCGCATTACCTTCTGCGACATTTCGGGCCGAAGGCGTAAACCCTTTCTACGCAGCGCCGTTTCGACCTCCGCCACGTTCCTAAAACGACCACTTTTGGCAAGATTCACTGCTTCGGCAAATATCTCGTTTGTTTTATCGTACCGTGCCATGCTCATTATACTGCCCAACGGCAGTATAATGAGCAACAGCTTAGGATTTCGATGCTTAGAACTTGAAGCGCGCCTCGACGCCGTAGGTGCGCGGCGTGGAGAGAGACTGCACAACCTGCCCGCCGATGATCACGCCATCGTTGCGGTAGAGCGCATAGTCCTTGTTGGTAAGGTTGCGTCCCCACAGGAACAGCGACCAGCCTTGTTCGCTGCCGATCCCGATCCGACCATTGAGGAGCGTGACATCGCCCTCCGAATAGACATTGTCCGGTCCGAAAAAGATCCGGCTGCGATGCGTGAGGTCACCCCGCAGCGTCAGCGAGAGCGTGTCGCTGAGTGACGCTTCATATTGCGCCCCGACGCTGATGTTGTGCTTGGGCGCTTTCACCATCGTGTTGCCGGTGAAGTCGTCGCCGCCCGGCGTAGCGTTCGCATAGTCGCGGAACTTCGCGTCGAGGTAGCTGTAATTCACTGTGAGATCGAAGCCGTTCACGGGACGGGCGGTCAATTCGAGTTCGACACCCTTGCTGCGCGCACGTGCCGCGTTCGAGGTCTGGAACTGCGGCAGGCCACCCACCAGTTCCAACTGGTTCACCTGCAGATCCTTGTAGCGCAGGTAATAGGCCGATGCGTTGAAGCGAAGGTGGTTGTCGAGAAGGTCGGATTTCAGGCCGATCTCGTAGCTCGTCACGAATTCCGGATCATACTCTGCATCGTCCGTGAGCGTCACCGAAAATACGTTGTAACCGCCCGATTTGAAGCCCCGGCTGACGGTCGCGTATGTCAGAACCTTGTCGTTCCACTTGTAATTGAGGCTGAGCGAGGGAGAGAAATCATCCTCCGATCGGCCAAAGCGGCGCTCGGGCATCGTTGCGAGCAACAATCCGAATGGGTCGCCGATCTGGCTGTGGATGACGTCCTTCTTTTCCCAAGTGTAGCGCAGCCCGGCGGTAACGCTGAACTGATCCGTCACATGGTAGACCGCCTGGCCGAACCCGGCGATGCTTTCGGACTTCACCGTCGCAAGAATGTTCCCGGTTACGGCCTCGGGATAGATGCCGAGGTCAGCACCGATCACTGCAGCCGAATTCGTCTCAAGCCGCTGGTGAAAGTAATAAACGCCAAACACATAGGTCAGCGGGCCGCTGTCGCCCGAAGCAAAGCGCAGTTCCTGGCTGAACTGGTTCTGATCCTCGCTGATGCCCGAAGCGAGCAGGTCGAGCGCCGTGTAATCGTTGTCCGCGAGATTGTACCACTTGAAGTCGCGGTAAGCGGTGATGCTCGTCAGCTTGCCACCGCCCAGCGACCAGTTGATCTCGCCCGATGCGCCAAACGTGTCGCGGTTCTGCACTGTGTCTCGATTTTGAACGACCTTGCGGTCCCAGCCGTCCGGGTCCGCAAGCGGCGTGCCGGTGAGAGCGCCGTTGTCGAGAATGTCGATGGCACCGGAATTTGTCCGGTCGCGAGAGGCGTCGACGCGCACGACGAGTTCGAAGTCGTCGTTCTCGCTATAAACCGCGGTCAGACGACCCGAAAGCGAATCGACGTCGTCGAGATCGGTGCCGGTCAGCAGGTTCTTCACCAGCCCGTCGCGACGGTCGATGCCGCCCGAAATGCCGACATAGAACTTGCCCGGAACCACCGGCCCGCTGATCGATGCGCTCGCCCGGATCGCATCATAGTTTCCGTAGCTGGCGCTAATGTCGCCGCGAAGCTCGTCGCCCGGCTTCCGTGTGATGAAGTTGATCGCGCCTGCGATCGTGTTCTTGCCGTACAGCGTGCCCTGCGGTCCGCGCAGCACCTCGATGCGTTCCAGGTCGTAAAGGCTGTTGTTGATGGTCGTCGGGCGGCCCATGTAGACGCCGTCCACGTAAACGCCGACACCCTGATCGACACCCGGGTTGTTTGTGTCTGAAACGATGCCGCGAATCGAGATCGACGTGCCGCGCAGCTCGCGCATGTCGATGTAGACGCTGGGCAGCGCGGTCGCGAAATCCTCGATACGGCCGATACCCTGATCCCTGATGGCTTCGGCGGAGAACGCCGACACCGAGATCGGCACGTCCTGGATCGATTCCGCGCGCTTCTGGGCGGTCACGATGATCTCTTCCAGTTCACCCGTCTGGGCCGTCGCGGAAGCGGCGATGCCGGCGCTCCCGACGCAAATCGCCGAGCACAAAAGCGTGCGCTTCAATACATGCATCTTGTTTCCCCTTTTTGTCCCATGCGCCGATTCGGCCCATTTCCCCGTCACCAAGCTCCGCCGTGCGCCTGTTGCGGGCGCCGTCGGTACGATCGGGATCATTCTCTATTTTGAAATTGAATTCAAGTTGATTATTGTCCGATGCGCATCATCGTTTCCAAAAGACCAAACCCAACCGCTGAAGGATATTGAACCAACCCATGACAGACCTGCCGTCACCCTATCTTCTCTTCCTGGGTGACACCCGGAACGAGACCTATGCCAAGACCGCTTTCGGCCTGCGCGACTGGGCGCCCGAGACGGTGATCGGCGAATATGCCATGCCCGAAGCGACGGTGACTCTGGGGCTCGAAAGGCTCACGCCCGCCGAGGCGGCGTCCCGCGGTGCGCGCGCGCTGCTTCTCGGCATCGCGCCGGTTGGCGGCGCGATCCCGGCGCACTGGCTGTCGGAGCTTGTCGCGGCGCTGGAGGCCGGGCTCGATATCGTCGCCGGGCTCCACCAGCGGCTCGCGGACATTCCCGAACTCGCCGCGACGGCCCGGCGCCTTGGCCGCACGCTGCACGATGTTCGGCACCCCACCGTCAGCTTCAGCACGGGAACGGGCCTCCCCCGCATGGGCAAGCGCCTTCTCACCGTCGGCACGGACTGCGCGCTCGGCAAGAAATACACCGCGCTCGCCATTGCAAAGCGGTGGCGCGCGCTTGGCGGCAACGCGGATTTCCGCGCGACAGGGCAGACCGGCATCATGATCGCCGGGCACGGGGTCGCCATCGATGCCGTCGTCGCCGATTTCATCGCGGGCGCCGCCGAGTGGCTGAGCCCCGCGAACAGCGCCGATCACTGGGACATCATCGAAGGCCAGGGTTCGCTCTATCACCCCGCCTTCGCGGGCGTGACGCTCGGCCTCCTGCACGGCGCGCAGCCCGACCTGTTCGTGCTCTGCCACGATCCGACGCGCGGCACGATCTACGGCTATCCGCACATCCCGATGCCCGATCTCGCCGATGCGATCGCGCTCTACGAGCAGCTCGGTCGGCTGACGAACCCCGCCATCGCCTGCGCCGGGATCAGCATCAACAGTTCGAAAATGAGCGATCCAGAGCGGCAGGACTGGATGGCCCGCACATCAGACCGACTCGGCCTGCCCGTCGCCGATCCGCTGCGCGACGGCGTCGATGCGTTCATTCAGAGGATGCAAACCGTCACGGCATAACCCCGTGCCGCATCGCGGGTTGCGCGGGCGCCGTCCGCCGCGCCAACGTCTGGTCCAGAACCCGGATCAGGCGCGGCCGCGTTTCGCGCGGGTCGATCACGTCGTCGATATTGAGCTTCGACGCGGCATGGAACGGTCCCGCGCAGCGCGCGTAGTTCGCCGTCAGCTCGCGGATCAGCGCCTGCGGATCGTCCGCCGCCTCAATCTCTCTGGAATGCGCTGCGAGCACCGATCCACCCGGCGGCAGCGAGCCGAAATCCGCCGTCGGCCAAGCAAGGATCATCGCCTGCTGCGCTTCCGCACCGCCCATTGCGATCGCCCCGAACCCGAACGCCTTGCGGATGACGAGCGTGATGCGCGGCACCGCCGACCATGAAATCGCATAGCTGAGCGCAAGCCCCGCACGCAGCGTCCCCTCCTGCTCCGCCTTCGGCCCGGGCATCACGCCGGGCACGTCCTGCAGGAAGATGATCGGGATGTGATAGGCCGAGCACAGGTCCACGAAGTGCCGCGCCTTGTTCGCCGCCTGCGCGGTGATCGCGCCTGCCGAAACCATCGGCTGGTTCGCGATGATCCCCACCGAATGGCCGCCGAGCCGGGCGAGCCCGGTCACGATCATGCGCGCGTGGTCGGGCTTGATCTCGAAGAAGCTGTCCCGGTCGACAACGCTGTGGATCAGCTCTTTCACATCATAGGGAAGCCGCGGGTTTTCTGGGATAAGGCTCACTAGCCGCTCGTCCATCCGGTCAGCGGGATCATCGCAAGCCAGCCGCTCCGGATACTCATAGGCATTGCGCGGGAAATAGGAGAGGAAACGCTGCGCCATGGCGATGGCCGCTTCCTCGGTCGGCGCCGCATTGTCGGCGACCCCCGAAATCCGGCAATGTACGCCCACGCCGCCAAGCTCCTCGGGCGACACGCTTTGCCCGGTCGCGGATTTCACCACCGGCGGACCGGCAGCCGCGAGCATCGCGGTGCCCTCCACCATGATGATGAATTCGGCAAGGCTGCTGAGCAGCGCGGAATCCCCCGCGCTCGGCCCCATCACGATCGCGACCTGCGGCGCGATTCCGGAAAGCCGCGCAAGCGTGATGAGGTGCGAAGCCTCGGGCAGCCCCTCCCCGATCATCTCCTGCGCGCGCGCGCCCGCGCCGTCCTGCAGCCAGATGATGGGCATCCGCTCGCGCAGTGCGATGTCAGCGATGCGGTGCTTCTTCCGCCCATGGTGCAGGCCGTAAGTGCCGCCGTGCACGGTGAAATCCTCCGCCGCAACGCACACCGGCCGCCCGTCGATCGTCCCCGTCCCGATGATCACGCCGTCTGCGGGTGTCACCTCTTCCACAGTCTGCGCGTAACCGATCGGGCTCGCGTGCGAGGCGAGTTGGCCATATTCCAGAAAGCTGTCGGGATCGAGCAGCATCGCAATGCGCTCGCGCGCAGTCCCCTTGCCGCGATCCCGCTGCCGGCGGACTTTATCGTCCCCGCCCATCGTGAGCGCCCGCGCGCGCCGTGCCCGCAGTTCCTCGATCGCTTCCGCCATGCCCATAGTCGCTGCTCCGTAATGACGACCAAGGGCTCAACATCTATATAACTTAAATTCAAGTTCTATAATTGAGAGGGAAGGATGCAGTCTCAGGCGTTGCCGCGACGCCGACGGGTTTCCCAACCTTTCTTCGCGGCTGCCGAGCGGGCAGCGGCACTACGCGCGGCCGATGCCGCGCCGCCTTTGCGACCGCCCTTCCGCGATTCGGCATGGCTCCCCGCCTTGCCGCGACCCGAACCGGATTTGTTGCCGCCGCCCGATTCCTTGTTCACGGTCGCCCACGCGCGCCGTTCCGCCTCTTCATGGCTCACGCCGCGCTCTTCATAGCCCTCCTCGATATGACGGGCCTTGCGCTTCTGCTTGTCGGTGTAGCTGCTCTTGTCGCCGCGGGGCATCGCGTCTCTCCTGCTGCACGCCCCCTTTTGCCGATCCAACGCCGTCCGGTGCTATTGGTTCAACGCGCGCCTAAACCTGCGAAATCCTCGGCGCGATCGCCCATCAGGAACCTTGGCCCCGCCCCTGCCCGCGCCGCCCTGTCACCCGGATTGTAAAGCGCGCAACGGTCCAGCGACAGGCAGCCGCACCCGATGCAACCGTCGAGAAGGTCGCGCGTGCGTTCGAGCATGGCGATCCGCGCATCGAGTGCCTTGCGCATGCGGCGACTGATCCGCGTCCAGTCCGCCTGCGTCGGCACGCGCCCATCGGGGAGCGTCGAAAGCTCCGCCTCGATCTCTGCGAGTGTCAGCCCCAGTCGCTGCGCGATCAGTGCGAACGAAAGCCGCCGTATGTCGGAACGCAGAAAGCGGCGCTGGTTGCCGCCGGTACGGATCGAACTCACCAGCCCCCGCTCCTCATAAAAGCGGATTGCCGAGACACTAAGCCCCGTACGCCGGGCAAGTTCGCCGATCGTAAGTGTCGTTCGCATCATGCTGCGGGCTTCCCAAAAATCATGCTTGACCTCAAGTTAACTTGAGGTTGTACGACTCGCAAGGACTGGCGCCGCCGAGCGCCTCAACCTTGGAGAAAATTCATGAGTTTTCCGCGCATTGAACACGTAAACGTCACCGTCACGGACCCGGAGCGAACCGCCGGTCTGATGCAGAAACTGTTCGGTTGGAAGATCCGCTGGCAGGGGCCCGCACGCGATGGCGGACGAACCATCCACGTCGGTTCGGACACCCACTACATCGCGCTCTACACCGGCGCGAACGCCGCCTACACGGAAGAGGATTTTGCAAAGGGCCGCCCGCTCAACCACATCGGCGTAGAGGTCGACGATCTCGACGAAACCGAGGCGCGCGTGTTCGCGGCAGGTCTCGTGCCATTCAATCACGACGACTACGAACCCGGCCGCCGTTTCTATTTTTTCGATCCTGACGGAATCGAATATGAAATCGTCAGCTACGGCTGAAGTTGAGAACGGCAAGGGAGCCGAGCGGCGCATGATGCGTCGCGGCTCCCATGCAGAACGACCTTCGCAATGGACGCTGAGCGCGCCCTTCAGTTCCGGGTCTTCGTCTTGTCGCTATTCCCCTCCACCGCCTTTTGTGTGGAAGACATCATGGGGTTGCCGGTTTCTGTCGCGGCCACCGATTGCCGCTTGCTGCGCCACGCGTCGAAATCGGAATTGAAGCGATCCTGTCGTTCGGCAAGATAGTCCTGATAATCCTGATCGAACCGTGTCATCTGGCTCTGCCGCCAGCGCGCATATTCGCGATCGTAAGAGTCTTGGCGCCCGCTGTTGCGACCATCACTCCTCTCCTGACGATAACCTGCCCGGCCATAGTCTTCGCCGCGATCCGCGCCCTGATAACTGGAGCGGGGGTCGTGGCCGCCCCAGCCGGCACGCCCGCGCCCTCGGTAGCCGCCGTCGCCGCGCGCGTCGTCACCATCATCGCCCCAATATTGGCGCGGCTGGTGTCCGCGGGTCCGATCATCGCGTTCATAAGTATCGGTCATTTGGCTGCCAAACGCGCCCGGATACCGGCGTTCATCTTCATGATCATCGAAATTCCGCGCGCGTTCAAATCGGCCCGGCCTGCCGCCCTGGCCACCGGTGTGGGGTTCATAGTCGCTGCCATAGCGTTCTCCTGATGCCATTTCCTGATCCTTCCGGGGTCTTGAGTCACTCTTCTTCCAACGGCTCCGTCCGGTCTTGGTTTCCCCGAATGCGATGAAGCGACGTGCGTGGAGGAACCGCCTGCCTCGCCTGCAAGTTATGCAAACGGTTGACACACAGGAGGCATGGAATGGCCGCACGACCCTATTGGCGCGGACAGATTCGCCTGGCACTCGTTTCGATCCCCGTCGAGATCTACACAGCCGTCAAAAGCGGTGCGCAGATCAGCTTCCGCCAGATCCACGAGCCGTCGGGCAAGCCCATACGCTACGAAAAGGTCGTGCCCGGCATCGGCCCGGTGAAGGCGGAGGACATTCTCAAGGGCTATGAGATCGGCAAGGGCGAATATGTTCTGCTGCAGCAGGACGAGATTGACGCCGTGAAGCTCGAAAGCCGCAAGACGCTCGAGCTCACGCAGTTCGTCGACGTCACCGAGATCGACCTGCTCTATTACGAAAAGCCCTATTTCGTCGTTCCGGCGGACGATCTCGCCGAAGAGGCGTTTGTGGTCCTTCGCGAGGCACTGCGCCGCACGCGCAAGGTCGGGCTTGGCCAGATCGCGATGCGCGGCCGGGAGTACGCGGTATGCCTCCGCCCCTGCGGGCGCGGACTGATGCTGGAAACGCTACGCTATGCCGACGAGGTGAACCGCGCCGCGTCCTATTTCCGCGACATCGACGACATCAAGCCCGACAGTGAATTGCTCGAACTCGCCGAAACGCTGATCGACAAGAAAACCGCGCCGTTCGACGCCAAGGTTTTCGAGGATCGCTACGTCGAAGCGCTGGAAGGCCTGATCGAGAAGAAGCGGCGCTCACGGGGCCGCAAGATCATCGAGGACGCTGATGAAGAACGGCCCCGAGGCGGCAATGTGATCGACCTGATGGCTGCGCTGCGCAAGTCGGTCGATACGCCGGCGCGAAAGGCCAAACCCCAGAGTCGCAAGACCGCGAGCAAGCCGAAGAAAGCCCCTGCCACCAAGTCTCCGGCGCGCAAACGGGCCTGACCATGGCACGCCGCGCGGACCCGCTCAAAGACTACAACGCCCGGCGCGATTTCAAGAAGACACCTGAACCTGCCGGAACGCCGGGGCGCGCGGAGGGCAACAGTTTCGTTGTGCAGAAGCACGCCGCGACCCGCCTGCACTACGATTTCCGCCTCGAGCTTGATGGCGTTCTCAAGAGCTGGGCCGTTACGCGCGGCCCCAGCCTCAACCCCGACGACAAGCGCCTTGCGGTCCGCACCGAAGACCACCCGCTCAGCTACGGCGGTTTTGAGGGCAATATCCCGAAAGGCGAATACGGCGGCGGCACGGTGATGCTGTGGGACGAAGGCACGTGGGAGCCTGTCGCCGGGAAGGATCCCCGCCAAACGCTGAAGGACGGTCATCTCCACTTCACCCTCCACGGCAAGCGCATGAAGGGCGAATGGCTGCTCGTGCGCATGAAACCGCGCGCGGGGGAAAAGCGGGAGAACTGGCTGCTTCGGAAGATCGACGATACCCACGCGGGCGGGTCGGACGAGCTTGTCGAAACGGTGCTGACCAGCGTCGAGACGGGACGATCGATGGCGCAGATTGCGGCGGGCGCGCCAGCGGTCTCGCTGAAAGGCAAGCGCGGCAAGGCCTTCACCCGCGCCATGACCGAGGCGCGGAGCGCGACCGTGCGCGCGAAACCCAAGAGCGCAAAGTCCGGCCGCCTGCCGGCCTTTCGCGCCCCGCAGCTTGCGACGCTCGTCGATCATGTGCCCACGGGCACGGAATGGATGCACGAGATCAAGTTTGATGGCTACCGCTGCCTGCTCGCCGCAAACGGCGACAAGGCGCGCATCTACACACGTACGGGGCTTGATTGGTCGGATCGGTTCGCGCCGCTCGTCGAAGCTGCGGCAGCGCTCGATCTGCCGCCGTGCCTCATCGACGGCGAGATCGTGGTGATGGACCGGAATGGCAATCCGAGCTTCAGCGCTTTGCAGAAGGCCCTCACGGAGGGCAGCGACGGCTTCGTACTGTTCGGCTTCGACCTGCTCGAACTGGATGGCGAAGACCTCGCGCAGCTTCCCAATATCGCGCGCAAACAGCGCCTCTCGGGGCTGCTGTCCCCAGACGGCCCCATTCGTTACGCCGATCATGTCGTGGGCGCGGGAGAAAAGCTCTATGAGGCGATGTGCGGCGCGGGGCAGGAAGGCATCATCTGCAAGCGCGTCGATGCGCGCTACGTGGGGAAACGCACGAAAAACTGGCTGAAGGTGAAATGCACCCGCCGCCAGGAATTCGTGATCGTCGGCTGGACGGCGAGCAGCGCGAAGGCGCGGCCGTTCGCGTCGCTGCTGCTCGCGCAGAACCGTGCAAATGGACTTGCCTATGCAGGCAAAGCGGGCACAGGATTCGATGCCGATACGTTCGCCATGCTCGAAGGCAAGCTGCGCCCCCTCGCACGCAAGACCGCGCCGGTCGCGGTCCCGCGCGCGGAAGCACGGGGCGCGAACTGGGTGACGCCGAAACTCGTCGCCGAAATTGCCTTTGCCGAATTCACGTCCGATGATCGTCTACGCCATGCCAGTTTCATCGGGTTGCGGGAGGACAAGATGCCGGGCGATATCGCACCCGAAACCCCGGCCCCGGTCAGCGATGGAGATGACGGCGTAACGATTACCCATCCCGATCGCGTGATCTTCCCCGAAGCGAAGATCACCAAGGGCGAGCTCGCCGATTATTATCGGCAGGTCGGCGCCGTCATGCTGCCATGGCTGGCGCATCGCCCGGCAAGCCTTGTCCGCTGTCCGCAGGGCCGTGCGCGTCAGTGTTTCTTCCAGAAGCACGACAGCGGCAGCTTCGGGCCGGCCGTGCATCACATTCCCATCGTCGAAAAGAACGGCAAGCCGGACGATTATCTCTATGTCGAGAATACGCAGGGCATTCTCGCCTGCGTCCAGATGGGCACGATCGAGTTCCACGGCTGGGGTGCCCGCGTCGAGGATGTCGAGCGGCCTGACCGGATGGTCTTCGATCTCGATCCCGACGAGGCGATCGGCTTCGACATCGTGAAAACCGCCGCGAAGGATCTGCGCAAGCATCTGGACGACATCGGTCTCATCAGCTTCCCGATGCTCACCGGCGGCAAAGGTGTCCATGTCGTCGTCCCTCTCACACCCGGCGCGGAGTGGGATGCCGTCAAGGATTTCGCCGAACGCTTCGCGCGCGCCATCGCCGAGTTGGAGCCCGATCGGTTCACGGCCACGATGTCGAAGGCGAAACGCAAGGGACGCATCTTCATCGATTGGCTGCGCAACCAGCGCGGCTCCACCGCGATCATGCCTTATAGCGCGCGCGCAAGGCCCGGAGCGCCCGTGGCTGCGCCCATCTCATGGAAAGAGCTGGACGGCATCGAAAAGGCCGGCACCTTCACCGTGAAGGACGCGAAAAAACTCCTGAAACGCGCCGGCAGCCGCGATCTCGCCGGATGGGGCGTTGCGGCCCAGAATCTACCGGGCATCTAGTCCGATCAGCGCCAGCCAGCGGTCAGTTTCTGCCCCACGGGAACGTCCTCGGGGAAATCCACCTCACCCCATTCGAGCCCCTCGATCGACGTCACGAGCACCGTCGATTCCGGGTCTGCCGCGATGTGGTGGATCGCGCGCAGATACCAGCTCCGCGTTCCTTCGGGCGAATGCATCATCCGCTCCACCTCGGCGCGGAAACGCGCCGCGCCCTCGGCATTGAACCGCAGGAAGCCGATCGATTCAGCGTTGCTTTCCTCCGCGGTCAGCCGCTTGCCGATATCGAGCAGCCGCTCGCCCTCACGGCGCACCTTCATGTCGTCGAGATCGTAGTCGGGTTTCACGTCGACCGTCACGCGGATCGGTGCGTCGGGCGCGGCAAGCACGCGGTCCACAATCTCACGCGAAACGAGCGTGTCGCCGTTCAGGATCACGAACGGCTGATCCATCAGTTCGCGCGCCAGCCAAACCGATCCGAGATTGTCCGCGACCTGATAGAAGGGGTTGAACAGCGTCCGCACGCGCGCGCCGCGATCGTCCCGGCGCGCGATCGCCGCGTCCACCATGTCCGAATTGAAGCCCACGACGACCGTGATGTCGTCGATGCCGCCCGCGATCAGCATGTCGAGCTGCCAATCAAGCAGCGTACGTCCCGAAAACTCGATCAGGCACTTGGGCCGATCGGCGGTCAGCGGCAGCAGGCGCGAGCCCTGTCCTGCACTCAGGATGATGGCACGTTTGGTCATTTTGCGCGCCTAGACCGGAAATGTGGCAGGATGTGGAATGCCTCGTCAGCCGCGCGCAGCGAGGATCGCACTCGCAATTTCATGGTCTTCGACCTTGTCCACGTCGATGCAGGCTTCCGGCCTGTCGAGCCGCACCGGCGCCGCCGTCACGCCAAGCCGCGCGCCTGCCCTCGCCAGCGCGCTCTCCACGCGCAGGGCGCGCAGCAGGTAGCCGATGAGAAGCACAGGTCCGAATGCACCCGCGATGGCGCGCACCTTCTTGCGCTCTCGTTCCACACGCTGCCAGAAACGCACGGCGGAGAGCGCCGCGGGCCGCGCGAGGAAGAAGAGGTTCGCGCCGGAATAGGCACCGCCCCGGAACTTGAGCCATGTGCGCCGCGCATCCGGATAAGCGCGTGCGAACACCTCTTGCGGCACCAGTCCGACAGCCACATCCGTGCCCGCCGCCCTCGCCCCGGAAACGAAACCGGTCAGCGTCTCGGCGTCGAGCAGCACGTTGTCCGCCGTCGTCACGAGGAACGGCCAGCCCTCCGGATGGGTCTCAAGCGCTGCGGCCACCGCCGCGCTCACCGAATTTCCGCCCGAAAGCGTGCTGATCCGCGCATCCGCCGCCATCCATGCCGTACCCGGATGCGCGAGAAGCCTTTCGGGCTCCTGCGCCAGCACGACCGTCCGCGCGACGTCCGGGTGATCCACAAGAGTGCGCGCCACGCGGGAAAGCATGGGCTCGCCCGCAACCGCGATCAATGCCTTGTCCTCCACGCCGAAATGCGCGGCAAGCGGGTCGGTGCCGGGCCGCCTGCCGGCGACGAGGAGCGCCGTAACCTGTGCCTTGTGCTCCGTTTCCAACCCACCCATCCTTGTCGCAAAAGCGCAACACCGCATCCTCGAAGCCGCCTATGACCAAACGCGGGCGAAGTCCATGCTTGGCGCGGGCCCCGGTTTGGGAGACAAGATCACGTCATGGGGGCGTGTGTTCGAGGAATCCGTTCATGCGTCGTTTTACTGCACCTGCACTGCTTGCTGTATCGCTTGTCGCACTCCCCGCCGTCGCGCAGACCGCGCCCGGGGAGAAGGACAAGCCGACGACGAGCCGCGCGCTCGATGCGGCGACACAGCCCGTCGAAGACGTAAACCTGAAAAAGGACGAGATTCCGCAGGATCTGCTCGATATCCTCGATGATCCCTATTCGCTGAAGGGCATTCGCAAATGCGCCGAGGTGCGCACGGCGGTTGAAAAGCTCAACGCCGTGCTCGGCCCCGACCTTGATGTCGAAATCGCCGAGGACCGGGGCAAGAAGCGTGCGGACACCGTTCTGCGCCTTTCGGGCAATTTCCTCTCCAACCTGATCCTGCCCTTCCGCGGCATCGTGCGCGAGATTTCTGGCAGTGCGGAGAACCAGCGACGCTACAAGGCCGCGATCGTCACGGGCGTCGCGCGGCGCAGTTTCCTCAAAGGTTATGGCGCCTCGAAAGGCTGCAAACCGCCCGCCGCGCCGCTGCCGCTCAGCGCCGAAAAGGTGGCGGCTCAGGCGAGCCGCAGCTCGTCCTGAGGGGTCGTGAGCAGGAGACCGAGCAGGATCGCGCGCGTTTCGCCATCCACCACACCGTCGATATTGGAAGGCCGGAACCGCCGCTGGAACGCAACGATCGCCGCCGGGCCATCGCTCACGTCGTAGCCGTAGCGTTCGAGCGCAAGCACCATGCCTGCGTCCGTCCATTGCGGATCGGCGATCGCCTCCGGAACCGGCGTCGCCAGCCCAAGGCGCGCAAGACGCGGCCAATCGAACAGTTCGCCCGGATCGATTTTGCGCGCAGGCGCGATGTCGCTGTGCCCGACGACGTTTCCGGGCCGAATCCCGTGCCGCTTCACGATCTCGGCGAGCAGCGGGATCAGCGCGTCCATCTGCGCCTCCGGGAACGGCCGATAGCCGAACTCGTGGCCGGGATTAACGATCTCGATGCCGATGCTTGCGGAATTGACGTCGCTGATGCCGCGCCAGAACGATTTGCCCGCGTGCCACGCACGCCGCTCCTCATCCACCAGGCGCAGCACATTGCCGTCCTCGGCGATCATGTAGTGCGCCGAAACCTTCGCCTCCGCGTCGGTCAGGCGCTGTAGCGCCGCCGTACCGGACTGCATTCCCGTGTAGTGCAGCACCACCATCGAAACCGGCATCGAGCGCGCGTCGTGGTTGGGCGAAGGGCAATCGATCATCGCTTCACCTCGCGCGCCCATTCTTTGACCAGCCCCTCGTCCGTCTTCTGCGTCGCGCTCCGCCATGTCACCACGGCGACGCCCATGAAGGTGACAAGCGCACCCATCACGAATTCGAAGCTGATCGGCGTGTCATACACCATGATCGCGATGATCGCCGCAATCAGCGGCGTCGGCAAGGTGAGCGGCGCCATCACCGTGACGGGATAGCGCTGCAGCAGCCAGCTCATCCCGACATGGCCGACGATCGACGAACCGATCGCAGCATAGAGAAGCCAGCCCCACACGTGCGCGTCCGCAGCCGCGGCGCGGGCCATGCCGCCGGGTTCGAACCACAGCGCGGCGGCAAGAAGCAGCGGAACGCTCACGAGCGCGAGCCAGGCGTGGATCGTCATCGGATTGACGCCTTGCAGGCGGCGGAACATCAGCGAGCCGACAGCCCACATGAAGGTGGACAGGATCGTCAGGCCCACGCCCAGCCGCTCGTCCCAGATGGCGGGGTCGAAGCCCATGATGACGATGCCGATGAACGAAGCCGCCGTGCCCGCGATGCGGATCCAGCGGATCGTCTCGCCGAGGAAGATCACGGCAAGGATCAGGCTGAACGGTACGCCGAGCTGACCAGCGATCGAAAGCGCCGCGACGTTCTCGGTGAGCGAAAAGCTGAGGCCGCCCAGTCCCATGAAGATCGCGCCGGAAACAATGCCCGCGATCACGATGTCGCGCATCCGCCCCTTCACGAGGCGAAGCCACGGCAGCGTCACCAGCAGTACGATCACATAGCGCAGGAACACGCCCGTCATCGGGCCGAGTGCGTCGATGATTTCCTTCACGGCGACGACGTTCATCGCCCAGAGGAGGTCGATGAACAGGATGAAGGCGAGGTGCGCGGGCTTCATGACGACATGATCGTCCGGTACGCCGCGTTGATCTCCGCCATGCGAAGATCGGCGACCCGGATGAACTCAGCGGGCGTCCCTTCCGCGTAGTGCCGGTCGGGGTGGTGCCGCTTCACGAGCGCGAGGTAGGCGCTGCGCACCGTCTCCCGGTCCGCGCCGGGCGCAATGCCGAGCACGACATAGGGATCGTCCGGGTCCGGCGCGACATAGCGCGTCTTGATCCGCGCGAAATCGGCGTCGGCGATGCCGAACTCGCGGCGCACGCGGTCGACGTATTCCAGCTCCTCGCGCGTCACCCCGTCCGCCACCGCGATCATCAGCAGCGCCTCGACAAGGTCTTCAAGCACGGGCGATCCGGTGCCGATGATGCTCCGCGCCTGCCGCGCATAGCTTTCAAAGCCGTCGGTCGACCGCTTGGCGAGGTTATAGAAGCGCTCGGCGTTGGGGCGTTCGGCGGCTTCCACCTGGAACAATCGCTCGAACACCGCGAACTCGTCTGCCGAGGCATAGCCGTCCGCGCGCGCCATTTTGGCGGAAAGCGCGATCGCGGCGATCGTGAAGGCGACCTGCGCGCGCTCGCCGCGCCCCAGCCGTGCCGCGCCCACATCGATCGCGTGCCCGGCCGCCAGGCCCGCGAGCGCGCCCAGCGGGCCACCGATGGCGAGCCCGACGGCGGTTCCCAGAATCTTGCCCCAGATCGACATGCGCCGCTGTCTAGACGCTGTTGCAGCCGGATGGAACCGCGATCAGACCGCGCGTGCGAACGTCGGCGGCTGGATGCCCGTGGGCGAATAGAGCCCCCGGTTCTGCCAGTCCGGCACAAAGGCGTTGCTTACGCCGAGCACGGTTTCGGCCGCGCCCAGCACGAGCTTGCCGTCCGGGCTCAGCTGCCGGTGGATGCGCGTGAGAACGTCCTGCTTGCAGGCGTGCGCGAAGTACATGAGCACGTTGCGGCACAGGATGATGTCGAACGGCGCACCGAGCGTCCATGGGCCGAGCAGGTTGAGCGTCTGAAAGCGCACCTTGGCGCGAATTTCCGGGCTCACCGCCCAATGTTCGCCGCTCTTTTCGAAATGCGCCATCAGGCGGTGAATGCTGAGCCCCCGCTGCACCTCGAACTGGGAATAGAGCCCGCTTCGCGCCCGCGTGATCGCGCGGCGGGAGATATCGGTGCCGACGATGTCGATCGTCCACCCCGCCCAGCTTGCGCTGTCCTCTGCGAAAAGCATGGCGATCGAATAGGGCTCCTGCCCCGTCGAAGCCGCCGCGCTCCAGATGCGGATACGGCGAGACGCGGCACGCGCGGTGCGCAGCTGCGGCAGTATGCGCTCCTTCAGCATGTCGAACGGCTGGATATCGCGAAAGAAGAACGTCTCATTGTTCAGCATCGCCTCAACGAGATCGGTCGCCAGTGCCTCCCCGATCCCGGTGCGCGCCAGATGCTTCAGAAAGTCGGACACGCTCACGAAGCCGTGCCCGCGCGCCAGCGGCCCCAGCCGCGATTCGACGAGGTAGATCTTGTTCCGTGCCAGCTCGATACCTGCACGGGCCCGAAGCAGCGACGAGAGACAGTCGAATCCGGCGTCGGGCGCCATTATCGTCCTGCCTCCAGCAGGCAGCCGATCGCCGATGCAAGCCCGCTCACAGGCAGCATTTCGGCGGCAAGGCCCGCTTTCACAACCGCACCCGGCATCCCCCAGACGATCGAGCTCGCCTGATCCTGCGCGAGCATGGTCCCGCCCGCGGCAACCACAGCGCGCGCGCCGTCGAGGCCGTCCGATCCCATGCCGGTCAGCATCACGCCGAGCGTGGCGGCGCCCCACACGGCTGCAGCCGTGCGCAGCATCGGATTGACCGATGGGCGGCAGAAATTCTCCGGCTCGGCGTCCGTAAGGCGCAGCTGCACAACGCCGTCCGCGCGAACGACCTCCATGTGCCGCCCGCCTGGCGCCACGTAGACGACGCCGGGCAGCACGGACATCCGGTCCGCCGCCTCGAACGCCTGCACGCCGCCGCGCCGCGCCATGTGCTCGGCAAGGATGGCTGTGAACATCGGCGGCATGTGCTGTGTCACGATAATGGGTACGCGCACGGGCTTCGGCAGCTGCTCGATCAGCTCGAACAGGGCATTGGGACCGCCCGTCGATGCGCCGATGGCAACAACCTGCGGCACAGCGCGAGAGGGCTCCGCCCGGGCGTAGGGCGGCGGCGCGGCGGCGGGAACGCGGCGCGGCGCGGCCTTCGGCCGTTCGATCTCGCCGAGCGCGCGTACCTTGCGCACGAACTCGCTGCGAAACGCGGGTCCGGCCGCCGTCGCCCATCCGCTGCGCGGCTTCGCGATCGCGTCGGTCGCACCAAGGTTCAGCGCATCGAACGTCACGCGCGCACCGCGCGTTGTCAGTGTGGACGCCATCAGGATGCGCGCGCCCGGCGCGGCTTCCACGAGCCGCGGCAGCGCCGCGATCCCGTCCATCCCGGGCATTTCGACATCAAGCACGATCACGTCGACCCGATGCGCCTTTGCCGCCGCGATCGCGTCCGCGCCGTTCGCGGCGGTGGCAACCACACGGATGACGGGATCGTCGTGGAGCCACTGCGCCATCAGCGCGCGGCTCACGCCGGAATCATCAACGAGAAGGACCCGGATCGAGGCCGCAGCCGGGGGCGATGTCGGTGCGGTTGGAGCGGACGCCGTGTTCATGGCTCGGAACCCCGAGCGCCTAGAGCGCGCCGACCTGTGCGAGCTTCGCTTCGATCACGTCCCGGTCGAAGGGCTTCATGATATATTCGTCCGCGCCCGCGTCGATCGCGGCGCGGATGTGCGCCATATCGTTTTCGGTGGTGCAGAAGACGACCAGAGGCCGTTTGCCTTCCTGTTCGGCACGCAGCGCCGAAAGAAACTCCATCCCGCTCATCACCGGCATGTTCCAGTCGAGCAGGATCACGTCTGGCATTGCCTGACGGCACTGTTCGAGCGCATCGCGCCCGTCCGCCGCTTCTTCAGTCGCAAAGCTCAGATCCTCAAGGATGCGACGCGCAACCTTGCGGATCACCTTGGAGTCGTCGACGATGAGGCACGATTTCATCACAGGCTCTCGCACAGAGGATTGGGCCAATTGTTTCATGACGTGAAAGTCTTGCATTCGCGTTAAGCAGCGACCGCAAGGTCGGCATCCATGATGGCTCGCACGCTGGCGAGAACCATCAGAACATCCAGTTTCAAAATGCCCTCCGAAACCTGCTGCCATCGGCGGTCGAGCGTCGGCGGATTGGGCTCGATCTGTTCGGGATCGACATCGATCACATCGCCGACGTCGTCCACGATCAGGCCATAGGGCTCGCCCTGGAACTCAACGACGACGCACATCGATCCGGCACGGTCCTGCCGGGGCGAAAGGCCGAAGCGCGCCCGAAGGTCGATCGCCGTAACGATGCGGCCGCGCAGGTTCATCACACCGGCGATCCAGCGCGGCGCCAGCGGCACCGGGCTCACCGCACCGAGGCGTATCACGTCCTGCACCTGTGCGACATCGATGCCGAGCAGCTGCCCGCCGAGCACGACGGTAACGAGCTTTGCCGGGATCATGCAGCTTCTCCCTTGAGCTGGCGGGCGACCGCATCGAGCAGCCGCGAACGGTCGAACTTGGCGACATACTGGTCGAAGCCGGCAGCCTCGCCCTGCCGGACATGCTCGTCGCCCGCGAGCGAGGAGAGCGCGACCAGCGGCGTCTCGCGCCAGCGCTCGTCGCCGCGCACGGCGCGGGCGAAGTCGACCCCCGAAAGGCCGGGCATTTCAATGTCGGAAAGGATGAGATCGAAGTATTCGCCGGACTCGCGGAGTGCCAGCGCCTCATCCGCGCTCGCCGCGGTCATCGCCCGGTATCCCGCGGATGCGAGCAGCGGTTTCAGCATGTTGCGGAAAAAGGCGCTGTCGTCGACGATCAGCACACGGCGCGCACCTTCGTCGTCCGCCGGGGCGGCAGCACTGCCCGCCTGCGAAAGATAATGCGCGACATCCAGGATTTCCGTCGCCCGGCCCGCGATAACCGCGGTGCCGATGCGCGATGGAAGGTCGCTTGTCATGCAGATGTCGATATGCGCGTCGACGATATCCAGAACCTCGTCGACCATCAGCGCAACAATGGCGCCCCTGTCGTCGAAGATGAGCGCAGGCTGGCGAGCCCCCACGCGCGGCGTCAGGGGGTCGTCAACCGCAAGCAGAGGCACCAGCGCATCGCGGTATTGCACGACCGGGCGGCCCTCGCTCCATTCGACAGCGGCGGCCTCGAATTCCTCGAGCCGCGCGACGAGGGACAGCGGGACGGCCTTGGGATGCGCGCTGCCCGCGCGGAACAGCAGCATCGCGTCGGTTTCCTGGGTCGCCTCGCGCACCGGCACTTCCAGCGTGTCGGCCGCATCACTTTCTCCAGCAATTCCAAGACTCTCTGCAATTCCGTTCGCATCGAGGATCATGATCACGGCGCCATCGCCCAGAATCGCGTTCCCAGAATAGACGTTCAGCGTCTTCAGGATCGGCGCCACCGGCTTCACCACGACTTCCTCGGTATCGAAGATATTGTCGACGATCAGCCCGAAGCTGATGTTCCCGGCGCGCGCGATCAGCACGTAATCGCCCCCGCTCCGACCATTGCCGATGCCGAGCAGCGTGCTGAGGTGGATCAGCGGCAGCAGACGGCCGCGCAGGCGCATCACCGCGGCGTTGTTCACGTATTCGACGACGTGCTCGTTGTTCGCGCCCACACGGAGCAGTTCGACAACCGTCATTTGCGGCATCGCGAAGCGCTGGCCGCCCGACGCCACGATCAGCGCGGGCAGGATCGCGAGCGTCAGCGGGATGCGGATGGTGAACTCAGTGCCTTTGCCCGGCGTCGATTCAATGTCGATCGCCCCGCCGATCTTTTCGATGTTCGCCCGCACAACATCCATCCCGACGCCGCGCCCGGATACGGAGGTCACCTGCTCGGCAGTCGAAAGCCCCGGATGAAACACCAGCCGCTGCGCCTGCAGCGCCGAAAGATGCACCGCGTCGGCTTCATTCACCAGGCGCAGCGCCACGGCCTTCGCCTTCAGCCGCGCCACATCGATGCCGCGTCCGTCGTCGGCGAGCGTGATGACGATGTGTCCGCCTTCCTGCACCGCCTTCAGCACGATGCGGCCGCGCGCGGCCTTGCCTGCCGCCTTGCGCTCCTCGGCCGCCTCGATGCCGTGGTCGGCCGCGTTCCGCACCATGTGCGCAAGCGGGTCCTTGATGAGTTCAAGCAGTTGGCGGTCGAGTTCGGTTTCGCCGCCCTGCATCTCGAGTTCGATCGGTTTGTCGAGTTCGACCGAAAGGCTCCGCACCAGCCGGGGCAGTGCGCTCCACGCATTGCTGATCGGCTGCATGCGCGTGCGCATCACGCTTTCCTGCAGTTCGCCGACCTGCGCCGACAGCCGCTGCAGCGGCACGGCAAGCCGGTCGTCCTTCAACGTCCGCAGGTGCTGCAGCAGTTCGTTGCGCGTCAGCACCAGCTCCGAAACCGTCGTCATAAGCTGTTCGAGCAGCGCGACCGACACGCGGATCGACTGGATACCCCGGCCCGCTCCCGCCTCCACGGCATTCACCGTCTCGGGCACGATCTCCACTTTCGGCACTTCGGGGGCTGCGATCGCGGCATTCAGGCGCGCGATCTGGTCCTCGTCGTCTCCGGCCGGTTCCTTGCCCGACGCCTCGAGCGCCGCGAGAATCACCTTGATGCCGTCGATCGCGGACAGCGTCTCGCTCACCACGGCCGGGGTCACTTGCGCCTGCCCGTCGCGGACCTTGCCGAGCACGGTTTCAGCGGCATGGGCCAGCCGCTCTAGGCGCGGCAAATTCAGAAAGCCGCACGTACCCTTGATGGTGTGCACCAGCCTGAAGATGTTGTTGAGCACGTCGCGGTTGCCGGGATCACGCTCGAACAGCACGATCTCATTGTCCACGGTTTGCAGATTTTCGGCGGTTTCAGCCAGAAAATCGCCAAGCAACTCGTCCATGTTCCATCCCGGTCTATGCGCGCCGCGCCACCTTGACCGGAAGTGGTTAATGCCGCGCTAAACGGCGAGACGCGTCCCGAAAACGAGAACGCCTTCGTCAGGCTCGGAAATCTGGAGGCTGCTGCCGGTTTCCGTGAGCAGCAGATGGACGAGATAGGCCGCAGCCGCCCGCGGTGTGAGCTGCGCGACAGGGGTTTCGCCGCTGAGCGCAGCGCGCAGTTCGGGATCGAGCAGCATCCGCGGGCCTTCCGCGCGCACCGCAAGCTCCACGCCTTCGCCCGTCTGCTCTGCCGCGACCCGAAGCTCGCCGCCGCGCAGCAGCGCATCCCCGGCGATCATCGCGAGGTTGAGCAGCAGCTTCACCGCGTCCTTGGGCAGCGCCGGGTTGCCGATCATCCACTGCACCGCCACGCGGCGTTCCGCGCCGAACAGCCCTTCCAGGGCCGCCTGCGCCTCGCGCGTGTCGACCTGATCACCGAAGCCGCCCGCGGCGCCAAAGGCGAGCCGGAAGAATTTCAGCTTGTTCGCGGTCTGCCGCGCGCTGTCGGAAAGCAGCTCCATGCAGCGCGCACGCATTTCGGGATCGTGCTCGTCGACCAGCAGTTCGACGCCGTTGTAAAGCGCGCCCACGGGCCCGACGAGATCGTGGCAAAGCCGGGAGCACAACAGGCTCGCAAAATCGGCCGAATTCATGTTTTTTGCCGCTCCCTCCGGGGTCTTTCTTCCCGCCTAATCGGTCGCAGCCCCCCGCGCAAGCGCTCAAAGCGCGGCGGATTCGTCCGAAGAGGCTTCGATAATTCGCACGCCCATCGCCGATGTGCGGCCGTCCGCAAGTTGTGTCAGTTCGAATTCGACAAGCTGGCCATCCTCAAGCGAGGTGATGTTCGATTGATGCAGAGCCGAAACATGTACGAATACATCGCGCGTGCCGACATCAGGCCGGATGAAACCAAAGCCTTTCTTGCGATTGAACCATTTGACTTCCCCGCGCGCCAACGCCTGCCCCTCAGATTATTTCAATGCCCACCGCTTCGAACCGCCCGTGTATGGGGCCGTTTGCGACGACACGGTAGGCTTTTTCGCCGTCCTGACCAAGGATGAGCCAAACCCACCCCGCATCGAGCGCGCGTTCGGCGTCGAGACGCGATGGAACCGCGGGCGCTGACGGATGCGAATGATAGCACCCCAGGATCGCCGGGCCGCCGCTCCGCGCGCCGCGGTGGGCACTGAAAAGCGCGGCGGGATCGATCTCGAAATGCCGCACGCGTTCGTCCGCCACGTTCCTGGCCGCAAGGCTGCTATCGACCGTGCCGCCTGCCCCCAGCAGCAGCCCGCAGGCTTCTTCGGGTGCGCGCGCGGTGCAGTCGGCGCGAATTTCCGCAAGCGTCCGCCTTGCAATTCGAAGCATCATGCCAACATCGCTATCCAATGAGCGGGGGCAAGTCGAACATAAGCGTCATTCTTCCGGCCGAGGCTGCCGGGCAGCGGCTCGACCGCGCGCTCGCCGATGCCCTGCCCAGCCTTTCGCGCGAGCGGCTGAAGGCGCTGATGCTGGAAGGCGCGGTCACGCTCGCGGGCAAGCGCCCCACGCCCTCGCTTAAGGTCGTCGGCGGCGAAGAGGTGAGCGTCTCGGTTCCCGAAGCCGCCCCCGCCACCGCGGAGGCCCAGCAGATCCCGCTCAGCATCGTCTACGAAGACGCCGACCTCCTCGTCGTCGACAAGCCCGCGGGCCTCGTCGTCCACCCGGCTGCCGGCAACCCGGACGGCACGCTCGTGAACGCCCTCCTCCACCACTGCGCCGGCGGACTCTCCGGTATCGGCGGCGTCGCGCGCCCCGGCATCGTCCACCGCATAGACAAAGACACCTCCGGGCTGCTCGTCGTGGCCAAAACAGACCTCGCCCACGAGGGGCTCGCCAAACAGTTCGCCACGCACAGTATCGGTCGTCGCTATCTCGCCGTCGTCGCCGGTCGACCCTCGCCCCCCGCCGGTCGAATAGAAGGTGCCATCGGCCGTCACCCGGTGCACCGGAAAAAGATGGACATCGTTTCTCCCGGCAAGGGCAAGCACGCGGTCACCCACTACCGCACGCTCCAGCCGCTGAAGGACGCCGCGCTCGTCGAATGCAGGCTCGAAACAGGCCGCACGCACCAGGTTCGCGTTCATATGGCGTCAAGCGGACATGCGTTATTGGGGGACCCACTTTATGGGCGCACACGCGCAAGTCACCGCGATCTCCTTAAATCGCTCGGTTTCGGCAGGCAGGCCCTCCATGCCCGGTCGCTGCAATTTGTGCATCCGCGCACCCAAGAAAATCTCACTTTCGAAAGCCCCGTCCCGTCTGATATTCAGGAACTCATAGAGGCGCTTGCCGTTTGAATTCCGCGCGCCACCCAAAAAATCCTTATCCAAGCGAAAGTCGCAACCATGGCCGAAGCCAAAGTCCCCGCCACAATTCCCGCCCTCGGCGGCGAAGCGTCGCTGAACCGCTATCTCTCGGAAATCCGCAAGTTTCCGATCCTTGCGCCTGAGGAAGAGTTCATGCTGGCGAAGCGCTGGCGCGAGCATCAGGATACCGAGGCAGCGCACCGGCTGGTGACGAGCCACCTCCGTCTCGTTTCCAAGATCGCCATGGGCTATCGCGGCTACGGTCTGCCGGTCAGCGAGCTGATCGCAGAGGGCAACATCGGCCTCATGCAGGGCGTGAAGAAGTTCGAGCCGGACAAAGGCTTCCGTCTCGCGACCTATGCGATGTGGTGGATCAGGGCCTCCATTCAGGAGTTCATCCTGCGCTCGTGGAGCCTCGTGAAGATCGGCACCACGGCGGCGCAGAAGAAGCTGTTTTTCAACCTCCGGCGCATGAAGAGCCAGATCGGCGCGCTCGAGGAAGGCGACCTGAAGCCGGAAGTGGTCGAAAAAATCGCACACGACCTCAACGTGACGGCTGACGAGGTCATCTCGATGAATCGCCGCATGTCGATGGGCGGCGATGCCAGCCTGAATGCGCCGCTTCGCGCCGACACCGAAGGCGATAGCCAGTGGCAGGACTGGCTGACCGACGAAGGTCCGATTCAGGACGAGATCGTTGCCGAGCGCGAGGAAAGCAGCCTGCGCGCCGCGCTGCTCGCAGAGGCTATGGCCGTGCTCAACGAGCGCGAGCGTCACATCCTCACCGAGCGCCGGCTCGCCGAGGAGCCGAAAACGCTCGAAGAACTCAGCCAGGAATACGACATCAGCCGCGAGCGCGTGCGGCAGATCGAGGTGCGCGCCTTCGAAAAGCTGCAAAAGGCAATCCGGAAGCTCGCTTCGGACCGCCATCTGCTCGAAGACGCGTAAACGCTATTCAGGCTGGCTGGAATCCTTGATTACGGTCAGCGTTTTGCCTGTCTTCGACTTCACGATGGGGTCGTCCGTTCCGTAAATCGTCGTGCCGGGTACCAAAACCGAACGCACGTCGAGGCGGAACTGGCGCGGCATGCCGATGCTGGCGAACTGTGCACGATCGAACGGCGCGCCGCTCACATCGCCTGATCCCGGAAGTTCGATGTATTGCCAGCGTTCGATGCCGTTTTCCACGGCGGCGAGCGTGATGGCGTGCGTACCGATCGCGCCTTCGGGGAAGCGCACCTTCGATCGGCCGATTTCCTTGCCGTTCCGCAGCACCACGATCTGGCTGTCTGCGCGGCTGACGAGGATGGTCACGGGACCTTCAGGCGATTTTTCAGGCTGCCAGCGGTATCGCATGTCCTCAAGATCGGTCGAAGCCGTCGGGTCAATGGGCAGGAACATGCCCGCATCGCGGATGTAGGTCGTGTCCGTCTTGTCGTCGGCGATGATGACAGTCATGCCGAGGCTGGTCGCGCCGTAGAGCTTCTGGGCAAATGCCATCGGCATGCGGATGCAGCCGTGCGAAGCCGGATAGCCCGGCAGGTTTCCGGCATGGAGCGCTATCCCGTCCCAGGTCAGCCGCTGCATGTAAGGCATGGGCGCACTGTTATAGAGGTTGGAGTAATGCTCCTTCTTCTTCTGAAGGATCGTGAAGATGCCTGTGGGCGTCGCCTTGCCCTTCTTGCCGGTGGAAACCGTGGTGACGCCGATCCGCACGCCGTTCCGGTAGAGCTGTGCCCGCTGCGTCGAAAGGTTGACGATCAGCATGGAAGGGCCTTCCGGCGCCACGGCATCGTACCACACCCACTCGCCCGGCTTCAGCGCCTCCACGGGCGTCGAGATCGGCATCGACTCCTTCGCGCCCTGCGCTGCCGCGGGCACCGCAAGGACGAGAGCAAGTGCCGTGAGCAACGGATAACGCATCAAATTCTCCCGAATCTCTCAGCGCACCGTTGCAGCACAAATGCTCCGCACGCTAGAGACGATCCGTGGCTAGAGGGGCAAGACGGGGCAAATCATCGTGGGTGGTCCGGTTCATCGTCCGGCCGCTGCTCATATTGATTGCCTTCACCCTTCTGTGGGTGCTGCTCTACCGCTTCGTACCCGTGCCGTTCACCGTGCCGATGGCGAAGGACTTCATCGCCGGTAAGGACGTGAGGCGCGACTGGACGTCGTTTTCGAACATCGATCCCGATCTCCCGCGCGCCGTCATCGCAGGCGAAGACGGCAAGTTCTGCTCGCACTTCGGCTTTGATACCGAGGCGATCAGCAAGGCGATGGAGGCGAACGCCGAAGGGCGGAAGCTGCGCGGCGGCTCCACGGTCAGCCAGCAGGTCGCGAAGAACGCCTTCCTGTGGCCGGGCCGTTCCTGGTTGCGCAAGGGACTGGAGGCCTATTTCACCGTCCTCATCGAGTTGATGTGGGACAAGAAGCGGATCATGGAAGTCTATCTGAACGTTGCCGAATTCGGCATCGGCGTTTATGGCGCCGAAGCGGCAGCGCAACACTATTTCGACAAGAGCGCAAAGTCGCTGACACGTCGCGAGGCCGCGCGGCTCGTCGCCGTGCTCCCCTCGCCCATCAAGCGCGACGCCCGCAACCCGCGCGGCTACACGGCCCGCTACGCGAAGCGCATCGAGCGGTGGACGCGGGTCGTGGACAATGAGGGTTTTGACGCCTGTCTGGGCCTTTAGGCGCGCCTGAGCAGCTTGCCGAGGAACGTCCCATCCGCCAGAATCTCGCGCGCCGCATTGTGTCCCGGCGCGCCGGTTACGCCGCCGCCTGGATGCGTGCCCGCACCGCACATGTAGAGGCCCTTTAGCGGTCCCCTGTACGCGCCATGCCCGAGCATCGGCCGCGCGGACCAGAGTTGGTCGAGCGACATGTGGCCGTGCATGATGTCCCCGCCGATAAGGCCGAACTTGCGTTCGAGATCGAGCGGCGAATGGATCTGCCGCGCGATCACCGAGGCCTTGAAGCCCGGCGCATACGCCTCGACCGTGTCGATGATCACGTCCGCCGCGGTTTCGCGCTCGTCGTCCCAGCTTCTTCCATCCGGAAGCTCGGGCGCGAACTGCTGGCAGAACAGGCTCGCCACGTGTTGACCCGGGGGGGCGAGACTGTCGTCGACGATCGAAGGGATGAGCATTTCCACGATGGGCCGCTTCGACATGCCGTATTGCTTCGCATCGAGGAAAGCGCGGTCCATGTAATCCAGCGTCGGCGCGATGATGATGCCGCTCTGCAGATGCTCACCCGGCTCGGGTAGACTCGAAAAGCGCGGCAGTTCCGATAGCGCCACGTTCATGCGGAACGTTCCCGATCCCGCCTTGAAGGCGCGGATGCGGCGTGCGAAGTCCGCCGGAAGGTCCGCCGCGTCGATCATGCGATCGTAAAGGAGCTTTGGCCCGACGTTGGCGATCACGCGCTCCGCCGCGACCTCCTCGCCACCGACAAGGCGCACGCCGACAGCCTTGCCGCCGTCCACCAGCACCTTTTCGACCGGGCTTTCCAGGCTGATCTCGACGCCGAGGTCGCGGCAGACCTTCGCCATGATCTCGGTGATCTTGCCCATGCCGCCGATGCTGTGGCCCCATGCGCCCTTCTTGCCGTTCACCTCGCCGAACACGTGATGGAGCAGCACATAGGCAGAACCCGGCGTGTCGGGGCTCGCGTAATTGCCGACCACCGCGTCGAAGCCGAACGCTGCCTTCACCGCTTCGCTCTCGAACCAGCTGTCGAGGAAGGTGCGCGCCGATTTCACGAACAGGTCGAGCACGTCGCGCTGCTTCTCGATGGGCAATCCGGCAAGGCGGCGCCCCTGCCGCGCGGCATCGACCAGCGTCTTCACGCCGTCGCCGACGTTGGGCGGCGCCTTGAGCGACAAGTCGCGCAGCACGTCGGCCACCGTTTCCAGCGCGTCGTAATATTGCGGCAGCACGTCTGCGTCGCGGTTCGAAAACTTGCAGAACTCGGCCTGCGTGCGCTCCAGCCCGCCGCCCAGCATCAGATAGCGGCCATCGTCCTGCGGCAGGAAGTTGGAAACCGGCCGCTCGATCACGCGGTAACCGTGGTCCGCAAGCCGCATGTCGGCGATCACCTTGGGATTAAGCAGGCTCACCGTGTAGCTCGCCACCGAATTGCGGAAGCCCGGGTGGAACTCCTCGGTAACGGCGGCACCGCCGATCACATCGCGGCGTTCGAGCATACGCACCTTCAGGCCCGCCCGCGCGAGATAGAAGGCGCAAACAAGGCCGTTGTGGCCGCCGCCGATAATCACGGCGTCATAGCGTTTGGTCATGACAGCACCCCTGTATTTTTTTGTTTCTTTTGTGTTTTCAGTTCGCAGCGTGCGGGCGCCGGCTCCACCCCGGCGGTGGTGAACGGTGCTGGCGCGCTTCCGGGATCAGGGCGCGGATCTTGCGGCAGAAGTTGCGGAGCGCGACCTCCGTCTCCGCGAGCGGCCCGACCCTGAAGCTCTCCGATGCCATGCCATCCTGCACGCGGCTGATCAGCCAGGTGTCCTCGGCATTCACCTGCCGGTTGATACGCCAATTGAGATAGCGCGCAGCCTTCATTTCGCGGCGGTCATCCGGCACGGCATAGCTGATCTCGCGGATCAGTGTTTCGGTCGGGGACACCGGCAGCCACTGCATGAAATCGACCTGATCGGGATAGATGTCGAAGGCGACGTTCGGCCACAGCTTGAAATAGGTCCACAGTTTCTGCCGCTCCTCCGGCAGGTACGGCACATGCGGCAAATACTTCTGATACGCCTGCTCGGACGGGTTGTTGGAAAGCCGATCGCGGATCGGCCCCCACATCTTGTCGACGTTCTCCTGCGCCTCCACGCCGTAGCCGCTCCCCATCAGGCGCGTGAGGCCCGGGTGCGCGACGGGGATGTGCAGCCCGTCCGAATAATTGTCGCCCACGTTCTTCCAGTTCACGTGGCGCGGCCGCAACGTGACGCGACCGAATGCGCGCAGATCTTCGAAGCGGTACGGCTCCACCTCGTGGTCGTAGGGCGCGATCATCTCGGCCACGGAGGGCCCGCCATCGTTTTCCAGACGGACGAAGATGAACCCGCGCCAGACGTCGAGGTCAACGGGCACGAGGCCGTGCTTCGATTGGTCGAGCCCCGGATAGCTCTGTTTCAGCGGCACGCCGACGAGCTTGCCTTCAAGATCGAACGACCAGGCGTGATACGGGCAGGTCAGCTTCTTGGCGACCGCGCAGCCCGAAGGCCCGTCGACGAGCCGCGCCCCGCGGTGACGACAGACATTGGTGAAAGCGCGGACGTCACCGTCCTGCCCGCGCACCACGATGATACTTTCGCCGAGATATTCGAGCGTGTGGTAGTCGCCGACATTCGGCACGTCGCTCTGGTGGCACACCACCTGCCACGACGGTCGGATAACACGCCGCATCTCAGCCGCGAAGAACTCCGGGTCCGAATAGGTCCACGCCGGCAGGCTCCATCCCGCGTCGGGATCCGCCTGGATCGTCGCTGTCGCCTTGGTCGCCATCCACCCTCCACTTTATATTAGACAAGTGTATAACAGAAAGCCCTGCTTCACAAGTCCTTTCAGAGCGGCTGGGCGAGCGGCATCCGCCGGCGCAGCGCTGTTAGAAGCACAAGCGTTTGCACTGCGTAGAGCCCCGCAAGCCACAGCGGCAGACCGCGGGTTGACGTCTCCATCAACGCTGCCGCCACGGGAGGCCCCACCATCGCGCCGACGGCATAAGCGAAGACGAGCCCGCTGCCGATTTCCACGCGCTCCTCCCGGCTGACGCTATCGTTACCGAGCGCGACGAGAAGGCCATAGAGTGGCAGCAGGCAGCCGCCGATTACAAAGCCCCCGGCCAGCGCAACGACGAATCCCGGCCGCGCTGGAAGCCCAAGCGCGCAGCCCGCAATCACCGTACCGACCGCGCCGATCAGGATCGCACGCCGCCGGTCGATGCGGTCGGAGAGCCAGCCGAGCGGCCATTGCGCGAACGCCGCGCCGAGCAGCACCGCCGTCATGAAGGTCGAGACCTCGGCGACGCTCATCCCGATCGCGCGCGCATAGACCGGCCCCAGCGCGTAGAGCGAGGCCTCCCCCAGCCCGTAGAGGGCGCAGCCTGCCATCGCGACGGGCGCAGCGCGGATCATGCGCAGCGGCCGTAGTCTGCCGGCGGCGGGGAGCGCAATGCCGACTGGAATGTTCAACCGCATGATCGCGGCCAGCGCCACCACCGCCGAAGCCACGACGAACGGCGCCCAGCCGCTCACGCCGAGCAGTCCGACGACGAACTGGCCGGTGATGAGCGCCGCCTTGCTCGCGATCATGTAGAGCGAGAGCAGCCGCCCCCGCCCGGCGTTGTCGACCTCGGCGTTCAAGCCGGCTTCGGCGAGGATGTAGAGCAGCGCGAAGCCCGTGCCCGAGACGAAGCGGAGCGCGGCCCATGCCGCGGGTTCAGGGAACAGCGGCAGCACGATGATGCCGCCGAGCGCGAGGAGCGCGGCGACGGCGAACGCGCGTCCGCTGCCCAGTCGCTGCACCAGCGGCGGGGCGAGCCAGGGGCCGATGAGGAAGCCGACGTAATAGATGCCGGCGATCCAGCCGATATGGTGGGGGGTGAAGCCGAGGCCGGTTGCGTACAAGGGGACGAGCGTCGTCATCACGCCGATGGCGATGAGGGCGAGCGATATGCTTGCGATGAGTCCCCCGATGATCATCGGCGAATTCCTATTTGACGCGTGTATAGTAGTCCAGCAGGATACACGAGGACAGGGAGGGACGGATGACGATTCTACAGCGTATGTCCTGCGCACTGATCGCAGCCGGTGTGATCGCCACCTCGGCCTTCGCGGAAACCTCCTATGTGCGCGCCGGGCGGATGATCGACACCGAAACCGGCAAGGTCCTCACCGACCGGCTGATCCGCATCGAGGACGGGCGCATTGTGGCCGTCACGCCCTATGCGCCCCCCGCCGACGGCAAGGTGCTCGACTGGTCCGGCTTCACCGTCCTCCCCGGTCTGATCGACATGCACACGCACCTCTCCGATTGGGGCCAGACCAGCAATGTCGCCGAGCCCCTCCTCCATTCGGCGGAGGACATCGCCCTCGTCGGCGCGAAGAACGCGCGGGACACGCTGAACGCCGGCTTCACGAGCGTGCGTGACGTCGGCACGTTCCGCGCGTTCGGCGACGTGTCGCTGAGGAATGCGATCGAGGCGGGTTACATCGAAGGCCCGCGCATGGTGGTCGCGGGCGCTTATATCACCGTTCCCGGCGGCGGCGGCGAAGTGACAGGTATGGCGCCCGACGTGCAGATCCCGGAGATCATGCGCATGGGCGTCGCCGCGGGGCCGGACGAGGTGAAATCGAAATCACGGATGCTCTTCCAGCGCGGCGCCGACTCCCTGAAGCTGATCGCGACGGGCGCCGTACTCGCGGCAGGCACGGAACCGGGCGCGCCGGAGATGACCGAGGCAGAGGTCCGCGCAGCCGTTGAAGAAGCCGCCCGCTACAAGAGCTATGCCACCGCGCACGCACACGGCGCCGAGGGCATCAAGATTGCGCTCAATGGCGGCGTCCGCTCGATCGAGCACGCTTCGCTGATCGACGACGAGGCCATCCAGCTTGCGAAGAAGAAAGGCGCGTGGCTGGTGATGGACGTCTACAACGGCGATTTCATCGACGAGATGGGCAAGGCCGAGCACTGGCCCGAAGAGATCATGCGCAAGAATTTCGAGACGACCGACGCGCAGCGCGTCGGTTTCCGCAAGGCCGTCGCGGCGGGCGTGAAGATCGCCTTCGGCACGGATGCGGGCGTCTTCCCGCACGGGCTGAATGCGCGCCAGTTCAAATATATGGTCCGCTACGGCATGACGCCGATGCAAGCCATCCAGTCCGCGACCACGAGCGCGGCGGCGCTGATGGGCAAGTCGGCGGACGTGGGCGTCATCGCGCCGGGGCGCTATGCCGATCTGGTCGCCGTCGCCGCCGATCCTCTGGCAGATATCAGCGCGCTTGAACGCATCGACCACGTGATGAAGGGCGGCAAGCTGATCCGCTGAGGCGCGCAACCTTCCCCGTCCTGCTGCGTTCGATGAATGAGCGGGTTTGACACGGAGGGTTTCATGGAAGACCGCAAATCGAACCTGAAGCTGGAAGGTGAAGGCAGCTACGAAGGCGCGCGCAAATTTCAGGACGCGCAGCACGACTTCGCCAAATCCGGGAAAGTAGACGCCAAGGCGCGCGAGGCGGCGAAGGCCGTGGACGGTGCCGAGGCCGCCGAACTCGAAGCTGCACGCCGTGCGGCTGCCCAGGGCAAAAGCGCCTGAACAACAGGAGATTCACAATGGAATATGGACTTATCGGCCTTGTCATTCTGGCGCTCGACATCTGGGCGCTGTTGAGCGTCTGGAACAGCGGTGCGACAACCGGCGCTAAAATCGCGTGGACGATAGGGATTATCATATTCCCGCTGATCGGCCTGCTCGTCTGGTTCTTCGCGGGACCGCGTGGAAACCGCGCCACCGCGCTCTAGTTGAAGTCCCGGCCCAGCGTTTCTCGCATCTCCGGGCCGACGATGGCCATGTGGCCGTAGTGCGGATGATCGATCCCGAAGATCACCGTACCGCGGCCACTGCGCCATTCGGCGATCTGATCTTCGGTGAAGGGGAAATGCAGGAAGTGCACGGAGGAGGCCTTGCCATCCTCCCGGCTGCGTTCGACGTCGCCTTCGGCCACGGCCGCGATCCGCGTTTCACCGAGGTGCAGGTAGATGTGATCCTCGACCCCTGCGAGACGCCCGAGGATGGAGGCGCGCAGCTTGGGGTCGTCGATTTCGAACATCAGGGTCGTGGTAAGTTCGCGGCCGTTCGGAATCATCGGATTGTAGGCGGCAAGCTCGTCCGGAATCTGCTCAGCGCCGCCCCGCTCGATATAGAGCATTTCATGAATTTGCAGCCACATGCTGTCATATGACTCGAAGAAAACAGTGACATGCGGGCCAACCGACAGGCGGCGCTTTTTCTTCGCTTCCACCTGCCCCAGCCGCAGCGCCTTCCGCTGCTCGCCGTAGGCGCGCATGTCCATGATGTCGGCGGTTTCGATGGCTCGGGCTTCGCGGGACATAGGCTTTCTCGCTTCTATAAACCGTAGGCTTTCGCCAGCAGCTCGATGGGGTGAGGCACCTGCTCGGGGATCGCGTTCCCGCCCTCGCGCTCCATCACCTGTTTGAGGTGCGGCCCGGCAAGCGGACATTCCGAAACCATGAAGGCGGCGTTCGTCTTCAGCATCGCGCGCGCCGCCGGTTTGCCGACCTTCAGCGCGGTCGCGAAATTCTCCTTGAACATGCCCCACTTGCCGCCGTGACCCGAGCAGCGCTCGACCACGCCGACCTTCGCGTCCGGGATCAGACGCAGCATCTCGGCGCCCTTCTGCCCCATGTTCTGCGCGCGGCTGTGGCAGGGCAGATGGATCGCGATGTCGCCGCCAAGCGGTTGCATTCCGGGCGCGAGCCCTTCCTTTTTCGCGATATCGACCACGTACTCCGTTATGTCGAATGTCGCCTTGGCGAGCTTCGCCACCAGCGGATCGTTCGGCAGGATCAGCGGCCATTCGAACTTCAGCATCAGCGCGCATGACGGCGTCACCGCCACGATGTCGAAGCCTTCATCGATGAGCGGCGCGAAGGCCGCCGCGACCGTCCGCGCCTGCTCGGCGACTGCCGCAAGGTCTCCGTTCTCCAGCTTGGGCATACCGCAGCAGCCTGGATAGACGATCCGTGTTTCGACGCCGTTCGCCTTCAGCACCTTCACCGCCGCCTCACCCGGGCCCGGCATGTTCCAGTTCGCAAAACACGTCGCGTAGAGCGCCGCCTTGCGCCCTGCGGCAGGGGCGGCAGCATCGGCATCGATGCGATCGAGATCGTCCCGACGATCGAGCGGTGTATCCGCGAAAGGCGGCAGCCAAGCTTCCCTGTCGATCCCCGCCGTCTTTTCCATCACGGTGCGCGTGAGGCCATTTCCAATATCCGTCGCCCAGTTGGCGATTGGCGACAGGAAGGACGCCAGCTTGCCGTTGCGGTCCGTCTTCGCGAGCTCGACATCGGCAAGGTGCGTCTTTCCCTTGTGATGTTCGACGGCGCGCGCGCGGAGCATCAGGTGCGGCACGTCCAGCGCCCATTCGTGCGGCGGCACGTAGGGACACTTCGTCATGAAGCACATGTCGCAGAGCGTGCAGGCATCCACGACAGGTTTGTAATCGGTCTTCGGATCGAGGCCGTCGATCTCGCCGCTCGGCGATTCATCGATCAGATCGAACAGGGTTGGAAAGCTGTCGCAGAGGTTGAAGCAGCGGCGGCAGCCATGACAGATGTCAAAGACGCGCGTCAGCTCGGCTTCAAGCATCGCCTCGTCATGGAAATCCGGGCTTTCCCAATCGATCGGATGGCGCGTCGGCGCCTCCAGACTGCCTTCACGCATCAGTTTCCCCCAACGACTCTGATATCACGAGGATAGATCCGTTTCTGAAAGCGCCCAGTCGGACGCACGGCGCGAATTCCCACATGAAACGCATGTCCGCTTGTCCCTCTAAGCGGCAATGGGGACCTGACGCCATGCGCCCGAACGGACGCTCTCAGTCCTGTCTTCACGGAGGCTGCGGGAGGGGCGGTTCCGGGCCTGCGGCCCCGCCCCTCGCCTCCGACAGCGGACACGCTTGCCGCTCTTGCCTTCTCAGGCGTCGAGCGTGTCGAGCGTCTTCTGAAACTTGCCGGCGTGGCTCTTTTCAGCCTTCGCGAGCGTCTCGAACCAGTCGGCGATTTCGTCGAAGCCCTCATCGCGCGCGGTGCGCGCCATGCCCGGGTACATATCGGTATATTCGTGCGTCTCGCCCGCAATCGCCGACTTCAGATTGTCGGACGTCGTGCCGATGGCGAGGCCCGTGGCAGGGTCACCCACCTCTTCGAGATATTCGAGGTGACCGTGCGCATGGCCTGTTTCGCCTTCCGCGGTCGAGCGGAACACCGCGGCGACATCGTTGTAGCCTTCTACGTCAGCCTTTTGTGCGAAATACAAATAGCGGCGGTTCGCCTGGCTCTCACCCGCGAAAGCAGCCTTCAGATTGTCTTCGGTCTTCGTGCCCTTCAGCCCCATGATCCCTCTCCTTCCCAAGCCTGTGCGATACACGCGAAAAGCCGGCCAAATCTCTCACGCGGGCCTGACTTCATCGTCGACGGTATCTGTGGCGGCGGGCAAGCTCCAACGCATTTTCTGCGTCAGCCTGATCGACCTGTTCGATGAAAAAGGCGCGATTAATCAAGGTAATGCAAGTCAATTGCAGCAATTCAGCAACGCCCGCAATATGCAATATGGCGTGCAAAAAAGCTTCATATCAATCGCATAGCACCGTCATACGCCGCGCCTAGGGCTCCCGCCGCCAACCGCGTTTTACCGCACCTATTGGGGGATTTCATGCGTTCGACCTGCGCCGTGTTGCTGGCCGCCAGCAGTCTTTTCGTGCTTTCCAATTCCGCCCTCGCCCAAAACGGCGAGGCCGCCGCCGAGACCGCTGCACTCGATGAAGAAATCGTCGTGTTCGGCTCCGGCCAAACCCGGCAGGTACAGGAACTCGATGCCGCCGACATCGCACTGCTCGCGCCCGGCACGAGCCCGCTCAAATCGATCGAGAAGCTGCCTTCGGTGAACTTCCAGTCGGCGGACGCCTTCGGCGCCTATGAATGGTCGCAGCGCCTTTCGATCCGCGGCTTCAACCAGAACCAGCTCGGCTTCACGCTCGATGGCATTCCGCTTGGCGATCACAGCTACGGCAACGTCAACGGCCTGCACGTCAACCGCGCGATCAGCCCCGAAAACCTCGGCCTCACCCGCGTTTCGCAGGGGTCGGGCGGGCTCGGCACGCAGGCGACCAACAATCTTGGCGGCACGGTCGAGTTCTTCTCGCGCGCGCCCGCGCCTGATTTCGGCATGGATGTTTCGGGAAGCTACGGCACCGAAAACACCATCCGCGCCTTCGCCCGCCTCGAAAGCGGCGAGATCGGCGGCGCCGAAGGCACGGGCGCATACATCTCCTACGGCTATCTCGGCATGGACAAGTGGAAGGGCGTGGGCAAGCAGCGCCATCACATGCTGAACGCCAAGGCCGTCGCCGCACTCGGTGACGCGCGCGTCACCGCGACGCTCAGCGTCTCCGACCGCCGCGAGAACGACTATCAGGACATGTCGAGCACGATGATCGATCGCCTCGGCTATGACTGGGACAACATCTCGGGCGACTACCGCCTCGCGGTCCGCGTTGCCGATGCCTATTGGGCCGAGCAGCCTCTGCCCGCACCGTTCGCGACCATCGACGACGCCTATTTCAACGCAGCCGGTCTGCGGAAAGATTACCTCGCCGCCGTCGGCGTGGAAGCCCCGGTCAGCGAGGCGGTGACAGTCGCGCTCAAAGGTTATTGGCACAACAACGAAGGCCAGGGCCTCTGGTATACGCCTTATGTGCAGACACCGGGCGGTGCGCCGCTTTCGATCCGCACCACCGAATACGACATCGACCGAAAGGGTCTGTTCGGCAGCATCACCGGGGAAATCGGCTTCAACGAAATCACCGTGGGTGGCTGGTACGAGAAGAACGACTTCCAGCAGGCGCGGCGCTTCTACGGCCTCACCGATCGCCTGAGCCCGTCACGGAATTCGCTCAAGTTCCAGAAGGATCCGTTCTTCACGCAGTGGGAATCCGATTTCGACACCGAGACGATGCAGTATCACGTTGAAGACCGCATCACGCTCGGCGCCGCGACGATCACGCTCGGCTGGAAGGGCTTCAAAGTCACCAACGAAGCGACGCCGATCGTCGCCAGCGCCTTCGCGCAGGGCAAGATCAAGGCTGAAGACTGGTTCCAGCCGCACGCCGGTTTCGCCTATGAAATCAACGACTACGTCGAAATGTTCGGCGGCTTCACGCAGGTCGCGCGCGCCTTCACCGCTTCCTCCACCGGCGGCCCCTTCGGCACCACGCAGGCTGGCTTCGACGCCATCAAGGGCAATCTTAAGCCTGAAGAATCAGATACTTACGAAGCCGGCATCCGCTTCCGCGGCGGCAGCTTCAACGGTGTCGTGGGCGGCTACTATGTAAACTTCCGCAACCGCCTCCTCGGCTTCTCCACCGGCGCCGGCATCATCGGCAACCCCGCCGTCCTCCAGAACGTCGGCTCGGTCCGCTCCTACGGTCTCGAAGCCGCGGGCGAAGTGAAGCTGGGCGCAGGCTTCAAGGTCTTCGCCTCTTACAGCTACAACGACTCCACCTATCGCGACGATGTCGTGGACGCCGCCGGAACGCTGATCGCGGCGACCGACGGGAAAACCACGGTCGACTCACCCAAGCATCTCGCTAAGGGCGAACTCAGCTACGATGGAGAGCTGTTCTTCGGACGCATCGGCGTGAACTACATGTCCAAGCGCTACTACAGCTACGAGAATGACGCCTCGGTCGGCGGCCGCGCGATCGTCGACGCCAGCATCGGCTGGCGCATCGCGGAAGGCTATGAGCTGCAGGTGAGCGCCGTCAATCTTCTCGACAAGAAGTACGTGTCGACCGTGGGCACAAACGGCTTCAGCAACCGCGGCGACTCGCAGACGCTGATGATCGGCGCGCCGCGCCAGGTGTTCGCGACGCTGAAAGCCGCGTTCTAATGGCAGGCGTCAGCCGCCGCGAGGTGATGGCGGGGGGTGCGGCGCTTGCCGCGCTCCCCACCACCGCCCTCGCCGGCGAAACCGCGCTCAGCCGCATCGCGTTCGGCTCGTGCGCGCATCAGGACAAGCCACAGCCGATCTGGGACCGGGTCGACGCGTTCGACCCGCAGTTGTTCCTCTTCCTCGGCGACAATATCTACGGCGACACGCGCGACATGGACGTGCTGCGCGCCAAATACGCAAAGCTTGCCGCCAAGCCCGGCTTCCAGCGCCTGCGCCGCAAGACGCCCTGCCTCGCGATCTGGGACGATCACGACTACGGCGAGAACGATGCCGGGCGCGAGTATCCGATGAAGCAGGAATCGAAGGACATCTTCCTCGATTTCTGGATGGAGCCGAAGGCGAGCCCGCGCCGCAGCCGGGCGGGCAACTACACGAGCACGATCATCGGCCCCGAAGGCCGGCGCGTGCAGATCATCATGCCCGACAACCGCTGGTTCCGCTCCGGCCTCATCGGTATCACCGAGGAGCCGAAGGATCGCGGGCCCTATCTGGTGAACAGCGACCCCGCCGCGACCATGCTCGGCGCGGAGCAGTGGGAATGGCTGGAGGCGGAGTTCAAGCAGCCCGCCGACCTGCGCATCTTCGCGTCCTCGACCCAGGTTCTGGCCGATGCGCCCGGCTATGAAGCGTGGATCAACTACCAGGCCGATCATCAGCGCCTGCTCGATCTCATCGACTTCGCCGACGTGAACGGCCTCATCATGATCTCGGGCGATACGCATTACGCCGAGCTCTCGCGGCTCGCCGAGGGCGTACCGTATCCACTCTATGATCTCACGTCGTCGGGCCTCACCGAAGTCTGGCCGTTCCTCGGCCCGAACCGGCTACGCGTCGGCGAGGGGTTCATGGGCCAGAACTATGGCCGCATCCTCATCGACTGGGAACAGCGCGATCCGGAAATCCGGCTTGAGGTGGAAAGTGTCGAAGGTGGGATCGTACTCGCGCAAACGGTGCGGCTTTCCGCCCTACAGGCCTGACCCTCAATCTCCCGCGCCGATGAAGACCAGACGAATGAACGTGCGATAGAGCAGAATCTGCTCGGACAGGAGGCGCGGCTGATCCAGCACGCGCGACAGGATGATGCCGCCATCCGCCAGTGCCGAGAGCATATCGGCAAGGTTTGAAAGGTTGACGTCGGCGCGCGGCGGATATCGCTCGGCGATCCCGACGAACTTGGAGCACAGAATGCTGCGCTGCTGCGGGCACTCCCTGCTCTCACCGTACTCGGGGGCTGTTGCGGCACCGACCACCGTCATGTCGGCGCCATGTGCGCCCACGCACTCGCGGTGTGATCGGACGCGGGACGGACGAATCACTTTCGGTGGGAAACCGATTTCCACTTTTCCGCACGCTGCTCGGGATACCAAAGCTAACGCGCTGCAGCACCATCGGATAAAGCCGTTGCCTTCCAGGCAGCCTCCGCGCGTTTCACAGTACAATAGTCTTCGCTTGCGGTCTCGATCGGACGGAGCGCCTCGAACTTCACGAGCAGGGCGGCGCGCAGGCGCTCGATCTCATCTTCAAGCCGCGCAAGCTCCCGCGCGAGGCGGATCATTTCGGATCGGCGCGTGGCCGCATCGGAGCTGACATCGAACGCGAAATCCGCCGCTCGCACCTGCCGCTCCCGGCGCAGCGTCGCATCGGCATCGACAATCGCCGCAGCGAAAACTGAAAGCTGCGCTTCGGCAGCGACGAGCGCATGGCGGATCTCGTCCAGTTCCTTGCGCCGCAGCCTGCGGTCATCGTCATACGGCGTCTTCACAGCACGGCCCCACGCAGGTCAAAGCAGAGCAGGACCGCGTCTTCGAGAATCGATGGGCGTTTGCAGCGCATGCGTCCAGTGTGCCCGTGCGCGGTTAATGTCACCTTGCCGCGCGGATTCCATAACTGATTCAAAACGAAACAAACCGTGACTCAAGTGCCACAGCAACAATTCAAAGCGCAGTCCCGTTAACTTTTACGCGGCGTTAACCTTTGTAACCCATAACAGGCATGGTTAACGGATTGTACGCGGCAGGGCCGGGATTGGCAGCTTGCCGTTCGGGGACATGAAGAGGGCTACTCAATGCGGGTTCTGCTGATCGAAGATGACGCGACCACGGCGAAGAGCATCGACCTGATGCTTTCGAGCGAAGGCTTCAACGTCTATACTACTGATCTTGGCGAAGAAGGCCTCGATCTCGGCAAGTTGTACGACTATGACATCATTCTTCTCGACCTGAACCTGCCCGACATGCACGGCTATGACGTGCTGAAGAAGCTGCGGCTTGCGAAGGTCGGCACGCCGATCCTCATCCTTTCCGGCCAGAACGAGATGGAATCGAAGGTTCGCGGCCTCGGCTTCGGCGCTGACGATTACGTGACGAAGCCCTTCCACAAGGAAGAGCTGGTGGCGCGCATCCACGCCGTCGTCCGCCGCTCGAAGGGCCATTCGCAGTCGGTGATCAAGACCGGCAAGCTCGGCGTGAACCTCGACACCAAGACAGTCGACGTCGATGGCGCCCGCGTGCACCTGACCGGCAAGGAATACGCTATGCTGGAGCTGCTCTCGCTTCGCAAAGGCACCACGCTCACCAAGGAAATGTTCCTGAACCACCTTTACGGCGGCATGGACGAACCGGAACTCAAGATCATCGACGTGTTCATCTGCAAGCTGCGCAAGAAGCTCTCGGCAGCGTGCGGCGGCGAGAACTACATCGAAACGGTGTGGGGCCGCGGCTATGTGCTGCGCGATCCGGAAACCGGATCGGCCTCAGCGAGCGAAGTCGCCGCCGCCTGATCGCAGACACCTTATCGTTCTGAAAGGGCGGCCCGTTTCGGGCCGCTCTTTTCGTTTGCGCGCGAGCGATGCTTGCCGTCACCAGCCGTAATACGGCTCACCCCCGTCATCATCCGCAGCCAGGCAACCGCAGGGGTATGGGACGAACTGAAGAAGCGGCGCACGACACATCGCTAGCCGATGGCGCGATTGATGCGGGGCGTGTGTTCCTTTCGACACGACAGGCCGTGAAGGCCAAAGAAAGCGCCGTGCGCATGGGGTTTTCGCTCGAACAACCAGGTTTCGGACTGGTTTTCTGCCCGTTTCGAAGGCTCGCGAACACTTTTACGCCCGTAAGGCAGCACTACCCCCCTGAGGCTCCGCACGTCTGCGAGAGAAAGCCTTAACCATTCGGTGTAATTAACCACACGAAACAATGTTGGGACATCACCCCTGTCGTTCAGGAGACCATTTGTGAAGCGTTCGCTCTTGCTGGGTGCTGCATGTTGCGCCCTCGCTGCCCCGGCTTTCGCACAAGATATTCAGACCGGTATCGAAGACGATCTCAGCGCCAACGAAATCGTCATCACCGCGACACGACGCGCCGAAACAGTCCAAGACGTTCCCATCGCCGTGACCGCTATCGCCGGCGATCTGATCAACAATGCTGGTGTCACCGACATTCGCGGCCTGGAGCAATTGAGCTCAAGCCTTGAGGTTTTCACTGGCCAGTCCGCAGCGACGGGAACTTCGCTTTCGATCCGCGGCATTGGCACTGCAGGCGACAATCCCGGTTTCGAACCGGCAGTCGGCGTTTTCATCGACGGCGTCTACCGGGCACGCGCCGGCCTTGCGCTTGCCGAGCTTCCGCCGATCGACCGTGTTGAGGTAATGAGAGGCCCGCAGGGCACGCTCTTCGGTCGCAACACGTCCGCAGGTGCGCTCAGTATCATCACCGAAAGCCCATCGTTCGATCTCGGCGGCTATGCCGAGGTAAACTACGGCAATTATGACGCCATCTCACTGAAGGGCGGCATCACGGGCGGTGTCACCGACACGGTGGCACTGCGCCTCGACGGCATCTACCGCCAGCGCGACGGTTACATCCGCGATGTGAATTCGGACCGCCGCTTCAACAACCTCGACCGCCATACGCTGCGCGGACAGGCGCTGGTCGAGAAAGAAGACCTGAAGATACGATTCATTGCCGACTATTCGAAGACGGACGAGCAGTGCTGCAGCGCCGTGAGCGTCGTTGAGGGTCCCACCGCTCCGGCCGTTCAGCTTGGCGCTTCGCTCGCCGGGCTTACCGGCATCTACACGGGCAAACCCTCGGAGCGTCGGACGGCAGCGACACCGGGCCGGAGCTATGACGAAGCCGTTGAAGAGTGGGGCGTTTCCGCTGAGGTCACGTATGACTTCGAGGCGGTTACGCTGACCTCCATCACCGCGTGGCGCGACTGGGACGTGCGCCGCAACCAGGACATCGACTTTTCCGGCTTCGACCGCGCCTATCGCGAGGGATACAAGCCGGGGCTGCGCGATTTCACGCAGGAAATCCGCCTGCAGGGTTCGGCCTTGGACGATCGCCTCGATTGGCTGGTGGGCGGCTTTTACCTCAACGAGAAGCTAACGCTGACCGACCGCGTACGCTTCGGCACGCAGGCGAATTTCTACAGTGACGCGCTGTTCGCGCCGAGCGGCTTCGAGCTGTTCGACACGTTCGGCCCCGCCGTCCCGGAATTCGGACAGGTGCTGATGGCGCTGAACCCGGCGCTGGCAGCGGCCGCCGCGGGCGACCCAGCGCTGTTCGCGCTGCTGAACTCGCCCCTGCCCGGCGGCAGCGAGGGCGACGGCCAGATCAGCGATCGCTACCGCGTGAAGACGGAAGCGCTCGCGCTCTTCACGCACAACGTGTTCGAGATCACCGACACTCTGAAGCTGACGCTGGGCCTCCGCTGGAACCACGAGAAGAAGAAGATCAACGCGAACCTCAATGCGGTCTCGCCGACGTGCGACTTCTATCTCGATCCGTCGACCGCGATCCTGACGGGCGCACTTGCGACGCTGGCGCCCGATGCCATTCTGCTGACCTGCAACCCTACCACGAACCCCGAGTTCAACGGGCTTTACAACGGCAGCCGCAGCGAGAACGAACTCACCGGAACGGCGAAGCTCGCCTATGCGGTGACGCCGGACTTCATGCTCTATGGCGGATATGATCGCGGCTACAAATCGGGCGGCTACAACCTCGATCGCGGCGGCTTCGACTCGGTCATCCTCGGCGGCGACGGTGGGCAGATCGAAGATCTGGAGTTCGACAGCGAAAAGGTCGATTCCTGGGAAGTCGGCTTCAAGTCGCAGTGGGGCCGCGCGTTCACGCTGAACGTCGCAGCTTTCTATCAGGACTTCTCGAACTACCAGCAGCTGGTGTTCTCGGGGAACAGCTTCGTCACGATGAATGTCGACAAGACGGTGTCGAAGGGCGTCGAGGCGGAAAGCACCATCCGACCAGCGCGCGACCTGACCTTCCAGCTGAGCTACAGCCTTGTTGACGCGAAGATCAAAGACAGCAGCAATCTTGTCGGGACGCCGCTCGAGTTCGAAGCCGGCAAGCAGATCGCGCTGATTCCGCGGCACACGGTTACGGGCGCAGCGACGTGGACACCGCCGCTCAGCGATACGCTGAACGCGCTCGTGCACGCCGACTTCCGCTTCCAGAGCGAACAAGCGACGAGCTCTCAGAGCCGCGGCATTGCCGACAACGAAGGCTTTGCCGTCGTCAACGCGCGTATCGGCGTCGCATCGGCCGATGACAAATGGCGGCTGGAATTCTTCGTCGAGAACCTGTTCGACAAGTACTACCACATGGGTACGTTTGCCGTGCCGGAGCAGCCGGGCACGATCGCGGCCTATCCTGCGATGCCGCGGTTCTACGGCGTTTCGGCCCGCATAGGGTTCTAGCGATATGGGAAAAGGGGCGGCCCGGGGTCTCCAGGCCGCCCCTCCCCGCTCGGCACACTAGTGGGCGGCGCCGGGAAGCGTGGCCTGCGCAAGGTTGCGCGAGCTTGAAATCACTGCGTCGACATGCGCTGCCGCTGTGACCGACGTGTTGCGGACACATGCGCGGCGAACCATTTCCATGGCGATCTCTGCACTCGGCCGGGTGCCGCAGGCTGTAAACACCGCATCCGATGCGCGCTCACGCAGCGCATGCTCGCCTGCGAGCGTTGTGAGGTCGAGATCGGCAAAGCTGACCGCAACCGAGACCGGCTCGGCATGCGAAGACGCGCTGACGAGACCGGCTGTTGCTGCCGCCGCCAGCGCAATCGCTGTGCTTCTGACATAAAACATTCCGGGGAAACTCCTGTGCTTGGGGGGGCGCGAGGGGACACCGGGGAGGAAGGGCTGGGGGAACGTGTCCGCCTCGCGATGGCCCCTTATCGTCCACGAGCGTGACCGCCGCGTGAGAAGCGGGTCAACGCAGCGTCAAAAAAGCAGGTCAGAGAGAAAATCGCATCCGACCGGGGTTTGACGAAGATCAAAGACAGCCATCCCGCGAGAGCGGACAAGCCGTATTGAAAAGGCGCCACCGATGGGGGGAATGGCATTGATCCCGAGCGATTTCGAATACCATATGCGCCGCGCCGGCGAGCACTGGCGCCTTGCCCGGGCATCCGTATCCCCGGAAAAGCGCGCGATGCATAGCCGTATTGCCGACGCCTATATCCGAATCGCTGAAAAATTCTGGGATCAGGAACGAATCGCCGGTCTTCCTTCCACAGGCGGACTCATGCGCCTTCAGTAAGTGCCGTAAGAAAGATCAAAAACGCACGCGTTTTGTAAACCAGCCCGACACATCGGGCAGCATTCATTTCCATCCCGTGACAGCCGCGTGAACTTTATATGAGCGGCTCGACTTACCAAAAAAATGCGCCTCATAGGCGACCCCGGCAAATGGTTAACAAGGGGTCTTCATTACATGCGCACGCTTTCCGTTCTCGCTGGCCTGCTCGCTGCCGCCGCAGCCTTCCCTGCCAACGCCGCCGCCCTGAAGGTGCGCGGCACGACAAGCGTCACGCTCGGCGACGCTTCCGAAATCCCGGCTTATGATGCGAGCGGCGACCGCGTGTTCGTCGTCGGACTCAATGACGACAACGCATTTGTGAAAATCGTCGATGCGAAAACCAGCACCGAGATCGGTACACTCGACACGCACAGCTATTTTGCAGGCGGCTCTGCGAACAGCGTCGCAGTAGGCGGCGGCAAGGTCGCGGTCGCGATCCAGGCTGCGAACAAGACCGATCCGGGCCGCGTCCTCGTATACGATCTCGCGAACCTCGCTGCTGCGCCGCAGTCGTACACTGTGGGCGCGCTTCCCGATCAGGTCAGCTTCTCGGCGGACGGCACGCGGCTTCTCGTGGCAAACGAAGGCGAGCCTTCGAGCTACGGAAAACCTGACAGCGTCGATCCCGAAGGGTCGATCAGCTACATCGACCTTACCGCCGGAATGGTGAAAACCGCAGGTTTCGGCGCGTTCAACGCCAGCAAGTCGGAGCTTCAGGCCAAGGGCGTGCGCATCTTTGGGCCGGGCGCATCGGTCGCGCAGGACCTCGAGCCCGAATACACCGCCTTTTCGCCCGACGGCAAAAGCGCGTTCGTGACGCTTCAGGAAAATAACGCCATCGCTGTCGTGGATCTCGACGGGCCGGACGGCCCCGTCGTCACCGACATCATCCCGCTCGGCTTCAAGAGCTACGCGCCCGGCGCCAACCGATTGGACCCGTCGGACAAGGACGGCATCAAGGGTAATCTGCAGAGCCGTGCAGGCGTTTACGGCATGTACATGCCGGACGCGATCAAGAGCTTCACCTCAAACGGCAAGACCTATTTCGTGACCGCCAACGAAGGTGACGCCCGCGAATGGGATGGCCTCGTCGAGGAAGTACGCGCCGGCACGCTCGGCGACTACGGCATCTTTAACCGGCTCAACGTCACGAACACGCTTGGTGCGGAAGGTCCGGCAGACGGTGAGCTTTTCACCTTTGGCGGCCGGAGCTTCTCGATCCTCGACGAGAACGGCAACCGCGTGTTCGACAGCGGCGACGTGATCGAGCAGATCATGGCCGCGCGTTTCCCAGACGCCTTCGATGACGGCCGCAGCGACAACAAGGGACCGGAGCCCGAAGGGGTCGAGATCGGCATCGTTGATGGCCGCATGGTGCTGTTCCTCGGCCTCGAACGGTCGAACGGCAGCAGCCTCGGCTCGGTTCTGGCGTTCGACATCACCGACTTCGGCCTCGGTGTTGCACCGAAATATCTGGGCGCGATTGTTTCCGACCTGCTCGGACGCCCCGAAGGGCTCAGCTTTTTCACGCGTGACGGCAAGTCGTTCCTCGCCGTCGCCGACGAGGAGACGGGCAACCTCGCCATCTATGCGCTCAATGTCGTGAGCGAGCCCGCCGTTATGGGGCTATTCGGTCTCGGCCTGGCCGGGGTCGTCGCGATGCGCCGTCGGCGCCGTACGAAGGCGATCTCGTAGCACGCCTTTCCTGCCCCCACCGGCGTCTTTGCTAGACGCCCAGGGGGCAGGCCTTCCCTGCGCGCATACTGCGTGCCAATGTGCCCGCCATTAATATGGCAGGAGGCATTGCGCGTGGCAGGAAACATCTTCGGGCGTCGCAAGGGCCTGGACGACTGGCAGAGCTATTCCGGGAACCGCGCGCTTAAACGTACCCTGACCTGGCCTCATCTCGTTGCACTCGGTGTCGGCGCCATCGTCGGCACTGGAATTTACACGCTGATCGGCATCGGCGCGGGTAAGGCAGGCCCCGCCGTGATCGTGTCCTTCGCAATTGCCGGTCTGGTCTGCGCTTGTGCCGCTCTCGCTTATGCGGAGCTTGCCACGATGATGCCGGCCGCGGGCAGCGCCTACAGCTATTCCTACGTGGCCCTGAGTGAACCCGTGGCATGGATCGTGGGTTGGAGCCTCGTGCTTGAATACACCGTGGTCTGCGCGGCGGTCGCGGTTGGCTGGTCGGGCTATGCGGTCGGCTTCCTTAACAGCTGGGGCTTCACGATCCCGCACGAGTTCGCCGCAGGGCCGCACGCGGGCGGCATTCTCAACGTGCCCGCCGTCCTCATCACCATGGCTGTCGCGGGCCTGCTTGCGCTCGGGACGCGAGAGAGCGCGTTCGTGAACACGCTGCTTGTGCTGCTCAAGATGTCGGCGCTCGCGCTTTTCATCTTCCTTGCCCTGCCCGCCTTCGATGCCGCCAACCTCGAGCCCTTCGCCCCCTATGGCTGGGGCTCCGAAGAGATCGGCGGCAACACGGTCGGCGTGATGGCGGGCGCGGCGCTGATTTTCTTTGCCTTCTACGGGTTCGATGCGGTTTCGACAGCCGCTGAAGAGGCGAAGGACCCGTCGCGCGACCTTACCATCGGCATCATCGGCTCCATGCTCATCTGCACGGTCGTCTACATGGCGGTCGCGGCAGCAGCGATCGGCGCTATGCCGGTGGCCGAGTTTTCCGCAAGCGGCGAGCCGCTCGCACACGTGCTGCGTTCGCTCGACTGGCCGGTCGCTGCGCAACTGATCGGCGCAGGCGCCATTGTCGCCATGCCGACCGTGCTGCTCGCCTTCATGTACGGTCAGAGCCGAATCTTCTTCGCCATCGCACGCGACGGCCTGCTTCCCGAGCGGCTGTCGCACGTGAACGCCCGCACCGGTACGCCGATCCTGATGACCATGGTCACCGCCATCGTCGTCAGCATCATCGCGGGTCTGCTGCCGCTCGGCGAGATCGCCGAGCTGGCCAATACGGGCACGCTCGCTGCATTCACCGCCATCGGCATCAGCCTTATCGTACTGCGCCGCCGCGCACCGAACGCAAAGCGACAGTTCCGGGTGCCCTTCCACCTGCCGGTCGCGCTCGTCGCCATCGGCGGCTGCCTCTATCTGTTCATCAGCCTGCCCGAAAAGACGCAGTTTCGCTTCCTCGTCTGGAACCTGATTGGCGCGGGCGTCTATCTCGCCTATGGCGTACGCCAGAGCCTGATCGCCGTTGCCAGTCGGAAGGAAGCCTGATGTACCGCCTGTTCGTCCTCGCCAAATGCGACCTCGGCCACGCCGCGAGCGTGGGCAACCGCATCGCCGAGATGGACGAGGTCGCCGAGGTTTATTCGGTGACGGGCGAGTATGACCTGCTCATCAAGGTGGGTTTCAGCGACCTTCCCGAGATCGAGGACTTCGTGCAGGAAAAGCTGCACAAAGTGCCCGGTCTCAAGGAAACTGTGACGATGATGTCTTACCGGGTTTATGGCGAGGACATTGGGGATTTCGTGAACTGAAATTGATGAAGTTGTCGACGGAGGGGCTGTTTCGTCTTGTTGTGAGACAAAAATCTCATTATGAGTATTTTGTCGAATCAACCTGACGATGAGATGACGACGATGACGAGCGGAGTTTTGAGCCGGGAGGAGATGGACCGGCGGATGGATGCGCATTTCGGGTTCGAGGCGCGCGACGATGTGGAGGGCGTGCTCGCCACGCTTTCGCACGATGTGGAACACGACATCGTCGGCTGGCCCGCAGGCCCCGCGCACGGGCGCGAGGCGACGCGCGGCTTTTATGAGGCGCTGTTTCAGGACCTCTCCGACGGGCGCTTCACGACGCTGCGCCGCCTCTACGGCGAGAACTTCCTTGTCGACGATTCGCTTTGGGAAGGGTTCGCGCCGGGGCATCCGTTCGGCGTTTCGGGGGGCGGCCGGCCGCTGAAATTCCGGCTGCTCCACGTGATCGAATTCGCGGACGACGGCGACATTGCGCGCGAAAACGTGTGGGTCGACCTCGCCGCCATCCTTCAGCAACTTCCCCAGCAATAGCGTGGCGAAGGCGGAGCAGACCGGACGCTGGAAACAACGACGGCGGACACGGCAGGACATTCTGGCCGCCGCCGCCGAACTGCTGAAAAAAGGCCATCGGCCGAGCCTTGAGGAGATCGCGGACGCCGCGCTCGTGTCGCGGGCCACAGCTTACCGGTATTTTCCGAACGCCGATGCGCTGCTTGTGGAGGCGGCGCTGGAGATCGAATTTCCCAAGATCGGCGAGGTTCTGGAAGGCGCAGGTGACGACGCGGTGCAGCGCACCCTGCGCGTGGATGCGGCGCTCCATGCGCTCATCCGGGAGAACGAGGTGCCCCTGCGCCTGATGATCGCGAGCGCGCTTGAGCGCGGGGCGCGGGGCGACCTGCCCGTCCGTCAGGACCGGCGGACGCCGATGCTGGAGGAAGCGCTCGCGCCCGCGCGGGCTTCATTCAATGCAGCCGACTTCAAGGCGCTGATCGCGGCGCTATCGCTTGTCGTGGGCCCCGAGGCGATGATCGTGTTCCGGGACGTGCTGCGACTGGACGACGCCGAAGCGACGCGCGTGCGCCGCTGGGCGATCGAGGCGCTGATCGCGGCGGCGCGCTAGGCGCCGACCACCATTTCGAGCGTCACAGCGGCAACGGCGAACTGGCCGCGCATCTTGTCGGCGATGACCGAGGCATCGTGCTCGGAAAGACCGGGGACGACGACGCGCATCTCCAGCTTTTCCCGGACCCGGCGAGACCGGAAGACCGAGGGCACGAGATCGCGCTGCGCGAAATAATTCAGCATTCTGAGGCTGATATGCGGATCGACGTTCGCAATAATCTCGAAATGCGCGCTCCTGCTCACGTAGGCGAGGTGCGGCCCGGAAACGGCGGGCGCGGCGGCAGCAAGAGCGGTGGACATGACATTCCTTTTTCAAGATTGCGGCGCACTTTTCGCACGAACGCCGAGAAAAAGGGATGCAAAGCGATTGAGCATTCACCGATTTTGTGCATAAAAATCCGCAAATCCAATTTCATAAAGACTAATTTATGCAGCTTGACGATTTCGACCGAAAAATCCTTCGCGTTCTGCAGGAGGATTGCAGCCTTTCCACCGCGGAGATCGCGGAGCGCGTGGGCCTGTCCCAATCGCCGTGCTGGCGGCGCATCGCGGCGATGGAAGAGGCAGGCATCATTCGCAAGCGCGTGGCGCTGCTCGACAGGCGCAAGGTGGGGCTTGGCGCGCAGGTCTTCGCCAACGTGAAGCTCTCGGCGCACGGGCGGGCGCACATGGCGGAATTCGAGGCGACGGTGCGGGAGATAGAGGAGATCCAGGAATGCTACGTGCTGATGGGCACGACGGACTTCCTGCTGCGGATCGTGACGACGGACATCGAGGCTTACGAGAAGCTGTTCTTCGAGAGGCTATCCCGCCTTCCCGGCGTGCAGGAGATCACCTCTTCCATGGCGCTCTCGGAGATCAAGAGCACCACCGCCGTGCCGGTCAGATCCGCTCAAGCCTGAGCGGGAGACCGTCGCGGGGCCTTGGCATCGGGAACATGGCGAAGTCCGCCTTGTAGCCTTCGCCGAGCACGATGCGGCGCCCCTCCAGCAGCTCGAACAGGAAGGCCTTCGCCTGCATGTAGGCGAAGTGGAGGCCGAGGCACATGTGGCCGCCGCCGCCGAAGGGCACCCAGGCGTATTTGTGCCGGCCCTTGGCGTTTTCGGGCGAAAAGCGCGAGGGATCGAACCGGTCCGGATCGGGCCAGAGATCGGGGAGACGATGGGTCATCATCGGGTTGATGCCGATGTGTGTACCTGCCGGGATCGTATAGTTCCCGAACACGAAATCCTTGAGCGCCCGGCGCGGCAGGCCGGGCACGGGCGCATTCAGGCGCATCGCTTCCTTGAAGGCCCACTCGCACTTTTCGAACCGGTCCAGCTCCCCATAGGGAATCCTGTCCCCGAACGCCGCGCGTGCGCCGCGCACCTCGTCGCGCAGCGTTTCCTGCCACTGCGGCGAGGCACCCAGATAATAAACGGTGGAGGTGAGCGAGGAGGTGAGCGTGTCGTGCGCCGCCATCATCAGGAAATTCATGTGATCGATGATTTCCTGATCGGTGAGCAGCCGCGTCTTGCCGGTCGCCTCGTCCTCGTGCTCCGCATTGCAGATCTGCGTGAAGATGTCGTCTCCGGTCGCGCCGCGGCGCTTCGGAATCTCGCGCCCGAAGAAGGCGCACATATAGGCCCGCCCCTTCACCCCGCGCGCCATCGCCGTGAACGGCAAGGGCCGCCGCACGATGCCCATGGACGCCGCGACCATATCGACGAAGCTCTTGTTGATCCGGTCCGCCTCCGGCCCCCAGGGGATGCCGAGGAAGGAGGTGGCGGCAAGATCGAGCGTGAGCTGCTTGATCGCCGGATAGAATTTCACGTCCTCCGGCCATTTCGCGACGCGCGCGGCGATGCCATCCTGCAGCGCGCCCAGATAATTCTGCATCGGCGCGGGCTTGAAGGCGACCGAGAGCGTTTTCCGGTGAACGCGGTGCTCTTCGAAATCCATCAGCATCACGCCGCGCGGGAACAGCAGATCGAGGATCGGGTTCCAGCCCTGCTCCGAAGAAAACGTCTTGTCCCGATCCATGAAGACGAGCTCGTTCGCTTCCGGCCCGATCAGCGAGACCTGCCAGCCGCCGCTGATGTTGGGCGTGCGATAGACGCGGCCATAGCGGCCCATCTGATCGCGCACCATGGTGAGCGGGTCTTTCAGGAACGCGAGGCTGCGCAGCACGCCGCGCAGCCGCGACCGCGGCATCTCGCCGGGCAAATGCGCCAGATCGGCATAGCCCGTATCGCGAAGGCGCGCGAAACGCTCCGCGGGCGTCGAGCCGTCGTCGGTGCGAAACTCCTGCGGATGAACCGGCGCGTTCATGGCGTACCCTTCCCCACAACCGCCCGTTTTTCGGGCCGATCGTGTGCGGCGGGCGCGCCTCCCACAGTACGCCCGCACGCACACAGCATCGAAAGCACGCGACTCTCCCTTCGCGCGCAAAATGCGGAGTGAGGATACGCAAAAATGGGCTGGGCGCAATCTAATTTACACTGAGGTAAGTGGGAGAAGCGGAAGCCAACCGCTATACCATTCAACGCCGACGCATCAGATCAAAAGTATCAGGCACCCAATCATCATCTTCATGCGGTCGCCAAACTGCCTCGCCTAGATGCACAAGCGAGATCGTAAAATCATACTGATCTGAAAAGAGCGTAAGTTCGGTGGACGGCTCTCCAAACCAAGCCTCGTCATGTTCTGCAACGCTCCTACCGCCAACCCCACCCGTCGCAGCAAGTGAGGCGACGGGCAATTCAATGGGCGTGCGGTTCACTGTTCTGAAATAGGCGCCGGTCTTAAGCGCGCTTTTGCTGGAGCGCGCCCATAGTACGAACCCGTCACGTGAGACAACAAGAACAGAACGACGTTCAGCATACTCAATCCAGCGCAATGCCGCAGCCATTAGCGACACGCCGTAGCGTTCCCCACACGCTACAAGATCGTCGAGCGAGGGTTTCGCCTTTGCAGGAATTTGAAGTCGGAAATCATTGAGCGGCATTAGAAGTCCAGCTGCAAAAGTATTCGCTTGCTGTTCAATTTCCCGATAGACGCCGTCCCAGCGCACCATGTCCTGCTGTCCACATTCGATGCCGTCAGGATAGTCGGCGCGGTGCAGCAAATAGTGGCCAAACTCATGTGCCAGCGTGAAGTTTATGCGCCCTTTGGAACTAATGGCATCGTTGTAAATGATGCCCCATCCTGATTTTCCGGTAGGAGCTCGGTATAGCGCACCATCAAACTTGCCGAGGCTTGCTCCTTTCACCAATGTAATTGCATCGCCAGAAAATCGCTGAGCACTAAATTCGCGCGCGACAGTCGTTACATTAACGGGAAATCGACCGTGACCATCTGCATAGACTTGGTCAAGCAGCCGCGTAAGGTCTGCAGCCCAGCGATTTGCAGACAGCTTCAAATTCACTCATCATCACCCCAAAGTTCAACCATACGGCGAATCTTTGCTTTCGTCGGTGCATCCATTTTCTGATAGCTGCGATAGAAATGTGCGTCCTCTGCGTCTTCCTGCGAAGTTTCACCTTCAAGAAGAAAATCAATTGTAGTTCCTAATTTGTCAGCGATCTTCGCCAGCTTCTCAGCAGATGGCCGAGGTGGCCGCTTATTCTCTAACTCCCAGATATAGCTCTTACTCGATCCGCTTTGTTCCGCAAGCTGATCTAGGGTTAGCCCTCTTTCTTTTCTTAGATTACGAATACGATCGCCAAGCGGGTTCACTGAGGTCATTTTTACCCAATTCAAAAAATTCGGAGTAGGCGCACTTTATCGCCTTGACAAGCGAATCACAAACCCTCAATTTGTTCGGAGTAGCGGTATATTTTGTATCGATACAATTGCAAGGACGACAAAATGCCAAAGGGACCCAAAACTCACCACGTGGTGCCGAACTCCAACGGTGGGTGGGATGTAAAACGGGGTGGCAGCGAACGCGCCAGCGGTCATTTTGACACCAAGGCGCAGGCGCTCGAACGCGGTCGCGAGATCAGCCGTAATCAACAGACAGAACTGCGCATACACAACCGCGACGGTCGTATCTCGAGCAGCGACAGCCACGGCAATGATCCCCATCCACCACGTGGCTAACGTGATTAAACAGGAGGACAAAAAATGGCTGTTTTTGTAGTTACATGGAATCTGAATAAGGAACGCTCGGGCTATGACCAAGCCCGTCGTGAATTCATTGCCCATCTCGAACGCTATGATAACGTGAAAGACTCCGGCCTAGAAACCGTGCGATGGATCTCTACTACCAACACGGCGGAGGATATCAGCGCGTTCCTGCAGCAAAAGCTCGATAAAAATGATCGTTTGTTTATTTCGAAGCTGAACTCAGGCCAACATCAGGGGTGGCTGGACAAGACCACTTGGTCTTGGATCAATGCGCGCCTCTAATCCGTAGATACCGGCTTATGCCCCGCCCAAACCTCACGGAACAGCCGGTCGAAATTGCCGCCGATCACCTTTTCGATGATGCGCGCCGGGTACTTCGCGTGGTCCATTTCGGCGGCGATGCTCTGGTCGCTGTCGATGCCGATATAACCCTTCCGCAGCGGTGCACCCCTACTTCGGCGCCCCGCTATACCCCGCCGCCTTCCGCAATTCCGCGGCATCCATCACGTAACCATCGCTGACCACGGTCAACACGCGGCGGAGCGCGCCGAGGTCGGTTGAGGGGTCTCCGTCCACCAGCACCATGTCCGCCTCCTTGCCCACCGCGATCGAGCCGGTGCGCGCGTCGGCGCCCACCACGCGCGCGGGGACGATGGTTGCGCTTTGCAGCGCCTCGGCGGGGGTGAAGCCGGCCTGCTGATAGATTTCAAGCTCGCGGATGAGCTCTATCCCCCAGCCGTCCGTGCCTGCCACGATGGGGACGCCCGCCTTGTGGAGTCGGCCGACCAGCTCCACCATCTTCGCATAGCTTTGGCGATAATCGTCGCGCGTCAGCCCCTCGACCAGCGGATAGCCGCCGCTGGTGAACTGCGCGCGCTCCATGACCGGGGAGATGATGCCCATGTAGGGCGCATAGGCCGGATGGGGCTTTCCGCCATCCTGCGTGAGCATCCCTTCGAAGATGACGATGGTGGGGTCCACCTGTGTCTTGCGGCGGGCGAGATCGGCGATGAAGCCCTTCATCAAGGGGCCATCGAGATCGACATCCTTGAAGTAGCGCGCCGGCCCCTCCATGCGCTGGCGGGTGTTCGCCTTGTCGATCACCTCGCGCGGCATCGCCTCCATCACCACGAAATTGAGGTGGGTAAGCTCGTCGTAACCGGCGGCGACGGCCTCGCTCGGCTTCATCGTGGCGGGCACGTGGCCGTGCACATGAAGGCCGAGGCGGTGCGCCTCCGCCGCGGCAGGGGCGATCCACGCCGGGTTCATGGAGGTGTAGAACTTCACGCCCCAAAGGCCCGCATCCTTTATGCGGCGCACGGCGGCGATGGTTTCCGCCTCGCTGCTGACGACCTCCGCGCCCTGCGCGGCGAGCGGGTCCTTCTTGTCCACAATGGCGGAGATGAAGGGCTCGCCCATCAGCAGCTTGCCGGCGGCGCGGCGCTTCACCACCTCCACCGCGCGATCGAACGTGGTGCCGGGGCTGCGGAAGCTGGTGATGCCGTTCGCGATGTTGCTGAGCACGCTCCAATCGTCGCCGATGTGGAGGTGGCTATCCCAGATGCCGGGCACCAGCGTCTTGCCGCGACCATCGATGACCTGCGCGCCAGCAGGCGCCTTCAGCGAACCCGCCGCGCCGATGGCCGCGATCTTGCCATCCTGCGCGAGGACCGCCTTGCCCGCCAGGAACACGCCCTTGTCGGCATCGAAGAGCTGGACGTTATCGAAGAGGACCGGGGCTTTCGCGGCGGGATCGAGGAAGCGCTTCGCAATGCCTTCGACGGCCTTTGCGGTCGCTGCGTCCTGCGCGTCGCGGAGCTGGCGCAGCGTGCCCTCGTACCCCGCCGGAAGCAGCGAGATGTAGCTGACCTCGCCGAAATAGCGCTTGTTCTCATCGAGCCACACGGGAACCGGCGAGGGCATGATGCCGCTGATGAAGGCGAGCTGGACGGTCTTGGGGCCGGAGGGGCCGTTGATCGTCTGCGTGCCGCCGAAGGTCATGCGGCCCTTGCCGCTCGGCAGGAAATCGAGGCCCTTGTCGCCCGCCGCGGCAAGCGCCTCGATCAGCGGGGCGCCCGCGATGCCGACGCCGCCCGCCGGGATGTACCACGCGCCCGCAGGCGCCTCGCCCGCGTCGTTCGCGGTTTTCCAGGTCGCGCGGCCATTCGCGACGCGGAACTCTTCCGCCGCATCGCCCGACATGGTGACGCCGCGCACCGTCAGCGCCTCTATGGCGCCGTCTTTGCCGAAGCGTGTCACCTGGTCCATCTCGGTGATCCAGCCGCGCAGCTCCTGCGACCAGCGGTACGCCGTGCGGCCATCGGGAAGCTGCCAGCGCCACTGGCTGCCGTGCGTGCCCGCTTCGGACACGACGACATAATGCACCGCGTCCGCCGGGGGCTTCAGCAGCTGATCCTTCGGAACGGGCCTGGACTGGGCGGCAGGCGCGGCACCCTCGTGCGCGCGGGCCGGGCCAACAGCAGCAGACGCAAGCAGCGCCGCGATCAGAACCAAGCGCATCGTCGATCTCCCCGTTATCCGGGGGGAAGCTAAGGGCAAGACGCGCGGGAAGGCAAGCGCCGGCGGCGTCAGTCCATCAGGGCTTCATCGGCGAAGATGGCGGTTTCGGGGGCACCGCCTGCGGCAAGGCGGCCACGGTACATGCCAAGGTCGTTCAGGCCGAAGGCGGGGCGCCCGTCCGCGCCCATCGCGATGAGACCGCCCTCCCCGCCGATCGCGCCGATGGCCGCAATCGTCGCCTTCGCGGCCTCCGAAAGGCTCTCCCCGCGCCACGCCACACGGTCGCACACCTGCCGCGCGGCGCTTTCGCGGATGAAATATTCGCCCGAGCCGGTCGCGGAGACCGCGCACTGGCCGTTACGCGCATAGGTGCCCGCGCCGATGATCGGGGAATCGCCCACACGGCCCCAGCGCTTTCCAACCATGCCGCCCGTGGAGGTCGCCGCCGCGAGGTTGCCCGCGGCATCGAGCGCGACCGCGCCGACAGTGCCGAACAGGTGCGTGGGATCCACCGCCGCCTGCTGGCGCGCCTTCCACGCCTCATACTGCTTCCAGCGCTGGTCCGTGCGGAACCACGAGGGATCGACCTGCTCCAGCCCCTGCTCGACCGAGAAGCGATCCGCCCCCGGCCCGGCGAGCATGACGTGAGGCGTATGCTCCATGACGGCGCGCGCGAGATCAACCGGATGGCGCGTGCGCGTGACGCCCGCAACGGCGCCCGCCTTCAGCGTCCGGCCGTCCATGATGGAGGAGTCGAGTTCGTTGCGACCCTCCGCCGTGAAGACCGCGCCGCGACCGGCGTTGAACAGCGGATTGTCTTCAAGCACACGCACCGCGGCGGCTACGGCATCAAGCGCCGTGCCGCCCTTGCCGAGGACCTCACCGCCCGCCTGCAGCGCCGCGTTCAGCCCGGCGCGGTAGGCCGCATCCTTCTCCGGCGACAGCGCGTTCCGATCCATCACTCCGGCGCCGCCATGGATGGCGAGCGACCAGAGCGGCACTTCGCTGATCTTGCCGCCGTGCGCGGCGTAAGCACGCGTGAAGACGGGGTTTTCCACCTCGCCCGAAGGCAGGTGCACGACCGACCCCGCGCCGATGCCGACCACGCGGATACGCGGCGCTTCAAGCGGACCTGTGGGGCTGAGGCCGCGCAGCGCCGTCCCGTCCACCAGCCATGCGCCGCCATCGGGCGCGGTCGCATAGATGCGCCCTGTGCCGTCCGGCTCCACCGCAAGCGCGGCGCTTTCATCGACGCCGAGGCCAAGCATCGGCGGCAGATCGGCCGCGCGGCCGGCCTGCGCCTTCGCAAGGAAGGCGAACAGACGCCCGAGCCGGTTGCGTTCCTTGAAATGCGTGTCGGTGACGATGCCCTTCAGCAGCGCCAGGTTCAGGAAATCACCCTCGATGGTGTTCTCGGCGCCAAAGGGATCGGCAAGCGCCTCGTCGCTTTTGATGCTGCCGACAGCCGCGCTGTAAAGCTGCTCGCCGAGCATGGCGAGCCCCGCGCTCGTACCCGCCAGCGGCTTTCCCGCAGCGACGTGCGCATTCAGAATGTCCTCGACCTCGGTGCCCTTCCAGTAGCGCACATAGCGCGACTGGTCGCCGCCCGCGATGAAGATGCCGTCCGCCCGCTTCAGGCTGGCGAGGATCTTCGGGTCCGCTGCCGCCGCGCGATCCTTGAAGACGAACGTCTCGGCGGACGTGATGCCGCCCAGCTCGTTGTAAAACTCCTTGCCGATCTCCGGACCCAACGAGGCGCGCAGGATGACGATATGCCCGCGCCCGGCCTTGCCGAAGAACCAGCGCATGGACTCGTGATTCCGGTCCCCGCCACCCATCAGCAGAAGCCCGCCCGAGACAGGAGCCGGCGTGGCCGCACTGAGATCGCCGAGCACATAGTGGCTGTAGCGCCCCTTCGCGAACGCCGGCGACACCACGAAGAGCAGCCCGATCAGCGCCGAAAACAGCCCTTTTGAGAATCCCGATTTCAGCATGCGGACGGCCCTTCCCGAAAAACCCGATGTGACAGCATTATGTTACATAATGATCGCACATGGGAACAATGTTCTTATTCTATCAAGCAGAGTGTTGAAATTTATTACGGCTTCTGCTCGAAACCAGCAAGGCATTCCCGGCGCGGTGAAAGGACCGCGAGGGCTATGCCCGAACCTGGGGAACCCTATGACAAACGTTCAATTCCGCACGAAGCTTTTGCTCGCGCTGGGCTGCTGCCTGCCCGCGCTCGCCACCTCCGCGATGGCGCAAACCACTGATACTGCGACCGAAGTCGATGGCGAGATCCTCGTTCTCGGCTCGCGCATTCCGCGCCTTGCGCAGGAAGGCCCGGCGCCCGTTACCGTCATCAACGCCGACGCCATTCGGGCGAACGGCTACACGAGTGTGCCGGACATCCTGCGCGCCGTTACCCAGAACGGCGGCGAGACGCAGAGTCAGCAATCTTTCAGCGGCGCGAGCTTCACACCCGGCGCGCAACAGGTGGATCTGCGCGGCCTTGGCCCGAACCACACGCTGGTGCTGGTGAATGGTCGACGCATCGCCGACTTCCCGCTGCCCTTCCAGGGCCGCAGCAACTTCACGGACATTTCCAACATCCCGCTCGGCCTCATCGAGCGCGTCGAGGTGTTGAGCGGCAGCGCGTCGGCCATCTACGGATCGGACGCGATCGCCGGTGTCATCAACTTCGAGCTGAAGAAGGAGGTGGACGGCACCACGCTGGATTACCGCCACGGCTTCACCGATCGCGGCGGCGGCGCCTCGCACCGCATCACCGCGACGAGCGGCTGGTCGAACGAGAATTTCCACATCATCGGCGGTATCGAATACACGCTGCAGAAACCGATCTGGGGTTATCAGCGCAACATCCAGGACAGCACCGCCGACAGCCCGACGACGGCCGCCCCTCTCGGCCGGCGCGTTTTCCTGCGTTATGATCCGGACAACGACGAATACGTCGATCCGGGCGCCGACACCTGTGCCGCGCTCGCCCACCTGAACGACGGATCAATCTATTATGCTTCGCGTCCGCGTTACGGCGCGTATGATCCGGTTCTGGACGACTACGGCCCCGGCTATTTCTGCGGCAGCAACACTTCGATCGGCTACGGCACGATCATTTCGCGCCGCGAAGGCTTCAACAGCTACGCGTCCGCCGGCCTCAAAGTTTCGGACAGCGCAGAGTTGTTCCTCGATGCGCAGTTCGGCATCAGCAAGGTCGCGCTGATGCCAGACGTGCTAGACTGGGGCTACCAGAATGCCGCCGGCAGCAGCGACACCACGTTCTTCAACAGCTTCGACGGCGTTCTCGACGACTGGTACCGCCAGTTCACGCCGGAAGAGTCGGGTGGTTTCTCGAACGTGATGACGCGCAATCGCCAGCAGACGTTCAGCATCACGCCCGGCATCAAGGGCAGCCTTGACGACAAGTGGACCTACGAAGTTTCGTTCAACCACAGCGAGTACAAGGCGAAGGTCAAGTTCCCGCAGATCATCGCTGCCAAAGCCAATGAGCTGTTCCTTGGCGATCAGCTCGGCACCGACGACGACAGCGGCTACCCGATCTTCAATGCCGATCCGGAACGTCTCTACACACCGCTGACGCAGGCGGAATACGACAGCATTGCCGTTTACAGCGTCTACGATCCGAAGAGCTGGACGGACAATCTTTCGGCCACCGTCTCTTCAACCGAACTGTTCTCGCTGCCCGCGGGGCCGGTCGGTTTCGCGGCGATCGCCGAGTTCGGGAAGCAGGGCTATGACCTCAACCCCGATCCGCTGGCACTGACGGACTATTATTATGGCCTGAAAGACAGCGACGGCCACGGCAAGCGCACACACTGGGCACTCGGCGGCGAGCTTCGCGCGCCGGTGACGGACTTTCTGCAGGTTTCGGCCGCCGGACGTTACGATCACTTCCGCTTTGCCGGAAATGGCATCGGCAAGTTCACGTACAACGCGGGCTTGGAGCTGCGTCCCGTTTCGACGCTGTTGCTGCGCGCCGCCTACGGCACAGGTTTCCGCGCGCCTGATCTGCACTACGTGTTCACGGGCCCGGGCAACACGCATCCTTCGGCAACCGACTATTTCATTTGCCGCAGCGACGATCCCGACCTTTCGCTGAGCGACTGCAGCGACGATTATTCGGGCCGCATCGTCGCCCAGCGCAATGGCAATCGCGGTCTGAAGCCAGAAACCAGCAAATCTCTCAACGCCGGAATCGTGTGGGCACCGTCGCGTCATTTCGATGTTTCGGTCGACTATTTCCGCGTGTCGCTTGCCAATCAGGTACAGGATATCAGCATCGATTCGCTGCTGCGCGCCGAGGCCGACTGCCGGCTTGGCGTGGATGCCAACGGTTCCCCGGTAGCGATCGATTCGCCGACCTGTGCAGACGCCATTGCCCGCGTCAGCCGCTTCGCGAGCGGCGTGAGCGAAGGCGAGATCGACTATGTCTCCATCAACCCGATCAACATCGCGCATGAGAAGACCAGCGGTATCGACATCGCTTTGCATGGACGCCTGCCGACAGACTTCGGCGAGTTCGCGCTCTCGCTGGCGCATACGCATGTGTTCAAACATACCTCACGCCAGTATCCGGGCGATCCGACCATCAACAGGCTGGCCGAAGACAGCGGCTACTACATGCCGCGCGACAAGACGACGGGCAGCATCACGTGGTCACTCGACGATCTGCGCTGGACGGTGGAAGGCAAGCGGCTCGGCAAACTGCCGAACTATGACGAGGACGCCTATATCAAGGCGAGCTACCTGTTCAACACGACGCTGCAGTACGACTTCACGGATCACCTCCGCGCGTCGTTCACCGTGACGAACGTGTTCGACAAGAACCCGGTGAAGGATCCGACCTACTCGGCGTATCCCTATTACGACATCAGCTGGTTCGACAGCGTGGGCCGCAGCTTCTACCTTCAGGTGACTTACAAGCTAGGCGGTTCGCCGCTGTAAGCGAGGAACGCTTTCGAGACGAACATGATCAGGGCGGGGCTTCGGCTCCGCCCTGAACGTTTCAGGCCTTCCAGACCTCGCGGAACAGGCGATCGAAGTTGCCGCCGATCACCTTTTCGATGACGCGCGCGGGGTATTTCGCACGGTCGAGTTCGGCGGCGATGATTTCCATGCGGCGGGCGCTGTTGAGATCAGGGACCGCAACCGGGCCATCGGCTTCCCCCGGCGCACCGATGCCGGCCTTCTGCCGCGCCTCGGCGGTCTTGCGCACGATATCCATGTAGGCCGGGGAGATGTCGACGGGCGTGATGCTCTGGTCGCTGCCGATGCCGACATGATCCTCTCCGCACAGGTTCAATGTGTGGACAAGATGCTTCATGAACAGCGCTCGCGAGGGCGAGACAGGGTCGCGGCCAAGGAACGGCATCAGATAGATGCCGACAACACCGCCCGTGTTTGAAACGGCGCGGAGTGCGGCGTCCGTCTGATTACGCTGGCTGGCATAAACGGCGCGGGCTCCGGTGTGCGAGCAGGTGATCGGCTTCGACGAGGACGCCGCCGCGTCTATCACCGTCTGCGGCGTGGCGTGGCCGGTATCGACGAGGATGCCGAGGCTGTTCATGCGCGCCACGGCTTCGCGACCAAGCGACGTGAGGCCTTCGTTATCCGGCGAGGAACTACCCGCGCCGAGCGGATTCTTGTCGTTGTAGGTGAGCTGCATGATCTTCACCCACAGGCCGTCGAACGTTTCGATGAGGCTCAGATCCTCACCGATCATGCCCATGCCCTGAAAGCCGAAGATGATGCCGAGCTTGCCTGCCTTCTTGGCGGCGGCAAGATCGGCATGGCGCTTCACGAGCAGGAAATGATCGGGATGCGCCTCGATATGGCGGAGCCATTTCGAGATTTCCTTCACCGTGCCTTCAAGCCCGCCCGGCTTACCCACCGTGAGGTTGACCGCGGTGATGCCCGAGGCGCGCACGTTCGCGAGCTTTTCGGGCGTGAGTTCGCCGGGCGGCGGATAGGGAACGTTCCACGTATCGGGGGAAGCGAGCGCATCGATGACGATCGCCTTCTTGTAAAGCGCCGCCACCGCCGGCGGCACTGTTTCGGCGGCGGCAGGCGCGATGCCCGCCAGTGCCGAAAGGCCGAGGCCCGCCGCGCCTGCCGCAAAGGCGCGGCGACTGATCTCGCTTTCCCCGATCATGTCCGCTCTCCCTAGCGCTTCGCGACGGCGTGGACGACGTCGACGTAGAACTTCTCCGCCTCCGTGATGCCCGCGACCTTCGAACCCGGCTTCGGATCGATGACGATGAACTCGTTTGGCGCGTGCGCGCCCGTACCGTAGCCGATGCCCGCCGAAACGATCGGCATCTTCAGGATATCGGTGAACACGTAATACGGCGCGCTGCCCGCAAGACGGGGCATGACGCTCGGCGTGATGCCGTATTTGCGATACGTGCCGATCACCGCCTGCACGAGCGGCTCCTTCACCGACGACTGCGCGGGCGGATAGCCCGACAGGCGCGTGAGCTTGATGTCCGTGAAGCCCTTCGCATCCAGATGGGCACGGATCAGGCGCTCGGATTCATCGGGCGTCTGGTTCGGCACGAGGCGCGAGTCGAACTTCGCGGTGAACTTGTGCGGCAGGATGGTCTTCGTGCCCTCGCCCGAATAGCCGCCCCAGATGCCGTCCATATTGAGCGTGGTGTTGAAGAGATACTGGGTGATCGCCTCGCGGCCGGACATGCCGTCGATCCACTTGTCGACGCCGAGCGACTTGCGCATCGCGGGCTCGTTCGCTTCCCACGCCGGGAGCACGCCGTTGATGAGTTCCTGCTCCTCCTGGTTCGGCTGGCGGATCGAATCGTAGAAGCCTGGGACAGTGATGACATTGCCGTCCGGCGAGGTGAGGCTCGCGATCGCCTGGGCGAGGCGGAGGCCCGGCGCATCGACGATGGCCTTCAGCGAGCTGTGGATCTCCGCCGTCTTCGGGCCGCCCTGCGGACCGCCCTGCGCTTCGAGTTCGAAATAGATGTTGCCCTTGACGCCGAGCGACATCTGCACGCCGCCCCCGAGCGTCTGCCCCATCATCGGGAAGAGGACCCCGCCGTTCGCCTGCTTCAGCCGGTCCTGATACTTGGCGATGAGATCCGGGTAGTGCGGCGAGCCGAGTTCCTCCTCGCCCTCCGCGAGCAGCATGATGTTCACGGGCAGCTTGCCCTCGGCCTTGATGATGGCTTCGAGCGCGTTCAGGAATATGCGCTGCGGGCCTTTCTGGTTGGTCGCGCCGCGCGCCATGAGGACGCGGCCGAGGTCGTGATCCTCGAGGATGGTGCCCGCGAAGGCATCGACGTTCCAGCCCACGGGCTCGATCGGCTGCACGTCGTACATCATGTAAACCGCGATCGTGGTCTTCGCGCCGGCATCATAATAGCCCCAGACTCCGGGGTGGCGCTTGGTGGGGGCGAGTTCGGCTTCCTTGAAGCCGAGCGCCTTGAGGTCGGCGATCAGCATGTTCGCCATGTCGTTCACGCCGTCGTTCTGGGCGCTGATCGAGCGCTGGCGCACCCAGCGCTGCACGTTCTCGATGTGCGCGGCCTTGTTTGCGTCGATGTATTTGTAAGCGGCGGCGTGCTTGCCCTTGTACGCCGCGACCTTGCCGGCGTCGTAGGCCTTCTCCGTGGTGAAGGGGAACTCGGGGCGCTTCACCTCCTGCGCGGTGGCGGAGAATGCGACGGCGGAAAGCGCGGCGGCGAGAAGCATGGACTTGCGGATCATCAGGTAAACTCCTTGAGGATTATTCTGCGGAAACGGCGGCGATCGGCGCGGGAACGGGCGGTGCCACGTCCGTTATACCGAGTTGCTTCCAGTTGATGAGGGCGTTGTAGAGCATCCGGAACTCGCCGAAGTTCTGCCAGCGCCAGACAGGGTTCGTGGCAAACATCAGGATGCGGCCCTCGCCCTGCGGTATGTTGAGGATCGCGGCGCGGTCCTTCACACCATCAGCGCCGCGCATGAAGCCGCTGAGCACGCCCTCCTTGCCGCCGGGGAATTCCATCATCACGCGGCCCTTCAGCCGATCCGGCACGCCGTAGAGCGTGTTCGACGCCCAGCGCACGGGCATTTCCGCCGCGTCGTAGCCGTAGAACACAGGGTTCTTCGGCTGCAACACCTTCGCCTTCACGATCGGGCCGGGCGCGTAGAAGTCGCCGGGCGCGCGCGTCGTGACGATGTCGTTCACAAGGCCGAACTCAACGGGCACGGCGCTCGCATCGCCCGTGGTGATGAGCGTGCCGCCCGCATCCACGAACTTCCGAAGCTCCACCATGCCTTCAAGGCCCATGCCGCCGCGCACGTCCTCCGACGACCCGTAGTCGCCGAGGAAGCGGTAACGGCCCGTCTTCGTGTAGGGCAGCGGCTTGCCCTTCATGGGAATATCGAAAACGATATCCTTCGTCGAACGGCCCTGCGTCGGCAGGATGATGACATCGTACTTGTCGCGGAGGTTGCCGGCGCGGACCTGCTCCTTGAAGACGAGGTCGTACGCGATTTCGTGCTGATCGAAGGCGTAGCGCACCCAGCCGACCTTCTCGCTCGACCCCCACGTGCTGAACAGCGCGGTGCGCGGCAGCGCGGTTTCGTGTGCGGCAGGGTTGCCGCTGACCGAAACGGCCTGCAGGCCCAGCGATTCCACGGCGGGCTTCAGCGTGTCGTAAGCGCTGCCGTCGACGAGGAGAGACCCCGCCGGGACGGTCTTGCCGCCAGCCTTGAAATCGGCCTCGGCGACACGGACCTTCGCGTCCTTCAAGCGATAGCGGAGCGTTGCGAGGCCGACCGAGCCGTTATCGAGCACCGCATAGGTGCCCGCGCCGCGACCCGAAATGCTGCCGCGCGGCGTGATGCGCTCGACAGGCGTCGTCGGGATATCGAGCGCGGCCTTGTCGTCCACCTCCTTGATGTCGACATGGGCCATCATGCCCATCGTCCACGCCGCATCGTCGTAGGTTCCGAGCTTCTCGTCCGGGTAATTGTCCTGCTTGCGGAGCAGAATTTTGGCGAGACGGCCGTAGGGCTGATCGAGCTTCACGACCAGCGAACCGGCCGGATAGCTGCCGCCCTTGAGCTTCACGCTCCGGTCGGCGCGGCCGACCTCGATCCCCTGCATCCGCAAGAGGTTCGTCACGAACGCAACCCGCGTTTCATCCTTCTGGCCCGCCGGGATGATATAGGCATAAGGCGCCTTGGTCTTGCCGTTCTCAACGGCGTTCGCGCTCTTCTTGTAGAAGTTTTCGAGGATGACATTCGGATGCTTGGCGGCGAGATCGAGCGCGGTCAGAACGCCTGTCTGCATGTAGTTGGTGTTGTTGCGCATCGACCAGACGACCTCCTTGTAGGGAGGGCTGGGACGATACCAGTCCCGCTTCGTCCAGTCGCCGCCGCGCACCGAGGTCTGCACCTCGGGCGCGACATGACGCAGCATCGTCGTCGCGCCGCCGTTGCCGAAGGTTTCGTACATGCGCAGCATGCCGTTGTGGTTCGACGACATGAAGGCGAGATAGCCCGGCGTCCACGCATCGACGAAGCCGTGCGTCCACACGCCGGGCATGCCGTATTTGGTGAGCTGCGCCATCTCGTAGTTCGCGAACCACGGCAGCTCCCCGAACAGGATCGGATCGAGATCGGGGTTCTGCGGCGCCTGCCCGCTGTACGTGTAGAGGAACGGCACCGATTCATGCAGCTCGTGCATCACCGGCGGGTGCCATTCCAGATAATAGTTCATCAGGTGGCGGGCGCTGACATCCGAGAAGTTAATGTCGCGGTTGTTGTCGTGATAGATGTACTTGCCCCAGTAAGGCGGGCCGCCGGGCTTATTGCGATCGTCAGTCTCGTCGATGAGGTTGCGGTAGTACCAATCGACGTAGCGGTCACGGCCATCGGCCTCCAGAACCGGGCTGAGCGCGACGACGACATTGTCACGAATGCCGCGGATCATCTCGCCTTCATCGGTCAGCAGGCGGTAAGTAAGCTCCATCAGCATCTCGGGCGGCCCGGTTTCGGCGCTGTGAAGCCCTGCAGACAGGTGATAGATCGGCTTCGTTCCCGCGATCACGGCAGGTGCGTCTGCGGCCGGCAGCTTGCGCGGATCGGCGAGCAGCGCGAGATTGGCCTTGTAGGTGTCGAGCTTCGCCAGGTTTTCTTCCGACGAGATCATCACCACGATATTCTCGCGGCCTTCCTCGGTCTTGCCGATCTCGATGATCTTTATGCGCGGCGATTTTTCAGCAAGCGCCCGGTAATACCCGACGATCTGATCGTAATAGTGCAGCACCTTCGGCGCGCCGATATGGTTACCCAGAATCTGTTTCGGAGACGGAACGGTGTCTGAAACCGGCAGATGGTCCACGAGCGGGCTGCTGAATTCCGGCTTCGTCGTCCACGCTTTCACGGATTTCGCGAAGTCCGCGTCCGTCGGCTGTGCCATCGCCGTCGTTCCAAGCAGCGCCGCAATCGCAACGCCGACCGCCATTTTAACCATCTTTGCCCCTCCACGCTAACGACAACACGACATCATTCGTCTCCCGCGGCAGCCGCCGAAGCCGTTTTGGCATCTCCTTGCGGAGACCTGATGCTTGATAGCATCAGGATTTCATCATTTTGTCGGGATACGCAACAATCATCTTGCCAAGCACGTGCCCTCGACTCAGAACGGCCCGCGGAGATTTGGGGCTCTATTCGGGCCCCCTCCCAAAATATACTGGCCAGCGTCTTCTCGGACATGGCCGAACAAGGGGGTTTGGCAAGCAAAAGTTTCTTCAAGGGCCGATCGAGTGGCCCTTTCATTCGCATAATCGATGTCCGGCAGATGGTTAAGCCGGACATGCGTAAAAGGAGATTTAGGGTGAGCAAGATGTTCAAAATGTCGTTTTTCCTGGCCGCCACGGCAATGGCCGGGGTGAGCGGGACGGCGGTCGCACAGGAGTCCTCCGGTGATGAAATCATCATTACGGCGCTGAAACGCGACACGAACCTGCAGGATACGCCGATCTCGATCTCTGCTGTTACCGGCGACACGATTGCGAATTCGGGCGTACAGAGCATCGCCGATCTCAATTCGAGCGTGCCGAGCCTTTCCTTCGTAGACGGCGGCCCGTCGCAGCGCCGCGTCGTCATCCGCGGCATTCAGGCCGCCGGTGAGCCGACGGTCGGCACCTACTACGACGAAACCCCGGTGACGGGCGTGATCGGCGCGGGCAACGATGCCGGCGGATCGACCCCCGAACTTCGCCTGTTCGACGTGGAACGCGTCGAGGTGCTGCGCGGCCCGCAGGGCACGCTCTACGGTTCGGGCTCGATGGGCGGCACGCTCCGCGTGATCTACAAGAAGCCGACGAGCGAATTCGACGCGGCGATCGACACCAGCCTTTCCGCGACGAAGCATGGCGGCGCCAACTTCGAAGGCAGCGCGATGGTTAACGTGCCGATCGTGCAGGACAAGCTGGCGGTGCGCGCCACGGGCTTCTACCGGAAGGCGGACGGCTACATCGACAACACGACGCTCGGCATCAAGGACATCAACGAGCAGAAGTATTACGGCGGACGCGTGCTGCTGCGCGCCACCCCGACCGACGATCTGACGATCGACGCGGCCTATTACATGAACCGTTCGCGGACGGACACGCCGTCGTGGACGCTGGAAGCCGGCAAGTATAACTCGGACGCGCTGACCCGCCAGCCGATGCGCGACGATGTCGACCTCTTCAGCCTGACGGCCGCCTATGATTTCGGCGGCGTGGTGCTGACGGCGGCGGGCTCCTACATGGACCGCGATATTTCGACGGTGAGCGACGTTTCGCGGTTCATCCGTTCGACGCGGACGGCGGCAGGCTGCGGTGCCCGCCTCAACGGCAGCGCCGCCATTCCCTGCGCCGGAACACAGCTTACGGACTATTATGCGCTGGTCGATGGCCAGTCGACGTCGGCGCTGTTCCCGCAGCAGAACATGGAAGCGTGGACGGCTGAGCTTCGCCTCAGCTCTGACGGCACGGGACCGCTCAACTGGACCGTGGGCGGCTTCTTCTCGGACCGCGACATCCACGTGGAAAATCCGCAGGTGAACGCAGATCCGGTGACGGGCGCGATCATCTATCCGCTGGAGATCGCAACGTCGCGCTACATCAACGACAGCCTTCGCCAGGTCGCGGCATTCGGTGAAGTCTCGTATGATGTAACCGACCGCCTCAATCTGACCGCGGGCGTCCGTTACTTCCGCTACGACAAGGACATCAACGGCGAGACGACCAAGGGCTCGATCCTTGTCGGCGCCGTCGTGCGTCCGCTGTCGTTCGTATCGACGGACGAGGACGGCACGGTGCTGAAGTTCAACGCGTCGTACAAGATCACCGACGACGTGCTGTTCTACGCCGAAGCCTCGCAGGGCTTCCGTCCGGGCGGCGCGAACCAGGTGATCGGCCTTGCGCAGGAACTGACGCCCTACACGTCGGACAGCCTCTGGAACTATGAGGCGGGCCTGAAGACGACGCTGCTCGATCGCAAGCTCACGCTCAACATGGACGTGTTCCAGATCGACTGGTCGGACATGCAGATCAGCACGCGCACGCCGAACGGCGCGTTCGCCTATATCGGCAACGCGGGCTCGGCGCGTATCCGCGGCTTCGAACTTGAAGGCTCGCTGCGGCCGATCGAAGGCCTCTCGATCTCCGGCAACCTCGCGTATCTCGACGCCAAGCTGACGGAAGACCAGCCGAACGCCGGTACGGCCGTTGCCCCGGCAGCCGGTTTCGACGGCGACCGCATTCCGTTCGTGCCGAAGTTCACGGCGGGCCTTTCGGCCCAGTATGTGTGGGCTCTGACGCAGGGTCTGAACGGCTTCTTCCGGGTTGACGCCAACCACGTCGGCGGCTCCTGGTCGGACTTCCGTCCCAGCTACGTGTTCACACGCTACATCGACGATTACGAAATCGCGAACGTGCGTATCGGCGTCGAGGCCGAGGACAATGCCTGGGGCGTGTATGCCTTCGTCAACAATCTGCTCGACGACACCGCGATCACACGCTCGGGATCGAACGGCATCTTGCAGAACCGCACGGTCGTCAACAGCGTGACGCCGCGCACGGTGGGCCTGAACTTCCGCGCCAACTTCTAAAGACGACGCAGTCAGCCAAAAAGAATGGGGCGGCAACCGCTGGGTTGCCGCCCCTTTTTTTGCCTTTGCGCCAGCCTATGCGGAGGCCAGCAGACTTTCGATCGGCTGGAACTCCTCGTCGATCCCGAACATGCGCGGGCCGAGGACTTCAAGGCTTTCCGGGCGGCGCAGCATCGGATCGGCACTGTAGCCGAGCACCTTCACGCGCTGGCCGTAAGTGAGCATTTCGCCCGTGAGCGGCTCGCCGGATTCGCGATCGAGGATGCTGATAAGATCGGGAACGATCGTGATCGTCTTGCCGTTCAGGCGGCAGACGAGGAATTCGTTCTGGATTTCGACAACACACTCGTCGGTTGAATCCTGGAGGCCCGTCATCGTCGCGCGGCCGAAATGCCAGCCGTCGCGCGTGTCGTGCGTGACGTCGGTGATCTTGCCGTCGAAGAGGATGCGTGCGGTGCGGCCATCCCAGCTGTTCAGATAATCGATCAGGCTTTCGAAGATATCGCGAGAGTCCTCGCGCGCCGTGCGGATCGCGCGGCCGATTTCCAGCGTCTGCGTAATCGTGCGCTGCACGGCGAAGGATTTCGCCTGCTTGCCCGTCATCGGATAGAGCGCGCCGAACGCCATGGCGCCCATCGCGCCGGTGACTACGCGGCAGAGATCCTCCGCCATGCGGTCGTCCACCGCTTCGATGGTGATGACATTGCCGGAATCGTCCATCACGATGCCCGGCGTCGCCTTGCAGCCGTAGATGCTGAACGTCGTCATCTCGATGTGCGGCACGGCGCGGCCGATGCCGTCCGCATCGAGCACCGGAATGCCGCTGATCGCGCCGAGCGCGAGCGGAAACATCGAATTCGCACCGCCGATCTCGGCGCTGATAAGCGCATCGACGCGGCGGCCATAGAAGGCTTCCGCACGCGCGAGGATACGGTGCAGCGTCTTTTCGCTGACGAGGTGCTCGACGATCACCGATGGCGCGCCGATGCCCGCGATGGAGAGCACGAACGCATCGTCCGGGATTTCGTCACACGAGAGGATTTTCGGGTAGCGACCGTTCTTGATCTGCGCGCGGACGAACAGTTCGCCGACATAAGGATCGCCGCCGCCGCCCGTACCGAGAAGCACGGCGCCGCGCGCCATATCCTGAATGTCCTGAACGCTATCGACAATGAACATGATGTGCCTTTCGAAACAGCGTGGGCTCAGGCGAGCGCCGCGAGCGGGCCGACAGCGCGGACCCTGATCTGGACGGAGCCGGATTTCATATGCGTCATCGGAAGCTCGATGATCTCGACAATCTCCACCTCGCCTTCGAGCGCACCCGCTTCAACGGCGGCGTCAGTCGCTTCCCTGCGCGCCAGTTCGAGCGCGGCTTCTCGGCCGAGCGTGCCGACGTCGTAGAGCTTGTCGACACGGCCGCTGACGAGCGCGATGGCGGCGCCGACAGCGTTTGCGACCTCGGCGTGCGCGGGCTTCAACACTTCGGACGTGCCCTTCAGCGCGCGCGAGATGAGGATGCTGCCGCCGCCGACGAGAACGAGGGGGAGCGGATGGTTGCTCGTCTTGATCTGGTCGATCGCGTCTTCGATCTGCAGATGCAGATTGTCGAGCGCGGCCTCCACGGTTTCATCGGGAAGATGCGCGACCTTCGCGGGGTCGCCGATCTGGGCCTGCCCGGCGCGAACGGCAATGTCGCTCGCGGTAAGCGTTTCGCCGCCGAAGATGAGACCTTCCTCGGCGAGGCGGAAGCCGACAGAGTCGGGGCCGACCGTCCATCCATTCTTGCCCTTGCGGACGAGGCTGCCGCCGCCGATGCCGATCGACAGAACGTCGGGCATACGGAAGTTTGTGCGGACGCCGCCGATGTAGTTCGCCGCGGTCGTCTCGCGCGGGAAGCCGCGCAGGAGGAAGCCGATGTCGGTGGTGGTACCGCCGATGTCGGCGACGACGGCCTCGTCGAGCCCGGTGAGGAACGCCGCGCCGCGGATGCTGTTCGTGGGGCCGGCCGAGCAGGTGAGGATGGGGAACGCCGATGCGGTTTCAGTGGTGATCAGCGTCCCGTCGTTCTGGCTGATGTAGATCGGCGCGTTGATTTCAAGGTCGGCGATCGCCGTTTGCAGCGAGCCGATCACCTTTTCGGAAAGCTCGGCGAGCGTCGCGTTGATAACGGCTGCGTTCTCGCGATCGATGAGGCCGAGGCCACCGACCTTCGAGGAGATCGTGATGCGCGCATCGGGCATCACCGCCTGCACGACGACGGCGGCCTTTTCCTCGATATCCGGGCGGATCGGCGCGAAGTTCGCGGAGATGGCGACGGCCTTCAGCCCCTTGGCGCGGGCATCCTCCGCAGCGGCGCGGAGCGCGTCTTCGTCGAGCGGGGCATAATCCTTGCCCGTATAGAGCGCACCACCGCCGACCATGTAGATGTGCGAGCCGGCGACCTCGACGAGATCGTCCGGCCAACCTGCGAGCGGGGGCACGCCGTCCGCTTTCGGCAGCGAGACGCGGAAGATGGCGACAGGCGCCAGCCCCTTGCGCTGCACGAAGGCGTTCACGAACTGCGTCGTGCCGATCATCACCGCTTCGATCGAAGCGCGATGCTCGGGCGCCTTGTCGAGGATCATGCGCACGGCATTGACGACACCGCTGCGCACGTCTGCGGTCGTGAAGCTCTTCGCCGTCGCCAGCACCTCGCGCCCGCGCATCAGCACCGCATCGGTGTTGGTGCCGCCGACGTCGATGCCCAGCCTGTATCCGCTGCCGCTCATGTCAACCTTTCGAAATAGAATGCGTGACGGCGGGCGCCCGGGAGCGCCCGCCAAGACTGTCAGAACTTCACCTTGGCTTCCACGCCATAGGTGCGCGGCGTGCCGCGATAGCCGATCGCGACATCGAGACCGGAATATTTCGGCTGGAAGAATTCGGAATAATACTTCTCGTTGAAGATATTCCGCGCGAAGGCATAGAGGCCGTAGTTTCCGAACTCGACGCCCATGCGCGCGTTGAGAAGGTCATACGGATTCTGCACCGAAGCGTTGTCGGCGTCCCAATACTTCTTGCCGATGTGCTGATGCTCGATCCGCACGAACCCCGCCACGGTCTCGCTGAGATCGCCGCGATACTGGATCGAACTGTTGATCGACAGCGGCACCGTGCGCGGCGAATGATTGCCCACGTCGGACGGGAACAGGCTGCGCTTGATCTCGCTGTCGGTGGTGCCGACACCGAAGCTCGCATCAAGCCCAGGCGCGAGTTTTGCCATCGCCTCGATCTCGAAGCCCTTGATCTGAACCTTGTCGATCGTGTCGATGATCTGCGATGCGGTCGCTGCATCAACGTAGAAGTACTGGTAGTTCTTCACGTTGGTGAGATAGGCGGCGCCGTTCAGCGTGAGCTTGCGATCGAACCACTGCGTCTTGAAACCGACCTCGAAGTTATCGAGCGTTTCGGCGTCGAACACCGGCACGGTGACATTCGGCGCGTTGAAGCCGCCCGAACGGAAGCCGGTGCTGTAGGTGGCGTAAACGAGACGCCCGTCTTCCGGTTTCCACGTCAGCGTCACCTTGGGCTGGACGCGGTCGAACGAGGTCTTGCGGACGGCGCCGGTCACGACGTTCGTCTGCTCGCGCTTGTCCTCGTCGTAGCGGATGCCGCCGGTCAGCGTCAGCGTCGGCGTCAGGTCGTAATCGACCTGCGCGAACGCCGCATAGGCGTTGTTGTCGTTCGTTTCATTGTTGTTGGCGATGAGCAGCGCGGTGTTATCAAACTGATCGCTGCCGTCGATATCGATAAAACCGCGCGTGACGAGCGCACGATCGGTGTTCAGATAATACAAGCCAACGAGCCAGCGGAAATCCTGATCGCTCGCGGAAACGAGGCGCAGTTCCTGACTGAAGGTTTCGAGCTTGGCGTTCTGCCCCTGCCCTGCCTGGAAGCCGAGACCGAAGATACCGCCCGGTGAATCCACGGGATTGCGGAAATCGAGATCGGCCCTGTTGTTCTGCTGGAACTTCGCCCAGGCGCTGATGCCCGTAAGCGTCGCGAAGCCGAAGTCGTAATCGAACTTGCCGGTGAGATCGACGCTGTCGCCTTCCGCGTACGCCGGGAAGTTGAACTGCGGGTTCACGAAGTCGCGCGGAATGCCGGAGAACACGGCTGCGTAGCTGTTCGAACCGCCCCGGAAATCGCTGTATTCGGCACGAAGGTCGAAGGTCAGCAGATCGGTCGGCTTCAGGATCATACGGCCGCGCAGCGAATAATCGTGATCGATATAATCGACGTGATCGCCGCGGAAATCGTTCTTCACGAGGCCGTCGGACGACGTGTAGCTGCCCGAAACGCGGAGCAGAACCTTGTCTTCGACCAGCGCGCCCGAAACGCCTGCAGAAACGTCGATCGTGTCGCCGTTCGCATAGCCGAGATTGACGAAACCTTCGAGTTCGTTGCCCGGCGCTTTCGTCACCACGTTGATGGCGCCGCCCACGGCGTTACGGCCGTAGAGCGCGCCCTGCGGGCCCTTCAGAACCTCGATACGCTCGATATCGAACAGAGTGACGCCGAGCTGCTTCTGGTTGGTCTGCGGCACGCCATCGAGCACGAAGGCGATGGGCGGATCGGCGTTGTTGATCTGGGTGAGACCGCGCATCGTGATGAAGTTGCTGCGATAGGTATCGCCGCGGTCGTAAGTGATGTTCGGCACCTGCGCGATGATATCGGACGTCGATTTAATACCCGCATCTTCGACCGCCTGCGCGGTGAACGCCGTCACCTGGATGGGAACGTTGCGGAGCGGTTCGGCACGCTGCTGCGCGGTGATGATGATCTCGTCGCTTTCGGCGTCCTGCGCCAGCGCCGCGCCCGGCAGTATCGCCAGTGCCGCCGACGCCAGAAAAGCCGTTCTCAGGTTACGACCCGTCATTTCCGTTACCCCTTTTTGCTGTTTTCCCTGCACGCACATATTCGCGCACAGAGGAAAGGCGCGCGACGCCGGAGTCGGGTAGTCAGAGGCGCTGTCGGGTGGCGGGACCGCCTATTTCTCCTGCGCGCGCGCCACTGCGGCCTTGCGGCTCGATACGCCGAGCTTGGCGTAGATCTTCTTGAGATGGAATTTGATGGTGTTCTCGGTGAGCCCGAGACGTCGCGCGATCAGCTTGTTGGACGCGCCCTCGGCGAGATGCGCGACAATCTCCGACTCGCGGTCGTTGAGTGCATCGGGAGAGAGATACTGGGGCTTGGCTTTCAAGGCCCTGAGAACCGTCTCCGCATGGTGCTGTTCGAGCGGCGAGGCCGCGCGCTTCGCTATGCGCTCCATGATTGCGCGGACCGCACTGCCTTCTTCAACGAACGGAGACAGAATCTCCTCGGCGAATGCATGGTGCACCGCCGTGACCATCGCTTCATCGGCGCCGGCTTCGTCGCCCAGCCGGTCGCGCACCAGCGACAGTAGAACATAGCCCTTCACCATCGTGACGAGGCGCTCGCCCGTACGCCCCTCCTCGATCATCGCGCGGGCACCCTCCCCCGCCGCCGCGACGCGTCCGCGCGCGAGATCGATGAGGATGCGGGCCTGCATCGCGAGGTCACGCGTCCGCCAGGGAACATGGCCCGCATCGACTGCGAGTGTCCGCGCGATCGCCTCCGCGCTGTCGATACCGCCGCTACGAAAGCGGTAGATCGCCTCCAGGGACTTCAGCAGGTCTGTAACGCAAAGGAGCCCCTGATTACCGAGCCGCGTCCGCAGTTCGGCGATGACGCGAAGCGCAGCGGGAAGCCCACTGCGACGCCACGCGACATCGACGATGATCGGCCAGGTAACGGCATATTGATCGTACCACGCCTCCCCGGCGCCGAACTGATCGAAGGCGACGCGCACGAGATCCGCCGCGCTCTCCCGGTAGTGCCGCAGATAATCCACCGAGGCGAGCGCCATGCGCGCGGTTGCCGTAACCGTCACTTCGATCCCGCCTGCGCCGCGGCGCCGAAGCGTGGCGGCCGCAAGTTCCGAAGCTGTTTTCAGCGAACCGTGCGCGAGTGCGATCAGCACGTCGTGCGTCGTCAGATGCTGTTCGGCGAACGGCAACATGCCGATTGCCTGATACGTCTCTCGCGTGCGGATCACGGACTGGTGCGCCGCATGGAGATCGCCGCGCATCTGGTACATCACGACCATCGTATTCTCGCACCATGCCCAGAACAGCGGCATATCCGGCGCCAGCGCGCGCACCCTATCAACCTCCGCCTCGCGCGTCGGTGCTATCCCGTTGATGTAGCATTCGAAGAGCAGGTCAAGGGCGTGGCCTTCGAGCTCGAGCTGCTCGCCGTGCCCGGTGGGATCGTCGAGGAAGCCGCCAGTGCTCTCGCGGATACGGCGCAGCCAATTGCTCGCCTCGCCGAAATACCCTGCCTTGAAGTGAGCAAGCGCGGCCATCAGTTGCAGGCGCGGCTGGGCTTCCAGGACCTCCTGCGGCGTCTCGCGCAGGATCGCGCGAAGCTCGCCCGCCCCATATGTAAGGAAGATGAGGATGAACGGAATCCCGCCCAGCGTTTCCATCATCGTGGCGCGGTCGCCCGCAAGATCGTAGTGGCGAACCGAAGCGGCATAGCGCTGCTGCTGCCAGAGCCAGTCCGCCGCGCGCCTGTGAAGCCGCGCCGCATGATCGGGGCTGCGATTGAGGCGAGCCTGCGCATAATCCGACAGCAGCGGATGCAGCCGCCACGCCGGTTCGCCCTCCGATTCCGTCCGCTGGACAAGCGTGGGCAGCTCCGCCTCCACCTCTTCTAGCAACGCCGCGCTATCGCGCCGGTCGCGCACGTAATCGGCGAGGCTCGCCTCGACATAATCGAACGGCGACAGCTCGGTGAGCAGTGTCTGGCTGTGCTCGGCGAGCATCGCGAATACCTGTTCGGCAAGGTAATCGGCAACCTCGTCGACCTGCCCGCTGAAGCGCGGCATCCGCGCCGAGACGCCCATCCGCCCGCGCCAGAGGCGGTAAAGCTGGACGGCGACGGGCCAGCCCTCGGTCTGCTCGGCGATCGCCGCGAGTTCGGGCGCATCGGCGGGGAGACCGAGCGCCTCGCCAAGCTCCGCATCGCTGAGCCGAAGCTCGGCCGGATCGATGATGCGGACAATCCCCTGCGTGCGCAGCACCGAGACGGCGAGCGAAGGCTTGCGCCGGGTCGCCAGCACAAGATGCACCCAATCGGGCAACGCATCCGTCATTTCCTCGACGAGGCGCGCGATCGCTGGGTGATCGACGCGGTCGAAATCGTCGATGATGAGCACGATCGGGCGCTCGTCGCGATCAAGCTGCAGCAGGATCGCATCGAGCATAGTCGCCGCGGGACTGTCCCCGGTCTTGGGCCGCACGGCATCGCCCATCTCGACCCCGGCGGCGGCGAGCGAACGGGCGATCATTTCCAGGAACACATCGGGCTCGCGATCAAGATCGGACGCGGTGTACCACGCCGCCGCGATGCCCTGCTGCGTGAGCCGGTGCCACCACTGACCGAGCGCCGTGCTCTTGCCGTAACCGCGCGGGCCGACGACGATCGTGAGCTTGCCGGCGCGGGCGACATCGAGCGAGCGCAGCACGAGTTCGCGCGTGGCAAGCGGCGCGCGCTGCACCGGCGGGCGCAGACGGCGGCGGCTCGCCCGTTCGCGCGCGCCGGACCGTTCCGTTTCGCGGGGTTCGGCCGCTTCGTTCAAACCCGGTCCTTTACGTTCGGCCCTTTCCGGCCCCCATCAGCAACGCGCCGATCAGGCAGGCGCCGCCCGCGACCAGCCCAAAGGCATTCCAATCGGCGGCCACGACGAGCGGCACAGCAAGCGCCGGGCCGAGCGCGCTTCCAAGCATCAGGAACGCCGGCGCCGCGCCAGCGTGCCGTGCGTCCCCGAGATTTCCGGCGCGCGCGATCACATAGGGTAAACCGAAACCGGGGAGCAAGACCAGCGCCGCGGTCGCTGCCGCGAACAACCACAGCCCCTGCGCCTGCGCGATCAGCACCACGTCCGCCGCGAGCAGGAGGCTGAAACCCAGAACCGGCACGCGCAAACCCGCGCGCTCTCCAAGCATCCGCGACAGCAGCGGCCCAACCATCATGACGACCGCGCATGCGGCCATGATCTTGCCCACAAGCTGCATATCGAAGCTCTTGGCGGCGCCGAGCGGGAAAATGGAGTTCCATGCCATGCTCTGCCCCACGAACATCACCGCAAGGCCGATGAGAACGAGCAAGGCGCGCGGGATGGGGCGAAAGCCGGCGTTGTTCTGTTCGACCTTGCCGTGCAGGCCTGCCGCCGCCGCGAGAAGCGCGCACAGCGCCGTCGCGGCGAGCCCCCCGAATACCGCCACATCGCCAACCGCTTCAACGAGCGGGGGCAGCGCGAGGTAAAACAGCGCGGCAAAGCAGGCGAGACCGATCTGCATGGTGGCAAGCGTCTTTTGCGCGTCGACGCGCTGCGCCGCGAGGGCCGTTGCGGTCGCCAGCACGGCACCGAGCGCAAACCCCGATAGCAAACGGCCCACAACGAACGCTGCATCGAAGGTGAGCATTGCGAGAAGGTTGGCGACGACCGCTACGGCTGCTGCGCCAAGACAGAGTGGCCGCGCCCCGATCCGGCCCGCTATGGCCGCAGCGCCAAGCGTGCCAAGGCCGATGGCCGCGATCTCGCCCGACGCCACCACGCCGGCAAGCTCGCCCCTTGCCCCCGATGCCGCAAGCCAGAGCGGAATCGCCGTCGTTCCCGAAAAGCCCGCGATGTTTCCCGCGACGAGGCTGAAGACCGCGCTTTGACGCTCCGACGCGGACGGCTGCGGCTCAGACAAGAGCGTTCCGGCGGATGCGTCCGTCCGCAACGATCAATGCGAGCCGGTCCTGATGTTCGAGAACGGAAATATCCTCAAGCGGGTTGCCATCCACCACCAGCAGGTCGGCAAACGCCCCCTGCGCGATCGTGCCCAGTTTCCCTTGCATCCCGAGCAGGGACGCGTTCACCGACGTCGCCGAACGCAGGATTTCTTCGGCGCTCATGATCTCGCGGCGGAGCGCGAACTCCCGGGACTGGCGGTCCATGACCGAACCGAGCAGATCGGTGCCAAAGCCGATCTTCGCGCCGGCTTGCCGCAGGCGATCAAGCGAGGTGGCTGCAAGATCGCCGACCTCCCGCACCTTCGCCAGGGCGGCCGTCGGCAAGCCCATCGACGGGCCAACGGCGCGGATCGCATCGATGATCGCCAGCGTCGGGACGGCGAAGGCATCGTGCTCCACGATTGCGGCGACACCGTCTGCTTCCAGCATCGTCGCGTGCTCGATGGAACGCACGCCGTTCTTCACGCAGCGGATCGCGGCCTCGTTCGTGTGCGCATGCGCCATCACGTAGGTGCGCCGGGTGGCGGCCTCCTCGACCGCGACCCGGATCTCCTCGTTGCAGAACTGGTTCATCCAGATGGGGTCGCTCGGCGAAAGAACGCCTCCGGAGACGAACAATTTGATCTGATGCGCGCCGCGCCGCAGCTGTTCACGCACCATCTTGCGCATCTCGTCCGGCCCATCGACGACGACCGACAGTGACCCGCAATAGGCGCAGGCGCAGCCTTCGAAGTGATCGGGATCGCGCATGTCGCCGTGCCCGCCGGTCTGGCTGATCGCGAGGCCGGGGTAGAACAGGCGCGGGCCGTTGATGAGGCCCTTCGCCAGCCCCGCCGCAAGCACATGATCGCCGCCCGCCGCATCGCGCACGGTCGTAAAGCCGCGCTGCAAGGTATCTTCCATGATCCGGCGTGCATGAAGCGCGCGTAGGCCGGGCGGCATCCTGTCGATAGCCGCCGGATTCGCCTCCGCGCCGTAGCAATGGAAGTGCGCATCGATGAGGCCCGGCATCGCGAAACGCCCGCAGCCATCAAGGCGCTGCGTGTCCGATCCGGTTACGGGCTTGTCGGAAACCTCGCGGATCGCGCCGCCTTCAACGACGATCGACATGCCCTCGCCGAGCACAGCTTCCCCGTCGAAGACGGTCACGTTCTCGATGATCAGCGTCATGGGTGCAGGTTCCTGTATCTTGCGCCGCGCCGCAAAGGCCGCAGCGGGTGGTGACGACGAAATCGGGGTGGCAGCTCAGCCAAGGGCAACGGTCACGTCTGCGGATGCCGGACGCGCGCAGCAGAGCAGAACACGGTCCGCAGCGAGCGGCATGGCGGGAGACGGCGAATGCTCGACACTGCCCGACACGAGCGTGCTTTCGCACGCGCCGCAGCTTCCCCAGCGGCAGCCGAACGCAGGGGTAAGACCGGCGGCTTCGGCGAGGTCGAGCAGGCTTGGGTTCGCGGCCTGCGTCCATTCCGCGACGGTGCCGCCAAAGTCCACGCGCGCCCGGGCGATGGTGGGAGCGGCGTCTGCCGCGCCGGGCATGAACGATTCCGATCGCACCTGCCCGGAAGGAACGCCCATCGCGGCGAGCGCCTCGCGCACCATCGCTTCGAATGGCGCCGGGCCGCAGATGTAGACGTCACTGAAAATGCCTTCGAGCTCGACGTCGCGGCCGAAGGGGGCCGTCTTGTAGGCAGGCGCGAGAATTTCGCGCAGGCGGTCGGGCGTAAGCCTTCCGGGTTCGTGCCCGGCATCGCTCTCGCGCGGCGCGGAGTAGAAGACGTGGGCGAGCGCCGCATCTTCGCCTGCCGCAGAGAACACGTGTGTTTCGCCGCACCGCGTCTGGTGAATCCAGACAAGCGGCGGCTGCACGTCCTGCCGCGCCCGGTGCGCCTTCAGCATCGCAAGCATCGGCGTGACGCCGATACCGGCACTGATGAGGACGACGCGCATGAAGCCATCCCGCTTCAGCGTGAAACGCCCTGCCGGCGGACGCGCCCACACGGTGCCGCCGCGCGCGCCGATCTCGTGGAGCCGCGCCGAACCCGACCCGCCCGCGATACGCTTTACGGTGAGACGGTACTGCTTCGGCGTATCTTCGTGATCGGAAAGCGTCCAGCTGCGGACCGGCGCATCGTTGCCGTTGCCCAGCCGGACGGTGAGGAACTGCCCCGCGAGCGCCGGGGCCAGCGGGACATCATCGAGCGGCGTGAGCGCGAAGGAGGCGACGTCCTGCGCCTCGTCACGCAGCTTCACGGCACGGAACGGACGCCAGCCGCTCCAGCGGCCGGTCTTGAGACGCGCCATGTCTTCAAGACCCGCGATGCGCTTCGCGAGCATGCCGCGCGCCTGTCCGCCGAGCCAGGGGTTGGCCAGCGCATCGCGAAGCGCCTGCGGATCGGCCTCGCGCGCGACGAGCAGGCGAGAGAGATCGCCGACGGTGATCGCCGAAGCATCGGGCACCTCTATCGTGGCGACGTCTCCGGCGCCGACCGGCCCCGGGGTTTCGACCGCGAGGTAGAAGCCGATATGGCCGCTTTCGATCATCGGTCCGAGCACGCTGTCAGGCTGATCCATGCGCCACGCGAACTTGAAGCACGGAATGCGCGGCGAGGTCACGCGGAACACCGCGCCGCCGATGCGGACGATATCGCCAATGCGCAGGGTGTTTTCATCGAAACCGGAAACGACGATGTTCTCGCCGAAGCGACACCAGTCCCACGCTTCCCGGTCGACGCCGAAGCGCGCGGCCCACATGTCGTAGTGTTCGCTGGGCGAGGCGAGGACGGCTTCGGTATGCACCGCTGTTTCATTGTCATCCGGCCCCTCGGGACCGAACCACAGCGCGCCGGGTGCTGGGCTGCGCACGATCGAGGTGAAGGTTCGCTGCCCCCTCACATCCTGCCACACCGGCCTTGCCGTGCTGACAGCCGCTACTCTCCGCTCGATCCCCATGGAGCGAGGATAACGCCTGCGCGGGTTGCGACAATCCGGCGCGGTGGGTGATCCCTCACCGGTTCGGGTAGCACGCTAGCCCGCGTTGTCGGCGAGATCCATGAAACGGCGCGCGGCCTCGCGCTCGTCCGCATCCTCGAATGCGTCGAGATCGGGCGCGTCGCCCAGCATGTACATCAGCGCCCACAGCGCAAAGCGTCGCCCGGCATTTGTTTCGAGGCCGAAGTCGACGCGCATGCGGTCAAGGCCGGCAGAGAGCGCCGAGGCGTTGAGCGCATCGATCTCGGCGGTGCCGAAGTAGCGGAACAGAAGATCGTGAAAGTCCATGCACTCCCATAGCCCACGCCCGCCGCCGAACACGAACGAAAGCGACGTTGACTTGCACGTTTTCGTTGAATACAAACTCAATGAGTTTAAATTCAACATTATATAAAAAGGGGGTACTCATGAAGGGATTTTCCCGTTTGTGGATGGCGAGCAGCGCGCTGGCGCTGATGGCGCCGTACGCGGCGATGGCGGATGAGGCCGTGCCGACCGACGAGATCGTGGTGACCGCGCAGAAGCGTGTGCAGCCGCTGCAGGACGTGCCGCTCAGCATTTCGGCGCTCACCGCCGAGCAGATCGAGAAGCGCGGTTTCGACGGGTTCACCGACTACGCCCGCAGCGTGCCCGGCCTGTCGTTCGTGGATCGCGGCTCGGGCCGCAACAAGATCACGCTGCGCGGCGTTTCCACCGGCGTCGACCAGAACCACCAGTCGCCGGTCGGTATCTACATCGACGAGACGCCGGTCAGCTTCCCGAACAACGAGCCTGACCTGCGCCTTTACGACGTCGAGCGCATCGAGGTTCTGCGCGGCCCGCAGGGCACGCTCTACGGCGCGGGCTCGATGGGCGGCACCATCCGCATGATCACGGCGAAGCCGAAGCTCGACCGCATCGAAGCTTCGGTCAGCGGATCGCTCTCCACCACGCGTCACGGCGACGAGAGCGTTGCGCTCAACGGCATGATCAACGTGCCGCTCGCCACCGACAAGGTCGCGATGCGCACCGTCTTCTATTACCGCAACGAAGGCGGCTTCGTTGACAACACGCAGCTCGGCAAGAGCAATGTGAACGATGCCGAAACCTGGGGCGCCCGCTTCTCGCTGAAGATGGCGCCGAGCGAGACGTTCGACGCGACGGCAAGCATCCTCCTCCAGCGGTCCGACTTCGGCGGCACGCAGGAGATCGACCCAACGCTCGCCGGTCTTTCCCAGCGCCGCGCCGTCGCCGAACTGCGCAGCGACGACCTCACCGTTTACAGCCTCGTGCTCCACAATGATTTCGGCTGGGCAGATCTCGTTTCAACGACGAGCTATCTCGACCGCAAGATCAACGACAACCGCGATGTCACCGCCTTCCTCGGCGTGCCGGTGCCGGTCTGGCTCAACAACGTCGTGCCGGACAAGAACTTCGTGCAGGAGATCCGCCTCGCCTCGCCGAGCGGCGGCACGGTCGAATGGATCGCGGGCCTCTATTACTCGCGCCGTAAGAACTCGCTCTACCAGCTCGCCTGGCACGGCGGCCTGTTCGGAATCCCGACGACGACCCCGCTCCTCGACAGCGACATCAACAACGTGACGAAACAATATGCCGCGTTCGGCGAACTGAGCGTCAACGTGACCGACGCGCTGAAGATCACCGGCGGTCTGCGCGCCTTCAAGGTGAAGGAGCGCTTCAGTAAGGTTTCCGACGGCATCATCGCCGGCGGCTTCTCTTCGGATACGGGCAATTCAAGCGAGAGCAAGATCAACCCGAAGATCAACATCTCGTACAAGGCGACGCCGGATATCCTCGTCTACGCGCAGGCCGCGCAGGGCTTCCGCGTCGGCGGCCCGAACACGACCATTCCGCCGCTCGGCGGCGTGTCGGCACCCGCGACGTTCGATTCGGACTCGCTGTGGAACTACGAGGTGGGCGTGAAGTCCGACTTCCTCGGCGGCAAGGCGACGTTCAACGCCGCGCTGTTCTACATCGACTGGAGCGATATCCAGGTAACGGTGACGCGCCCGGACGGCTTCTCGTACGTGACGAACGGCGACAAGGCGAAGAGCAAGGGCGCGGAGGTGGAGCTTTCGCTCCGGCCCGTCGGCGGCCTCGAACTCGGGGCGACGCTCGCTTACACCGACACCTATCTCGCCGCGAACAGCGCGAGCGGTGCAGGCCTGAAGGGCGACCGCATTCCGGCGGTGCCGAAGTGGAGCTACGACATCTTCGGCCGGTACAGCTTCCCGCTGTCGGATGCGCTTTCGGGCTACATGCAGGCGAACGTCCAGCATGTCGGCGGCAGCTACAACGGCTTCCCGAGCGACGTTCCCGCGCCCGATCTTCAGCACAGCTACGAGCTGGCGAACGCGAAGATCGGCGTCGAGACCGGCGACCTCGACATCAGCCTGTTCGTGAACAACCTCTTCGACAAGCGCGCCGAGCTCTTCGTCGATACGACGCTCGGCGACCAGCGCATCAACGTCAATCGCCCGCGCACGTTCGGTATCAGCGCGAGCAAGCGTTTCTAACCTCTTCCTACTGACCTGCGGGCGCGACGGCGATAGCCGCCGCCGCGCCCAATTTTTCGCGCGGCGGGTTGGCGAGGAAAACGGCGCGGTAGGTGAGCGTCGCCAGCGCTTCGGCAAGCTGGTCCCGCGAGTCGACGCAGCCGACGAGATCGGGATTCTGCTGCACGTAATATTCGTGCACGACACCGTCCGACATCGAACCCAGGCAATAGGCCATCAGCAGGCTCGTCTTGCGATCGAGCTTCTCCGGGCCGAGCGCTTCGGAAAGACGACGCGCGAAGCTGTGTGTCCACTGGCGGTTGGATGCCTTCCAGATCTCGCCGAATTCGGGAATCTCCTCGGAGGCCTGAAGCATGCATCGCATCAGCCCCGGCTGTTCCTCGAAATGGCCGATCAGAATCTTGTATTGCTCGCGTAGCGTCTCGAAGAGATCGTCGCTCGGCGTCACCTTGCGCGCCTTCGCGGTCATTTCCGCCATGTAATCGGAGAGCACTTCGCTCGTGACAGCCTGCAAATCGGCGAAATAGTGATAGAAAAGCCCCACCGCGACGCCCGCCTCGCGCGTGACATCCGCAATCCGCATCTGCCGGTAGCCGATGCGCCCGAGGACGCGGATCGTCGCCTGCTTCAGGCGCTCGCGCGTTTCGGCTGCCTGTTCCTTGCGGGTCAGCGTAGCCTTGCGCCCCGGCGTTTTTCTGCTGCCTTCCATGACGATCTCCCAGCTTTCCATCGGCAGCTAGACAGGACTGAACACGAATTCAATGAATTTTGCCCTGTGCAGTGCCTGCGCGCGATTTCGATTGACAGTACGTCGCCCATGAACAACAACTCATTGAATGTAAATTCACTGAAAGTTCAGGATGGGAGTGCGGTGCAAATGCGCGTTCTGAAATGGCTCGCCTGTCTCGTCGGCCTTCTCGCCGCACCTGCTCTTGCCGAGCCCGTGCAGGTCCAGCCTCAGACCCGGCCGCTGGAAGCCTGGGCGGACAGTCTGTTTCACCCCGCACTGAAGACGCACCGCTTCACAGGCGCGGAGATCGTCGTCGTCGAGAAAGGCGCCGTGACGTTCGCGAAGGGCTACGGCCTCGCCGACCCGGCGACCGGCCGCGCGATGGACCCGGCGGCGACCGAGGTCCGCATCGGCTCCACGACCAAGGTGATCACCGCGACCGCGATTGCCCAGCTTCACGAAAAGGGCCTGATCCGCTCGCTCGACGACCCCGCCAACCAATATCTCAAACGCGTGAAGCTGCCCGACTGGAAGGGCCGCCCGGTCACCATCTGGCACCTGCTGACGCACCGCGCCGGTTTCGAGGACAAGGCGTTCGGGCTGGGCACCGACCGCGCCATCGCACATCCCGTGAGCGCGGACGTGATCGCCCGCGCGATGCCGAAGCTGGTGCGCGAACCGGGCACGTGGTCGGTCTATTCGAACTTCGGCACCGCCGTGCTCGGCCTTATCGTCGAGGACGTCTCCGGCCAGCCGATCGATCGCTATTTCAAGGAGCATATCTTCGCGCCGCTCGGCATGGAGCGCTCGTATCTCAACCTCGCGCTCTCGCCCTCCCCCGCACATGCGCGGCCCTATGCGATGTTCCCGAACGGTGAGCGGCAGGCAATCGGGTTCGTGCCGATGAACCCGTTCATCGCGCCTGCGGGCGGCGTCAGCACCACCGGGCTCGACATGGCGCGCTTCATGATCGCGCAGATCGAGGGCGCAAACGGCAAGCCGTCGATCCTGTCTGCGGAGGGCTTCCGCCGGATGCAGACGCGGCAGGTTGCCAACCACCCGGCGACGACCGGCTTCGGCATGGTGTTCATAGAAGGCATGTGGAACGGCGCGCATGTCGTGGAACACGGCGGCGGCTGGCCGGGCTTCCAGACCGTGATGGTGCTGGTGCCCGAGCGCGGCATCGGCGTGTTCGCCTCGATCGTCGGCGAAGGGCCGGTCGTCGACCTCACCGAACAGCTCCGCTCGCTCGTCGACAAGACACGGCTTGCGCCGAATCCGGCGAACCCGGTCGAGCCTGTGCTGAATTCCGCCTTCGTGCGCGAGGCGGCGCTGACTCGCTTCCTTGGCGCCTACCGTCCCACGGAAGCGCCCGTGACGCGACCGGTGAGCGATTTCGCGGGCACCTATTGCCGCCAGCGCCGGTCGTACAGCACGGTCGAGGCCGCATTCGACTTTCTCGGCGCGGGCTATGCCGTGATTACGGCTGCGGCGGGTGCAGACGGCACACTCGCCATTCGGGGCGTGCCCGGTTACCGGCAGGTCGCGCCCGGCGTATTCTTCAATCCGGAGGCCGCGCCGCAAGCGCTCGGCGACCCGAACACGTCCGCGCTGTTCGCCTTCACGGCGAGCAATGACACGGCCACAGGCATGGTGCCGCTGCTGTCCGTGGATGCGTGGGAGCGGTGCAGCGATACGTGGAACCCGCGCGTCGCCGGAATGATGCTGCCGGTGCTGCTGCTCGTCGCTTTCACCGGCATCCTCTGCCTGTTCTGGCCGGGAAGCGGGCGCGCCGAGCGTCTCTCCCGCTGGCTGCCGCTGCTGCAACTCGGCACGATGATCGCCCTGCCGCTCGTTCTGCTTGGTTTCTACGCGGCGGACGACGGCATCATGTACCATGTGCTCGAAGCCCAACCGGGGCGCTTCATCGGCCTTGCGATCACCGGCAATCTCGGCGCGCTCGTCGCCGTGCTGACGATCGCTGCCGCAGTCGCGGCGTGGCTGCGCGGCTGGTGGGGCGAAGGGCGGCGCGCCGTTTTCCGCCGCGTGCATTTCTCCCTCATCGCCATCGCGGCGGCAGGCATTCTCGCCTTCCTCGCCTCACTCAATCTTGTCGGCTGGAACCTGCCGTAATGGGAATGGACATGAAATCGAAGATCGGAAAGCCGCTCGGCACCTCACGCTGGTTCGATGTGGAGCAGGCGCTGGTCACGCAGTTTTCCGCGTCCACGCTCGACAACGACCCGATGCACCTCGATCCCGAATGGGCGAAGGCGAACACGCCGTTCGGCGGAACCGTGGCGGCAGGCTTCTGGACCACATCGATGCTGATCACCATGTCGCACGACATCGGCTTCATCGATGCGTTCGGCGAGAGCGAAGGCGGCGCCTGGTATGCGCTGAACTACGGCTTCAACCACATGCGGCTGATCACGCCGGTGCCGGTGGGAAAGCGCATCCGCGCGCACATGGGCCTGCGCGATTTCGAGGATCGCGGTGACGGCAAGTTCCTGCTCACGATCGACGTGGAGGTCGAGATCGAGGGCGAGGCGAAGCCTGCGCTCGTGGCCGAGTGGCTCGCGATGATCGTGCGGTCGTGACGCGCTAACGTGCAGGCTTGCCGGGCGGCCTCGGGCGGCGCGGCTGGCCCGGCCGAGACGGGTTCGGACGCGCAGCACCGCGCGGACCGCCGGGGCCGCGCGGTCCCGAAGGCTGCGTCGGCTGCGGACGGCGCGGCGGCGGCGCGAGGTCCGGGTTCAGAACCGTGTAGCCTTCCTTCTGAAGGCGGGTGAAAGCCGCCCGCACGCTCGCGAGGATCGACGCCTGCAGCGCCTGCGGCAGATCGTCGAAGGTCGTGTTCGGGTGAATGGCGCTAAGGTCACGGAGCAGGTTGTTCGGCACACCGCCCGACGCCGCGCGCAGTGCAGACATGCCGTCGATCACTGCTGCAACGATGGCTTCCCGCATCACTTCGGCCGCCGGTTTCACCATGAGCTTCCACTCCTGCCCCAATATCGCGAAGCGCTATACACAGCCCCGCGCGCGCACGAAACCGGTAATCCGCAGGATGAAGGCAGCTCCACACTTCACGCGGTCATTGGGGCTTTCCGAAGAACATCAGGAGCTCGGCATTGAACGCAGGAACGACGACACCGCCGTGACTTTCGCCGTCGAAGATATTGAGGCCCGGGTAGCGCAGGCCCGGATAGGCGCGGCTGCGCAGTCGGGTTTCGAAATCGACGAGCTGCGCCACCGGGTCCGGATTGCCGAAGCGCGCGACGATCTCCGTTTCCGCGGCCTTCAATTCGGGCGGGAGTGCGAGCACATGGGCAAGCGTTCGCTCCTTGCCGCCGACACCGAGAAAAAGCGTCGCGCGAAGATCACGGTGTTGCTTCGCCCAATCCCCCTCGCGCGTGAGGAGGTAACCGTCCGACCACAGGATCGCCGGGCTGGAGAGACCGTAATAGCGGAAGCTTTCGGGATGCGAGAGCAGGACGTGCAGACCGAAGAGCCCGCCGAGCGAATGGCCGACGAGCGCGGCATTCGTATTGTCCACGGGATAGCGCTGCGCGATGCGCGGCTTCAGATCAGTCTCGATGAAACGCAGGAAGGCATCGGCGCCGCCATCCCTGATCTCCGGCCCCTCGCCCACGATCTTTCGAACGAGGGCGGCGTGCGGAGCATCGCCGGCAGGGGTGTAGTCGCGCAAACGCAGCGTGATCGTGTCAGCCATGCTCTGCACAGGATAGCCGATCCCGACCACCGCGACGGACGGGATGTCCCCCGCGTCGATCAGGACCCGGACCATCTCGGTGAACAGTGGAAAATGCCCGTCCGCATCGAGAAGATAGACGACAGGGAGGCGCGCATCCGGGGGCGTTTCGGGCGGTACGAATACATGGATGCGGTGGTCCGCACCGGTATCGCGGGATGACATATCGAATGTCGTGGCCGCCGCGGCGAGCGCACTGCACGGAGGGTCCGATGCTACGGCTGGGGTCGAGGCCAGCAGCAGGATGGCTATCAGAGACGCCCGGATCATGCGCCGCTCCCCAGATCATCGATGCCTTTCGCGTCGGCATCGTGTGCGTAAAAGCCCTTGTTGACGATGGTCCACGCGCCATTCCGCTCCGTGAGCGTCAGATAGTCGGTATAGTACCGTCCCCGGAACCAGTCGACGACGCGGACGATCGCAACCGGGCCGGTACGATCGAGGAGATCAATCCGCCACTCCTCGCGCAGCTGCCCGTCGTAGGGTGTTTGCAGCATCGAGACGAAGGCATCGAGATCGCGGCGGACCTCGCTGCCGTCGCGCCAACCCTGAAAGCGCGCCTCGGGATCGAAGACCTGGCGGAGCGCCGTTTCGTCGCCCGCAACCATCGCGTGGTAATAGGCCGCCACCACGCCGCGGATCGCATCTTCACTCACACCGTTTCTCCTGCCGCCTTGAGATCAGCCGCAAACCGCCCAGCGAGCGCGACGTCACCAGCGCCGATATTGAGATGAAGCCCCGGCGGCTCAGTCACCGCGAGCGTGAACCAGCCGCGCCCGGCCATGCGCTGATGCACGATCTTCATATCATGGCACGGCGACGTGACCACGACGAGGCTGAACAGCGGATCACCAAGAACGGCGAAACCCGGCACGGCGTTGATCGCATCGACGAAGGCGCGGCGCGCGGCGGAAAGATCGTGCGCGAGCCTGCGATAGCCATCGACACCCAGATAGCGCATGACCGCCCATGCCGATGCGAACGGCGCGCCCGGCGCGGTTCCGGCGAGCGTTTCCGTCGCCATCGTCGGCAACGGGTGATCCGAATACACGAAATCGATCGCTTGCGCGGACTCATCAGCAAGCAGAAGCACTGATGCGCCTTTTGCCGCGTAACCGTGCTTGTGGAAATCGGCGGACATCGACGAGACGCCGGGCACGTTCAAGCCGCAGGGCGGAATCGCCTCCCCGTTCATGCGCTGGAACGGAGCGAGAAAGCCCGACATGCAGGCATCGACATGAAGCCACAGACCGCGTTCCCGCGCGAGCGCACCGAAGGCGACGACATCATCTTCCAAACCATAAGCGTAGGATGGAAAAGAGATATACAGCATTCGCGTCTGCGGCGTGATCGCCGCAGCCATGGCCGCGAGATCGGCGCGGTGATCCGGTCCCACGGGCACCCGGATCAGCCGGGCGCCGAGCAGCGCCGCCGCCTTGTCGATGCACGGATGCGCGGACCACGCCGCCACGATCTCGGGCACGCCATCGGCAGGTTCCATACTCTGCAGGCAGGCACGGAGGGCAAGGATCACGCTTTCGGTGCCGCCCGAGGTGAGCCTCGCCGTGGTGCCCGTCGGCGCCTCCAGAAGGTCAAGCGCCCATTGCTGAAGCTCTCGTTGCATCTGCCGGATACCCGGGGGCTGCGGCAGGCCGGGATAGGAGGAGACGCGGCCGGCATGGGCGAACATGCCATACGCCTCAGCGGCGATCGCCGAGACGTCCGGCGCCGCGAAAAAGCGACGGGCGAAGCCTATATCGCGCACGGCATCAGCGTCCTGCCGCGCAAACTCCCGAAGCCGCTGGCTGACGGCATCGGCGGAAAGACCTTCCGACGCGAAGGGAACGCGATGAGACATGAACCTGACCTTGAAAAGAGCCACAACGCTCCGGCGATGCGAGGGCACCGCCGGAGCGCGGGTGAGACTAGAAGTTGAACGACAACTCGACGCCGTAGGTGCGCGGCGGCTGCAGGAACGCGACCGTGAAGAGGCCGGGCACATTCGTTGCGTAGGACGCGACGGTCTCGTTGGTGAGGTTTCTGCCATAGAGGCTGAGCGACCAGCTGCCGTCGGCGGCCTTCACGCCCACCTTGCCGCCAAGCCACCAGTACGCGCCCTGCCGCGAGGCATCCGGTGAGCCCGCGAGCAGTGCGTAACTATCCCGCCAGCTCGCCTCGCCGAATGCGAACAGGTTCAGCGTTTCGGTAACCGGCTGATCGAAGGAGAGGCTAGTGTTGATGCTCCACGGCGAGCTGTAGGCCGGGCGCAGGCCTTTGTTGGCTCCGCCGGTGATTTCCGAATTGATGTAGCCGACGCCGAGCGACCAGGTGAGCTCCGGCATCAGCACCGCCGCAGCATCAAGTTCGAAACCATAGGTGCGGACGCCTGGCTCGTTCGCTGTGACATAGCGGAATGCCACGGAGTCATAGATCAGCGTCTGCTGATCTTTCACCTTCATGTAGAAGTTGGTGAGATTGAAGCGCAGCTTGCGATCGAACAACATGCTCCGAAGGCCGAGCTCGAAGGAGTCGATATATTCGGGCTTCACGCTTCCGCCCGAAAAGCCGGAGTTGAAGCTGGCGTTGAAGCCGCCGCCCTTGAAGCCGTGCGCGTATTTCGCGAACGTCGAAACATCGTCCGTCCAGTCGACCGTGAAGGTCAGGTCACCGGTCAGCGCCTTGTCGGTGACCTTGTTGCGCGTCGTGCCGAGCGCGACCAGTGCATCGAATTCCGTCGGCGCCGGATCGTCCTGCGTCAGCATATCGACATAGTCGCCGAAAACGGCATCGGTGCCATCGATGCCGAGCGCCTCCAGAACGCGAATGCCGCGCTTGTTGATCGTATAGCGAAGTCCACCCGTTACGCTGAAACGATCGCTGAAGTGATTGGTCGCCGAACCGAAGGCCGCGTAGCTCTTCGTCGTCGAGCGGGAATCGTCGATCGTACTTGCGCCCGCGATCACGCTTCCGGTGTTCACGCCGAACAGGAAGTTCTGATAGTTCTTCAGCGTATCCCGGTAATAATAGAGGCCCGTGAGCCAGGTGAAATTCCCGCCCGAGGGCGACGCAAGACGGACTTCCTGCGAGAACTGGTTCTGCTTCTGGTCGTTGCGCGCCGTCGCCACGAAGGTTCCCGCGCCCGACGGCCCCCAATTCTGATCCGGATCGCCCTCCTGAATCGCCGACACATCATAAGCGCGCGCGCTGGTGATCGAGGCGAGCGTCATTTCGTTCGGAAACGTGTAGTAGATATTGAGCGCGCCGCCGCCGACCTTACGGAAGCCGTTGTTCCATACGTCGCCAGTCGCCTCGCGATCCGTGATGTCCGGCGTCAGCTTCACGATGTCCGGCGGCCCGAAATAGCCGTGCGAATCGTGATTGTCGTAGTCATCGTAGTCGCCCGTCAGCAGGATGGTGAGATCGTCGGTCGGGGTGAACGCGAGCTGGCCGCGGAACGACCACGCGTCCGTGCTGTCGAGCGGCTTGTCGAGCGAGACATTGCGACCGTAGCCATCATTCCTGATCCGGGCGATACCGATCTTTCCAGCGAGCTTGCCCGGTATGATCGGACCGCTGACGACCCCCATCGCGGTCAGCTCATCGTAGTTTCCGTAGCTGATCTTGCCCTTGACCTTGAAGTCGTCGGAGGGGCGGTCCGTGACGATGTTGATCGAGCCCGCCGTGACGTTGCGTCCCTGCAGCGTGCCTTGCGGTCCGCGCAGCACCTCGACGCGTTCGATATCGATAAGGTTCGTCGTGAATCCGGCCGCGCGGCCGATGTAGACATCATCGAGAATGACCGCGACGCCCGTTTCGAACCCGGGCGCATTGTCCGCAGAATTGATGCCGCGAATGCTGATCGACGTGCTGAGCGTCGTCAGGCGGCTGAAGTTGAGGTTGGGAATGCTGTAGGACATGTCCTGCACATTGTTGAAATTGTGCAGTTCGATCGATTCTGAATCAAAAGCCGTTACGGAGATCGGCACGTTCTGGAGAGATTCCTGCTGCTTGCGCGCCGTGACGATGATTTCGGGAAGCGCAACGACGGCTTCGGTCTCCGCCGCGAAGGCCGGGTTGCAGAATGCTGCGAGGGCAATCGCAGGCAATGTGCCGGCGAAAAGCGCCTGACGGAACGTTCTGTTGTGGATCATGGTTTCCCCCTTTTTTGATTCAAGTTGAATTCGCCTCACACCGCAAGCGCGGCTGACGTCCGCCTCGGATCACCGCAGGCGAATACCTCTCCGTTTTCCGAGACGTGAATGGCTTCGAAGGCGCCGTGCCGCGAACTCCACGGGTTAACGCGCTCGACAAGAATCCCTGCCGCTTCGACCGCGCCAATCAGAGGGTCGCCAAGGTCGGTCTCGACCGTCATGCGATACTGACCATCGACAAGCCCGCCGAACGAGGGTCGCTCGATGCTCTCGGCAAGCGGCATGCTGAAATCGACGATATTCGTGATGTTCTGCACAAGATTGCAGATGAGACTCGTGCTCGGCGAGCCGCCCGCGAGAAAGGGCCGTCCACCGCGGAACATCATGCTCGGGCAGATGAGCACGGTGACGCGGTCGCCCGGCTTCGGCATCGTATTCAGGAAATGATTCCCGGGGCCGCAGATGCTGACGCCGTGCACGAACAGCCCGTTCGCCCAGGGCAGCGACAACGTGGAATGCAGCGCGGTCGCGATGTTGCCGGCCCGGTCGATGACGGTGAGGTGACAGCTTCCCGGACCGTGCGGCGCGGCGCCCGGCGCGGGAGCGGCGCCCTTCAAAATCTTCGCGTAACGTTCCGCAGCATAGGCCTTCGAAGCAATGCGTTCGACATCGAGGGGGGATGATCGCGGATCGCGATACGTCATACCTGTGACAAGCACGTCGCGCGCAGCGAGCATCATGCGCTTCAATGTCTCAGGAGATTCGCTTGCCGGGCCATTCTTGCGAATATCCATCAGCTCGACCAGGTTGAGCATCTCGATGAGATGCAGCCCGCCCGTGTCCGGCGGCACCGATCCCAAGATTTCAAGATCGCGGTATTGCCCCTTGATCGGGTCTTCCCAGCGCACCTGATATGCAGCGAACTCCTCGGGCGTGAGAGCGCCGCCCGCCGCATTAACGGTCGCGCAGAAATCCTTCGCGAAGTCGCCGGTGTAAAACCATCGGCTGCCCTCTTCCCCGAGCCGCTGCAGCGTTTCGGCAGCACCGGGCTGAACGAGCTTTTCGCCGGGATTGAGGATCGCACGGCGCGGCATGAAGATCGATCGCCCCTCGGCGGTGCGCGCGAGCATGGCCTGGCGGCTATACACCTCCCCCCAGAGCGAGGGGTGACAGGCAATGCCGTCTCGCGCGAAACCGATTGCCGGTTTCAACAGGCGCGCAACGGGCATCGTTCCGAACGTGGATGCCGCCGCCTCGAATGCCGCCCAGAACCCTGGCACACACGCCATGCGGCCCGTCGCGGTATCCGCCTCCGTCAGTACGGGCGCGAGTGCACGCGGCGCATTGACGTTGCCGTTCAGGTATCGCGTTCGGCCCGTGGCGGCATCGTGGTACATCATCGACATGCAGCCGGTGATTGTGGTGAGGTGCGGTTCGATCACGGTTTGCGCCGCTGCTGCCGCGAGCAGCGCATCGCAGGCATTGCCGCCTTCGCGCAGAATCCCCACGGCAACCTCCGTGGCCCAGGGGTGTCCGGTAATCGCAAGGCCGCTCCGACCACGCGCCGGTGTCTTTCTACCGAACGCGCCGACGGACATATCAGCCTCTCCGCTGCCTGCCGCAGTGCGGGCGTCAAAGCCCTGCGCGGCTACCGCCATGCGCGGGTTCACAAACCCCGCCGCAGCAGCCGAAGCCAGAAGACCGCGCCGTCCAATCCGAACCAAGTCCATTCCCCCCTGCACCACATGGACCACGGATTTCTCCCCCGCCGCCCGACACACAGGAAGGCTATCGACGCGCCGCTGAACCGGAATGACCTATCGTTACTACTTTTTGACAATGCGGAACCCAGCGCCTTGGCGGGAGAAAAACAAAAGCCTTTTTAGTTATATACACGCGGTCTGAAGCCGCCTTCGACTGCGCGCCGAAAGCCTTCGAAGGGCTCGCCATGCACCGCTATGCATTATAGTATTCGCTTCAGTAGCAGGTGATCGAACACACCGGCACAGGGGGCGCGAACATGCAGCACACAGAGATGCCGCCCGGCGGGGAAAGGCCATTCTACCGGAAGGCCGACAGCCCGGAGCATTTCCGCTGCTTGAGCAAAAGCGCGCTCGTCGACGCGGTTGCCCAGACCCGGGGAACCGGCCTCGTGCCGTTCGAAGCCGCCGACGAACGCATCGCGCTTGCCTATTCCGAGGGGATGCCGATGCAGGGGGAACAGGAAATCCTGTTCTTCTCGAACGATCTCGGCCTCGTGACCTCTGACGTAACCTACGACCGCGAGTTCGATTACGATTTCGTTTTCGAAAACCTGAGTTTCATCCAGTTTCGCTTCGAAGGCCGCTCGTTTGAAGATGCCGGCACGGACGAAGCGTTGCTCGTCCATCGACCGGGCTTTTCCATATCGTCGGCACCCACGGGTCATGAAAGGCGTAGCCGCGTGCTGCTTTCTGAACCATGGCGCACGGTTACGCCTTTTTTTGGCTGGGAGGCCGCAGAGCGTCTTCTGGAGGAAGAAGAAGGCGATCTGCAGCAGGCCGCTCACGCCTTCCGCCGCTGGCAGGCGCGGCACGCGCAAGTGAATCATCCGCTGACGCCCGCAATGTCGGACGCGGCGCATGCCGTTCGGACCTGCAGGTTCACAGGCCCGCTGCGTCGCGCCTTTCTGGAGGCCAAGACGGTAGAGCTTCTGTGCCTCGCGATCGCCTTCATCAACGACGGCATCAGCGACCGGCAGGACGTCCCCCTCTCCCGGCGCGACCAGACACGGCTGGACGATGCACGTGACATCATCGACCGGCATTTCGCGAACCCGCCGACCCTGTCCGTGCTCAGCCGCATGGCCGGGCTCAATCGCCGCAAGCTGACGAGCGGCTTTCGGAGCCGTTTTGGAACCACCGTCCTCAAATACTGTGTGGATCGGCGCATGTCCCACGCGCGCGAACTGCTGGAGAGCGGAGAGTCCATTGCCGACGTGGCGGAAAAAGTGGGCTACGCGGACCAGACCAGCTTCAGCCGCGCGTTCCGTCAGTTCCATGGGCGTTCGCCAAAATATTTCCAGCCGCAGTCGTGAAACGTTGAAGCTGGCGCGTTCCGGAGGACCAGCCGGCTTCTTCGGCCATCCGCGCGCGCTCGGCTATATCGCGGTTACCGAAGCGTGGGAGCGCTTCGCGCAGTACGGCATGCAGGCACTGCTCGTTCTGTACCTCGTCGATACGCTCCTCCAGCCCGGCCACATTGAAAGCGTGGCAGGCTTCGCAGTCATGCGCGCCATACTCGAAGCGCTGTTCGGCCCGATGCAGACGACGGCGCTCGCCTCCGCGATCTTCGGCATCTATGGCAGCTTCATTTATTTGACCCCCATCCTCGGCGGCTTTCTTGCGGATCGTCTCCTCGGGCGCTCGGCCACGGTTATTGCGGGCAGCGTCCTGATGATCAGTGGGCATTTCCTGATGATGAGCGAAGCTGCATTTCTCCCAGCGCTGCTCCTGCTCGTGTTCGGGATCGGCTGCTTCAAGGGGAACCTCGCCGCACAGATCAACGCGCTCTACGGCATGGACGATGCCCGGCGGGCCGATGCCTACCAGATCTACACGCTTGCCGTGAACGCAGGTGTCATCGCGGCGCCGCTCGTGGCCGGAACGCTCGGCGAGACGCTCGGGTGGCGATACGGCTTCGCGGCCGCAGGCGTGGGGATGGGGATCGGGCTCGGCGTGTATCTCGCCGGGCGACGTTATTTGCCTGAAAACCCGGCGCCAAAGGCGAAGATGCGCCCCGCTGGGCGATGGTCGCTCTCGGCCAGCGAATGGAAATCCACGCTCGCCCTGCTCGCTCTGCTCCCGGTCCTCGCACTTGCAGCGATCGGCAATCAGCAGATGTTCAACGCGTATCTTATCTGGTCGGACGCGTCGGCATCGCTGGATGTGTTCGGCACGCGTATGCCGACGACGTGGCTGATCACGATCGACATGCTGGCATCGATCGCCTGCCTGCTCGGTGTCATGTGGTTCTGGAGGCGGATGGCCGTGATCGGTATCGCGCCCATGGAAATCACCCGGATCGCGATCGGCTGCCTGTTTTCCGTCGCGGCCTATGTGCTGCTCGCCAGCGCAACCTGGATGGCGGACTCGGAAGGCGCGAAGGTCGGCCTCGCGACACTCGTGGTGTTCCACATACTCGGAAGCACGGCGTTCGCGCACATCTATCCCGTCTCGCTCGCGCTCTATGCGCGCGCCTCCCCACCCGCGATCGTTTCGACGATGATGGGCATCTATTACCTCCACCTGTTTCTGGCGAACGGCACGACCGGCTGGATCGGCGGCTGGCTCGACAGGCTGGATGCATACGTATTCTGGCTGATGCACGCGGGGCTCGGCCTGCTTGCTTGCATCATGGTTCTTGCGATCGGGGCCGTGTGTCGTCGTACGCTTTCCGCCGAAGCACCAGCGTCGACGCACCAAGACCGGCCCACCCGCCAAGGATGATATATTCGACCGGAAACCCGCTACGCAGAAGCGGCGTGACAAGCGCGGAGGCTGCCATGGTGAGCGCCGCAAGGAAGGCGAAGCCGATCACAATCCGGCCGCCCGGCACGACGAAGTCGGGTGCTTGCACCTGCTTCCGCCGCAGCACGAACACTGCCGCGCAACACAGCACGAAGCAGATTACGACGCTCGTCGCGCTTGTATCGACGAGCAGGCCAACGGCTCCGCGCCCAAGCAGCAATCCCGCCACGTTGATCACCGCGATGATGAGGACGATCCGGTACGGCGAGCCGAAACGCGAATGCAGCACGGTCATTCCGCGCGGCAGGAAGCCCCGCGCTGCAAGCCCGTAAAGTGTCCGCGTTCCCGCGAAATAGACACCGTTCCAGGTCTTGAGCAGCGATGCGAGCAGGATCACGAGCAGGACACGCGCAAGCGTGTCGCCCATAGGGAGACCGCGCACCGCCTGGACCATCGCGAGGTCCGCACCTGCGAGTTCGGACCACGGCTTCATCATCGCCGCCGCGGTAACGGCGAAACAGTAGAACAAAGCCGCCGCCACGATCGAAGCGATCATCACGCGGGCAATGGTGCGAAGCGATATCCCGCTCGCGCGCTCCTCAACCGCCTGGGCGATCGTCTGGAAGCCATTGAGCAGAAACGCGCAGCTCGCGAAGATCGAAAGGCTGCCATGCCACCACGGCGCGCCACCGGGCATTGCCGGAAAGGCGGGTAGAAGGAGCGTAGGATCGCCCCTCCCCGCCATCGCGAGAAGGAGCGCCAGCGCGACCGCGAGGAAACCATAAGTGAGCAGCCCCTGGAACCGCGCCGATGCCGCACCACCCAGATAATTGACGATCGCCATCACAAGCGCGCCCGCCGTGCCGATCAAAAGCTGGTTGCGCGTAACCGGCGCATCAAACAGCGTGTAGAGCACGACATCGTCGAGACCCGGCAACAGCAACTCGATCACCCAAGCGACCGCAAGCCCTTCGAAGACCGTGACCGAAATCCAACCAAGCGCCGTGAACCAGCCGACGAAAAACGCGAGTCTGGGTCCGAACGCTTCAAGCGCGAAGGTGAAATCTCCCCCCGTCCTCGGCACGCGGGCCGTCAGCTCGGCATAGCAGGCCCCAATACAGACGACAGCCACGCCGCCCGCGAGGAATCCAATCACGGCGCCCGCGGGCCCTGCTTCAGCAAGCCACCGGCTCAGGATCACGACCCAGGCCGAACCGATGATCGAACCGAAGCCCAATGCAAAAAGCTGAAAACGGCCAATCCGGCCGGCAAGCCGCTGTCGCTCAGCCATGCTGCGCGTCTTCGGGCATCCCTGCCATCCCCCACCCGTGCATACAGACTCCCCCTCCAGGCCCTATTGCCTATCTCCCCGACCAGCACCAACAGCGCGTGCCGATCGGCAACCTCTTTTTGCCGTTTTGCCCTCCGACACGAATCGGTTGCATCTTTATCTTTGATCAAAGATCAGTATTATGCAATCCAGCGTATGACGCCAACAAAGGGGGGTTAAATGAAAAAACAGGGATACTCACGCATAGCGAACCGCTTGCTGATCGGAACCGCAAGCCTTTTTCCGACTCTACAGATGATCGCGCCTGCCGGCGCATACGCCGCCGAAACCATCGTCAGCGACGAGATCATTGTGACGGCGACGCGACGCAGCGAAACGCTTCAGAATGTCCCGATGAGCATCCACGTGATGACGGCGGAAACCCTCCAGCGTCAGGCCGCCACGACCTTTGCAGACTATGCGACATCAGTGCCCAACCTTACGTTCGGCACATCAGGAGAGGGTACGACCAATTCCCGCACGATCGCCATTCGCGGGATCGGCGACCGCAACACCACTGGCTTCTACATCGACGAAACGCCGGTGCCTGAATCGCTCGATCCGCGCGTTGTCGACGTGTCGCGCATCGAGGTGCTGCGCGGGCCGCAGGGTACGCTTTACGGCGGCCGGTCGATGGGCGGCACGGTCCGCCTCGTGTCCGCGCAGCCCGATACGGGCGAGATGTCCGGCCGGGTTCATGCCGGCATTGCCGATACGCACGGCGCGGACCGACCAAGCTACCAGTTCGACGCGATGATCAATCTGCCGCTCGTGGAGGACAAGGTCGCCGTGCGGATGGTCGGCGTTCACCAGTATGACGCAGGCTTCATCAAACGCGAATTCGGCCCGGAAGGGTCGACGACAACGGTCGACAATGTCGCACGGACGCGAACGAACGGCGCCTCGATCGCGATGCTGTTCAAACCGACCGAAGATCTCAGCCTGACGCCGCGTGTCCTCTATCAGGAGACGCAGATGAACGGCTATCCGTTCACGGACCTCATACTTCCGGACTCAGGGCCGGTGGTTCTGGAACCGACATCCCTGACCCAGCGCCGTCAATTCGACGTGCCCGAAGCGTCACGCGACAAGTGGCTGCTCGCGACCTTCGACATCAAGCTGCAGCGCGACTTCGGAACGTTCACGTCGGCCAGTTCGTATTTCCATCGGCGCTCGCGCGACATCGACGACCAGACGGATTTCATCGCGGCCGCCTTTGGCATTCCGCCGATCCCGACCTCGGTGGAGGTGCGAAACAAGCGCAACAACTTCATTCAGGAGATCCGCTTCGCATCGTCGTTCGGCGGACCGTTCGAATTCGTCTCCGGGCTTTATTATGCGCACAACAAGGGCAATTTTATCTATCCGCCCAACTATGTGCCCGGACTGGACGCGGCTTTTGAAGCGGCAAACGGTTTTCCGCTTGGTACGGAGCTTGTCTATGTCACGAAAACCCCTGTGAAGCAGGTCGAGAAGGCAGCCTATACGGAGGCGACCTACGAGATCACCCCGCAGCTCTCAGCCATTGCGGGGCTGCGCGCTTTCCACGTCCGCACGACGTCGTCGAAAACGTCGGACGGCCTTGCCAATGGCGGCCTTTCGGTCGTGCCCGAGAAGAGCAGCAGCGAAAGCGGCGTCACGCCAAAGTTCTCGCTTCAATACAAGTTCGCCGACGACAACCAGGTCTTCGCGACCGCGGCCAAGGGCTTCCGGCCGGGCGGCGTCAATGCGCTGATTCCCGCCTCGTTCGGCTGCCTCGATGAACTCGCCGCGCTCGGCCTCTCGAACGAATCCGTTCAATCTTTCAAATCGGACAGCGTCTGGAGCTATGAAGCCGGCATAAAGTCGCGCGCTTTCGATCGTAAACTGACACTGAACGCCACGGCTTTCCGTATCGACTGGAGCAGCATTCAGCAGTTGGTGCGCCTGCAATGCGGCTTCGGTTTCAGGGGGAATGCGGGCAAAGCGAAGAGCGAAGGCGTCGAGATCGAGGCTACGCTGCGTCCGGCTGAAGGACTGAGCCTTGACGCAGCCTTCGGCTACACCGATGCGAAATTCACCGAGACCATGCTCACCACGCGCCGCGCGAAGGGTGACCGGGTTCCCGAAATCGCGAAGTACACCGCTAGCTTCGCAGCATCTTATGATTTCCCGCTCAGCGGCGCCATCGACGGGTTCATTTACGGCGACTATCGGTACATCGGCAAAAGCACGAGCGGCAACAATGCCAACACCGATCCCGTTACCGGCACGCTCGTTCCGCGCATCCGGCCGAGCTATGAGATCATGAACGTGCGCGGCGGGGTTCGCTTCGGCAATTACGAGATCGCGGCTTATGTGAAGAACCTGACCGACGAACGCGCCAGTCTTTCCGACAACGTCGCCGCCGCAGTGGAAGCACCGGGACGCGCCCGCGTTTACATCAACACACCGCGCTCGATCGGGATCGAGGCAAGGGTGACCTTTTGAGCAATGAAGCCCGCCGTCTTCGTGTCGGCATGATCGGCGTCGGTGGCGTCGGGCGTCTCCATCTGGAGGCGTACCGGCGCTCGGCCGCCGTCGAAGTCACCGCCTTGTGCGACGCTGATCCAGAACGCGTCGCCGACGCGGCGGCGGCGTGCGGTGCCGCCGCTTATACGGGCCATCGGGACATGCTGATGTCGGAATCGCTCGACATCGTGTGCATCCTGACACCGCCCGCAAGTCGCCTTGGAATCGTTGCCGATGTTGCCGCCGCAGGCCGTGCCATCCTCGTCGAAAAACCCATGGCGACCACACGCGCCGACGCCGAGGAAATGCGAAGACTCTGCGCGGCCGCAGGCGTCCCGCTCAGCTACGGCGCGAGCTATCGCCATCTGCCCGCGCTGAAGCACGCTCGCGGCCTGATCGCGGCAGGCGCGATCGGAGACGTAACCCTGCTCCGCGAGGATTTCGTCGGCGGACGCGGCCCGTCCTCACGCATGGCGTTGCCGCCGTGGCACTATCCCGAAGGCGGCATTGGCGGCAGTGGCATGGGCCTGGTGGATCACGGCGTCCACCTGATCGATGCGTTCGCCTGGCTGACAGGCAGCCCCGTCACCTGGGCAAGCGGGCGCGGCAACGTCTCGGGTGCTCCGCTGGAAACCGAATATGCAATTCTCGGCCTCGCAAACGGCGCGACGGGACATCTGCTTTATGAAGACGGCACCTGGCCGACACAGCTACCGGCAGAAGGGCAGTTCAGTTGGGGCGCAAGCTGGGATGTGGATGGCTATCATCCAGGCGGCGCGTGGCAGGCCCATCCAGGGAGCATCCACGTCCATGGCACACGCGGCGCGCTTCGCATATTCCACTATGCGCACGCCCTGTATCTGTCCGATGCGGAGGGTACGCGCCAGATAACGCTCGAAGGCGATCCGGCCCCCGATCATTTCCGCGCGCAAATCGATGCCTTCGCGTGTGAAGTGCGGAACGGTTTGGCGCCGACGAGCAATGCCGATGCCGGGATCGCCGCACTCGCCGTTCTGGAAGCGATCTACGCGAGCGGCGCCCGAAATATCCGCGTAGAACCCCAGTCCTGAAAAAGGGCGGGAACCAATCCCGCCCTCCCCTTTTCACGCATCAGAATGCGACACGGTCTCCGCCTTTAAGCGCAAGCATCTCGCGCGCTTCGGCAGGCGTCGCGATTTGGTGCCCCAGCTCTTCCAGGATCGAACGCACCTTCGCAACCTGCTGCGCGTTGCTCGTCGCGAGCTGCCCCTTGCCGATGTAAAGACTGTCTTCCAGACCGACGCGCACATTGCCGCCCATCGCGGCGCATGTCGTGACGAACGGCATCTGGTTCCGACCGATCGCGAAGCACGACAGGTAGTAATCATCGCCGAACAAACGATCCGCCGTGTTTCGCATGTGCGTGAGATGATCGATATCCGCGCCGATACCGCCAAGAATCCCGAAGATGCACTGAACGAAATACGGTGGCTTCAGCAAACCCTTATTGGCGTAGTGCGCCAGCGTGTAGAGATGGCCGACATCGTAGCATTCGAATTCGAAGCGCGTGCCGCAGCCTTCGTGAAGCTCGCGGATCACACGCTCGATCTGTGCGAACGTATTCGATTGCGGCGCAGCGTGAGAGCCTTGCAGAAACGGCTTTTCCCATTCGTGCTTCCAAGGCTCCTTGCGCTCCGCAAGGCCAAACACGCCGAAGTTGATCGAGCCCATATTGAGCGAAGTCAGTTCCGGCTGGAAATACACCGGCGCGGCAAGACGGTCGTCCATTGTGAACCCCGGCGCCCCGCCCGTCGTGAGATTGAGCACGGCGTCGGTCGCCTGCTTGATGCGTGGCAGGAAGGCTGCGAACACCTCCGGATCAGGGGTCGGTCGGCCATCGGACGAATTGCGCGCGTGCAGGTGCACAATCGCCGCGCCGGCTTCGACCGCCGCGATCGATTGTTCGGCGATCTCATCCGGCGTGATCGGGAGATACGGCGACATGGACGGCGTGTGGATCGAACCCGTCACAGCGCACGTGATGATCGTCTTTTTAGATTTACGCATGATTTTCCCCTGTGCACGACGCGCACAGGGTTGGCGGAAACCAATACGAACGTCAATACTCTGATCTATGATATTTGATCAAAATTCTTCGACATCTTCCGCGAACGGGTAGGATTTGTGATACCAACGCGCGGTGCGCTGAATGATGATCGCCATCAGCTTTGCTGAACGCGCACCGTCGTGCGCCGCGAGGGCCGCCAACAGCTCTTCCTGCGTCTTGAGCTCAGCGTCCATGTAGTCCTGAGCGCCCTCACCGCCCGCTTGGCTGTGCGTCATCATGGGGCCGAAGCGCAGCCACACGGATTCGATAAGCGCGAGCATCTGTCGCGAACCCGCCTGGCGGTAGATACCGAAATGATACTGGTGATTGGCCCACAGCGCCGCTTCCGGATTCTCGCCTGCCGCCGCAGCGCGAAGCCTCGCCTGCCCTTCCGAAATCTCCGCGAAGATCGCATCGGTCATGGCAATTGCGGCCTTGCGGCAGCAGTGCGGTTCAAGGAGCATGCGGATCTCGATGATTTCGTCGAACTCCGCGCGCGTCAGCGAGGGAACGCACACGCGGCCGCTCGGCAGATTGACGAGCGCGCCTTCGGCCACCAGCCGCTGCACCGCCTCGCGAACGGGCATGATGCCGGAGCCGAGCTGCTCGGCGAGCAGCTTTACGGTTACATGCTCGCCAGGCTGGAAACGGCCGGTCACGAGCGCCCGCCGCAGCTCCGAATAGCTCTGATCCTTCAACGTATTGCGATGCACCGGTGCAAACCGGGTCGCGCGCGCAGCAGTCGTCATCGACGATGTCCCTTTCGGCTCTTTCTTTAGGACGCTGCGACCGCTCCTGTCCATTGCCGCGCTCAGCCCTCCCACTCCGCACCGCCGCAAACTCCGATGAACTGCCCGGTGATGTGCCGTGCCGCCGGCGAGGCGAGGAAGACCGCGAGATCGCCGACCTCCGCCGGGTCGATCCAGCACCGCATCGAGACGAAGCGCAGCATTTCCGCCTCGACTTCGGCCACGGCACGCCCCTGCTCTTCCGCTGCTCGCGCCACAAGCATGCGGCCGCGCGGATTGTCGATGAGGCCGGGGAGGATCGCGTTGCAGCGGATGTTGTGCGGCCCGAGTTCACGCGCGAGATTCGCCGTGAAGCCCATCAACCCCTCCTTGGAGGCGACATAGGCTGTCCGGTTCGGAAGGCCGGTGCGTACCGAAGCGGTGGAAATGTTGACGATGGCGCCCTGCCCTGCAGCCTTCATCACGCGAACCGCACGTCGCGTAACGCGCAGAGCACCGGTGAGGTTGACGGCGAGTGTCCGCTCCCATTCGGCGTCCATGATATCCTCGACCGGCGCGTGCGGACCGCCGATGCCGGCGTTGTTGACGAGAACGTCGAGCTTTGATCCGACAGCATCGAACAGCGCGGCGACGTCGGTTTCGTCCGACACATCGGCACGCGTTGCGGCAATGTCCGGGCGGGCTTCCGCAAGCGCTGCGATGGCATCTTCGGAAACGTCGCAGATGTGGACCCGCGCGCCGGCATCGGCGAATTTTTCGGCGATCGCGCGACCGATTCCGGATGCACCGGCCGTCACCAGAACCTGGGTTGAACTGAAAACTGTCATACGTGTCTCGATCCATCGGCGGTGTTCACGCACCCGGCCGATGCGCTGCGGTTACGGAAAGCCCGTGAAATATTATTGATCAAAGATCATATAGCAAGTCAACCACGCGATCACGGCTGCTTCACGATCTTCCCGCCGATCATCACGAAGTCGACCTTCCGCATCAGCGCGATATCCTCCACCGGATTGCCGGGAACCGCGACGATGTCGGCAGCCATGCCCGCAGCGATGCGGCCCTGACGGTCGGCAATGCCAAGGAACTTCGCGGGCTCCGACGTTGCGGCGCGGATCGCGGCCATCGGCGGCATCCCTGCGGCGACCATCAGCTCGAACTCGCGCGCGTTGTCGCCGTGCGCGGACACGCCGCTGTCGGTGCAGAACAGGATCGGCACGCCAAGTCGATAGGCGCGCGCGAACGTGCCCGACATCCGCGGGCCGATCGCCGCTGCTTTGGGCCGCACGACATCGGGCAGCGCACCTGGTGTTTTCGCTTTCTCGGTGATCCAGTCTCCGGCCATGAGCGTCGGCACGAGATAAATGCCCTTCGTCTTCATCTGCCGCATGGTCTCGTCGTCGAGATAAGTGCCGTGTTCGATCGTCGAGACCCCGGCCGCAACGGCGCGCCGCAAACCATCGAGGCCATGGGCGTGCGCGGCGACGTGCATCCCGTAGTCACGTGCCGTGGCAACAATCGCGGCAAGCTCATCGGGCGTGAACTGTGCGTTCTGGCTGTTTTTCGCGAGGCTCATCACGCCGCCCGTCGCCGTGATCTTGATGAGATCGGCCCCATCCTTGTAGCGCTGGCGAACGGCCTTGCGCGCTTCGTCCGCACTATCGACGACGCCTTCGGTGGCGCCGGGCGTCTTCAGGCCGAGCGCTGGCGAAATACCGTTGGTGGGATCGCCGTGACCGCCCGTGGACGCGATAGGAGCGCCGGAGGTGAAGATGTGCGGCCCGACGACATCGCCGCGATCAATCGCCTTGCGCAGCGCGATCGACACGCCGTAGGCATCGCCGAGATCGCGAACAAGCGTGAAGCCAGCCATCAGCGTGACACGTGCATATTTTTCGATCTTGTACGCGAAATCCGCAGGTCCCAGAGCAAAGGGATCCGTGTAGCTCGCCGGGCCGCTTTCAGAGGAAAGATGCGTGTGCATGTCCATCAGGCCCGGCATCACGCTGTGGCCCGAGAGGTCGATCAGCGTATCGCCCGCGCCCGGCGCGACCTTTCCGACCGCCACGCGCACGATGCGCCCCTCGTCGACGACAATCGTGTGCGGGCCAAGCGGCGCATCGGCCTTGCCGTCGATCAGGTTTCCCGCCTGGATGAAAGTCGCCGCGCCGGCCGCCTGCGCCAGCGGCATCAGCAACGCCGCAAAAATGATCGCACTCCGCCTTTTCATGATTTGTCGCCTTCCCTTGCTTCGCTCTCCCGCCTCGCACGTCCTAAAGTCGGCGGGCACCGCGCCACATGACCAAACGGCACCCATTTTTGACATCGCGGCATCCGGACTGTCCGGCGCCCGAGCCACGGGTCATCAGGAGAGTGATTGACGAACAGAAATATAAAATTATGATCTTTGATCAATATTTGGAAGGGGGATTTATGTCGAGAGCCAGTTTCCGAACAGCATCATTTGCCGCGCTCGCAATGCTGACCGCTTTCGCCGCGCCGGCCCACGCCGCAAGCAATCCGCCGCTGCAGCCCATTGATGTATTCGCCCTGGAAACGGGAAACGACCCGCAAATATCCCCAGACGGCACGCGCGTCGCCTACGTGCGCCTGAAAGCCGACATCGTGACGGATTCCTATCAGCCCACGCTGTGGCTGATCGATGCCGACGGCCGCAACCATGTGCCGCTCACCAAGACCGAAGAGGCCGCGAGCGATCCGCGCTGGTCGCCGGACGGAAAGCGGCTTGCTTTCGTCGCCACGCGCAGCGGCGCGCGCCAGATCGTCGTGCACTGGATGGATAGCGGCGTCGAGACCACAATCGGTGGCTTCCCCGGCGCGCCCATGGGCCTCGAATGGTCGCCGGACGGCAAGACGCTCGCCTACGCGATGCACGTTCCCGCCGCTCCTAAGAGCTACGGCGCGCCCATCACGCCCCCGCCCGGTGCAACATGGAAGCCAGGCCCTATCGTCGTCGACAAGGCGATGTACCGCCAGGACGGCGCCGGCATCATTCCGCCGGGGCAGATGCATATATTCACGGTTCCGGCGAGCGGCGGCACGCCCCGCCAGATCACGACCGACGAATCAGGCGCCTTTCCGCTGATCGGCAGCCCCTATGCCTGGGCGGCTGACGGCAAGGCCCTGATTGTTGCGCTCAACCGCAACGACGAAAGCGCCATTTTGAAAGGCAAGATGTTCGACACGGGACTGTACCTGCTCCCCGTGGACGGCGGCGCGATGAAGACGCTTATCGACCGCGACGGCCCCGAAGCCTCTCCGCAAGTATCGCCCGACGGGAGATACATTGCCTACATCGGCGCTGACGAGGCCGGACGCTGGCACACGACCACGCGGCTGATGGTGCTCGACCGGAACAGCGGCGAACGCCGCGTGCTCACAGCCGCGCTCGACCGCGACGTGATGGCACCGCGCTGGGCCGCGGACGGGCGCGGCATCTACGCCTATTACGCCGACCGCGGCGAGAACCGGCTTGCGCTTTTCGATCTGAAGGGCGGCCGCCGCGAGATCGCCGAAGGGCTCGGCATGGCGCACATCGCCTATACGGCGGAGCCTGCCTTCTCGGTTTCGCGGACCGGTCGTGTCGCCATGCAGTGGGCGGCCCCGGATTCGAGCGGCAACATAGCACTCGCAGGCCCAGGCATCGGAAAGGCGCGCTCGATTACCGGGCTGAACGAGGCGCTGTTCGCGGGGCGTGCGCTCGGTAGAGTTGAAGAGATCAACTATCGTTCGTCGAAGGGCGATCTCCCCGTGCAGGGCTGGCTGATTTATCCGCCGAACTTCGACCCGGCGAAAAAATATCCGCTGATCATGGAAATTCACGGCGGCCCCAACGCCGCCTACGGTCCGCGTTTCGACATCGAAAAGCAGCTGATGGCAGCAGCGGGCTACGTGGTCTTCTACCCCAATGTGCGCGGCAGTACCTCTTACGGCGAGACCTACGCCAATCTCATCGAAAATGCGTTTCCGGGGGACGAATTCGACGACCTGATGAGCGGTATCGACGCGGTCGCCTCGCGCGGCTTCATCGACACCTCACGCCTCTACGTGACGGGCGGATCTGGCGGCGGCACGCTTACGGCCTGGATGATCGCGCGCAGTGAACGCTTCCGCGCCGCCGCCGTGCTTTATCCGGTGATCGACTGGCAGAGCCAGGCGCTGACATCCGATATCCTGCCACTGGTCTTCAAGGGCTTCTTCTTCGGAACGCCATGGAGCCAGCCCGACGATTACCATCGCCGTTCGCTGCTCGCCTCGGTCGACAAGGTGAAGACGCCCACCATGGTGATGACGGGTGAAGCCGACTACCGCACGCCGATCTCGGAATCGGAGCAGTATTTTGCCGCGCTCAAATACCACGGGGTCGAAAGCGTGTTCGTGCGCGTTCCGCTGGAAAACCACGGCATCCGTATGTTCCCGAGCCACTTCGCGCAGAAGGTGGCCGGAGTGATCGGCTGGTTCGAAACGCACAAATAAGCGTGCGCCGGCGCCTGTTCAGGCGCCGGCCTGCCGGATCATCTGCTTGGCGATGATTGTCAGCTGGATCTGCGTGGTGCCCTCGTAGATGCGGAGCAGGCGGACATCGCGGTAGAAGCGCTCGACCTTGTATTCGGCCATGTAGCCCGCGCCGCCATAGATCTGCACCGCGCGGTCGGCGATGCGGCCGACAGCTTCGGAGGCGTGAAGCTTCAATGCCGAACATTCGAGACTGACCGCTTCACCCGCATCGAACTTCGCGGCGACCGACTGCAGGAGCGCTTCTGTCGTCAGCATATCCACCTTCATGTCGGCGAGCATGGCCTGCACGAGCTGGAAGTTCGCGATGCGGTCGCCGAACTGCTTCCTTTCCATCGCGTAAGCGAGGCTCATCTCGATGAGCCGATCGCACATGCCGAGCGCGACGGCTGCGATGTGAATGCGGCCGCGATCCAGCACCTTCATCGCGGTCTTGAAGCCACGCCCCGGTACATCCCCGATAATGTTCGCGGCGGGAACGACGACATCGTCAAGGATCACGTCGGTCGTGACCGAGCCCTTCTGGCCCATCTTCTTGTCGGGTTTGCCGAGCGTAATGCCCGGTGTATCGGCGGGCAGAATGAAAGCGGAAATACCGCCCGCGCCCTTCACGTCCGGCTCGGTCCGCGCCATCAGCGTGAAGACGTTCGCACGCGTCGCGTTGGTGATGAAGCGCTTGGTGCCGGTGATGCGGTACGTGTCGCCGTCTCGCACCGCAGCAGTGCGGAGCGATGCGGCATCGGAGCCCGCCTCAGGCTCGGTGAGACAGAAGCTCGCGATCGCCGCGCCGCTTGCGAACTTTGGCAGCCATTCGCGCTTCTGCGCCTCCGTGCCGTCTATGACGATGCCCTGACTGCCGATGCCGAGCGTGGTGCCGATCACCGAACGGAAGACGACCGACGCGCGCGTCAGCTCGCGGATGAGCGCGGCCTCTTCGGACATGGTGCAGCCGAGCCCGCCGTATTCTTCAGGCACGGAAATGCCGAACAGGCCCATCTCGCGCATTTCGTTCACGATCGCATCGGGAACGGCGTCCGCTTCCTCGACCGCGTCTTCAGCCGGGATCAGGCGTTCATCGACGAAACGGCGGATGGTCGAACGAAACAGTCCGAACGTCTCTGCATCCACGGCGATTCTCCTGCAAACAGAAGGGCCGTATGCCATGCCGCGCGAGGCCGTGCGAGCGTTCGCGCCCACCTAGGGGACGTCAGCCGCCCTCGCCTTCGCGGCCTGCCGCTCTGCGAACCATTGGCGCAGCATTTCCATGGTGCAGCCCGTCTGCCCACCGGAACCGACCGCAGAGCAGCTGTTCGGCATCGTGGGGCGGCTCGCCTCGTCGAGTGTGCGCACGCGCGCTGTCCACGACTGCGAGGGCGGGTCGCTCTTCTTCGTTTCGCGGAGGCGCTTGGGGATGCGGTATTGCTCGCCCTCGGGCTCCCGCGCGCAAACGACGATCTCGTCGCCATCGCCCTTGGGACAAGGCTCGTTGCCGTAGACAGTGATGTTGGTGATGCGATTCGGCACCTCGGCATGCGCCGGAGATACGGATACGAGGGCGAGGAGCACCGCGCACAGTGCCCCACTCACCTTCAACACGCTCATGCCACCGCGCTTCATGACCTCGTTCGCCCTTGCTTCGGCACATCCTTTGCGCCCGTGGATGAGCGGAGGCTGAACGCGTTTACGGCAAGGCCGCTGCGTACGCGGCGGCGCCCGCGCTCCAGCCGCCGCCGAGCGCCTTGAACAGGTTGATCTGAGCGTCCGCGATGCCCGCGTCGATCGCGGCGAGCTGCGCTTCGGTTTCCGCAAAAGTGCGCTCCGCATCGATGAGTGCGAGGCTATCCACCTGCCCTTCCCGCTGCTGCGCGCGCACGATGCGGGCGGCCTGCTCTGCCGCGTCTCGCGCCGCCTTCAGCGCCGTGCGCCGATCAAGCGCGCTCGCGTAGGCGGAAAGCGCCGTTTCGGTCTCCTCGAGCGAACGCAGCACGGTGCCGTCGAAACCCGCGAGCGCCGCGCGCGTGTCGGCCTCCGCACCGGCAACGCGCGCGCGGGCGCGTTCGTGATCGGTGAACGACCAGCTGAGGAGCGGGCCGAGCAGCCAGCGCAGCGGGCCGCCGCCGAATACGTCGCCGATGTTCGGACCGGTCGAACCGATCGACGCGCCGAGGCTGATGCGCGGATAGAGATCGGCGGTCGCGACGCCGATGCGCGCGGTTGCGGCGGCGAGGCGGCGTTCGGCGGCGCGGACATCCGGGCGGCGCGCGAGGAGCTGCGCGCCGTCGCCAACAGGGATCGGCGTGTCGAGCCGAAGCGTGGAAATGCGCACCGCCGCGATCGGCGGCAGATCGGCGGGCACGCGGCCGGTGAGCGTGGCGAGGCGGAACAGCGCAGCATTGCGCTCGGCGGTAAGCGCAGGGATTTCGGCCTGTCGTTGGTTGCGGAGCGTGGCGATGCGCGCGACATCGAGACTGGTGGTTAGACCCACGGCACGCCGCCTCTCCGTGACACTGAGCGACCGATCGAGCAGTTCCACGATGCGCTCCGCCACGGCGATCTGCTCGCCCGCGGCAGCGGCCGTCGCATAGGCGCGCGTCGTTTCGGCGACGACCGAGATGCGAACCGCTTGGAGATCGGCCTCGGCGGCGCCGAGATCGCCGCGCGCGGCCTCGATCCCGCGCGAGACGCGGCCGAACAGATCGACCTCATAGGCGACATCCAGCCCGGCATCGATGGACCAGTCCTCACGCGCTGCACCGGGGCCGCGCTGACTTTCAGGCACGCGGCCGTAGGTGGCGCGCGCACCGATGCCAACGTCCGGCAGCCGGTCGGTGCGGACCTCTCGGAGCGCGGCGCGCGCCTTCTCCAGCCGGGCGACGGCAACACGCACATCCGTGTTCGCGGCGACGGCATCGGCGACCAGGCCATCGAGCACGGGATCGTCGTAGAGCCGCCACCAATCGGCCTTCACCGGCGCGAGCGTATCGACGGCGGAGGTCGCCGCGACGAACGCATCGACGGATGAAGGTGTCTTGGGCGCGGCATAGTCGGGGCCGGTCGTGCAGGCGGCGAGCGCCAATGCGGAGGCGGCGATCATCAGATTGCGGAACATGAGCGTGCGCCTTTCTTATTCGGCGAGTTGCAATGCAGTGGATGGGCGGCGACGCATCCGTTGGCCGAGGCTGCGGCTCACCACATAGAACACGGGTGTGAAGATGAGGCCGAACGCGGTGACGCCGATCATGCCATAGAATACGGCGGTGCCGAGCGCCTGACGTAGTTCCCAACCCGGGCCCGAGCCCATCATCAGCGGCAGCACGCCGAGGATGAAGGCAAAGCTCGTCATCAGGATCGGACGCAGCCGCGCGCGCGCCGCCTCGACCGCCGCCGCGTGCGGTGCGAGGCCCCGCTCCTCGGCCTGCTTGGCGAACTCAACGATCAGAATCGCATTCTTCGCGGCAAGGCCGATGAGCACGATGAGACCGATCTGCGTGAGGATATTGTTGTCGAGCCCGTGCAGGTTCACGCCTAGCATCGCTGCAAGCAACGTCATCGGCACGATGAGAATGATCGCAAGCGGCAGCATCAGGCTTTCGAACTGCGCGGCAAGCACGAGGAACACGAACACCACCGACAGGCCGAAGATCAGCACCGCGATATTACCCGCAGCCTTCTGCTGGAAAGCGAGATCGGTCCATTCCGCCGCGAAACCCTGCGGCAGATCTTCCGCGATCGTTTCCATTCGTGCGAGCGCCTGGCCGGTGGAGGCGCCGGGGGCGGTATCGCCATCGATCTCGACTGCCGGGAACAGATTGTAGCGCGTGACACGGTACGGCCCGGTACGGTCCTCGAAGGTCGCGACAGCGCCGATCGGCACCATGCCGCCGCCGTTCGAGCGCGTCTTCAGTTGCGCGATGTCGGAAGCGTCGTCGCGGAAGGGTGCGTCGGCCTGCGCGGTGACGCGGAAAGTGCGGCCGAGCAGGTTGAAATCGTTGACGTACGCCGAACCGAGATAGACCTGCATCGCCTCGAATACGCGCGTTGCGGGCACACCGAGCATGTCGGCCTTGGCGCGGTCGATGTCGGCATAGATGCGCGGCGTCGCGGTGTTGAACAGCGTGCGCACGTTGGCGAGTTCAGTCGCCTGATGCGCCGATCCGATGACACCGCCTGCTGCCTGTTCCAGTGCCTGATAGCCCGCGCCGCGCCGGTCCTGCACCATCATGCGCCAGCCGCCGCCGTTGCCGATGCCCTGAATGACCGGCGGCGGCACGACGAACACGAACGCTTCATTGAGATCGGCAAGCGCGGCGCGCATGTCGTTCTCGATGGCAGCCTCGGTGCGGCCGGTCTTCGCGCGTTTGGCGAAGGGCTTGAAGGTGACGTAGGCAGCCGCGGCGTTCGACGCCTGCGTCTGCGAGGCGCCATCGAAGCCGGAGAACATCACCGCCGCTTCGGTGCCGGGCACTTCGAGCAATTTTGCAACGGCTTTCTTGAGCACTCGGTCGGTCTGTTCGATCGAACTGCCCGGAGGGAGCTGGATCGCGGCGAGCGCATAGCCCTGATCCTGCGCGGGAATGAACCCGGCCGGAGTCGCCCAGAACAGCGCGCCTGCCGCGAGCATGAGCCCGCCGTAAACCGCGAAGACACGCTTCGGCGCTGCCGCGAGTCGGCGGGTGAGATTGGCGTAGCCCTCGCTCAGGCGGTCGAAGTTGCGGTTGAACCACGCCCCTGCCAGCCACAGGCGGCGGTGCCAGCCGGATGCCGGCGCCGTCTCCGCCTTGGGCCGCAGCAGCAGCGCCGCGAGCGCGGGCGACAACGTGAGCGACAGCACGAGCGAGATCACCGTGGCGCTGGCGATCGTCACCGCGAATTGGCGGTAGAATTCACCCGTGATGCCGGTGAGGAACGTTGTCGGCACGAACACGGCGCAGAGCACCAGAACGATCGCGACCAGCGCGGCGGAGACTTCGTCCATCGAACGATGCGATGCCTCACGCGGAGAGAGGCCATGTTCGAGATTCCGTTCGACGTTTTCGACAACGACGATCGCATCATCGACGACGATGCCGATGGCAAGCACAAGCCCGAACATCGACAGTGTGTTCAGCGAATAGCCGAGGCCTGCAAGCACCGCGAACGTGCCGATCAGTGAAACCGGAATCGCGATGATCGGAATGATCGCCGCGCGCCAGCTTTGCAGGAAGATGAGGATGACGACGACGACGAGCAGCGCCGCCTCGAACAATGTCGCCTGCACCGCACCCATTGATTCGCTGATGAATTCGGTGGGGTTCCAGATAACCCGGTATTCGAGTCCCTGCGGAAAGCTCTTTGCAGCTTCGGCAAGCTCGGCCTTGACGCCTTCGGCAGCCGCGAGCGCATTGGTGCCCGGACGCTGGGTGATCCCGAGGATGATTGAATCCTGGCCCGACAAGTAGGCGTTGACGCCGTAATCCTCCGCGCCGAGTTCGACGCGCGCGACATCGCGTACGCGCGTGATCGCACCCGAGGCATCGGTGCGGACAATGATGTCGGCGAATTCGTCGGCGGTCTTGAATCGGCCCTGCGTCTCGACGCTCAGCTGCTGCGCCGCGCCCGTATCGAACGGCGGCTGGCCGATGGTTCCGGCCGCGACCTGAATGTTTTGCGAACGCAGTGCAGAGACGATTTCACCCGCGGTGAGCCCGAGTGCGGCGGCGCGGCCCGGATCAATCCAGATGCGCATCGCATAATCGCGCGCGCCGAAAACCTGCACGTCGCCGATACCGTCTACACGCGTCAACCGGTCCTTGATCTGCGTGAGCGCGTAATTGGAAACATAGCTGCGATCGAGCGATCCGTCGGGCGACAGCACATTCACCGCCATCAACCAGGACGGCGAGGTCTTGCGAACGACGACGCCCTGACGACGTACCTCTTCAGGAAGACTGGGCTCGGCGAGCGCGACGCGGTTTTGCACCAGCACCTGCGCGGCATCGAGATCGGTGCCGAGCTTGAAGGTGACGGTAATCGTCAGGCGCCCGTCCCCAGTGGATTGCGACGACTGGTAGAGCATGTTGTCGACACCGTTGATCTGCTGCTCGATCGGCGCAGCAACCGTGTCGGCCACAGTCTCGGCAGAGGCACCGGGATAGTTCGCGCTCACCGTGACCGTTGGAGGAACGATGTCGGGGAATTGCGAGACCGGCAGGCCGAAATAAGCGAAGGCGCCGACGATCGTGATGATGATCGCGATCACGCCCGCAAAGATGGGCCTGCGGATGAAGAAATGGCTGAAGCGCATCGGACAATGCCTTTCCTGCCGCCTCCCGCTCTGTACGCGGGAGGCGTGGTCTTCGTTTGTTGTGCGTCGGATCAGAGCGCGGCGATGGTCGCCTGCGAAGCCGCGGGTTCGTTCACGGACGCAGCGGTTGTCGGCGCCGCGCCCGGCAGATCGATCTTGGTGACACGTGCCGTAACCTTCGCGCCGGGCTGCACCATCTGGAGGCCCTGGATCACGACCATCTCATCGGCTGAAAGCCCTGTACGGATGCTTCGGAGGCTGCCGATGCGCGGGCCGGGCGAGACTTCGCGCGCGGCGACAGTGCCGTCCTTGCCGACCACATAGACCACCTTGCGCGCCTGATCGGTGCGAACGGCTGCATCGGGAACGAGCAGCGCCTGCGAAGGCGACCCATCCGTCAGCCGCATGTTGCCGAACATACCGGGCGTGAGGAAATAATCCGGGTTCGCGACGACGGCACGGGCGCGGATCGTGCCCGAATGGGCGCTGATGCCGTTGTCGGTGAAGTCGACACGACCTTTCCAGGTGTAGCCGGTTTCATCCTGCAAACGGATTTCGACCTGCTGCGCCACGTTCGACTTCTGTCGTTCGCGCTGCGCCTTCAGGAACAGCGCCTCCGAACTGTCGAAGGTGAAGTAGATCGGATCGAGCGCATTGATCGTGGTGAGCAGCGTACCGCCGGTGGCATCCGCCGTGGACACGATATTGCCCGCATCGACGCGCCGATCCGAAATGCGACCGGTGATTGGTGCGCGCACCTCGGTGAACTGGACGTCGAGCGCGCGGGCACCCACACGAGCATCGGCCGCTGCAAGCGCAGCGCGCGCCGCGCGAACACGGGCCGAAAGACGATCGAGATCGCTTTGGGACACGGCATCATCCGCACGCAGACGGTTGGCACGTTCGAGATCGGCTTCCGCAAGCGCAACGTCGCTGCGCGCCTGCGCGGCACCCGCGCGGGCTTCCGCAAGCGCGGCGTTGAACGGTCGGGGATCGATCGTGAAAAGGCGCTGACCTTTCTGTACGATCGCGCCGTCGGCGAAATGTACCGCGGTGACAGCACCCGAGACGCGCGGCCGCACCTCGACGCTACTCGACGGTTCAAACCGGCCGACATGATCGTCCCACTCCGTCACATCGCGCACGAGCGGCGCGGCAACCGTGACCGTGGGCGGCGGGGCCGCAGCAATCGCAGGCGATTCACGGTTTAGAACGCCCACTGCCACGACGGCAATCACGGGCAGTGCGGCGGCGGACAGGTGCTGCCACAGCGGGCGATCGGTAAACCGCCGCCGCACGGGCGATGCCGTCGCGCCGTCGGCTTCGATCTTAGTCATCATGTTCATCGGGAATTCCTTCGTTCGCGGCGCGCACGCGCATTGGTGATGCTGCTCGCAAGCAGCGCATAGTGATCGTGGGTGAAACCGGCGCTGAGGAAGCCGCGGATCGCGGACTCGGCGATGTGATAGCCCTGATGCCACGTCAGCACGGCGATCTTGCGCAGGGCTTCCAGTTTCGAATCGGCGAGCTGCGGATTGGGCCGGCTTCCAAAGAGGGTGCCGAGCGCGACGGCGACGCGGCCGGGGGCGTGCAGCGTCGAGAGGGAATCGCGCTCGGCGAGGGCCACCACCGACCATTCGAGAGCCGAGAAACGGGCGCTCGGACGGTCGGCAGCGGGGGACAGGATTGCGGCGGGCTGCGCGGTAGCCGGAGCAGCGGCGCCGAGAACATCAGTGAAGGCGAGATAAGCCATGGTGCAAGTCTCCCTGATCAAGGCGCGAGCGCCTTCGTTCGCCGCGTCTCTTCGCGGCGTCGGTTGCGGATGATGATTGCCGGGCACATGGCCTCATCGGGCGAAGCGGACAGCTTCGTCGGGCAATCTTCAGTTATGGATTGGCGGGTTGAAACGGACGTAGTCGCCCAGCGTCAGCCCTTGTGAATACTGCAGTGTCGCACCGGTTTCCCTTCGATGCCGTGAGCCGTCGGGATGGCCGCTCACCTTCTGTACCTAGAGGTATATAAACCGTGCTGCGGTGCGTCAACAGCTTTTTGTACCGGTCGATAAAGATTTATTTCCGGTATGCGAAAGCTGCTATTTCGAAGGCCACATCATCATGCTGGTTTCGATCATGCGTTCGAGATCGGCGCGCGTCGCGCCCGCCCCTGCCTGCACGGCCATGCCCTGCAAAAGCGCATAGAGAAAGCTGGTCAACCCCTCCACATCCACGCTTTCGGGGAGATCGCCTTCCGTCTTCGCACGCTCGAAGCGTTCGACGAGCGCGCGCCGCGCGACCTTGCCGCGTTCAAGCACCTCGAGCCGGATGCACTCGGCCTCCGCGCCGCACGCAACCGCGCTGATCACGCCGAGACAGCCGTGCGGCTCGCAAGTGCTGGTCTGATTTTCCATGCTGCCATGCAGCAAATGTGCGGCGACACCGCGTGCTGTCGGCTGCGCCAGCGACTTGCCGACGTAGGCGAGCTTTTCGGTCTCGTAGAGGTCGAGCGCCTTGCGAAAGAGCGCTTCCTTGTTACCGAACGCCGCGTAGAGGCTGGGCCGCGTGATGCCCATCGCCTCGGTGAGGTCATTGAGCGACGCGCCTTCATAGCCCTTGCTCCAGAATACGCGGAGCGCAGCGGCAAGCGCCGTATCCACGCAAAACTCGCGCGGACGACCTTTCACAGGAGCAGCAACCGTTTCCATATCGACCGGTATATAATCAATCCGTCACGGAGCGCAAGCCTCAGACAGCGGCGCGTTTGCGGTCTAGCGCCGGGAGCGCCCCAGTGCGGGATAGATGTCCGCGGCCACGCTCATGTCTGCAACGGTCGCCCCGCGCTGGCCGATCGGGCGCGAAGCGCCTGTCGTCGTGTCACACGCCGTCTGGCGTTCGGCCTCCGCGTTGATCAACCCGCCAAGCAACACCGCATATGCGGAAACATAGAGCCACATCAGCAGCACCACGACCGCGCCAAGCGAACCATAGGTTGCCTGATAGGAACCGAATTCGGCGACGTATACCCCGAAGCCCAGCGTCGCGATAAGCCACATCACGGTCGCCAGAAGGGATCCTGTCGTCAGCCACCGCCAGCGCGCATCCGCCCGGTGCGGCGCGAATCGGTACATGGCTGCGATTGTGAAGCTGCAGAAAATCCCGGCGCACAGCCAGGTGACAACGCGCATCACAAGGGCCGCGAAGGGCCCAATCCCTTCGGCAAGTTCGCGCGCGAAGCCGAGCGCCGAGGCTGCGAGCATGCCGAAGACGCCCAGAAACACGGCGCCGGCAACAAGAACGGCCGAAACCGCCGCGCTGCGGATGATCCCGCGCGTATCGCGCTCATCATAGATGACGTTGAGCGCCGTCATGACGGCGCGCGCGGCGCGGCTTGCGCCGAAGATCGAAATGCCGATCGCGATGGCAAGGCCGAGCCCCTTCGCCGTTGCCGCCGCCCGCGTGAGGTTGAGCAGCTGATCGTAAATGAGCCGGGCCGCATCGGCCGGTACGAGTTCGATGATGAGGCGCATGTGCGTCGCGACGGTCGCCGGATCGGCAACGAGGCCATAGCTCATCACGAGCGCCCCGAGCAGCGGGACGAACGACAGGAATGCATAGAACGCGACGCCCGCCGCCATGAGAGACAGATTGTGCGTGCCGTTGCCGCGCCACACGCGGAAGAGGATTTCCCGCCATGCCCGCAGCGTCAGGGCGTGGGGGCCGTTCGCGCCTGCACCGCGCTGCTCGGGAGTCGACATGGCGTCCTCGAAATGCTGGCCGTTCATCGGCTTACAAGGCGCCGCAGCCGGGAAGGTTCCCCGGCTTCAACCAACCGCTACTCCAGATTCTGGTGCAGGCGGTTCAGAAGCTCGATCAGGCGCCGGAAATCCGTGGCCGAGAAACCGCGGATCAGGCGCCGGTAGAGCGGCGCCGTCACGGCGCGCGCCGCCTTCAGCTTTTCGTGGCCCAAGGGCTTCATCGCGAGCGTCGTCACGCGGCCGTCTGTGGCGGACGGAAGCGTTTCGACGAGCCCGGCCTTCTCCATCCGTTCCACAACGCGCATCAGCGTGGAGACGTTGATGACGGCGAGCTTCGCCACCTGGCCGATAGATTGCGGCTCCGCCTCCCCCAGAATCATGAGCACGCGCCACGTCGGGATATCGATGCCGATGGCGCGGAGTTCCGCTTCGATGTTCACGTTGTAGCGGCTGACCGTACGATTCAGCAGGTAAAACGGATAGTTATCCACCCGGAAGTCATCCGATCCCGGATCCCCATAGGCACGCAAATCCTCGGCCACTTCGAGCTCCCTTGAAACGCAACGGATTTTACTTGCATATGCAAGTTTATCAAAGCATAGTTTGGGCTTCATGATCTGGAGGAGGGATTATGTCCAGCACGCCGATTCTCGCAGAGTTTGCACAAGCCTTGTCTCGCGGCGACGTGCGGGTTGTCGATCTGACGCAGACACTGTCGGAAGATACACCGCTGCTGGTTCTCCCTGAGCCATTCGGGCAGACAGCGGCCTTCTCACGGCAGGAAATCTCCCGCTACGATGATCGCGGCGTCGCGTGGCACTGGAACAACTTCACCGTGGGCGAGCACACCGGCACGCATTTCGATGCGCCGGTCCACTGGGTGAGCGGTCGCGATCTGCCGGACAATACGGTGGATACGGTGCCTGCCGCGAACTTCGTCGCGCCTGCGGTCGTTCTGGACTTTTCCCGCGAATGCGCCGCCGATCCCGATTTCCTGCTGACCGCCGCCCATGTGAAGGACTGGGAAGCCGCGAACGGCCCGATCCCGGCGGGAAGCTGGGTTCTGTTCCGCACCGACTGGTCGAAACGCGACGTGGACGCCTACACCAACCGCCGCGAAGACGGCGCGCACACGCCCGGACCCGCGACCGATGCGATCGAATATCTGATCGCGCGGAACGTGATCGGCTTCGGCGTGGAGACGATCGGTACCGATGCCGGGCAGGCACATCTGCTGACGCCGGCCTACCCTGCGCACACCCTACTGCACGGCGCCGGACGCTATGGCCTGCAGTGCCTGCAGAATCTCGATCAGCTCCCCGCGACGGGCGCAGTGCTGATCTGCCCGCCGCTCAAGATTCGCGGCGGCTCGGGCAGCCCGCTCCGCGTTCTCGCACTCGTCGGGGCCTAAGCGGTGGCCGAGCGTTCGTTCGTTGCTGAAGCCCGCAAGCTGACGGCCGGCGCCGGCGAGACGTTTACCGGCGAAGGCATCCTCGCCGTGACCAAGGCGCTGCTTCAATCGGGCGTGGCATACGTGGGCGGTTATCAGGGATCTCCGATCAGCCACCTGATGGACGTGTTCGCGGACGCGAGCGATCTCCTTGAAAGCCTGGGCGTGCATTTCGAAGCGAGCGCTTCGGAAGCAAGCGCGGCAGCGATGCTCGCCGCATCGGTCAATTACCCGCTGCGCGGCGCGGTCGTTTGGAAATCCGTGGTTGGCACGAACGTCGCGTCGGATGCGCTCTCCAACGTCGCATCGGGCGGTGTGACCGGCGGCGCGCTCGTCATCGTCGGCGAGGACTATGGCGAAGGCTCCTCGATCATGCAGGAGCGGACGCACGCGTTTGCGATGAAATCGCAAATCTGGCTGCTCGATCCGCGCCCCAACCTGCCGAGCATTGTCGCAGCGGTCGAACAGGGCTTCGCGCTCTCCGAGGCTTCGAATACGCCGGTGATGCTGCAGATGCGCGTGCGATCGTGCCACATGACGGGATCGTTCACGGCGAAGGACAACGTGCGACCGAAAATGACGGTGGCAGAGGCCGCCGCAGCGCCGCAGCGTGATACGAACCGTATCGTTCTGCCGCCTGCGAACTTCCTGCACGAGGTGGAGAAGATCGAAAAGCGCTGGCCTGCGGGGATCGCTTATGTGCGCGACCAGCATCTGAACGAATGGTTCGGCCCGGATGAAGCGCACGGCATCGGCATCATCGTGCAGGGCGGCCTCTACAACAATCTCAATCGCGCGATGGAGCTGTCGGGACTTTCGAGCGCGTTCGGCGACAGCGCGCTGCCGGTCTATTGCCTGAACGTCACCTACCCACTGATCCCCGACGAGGTGAGCGCGTTCTGCCGGGGCAAGCGCGCGGTTCTGGTGGTTGAGGAAGGGCAGCCGGAGTTCATCGAGCACGAGCTGAATACGCTCGTGCGCCGCGCCGGAATCGATTGCCGGATCATCGGCAAGGACACGCTGCCGCGCGCCGGGGAATATAGCGCGCAGGTGATCCGCAAGGGACTTTCCGACTTCCTGCACGCATGGGCGCCCGAGATCGCGCCTGCGGAAACGACGGAATCCCCCCTGCCCGCGCCGGTCGCGCGGCAGATCCCACAGCGTCCGGCGGGCTTCTGCACGGGCTGCCCGGAACGACCGGTATTCACGGCGATGAAGCTGCTCGAACGCGAGCTTGGCCCGGCGCACGTTTCCGCTGACATCGGCTGTCACCTGTTTTCGATCCTGCCGCCCTTCAACATCGGCAATACGACAATGGGCTATGGCCTCGGCACGGCCGGCGCGTCCGCCTTCAAGCCCAAAGGAAAGCGCGCGATCGCAGTGATGGGCGACGGCGGCTTCTGGCACAACGGCCTCACCTCCGGCATCGGCAACGCGGTGTTCAACAAGGACGACACCGTTACCATCGTGATCGACAATGGCTATTCAGCCGCAACGGGCGGACAGGACATCCCCTCCTCCCGCGCCGACAACAAACGGCGGGCGACGCGCAATCCAATCGAGCGTGCAATCCGCGGCGTTGGTGGCGCGTGGGTCCGCACGATCGAGCGTACCTACGACATCAAACAGATGCGCGACACGCTGCGCGAGGCGCTGACCGCGCCCGACAAAGGCCCGAAGGTTATCATTGCGCAGTCGGAGTGCATGCTGAACCGGCAGCGGCGCGAAAAGCCGCTGATGCGCAAGGCAGAGAAAGACGGAAAACGCGTCGTGCGCGAGCGCTTCGGCGTCGACAGCGATACCTGCACAGGCGACCATAGCTGTATTCGCCTTTCGGGCTGTCCTTCGCTTTCCATCAAGCCCAATCCCGATCCGCTTCGGCGTGATCCGGTGGCGCACGTGGAAAACAGCTGCGTCGGCTGCGGCCTGTGCGGCGAGGTGAGCCACGCAGCGGTACTGTGCCCAAGCTTCTACCGCGCCAGCATCGTTTCCAATCCGGGCCGCGTCGAACGCACCTGGATGAAGATGCGCCAGGCGATCATCAAACGTCTGCAACAGCGCGACACGCGTGCGCGCCTCGCACGAGCTTTCTGACCATGCAGCAGAACCGTTTCAGCATCGCGATCCTGGCCCTTGGCGGGCAAGGCGGAGGCGTGCTTGCCGACTGGATCCAGCACATCGCGCGCGAAGCCGGCTGGCTCGCGCAAGGCACCTCGGTTCCCGGAGTCGCACAGCGGACCGGATCGACCGTTTATTATGTCGAACTGGCGACGCCTGACGACGAGGGGCGCACGCCCATCATGGCGCAGATGCCCATGCCCGGCGACGTGGACATCGTGGTCGCATCCGAACTCATGGAAACTGGGCGGGCGCTGCTGCGCGGCTTTTCCACGGCGGGCCGCACCACGCTGATCGGATCGACGCATCGTATCTACGCGATTTCTGAAAAGGCCGCGATGAGCGACGGGCGCGGCAACGGTGACGCGATCGTCGCCGCCGCGGGCGAACGCTCGAAGCGCTTTATCGGTTTCGATATGGAAGCGGCGGCTGAAGGCACGAACAGCGTGATCAGCGCCGTGATGTTCGGCGCGCTTGCGGCAAGCGGGGCACTGCCGTTCGGGCGCGACCTATACGAAAAGGCCATTCGCGACAGCGGCATCGCGGTTGCGACCAATCTCGCCGGGTTCGACGCGGGATGGCGCGCGGCCGAGGGGGCGCTCACGATGCCCGTAGAGGAAAGCCATCCGGTTCCGCAGGCATCGACGACCGTGGGCAAGGCACTGGAAGCGCGCGCCCGCGCGAACCTCCCCGAAGCCGCGATCCCGAATGCGCTGCATGGCATACAGCGCCTGATGGACTATCAGGACGCCGCTTACGCAGGGCTTTTCCTCGAACGGCTGGAAAGCGTCGCGGCGAAAGACCAGAGTCCGTTCACGCTTACCGCCGAAGCCGCGCGTCATCTCGCGCTCTGGATGAGCTACGAGGATTCGATCCGCGTCGCCGACCTCAAGACACGCGAGACACGCATCGCGCGCGTGCGGGGCGAAGTGAAGGCTTCGGACGAACAGTTGCTTACCATCACCGAATTCATGCATCCCCGGCTTCGCGAAATCTGCGAGATCCTGCCCGCGCGCCTCGGTCGCGCCATTCTCTCGAACGAGATGTTTTCCCGCAGCATATCCGGTTTCTTCACCCATGGCAGACACGTGGAAACGACAAGTTTGCGTTGGTTCCTGCTGCTGAGGACGCTTGCCGGGATGCGCCGGTGGCGTCCGATATCAATGCGCTTCGCGGACGAACAGGCGCGGATCGAAACATGGCTGGAGCGCGTACGGACGGCGGCGGCGAGCGATAATGCACTCGCCATCGAACTCGTTCGCTGCCAGCGGCTCATCAAAGGCTACTGCGACACGTTCGAGCGTGGACTCGGCAATTTCGAACGGATCATGGCCGCGCAGCCGCAATCGGCCGAAGAGGTGAGTCGTTTGTGCACCGCCGCGCTTTCGGATGAAGGCGGCCAAGCGCTTGAAGAGGCGCTGAAAGCCGCCTGAAATCACAGGTTCGCGCGTATCACGCCTCAACATAATACTTGATTATTCAAGTTTTTCGGATAGCATTTCTGCATTGGGGAGAGGAGTTCATACCGTGGCGATCAAAGCGCGCCCGTCGGTCTATCTAACTTTCGCGGCAGCGGCGGAACGCTGGGCCGAACGCCCTTTCCTTCACGCCCCCGCGGATGCAATCGGCGAGCCCCTGCCCTTCGAGCAGAGCTTCGCGGAAGCTGCGGCGTCTGTTGACGCCCTGCGCGCCGCTTACGGCAAGCAGGGCTACGGCAAAGGGCACCGCATCGGCCTCGCGCTCGACAACCATCCCGCATTCTTCCTGCATTTCCTCTCACTGAACGCGCTCGGGGCGAGCGTGGTGCCGCTCAACGCCGCGATGCGCCCCGAAGAGATGGCGCCGATCGTTGCAGCCGCCGATCTCGATGCCATCGTCGCGTGGCCGAAACATCGTGCGATGCTGGACAGCACGCAAACGCTGAGCGGTACGTCTGTGCCCGTCGCTGAGCCAACGCTTGCGAACCTTCCGCGTGCGGTGCGCGCCGCAGGCGAAGACGAGACGCCGGATACCGATCGCGAAGCGGCAATGCTTTTCACCTCCGGCACCACCGGCAAGCCGAAGGGGTGCATCCTTTCCAACGCCTATTTCACGTGGGTGGGGCATTTCTACGCGACGCTCGGCGGCCACTGCGCCTTCCGCGAGGGCGAGGACCGCATCCTGACGCCGCTACCCGTCAACCACATGAACGCGCTCGCGTGCAGCTTCATGGCCGCGGTGATGACGGGAAGCTGCCTGATCCAGCTTGATCGTTTCCACGCCTCGCGTTGGTGGGACACGGTGCGCGAGACGCGCGCGAGCGTGATCCATTATCTGGGCGTGATGCCCGCGATTCTGCTCCAGCGGGAAGACGAGACGGCCGATCTTGCAGTGCGGTTCGGGTTCGGCGCGGGCGTCGATCCGCGCCACCACGCGCGCTTTGAAGAGCGCTTCGGCTTCCCGCTGATCGAAGCCTGGGCGATGACCGAGACCGGCGCCGCCGCATGGATCACGGCCAATCGCGAGCCGCGCCATGTGGGCACACGCTGCTTTGGCCGCGCGCCCGACCATCTCGACGTGCGCATCGCGGGAGACACGGGCGCCGACGTGGCGGATGGCGAACCCGGAGAGCTTCTGGTCCGCTCGCGGGGCGACGATCCGCGCCGCCATTTCTTTTCCGGCTATTACCGCGATCCGGCCGCGACCGAGGCGGCGTGGGAAGGCGGCTGGTTCCACACCGGCGACATCGTGAAACGCGATGCCGAGGGGAATTTCTTCTTCGTCGATCGCAGCAAGAACATCGTGCGCCGCAGCGGCGAGAATATCGCGGCGGTCGAAGTGGAAGGTGTTCTGATGCAGCACGCATCCGTCTCCGCGTGCGCTGTGCTCCCGATCGAGGACGAACTGCGCGGCGAGGAAGTGATGGCGCTGGTGCAGACGAATAACGGCGCAGGAACCGAGGCGCTTGCGAGGGACATCTTCAGTCACTGCCTCGACCGGCTCGCCTATTTCAAGGCGCCCGGCTACATTGCTTTCGTCGACCATTTGCCGACCACGGCATCGCAGAAATTGCAGCGCGGCGAAATCCGCTCGTTGGGCCGTGCCCTGCATGCGAAGGGCAGTGCCTTCGATTTGCGCGCGCTGAAACGCGGGCCGAAGGCAGCATGAGCGGGGCGCGGGATTATCGCGGCGTGGCCGTCACCTCTCCGGTGACGATTCCCTATGCCCGGCGCAGCGACAAGCCCGCGCACTGGTTCATAGGCTCGGCGCTACGCGCGCTCCTCGATGCGAGCGGGCTCGACAAGGGCGAGATCGACGGCCTTGCAGTGTCCTCCTTTTCGCTGGGGAGCGACACGACGATCGCGCTGACCGAACATTTCGACATGTCGCCGCGCTGGATCGAATGGCTGCCGACCGGCGGTGCGAGCGGTGTGATGGCACTGCGCCGCGCCGCGCGCGCCGTGCAGGACGGCGACGCGAATATCGTCGCCTGCATCGCGGGGGATACGGCGGGGAGCGCCAGCTTCTCAAACCTCGTAAGGGAATTCAGCCGCTTTTCGAGCGCCGCCGTCTATCCGTATGGCGCGGCAGGCCCGAACGGCGTGTTCGCGCTCATCACCGATAATTACATGCGCCGTTTCGGGGCGGAGCGTTCGGATTTCGGGCGGATTGCCGTTAGCCAGCGCGCCAATGCAAACGGCAATCCCAATGCACTGCTCGGTGCCAAGCCGCTCAGCATCGACGATTATCTCGCCGCGCCGCCGATTGCCGAACCGATCCATCTGTTCGACTGTGTTTTGCCCTGCGCGGGCGCAGAGGCGTTTCTGGTGATGAGCGATGAACGCGCACGTGCGCTCGGGCTGCGCTATGCGCATGTTCGCGGGGCAATCGAGCGGCACAACGCTTTCTTCGAAGACCCGGTCGCCGAGCGCGGCGGCTGGGCGATGGACCGTGACGCGCTCTATGCGCAGGCAGGCCTTGGCCCCGACGCGGTTGATTGCCTGCAGACCTATGACGACTATCCCGTGATCGTCGCCATGCAGATCGAAGACCTTGGCTTTTGCGGCAAGGGCGACGCGCCGGCGTTCCTGCGCGCGCACGACCTGACCGTGGAGGGCGATTTTCCGCACAACAGCTGCGGCGGCCAGCTCTCCTGCGGACAGGCGGGCGCAGCGGGCGGTTTCCTGCCCGTGGTGGAGGCGCTGCGTCAGGTGACGCGGCAACCGCTGGGGCGACAGGTGCCGGACGCGCGCATCGCGCTCGCAAGCGGTTACGGCATGGTCACCTACGACCGCTGCCTTGCGAGCGGCGCGGTGCTGCTGGAGGGGATGGCATGACGATCCACCTCCAGACGTGCACGGCGTGCGGCGCGCATCAATATCCCGAGCGCGATCTGTGCCGAACATGCCTCAGCGATGCGCTGGTCCGCACCGAAAATGATGGGCGGGGACGGTTGATTGCCGCGACGACGCTGCACCGATCGCTTGAGCCCGACACCGCGCTCCCGCTTCGCATCGGCACGGTCGCACTCGATGCCGATGTGCGTGTGATCGCGTTCCTTGGGGACGGCGTTCAGCCGGGTGATCGCGTCGCACTGAAGGCTGCCGCCGATGCGGAGCAGAACCAGGTTTTCACCGCAGAGAAGGACCCAGCCGATGCCTGATCAGACGCACACGGTTCTGGTGACGGGCGGCAATGCCGGAATCGGCGCCGCGATCAGTCAAAGCCTCCTGAAGGATGGCGCCCGGGTGATCAACGTGTCGCGCCGGATGCCGGATTTCACGCACGAACGGCTGCAGACGCTCGTTGGCGACCTCACCAATGCCGCGGACCTCGCACGCATCTGCGAAGAGGCGGCCGACATGGGCATCACAGGTTTCGTCCACAATGCCGGCGTGATCCGGCCCGCGCCGTTCGGGGAGGTGACGGACGTCGATCTCGATCATCTCGTCGACCTCCATTTGCGCGCGGCCATCCACATCGGACAGGCGCTGCTGCCCGGCATGAAGGCGGCCGGAACGGGGCGGATCGTGCTCATTTCCTCGCGCGGCGCGCTCGGCCTGCAAAACCGCACCGCTTATGCCGCGACCAAGGCCGGGATGATCGGCATGGCGCGCACGTGGGCGCTGGAACTCGCGCGCGACGGCATCACGGTCAACGTCGTTTCACCCGGGCCCATCGAGACCGACATGTTCCACGAACTGATCCCCGAGGGATCGGAGCGCAAGCGCAATGTCGCCGCTTCCATCCCGGTGGGCCGCGTAGGAACCGCGGAGGATGTCGCTACCGCAGTAGGCTTCTTTCTGGGCGACGGCACGGGTTTCATCACCGGCCAGAATCTCTTCGTGTGCGGCGGTGCCAGCATCAGTTCGATCACGCTTTGAATTTTTGATTGGGAGGACCAACCATGTCCATCACATCAGGCCTTGTCGAAGACGACCGCGTTCATCGCAGCGTCTATACCGATCCGGCGATCTTCGAGCTGGAGATGCAGCACATCTTCGGCGCGACGTGGATCTATGTGGGCCACGAGAGCCAGATTCCGCACGACGGCGATTTCATCACCACATCGATCGCGCGACAACCGCTGCTGATGGTGCGCGACAAGGGTGATGTGCACCTGCTCTACAATCGCTGCCCCCACAAGGGGGCGCAGGTCGTGCCCGAGGGGCAAGGCAATGCCCGCATGTTCCGCTGCGCCTATCACGGCTGGATCTTCCAGCGCGACGGCGCGGTGCGCACGATCCCGCTCGACGACGGGTACGAAGGCACGTGCATGAGCAAGGGCAGCCCGGACGCGAGCATGACGCGCGTGACGAATGTCGCCTCCTATCGCGGCTTCGTTTTCGCCTGCCTTGCGGACGAAGCCCCGCCCTTCCGCGAATGGCTGAGGGGCGTCGATTCCTCCATCGACAACATGGCCGACCGTTCACCCGAGGGTGAGCTGGAAGTGACGGGCGGCGTGCTGCGCTACATGCACCGCTGCAACTGGAAGATCTTCCTCGAAAACCTCAATGACCTGATGCACCCGATGGTGACGCACATGTCATCCTCCGGCACGGCGCGCAGCGTCGCCAACCGGCACTTCGGCAAGGGCGAGAAGCTTCCGGCGGCGATCGAGATCCTCGGGCCTTTCACCAGCAATTACGAGTTCTTCGAAGACATGGGCATCCAGGCTTTCCCCGGCGGCCACAGCTATTCGGGCGGTACGGTGAGCATCCATTCGCGCTATTCGGAAATCGATGCCTACAACGTCGCGATGAACGCCGCCTACGGCGAAGCACGTGCGCGAGAAATCTTCTCGATGAACCGCCACAATACGATCGTCTATCCGAGCCTGACACTGAAAGGCCCGATACAAACCATCCGCGTGATCAAGCCCATCGCAGTCGATCGCACGCTCGTTGAATCCTGGACGTTCCGCATGAAGGGCGCGCCCGACGAATTGCTGGAACGCTCGATCCTCTACTGCAACCTGATCAATTCCTCGGCCAATCTGGTGGGTCCGGACGATCACGAGGCGTATCAGCGTATCCAGACCGGCCTGATGGCGGACAAGGTCGAATGGGTGAACATGCAGCGCCACATGGGCAAGGAACAGCCGAACGCGGACGGCGGCTGGTCGGCGATGGGCACGAGCGATCTCGTGTTCCGAAACCAATACCGGACATGGGCTGCTTACATGGAGAAGGCCGCATGAGCGCCGATCTGCAGAAGGTCGAGGATTTCCTTGTCCACGAGGCGCGGCTGCTCGACGCGCGCGACTGGGAAGCGTGGAACGCACTGTTCACGCCAGACGGCATCTACTGGATGCCGGCCGCACCGGGGCAGGATGATCCGCTGCAGCATGTCTCTCTCGTTTACGAGAACGCCCTGCTCCGTGAAATCCGCATCCGCCGCTTTGCCGACACCAGCGCCTTTTCGCTGCAGGGCGGCCCGCGCGGTTGGCGTATCGTCGCGAACGTCCGCATCGATGCGCAAGACCCGGCGTCGAACACGATCACAGTCAGCTCGCGGTTGATGGCCACCGAGTATCAGCGCGATCGCACGACGCGCTTCGAGGCTTTCGTGACGCACCGCCTGGTCCCGGAAGGCGAGTCCTTCCGCATTGCCCTGAAGCGGGTGGAACTGCTTGACTGCGACGCGGCGCGCGGGGATATCAACCTGTATCTCTAGCGGCAGAGCGATGACAGAACCGACGTCCAGCGCGATCTCCGCCTCCGGCGAATTCGATATCGAGCGGTGGCCGTTCTACTGGCTGACGCGGTTTACCGGCCGCTACCTGCACGAAATGGAAATCGCGCTGAAAGCGCTTGGGCTCGATATTCCCCGCTGGCGCGTGCTGATGAGCCTGCGCGGCGACAAGGTCTTGAGCGTCAGCGAAATCGCCGACAACGCCATCGTCAAGCTGCCGACCATGACCCGGATCGTCCAGCGCATGCAGATCGACGGCCTCGTCCACTGCCGCCAGAGCGCGTCAGACCGGCGGGTAACCGAAGTCAAGCTGACGGATGCGGGACGACTTGCCGGCCAACAGGCATGGGGCGTGGCGGATGCGATCTACAGCCGCACATTCGGCAAGATCCCGGCTGAAGAGGTGACGCGCCTGAACCGCACGATGCGCACGCTCAATCGCAATCTCGACGACTGACGAGCCCCCCCGCGCGACCGCCGGCCCACCCGCCTCTCACAACCGTTTAATGGTCCTTTTTAAGTAAAAAAGCAATTCGACGACAAATCGTTGTCAATTTGAATTTCAGCGTTAGAATGTGTGTGCCGCGTGTGCCAGTCGGGCGCGCGAATAAAGTGCCGGGAGGCACCGCAGGGCGACAAAGGCACACGATACATGCGTACACCCGCCCTGCTCCTTGTCTGTTTTATCCTTGCTCAAGCCGACAAGCAGGTCATGGGCCTGCTCGCGATCGACGTGCAGCGGAGCTTTGGCCTCACCAACACACAGCTCGGTTTTTTGCAGGGCGGCGCCTTTGCAATCGCGTTCGCCATCGGCGGCTTGCCGATTTCAAGGCTGATCGATTCCGGCAATCGGGTGAAACTCGCGGCGGCCTGCGTCGCTTTGTGGAGCCTGGCCACGATCCTTTGCGGGTTTGCGGGGTCTTTCGCCGCACTCCTTCTGTTTCGTGCGGCCACGGCGGTTGCCGAGGCGGGGCTGCCGCCGGCTGCCTTTTCGATCTTCAGTCAACAGCGCGATCCTCGGCGTGTTGCGCGCCTGACCGGCATTTTCATGCTGGCGCCCTTCGTCGGCACGGGGCTCATGTTCCTGCTCGGCGGCAACCTGCTTGAGATCGCCAGAAGCGGCGTTGTGGATTTCGTCAGCGCCGCGGAACCTTGGCGCGTGGTCTTCTTCGCGGTCGGTGTTCCCGGCCTGATCCTGGCACCCCTGCTTGCGATGCTTGGCCGAGAGCCGCCGCGCACGCCCCCACCATCAAACCAAACGACAATGCCGGACTACAAAAGCGTATTCCGCTTCATTTTCCGGGAGCAGCCGTTCCTTCGCAATTACTATTTCGCCCTCACCGCCTTCTACGCGGCAACTGCAAGCCTGCTGGCCTGGTATCCGGCATTGCTGGTCAAAACACTCGGGATGACAACCGGTTCGGCAGGCGCCCACGCTGGCGCAACCTATCTGGTCGGGGGTATCGCGGGCGCCCTGGCAGGCACGGCCTATTTTTCATCGCGCCGCGCCTTGAGTCCTGCGCTGATGGCGCGCGCATTTGTTGTGCTTGCGGCCCTGCTGGGCCCTGTTGTGATTGCACTCCCGCTCATGCGGGACCTCGCCCCCTCGCTCGCACTTTATGGCCTGTTCGCGTTTTTCTCTTCCGCCGTACTCGCACTGATGCCTGTACCGGTTCAACTGACGCTGGAGGATCGCGCTCGGGCGCGCGGAACAGCGATCCTCTCGCTGCTGATGTCCGCTTGCGCCGGAACCGCCGGGCCGCTGTTCGTAGGCGTTTTCATGGACGCCACCGGCGAGCCGCTGAGCGTCGCGCTCCTGTGGACGATGATCATCTCGTCGCTCGCCTCGGTCTGGTTCTTCGCACGGGCCGCGCGGTCGACCGCACCGAAGTTTAGTTCAACAATTTAACATCGATTCGTTGACGTTTTGTATTTTTGCATTAGCCTGCGTCATATCGATGCACAGCATGAGAGGGTGTATGTCCGGCATTATCCCAACAGGTCTCTGGGTCATGGACGAGGCACGGTCGCGTAAACTGACCCCGGCATCGCTCACGCTCTGGGTTCTGAAAGATGACGGCAACCAGCTCGTCTGGGTGTCCGTCGAAACCGATCCGCAGGGCAAGATTTCGGTGCGCAGCTTCGACGGCATCTATGGCGGCCCCGCGACAACCGTGCAGGGCAACGGATTTGTGGTGTCGCTGCGCAGCCCCGCGCCCCGAAAAGTTGAGGTGTCCGGCGAGGTTCCGGGCATGGGCCCGTTCGTCGAGCGCAGCGAAATCTCCGAGGATGGACGCAAAATGATCGTCCACGGCGAGGTGCGCGCCGGGGCCGAAACCACGACTTGGTATGAAGAACTCAACTGGCAGGGCCCGAGCCCGCACGGGCTTTGAGCCTGGCCGGCCGCCCCTGCCCAACGGAGACTCCGATGACCACCAGCACGATTCCGGACACGCGCACCTGGGCCACGCTCGGCACGGAGGGGCGCAACACCTACCGCGTGAGCGATGCGGTGATCGATATGCGTCGCCCCGCGCCGTCGGGCCCAACCACAAGGTTGACCGCCGAGCCCCAGGACGTGCTGATCGATCTGGCGCGAACCGCGCTCGTCATCGTTGATATGCAGAATGATTTCTGCAGCAAGGATGGCTGGATCGCCTCGCTCGGCATCGATTTCGCCGCAGGGCGCGCGCTCGTCGACCCCATCAACCGCGCGGCGGCGGCCATGCGCGCATGCGGCGCCCCCGTGATCTGGCTGAACTGGGGTGTCCGGCCCGATCGGGCCAACCTGTCGCCCGGGACACAGCATCCCTTCAATCCGAACGGACAAGGCCCGGGCCTCGCCGGATCGACAACGTTCGGCGGGCGAACTTACAAGGTGCTTCAGCAAGGGGAATGGGGCGCACAGCTTATCGACGGGCTGACCCGGGAAGCATCGGACATTTGCGTGGACAAGCACAGAATCAGCGGCTTTTACGATACGCCACTCGATTCCATTCTGAAGAACCACGGCATTTCGACCGTGCTTTTTGCCGGTGTGAATGCCGATCATTGCGTACTCGGCACGTTGATGGATGCCAATTTTCATGGCTACGACACGATCATGCTGGAAGACTGCGTGGCCACGACATCTCCGGATTTCTGCATGCAGGCGACACTGCACAATGTGCGCTTCTGCTTCGGCTTCACGACAACATCCACGGTGCTCGCCGAAGCGCTGAACCCGTGATCTGCGGCACCTGACAAGCCATGCATCTTCTCAATGTCTCGGCAGGCGGTCTGCACGCTGTCCAGATCGGCACCGAGGTCGTGACGACGGGGCATTTGAAAGTTCCCCAACCCGAACCCTGGCATGTGACGGACGATGGGATTCCCGGTGACAAACGCGCGGTTCACCCGGACAAGATCTACGCTTTCTCGCGACAGGCTTATGCCTATTGGGGTGAGCAGCTCGGCGTTGAAGCTGCGCGATGGCCCGACGGCTTCTTCGGCGAGAATTTAACCTTCGATACGCTCGATGAGAGCGATCTCAGGATCGGCGACGTTTTCACCCTCGGAGAGGAGGTTCGCCTGTTCGTCGCGGGTGCGCGCAGCCCGTGCCTGAAGCTCTCGTGGCGGCTCGGGCAGCCGCCGGCGTTCCAACGGGCATTTGCAAAATCGCGGTACGCGGGTGTCTATTTTGGCGTTGAATCCCCGGGGCGCGTCCGCCCTGGCGATCGGCTTCGTCGCATCGCACACAACCCCGCGATGCCGAGCGTTGCCGATGTCAGCGATTTTCTGATCGAGCGCGATCCTCCGCCGCTGGAACCCCTGCAGCGCCTGCTCAGCTTTGCGCGTCTCAGCGGCACCAACCGACTGTTGCTTTCCGCTAAACGTGAAGCGGCCGAACGCGCGCAGGACCGGCAGGAAGGCCGGTGGCGGGGATGGCGCCCGTTTATCGTGAGCAAGGTGACCCAAGAGGCGCCGGAAATTCGCTCCGTTGAATTCTCCCCAGCCGACGGCGGCCGGTTGCCCCGTGCAAAGCCGGGGCAGCACGTGCAGGTGCAGTTCGAACATGAAGGCGCAACCCTACGTAGGGCCTGGAGCCTCTCAGCCTTCTCCTTCACGCCGGAATGCTATCGCGTCACGGTCCGTAAACAGCGGGGCAAAGGCTCGCAGCGTCTGCATGCACTGCGCCCCGGCGACACCGTTTCGCTCAGCGCTCCAGCCGGTGACTTCACGCTCGACATGGGCAGCTACCGGCCACTCGTGCTCATCGCGGCGGGGATCGGCATCACGCCGCTGAAGGCAATGCTCGATGCGCATTTCAGCCGCCGCGACGCACCTCCGGCATACCTGATTTACGGGGGCGCAGCCCGGAAGACCTCGCCTTTCGAGAGGACCTCGAAGCACTGGCCGCCGCGCGCAAGGACTTTTCTCTCACGCTCATCTACAGCCGCGCGGAGGTTCCCGGCGCGCTTCACGGAAGGATCACGCCGGACCGGGTAATTGCCGCCCTGTCCGACCTCAGCGTGGTTGTGAACGGCCATCGCCACACGCTGCCCTGGTTCGAGGCGGCAATCCATATTTGTGGACCCGGAAGCCTTTGCACGGACCTGAAGGACGCGCTGGTGGCGCGCGGCGCGAATGCGAACACCGTTCTGTTCGAGCAATTCGGGCGAACTGTAGAGCGCAGCGAGATCGCGGAGGCCAGTGTCCGCTTCGCGAAAAGCGGGCAAACCGTTCGCTGGTTTGCCGGAGATGACTTTTCGCTTCTTGAGCTCGCCGAAGCGGCTGGAATTGCGGTGCCAAACAGCTGCCGGAGCGGCACATGCCTCACCTGCCGCTCGGCGCTTATCAAGGGAACCTCCACCGCCGACCTCGGCGACGGCACATGCCTTCCGTGCATTGCGCGCCCACAAGCCATTGATCTTGTTGTTGATATATAAAACGACAACGTTTTGATGATAATTTACTTGCGAATCGCATTTGTTATGTCATTCTCATGCACGGTATCGTGGACCTGACGCAGGAACGGCGCGGCCCGATCCGTTCAAAAGGGGGAACGGGAATGATGAACAAAAAAAACTCGATGCGCGGCCGCGGCCTTACGCTTTGCACCACGGCGCTTGTGCCGCTCGCAATCCTCGCCGAACCGGCGAGCGCGATGGCCGCCGAGCAGGAAAGCGCTGTCGCCTCCGAACCCGATGTGACAGGCAATGAGATCGTCATCACTGCGCAGCGCCGAGCCGAACGGCTGCAGGATGTTCCGGTTTCGGTTGAAGTGGTCGGCGCGATCGAACTTCGCACTGAAAATCTGACGTCGCTCGTCTCGCTGGCGCGGCAAAACCCCTCGATCAAGGTTCAGGGCAGCGGGCGATCCAGCAATTTCTTCATTCGCGGCACCGGCTCGGGCGAAAGCCAGTCGTTCGATCAGTCGGTCGGTACGTTCGTCGACGACATCTACCATGGCCGCTCGCGCAACTCGGAAGCGACGTTCCTCGACATCGAACGCGTCGAAATCCTGAAGGGGCCGCAGACGACGTTTTTCGGCAACAACGCCATCGCCGGCGCCTTCAATATCGTATCGGTCAAACCCTCCGACGATCTGACAGGCTGGGCACGGGCACTGCTGTCGCCGACGAGCGGCGAGAGCGGCGGTCAGTATGCGCTGGAAGGCGCCGCGACACTCCCGTTCACCGACAGTTTCCAGCTTCGCGTCGCGGGCACGATGAACGGCCAAAAGGGCGTTTACCGCAACGTCGCCACCGGAAAATCCGCTCCAGACCTGGAGAATTTCGCGTTTCGCGCAACGGCCCGCTACGCGCCGACTCCGGGCTTCGAAGCCCTGCTGAAAGGGGAAATCAGCGAGAGCGTGAACAAGGGCGGGCTCGTGCTGCGGCAAACGCTGTGCCCACCGCCCGCGCCGTTCGCGGCCGCCGGCTTCTGCGCACTCAATCTTGCCGCAGGGGCGCCCACCGGCCTCGACAACAGCCTCTATACGTCCAATCCGGGCAACTACAGCCGGCTCCGCAACAAGGAAACGGTGCTGACGCTGAACGCGGACGTTGGAGATCTCACCCTCAGTTCCGTCACCGGTTATTACGAATATGATTTCACACTCTTGCTCGACAATGATGGCACCGCCACACAACTGCTGAACGTGCACGCGCCGGAAGACTACCGGCAGTTCAGCCAGGAGCTGCGCCTGACGTCTCCCGTCGGCCAGCCGCTGGAGTTCATGGCGGGCCTCTATTTTCAGGACGATAAACTCGACATCCAGCAGGACATCGGATTTTTCTTTCTGACCCCCAACCTTTCCGCGCCGCCGGTGTTCGCACCGCTCGTGCCCTACCTGCCGGTCGCGCAGCAGGTGCTGGCAACCCAGAACGGACGCACCTATTCCGCGTTCGGTACGCTCACCTACAATGTGACCGACGCTTTCAAGATCAGCGCGGGCCTGCGCGGCTGCATCATCGAAAAAAGCTTCGATTGGATGTTGCAGTTCGGTACGGCAACCACCGCCTACGGGAACATCGCGCCCTTCCCCTCCTCGCTCCAGTCGCTCGCCGGGCTTATCGGAATCGGCACGCCGGGCAGCGTCAGCCTGAAGCGCACCGACAGGCAGCTGATGCCGTCGGCGCGCATACAATACGATATCTCCGACGATATCATGGCCTACGCGTCTTACGCGCACGGTTTCAAGGCGGGTGGTTTCAGCGTCGCGGAGCTTTCCGCCAATCCGGCGAACTATCCCTTTGAACCGGAGAAGGTCGATGCTTACGAAATCGGCCTGAAGGGTGAATTCCTGGATCGCCGCCTGACGGTCAACCTCGCCCTGTTCCGCAACGATTTCTCAGACCTTCAGGTCGTCATCAACGGCACCAACGCCGCCGGCGCACCGGTGAACTTCGTACGCAATGCGGCGCAGTCCCGTGCGCAGGGTGTAGAACTGGAAACGGCGCTGGCAGTCACGGATTATTTCCGCGTTTCCGCCTCAGGAACATACCTGGACTCGAAGTACCGCAACTATCGGGATGCCGGTGCGACATACGCACAGCAGCTGGCCGCCATTCTGGCGGGGCGGAACCCTTCGGCCGAGAGACAGGATCTGAGCGGCCGACAAACGCTCTATGCGCCGAAATGGAGCGGTTCGGTTACGGGTACGTTGACAGTGCCAGTGGCAAGCGAGACGGAGTTGATCGCAGAGGCGACCGGCATATTCTCTTCACGCTACCACACGATCTTCACGCTTGATCCGCTTGCCGAACAGGATGGCTACGCCAGGCTGGACGCACGCCTGTCCGTTGAATTCATGGACGGCAAGCTCGGCTTCGACATCATCGGCAAGAATTTGACGAACACGATCGTACGCACGTTCTCGGGCTATCAGCCGAACTCCCGCGGAAGCTTTTTCCAGGACCGTCAGCCCTTCCGCAGCGTCGCCTTTCAGGCCCGCTACAGCTTCTGACGGGCTTGGCCCCATATTTCTCAAGAGGAACCAAGTTCGTGGCTGATCAGGCACTGTCCGAGGAATTTCAGGAACTTTATACGGCATGGGGCGATGCGATCGCCAACAAGCGGCACGACTGGCTGGAAGCCTTCTTCGCGGAGGATTTCCTCGGAACGGCGCAGCCATGGCCTACGCTTCGGGTCAACAAGCAGCAGATGATCGATCTCGACAAGGCGATCGATGCGATGGAAACCAAATGGGTCAAGGTCGAGGCCCAGCGTATCGGCGATGAAGTGCTCACCATCGGTCACGTCCGGTACATGCGCGAGGAGTTCCGTGAAGGCGCATCCATCGGGGACGGGATGCCGAGCGGACAGCAGATCGCCGAACTCACCAAGGGCAAAGTTGCCGTCTATCTGAACGCCTGGCGGCATAATGGCGACCATTGGCAGTGCTATGACCACCATCTGGTCGCGGTCATCGAAGACAAGGGCTTTGAATGAGGCCCCGTGCACAGGTTGACGCTTTCAACGGCACCATGCAGGAATGACAGCCTCATAGAAGCATGGATGTTGAGATCGTGAAAAAAGAAGGCACCATCGGCCCCGAACAGCTCTCGGAACTGGAGCTTGGGCTCACCGTCCTGTGGAACTCGGTGCGGCGCTGGATGAACCAGCGGAGCAAGGCCAGCCTCATCGCCGGACTTTCCGACCTCGACACGTTCCTACTCCACCTTCTCGTCTACCGGGAGCGCCCGCTACGGGCTACCGACCTCGCCTTCGCCCTCTCGATCGACGACATGCATCTCGTCTCCTACTCGCTGAAGAAGCTCGTCCGGCTAGAAGCCGTGAAGACAGCGCGCCTCGGCAAGGAGATGGTCTATTCGGCAACGGAAAAGGGGCAGCAGCACTATGCCGAATATCTGGCAGACCGGAAACGCTACCTGGAACCTGCAATGCGCTATTTCAGTGCGGGCGAATTCGATGCCGAGGGACTGAAAGATCTCTTCCGCGCCATGTCCGCCGTTTATGAGCAGGCTGCAAGGGCAGCAGCGTCAGAGAAAGGCTCCTGAACCGCACGGTGAGAATAGCTCTGCCACGCGCTTCCTTGTTTCACTTCCCAATTTTGCCTCAGCCGCCAGTAACGAGCATATCGGGAATCTCGTACCGCTCCCCAGCACCGACGGTGACGATGGAGGTGTCGCCATCCCGGGTCACCGAGAATTTCGGCGTTCTCGCGTCCGACGATGACGCATTGCCGTTGTTGAAATAGATATTGCGCTCACTGCCGCCGGGAAGCGTGATACGAACAGTCGCCTCGCCACCAGGCGAGCGTATGACCCCGGCCTTGCACTGTCGCGTGGGCTGACCAGGGGCCGCCTTGCAAGGAATTGAAGTGACCGCGTGGAATTGCGTACCCGGAACAACAGCGTCTACCGATGGCTTGGGGGCAACCGCGGCAGGCCGGCCTGTCACACCGATCGCAAGCGCGTAGTTCGCGGTTTCGTTACGCCGGGCTGCACTTCGCATCAAATAAACCCTGATCGTGTAGTCCCCTGAAACCGGCAGCGTGCCGCGGAAGCTATTCCCGCTGGTAGATCCGACAAAAATCGCGGTGTCCGACCCGGCTGGGGTTACATTGAAATAATTGGCTGTGTTAGGCGTCGTGAGCTTTACCGTCATCGTCTGACCGGCGCGTGCACCGACGACGTAATCCCTGATCGCGTAACCCTTGATCGTGCCCTTGACGGTCGCCGAAGATGCGCCACGCGCAAATTGGACACGCTGCGATTGAATGTCGGTTTGCCCCAAGGCGGGCGAGAACTGCACGCTGGCGAAAGCCAACGTGCAGGCGCCGATAAGCCGCCAGTTCATGTTCAATTCTCCCCTATGAGAGCATCGGCTTATCTGCAATTTTTCTTCTTGATCGAATGCGCATCGTAGACCGATCCCGAGCGTGTCCGTACGGAAATGCACTGCTTCGTGCGCGCATTCCAATATGTCCGCTCATGGCCGGAACCATCTGACGTATCCTTGCCGAAATAGGCGAAACCACGGGACCGGAGCATATCGTCCGCGTCTGCATTGTTTCGACCGACCACGTCGCCGAAGCCATTATAGGCCGCATATCCCCCCGCATACGCATAGCCGTCCCGATGCGGAGCTTCATGTCCGCGCTGCGACGTTCCTGCGCCATAACCATCTGAATACGCATTGCTGCGCGAATAGTTATGATAGCTGTAGTTGTAGAGACCATCACGATAGCCGCGTTCATACTCGGCTTCGTCCGCACTGTTGCTGTAATGGTTTCCGTCGTCGTGGTTATGCGATTTATGGGAAAGCGCCACCGCGCCAATAATCGCCGCGGCACCCACCGCAGCAGCGACACCGGCGGCGTTATTGTCTGCCTTGTGGCCGCAATCGGAATTGGGGGCCTCCGTTATCGCGGAATAGCGCCCGTCCATTGTAACCACGGAAAGACATTTCTTCTTGGAGCCATTCCACCAATAGCCCCAGTTCCGATCATCGCCCGGACTCGTGTGATGAAGCGAATATCCTCGCGCGTAGAGTTGACTCTCTCCGGAACTGGCCCGCGCATCGACAAGATCCGAAACATCTCCGGGCGCTTTTGCAAAGCCGGCGGCGCTCCCACCCACGAGTACAGCCAACAGGCTGCCCGTGATCGCATGTCTAAGTCCCTGCATTCCCATTCTCCCCTCGTCAACCACCGCCACCTCGGGCCGCATGCAACGAAAAGCTTCTCAGCCGAACTGACTTCAGATGCAGGCCATGCGCGTTCAAGAAAAACCTGACGGTTTCTAAGGTTGAACGAAGTAAATCCGCGCGTGACCTCCTCTTGGCATGGGGCGCTGCAGATGCACACCCAAGCCCTTGCCCTGCCGAGACCTTTTCCGGGACGCTTACCAGGCAGAAAGGAACAAATGGACGTTAGCCGACCAAGTGGAGCCCCTGCCTCGCAATGAGAGTGCATCTAACGATCTTGACCGTCAATAACGTTTGATGCCACGCTATCGGTACTATGGTGACATCGCATCCCATACTCGGCCGTGTCATGCCGACAGCCTTTTTAGAGTTTTATTATAAAGCATTGGGCCGTCCTCGCTGGTTTTTTGGTGGCACAGCCCTGCTCTCACCGAGCGGCGATGTGCGCCATGCCATGACAATTGCCGACTACCTTCGCGTGGTAAGCAACCTCGCCCGGTTCGGAGGAAACCCGGGCTATCATCTCAATCTCTACAAGCATGGTTTTCCGCTCTTTCGCGGAGGCCTGGAACTGGCGCTTACTTATGGCCCGTCGGTCTACGACATTCTGGCGCTAGTCCAGCAGCACGGCAAGTACCGGCCAGGCTATCACGATTTCAGAATTGGCCGCGATATTGACGGCTTTTGCTATTTCGAAATCGTGGATCTGATTGAGTTTGGAGATGCCGCGTCTCCGATCGTTGAAACGCCGATGTTGAAAATCGTGGGAATGTTCACGCGTGTGCTGGGCGGAAATATTCAGCCTGCCCGCGTTTCATTTCGGCATGAAGAACCGCTCTATGCACAGAGGCTGCGCGAACTGATCGGGTGCGACGTGACATTCACGGCTGACCGGAATGCGATATGCTTTCCAACGGAATGGCTGCAGATCAGAAATATCGGCAGCGATCCTGAGCTCTGGCGCCTTGCACAAGCACGCTGCGTTTCAGAAAGCCGGGAATCCCACCAACGCGACGAACTGCGGCGGTTGAACGTCGAAATCGAGAAGCTGCTTCTCATCGAAGGACGCCCCCCGAGACTGAAAGAAGTCGCGGATCGACTTGATATTTCCGAACGCACGCTCATTCGAAGGCTGCGCCGTTTGAACCTTACCTACCAAAGCCTGACAGATGACATTCAAAAGGAACGTGCGTTGGAACTGTTTGCGCATCCGGGCGCAAGCGTGGCGGCCGTTTCCGAACGCCTAGGCTTTTCCGATCCTTCTGGGTTCCGGCGAACCTTCCGCCGCTGGTACGGGATGAATCCAAGCACGGCACTCAAGACGAAGACCTGACCCGAAACCTGCAGGCTGAAATCCCTGGCGAGCGGATTGGCAACCCGACATTTCAGGACGGGCTCTCCTTCGCCCCCTCAAAGACTGCGGCGGCCTCGATCTCGACCATATATTGGGAACCGGCGAGCCTCGGGACAATAGGCTGTATCGCGACCGGTTTGATGTCCCCGAAAACCGCGTGCTGGACAGAACGCATCTTATCCGGCGCGATCGACCACACGAGTGGACAGCTTCACGATGGCAGCGGTCGCGCGCCCCACCGCCGCATGTGAATATACCCCATAAGGCCGCAACTCTGCGGCCAGGCTGCAAAACTCCCCAAGATCAGCCACTTTTTCCCAAACACCGCACCTTCAGTGAGAAACCAAAACGCAACAATTGCCTTGATTTTAATTAAAAAGTTCAGATATTGCAACAATCGGCCTTGCACAGGTTTGGGTCGTTCGCGCACAAAGCAATTGGCGAGAGGTGGAGGGCGGCAAGCCGTCCTTGCGAGCGGGAGACGTTATGCGAAGTACACATTATGATATCTTGTTCGAACCGCTCCGTATCGGCCCGGTAACCGCCAAAAATCGTTTCTATCAGGTGCCCCACTGCAACGGCATGGGCCACCGCGCGCCTTCCGGCATGGCTGCGATGCGCCGCGTAAAGGCGGAAGGCGGCTGGGCTGTCGTGTGCACCGAGGTCTGCGAGATCCATCCCTCGGCGGACGTGTCGCCGCATTCGCATGCTCGCCTATGGGACGATTCCGACATTCCCGCACTCGCGCGGGCGGCAGAGGCTATCCATCAGCATGATGCGCTCGCCGGTGTTGAACTTGGCCATCATGGCTTTCGCGCTCAGAACAGGACCTCGCGGGAAATCCCCATGGGGCCCTCGTCGCACACGGTCGTGTCCTACGATCCCGTCCAGTCGCGCGTGATGGATAAAGAGGATATCCGCAATCTGCGCCGCTGGCATGTCGCGGCGGCCCGCCGTGCGAAACGGGCAGGTTTCGATATCATCTACGTCTACGCCGCGCACGGCCTTGTGACACCGATGCAGTTTCTCTCGAAGCGTTACAACCAGCGCACCGACGAATATGGCGGATCGCTCGAAAACCGGGTGCGACTGCTGCGCGAACTGATCGAGGAAACAAAGAGCGCCGTCGGCGACACCTGCGCCGTACCGGTGCGGATTTGCGTAGATGAATTGGTCGGCCCGGCAGGCCTCTGTTCCAATGGCGAAGGCCGTGACGTTATCGAGATGCTTGCTGACCTTCCTGATCTCTGGGACCTCACGGTTGGCGACTGGAGCAACGATTCCCGCCCTTCCCGGTTCGGGGACGAGGGGGCACATGAGCAGTACGTCAGCTTTGTGAAGCAGGTCACTGGAAAGCCCGTGGTCGGTAACGGCCGCTTCACGTCCCCGGACACGATGGTGTCGCAGATCCGCCGGGGCGTCCTTGACTTCATCGGCGCGGCGCGCCCGTCTATCGCTGACCCTTTCCTGCCCCGAAAGGTGGAGGAAGGGCGGATGGGAGACATTCGCGAATGCATCGGGTGCAACATCTGCGCCGCAGCAGACAACACCTATACACCGATCCGCTGCACGCAGAATCCCACCATGGGAGAGGAATGGCGTCGCGGATGGCACCCTGAACATATCCCCGAGCGAGAGAGCGAAGATCAGGTGTTGGTCGTCGGCGCTGGCCCCGCCGGTCTGGAATGCGCCGTTTCGCTCGGCAAGCGCGGATATGACGTATTGCTCGCAGAGGGCTCCAACGAACTCGGCGGACGATCAGCGCGTGAGCCTCGTCTGCCAGGCCTCGCAATTTGGGGCCGTGTGCGGGAATATCGGGTCGAGCAGCTCAACCAACTGCCCAACGTCCAGGTCTTTCTGGCAAGCATGATGACCGCGCAGGACGTTCTGGACACGGGCGCGAACCGTATTGTGATCGCCGCGGGTTCACACTGGCGCCGCGATGGCGTGGCCCGCTACCATCGCGCCCCGATCAGCGAGCTCGACCAGGCCGCCGTATTCACACCCGATGACGTGATGAATGGAAAGACGATCGAAGGCCCCGTCATCGTCTACGACGATGATCACTATTATATGGGCGGCGTCATCGCCGAAAAGCTGCGGTCCGATGGCTTGGACGTGACCCTGGTAACACCGGCGCCGCTTGTCTCCGCCTGGACGGTGAATACGCTGGAGCAACCGCGTATCCAGCGCCGCTTGCTGGAAATCGGAGTCCATATCCGCGCCAACGAGGCGCTTGTCGCATTCCGGGGCGGCGAAGCGACACTCGCCTGCGCATTCACCGACACAAGGCAGACTCTCAAGGCGCGATCGGTCGTCATGGTCACCGCGCGCCTTCAGAACAGCACACTCTACGACGATCTTCTCGCTCGCTCCAGCGAGTGGCCGGCGGCTGGCATCAAGACGGTGGATCGCATCGGAGACGCCGTCGCACCCGGGGCCATTGCCGCAGCAGTGTTCAGCGGGCACCGCTACGCCCGCGAACTGGATCAAACGCCTTGCGGAGATGACGTTCCATTCCGACGGGAGAACCCAGAACTGGGTTCATGGCCATGATCGCTGCTCCTTTTCCAAAGTAGCGGCGCGGCGACGAAATAGGTCCGTGCTGACACGCACAGAGAATCCAGTTCTCTCATGCGGTTGAGTTCGAGACCGAGCGCACCTTGCGCGGCCAACACCACACCATCCTCCAACCAACACTGGCTCTGCCTAGACAACCACAACGTTCATCCCCTTTCCGCATTTCCCCCCCGTTATGCCCTATCGACTGCGATCACGGGCCATCGGGTGGTGGCTTCGGGAAGCCTATTGGAAATCTTACTCGACGTGATCGGGATTAACGTCAAATGTCACGCCCTGCGCCAGCGGCAGGGTAGCGCCATAGTTGATGGTGTTGGTAGCGCGGCGCATGTAGGCCTTCCAGGAATCCGAGCCCGATTCTCGGCCGCCGCCGGTTTCCTTCTCGCCGCCGAACGCACCACCGATCTCCGCGCCCGACGTTCCGATGTTGACGTTGGCTATCCCGCAATCTGAACCACGCCCAGAGAGGAAGCGTTCAGCCTCCCGCATGTTGGTGGTGAAGATCGACGAGGACAGGCCCTGGCTGACGGCATTGTTGAGCGCGATGGCGTCCGCAAGATGCGTGTAGCGCATCACATAGAGAATCGGCGCGAAGGTCTCCTGCAATACGGGACCATCCTGAGAGGCCATCTCCACCATAGCCGGGCGGACATAGGCGGCATCGGGCCAGCCGCCGATCTCGACACGCTCGCCGCCCGTTACGACACCGCCCGACGCGGCCGCCGTTTCCAGTGCATGGCGCATGGACTCCAGCGCCCGGCCATCGATGAGCGGTCCGACCAGATTGGACTCGACGAGGGGATTGCCGACGCTGACCGATGCATAGACGGATTTCAGCCGGGCGACGAAGCCATCGTAGATCGTCTCGTGCACGAACAGCCGGCGCAGTGTCGTGCATCGCTGGCCTGCCGTTCCCATGGCCGCGAAGGCGACGCCGTGCAGCGCGAGATCGAGATCGGCGCTGGGCGTGACGATGGCGGCGTTGTTGCCGCCCAGCTCCAGAATAGCGCGGCCGAAGCGGCCGGCGAGCCGCTGGCCGACCTTCCTGCCCATTTCGGTGGAGCCTGTCGCCGAGACGAGCGGGACGCGCGGATCGTCGACCAAAGCCTCCCCGACTTCCCGCCCGCCGATCACGAGCCCGGCGAGGCCATCGGGAGCTCCCGACTGGACGAGGACGCGGTTCAGCAAGGCCTGAACCGCGAGCGCCGAGATGGGCGCCTTTTCGGACGGCTTCCAGACAATGGCGTTGCCGCACACCAGCGCGAGCGCGGCGTTCCACGCCCATACCGCGACGGGGAAATTGAACGCGGAGATGATCCCGGTAACGCCGAGCGGATGCCAGGTTTCCATCATCCGGTGATCGGGCCGCTCGGTCGCGATGGTAAGGCCGTAGAGTTGACGCGAAAGGCCGACCGCGAAATCGCAGATGTCGATCATCTCCTGCACTTCGCCGAGACCTTCCGACACGCTCTTGCCGACCTCGATCGAGACCAGCCGGCCGAGCGCCGTCTTGTGGGCGCGAAGCTCCTCGCCGAGCAGGCGGACGAGTTCGCCACGACGCGGCGCGGGAACATCGCGCCAGAGCAGGAAGGCCGCGTGCGCGGCGCCGACCGTGGCCTCCACGGTCTCCGCGTCGTGAACGGCGACGGAAGCGACCTCCTCGCCGGAGATCGGTGAGTGTACGCGAAGCGGGCCTTCGGCGGCGTTCACGCCCAGCGCCATAAGAAGCTCGCGAATTTCCGCCTTCAGATCGAGTTCCTTGGAACCCATGCGCCCCTCTCCTCTTCTTTTCAGAACCGCTCGCCCAGCGCGTGCGCGATGCCTGCGCCGTGCTCGTAAACCTGCTCCCGCACGCGGCGCAGCAGTATGCGCGCGAATGGCGTTTCCGGAAGCGGCAACGCCTCGCCGTGCAGCAGATACCGAGCCAGCGCCTTGCCGAACACCGTGCCGGGCGCAATGCCGCGGCCGTTGTAGCCCGAGATGCCGAGCACGCGCCCCATCCTGTGGAAACGGGGCAGCGCGTCGGTGGTCATGCCGATCGTACCGTACCACTCATATTCGAAATCGATGGGCCCGAGCTGCGGGAATATCCGCGCGAGCGTACGCCGCGCCCAGTTTCGGTGTGCGGCGCGCGATGCACCGCGCAGCGCGCCGACGCTGCCGACGACGAGGCGCCCGGCCGCATCCAGCCGGAAGGAACTGAGGATCTGCCGCGTATCCCACGCACCCTGTTTTCCAGGCAGGACGCTGCCGAGTGCGACGTCCGAAAGCGGCGCCGTGGCCAGATTGAAATAAGGCAGACCGGCAAGCTCGGTGCGTAACTCGCCCCACAGGCCACCGGTATAGGCATTGGTGGCCAGGATCACATGCGCGGCGGTGACGGCGCCCAATGCGGTTTCGAGCCGCATGTGTGGCCCGCGTTCGGTGCAGGCGGTGACGGGGCTCGCTTCATGGATCACTGCGCCCGTCGCGATCGCCGCCGTCGCGAGCCCGCGCGCGTAGGCGAGCGGCTGAATGGTTCCGGCCCGCGCATCCAGCAGCGCCGCGCCGTAGGCGTCGCTGCCGATCGCGGTACGGGCTTCATCCCCGCGCAGCAGCCGTACCGGCGCGCCGCGCGCGGCCCACTGCGCATGGCGGCGTTCGAGATCGCGTTCGCCGCCGCGTCCCACGGCACAGTGGAGCGTGCCGGCGCGAACCGGCTCGCAAGCGATGCCGTGCTGGCCGATGCTTTCGAAGACAAGGTCGGGGCCTTCGCCGAGCGCACCGATCAGGCGCTCCCCATCGCCCGCACCCATCCGGCGCACGACCTCGTCGGGCGGCAGCCACAGGCCCGCGTTGACGAGGCCGACGTTGCGCCCCGAACCGCCGTATCCGATGCCGGCGGCTTCGAGAACGACGACGCTGGCACCGGCTTCGGCAAGATGCAGCGCCGCCGACAGGCCCGTGTATCCCGCGCCGACGACGGCGACGTCGGTCCGCGTGTCGCCGATGAGGGGCGCGGTTTTCGGCGCGGGCGGCGCGCTTGCCGCCCACAGGCCGTGCGACAGCGGATCGCGGTCGACGGTCATGGCGCCTCCCACCGCGCCAGCAGCAGTTCGGCGGCGGCGAGGTCTTCGAGCGCGAGGCCGACGGACTTGAACAGCGTTATCTCGTCGTCGTTTCGCCTGCCTTCGGCGCGGCCGGCGAGGATGTCGTCGAACAGCTTCACCGTGGCCCGGTCCACGAGGCCTGCCGCGATGGGCTGGGTGAGATCGCCCGCCGTATCCAGCGCGCCGGGTCCATCGGCGACGATGACGGCGCGCGCGACGAGCGCATCGTCCGCCTCGCGCATCGAGGGCGTGAAGCCGCCGACGAGATCGATGTGCGTGCCCGGGCGAACATCGGCGCCGCGGATCAGCGGCGTGGTGGACAGGGTCGCGACGCTGACGATGTCCGCGCCGCGCACGGCCTCGCCGAGATCCCGCACAGGCTGCACGGAAACCCCTTCGGCTTGGAGATGCGCGGCCATGGCGTCCGCCGCTTCGCTGCGCCGCCCCCAGACCATGATGCGCTGCGGGCGAACGACCTCGGCATAGCAACGGCAAAGCGCGTGCGCGACCTGCCCGGTCCCCGCCACCAGCAGAACCGATGCGCCGGGCCGCGCGAGCGTCTGCGCGGCGAGAACCGAGGCGGCCGCCGTGCGGCGCTCGGTGAGTGCGGGGCCGTCGACGAGCGCGCGCGGCTCGCCCGTCGCCGCATCGAGCGCGACATAGAGCCCCCGCACCGCGCCGCCCGGACGCGCGGCGAGCGCCGGATGCACGCTCACCAGCTTGACGCCGATGAGGCCTTCGGGATTGACGGCGGGCATCACCAGGAAATGCTGGTCGCCCTGCTCGCCGTAGCTGATCGCCGTGCGCGGAGGCGCGATCGGCGGCGCGATGAACGCCGCGCGCAGGGCATCTATGAGCGCGGGCCAGGCGAGCAGCCGATCCACGGTCGCGGCATCGAGATAGGGTATCGAACTCACAGCAGGCGGATCCGCAAGATCGGGATTTCGGTCGAAAGCAGTTCCCGCGCTTCGGCGGCTTCGAAGAGCCTGTCAAGCACGTCGAACCCCTCCTCGAGCCGTCCGAAGGCGGGGAAGCCCTGCCCGTCGGGTTGCCGCGCGCCGCCGTGGTCGAGCGAAGGCTCGTCGCGCCGGCAGATAAAGAAGCTGTGGTACACGGCGCCCGGCGCGAACCGCGCGAGGGAAATCGTGCCGCGTTTGTGGCGAAGCCCGGTTTCCGCCGTGGATTCGTGCCGCAGACTGGGCGCGGGCGCCACCTCGGGCTGCCGAACACCACCCTGCACTACCTCGATCGTCACCGGCTGATCGTCGTCCTGATTGGCATCGGTCGCGATGCGGTAGAAGCTCGTGCCGTCGAAGAGGCCGGCGACAACGTCGCGCAGGAAATAGCCGGCAGTCTCGGGCGCATGTGCCACGTCGACATGAACGCGCATGTCGCCAAGCGGCGTGCTGATCAGAACCCGGCGATCGGCGACTTCACTCACGCGGGGAGCGCATTCTTGTGCACTGCGCCGTCCTTCATCACCATCAGGAGCGCCTCGGGCCGCGCGAGGATGCCGATGTCCGCCAGCGGATCACCGTCCACCACGAGGATGTCAGCCAGATAGCCCGGCCGGATCGCGCCCAGTTCGTCCGCCTTGTTGAGGAGCGCAGCATTTATTGAGGTTGCCGAGCGGAGGATGTCCGCCGCGCACATCACCTCGCGGCGCAGCAGGAACTCCTCCAACTGATGCGCCATCAACGGCCCGAGCAGATCGGAGCCGAAGCCGATCCGCGCGCCGCTTGCCTGCAGCAGATCGAGCGAGTGCAGCGCGTGCTTCTCAACCTCCACCGTCTTCGCGAGGCTGACCGGAGACAGGCCGAGCGCCGCGCCTTCATCGATCAGCTTGCGCAATGTCACCAGCGTCGGCACGGCATAGACATCGTCCGCGTCCGCCACGGCCTGCGCGGTTTCCTTGTCCAGCATCGTCGCGTGTTCGATCGACCGCACACCGGAGCGGATGCAGCGCATCACCGCATCCGCCGTGTGCGCGTGCGCCATCACATAGGTGCGGCGCGTCGCTGCCTCGTGCACGGCGGCAGCGATCTCCTCGTCGCAATACTGAGCCATCCAGTAGGGATCGGAGGGCGAGGCAACGCCGCCGGAGAGGAACAGCTTCACCTGCGTGGCGCCAAGACGGAGCTGCTCGCGCGCCGCCTTGCGCACTTCATCCACGCCGTCCGCGAGCATGGTCAGCGATCCGCAATAGGCGCAGCCGCATTCGATGCCCGAACCGCGCATGTCGCCGTGCCCGCCCGTCTGGCTGAGCGCGAAGCCGGAGTAAAAGAAGCGCGGGCCTCGGATGAGCCCGCGTTCGATGCCCATGGCGAGCGTGATATCGCCGCCCGCCGCATCGCGAACCGACGTGAAGCCTCGCTGCAGCGCCTCTTCGAGCGCGCGCCGCGCATAAAGCGCGCGGAGGCCCGGGCGCATACGATCGAGCACGCCGAGATTCACCTCCGCCGCATAGGCGTGGAAATGCGCGTCGATCAGCCCGGGCATCACGGTGCGGCCGCCCACATCAATCACGCGCGCGGCACCGCTGCTTTGGGGCTGCTCGTGGATCTCCGCGATACGTCCAGCGCGGATCACAAGGCTGCGCCCGGGCAGGAGCGTATCCCCCACACCGTCGAAGACGGTGCAGTTGTTGAGGATGAGGGTCACGATCCGTCCGTTCCGCTCAGCCCGGCAGGCCGCCATAATAGCGTTCCGCCTGCTCCTCGGTCAGGAAGCCGTTGCGCAGGTCTTCGGCGATCGCCGCCTTCGGGCGCGCCTTCGGATCGCCCCAGCCGCCGCCGGTCGCCGTCACCATGCGCACGACATCGCCCTTGGCGAGTTTCGCCCCCGTCACCTTGCCGTGCACCTCGCGCGTGCCGTCGGCGCGGATGATGTCGAGGTGGTTGGGCGATCCGTCGTGTCCACCGGCCATGCCCCAGGCGGGGTACTTGAAACGCCCGAAGCTGCCGGTGACGGTGAAGTCGTCGGTGCGCATCCGATAATCGAGCACAACGCCCTTGCCGCCGCGGAATTCGCCGTGGCCGCCGTCTTCGTTGTGGAAGGCGTATTGATCGACGTGGACGCCGTAGCGTGCCTCTGTGATCTCGATGGGCACGTTGTACGTCTCGCCGTCGGCCGCCGCGAACTGCCCGGATTCGCCGTCCTTGCCCGTGCCGCCGCCCCAGCCGCCGACGAGCGGCTGTACGAGGATCGTGTTCTTGCCGCTGTCCGCGTGTGTGCCGGCGAAAACGACCGAGCAGACGGACAGCATGTGCCCCGCGCCGAGCCGGTCCGGCACATGCGGCGCGAGTGCGCGCCAGATGAGGTCGACGCCGTACATCAGCGTTTCCCAATAGGTCGAAACCGGCGCGGGCCTCTCCGCCGTGAACACCGTCTTGTCCGGGCAGATGATCTCGATCGGACGGAACGAGCCGCTGTTCGCGGGCACCTGCGGATTGGTGATCGCCTTGAAGATCAGACGCACGGCGGAGGTGAGCCCGGTGCGCGAATTGTTGATCGGCCCCAGCGTCTGCGGCGCGCTGCCGGAGAAGTCGGCGATGAACTTGTCGTCGGTGATGGTCACCTTCACCATCACTTTTAGCGGCGTGTCGCTGCGGCCGTCGTCGTCGATCAGATCCTCGGCGAAGAACTCGCCCTTCGGCAGGCCGGCGAGCTCGTGCTTCACCATTGCCTCGCCGTAGTCGAGCAGCTCGTCCTTCGCGGCCAGCACCGCATCGTGGCCATATTTGTCGAACAGCTCGCGCACGCGGCGTTCGGCGACGCCGTTCGCGGCGACGCCCGCCCACATGTCGCCGACGCTTTCCTGCGGCACGCGGATGTTGGCGATGATGATGTCGAGAATGTCCTGGCGCAGCGTGCCCGCATCGATGATCTTGCAGATCGGCATCTGGATGCCTTCCTGGAAGATCTCCGTGGCATTCGTCGAGAAGCTGCCCGGCACGGCGCCGCCGACATCGAGCCAGTGCGCCTTGTTCACCGCGAAGGCGACGAGCGTGCCGTCGTGGAAGATCGGTGTGGCGATGCCGAAATCGGAAAGGTGCGTGCCGCCGCCGCGATAGGGATCGTTGCCGATGTAGACGTCGCCTTCGCGAATGCCGGCGTCGCCGAACTTTTCGAGGATGTCGCGCACGAAGCTGTCGATCATCGCGAGGAGCACGGTGGTGCCCTGCCCCTGCGCAATGAGCTCGCCCTTCGCATCGGTGATGCCCACCGAGAAATCGAGCGCCTCGTAAATGATCGGGCTCATGCTGGTCCGCGCCATCGTCAGGAACATCTCGTCGCCGATCGCGACGAGCGCGTTCTTGATGATCTCGAGCGTGTAGGGATCGGTTTTCATGGAAGGATCCTTCAGCCGTTCAGATGGACGTGGAGGTTGCCGTAGTCGTCGACGACGACGCGCCGGCCGGGGGTGACGACGAGCGTCGCCGCCGCCTCCTCGACGATACAGGGGCCGGTGAACGTCATGCCCGGTTCCAGCCGGTCGCGATCGTAGATGCTCGCCGCGTGGATGCCTTGCTCGTCGAAATCGACCGTGCGCTCGCTGACGATCGCCGTCGCGGGCACCTTGCCGGTGGCGGTGAGCTTCTCGGGCTCGTGCTTCGGCACGTCGCCGAGCGCGACGAGGTGGAAGTTCACGATCTCCACCGGCAGATCGAGGCGGAACGTGTACTCGCGCTCGTGCGTGGTGTGGAAGCGTTCGGCCGCGGCGGCGACCGTCGTCGCGTCGAAGGCGACGTCGGGCAGTTCCACCTTCACGCTGTGCTCCTGCCCGAGATAGCGCATGTCGGCGAAACGCTGGAGCCGCAGCGGCAGCTTGCCCGCCCCGGCCTCGGACGCGAAGCTCGCCTTCGCGGCGTCCGCCATCTCCACGAACAGGCTTTCGATGCGCGCGCTGTTCTCGACTGCGAGCGGCACCACCTGCGTGCGGACGAAATCGCGCCGCATGTCGGTCATCAACATGCCCCACGCGGAGAACACCGACGAATTGGTCGGGATGATCACCTTGGGAATCTGCAGCTCCTCGGCGAGCATCACCGCGTGCATGGCGCCGCCGCCGCCGTAGGCGACGAGCGTGAACTCGCGCGGATCGTAGCCCTTGTTGAGCGACACGAGCTTCAGCGCGTTCACCATGTTGGCGTTGGCAATGCGGATGATACCGCGCGCCACCGCCGCCATGTCCCCGCCGAGCTTCTCGGTGAGCGGGGCGAAGGCCGCCTTCACGTTCTCCATGTCGGGTTCGATCTCGCCGCCAAGGAAGTTCGCGGGGTTGATGCGGCCGGTGACGAGGTTGGCGTCGGTCGTCGTCGGGCGCGTGCCGCCGCGCCCGTAGGCGGCCGGACCCGGCGAAGCGCCGGCGCTCTCGGGGCCGACATAGAGCCGTCCGCCCTGATCGATACCCGCGATCGATCCGCCGCCATTGCCGATCTCGACGATCTCGATGACCGGCGTGCGGATCGGATAGCCCGGATTGGTGCGCGACCATTCGATCCGGTATTCGGTGGTGATCCGCGTCTTCGCATTCTCGATCAGCGAGCATTTTGCGGTGGTACCGCCGATGTCGAGCGCGATGATCTTGTCTTCGCTTAGCAGGCGCCCGAGCGCCGCAGCACCGAGCACACCGCTCGCGGGTCCGGATTCGACCATCGCGATTGGATTGCGCACCGCGCCTTCCACCGTATCGATGCCGCCGTTCGACTGCATGATATAGGGCTGATGCGGATAGCCCGCGGCATCCAGGCTGCGGCCGAGCGTTTCGAGATAGCGCTTGGCGGCGGGATGCACATAGGCGGTGAGCACCGCAGTCGACGTGCGCTCATACTCGCGCCATTCGCGCGAGATCTCGTGCGAGGCGATCACGGAAACCTCCGGCCAGCGCGCAAGGATATAATCGCGCGCGATGATCTCGTTTTCCGGCGAAACATAGGCGTGAAGGAAACAGAGCGCGATCGCCTCGACACCCTCCTTGCGGAAATCCTCCAGTATGGGATCGAGCCCTGAGGGATCGAGCGGCGTCATCACGTCGCCGAGATAGCTGCTGCGCTCGTCGACCTCGCGGCGCAGGTAACGCGGCACGAACGGCTCCGGCTTCTTGAAGGCGAGATTGAACAGATCGGGCCGGTTGCCGCGCGCGATTTCCAGAACGTCGCGGAAGCCATTCGTGGTGATCAGGGCGGTTTTGGAACCCTTACGCGACAGCAGCGCGTTGATGACCACGGTGGTGCCGTGTGCGAAGAAATCGAACTGCGCCGGATCGAGCCCCGCCTTGGCGACGGCGTTCATCACGCCCTGATCGAACTGCGGATAGGTCGTGTCGGTCTTGGCGGTCCGCAGACCCACCACCCGCCCGCTTGCCTTGTCCACATCATAGCAGACGAGATCGGTGAAGGTGCCTCCAACATCGGTGGCCACGCGCATGTCTGTACTCCCGAACGTTCAGGCGCGCCGCTTCAGGCGTCGCCTATGGTGAGCGTGAAGATCCGTGTGTCGGCACGGACGTGGAAGAAGTGCGGCTCGCCGGGCGGAACCATGACGAGATCGCCCTCGTTCAGGCGGGTCAGCTCGCCTCCGCTTTCGAGATCGAATGACCCCGAAAGAATGAGCGAGATTTCGGTGACGTCGTGAACGCTGAAACCGTCCTCTGGAACGCGAAGCCCCGCCGCGAAACTGGATACGATCGTTCGGCACCGCACGCCGCCATGATCCACCAGATCCCGAACGGCTTCACTGGCGAGGATCGACGGAACGACCTTCACGACGAAGGCTCCGGTTCCTCGCTCGGCGGGAACAGCACAGGCGTGCCGACCCACAGCACCTTCACCGGTTCCTCGCCGCGATTCTGCATCGAATAGCTGTGCCGCGCGTCGAAGTGCAGATTGTCCCCCGGCCCCAGATCGAAGCTTTCGTCGCCCACCTCGAAATGCAGCTCGCCCTCCAGAACATAATAGAAGGATTCGCCGTCGCGGTGGACGCGCGGAAAGATCGGCCCCGGCGGGATGATGAAGATGAAGCTGTCCATCTTCTGGTTGGTATGCCCGGCGCTGAGCCGGATGTACGTGACCGGGGAATCGATCGGGTAATATTCGGGCTCCGCCGCCCGGTGCATGATGTTGTTGGTTTGGGGCGGCGCCAGAAAGTAGCTGATGTTGACGTCAAGCGCCTGCGCGATGCGCGATAGCGACACGATCGACGGCGTCGCCTTGCCGCGCTCCGCGAGCGATATGAACGACACCGACAGGCCGGATTGCATGGCCACCTCGTTGAGCGTGAGGCGCAGCTTCTTGCGGCGGTTGCGCAGAAGCTCGCCGAACGACATCATCGGATCGCTCGTCGGCGCCGGGGCACTTGCTTTTACCATGGTTCTCCGGCTTCCTACCTGTTCACATTCCAATCAAACGCCGCTCAGAACGTCTTGATGACGTCGATACCGTAGCTGCGCGGCCGCGCCTGGAAATTATAATCGGGCACAACCACCTTATCGTAGTATTTCTTGTTCGACAGGTTCTTGCCCCACAAGGACGCGCTCCAGCCGCTATCGAGGCTTATGCGGATCTGCCCGTTGAACAGGTCGAGCGCATCGCGGATCGGCACACCGATCGCGGTGCCACCTTCGTGGAAATAGGTTTTGCCGCGATGCTCCCAGTCGCCGCGCACTAGCAGCCCCACGCCGTCGCCGATGTCTGCCGAATATTGCAGCGACAGATTGCTTTTGAACTTGGTGATGTTGGGAAGCTGGTTGCCGACCGTCGCAGGGCTCACGTCGTACTGGCGGATTTCGGAGTCGATGTAGCCGACGCCGCCCATCAGTTCGAAGCCGGCCGGCAGCAGCGCACGGAACTCGAACTCGGCGCCGGTGATGCGGGCCTTATCGATGTTGTTCACCACCTGCGCGTTGACGGCGCCGTTGAAGTTGAAGACCTGCAGGTCGTCCGCCTCGGTGCGGAACACCGCGCCGCTGATCGAAAGCACCCGGCCGAGCGGCTGCGCCTTGAAGCCCGCCTCGTAATTCTCCGAAACCTCCTTGCGGAAGATCGCGTCGGCAACGCGCGTGCCGCTCGACGGGTCGAATTCGGTGCCTGCCGCGTTGAAGCCGCCTGAACGGAAGCCCTTGGCGTAGCTGGCATAGAATGAAAGCGTTTGTAGCGGTCGGTAGTTCACTGTGAACTTCGGCTGCCAGGAATCGAACTTTTCCTTGCGCGTGCGCGGATCGGTGATCGGCCGCCAGAGGCCGTCCAGCCGATAGGCGTCCGGCCGCGGGTCCGTCTGCTCGCGGTGATCGGCATCGTAGCGCATCGCCGCCGAGAGCTCGAGCGTATCCGTGAGGTCGTAGTTCGCCTGGACGAATGCGGCGTAGGCCTTGTCGTCGTTGTTCTCTTCGAAATAGGCGCGGGTCTGGTTCGCCGTCGCGGGATCGAAGTCCAGCTTGGGAATGATCCCGAAGCCCTTGTCTTCCTGTGTCGCCGTGACGAGATCGCGCTCGCGCTTTAGGAAATAGGCGCCGACGATGTAGCGGAACGGCAGTTCGGACGGGCTCGTGAAGCGAAGCTCCTGACTGAAATTCTGCTGACCGTACACCTGGAACGTCGTGTTGAACGCCGCCGTGAAAAACGGCGTGCCGCCGTCAAGTCCGCCGAACGTGATCTGCGGCGTCGCGCAGGCATAGGGCGTCGAGAGCGGCGCGGTCAGCTCGAAGCAATTCTGGTTGTCCGAATAGTCGTAGCCATCGAATGTCGTTAGCATCGACACGTCGTCATAGGACGTGATCGACGACAATGTCCCCGCGTCCGTTTCGTAATCGACCTTGAGCGAGACGTTCTTGAGGACGCGTTTGTTGTAACCAAGGTTGTTGCTCGTCGGCGCGATCACCGTGTTCGCGACGCCGTGCGCGTCGGTGATGACAGTGCCGCCGCTGGCATTGCTCGAACGCACGAAATAGGCAGCACCGCCCGTCGTGCGGCCATAGTGCCCGCGCAGATCGAAGGTCAGCACGTCGCTCGGCTTGAACAGCAGCTTCAGATCGCCGGTGAAATTGCGGAAATCGTCGACCTTCCTATCGAGGAAGGTGTTGGTGATCCAGCCATCGGCCTGACGGTGCGAGATGCCGGCGCGGAACAGCAGCTTGTCCTTGACGATCGGGCCGGAGACCGAAGCCTCGGCGCGCGTCGCATCGCCGTTTCCGTAGCCGAAGGCCACGCGGCCTTCATATTCGTTGGTCACGGGCTTGGTGGTGATGTTGATCGCGCCGGCGATGGCGTTGCGCCCATAAAGCGCGCCTTGCGGCCCCTTCAGCACCTCGATCTGCTGGATGTCGAACAGCTCCTGATTGAACTGGAACGCGCTTGTCTGCAGCACGCCGTCAACAGAAACCGCCACGGGCGTCTCGCCGTTCGGCACCTGCGTCACGCCGCGCACCACGAGGTACGTCGTGCCCGCGTCCTGCGCGGTGTTGAAGGTGACGTTCGGCGTCAGCGCCACGAAATCGCCGGGCCGATCGATCTTGCCGTTCTCGATCTCCTTCTCCCCGAACACGGAGATCGATGCTGGCACATCCTGAAGCGATTCCGAACGAAGGCGCGCTGTGACGATGATCTCTTCAACCGCAGGCACCTCCTGCTCCTGCGCGATTGCGGCATGAGACGTGCCACATAGCATGGCAGCTGCGTAAACGACCCCGACCGATGTCTTCATTGAGACCCCCTCTTGAGCTGATTCCCGTTCTCCCGGTGGCCAACATCTCAATGTAAAACATTTACGTCAATTCAAAATTTGAGTGATTGGAAATTTTATAGCCTATCAGTGATGCACTCGCTGTCGCAGAGTTCTGAGACTATGAGGGGTCATTAAAATGGAGGGTTGCTTCCCTTAAGAAATCACGCACAAGATAAAGTGCATACACAGCCACGATGCATGAATAGTTCGCGCACCACCGCCAAATTATGAGCTATACGGAGACGAATCGGTCGATCCATCGTAAGATTGCTTAACTTTTCAGTTGGTTTGGCGTTACGGATTTACAGCCCGAGAGAGCTCGTGACATCTCCCTTCAGAAGGACATAGCGACACCAAGTGACTTTTTCATCCCCTGGTTTGAGTCCTAAAGAAATTTGGGCTCGGTCGACTCCATGGCGATTCGTGTCTGGGTTTGGAACCGGTTGGAATTGGCCGCAGGTGTTTAGTCGCGGCGCCTGCTGGCGGGCCACATATGCACCATATGAGACAGAACATGTTTCAGGAGCGCACCGTCGGAACGAACAAGCTCATTGAGAATGGACAGGTGATCAGCCCGCAAGTGAATCACTTGCTCCGAAGTCCGCCTGCCAAGCGCATTTACCATATGATCTAGCTGATCGTGAAACCCCGCAGGGTCATTCGTGGCGACAGCCAACGTAACGGACGCTTCGGTTGGTCGGACATTGAGAAGCGGGCTCAGGCGTACTGCATCGCTTTCAGAGAGTCCAAGATGCTCCTGTACATAGCTCACACGCAAAGGCAGAAGATCATAGAGACCACTAATGGACAAGACGCCTTTTATGGTATCTTCCGGAAGTTCGTAGCTTCCCAGCCAATCGGTAAACAAGAGCTCCATGGCTAGATGCCCGCCAGCAGAATGCCCGGAAATAGAAATCTGCTCTGGGTCACCGCCGTATCGCGCGATATTATCTCTTACCCAGCAAAGCATGCTACGCATCTGTTGCACGATTTCGCCGATACCAACGTTGGGGCATAGAGAGTATTGCGGAATGACTACGATCACGCCCGCGGCCGTCAGGCCCTCGGCAATGAAGCTCCATTCCGACTTGCCGAATTGATACCAATAGCCGCCGTGAATGAAGATATGTACAGGAGCGGCACAGTTTCCGTCGACGGGCTTGAAGATGTCGAGCTTCTCGTCGATATGATACCCATAGGGCACATCGAGATCCGCTTGGGCTGTTTCCCTGTATCGCCGACTACGGGCGATAAAGTCTTTCATGGCTTCGGCAGGATTCTCCACCTGGTCGATGGCCCGGTAGAGTCTGTCGACATCCTCCCTCGAAAGTGCGTTGCTCAAAACATCTCCTTTGCCGGCACGCGAGTGCGCACCAGATCTCCTGTAAGAAAAAACAAATCGCAAGACTAACCGACGAAAAACGGCTCCGGCGTCTTCGTAGCGACCGCAATGGACTTGATCTGTGTATAATGCCTCAAGGTTTCATGGCTGAATTCACGGCCAAGACCGCTCTGCTTATAGCCGCCGAACGGCGTTCCATTGCCGAGATTGAAATACTGATTGATCCAGACGCTTCCCGCCTCGAGACGGTTTGCGGTTTCCACCGCGTTGCGGAGATTGCTCGTATAAATTCCTGAAGCAAGGCCATAATTGCTATCGTTCGCTTCGGCGATCATGGTCTCATAGTCATTCCAGCGAATAACAGATAACACCGGGCCGAATACTTCTTCGCGTGCGATCCGCATCGTATTCGTTGCCTCGAACACCGTTGGTTCAAAGAACCAACCAGCGTTACATCCTGCAACGGGAATGCGTTCACCACCATGCAGGAGCTTGGCGCCCTCGCGCTTTGCCTGGTCGATATAGCCCGCAACACGTAGACCCTGCTTTTCAGAAATCAAACAGGTAAGCGTCACGCCTTCCTCGAAGGGCCCACCAATGCGGACCCGCGACAGTTGTGCTTTCAACCTGCCGATGAAATCATCGTAGATCGCTTCGTGCAGGAAGAGACGAGTGCCGGCGAGGCAGGACTGACCGTTGCAATACATGCTCGCGAACGCAGCATTATCGACCACGGCGTCGATATCCTCGATGTCGGGGAAGACGATCGCGGGGCTTTTGCCGCCGAGTTCAAGCGTGACCGGAAGCAGCGCCTCGGCGCCTGCGCCGGCAATGATACGCCCAATCTCTGTCGAACCCGTGAAGCTGAGCTTTCGAACGCCGGGATGATGTATGAGCGCCTGACCCGTCGTCGGGCCGCCGCCAGGCACAATGTTGACAACACCGGGCGGGAAGATGGCCGCGATCTTCTTGCCGAGTTCCATCGTCGAAAGCGATGCATTTTCATCAGGCTTGATGACCACGGTGTTCCCGGCAGCGAGCGCAGGCGCGATCTTGCAAGCCGCCATGATGGTCGGCACGTTCCATGGTACAACGAGCGCGCAGACGCCAAGCGGTTCATTCTTCGTAACGAACAGACCGTTTGGAATCGGCCGGCTCGTTCCTTCGAACGTTAGGATTGCCCCTGCGAAATAACGATACTGACCAATCGCAACCATTTGATCAAACGTGGTTTCATAGAGCCGCCGCCCTGTATCATGCGCATCGATGGTCGCATGCCTGGACAGGTCGCTCTCAAGCGCATCGGCGAGGCGATTGAGAAGACGTCCGCGCTCTTCAGCGCTCGTTGCCGACCACGCTGGAAAGGCGCGGGTTGCCGCGGCAACGGCTGCATCGACATCAGCCGTGTCGCAATGGACGATATCGGCAAGATGCGCGCCTGTCGCGGGGGCAATGGCGGAGAATGTCGTCGCCCCTGATTTCTCAACAAAGCCATTGTCGATGAAGGCGCCGTATGTCGCGTCAAGGCCGAGGTTCATGAAGTCTTCCCCATCATGCAGCTTCTCCCAAAATCAGCCGCGCGGCCTTTTCCCCGATGAGCTGAGCGGGCGCGTTGGTGTTGCCTGCCGTGATCGTCGGCATCACTGCGCTGTCGCAGACACGCAACCCTTCGATACCACACACGCGCAGTGTCGGATCCACGACGGCCATGTCGTCGGTGCCCATCTTGCACGTTCCGACTGGGTGATAATAGCTGGTCGCAGAATCTCGCGCGAAGTCTGCAATGTCGGCGCGGTTAAGCGGGCGACCCGGAATGGCCTCTCCTTCACTGATTTCCCGGAATGCCTTTTGCTGACCAAATTCAAGACAGAACTCGATACAGCGGATCGTGGCGTCCATATCCGCATCGGTTGAAAGAAAGCCACAATCGAGCAGCGGCATATCGCGAAAGTTCGTGCTAGACAGCTTCACCCAACCGCGGCCAGTGGGACGAACAAGACCGGGTGCGATCGTGAAGCCCTGCTCGGGCGGTTCGCCATACTTCGCAACAAGCGCAGGTGTTGCGATCGGCAACTGGATAAGGACAGGCTGGAGATCCGGCACCCCTCCCAGTGCGCTGCGGATGAAACTCGTCGCTTCCACAGCATCACTTCCCTTCGCGAGGGACGGCATCTCCCCGCGATACTTGAGGATGACACCCTCCAGAAGTGGATGATCCTGGAAATTTTCGCCTACGCCGGGCAAATCAGCAACCATTCCGATCCCGAGTTTGCGCAAATCCTTTGATGGGCCAATGCCCGAAAGGAGAAGCAGCTTGGCACTGCCCACGCCGCCAGCTGTAACAATGACCTCCCGCGACGCCGTAAAGCTCTGGCGAGCTCCCCCCGCATCTGCAATCTCGACGCCGGTGCAGCGCGTTCCGTTGAACAGTAACCGCGTGGCTGTGCTGGCAAGAAGCAAAGTCAGATTGGGCAGCCCCAACGCTGGCCTCAGATAAGCGCGTGACGCGCTCGCCCGCGATCCATCGGGGCGAATGCTGAGATTTGTGTATCCCGCCCCCTCCCGCATCGGCGCATTCATGTCGTCGAGAACGGGGAGCCCCATTTCACGCGAGGCTTCAATCCATGCGACAGCCGTCGGGTGCGGTGTTTTCGGAAGACACACATCCATCGCACCATCGGTACCGCGCCATTCGCTGGGAGGCCCCGCCCAATTTTCGAGCGCGCGATAGATTGGCATAACCTCGGCAGCGGACCATCCGGTACACCCCGCCTCGGCCCAGCCGTTGAAATCATCTTGGAAACCGTGCACCCAGAGCGAAGCATTCACGCTGGTGCCGCCGCCAAGCACACGCCCCGCACCGATCGGGATGGAACGCCCATTGAGGTGTGGGCTCGGCAGCGATGGGTAAGACCAATCGAGCGGCCCGCCGATATTGGTAAACCAGATGGAGGGATCATCCACCTGCGCGCCCGCAGCCTCATCGTCCCCGCCCGCTTCAAGCAGCGCCACATCGAAGCCGGCCCGGGCCAGACGCGCGGCAATAATACAGCCAGCAGCGCCCGCTCCCACAACAACATAGTCAAAGCTGCGCTTGCCGTTGGCTCTATTCTCGTGCTGGACAGAACCTGCTGCCAGTGCGGTTTCCGCCGCTGAAACGGAGACAATGCCGGCAAACGTACCGGTCAGAGCCGCCATGAAGCCGCGACGCCCCAGTCTGCCGCTGGCTGCAGCGTCCACAAGACACTGCGCCGCTTCAATTTTCGGATCGATCATCAGTGCCGCCTCTTCAGAACTTTGCCGTCGCCCGCAGTCCATACGTGCGCGGAAGACCATACTGGTTCAAAGTCCAACCGAACGAGAAGAGGTCGTTTACATAGGAGCGATATTCCTCGTTGCCGAGATTGTTGACGTAGGCCGTCAGGCTCCAACGATCATCGATCTCAGCAAGGCCGATCGAAGCATTGACCAACCAGTATCCCGGCTCGCGCGTCGACGGGATATTGCTCGTTTCCAGATACTGTGTGCTGCGTGCGTTCGCATTCACGTTGAGATTGAGCTTCAGCCCCTCACTTAAAGGATACGTGTAGTCGGCACTGGTGCTGAAAGTGAAGCGCGGGGAATTCACGGGTCGGTTATTGTAGAGCGAAACCCCTGCTGAAGTCAGATCGCTCTTGATCTTCGCATCCGTCCAACCTCCCGAGGCGCTGATTTGCAATCCCTGCGCGGGCGCCCATACAGCCGAAAGTTCAGCTCCAAACGCCTTTATCTTTGCAGCGTTGATAGTGACAGGAACAATCGATGTGTCCGTGTCCACGCTCAGGTAGCCGTTTTTAAACACGTAATGAAAGACGGCACCATTCAGGCGGAAACTGCGGTCCGCAAGTTCCGACTTAAAGCCGAGTTCATAGGACGTCACCTCCTCAGGTTTCAACGATGTGAAGGCTGGCTGACTGTCCGCCAGAACCGCGCTGAACCCACCGCTGCGGAAGCCGGTCGCAACATTTCCGTACAAGAGCAGGGCATCGAAGGCATTCGTTTCGGGACGCCATTCGTATCCGATCTTGAAGGACACATTGTCGTCCTTGCGAACATTGCCGCCTTCGACGAGGTCCGACGTCGAAAGAACGGCGAGACAACCGCTGGTCGGATTTTCCTCGCCGCGGTCCCGGTTACTGGGACCGCTTCCGGTCGATCCGGTGCCAAAGCAATTGCCGCCGTTAATCTCGACACGCTCGCGGTTGTAGCGCGCACCGGCAATCAGCCGCAGCGTCGGCGTCAGTTCCACATTGTTGTGCAGGAAGAATGCCAGTGCATCGAGCTTTTGCCGGAAGCTGGTCTTGACACCGCCAAGGAACGGCGATGGACCCGAACCAAAAGTCAGATAATCGCCGTCATACAAACTGTCATTCTCGTAAAAGGCGCCCACTACATAGTTCCATGGCCCGTCGCCATTTGATGTCAGCCGCAGCTCCTGCGTGTACTGTTTCATAGTCGTGTACCAATACAGCAGCGTGCCACCGTAATCCGGGCTGCCATCACCCACTTCGGACTGGTCCCGCCGGAAATATTCATAAGCCGAGAGGGATGTCAGCGTTGCACCGCCCAAATCATGATCAATCCTGAAAAGGCCGCCCGTCGAGCGATTGTCGGCATAATGCTTCTGATTGCCGTTTGATGTGTAGGGGTCGGCATCCCCTGGATAGCGTCCATCGTTGCCACGCACACAATTCGCATCTGAGGGTGAAACTCTGCCTGCCAGATACGGCGCGCATGGTGTCAGCAAACCAATATTGGCAAAGCCCCCGCCTGGATTGAAAGCCGCATACGATTCAGGTGTGTAGATGCCAACGCCCTCGTACGGCGCGAGTGTCGACTTGTCCTTGCCGTGATGCAGGCTGAGCAGGAACTGCGTCGGTCCCGTCTCGTAGGAGAGCTGACCGCGCAGCGCCCATTTGCGTTCATAGCCCTCGTCCGTACCCAACGTCAGATTGTCGTAGTACCCCTCGCCCTGGTGTATATGGTAACCGGAAACGCGGGCGTTGAGGCCTTCCGCAAGCGGTGCGTTCACATAAGCCTCAGCCCGAAGCCGTTGGTAGTTTCCGTATTCAAGCGTACCGCCGGCTCCCAACTCCGAGGCGGGTTTACGTGTGTAGATGTTGACTGTCCCGCCCGTCGTGTTCCGCCCGAACAACGTGCCTTGCGGGCCGTTCGAGACCTCGACACGCTCTATATCGAAATTGAACAGCCCGGTCATGAACACCTTGCTGATGTAAACCTCATCGACTTGTGTCGCGACCGGGGAGTCGAGGTTGGTGGAGAACTCGTTGCTACCGATACCCCGGATATTGAAAGCGACGTTGCCAACGCCATAATTCACAGACATGTTCGGCACGACAGCGGCAATGTCCTGTGTGTTGACGACACCGGATTTTGCAAGATCCGCGGCGTTCAGCGACGTGACGGCGAGGCCGACGTTCTGGATCGATTCCGACCGCCGCGTGGCAGTCACCACGATCTCTTCAAGTCCGCTCTGCTCAGCAGCCTGCTCATTCGACGATTGCGCCAACGCCGGCGCCGAGGCCAGCGCCGCAATGATTACAGCGCCACGTGCCACCGAATTCAGAAACTGATTTTGAACGGTCATACCGCACCCCTCCGTTTATTACCCACCCTTGTGCGATGCAGTATGGAAAGAAGGTCCAGTTGATGTCCAATGCGATGTTGGACATCATTTATACTCATGTAGTATAAATTGCGGCATGGAACTGAGACACCTTCGCAGCTTTGTGACCGTCGCTGAAGAGCGCAATTTCAGCAGGGCCGCAGCCCGCCTGAACATGTCACAGCCCCCATTGAGCCGCCAAATTCAAGAGCTCGAAGTGCTGCTCGGCGTGACTCTCTTTTATCGCTCGACGCGCTCTGTGGAGCTTACGGATGCCGGCCGAGCCCTACTGCCCAAAGCGCGCACGATACTTTTCGAAAGCCATTTGGCCTTAGACGAGGCCAAACGGTGGGCCGCCGGGCACAACGAAAAGATCGTGCTGGGCTTCATGAGTTCGATCATGCTCTCGAAGTTTCATGTCTTTCTTGACCCTCTACACCAAACCAAACCCGCCGCTTCGTTCAAGTTCGTACAGATGCGTTCGGACGAACAGTTCTCCGCCTTGCTGGACGAACGGATCGATGCGGGGTTTGTTGACTTCGGACTCAAGATGCTTGGTGAGCGTTTGCACGCGAACAAAGTTATCGCGCAGCACTTTCTGCGAGAAGAGCTGTGCGCGGTCGTTCCCCTTGATCACCCTCTGGCTCACAGGAAAGAAATCGACCTGGACGAACTTCGCGATGAACCCTTCGCAATCCTCGAACGCCATCTCTTTCCCGCGCATCACGACACTGTGATCGCGGAATGCCGGAAGGCGGGTTTCGCACCGCGCATTCTTCATTATGGCGATCAGATACCCACCGTTCTCACCTATGTTACGGCGCATATGGGCGTTTGCATCGCTCCACGTTTAGCCGAAACGTCCTGGGGCTCGATGCTTTCATTCGTGTCGATAAGGGGGCGCCCCTTCATCGACATACATCTCATTACTCGCGAAACCGATACAAGGGACGCGGTCAGTGTCTTACGTGCGTCAGTCAGGAGATATGGTGAACTAGAATAACCGCCCGCTGGGAAGCCCTGAATGTTGGGTGATGGTGTGACCGTTATATCCGGCAATGGCCTGCATCAGTCCCCCAAGCCTCGGCCGGATCGGTAATGGCGGCAAGGTGTTTCACCTTGGGCGCCACCAAGGCACCGCGCACGTCCACCGCAACATCCCGGTCGGCTCTCGCCGTGGCGATGGCGTAGCGGAACACCCGGCCGATGATGCTGCGCATCCTTTTGGCGCTTTCATAGTGCCTCGCCGCTTCGATGCGGCAGACCACCAGAAGCACTTCTTGTACCCCAATCTGGCAGAGCGGCCGGTTGGTGAGCATCATGCGGGCCTTGTCGAGAAGCCAGCGGTTCTTTGACAGAGTGACCGGCGACAGGCCTTCGCGCGCGTTCTTGAGGAACCATTCCTCTGCGATGGCACGGAACGTGTAGCTCGCGGCAAACTCGGAACGCATCTGTTCTAGCTTGCGTTCCTCGGAGGGGTCGAGCCCGGCGGCGAGGTATCGCTTGGTCTCTTCCCGCTTCTCACGCGCCTCGGCAAGGCCAATGAGCGGCCACACTCCGGACGACAGCGTCTTCTGCTTACCCAGATACCGGTAGTTCATCCGCCAGTACCGCGCGCCCAACGGGAGCCAAGGAGAGACCTTATCACATTGAATTATATGATCCATTGGCATCTCGAAAAAGTCTTGCACCATCACATGTACCATCAGAAAGAACCGCTTTAGCGTAACTGCCAAAAGATATTGGCGGATATGCGCCGACATGATTGCGCGAATGCCTGAAAAAGCGAATACATGGATTTCGCGTACGAGACCCCTAGCCTTTTCTTTCTCTCTCCAATTGGGTTGTCGGCATCGCCCCTCGAAAGATGTTTCTGCGTCGAACGAACCTGAACCTGATGGATCGCAGGCCTTCCGCTCCACCCCGGCGCCGATGATGATATAGTCTCACCCGGTGCTTGCTCGAGCTCTGGCGAATGACGGCGAAACGGGCACTATCACGCCCGACAGACTTCGGGCAGGTAAGTGGGCAGAAATTCCGCTAAGATACGACGCGTGCGATGGTTTCAGCAGCCTTGAATGCTGACGAAAAGCCTAGCCCCTTTGCCCAATGATCTGCGCATTTACCCGTTCCGCAGGTTTCAAGCAGGGTTCGCCTGACCTAAACATGCTTGCGGTTAGGAATAATCGGGAGGCCAGGGAGAATGGACGATATCAACCGTCGAAACCTTATTGCCGCGGCAACGTGCGGGCTGCTCATGTTTCCCGCTGCGCCGATCCGGGCAAAACCGCCGCGTTTCAAACTGGAACCGGGCTCCCAAGGCTTCCAGACCTTCAAAGCAGTTCACGAGGGGCTCGGATCGATCGATGTCAAGATTTTCGATTTCGGCGACGCGCCCGCGCCGGCCAATTTCCTGATTTACGATATTCCTGCCGGCGCGAGCGAAGGTGTCCACCTCCACAATCTCACTGACCCGAAACTTGGCGCGTTCGATGAGTATTATTACATCATTGAAGGGCGCGGCAGGATGACGATTGATGGCGAGGCCGTTCTCGTAACGGCAGGCGACCACGTTCACGCGCCGCTTGATTCCTGGCGCGGTATCGAAAATATCGACAGCAGTGATCGGCTGAAGGTTTTTCTCACGTACATTGATCGAACGCAGCGCGACTAGGGCGCGCCTCGCCTCGAGCAGACCGATTATTCAATTGCACCGCCGATTGCCCGCATCCGTCATTGCTCGACCTGAAGCGCTTGGAAACGGGGGTGCCGCCGCGGGTCCCCGATGCGCCGCCGTTCAAACCTCAGCATGTCGCAGGACCGTCATATGCAATGGCCTCAGCAGCCCTTCCCGACAGAATGAAGCCGATCGGCCGCTGAGATTCTTCTTGCAGATGCCCAATAAGGCCAGCCGTTCTCGCTAGCAGCGCGATGCCCTTCAGCACCGCCAGCGGGAAGCCGACGTCTAACATCACCGCCGGGATAGCACCGTTGACATTGACCGGCAGCGATCGCCCGACCACTGTGGGGAGCAGCCTTCGAATATCATCGACAAGCGCCGCATGCATTCCCGCGACGCCGCGTTCGCGGGCCAGGGCGAGCAGCTTCAGCGCCCGCGGGTCGCCGCCGCTATGTTGGGGATGGCCGAAGCCGGGGACCGCTTGCTTCGCCGCGCGCAGCCCGCGCAACGCATCAATGATGACGGCATCACTGTCGCCGGGGTTGTCGTTGATCGCTTCAAGGACTCCCGCATAGAAATTGCCGGCGGTTTCAGCACTTCCGAGCACAACGGAGCCGCACCCAAGCAAACCTGCGGCGACTGCTCCCTGAAACGCTTCGGGAGCAGCAGCGTATGTCATGCGGGAAGCAACCACGCTCGGCACGAGGCCATGTTCGGTGATCGCCGTGAGCACGGCGTTGGTAAGGAAAAGTTGATCCTCGTTCGGTGTCTGCCCGGTCACGAGAAGCCAAAAATAGCTCGTGAAGTCCAGCTTTCCGATAATGTCTTCGCACAAATCACGACCGCGCACGATGATCCGCTCTGCATCCGAGGTACAGATGGCACTAAAGGCGGCGTCTTGTTTTCCGATCCGCATTTCACTCTCCTTTGAAGACGCACTCCTTCGCAACCGGGTATCCTATCGCTTTACCAAATGCCAATAAATTTCGTTTGACGAATATATTTTCGATATGCGAATTGCATGATCTACGTATAATCACACGTGTTGGCCGCCTTTCGCGCGGCCCAAATGCAAGAGGATCGGATGCTTCAGGGCCTCATTGTCCTTGAAATGGGAACTTTCATTACCGGGCCCGCATGCGGCATGCTGCTCGCGGATCTCGGGGCAGACGTCATAAAGGTTGAAAGGCCTGATACTGGCGATCCATTTCGCGAGTATCAGGGCGGGCTATATGCGCCTCACTTCCAAACCTATAACCGCAACAAGCGCAGTATCACACTCGATACACGGGTCGACGACGATCTGGCGGCGTTCGACCGGCTGATTGCTGGCGCGGACGTGTTCATTCAGAACTTCAGGCCGGGCGTCGCCGAGAAACTGAACGTCGGACATGCACGCCTGCACGCACTCAACCCGCGCCTCGTGTATTGTTCGATCTCGGGCTTTGGGGCCTCGGGACCGGAAAGCGACCGCCCAGCTTTCGATACTGTCGCACAGGCAGCAAGCGGCTTTCTGCGACTCCTCATCAATCCCGCCGCGCCGCGCGTCGTCGGGCCGGCGGTTGCAGACGCCGTCACGGGGTTTTACGGCGCGCTCGGCATTCTTGCCGCGTTGCAAGAACGGCAAAGCTCAGGCAAGGGACATCTCGTCGAGACCTCAATGTTCGAGGCCATGTGCCATTTCAATCTCGATGACTTCACCCATTTCTTTTCCGCTGATACGGTCATGACACCTTTCAGTCGGCCAAGCGTGTCGCAATCCTATGTCTTCGAATGCCAGGACGGACACTGGCTCGCACTACACATGTCGTCTCCCGCAAAATTCTGGGAAAATCTCGCGGCCGCGGTCGGAGATCCGGGTATGATGCAGCGTCCCGAGTTTTGCGATCGTCAGGCGCGCATTGCGAACTACGACAAGGTGGTCGAGCACCTCGCCACGCGCTTCCGGTCAGCGCCACTGGTCTATTGGGAAGAGCGGCTGCGCGCGGTTGAAGTGCCGCACTCCCGGCTGGCGTCGCCGCCCGACGTTCTGGCCAGTGCACAGGCCCGTCACCTCGGGATCGTAGTCGATGCAGATCATCCGCTTGGCGGCCGCTTCCGAACGATCCGATCGCCGCTCCGCTTTGACGGTAACAGCATGACGTCAGTTAAAGCGCCGCCCCTCCTCGGAGCGGACAACAGGAACGTGCTCGACCGCGAGCGCTAAACCGGTGTGCCACGAACAGGGCGCCATTAAGGTTTGCGCACGCTCCCAAAGCGTTGCAAAGCTTGATTATGTCCAACGATGACGAATCAAGCGGGAAGGACCCGGAGTACCTCTCGACACTCGAGCGCGGCCTCAGCGTTCTTCGTGTCTTTGACGAACGCCATCCGGAAATGCAGCTCAGCGAGGTCGCTGTCGCAAGCGGCCTCAATCCGGCGGTTGCCCGTCGGTGTCTCAACACGCTCGTTCATCTCGGATATATCGCCAAGAATGGGCGGCGCTTCCTGCTTCGGCCCAAAGTGCTTGAGTTCGGCAACGCGTTCCTCTCGTCGATGCGCATGGACCAGGTCATCGATCCGTTCCTGCAACAGCTCCGAGACGAAACAGGTGACAGCTCGTCGATGGGTGTGCGCGCGGCGCACGATGTGCTTTATGTTGCACACGCCTCGACGAACCGGCGCATTCGCATCGGCGCGCACGTCGGTGTACGATTCCCCATTTATGCCACGTCAATGGGCAAGGTTCTGATGGCGTTCGCTGCAGGTGGAGATATCGAACGGTATCTCGCTGAGGTGAGAATGCAGGCCTTTACCGACCAGACGATCGTCGATCCCGACGCCTTTCGAGCCAGGCTGCAGCAAATCCGTAAGCAAGGCTACGATTCCGCGCTCAACGAACTCGACTACGGCATCGTGTCGGTCGCCGTGCCCGTATTCGGACCCGATCGTTCGATCGTTGCAGCAATCAACTGCTCGGCGTCCACGAGCCGCGTGACGCAGGACGACCTTGTCAAAACACGACACCCGCTTCTTGAGCACACTGCCCGCGAAATCGAGGGCGCACTGCAACGATTTCCAACGCTTATCCACGCATTGCGCTATCAATAATTTCGATATACGAAAAAAAATTCGTATATCGCCGTGCCGCGAACTGCTATCCATGGTTTCCATAATCCGGGGAGCGAAACATGGAAGAAAATTTACCGCACCGTCTGCATCACACGGCATTCGTCACACGCGACATGGAAGCGACGCGGGCGTTTTACGAAGACGTGCTAGGGCTTCCATTGGTTCAGACCTGGGCCGAACGTGACGAACTGTTCGGGCGAGAACGCATCTATTGTCACTGCTTTTTCGGACTTGCGGACGGCAGTGCACTTGCATTCTTCCAGTTTGTCGATCCCGACGACCAGGCGCTGTTCGGCCCCGACCTGCCGCCTTCGCCGTTCCGTCACATTGCGCTCAAAGTCGATCGCAATACACAGGCAGCACTCGAGGAGCGGATCGCGCGGGCCGGCATTACCGCACCCGACACATATGTTCTTGAGCACGGCTACTGTCGGTCGGTTTATGTCACCGATCCCAACGGGATGATCCTTGAGTTTACTTATGATGCGCCCGAGGCGATCGCCATGGCTGCGGAACTGCGGAGCAATGCACATAAGACGCTGCGGAACTGGCTCGTGGGCGATCATCGGTCCACCAACGTCTTTCGCTGATCGCCATGAGACACAGCACGACAGACGAAACGCACAAGGCGCAGTGGGTCGATGTCGAGGGTGGGCAGATTCCTTTATCAACACACGGCGCGGGTGCCTCTGCGATCCTGTTTCTCCATGGCTGGACGCTCGATCATCGGATTTGGCAGCCCCAGTTCGACGATCAGGCGCTTGCCCAAAGTTTCCGGCTCGTCGCCATCGACCGCCGCGGTTTCGGCGCATCCAAGGCACCTCCAGACCTCGACCGCGAGCCCGAAGATATCATTGCCGTACTTGACCATCTCGATGTGGATCGCGTCATTCTCGTCGGGCAGTCGCAGGCGGGACGTGCTGCGCTACGGTTCGCCAACCAGCACCCCGGGCGCACCGCCGGACTCGTGCTTGTTGGGTCTCCCATCGGCGGCTTAGAACCGGGCCCCGCTCCCGGCGAGGACGTCCCGCTTGAGCATTACCGCGCACTCGCTACAGCCGACCGTCTTGATGAGATGAAGCAGTTATGGGCCGCGCACCCGATGATACAGGGCGGCAGCGGTACCACTCATGCGCCGATGGCCGCCATGCTCGCCAACTATACCGGTCAAGACCTCCTCGCGCCGGCTCCGCAGCCCGGCCCCGATATTGGTGGTCTCGGAGCGATAACCGCGCCCGCGCTTGTTATAACGGGGACGCACGACACCGCTTGGCGAAGGCGTGTCGGCGATGCGATCGCAGTCGCGCTGCCGCACGGCACACGCGCCGAAATTCCCGAAGGCGGCCATTTGTGCAACGCAGACGCTCCGGCGGCGTTCAATCGCTTGCTTAGCCGTTTTGCAGAAAGCGTCTGTGTCTGAATTGGGGAATTGCACAGCCTGCAATCCGCAATAAACCGCGTACACGACACTCATTTCGAGGCGCATCTTTCCGCAGGCCGCACTCGCGTCAGCCAAACAATTTGATCGCGGTCCGGGCAATGAGTTCGCCCTGATGACGGGCGCCGTCGCACTCCGTCGCGCTCGGCAAGCGGCTACCATCGCTCCCGGTGATAGTGGTTGCGCCATATGGCGATCCTCCGACCACCTCGTCGAGGCGCATTTGTCCCGCGTGACTATACGGCAGACCCACGACGATCATGCCGAAATGCAGCATGTTGGTGATCAGCGAGAATAACGTCACCTCCTGTCCTCCGTGCTGTGCGGCCGTCGCCGTGAACGCGCCACCGACCTTGCCGTTGAGGGCGCCGCGCGCCCAGAGCCCGCCGGCCTGATCGAGAAAGGCGGCCATCTGTGAGGAGATGCGTCCGAACCGCGTGCCGGTCCCAATAACGATGGCATCGTAGCGCTCGAGATCCTCAACCTTCGCGACGGGTGCGTCCTGCTCGAGTTTGTAGCCGGCATTGCGTGCGATTTCCTGAGGCACAGTTTCAGGAACGCGCCTGACATCGACATCGGCGCCCGCGGCGCGCGCACCCGCGGCGACGGCGACAGCCATCGTCTCGACATGACCATAGCTTGAATAATAAAGTACCAGCACCTTTGCCATGATAGCCTCCGTCGGTTAGGAAATGTGAAATGCCGGCCCCGGTGCAGACGCGTGCCGGCCCCGAAGTGCTTCAGGCGAACCAGCCTTCGTCAAACATCTGCCGCCAAATTCTTTGCACGACGGTAGCGCCACGCGCGATCACGTGCGCTTCGTCATCGACAGTCAGCCGACCATCAAGGACCTGAACGCGGCCCGCCGTCATGACATTGCGCACGGCCATTCCATTGGCGTAGAGTAGATTGTTGAGCGGTTCTGGCGGCGCAAACCCCGGTCCAACCAGCAGACCCGAGACATCGATCGAAGCGAGATCGGCCTTGGCCCCCACAGCGATCCGACCCAAGTCCTCACGCCCAAGGCCATTTGCCGGGTGCAGCGTTGCCGCGGCAATCATATCGGCAACGCTCGGTCGTTTCACCGGCACCGGCGACGTGCCTGCAATCAGCGAATGCCGCGCACGTCCATACAGAAGCGCGAGCTTCATGTTCTCGACCATGTCGTTCGAATGCGTATCCACGCCGACGGCGGAATTGAACCCTGCGCCGAGCGCTTCGATGAACGGCTGGTTGGACTGACCGGAACCAGCCCCCGCCCCTGACGGACAATGGGCGAACGTGAAGTGCGGCTTCTTCGCCAGGAAGGGAGCGTCGGATACGGCATCCCATCCCGTCATGTGCGCACCGAACAGACGCTGCTCGTAAAAGCCGAATTCATCGATCCACTGAACCGGCGCTTTGCCCCACAGCTTGCGGATGCGTTCGGAATCGCCGGGGCTCGTAGCCAGGTGGGTATGGATGCCATTCCCTAGCTGCAACGCAGCCTTCGCGACCGCACGCAAGGTATCGGGCGTATGCGTCTCCGGTCCGTGCGGGGCCATCATCGGCCGTATGAGCCCTTCCTCCGCGCCGTTCACGGAAAGCGCGAACGCCAGGTTCGCGTCGATCTCCGAAAGTGTATCGGCAACAGAAGCAAAGAGCGCCTTGTCGTCCGACCGGCGCCAGATCGGCATTACGCGCCTCCAGCCGGGCACCATACCGCCGGGAAAGCCACGAACACCCCAGCGCCGCGCCACGCGAACGTAGGACTGCGCCTGCTTCAACGAGACCGATTGCTCCACTTGCGCGGTGCATCCGCTGCGAAGCAATTCGGCAAGGTTGTAAGCCGTCAGCGCATCGAGATCTGCGTCATCCAGGGTTTCCATGATTTCGAGCGGTCGTGAATAAGATCGACCGCCGCTTTCGATCAGTCCACGTGTCGGCGAGCCGCAAGCGGTGTGGGTGTGCGCTGAAATTAGGCCGGGAACCAAGAGTTGCCCTGGCATTGCAATGCGCCTGTTTTCACCGTCGATACGCCCTTCTGAGATACGCACGATAGTGTCGCCTTCAATCACGACCGAATGATCGCGCAGAAGTTCCGGCTTGCCATCACGCCATACAAGCGTCCAGCTCGGCTCGACGATGAGCGAGCCGCGCTGTTGCCGTGCGACTTTGGCGTGGCTTTGAGCGGGAGCAGCGATCAGGCCGGTCGCGGGGACGGCGGCAAATGCCGCAAGGAGGGCGCGGCGATCCAGTCCTCGATGGTCATCGGTGGTTATCGCCGCCTGGCAAATCACGCAACCGTAGCCGCGCCCCTCGTTATGGTTGTGACGCATGGCTAGGCTATTCCCCCGCTGGGTCGGCGGGCAGGGCCGCAGCCCCGCCCGCAGATAGGTTAGAAGTTGATCGTTGCGCGAAGCCCATAAGTACGCGGCGGCTGCAGATTTACGTAGTCTACACGCATCAGCGAAAATGTGCCTGCCATTGTCACCACCGCCTTGTCTTCGATGTTGTTGACGAATGCGCCAAGAGACCAGCGATTTTCCGGTGCAACATAGGTGAGTGACATGTCAGTGCGCGTGTAGCTGCCCTGTCGATGTTGGGGCAAATAGAAGATCGACGAAGAATAGCTGGAGGAGAAGCGCGACCCGATGTTGATCAGGAGCTCAGCCTCATTGCCCAGCGGGATTGTTTGATCATACGTCAACGTCCCTGACCATTTTGGCGACCGCGGCAAGTCACGTCCGCTGCAATCCACGTTCACGCGCGGGGGCGCTCCCGAAATGTCACAGGCGCTAGCTGGCACCGACGCTGGAGTATAAACGAAATCGTCCGCGGTGGCATCGAGATAGCCGATGCGTGCACCAAGCCGGATCGTGCTGGATGCCTGCACGGCAACGTCAAGATCGAAGCCCTTGATTGTGGACTTGCCAATGTTCTCGGTCACGAAGACATTGCCGACCTGCCCGGGTGCGATCTGTCCCGACGACAGGAAGCCGACCTGCTGGCCGATATAATCCCAGTAAAAACCCTCGAGGTTCACCTGCAGCCGGTTATCGAGGAAACGATTCTTGATACCGATCACGTACGCGGTGAGCTTTTCGGAACCGAATGTATTGGGCGCCACGATGGGGCTGAACCCCCCGCCCTTGTAGCCGCGCGAGACACTCGCGTAGGCCATTGATTGCGGCGCGACATCAAATTCTGCACCAACCTTCCATGATATGTTGTCGAATGAAAGATCACCGTCGAACGGCACGCGTACACCCGGCAGAGGACAAAACAGCGCTGAGCAGAATACGGTGCCAAGCTGACCTTTGTTCTCCTTAGTGTAGCGAGCGCCACCGGTTACTCGAAAATCGGGTGTGAGACTGTAAGTTGCCTGACCAAAAAGCGCGAAATTCTTGCTGTCGAGATCGCCGTAGACCTCCTGATTGAAGAGGCCCTGCGTGTATGAATAGAAGGTGTCTTGCGTTTCATGGAAATAATAGCCGCCGACAACCCAGGTGAGATTATCGCGCTTGTCCGACAGGCGCACTTCAAGGGAACGCTGCTTCGCCACGTCCTTGATCGCACCCAGCACACCGTTCGGATAGAAGATCGTATCCACCGTCGAACGGCGATAGTCCGGCACAATGGTGAGGTCGGCGAAATCGAGATCCCAGGTCAGCGTCGCCCGGATATCGAACGTGTCGTTGTCAACGTAGCCATTGTTCTGCGGTACGGGTATCTGGCTGCCGAGCGCTGGGCCATAGCGACCGAGGGCAGCGGCCGAAAACAGGGCTTGCGATCGCGGGTCGCTCGGACCGATCCAGTCGTTCCTCTGGGAGTAGATGGCCCAGCTTTGGCCCATACCTTTCTGGCGATAATAGTCGCTCGACACGAGCAGGCTGAACCTGTCTGACGGTTCAAACAAAACGTGCCCGCGCAATGATAGGCTGTCGTCATCGTTGTAGCCGTCAGACAAGTAACCGTCATGCTTGACATACTGGCCGGCGATGCGCGCTGCGCTGACGTCAGAGAGAGGCACATTGATCGCCGCGTTGAGTTTGACAGCATCGTAATTGCCGACCTCGACCAGGCCTTCCAGCCCAAACTCGCCCAGAACGGGTTTGCGGGTCACGATGTTCATCGCGCCGCCGGTTGCATTGCGTCCGTAAAGCGTACCTTGGGGACCTTTTACGATCTCGACCCGATCCAGATCGAAGAATGCGCCGCCGATTGCAGTGGGACGCGCAATATACGCCTGGTCCAGATTCACAGCGACAGCCCCTTCGGCATAGGAGCTGGCTGCATTGGCACCAACGCCGCGAACATAGACCTGCGTCAGTGTACCCGCCGATGCGATCTCGAGCCCGGGAACGAGCTTTACAAGATCGGTCACCTTGGTCACGCCTGCGCGGTCGAGGGCATCGCCTTCGACAGCAGTGATTGCGAGCGCGGAGCGCTGCGAGCTGCTTTCGACCCGCTCTGCTGTGATCACGATGTCTTCGAGTGCACCGTCATCCGCCTGCGTCGCCGCAGTCTGCTGCGCCGCCGCGGGATTTTGCGCGGCGATCAGCGCCAGCGCCGTACCGGTGATGAACGCGCCCTGTCTACGTATACGCATTTTGCCCCCCTCTCCCATTGTTATCGGACCCTGTGAACGTCTCTGAGCAAGCGACCTAACAACACAACAGAATTTCGATATGCGAAACTTTCTTCGAATAATAGTGCACCTTTAATTCGAGTCAAGCGTCCCCGTCGGCGTAAGAGGTAAAGCGAGCGGGCTGGATATCGGGCGAGTTTGCATTTGAGGCAGCAAGTGGGTCTCGATGCCCGCTGTTCAGCACGCCGGCTTGCCCCTGATCTGAGGTGACATCGTGAAAGTGGTCCAGTTGCAAAGTTAGTTTTTCCGGCGGATTTTCCATTTTTGAGGGAGGTACGTCGATGAAGAAGCAGAGGTTTTCGACAGAGCAGATTGTGTCGGTGTTGAAGCAACCGGACCAGTCATCGCGGGCAGTCCAGCTACGCCTCGACGATGCGTGTAGATCTGAAGCTAGAGGGGGACCGGCTTTACGGCGGCGTGATGGCGATCGACGATGTAAAATCGAGCAGCTTCGCTGCAGGTCTCACGTATTGGATCGACCTCGCTCGCCTACCTTGACGGCGTCAAAGCGACGTGGAGCCTGCCGATCTCAGAATGTGCTAACGGCAGCTGCTCCGAAAAGAAGCTGTTCGCCACGGGTGATTTCCAATTTAGAGGATATCCCAGTAAGGTGGATCGCCGAAACTGGCGCGCAGACTTTCACTCAAGGCTTTGATCTTCGCTGCCGCCCCATGGTCACGGGGATAAGTGAGAAAAAGCTCTGCGCCTTCGGCTGGCCAGCCAATATCCACGACCGTCAACAAGCCCTCGCGGACTTCCTTGTGGACGAAGAAGCTTGGCAGCAGGGCCAGCCCCAAACCCGCCAATGCCGCATCACGCATCACGATGCCGTTGTTGACCCGCAACGCAGATTTGGGCCGAACAACGGACCAGCCTGTTCCGACAGCAAATCGCCAATCGCCTGAACGGTTGGCGTAGAGGATACCGCTGTGGTCCTCGAGATCTTTCAGTGCTACCGGCGCGCCTCTGTTTACAAGATAATTTGGAGACGCAACGAGCAACCGGCGACTTCTTGCCAGCCTACGCGCGATCAGGCGCCCATCGCCAATTGCTCCGTGGCGCAGGACCGCATCGAACCCGCCGGTCGCGGCATCGACGAAGTTGTCATCAAGTTCGAGCGACATCTCGATGGCTGGATTGTCTTTCAGAAAGCGCGTGATCGCAGGCCCAAGATGCAGAATGCCAAAGCCAACAGGCGCGGATATCCGCAATGGGCCGGCCAGTTTCCCGGCGCTGGCATCAACCTCTGCAGCCGCTTCCTCGATCTCTCGCATGACGCGCTGCGCGCGCGACAGAAAGGCCTGTCCTGCGCTGGTCAGCGTCAGCTTTCGCGTGGAGCGCTGAAGCAAAGTCACACCGAGGCTACGCTCCAGTTCGGCCAGCCTCTCACTCACCACGGATTTTGCAAGACCAAGCCGTCTTGAAGCCGCACTGATCGAGGTTTCCTCAACCGTGGCGATGAAGGCGGCGATACCATCAAGCTTCATCATCGTTCGGCTTTTCCGTCAACTTGTTCCGGCATTGTATGGCTAGTTTGGACGATGTGCCATCGGCATCTTCAAGTCCAGACAGCGAGACGGCATCGGCACCCCCACCAGTTCCGCCGAAACCTGAACCAATGGAGACTGACCATGAATGACTTTACCGGAAAGAACGTCCTCGTCCTGGGTGGCAGCCGTGGCATCGGCGCAGCGATAGTCCGCCGCTTCAGCCAAGGCGGTGCCGCTGTCGCCTTTACTTATGCCGGCTCGGAGAGCGCAGCACAGGCCCTCAAGCGAGACACTGGCGCACAAGCAATCAAGGCAAACAGCGCAGACCGCGACGCCCTCACCTCGACTGTCGCCAGCCGCGGAGCCCTTGACGTGATCGTGATCAACGCCGGTACGCTTGTCATGGGCGATCCGCTGGAGCTTGCCGCGGACGACATCGACCACATGATCGATGTCAACGTCCGCGCCCCCTATCACGCTGCAGTCGAAGCGGCACGATGGATGAACCCGAATGGTCGCATCATCATCATCGGCTCGGTCAACGGTGATCGCATGCCTTTTGCCGGTGGCGCGGCTTACGCGATGACCAAGTCTGCCGTGCAGGGCATGGTGCGCGGCCTCGCCCGCGATTTTGGCGATCGCGGCATAACCGTAAACAGCATCCAGCCAGGGCCGACGGACAGCGACATGAATCCTGCCGAGGGTCCGATGGCATCGACCATGCACAACTTCATGGCCATCAAGCGGCACGCCAAGCCAAGTGAGATCGCCGAGTTTGCAGCATTCATCGCCGGCCCCAATGGCGCGATAATCACCGGCGCCATGCACACCATCGACGGCGGCTTCGGAGCCTAAGCCTGAAGCAAACAGGTCGACGGATGCGGCTGGCCTCTCACCGACCGCACCCGCCGACATCGCCGCCGTTCCCGCCCGTAGTTTGGCTGGCCGGAAGTTGCCATTCGTTCAGGAATTCACTGACGGCGAGAACCGGGCAGATCGCAGCCAGTCCGCTTTGTCCGCAACGCTCACACAGCGGACGATTCTTCAGCTGAACCGCACCAATCAGCGGCCCCCGCGTTTTAATCTTTTCTATTTTGTCGAACAAACAGGATAATTTTATCTGCCTGTTTCACACAAACTCTCACTCCTAAAAAGATCTCATCCCGAACCGATCGGGAGCCCGAATTAACCAACAGGAGCATTTCAGCCATGCCGATCAAAGCGACCCCGACCCCCGCCAAGGCGCTGCTCACCCCCAGCAACCACGCGCTGATCCTTATCGATTTTCAGTCGCAGATGGCCTTTGCCACCAAATCGATTGCTCCCGAGCTGCTTCGCAACAATGCGGCCCTCGTCTCGAACGGTGCCGCAGGCTTTCATGTGCCCACCATCCTGACCACGGTCGCCGAGAAGAGCTTTTCAGGCCCGATGTTCGAAGAGATTACCGACGCTTTCCCCAGCCAGACGCTGCTCGACCGCACCAGCATGAACACCTGGGAAGACGCTGCCGTGATCGACGAGGTGAACCGGATCGGAAAGGACCGCATCGTGTTTGCCGGTCTCTGGACGTCGGTCTGCATCGTCGGCCCCGTGCTTTCGGCACTGGAACAAGGCTTCGAAGTCTATGTCATCACCGATGCGAGCGGGGACATTTCCGAAGAGGCGCATGAGCGCGCCGTGGAGCGGATGATCCAGGCCGGCGCAAAGCCGATCACCTCGCTTCAGTATCTTCTCGAACTGCAACGTGATTGGGCGCGCGCCGAGACCTATGACCTCACCACGGGCATCGCCCGCAGGTGGGGCGGCGCCTACGGCCTCGGCATCACCTACGCCAAGACGATGTTCGACGCATCGGAAGGCGACCACTAGCCGAGTTGCCGCGGTCGGGCCTTCCCCCCTTGGGCCCGGCCGCACCTCTGCTTTTTCACGGTATTTTCGAGAGGAGACCACCATGAGTTACGTGACCACCAAAGACGGTGCCGCCATCTTCTACAAGGATTGGGGACCAAAGGACGCGCAGCCGATCGTCTTCCATCACGGCTGGCCGCTCTCGTCGGACGACTGGGACGCGCAGATGATGTTCTTCCTCTCTAAAGGATACCGCGTCGTCGCGCATGATCGGCGCGGCCACGGCCGGTCGGCGCAGGTGAACGAAGGCCACGACATGGACCATTATGCCGCCGATGCCGCTGCCGTCGCTGAGTATCTCGACCTCCGGAATGCCGTGCATATCGGCCACTCCACGGGTGGCGGCGAGGTGGCGCGCTATGTCGCACGGCACGGCATCCCGCAGGGACGCGTTGCCAAGGCCGTGCTCGTATCGGCCGTGCCGCCGATCATGCTGAAGACGGAGCGCTACCCGGGCGGATTGCCGATCGAGGTGTTCGACGGTTTCCGCACCGCGCTTGCCGCGAACCGCGCGGCTTTCTTCCGTGACGTCGCGGCCGGGCCATTTTACGGCTTCAACCGTCCGGATGCGAAGTTGCAGCCCGCGGTTGTCGACAATTGGTGGCGCCAAGGCATGATGGGCAGCGCGAAAGCACATTACGAAGGAATCAAGGCCTTCTCTGAAACCGACCAGACTGACGATCTGAAGGCGATCACTGTGCCGACGCTCGTGCTGCACGGCGACGACGACCAGGTCGTGCCCTACAGGAACGGGGCGCTGCTGCAGGCCGAACTGCTGCCGAACGCGACGCTGAAGATCTATGAGGGCTTCTCGCACGGGATGCTCACCGTGAACGCCGATGTTCTTAACCCCGATCTGCTCGCGTTCGTGCAGGCCTGAGGAAAGAGGGAGAGCGGATGCCATGAAACTCTACCTCATCTCGCTGGGCGCCGGGCTGCTCGTCGGGCTCGTCTACAGCCTGCTTGGTGTCCGCTCTCCGGCCCCGCCCATCGTTGCCCTCGTCGGCCTCGCGGGTATCCTGCTCGGTGAGCAACTGCTCCCGCTCGCGAAGCGTCTCGGCAACCGCCCCGCGCTTGCTGAATTCGTCCGCGGGGATTGCGCGAAGCATGTGCTCGGATCGGTTCACTCCAACGCGGAGCGTGACGCATGAAGACGATCACACGCCGACAGGCGCTCGCCGGCGCCGCCACCACCGCCCTGCTGACCGCATCGGAGAGCCTCGCCATGAACCGCGACGATATCATCATCACCAACGCCAAAGTGACGACGCTGGACCGGGAGAACCCAAGTGCCGAAGCTGTCGCGATCCGAGACGGCAAGTTCCTTGCGGTCGGGTCAGAGCAGGAGGTTCGCTCCGCCGTGCCAGGCGCCCGAGTGATCAACGCGAAAGGGCGCCGCCTCATCCCCGGCCTCATCGACAGCCACATCCACGTGATCCGGGGCGGGCTCAATTACAACATGGAGTTGCGCTGGGAAGGCGTGCCGACGCTCGCCGACGCGATGGCGATGCTGAAGCGTCAGGCCGAAAATACTCCGCCGCCGCAATGGGTGCGTGTCGTCGGCGGCTTCACAGAGCATCAGTTCGCGGAGAAACGCCTCCCGACGATCGAGGAGATCAACGCCGTCGCGCCGGAAACGCCGGTGGTCATCCTGCATCTTTACGATCGTGCGCTGCTGAATGCTGCCGCGCTGCGGGCGGTGGGCTACACGAAGGACACGCCGAACCCGCCGGGCGGCGAGATCGTGCGCGATGCCGCGGGGAATCCCACGGGCCTCCTGCTCGCCCAGCCGAACGCGACGATCCTCTATTCGACGCTTGCCAAAGGCCCGAAGCTGCCCCCCGAATATCAACTGAATTCGACGAAGCATTTCATGCGCGAATTGAATTCGCTCGGCGTCACCAGTGTGGTCGATGCCGGCGGCGGTTCGCAGAATTATCCCGACGATTACGAGATCATCGAGAAGCTGCACGCAGACGGCGAGCTGACGCTGCGCATCGCCTACAACCTCTTCACGCAGAAGCCGAAGGAAGAGCTCAAGGACTTCGCGACGTGGTCGACGATGGTGAAGCCCGGCGACGGGGACGACACTTACCGGCATAACGGCGCGGGCGAGATGCTCGTCTATTCCGCAGCTGATTTCGAGGATTTCCGCGTCGCACGGCCGGACATGCCGCAGAACATGGAAACCGATCTCGAACCCGTCATCCGCCTGCTCGCAGAGCGGCGCTGGCCGTGGCGACTCCACGCGACCTACGATCAGACGATCGACCGTGCGCTCGACGTGTTCCAAAAGGTGAACCGCGACGTGCCCTTCGATGGTCTGCACTGGTTCTTCGATCACGCCGAGACAATCAGCGAACGCAATATCGATCGCATCGCGGCGCTAGGTGGCGGCATCGCCGTGCAGCATCGCATGACGTTTCAGGGCGAATATTTCGTCGAACGCTACGGTGCGAAGGCCGCCGAGGCGACGCCGCCGATCCGGCGCATGATGGAGGCGGGCATTCCTGTCGGCGCGGGCACCGACGCGACGCGCGTCGCCAGTTACAATCCCTGGGTGTCGCTGTCGTGGCTGGTCACAGGCAAGACACTGGGCGGCCTCACCCTCTATCCGCCGCGCAATCGCCTCGACCGCGAGACTGCGCTACGCCTGTGGACCGAGGCCAATACCTGGTTCTCGAACGAGGAAGGCAAGAAAGGGCAGATCAAGGCCGGACAACTCGCCGACCTCGCCTTGCTCTCCGACGATTACTTTGGCGTCGCGGAAAGCGAGATCGTGCACCTTCGCGCGGTGCTAACGATGCTCGGCGGCAAGGTCGTGCACGGCGAAGGCGATTTCACGCCGCTCGCCCCGGCGCTGCCGAAGGCGATGCCCGACTGGTCGCCCGTCGCCACGTTCGGCGGCTATCACCGCGCGCCGGAAACGGCGAAGAAACTTGCATCCGCCTGCGGCTGTCAGTCCGCCTGTACCGTGCATGGCCACGATCATGCCGCGGCACTCGGGGCATCCGTCCCTGCTTCCGACGTCCAAAGCTTCTGGGGTGCGCTCGGCTGCGGATGCTGGGCGGTCTAGTGATGACGCCCGCACCCATCGCCGCGCTGTTAAGGAAGCGCTGGTTCGCGGTTGCCGCGACGGCGCTGCTCACGCTTCCTTACTGGACAAGCGGCCTTGCCAAGCTTGCCGATTTGGGCGGCGCACTCGCCGAGGCCGCGTACTTCGGGCTGCGGCCTGCAGCGCTCGCCGTTACGGCAACCATCCTAGTTCAGATCGGCGCATCGGCATTGCTCATCCTTGGCCGCATGGCATGGCTCGGCGCGGGTGCGCTCGGCGTGTTCACGGCGCTCGCCACGATCATTGCGCATCCCTTCTGGCAGGTTGCCGATCCGCTGGCGCGTTTCCACGAACGCAACACCTTCCTCGAGCATGCCGGGCTGATCGGCGGGCTGGTACTCGCCGCGATCCTTGCCGAGAGGGAGATTCGGTCGTGACGGCGGATTCCGCGAAAGCCGCAGGGCCCCTCAGCTTCCCGGTGTTCCGTGCGCTGTGGATCGCCACGGTCATTTCCAACATCGGCACGTGGATGCATGATGTCGGCGCGGGCTGGTTGATGACTTCGCTCAGCCCCAGTCCGCTACTGGTGGCGATGGTGCAGGCGGCGACGACGCTGCCGATGTTCCTGCTCGCGCTGCCATCGGGCGCGCTCGCCGATATCCTCGACCGGCGGCGGATGCTGCTTGCAGCACAAATGCTCGGTCTTACGGCGGCGGCCGTGCTCGCGGTGCTGACATGGCAGGGGCTGACGACACCTTATGTGCTGCTCGCCGCGACCTTCGTGCTCGGCATCGCAGCGGCGCTCAGCGCGCCGGTCTTCCAGGCCATCGTACCCGAACTCGTCGACGCGAAGACCCTGCCGGATGCGGTTGCGCTCAACAGCCTTGGGGTCAACATCTCGCGCGCCATCGGCCCGGCGCTTGGCGGCGTCATCGTCGCGCTCGCGGGAACCCCCGCCGTCTTCGCGCTCAACGCGCTCTCGGTGGTCGCGGTTCTCTTCGTGCTACTTCGCTGGCAGCGACCCGCAACCGCGCGCGCCTTGCCGCCCGAGCATTTCTTTGGCGCGCTTAAAGCCGGATACCGGTACGCGCGGCATGCGCCCGCGCTGCGACTGGTGTTGATCCGTGCGGTCGGCTTCTTCGTTTTCGGCAGTGCGCTTTGGGCGATGCTGCCGCTGGTGGCGCGGCGCGAGCTCGGGCTTGATGCGGCAGGCTACGGCGCGCTCCTCGGCTGCATGGGCGCGGGTGCGGTGATGGGTGCGCTGCTGCTGAAGCGTTTGCGTAAGCGCATCGCCACGAACACCATCTCCATCGGCGCGACAGCGCTGTTCGCGCTCGCCACGCTATCGCTTGCCCTGGCCGAGAGCGCGGTTGTTGCGGGCGCCGTGATGCTTGTTGCGGGCCTGGCGTGGATCGGGATGCTCACCTCGCTCAACGTTGCCGCGCAGATGGCATCACCCGGCTGGGTGAAGGCACGCGCGCTCGCCGTTTACCTGCTGGCCTTTCAGGGCGCGATGACGGGCGGCAGCGTGCTCTGGGGAACGCTTGCGGCCCGCACCGATGTCGCGACGGCGCTGATCGTCGCCGGGATCGGACAGGGTGCCGCGCTGCTGTTGGCGATCGTCTGGCGGCTTCCCGCCGGAGAGGCGGTTGATCTGGCGCCGTCCAACCACTGGGCGGAGCCGGTCGTCGCCGTTCCGCTTGCTGGAGACCGGGGGCCGGTGCTGATCGAGATCGAATACCGTATAGATCCCGCGCGGGCCCCCGACTTTATTGCGGCGCTGCGCCGGTTCAGCACCGTCCGCCTCCGCGACGGCGCGATCCGCTGGGACGTGTGGGAGGATGCTGCCGAACCTGGCCGTGTCACCGAGGGTTTCGTCGTTGAAAGCTGGCTTGAACATCAGCGCCAGCATGCGCGCGCCACCCATGCGGACCGTGTCGATCAGGAAACGCTGAACGCCTTCCATATCGGTGATGTGCCTCCCGTGGTTCGCCACCTGCTGCGCCCGGCCTGATCATGCGTTGGTCTCTTCTGCTGTTTGCCGTGATGCTTCCGGGCACGGCGGCGGCCGAGATGCCGGACGTCGCGCAGAGCAACTGGCGCTACGACGAGGACTGGACGGGACTGCGCGCACTACCGAAATCGGGCGATGATCCATGGTGGCGTGTGGCCAAGTATCAGCCGCTGCACGCAGACGGCTCGGGCTATGCGAGTTTCGGGCTGGAGTTGCGGGCCCGCTACGAAGGGTTTCGGGGCAACCTGTGGGGGGGCGGCGATGCGCCGGACGATTCCTATCTCTGGCTACGCGCGATACCGCATATGGATGTCCATGCTGGGCCACTGCGCGCCTTCGTGCAGCCGATCCTAGCCATGGCGCGCGGCGTCGGCGCTGGAGACGGCCCTGCCGACGCAACGGGCATCGATATGTTGCAGGCGTTCGCCGATCTCGATCTGCCGCTCGGCGAAAACGCGCACATCACGGTTCGCGGGGGTCGCGCGTTCATACCGCTCGGCAGCGAACGGCTCGTCGGTACGCGTTATGGCCCCAACGTGCCGCAAGCGTTCGACGGCGTTCGCCTGTCGCTAAGGTATCAAGGCGTGCAGGCCGACCTGATCGGCGTGAAACCCGTTGCGCCCGGTCCGGACGATTTCGATGATCGCACCTCTTCGACGAAACGCCTGCGCGGGGTCTATGCAACTGTGCCGGTCGCCGATGGGCTTGCCGTTGATGCCTACTGGCTGGACTATCGCAACGAAGCCGCCCGCTTCGTGCAGGCGGTAGCCAACGAAAAGCGGCGCACCTACGGTGTCCGCATCTTTGGCGCGCGCGGCCGCTGGGCGTGGAACTGGGAGGCGATGCTGCAGCGCGGGCATTTCGGCAGCGCGCGAATCCGTGCGTGGTCGCTCGCGACGGAAACGGCCTACCGATTCGAAGATGCACCATTTGCGCCCCGAATGCGTTTGCGCGCGAATATAGCGAGCGGGGACGATAACCCCACCGACAACAGCCTCGGCACGTTCAATCCCATGTTCCCCAAGGGCAAGTATTTCGGCGAGCTCTCGCCGATCGGCCCCTACAACATCGCCAACATCCACCCGAGCATCGACTTTGATCTCAGCGGCGGCGTTTCGTTCGATCTCGCCGGCGTCGCCTATTGGCGCGCGAGCCGGCGCGACGGCGTTTACGAGGTGCCGGGGCAATTGCTTCGAACTGGCGCGGCAAACGCGCGATTCATTGGTGCTCAGACGGAAGCCGTGCTCGGCTGGCAGGTAAGTTCGGTGTTTTCCGTCGGGCTTTCCGCATCCCTGTTCCTGCCCGGCGGCTTTATCCGCGAGACAGGTCGCGCACGCACCATCGGTATGGTCGGCTTTGAAACGATGATGCGCTTCTAGACATCTCCGAGCCCGTTTTCTTCCACATCATTGCGCCCGATCCTCACGAACTGATCGAGCAGCCATGAGGCGGCAGGGCCCGGCGGCGTGTCACGGCGCCAGACGCCTGCAAAGCGGTATATGCCGCCTGGATGGTCCGGCATGACAAGGCGGACCAACGTGCCTGCGACGAGGTCGGGTTCGATGAGCGGCAGTGGCATGTTGCCCCAGCCGATACCTTCGCGCAGCAGCGCATGCTTTGCCCCCAGATCGGCGAGTCGCCAAGTCTTGGGGCTCAATACGGAATAATCCTGCCCCTCCGTAAAGCGCGAGCGGTCGGTGAGGACGAGCTGCGTATAATCGCGCCCTGCACCCGGCGCGATGCGTTCCATGCGCCCGAGAGGGTGGTCCGGAGCGGCGACCGGCACCATTGGAACCGATCCCGCTGAAATACACTCCACGCCTTCGATCCCAGCGGCGAGCGGACCGGATATGCCGATCGCGGCCTTGCGATCGAGCACCATGGCCGTGATCGCGCCCAGCGCTTCGACGTGAAGCCTGAGCTGTACCGTCGGGAACTCCACGGCAAACGTCCTCAACACGCGGCCGACGCGCTCCGGGGGCAGCATCACGTCGATGGCAAGATCCACCTCCGCCTCGAGCCCTTCCAGAAGGCCCTTCACCGTTGCCCGCAGGCCGTCGATGCCGTGGGAAACCGCACGCACCTCCGCGAGCACGGCACGGCCCGCCACGGTCAGCTTCGGCTTTCGCGTGCCTTCGCGCTCGAACAGCGTGAGGCCCAGCTGCGTCTCGAGATTCGCGATGCCGTAACTGATGACGGAAACCGCGCGGTTCAGCTTACGTCCGGCCGCCGCGAAACTGCCGGTATCGACGATGGCAAGGAAGATACGTAGCTGATCGAAAGTCGGCGTTCCGGGACCAGCCACTATTCAATTCCTTCGAACGTTTCATGCAGGTTTATCCGTCTAAACGGTAAAGCTCGCAATCCCTATCTTGCCTTGGTGACAGAGCGAGCGGCACGGCCGCTTGATAAGGAGATTTCCGATGATCGAACTTAGACCGTTTGAAAGCCTTGGTGGCGCCAACCACGGGTGGCTGGATGCCAAGCACCATTTCTCGTTCGCAGATTACCATGACCCAAAGCGGATGCAGTGGGGCAATCTGCGCGTGTGGAACGATGACACGATCGCGCCGAAAACCGGGTTCCCGCCACACCCGCACCGTGACATGGAGATCATCACCTATGTCCGCGAGGGCGCGATCACGCACGAGGACAATCTTGGCAACAAAGGACGCACGGAAGCCGGTGACGTGCAGGTCATGTCGGCGGGCACCGGCATTCGCCATTCGGAGTATAATCTGGAGGATGTGACGACGCGCATCTTCCAGATCTGGATTTTGCCGACGCGAAGCGGCGAGCAGCCGAGCTGGGGTTCGCGGCCATTTCCGAAAGGCGATCGCTCCGGCCATTTTGTCACGCTCGCTTCAGGCTTCGACAACGACGCCGACGCGCTTCCCATCCGTACCGACGCACGTGTGATCGGAGCATCTCTGAAAGCCGGAGAAACCGCCGAATATCCACTGGGCAAGGATCGCAAGGCCTATCTCGTCCCTGCAACTGGTACAGTACGGGTCGACGACGTTCGCATCGGCGCTCGGGACGGGGCAGCGATCAGCGATGTCGAGGTCCTGCGGATCACCGCGATCGAGGACAGCGAGATTGTTCTCGTGGACACAATCCAGATTTAAGGACAAGGAGATTGCCGTTCGCATCCTGCGGATATGAACGGCAAGTCTTCTGCAAACATCGACTCGAACGCGCCTTCCGGCTGAGGCGACCGGCGGCCTGGATGTCGACAGTCGCCTGAATAGCCGCCATTGCATTGCCCTCGCATGGCCACTGAAACCGGTCATTGCGAACTTCACCGGTGTCGATATTCTAAACTCGTGAGAGCGGCGAACATCATAGCAGGCGTGGCGATCAGCCTCTGGTTCGCACTGGCACTTTTGGGTCGCGATGGCTTGAGGGGGGTCGTCGCCCAGCAGGTAGCTGGATATCCCAACATCGGACAAATAAACCTCTACATCGTCTGGCCGCTCTTTGTGGCAATTATGCTCCTTGCGTGCGCGTGGCTTTGCAATGCGTTCCTACGTCGGCCATGGGTCCTAGGATCGGTCAGCGGGGTGTCGCTCTTTGCGATACTGCCTTACATGGCAGTTTGGGGTGGTGGCGCCTGAAGCCGCCGACATAGCTGCCGTTCGCTTCCGTTGATGTGATCTTTTAAAGCTGCCGTCGGTTCAGGCTGACCGATCTCGGGCGTGCGAATGATCGAGGTCGATGGCTTAAAACTCGGGGGATCAGAACGTCGTCTTCAGGTACGATATACCTCACTTGTGGTGATCGGCATTTAACATATTGTCTCGGAATGGGCGCTCTAATCTTCTTCGGCTACTATCTATTACCAGCGCTGATCATGTGGCTGCCTGCCTTCGCGGTGGTATACTGGTGGAGGTCTTCCAAACGAATGCAGCGGAGCCACCTTTGGTTTTGGGCTTGGATATGCGCTGGGGTTAGCACGGCTTTGCTTCTGTTGGTGGCGCCGGTCCTGGGCGAAGTAGGGTACTTGAATTGGTGAGCGTGGCAGCGACGCTATCTCAACGCTAAAAGGCCATCAGACTGGCGCTGGGCCCCCTGAACATTGACAGATTTCAGATTTCTAGCCGTAATCCAAAGAAGGCCATGAAGTTGTCGTGCCCAGACAGTCCGATCTCAAGCGATTACCGCGAATAGCAGCCATTGTGGGCGGAGCAGGTTCGGTGACCAGACCCGACAACATAGCAGACGTCTGTCGGTAAGCCGCCAGAACCTGCAAGCCGACACCCCTTGATGCGGCGATCTCGTGGCGCTACCGCGCCTACAGCCATGCTCGGGAACTCCGAAGCATGACTGTATACTTACTGCACGGTGAGCAAGTGCATCCCACTGGGCCGCTGGGAGAACGCAAGCCGCCGATCCAGGAAGCGCCCAATCACGTCGATTGCCGTCAGGCTATGCTGGCTCGGCTTGACTGTCGTGAAACTGCCTCCGCCAGCGAGCGCGAAGGGAAGCAGCAACTGATCGGCCAGATAGGGGCCGGCAAAGGCTTTGGATTCCAAGAACCCAAGCATCCGCCCGACCGCCTTCTTGGCTACGCGTTCAGCGGTCACGCCCAACTGGCCGAAGCCGCTTACGATCTCAGTGCCATGTTCGAACTGCGCTTCGAGCAACAGGATGTTGCCTGGTCCCTGATCGTCGGGGAGCTCGCGGATGCCGGCCTCTCGGTCCGACCAGCCAAGTTCGCGACGCACCATTTTGATCTCGCGCTCAGCGATCTCGAACGGCAAACCTGCGAGGAGAGCCTGACCACTGACGCCAATCAGAGCGCCCCGCTCGAGACAATCAATGGGTCTCAGTGGCGCCGGGCTGATATCAACCTCGATCCTGCCGCCACCGCGCGGATAGAAACCGTGCCGGACAAGTCGAGCCTCCACCGTTGGTCCCATGCGGTTGATGACTGGCAAGAAGCATTTTTCAATGAAATCAAAAGGTGGCGCGAGCATGTTGTGCGTACCGCCCTCCAACACCACCCGCGAAGGTGCATCGGCAAGCAGCAGCGGCATGAGCACTGTCTGCAGGACAAGACCCGTCGACCCCGCCGTGCCGACCGCGAAGTGATACTCGCCCGGCGCGACGCGGCCCGGCGTGAAGCTGAGCACAGATGATCCGACATGGAGCCCCTGGCATTCAGCATTTCCAATGACACACGCGGCTTCGACTGCCGTCACATGCTGACGCATGAGCCCCGGCTTCGACCGCTTGGCGCGGACATTCTCGATCCGGACGGCCTTGCCAGTGACGAGCGAAAGCGCGCATGCATTGCGCACGACCTGCCCACCACCTTCGCCTTCCGACCCTTCAATGATGATCATGATTCCCCCTGGATGTGCGTGAAGGCTTATCCCTTCACGCACACCACCTGCTTCAACGTATGAACGATTTCCACCAGATCGGCCTGGGCGGCCATCACGGCTTCGATCGGCTTGTAGGCCTTGGGCGTCTCGTCGATGACGCTCTCGTCCTTCCGGCATTCGACGCCCGCCGTATCGGCGATATGCTCGTCGAGCGAGACCAGCTTCTTGGCCTGGGTGCGTGACATCACACGCCCCGCGCCATGGCTGCAGCTCTCGAACGATTCCGCATTGCCGAGACCGCGCACGATGAACGATTTCGCGCCCATCGAACCCGGGATGATGCCCATCGCGCCCTTCGCCGCGCGCACTGCGCCTTTGCGGGTCACGAGCACATTCTCGCCGAAATGGTTCTCGCGCGTCACATAATTGTGATGGCAGTTCACCGCTTCCAGCTCTGCGTCGAAAGGCTTAGCGATCTGGCCGCGCAGCGCCCGGATCACGTTCGTCATCATCATCCGGCGGTTCAGCGCGGCGAAGTCCTGCGCCCACTCGACCGCTTCGACATAGTCGTCGAAATGGTCCGTCCCTTCCGGGAAGTAAGCCATATCCTCGTCAGGCAGGTTGATGAACCACTTGCGCATGTCCTGCTTGGCCAGCTCAATGAAGAACGTGCCGATTGCATTCCCCACACCGCGCGATCCCGAGTGGAGCATGATCCACACGCGCTGCTCGGTATCGAGACAGAGCTCGATGAAGTGGTTGCCCGTTCCCAGCGTGCCGAGATGGGTCAACTGGTTCGTGTTCTTGAACCGCGGGTACTTTTCCGTGATCCGGTCGAAACGCTCGATGAGCGTCGCCCAGGCCGCCACAATCTCGGCCGGCGGATCACCCCACGAGCCGGTATCGCGCTTGTTCCGGTTGACGCTGCGCCCATGCGGCACGGCGCGCTCTATCGCCAAGCGTACGCCCTCCAGATTGTCCGGAAGATCGCTTGCCGTGAGCGACGTGCGCGCGGCCATCATGCCGCAGCCGATATCGACCCCGACCGCTGCTGGAATGACGGCACCCTTGGTCGGGATCACCGAGCCAACGGTCGCACCTATGCCGACATGCACATCCGGCATCGCCGCCACATGTTTGAACACAAAGGGCATCTGCGCCGCCTTGCGGAGCTGCTCATGCGCCTTCTCGTCAACTGGCACACCGCGCGTCCACAGCTTGATCGGCTTGCCGCCTTCGACGTGTTGAATGTCGTAGGTTTTACTCTCGGTCATCTCGACCTCCTTACATGGTCATGGTGCCGGCGACGAGTTTTGGCGAGACATCCCGGATTGCTCCGGGGCGGATTCGAACCGCTCGGCCTTTCGACCTCAACCGTGTAGTCCCACCGGCATTCGCCAGCTTCAATCGGTGCCATGGCGACAAGGGGGTCGTGAAACAGTTTCATGCTCTATCCACTGAGCTACGGGATGCACCCGGACGGATTCGAACCGTCGACCCTGAAATCCATGTAGTTCCACAGGCATTCGCCATGATATTCTGGTCGGGTCGTGGCGACGAGGGACGGCAAGACGCGGCCCTTAAGCTACGTGTCGGCGGCGGGGTTCGAACCCGCATCTCCCTTCCGGCACAACTGCCTTTCGGGCGCTTTACTCGTCGGGCCTCCTCTGGTGACATGTAGTCCTGCCAGCATTCGCCACGACCCTGTTCGTTCAGACCTCCACTTGTTCGACGATGCTCACCCAGTCGTGCGTCTCGCCGGAGACGAAACGCGCGATGGTGACGAACACCGCGTCGGAGAAGCCTCCGACGTTCAATATATCCCGCCGGCTCGCTGCCTGCGTCGTGCCGTAAGGCGCGATGTCGATGCAGACGAGTTTTGCCTGCGGATTGCGCTTCGCCAGCTTCGTCCACTCCTGCATCGTCGCAGTTGAACCGCCCCGCGTCGCATCGACCCAGGACTCGTTGTCCGAGACGATAATGACGAGATCGACCGCCGCCTTCTCCTTGTTGAGGAGAGCGAGAGGCGCAGAGACATTCGTCCCGCCACCGCCGACTGCAGCCAGTGTCGCAGCATTCACCGCGACCCGGTCAGTCGCCCTCAGCATCACCGGCACAATGGCCTGCTCGAATGGGATAACCCGCGCCTGGCCGTTGGACCGCAGCATCGCCGCCGTGACGAGAGCCGCGACATCAATGCAGCGCACCTTCGACGAAGCGCCCCTGCGGTAGCCCGTTACCGGCGATTTCATCGACCCGGACACGTCGGGACAGACGACCACGCGGCCCGGCACCTGTGGTACGCTCCGGAGCGAGAGCTCCAGCGCGTCCTCGAGCGCTGCATGCACCTTGAGCGGCACGCCGTCACTCACCTGCCCCAGCGCCAGCATCAACTGATAGGGCATGGGCCGCACGGCAAGGAGCGCATTGCGGTCGGCAAGCCGACCCGCGACCTTCTCGGTGAACCCCTCCACCCCAAACGCGCCTGCGCGCGCGAGGGCGTTGAGGTTCATCCGCAGCGCCTGCCAGCCCATGCGACCGGCGAGCTCCGCCCACTGCTCCGCGCCCAGCGGATAAGCAGTCAGCCACTCGAACGGAACCTGTGGCAGCGGCAGCGTGCGATCCTGTTTCCAGGTCTCGAACGCAGCGATCTCGGCGGGCAGAGCGGTAACGTCATAGGGACGACCGATCAGCCAGCCATAGAAAGCCTTGCGCTGCGCATCAGCGGGACGCGGGTGGACCATCTTTACGATGTCCGCCAGGCTCGGCGCATTGCCGGTCGCGGCCTGCATCAGGTCACGCATCGATGCCTGCTCCAGCCACTGCTGGACCAGCCGCTTCGGCCGCGTGCCAAGCGACGTACGCCCGACCTGCCCCGACCGCATGATTTGTACGAAGCTGCGCAGCATGCGACCGCTGTTCACGACCTGGCCGAAGACCCTGACCGCAAGGTCAGGATCGGCAACCGTCAGATATGCTGCCAGCAAAGCCGGCATATCCTTCATCGCGCCGGAGGTGCGGGCATAGATCGCAGTCTGGGCAACAAAGTACGGATCGACAACGCGAGCAGCATCCAGCACATCGGCAAGCTGCGTCTCCGCCGCGCCGTAGAAATTGTCGGCCAGCGTGCCTGTCGCCGCGAGTTGGGCGAGCTTGGCCTTCGGTCTATAGGCATAGGCCGGCGCGCCCTCCCGGTTCAGCGTATCGGTGCGCGGCAGCAGCTTCGCCACGGCGCTCGCAAATAGTCCCTTGTTGGCCATCGTCCAACTCCTCATCTGGTCAGGGCGGCAGGATTTGAACCTGCGGCCTCCTGCTCAAAGGCAGGCGCTCTGCGCAGACTGAGCTACGCCCTGTGAATTTCCGGTCCTTGGGGCGGCCAGCCCATTCCGACCGCCCCAGTTCCGCCTGCCGACCGAACAATCAGCTCGACCGACGAAAATCCATATCGCAGGAGGCGTGCCAACTTGCTGGCAAGAAACCATAAAATTCTCATTCCATTGATATGGAACGGTTTATTTTTTGGACGCGCGCCATATCTCGCTGGACGACGATTAAATTCTTTATCGCAACAGATACGATTTTATCCTACAATATAAAAATGAAACCCCTCACCGTCATTGGATTCATTGGCTCTACACTCGATGCGAGCAAATTCGGGCCATCACGCTGGAACAAGTGGCGGCCGACGGTCGCGCTCACGATGCATGAGGATTTGCGGATCGATCGATTGGTGCTGCTCCACAGCACAGCCCACCGGCGCCTAGCTGAATATGTCGCCGAAGACATCGCTTCGGTCTCGCCCGAGACCCAGGTCGACATGCGAGTCCTTGATTTCCGCGACGCTTGGGACTTCGAGGAGGTCTATGGAAAGCTGCTCGACTTCGCGCGCGCCGAGCCGTTCGATCCGGACGAGCAGGATTATCTCCTCCACATCACCACTGGCACGCACGTCGCGCAAATATGCCTCTTCCTGCTGACCGAGGCGCGCTATTTGCCGGGGCGCCTGCTCCAGACCCAGCCGGCCAAACGTGCCGAGGATGGCGGGGCGCCCGGCCGCTGGAGCATCATCGACCTCGACCTGTCGCGCTATGACAGCATCGCCACCCGTTTTGCCGTTGCGAGCGCGGAGAGCACATCTTACCTCAAGTCCGGCATCGACACGCGCAATGCCGCCTTCAACCGCATGATCGATGAGATCGAGCAGGTTGCGCTGCGGTCCCGCGCGCCAGTGCTGCTGATGGGGCCGACTGGCGCGGGCAAAAGCCAGCTTGCGCGAAGAATCTACGAATTGAAAAAAGCCAAACACCAGATCGCCGGGTCATTCGTAGAGGTGAATTGTGCGACGCTGAAGGGCGACAGTGCGACGTCGGCTTTGTTCGGCCATCGCAAGGGCGCCTTCACGGGTGCCGTCGCCGATCGGCCGGGTCTGCTCCGGTCTGCCGACAAAGGCATGCTGTTCCTCGACGAGATTGGCGAACTTGGTGTCGACGAACAGGCGATGATCCTCCGTGCTATTGAAGACAAACGCTTCCTGCCTGTCGGCGCCGACAAAGAGGTCGCATCTGATTTCCAGCTCATCGCCGGCACCAATCGAGACCTGGGTGAAGCGGTAGGCGCCGGCGCCTTCCGCGACGACCTTTATGCGCGCCTGAACCTTTGGACTTTCAGTTTGCCCGGCCTTGCTGACCGGCGTGAGGATATAGCGCCCAATCTCGACTATGAACTCGACCGCTTCGCCGAACGCGAGGGAAATCAGGCGAGCTTCAACAAGGAAGCACGCCAGCGCTATCTTGCGTTCGCGACGTCAGGCGAAGCACGCTGGCCGGGGAATTTTCGTGACCTTGCGGCAAGCGTGACACGCATGTCCACGCTCAGCCCGAAAGGCCGTATTGATGTGGACTGCGTCGACAAGGAAATCGAGCGGCTGCGGCGCCTTTGGTCGGGGCAGACCGACAATCCTGCCGGCATTCTTTCCCAAGTATTGGGCGACGACAGAATTGCCAATCTCGACCTGTTCGATCGCGTGCAACTTGCCGAAACGATCCGTATATGTCGCTCCAGCCGATCGCTCTCGGAAGCGGGGCGAACCCTGTTCAACGCCTCACGAGCGCGCCGCAACAGCTCGAACGATGCCGACCGGCTAAGAAAGTATCTCGCTCGCTTTGGATTGGATTGGGCATCACTAGGTCCGTGATCGCCGACATAGCTGACGTCCAGGGACTCAGATTGGGTCGCCGAAAGCTGCCACTGGTTAAGGTGCATGCTGAAGGCAGAGATTGGGCCGATTCCAGTCTGTCTCCTTCTGGCAGAGAATCGTGCGAAGCGGTCGTTCGGCTTCCGCCCCAATCGCGGTCGTTCAGCAGACCGGCGCGGAACCCGAAAACCGGCCATTCCGTGACCCGCGAGATTCCCGTTTCTCCATGTCCCACGGACCGTTTCGGGAAAACGCAATCGGGAACAGATTTTGGGAAAACAACCTAACTCGGAGACATTCCGAGCCCGATCTTGCCTTGGCCGTCCCGTCACAGGTTCCCAATCGGGAAAGCTGATCCTTCGCCACTCTGGTGGCGTTGATTGCGGCGCGCCGTGGCAAAGGATATTCGTCGTGTCGATACGGAGACGTGATGTGGCCACAGACAGCGTTATCGAAACCTCTTTGCAGAAATGCTTTGGCTGTGGAGGCCTATTTCCCGAAATGTCAGGCACGACGCATAAATATATGCTGTCCACCGCAGGTTGCTGGTCCTCATACGGCGATCTGCTGGCGCGGGAATATGAAAATCCGGTGCTTTTCGGGGCCGTTCATAGACTTACTGTTGACGCTTATGCGCTACAGCATCCGGGCGATACCAACGACCGTCGAGCTGTCCAGTCGGTGTGGGTGCATTATGCGGCCCTCCAATTAGCTTTCGAGCATAAACGTCCGCTCGCGGATATCCCGCCCGTCATGCAGAAGTTAGCGGGGGGTAGCTTCCCGCCCTTGCCGACGATCCCCGGGCGATTTGCGGTTACTCACGCCGACGTGATCGCTCGGCCAATCGACAACCATTCCGCTTTGGTGCGTGATTGGGCGCATTGCGCTTATGACGCTTGGAGCCATCTAAATCAGCCAACCAAGGAGCTTCTCAATCAGATAGGGCTCTGATCGCACTACGGTCGCGACTTTCCCGATATTCGATCGTTTTTTGGGACGGCAGCTATCTCAATCTGTCTTCCATAACCCGCCATTCCGGTTCCCACCCACTTCCTGCCGACCGTGCGATCGCTTGGCAATGTCGGCTTTCGGGACGAAGTTCGAGACGGTCGAATGGCTGATTATGGGGCGCTTTGCTGACACTGGTGTCGATCACTTGGAACGGCAGCTTATGCCTCTTCGCGTTCCGTAAGCCGCCTTTCCGGATCGTCCCAAACAGCCGACATTACCCGCGAAGGAATAAATCGGAAAATTCTATCCCCGTCTCCGGTCCTCCGCGTTCGCTGCGGCCTTACAGGTCCGGCAAGGGCGCTGACGCCGTTCCTCAGGCTGGCCATCGCCCGCGAATGGTCGCCGTCGAGACACAGGAGAGAAATTATGTCTGCAATCGGCTACGTCACCCGCGAAGGCGACAGCTTCAAGGGCCAGCTTCGCACCCTCACGATCCGCGCCGCGATCGAGATCACGCCCAACCCGTCCAAGGCCAACGACAGCCATCCCGACTACCGGGTGTCGTCCGAAGGCTTCGTGGTGACCCCAACGGGACTCGAACCCGTGTTTTCGCCGTGAAAGGGCGACGTCCTAGACCGCTAGACGATGGGGCCAGCGCCGGTTGAGGCGCCTCCACTAATGGGGACGCCCCGGTCGGTCAAGCAGCATATGAAGCTTTACGCTGCCTGCGTTTCTTCCGCAGGCACGGTGCGGATCAGATAGTCGAATGCGGAAAGCGCTGCCTTCGACCCCTCGCCCATTGCGATCACGATCTGCTTGTAGGGCACGGTGGTGCAATCGCCGGCCGCAAGTATGCCCGGCTGGCTCGTTTCGCCGCGGTGATCGACCTCGATCTCGCCGCGCGGAGAGAGCGCAACCGCGTCCTTCAGCCACTCCGTGTTGGGCACGAGGCCGATCTGCACGAAAATGCCTTCCAGCTCGATCTGGTGCAGATCGTCGCTATTCCGGTCCTTGTAGGTGAGCGCCGTCACCTTTTCGCCGTCGCCCAGCACTTCGGTGGTCAGAGCGGACGTGATGACCTTCACGTTCGGCAGGCTGGCGAGCTTGCGCTGCAACACCGCGTCCGCGCGGAGCTGGCTGTCGAACTCGATCAGCGTGACATGCGCGACGATCCCCGCGAGGTCGATCGCAGCTTCCACGCCCGAGTTGCCGCCGCCGATCACCGCGACGCGCTTGCCCTTGAACAGCGGCCCGTCGCAGTGCGGGCAATAGGCCACGCCCTTGTTGCGATAGTCGTTCTCGCCCGGCACGTTCATCTGCCGCCAGCGCGCACCGGTGGCGAGCACAACCGTTCGCGCTTTCAGCGATGCGCCGTTCTCCAGCCGGACTTCGTGCAGCCCGCCCGCCGCGCGTGCCGGGATCAGCTTTTCGGCCTTCTGAAGGTTCATGATGTCGACGTCATAGTCCTTCACGTGCTGCTCAAGCTGAGCCGCGAGCTTGGGGCCTTCGGTGTGCTGCACGGAAATGAAGTTCTCGATGCCCATTGTGTCGAGCACCTGTCCGCCGAAACGCTCGGCCGCCACACCCACACGGATGCCCTTGCGCGCGGCATAGATCGCCGCCGCCGCACCGCCGGGGCCGCCGCCGACGACGAGCACGTCGAACGGCGCCTTGCCGTTGATCTTCTCCGCCGCGCGCGCCTGCGCGCCCGTGTCGATCTTCGCGACGATCTGCTCCAGCTCCATGCGGCCCGAAGCGAACGGCTCGCCGTTCAGGAACACCGTCGGCACCGCCATCACCTTGCGCTCGTCGACCTCGTCCTTGAAGAGCGCGCCATCTATCGCGGTGTGTTTGATGCGGGGATTGAGCACCGCCATCAGGTTCAGCGCTTGCACCACGTCCGGGCAATTCTGGCACGACAGCGAGAAATAGGTTTCGAACACGAAGTCGCCGTCCAGCGCCTTCACCTGTTCGATCACGTCCTGCGCGGCCTTCGACGGATGTCCGCCGACCTGCAGCAGCGCGAGCACAAGCGAGGTGAACTCGTGGCCCATGGGGAGGCCTGCGAAGCGCACGCCGATATCTGTGCCGACACGGCGGATCATGAAGCTGGGCCGCCGCTTGTCGTCATCCTTGCGAGCGACGCTTACCTTTTCCGAAAGCGCTGCGATTTCTTCGAGGAGCGTGTTCATCTCCGCGGATTTCGCACTGTCATTCAGCGACGCCACCAGCTCGATCGGCTGCGTGATGTTCTGCAGATAGGCTTTCAGCTGCTGTTTCAGGTTGTCGTCCAACATGGATACGCTCCGGAAAATTCAGTTTTTTGGCCGCGAGCCCCCGGGGAGGCGGCGCAAACCGCCGCCCCGGGAAACCCCTGCGACCCAGGGGGTCCTTAGATCTTGCCGACGAGGTCCAGCGAAGGAGCAAGCGTCTTCTCGCCCTCTTCCCACTTCGCCGGGCACACTTCACCCGGATGGCTCACCCAGTACTGAAGCGCCTTGATCTTGCGCAAAAGCTCGGCTGCGTTGCGGCCCACGCCTTCCGGCGTGATCTCGACGAGCTGGATCACGCCCTCGGGATCGACAACGAACGTGCCGCGATCGGCAAGGCCGACGCCCGCGCGCAGGATCTCGAAGTTGTTCGAGATGTCGTGGTTCTGGTCGCCCAGCATGTAGTAGTTGATCTTGCCGATCGCGGGCGACGTGTCGTGCCACGCCTTGTGGCAGAAGTGCGTGTCGGTGGAGACGGAATACACTTCGACGCCGATGCTCTGCAGCGTCGGGTAGATGTCGGCGAGGTCTTCAAGCTCGGTCGGGCACACGAAGGTGAAGTCGGCCGGGTAGAAGAAGAAGATCGACCATTTTCCCTTCACATCCGCTTCCGTCACTTCGACGAACTTGCCCTGCTTGAAGGCCTGCGCTTTGAACGGCTTGATCGGGGTATTTACGAGGGACATGTACGCTCCATTGCTGTGGGTTACTGGGGGATGGCGACCCTTTAGCAACGCACGGAGCAAAGGCGAAATTACTTTTTTGAGACAGACAGATTGATTTTATCGATCAGTCGGCCCACGCGGCATCGTCGAGATGCAGCTCCGCGCGCGGCGTCGAGCCCCAATCGTCCTGGCTGACACGCCCCGACACCCAGAGCCTGCGTCCGCCGGCCTGCATCAGCGCCGCGCCAAGCGGTGTATCGACGCTGCGGAATGCCACCGCTTTCACGCGCGCGCCGTCGGCGCCCGCCAGAATCACCCTCACGTGTCCGGTGCCGACGATGTCGGCCTTCACAACCGAAACCGGCCCAGCCGCGACCCGGGGCCCCGGCCAACCTGCTCCATAGGGTCCCGCGGCTTCCAGGGCCTCGGCGAGCGACACCGTAACCCCCGCCGGCGCCAGCGCGAGGTCGAAGGAGAGCGCATCGACAGCGCGTGCGCGCGCCACATCTCCTTCCAGTCGCTCGCAGAGGAAACGCGCGAGGTCGTCGACACGCTCGCGCGCCACCGTGACACCCGCCGCCATGGCGTGGCCGCCGCCCGCGCTGATGAGCCCCGCGTCGCGCGCCGCCAGCACCGCCGCGCCGAGATCGACACCGGGGATCGAGCGGCCCGAACCTTTGCCGGTGCCCGCCTCGTCGATGCCGATCACGAGCGCGGGCACACCGAAGCGGTCCTTGAGGCGGCTGGCAGCGATGCCGATGACTCCGGGATGCCACCCGTCACCCGCGATCACCGCAATCGGCGCGTTGCCCGCGCGCTCGCACGCCGCGATTGCAGCTTCCGTCACCATCGCCTCGATGGCGCGGCGTTCGTCGTTAAGCCGGTTGAGCTCATCCGCGAGGGCAGTGAGTTCGCCTCCCTCCCCGGTCAGCAGCCGCACGCCGAGATCCGCCTGCCCCACGCGGCCACCGGCATTGATGCGCGGTCCGAGCGCGAAGCCGAGGTCGGACGCACGCGGCGCGCGTTCCAGCCGCGCTGCGGTGGCAAGCGCGGCAAGGCCCGCGTTGCGCCGCGTCGCCATCACCTTGAGGCCTTGCGAGACATAAGCGCGGTTGAGGCCCGTAAGCGGCACAACGTCCGCTACCGTGCCAAGCGCGACGAGATCGAGCAGTTCGGTGAGCTTCGGCTCAGGACGGTCCGCGAACCAGCCCCGCCGTCGGAGTTCACGGTTCACCGCGACGGCGACGAGGAATGCCATGCCGACCGCCGCGAGATGCCCGAACGCGGCACCTTCGTCTTCATCGATGCGGTTGGGGTTCACGATGGCGACGGCGGGCGGCAGCAGTGTCGAAGCCTTGTGGTGATCGACGACGATCACGTCGAGCCCCGCATTCTTCGCCGCCTCCAGCGCTTCGAAGCCCTGTGTGCCGCAATCGACGCACACGACAAGCTCCGCGCCCGCACGCTTCAGCGCCACCAGCGCCTCCGCCGAGGGGCCGTAGCCTTCGAGCAGCCGGTCCGGGATGTAATGCGAAACCGTGCCGCCGACGGCGCGCAGGAAGCGGATCAGCACGGCAGCGCTCGTCGCCCCGTCGACGTCATAGTCGCCGAAGATCACCACGGCCTCACCGCGCGTCACCGCGTCCGCCATGCGCGACGCAGCCGTGTCCATGTCGCGGAAGATGGAAGGGTCGGGCAGCAGATCGCGGATGGTCGGCTGCGCGAGGGCGGCGATGTCCTCAACCCGCACGCCGCGCGCCGTGAACAGGCGCGCGGTCACGTCACTGATGCCGAGCCTCAGCGCGTCGGCGGCATCACCCGGCGGGCCGCCCCGCCAGCGCCACTGCCGCCCGGAGACCGAGCGGCTGACGCCGAAGACAAAGGCGTCAGGCGTCGGAACGGCGATGCTCGCCACGCACCCACCTGACCGTGCCCGAAGACGCGCGCATCACGACCGATTCCGTCGTCACCAGCCCGCCCTTGAGGCGCTTCACGCCGTCGAGCAGCGAACCGTCCGTCACGCCGGTCGCCGCGAAGATCACGTCGCCCTTGGCCATGTCCTCGGTGTCGTAGATGCGGTCGAGGTCGGTGATGCCCCACTTCGCCGCGCGCCGCCGCTCGTCGTCGTTGCGGAACACGAGCCGGCCCTGGATCTGGCCGCCGACACAGCGCAGCGCCGCCGCCGCGAGCACGCCTTCCGGCGCGCCGCCCTGGCCGAAGTAAATGTCGACAGTGGTCTCAGGGTTCGTCACCGCGATCACGCCCGCCACGTCGCCGTCCGGGATCAGCACAACGCCGCAGCCGATCGCGCGCAGTTCGGCGATCAGCTTCTCGTGGCGCGGGCGATCGAGCACGCAGGCGATGATCTCGTTGGGCTTCACGCCCTTCGCCTTGGCAAGCGCTTCGACGTTCTCGGTGACGCTCTTGTCGAGGCTGACAAGGTCCTTCGCGTAGCCCGGCCCGATCGCCAGCTTTTCCATGTAAACGTCGGGCGCATTGAGAAGGCAGCCTTCTTCGGCGATCGCGAGCACGGCAAGCGCGTTCGGCCCGGCCTTGGCGGTGATCGTCGTGCCTTCCAGCGGATCGAGCGCGATGTCGATCTTGGGACCGGTGCCGATCGCGGCGCCGACCTTTTCACCAATGTAGAGCATCGGCGCCTCGTCGCGCTCGCCCTCGCCGATCACGATCGTGCCGTCGAACGCGAGTTCATTGAGCGCATCGCGCATCGCATCGACGGCGGCGGCGTCTGCCGCCTTCTCGTCGCCGCGTCCCACGAGGTGCGAAGCTGCCATCGCGGCGCATTCCGTCACGCGCACCATTTCCAGAACGAGCACGCGGTCGAGCACGTCGCTGCGGTTCACCATCGGCCTTGAACTCCCATTGATTCGAATATGCGCTAAGGCTGGTAGCCCCCTCGCCTCAAAAGTCCAGAATATGCATCAGCATCGGCTCGCCGAGCACGCTGCTGCTCGCGCGCATCGCCTCGATGGCTTTGCGGACTGCACTTTCGTCGGTTTCGTGCGAAACGATGGCGATGAAGACACCCCCCGCATCGGCCTGACCGCGCTGGATGAGGCTATCGATTGAAACACCTGCATCGCGCAGCATTGCCGCAAGCTCTGCAAGCACGCCCGTTTCATCGGCGACCGACAGGCGCAGGTAATAGCGTCCGCGGCGGTCGCCCGCCTCGCCCGCGCCGATCGGCTCCAGATGGTGCGAAGGCATTGCGAACGCAGGCCCCGCCTCGCCGCGCGCGATGTCGATGAGGTCGGCAACGACGGCGCTTGCCGTCGGCCCCTCGCCCGCGCCGCGCCCTTCGAAGAACAGCCGCCCGACGAAGTTGCCTTCCGCGACCACGGCGTTCAGCGAACCCGTGACCTTGGAGAGCGGGTTGGTGAGCGGGACGAGGCACGGGTGCACGCGCTGGTGGATGCGGTCCCCGACCACCTCTGCGAGCCCGACGAGCCGCACGCGGAAACCAAGCTCGGCCGCGTGCGCGATGTCGGTCGCCGCCACGGCGCGGATGCCGGTGGTGCGCACGCTCGCGAAGTCGATCTCGCTGCCGAACGCAAGGCTCGCAAGAATGGCGAGCTTGTGCGCGGCGTCGATGCCGTCGATGTCGAAGGTGGGATCGGCCTCCGCATAGCCCAGCCGCTGCGCCTCGCCGAGCACGTCGGCGAACGCCGTGCCCTTCTCCTCCATCTCGGTGAGGATGTAGTTACAGGTGCCGTTGAGGATGCCGTAAACGCGGTCGATGCGGTTCGCCGCCGCGCCTTCGCGGATCGCCTTGATGATCGGGATGCCGCCCGCGACCGCCGCTTCGTATTTGAGCGCAGTTCCTGCCTTCTCGGCAGCGGCGGCGAGTTCGAGGCCGTGGTGCGCCATCATCGCCTTGTTCGCGGTGACGACACCTTTCCCCTGCGCGATCGCGCTGCGGACCAGCGCCACCGCCGGCCCGTCCGACCCGCCGATCAGTTCGACGACGACATCAACGTCGTCCCGGTCGGCAAGCGACGACGTGTCGTCGACCCATTCGAATCGGCCGAGATCGATGCCCCGGTCCCGCATCCGGTCCCGCGCGGAAACCAACACGATCTCGATCGGCCGCCCCGAACGGCGCGCGATCAGGTCGCGGTTCTCGTCCAGAAGTTTGACAACGCCGGCGCCGACCGTACCGAGCCCGGCAAGCGCGATGCGCAAGGGAGAGTTCACTGCTTAACCCCGATTCTCAAGACATTCCGACAGGCGCTTATTCGCCGATGGCCTTCTGCTGGGCCGGCGTGTTTACACCCATCGATTGAAGATAGCGTTTCACGTTGCGCGCCGCCTGGCGGATGCGCTGCTCGTTTTCCACCATCGCGATGCGCACGAAGCCCTCGCCCTCCTCGCCGTAGCCGACACCCGGCGCCACCGCGACGCCCGCGTGCGTGAGGAGCTGCTTCGAGAACTCGAGGCTGCCGAGGTGCGCGAGCGCGGGCGGCAGCGGCGCCCAGCAGAACATCGATGCGCGCGGGCTCGGAATGTCCCACCCGGCGCGGGCGAAGCTCTCCACCAGCACATCGCGGCGACGCTTGTAGAGCTCGCGGTTCTTCTCGACGATGTCCTGCGGGCCGTTGATCGCCGCGACGGCCGCCGCCTGGATCGGCGTGAAGGCGCCGTAATCGAGGTACGATTTCACGCGCGTCAGCGCAGCGATCAGCGTCTTGTTGCCGACCGCGAAGCCCATGCGCCATCCGGCCATCGAATAGGTTTTGGACATGGAGGTGAACTCCACCGCCACGTCCTTCGCGCCCGGCACCTGCAGGATGGAGGGCGTCGGCACGCCGTCGTAGTAAAGCTCCGAATAGGCGAGGTCCGAGAGGATCCACAGCCCATGCTCCTTCGCGAACGCGACGACGCGCTCGTAGAAGGCGAGGTCCACGACCTCCGCCGTGGGGTTCGAAGGATAGCCCATCACCAGCACCGAAGGCTTCGGTACGGTGAACTTCACCGCGCGCTCCAGCGCTTCGAAATAGCGCTCGTCAGGCGTCGTCGGCACGCTGCGGATCGTCGCGCCCGCAATGATGAAGCCGAAGGTGTGGATCGGGTAGCTCGGGTTCGGCGCCAGCACGACGTCGCCGGGCGCCGTGATCGCCTGCGCGAGGTTCGCGAGCCCTTCCTTGGAGCCGAGCGTCACCACGACCTCGCTCTCCGGGTCCAGCTCCACGCCAAAGCGCCGCGCGTAATAGCCCGCCTGCGCCTTCCGCAGCCCCGGAATGCCCTTCGATGCCGAATAGCCGTGCGCATCGGGTTTCCGCGCCACTTCGCACAATTTGTCGATCACGTGCTGCGGCGGCGGCAGGTCGGGGTTGCCCATGCCGAGGTCGATGATGTCCTCGCCTGCCGCACGTGCCGCTGCCCGCATCGCGTTCACTTCGGCGATCACATAGGGCGGCAGGCGCTTGATGCGGTAGAAGTCTGACATTGTCTCCTCTTCGGGTCTTTCCCGTGTATGGGCCGCTGGATCGCGGCGGCGCCGTTATAGCGACCGCCCTTGGCGCTTGGCGAGCGCTTGTTTATCGTCGGCTTCAGTTGCTGCTCCCGGGGAGATCGTCATGGTTGCCGCCGCCGACATTGAAGGTCTTGCCGAGCACGTCCAGCGCTGGACCTGGCTTGCGGGCAAGATGCAGCAGATGATGATGGAATTCCTCGCAAAAGAGGCGACGGACGGCGTCGTTCTCGGCCCCGATCCGCTCGGCCTTGTCGAGACGTGGAGCAAGATGGCGACCGCGGCGATGACCGATCCGGCTCGCCTTGCCCAGCTTCAGTCGGATTACTGGCGAGATGCGATGACACTCTGGCAGGCCTTCGCCACGCCCGGCGAGGTGCAGCCCCCGAAGCTTCCCGCCGACAAGCGCTTCAAGGGGCAGGCGTGGTCTGAAATGCCCGCCTTCGATTTCCTGAAATCGTCCTACCTCCTTGCGAGCCAATATATCCTCCAGCTCGTCGGCGGGCTCGACGGGCTTGAAGACAAAGAGCGGCAGAAGGCGATCTTCTACACGCGCCAGTTCATCGACGCGCTCTCCCCCTCCAACTACGTGCTCACCAACCCGGAGGTGCTGAAGGCCACCGTGGAGAGCAAGGGCGAGAACCTGCTGAAGGGCACGCAGCACCTACTCGACGATCTTCAGCGCGGCCGCATGACGATGACCGACGAGAAGGCGTTCGAGGTCGGCCGCAACGTCGCCGTCACCCCCGGCAAGGTCGTGTTCGAAAACCGGATGTTCCAGCTCATCCAGTATTCGCCGAGCACAGCGAACGTTTACGAAACGCCGCTCCTCATCTTCCCGCCGTGGATCAACAAGTTCTACATCCTCGATCTCACGCCGGAGAAAAGCTTCATCCGCTGGGCGGTGGCGCAGGGTCTCACCGTGTTCGTCGTGTCGTGGAAGAACGCCGACGAGAGCATCGCGGACGCGACCACCGCGACCTACATCGAAGAAGGCTTCACCACCGCGATCGATGCGGTGCTGAAGGGCCTCGGCGTCAAGTCCACGCACACCATCGGCTACTGCGTCGCGGGCACCACGCTCGCGATGACGCTCGCCTTCCTGGCAGCGCGGGGCGAGGCGGAGAAGGTGAAGACGGCGACGTTCTTCACGGCGCAGGTCGATTTTTCCGAATGCGGCGAACTCGGCGTGTTCGTGGACGAGGACCACCTGAAGGCGGTGAAGGAATTGTCGGAAAGCAAGGGCTATCTGGACGGCCGCTACATGGCGACCACGTTCAACATGCTCCGCGCGAACGACCTCATCTGGAACTACGTCGTCAACAACTACCTGCTGGGGAAGGATTATTTCCCCTTCGACCTGCTCTACTGGAACTCGGACGCGACGAACGTCCCCGCCAAATGGCACGCCGAGTATCTGGAAGGCCTCTACCGAGACAACCGCATGATCAAGCCCGGCGCCATCGTCATCGACGGCACGCCGATCGATCTCACCAAGGTAGACACGCCGGTCTATATCCAGGGCGGCAAGGAAGACCACATCGCCCCTGCCCGATCCTCCTACAAACTCACCCAGCACTTCGCCGGACCGGTTCGTTTCGTGCTCGCGGGCAGCGGCCACATCGCGGGCGTCGTCAACCCGCCCGACGCGAAGAAGTACCAGCACTGGACCAACGACACGCTCCCCGAGCGTTTCGAAGACTTCGCCGCCACCGCCACCGAACACCCCGGAAGCTGGTGGCCCGACTGGATAAAATGGCTCACCGCCCAGTCCGGCAAGGAAGTCCCCGCCCGCACCCCCGGCAAAGGCGCCAAAGGTGGTGCGCTCAAGGTGATCGAGGACGCGCCGGGGCGCTATGTGCGGGAGCGGGTTGGGTAGGGGCGCCCGCGAACATCTAAAAAGAAACTGATGCCCCTCCGGAATAACCTCTGTGCCTGTGGCAGCGGCAAGCGCCACAAACACTGCCACGGAGCAGTTGTTGAAAGTCGTGAGATCGAAAACAATGTAACAGATCAGGCCTTGATTGCTGCCCTTAAGCGCGCCGATGATGAAGGGATACGCTTAGGACAAGAGCCTTCCGCGCGTAGCTTATTAAACATTGGCAGGGCGCTTAGAGAGTTTGGATACGAAGAGTTCGTTTTGATAGGCCGAAACAAGCCATCCATCGTCGAACGTGCGCAGAAATTCAACAATATGCTCTTCGTACCGAAAGAATTAAAAATGGGCTGCATGCACCTTGGCGCGTTCCTTTTTCGTGATATGTTTTGCAGGCTTTACACTCCGGTCTCTGTTGGAGAAGTTCGAATTGATTTTTGGGAGATGCTTGATCTTTCAGATTTCCAAAAGAAGTGGTTGACAGAAAATCCAGACGATCTTGCGTGCTTTACTGATCAATCCGCTGATATTTTGGACTTCGGCTATGGCTGTTATGAATTCGGCCACCAGCGCAAAATTGATTCACGTGGTCAGGACCTCATTTGGCGTGCCCACACTCAGCTTGAAGCCGCAGCCGCTACTGCCACTTCTGCATATGACTTTCGTGGAACTATTCAGAGCGCACTCTTGGGGACTGAGCTAGCGTTAAAAGCAGGACTTGCCGCTTTTGGTGTCTCCGACGCAGAACTCAGGACGGATATCGGTCATAATCTATGCACAGCAGCAATCCGGCTCAGCAAATTTTGTCCTTTATTTGAAGTCGATCGCGTACAGCGCGTCGTTGGCACCTTCCCCCGTTTTGTTGCGAGCAGATACAATTTGCCACCTCCAAGCCGGACGGAAACGGGTCACATTCTAATGGGCGCACAATACGTAGCCTCTGAGGTAACACGTCAATTTTCCGATCGCGATTGTCGCAGGGACAATCCCGCAATGAGCAGTAGACAATATCCGAGCTGAGTCGGAACGGCCGGGACAAATCGCGCCTCAAAGTGCGCAGTTCACACTTCTGAAATAGGAAAAGCTATGCCAGCCTCGCCGCGCTCTTTGAAGCGCGTCGCCCATCGCTGGTTCGCGCGTTGAAAATGAAAAACCTCGTCCTCGGCACGCGCTTGCACGCGCTGCGGACAGCCGCTAGCGCCGCGCGTTTCGAAAAAAAACGCTCCATTGTCTCAACTTCATCAACTTCGCTCGGCTTTCGCCGCCCTCAGCGGGCTAGCGAACCCGCGGTAACGGCGGCATCGGCGCTCTGGAGGGCCGGTTGCGGTCGCGCGGGAGCTGGGCCTGATAGGCCTCGGCGCAGTGCGGGGTGCAGTAGGGGAAGCCGGGGTTCACCGGGCGGCCGCAGAACTGGAAATCGGGCTCGCCGGGGTGACCGATCGGCCACTTGCAGATCTTGTCGCTGAGATCGAGCAGCGTCACCTTCTCGCCGGGCGCACGCGGCTTCACCGGCGCGGCGGGCATCGCGGTGCGCACGGGGATCGCCGGCTTCGGTGCGGCTGCGGGCGCCGCCGTCGGCGTCGCCTTGGCTTCGGGGGCCGGACGCGGCTGCGAGGCCGCGGCTTCCGGCGCGGCGGCTTCGGGCTTCGGCTTGGGCGCCGCGGGCGCGGCGGCCTTCTTCGCGGTCTCGCGCGGTGTGCCGTCGCTATCGCCCTTCACGGGAGACGGGCGCGCCTTCAGGCCCAGCCGGTGTGCCTTGCCGATCACCGCGTTGCGGCTCACGCTGCCGAGCTTGTCGGCGATCTGGCTCGCGGTCAGCCCCTTTTCCCAGAGGCTCCTCAGCGTCTCGATCCGTTCGTCCGTCCAGGACATCGCGTTCCCACTTCCAATCTTCAAACAAAAGAGCCGACCGGCTTGCGGGGCATGGCCACAGCCACTACTCCCACGCAGATGCACGATCAGCTTGCAAAGCCTTCCGTAGCGAAACCGGCCGCGCCGGTCCACAGCGAACCCGCCCACAGCGAACCCGGCGTGCCGATCATCGGCCGCATCAACTGGCCGGGCCTTCGGACCCTCTATGTGAAGGAGGTGAGGCGGTTCTTCAAGGTGCAGTTGCAAACCGTGTGGGCGCCCGCGATCACCACGCTCCTGTTCCTCGCCATTTTCACCGTGGCGCTCGGGCGCGGCAACCTCACGGTGCTCGGCGTGCCGTTCAACAGCTTCCTCGCGCCGGGCCTTATCGTGATGGCGATGATGCAGAACAGCTTCGCCAACACCTCGTCCTCGATTCTCATCGGCAAGGTCCAGGGCACGATCGTGGACATATTGATGCCGCCCCTGTCGCCGGGGGAGCTTTTGGTCTCGTTCGTCGCGGGCGCCGTGACGCGGGCGTGGCTCGTTGGTCTTGCCGTATGGGGCGCGATGGTGCTGTGGCCGGGCGTTTCGGTGGCGATCCACAACCCACTCGCCGTCGTGTTCTACGGCACGATGGGCGCGGTGATGCTGGGGCTGCTCGGGGTCATCACCGGGCTGTGGGCGGACAAGTTCGATCATGCCGCCGCCGTCACCAACTTCGTCGTGCAGCCGCTGTCGCTGCTTTCGGGCACCTTCTACTCGATCGACCGGCTGGCGGGCGTGTGGAACACGGCGAGCCACTTCAACCCGTTCTTCTACGTGATCGACGGCTTCCGTTCCGGCTTCATCGGCATCCACGACGGCCCGGTCATCGGCGGCGCGATCGCCCTCGCCCTCATCAACACGGCGCTGTGGACGCTCTGCTACTGGGCGCTTCGTACTGGCTGGCGCACCCGCCAGTAACATTGACTTGGCGGCGTGCGTGCGTCATGGAGGCGCACGAGTCCGAAGGGCGGTCAGATTGGCCGCCTTTTTCCGTTTCGAAGGCCGGTTTCAGGGCCATTCACGAACGAGGTTTTGAAGGGCGATGCGGCATTTTCTCGATCTCGAAAGCACGGGCGCTGAAACCCTGCGGCTGATCCTCGACGAGGCGAAGCGTCGCAAGCAGGCCCGCGCCGGCCGGCCGAAAGGCGCGGTCGACGACGACGCCCCGCTCGCCGGGCACATGCTCGCCGCGATCTTCGAGAAGTCGTCCACGCGCACGCGCGTCTCCTTCGACATGGCGATGCGTCAGCTCGGCGGCTCGGCGATGGTCCTGTCCTCGGCGGACATGCAGCTTGGCCGTGGCGAGACGATCGAGGACACCGCGCGCGTTCTCTCGCGCTTCGTCGACGTCATTTCGCTGCGTACCAACGGCCACGACAAGGTGGAAGCGCTCGCCGCGGCCAGCGGCGTGCCGGTGATCAACATGCTGACGGACAGCGGCCACCCCTGCCAGATCGTCGCCGATCTGATGACCGTGGAGGAGCGCCTCGGCCGCAGTGTCACGGACACGGTGTGGACGTGGCTCGGCGATGGCAACAACGTCTGCTACTCGCTGATCGAGGCCGCGGGTCTGCTCGGCTTCGAGATGCGCCTTTCAGTACCCGCCGCCTACGACCCGGACGACGCCGTCGTCGCCCGCGCCGAAGCACGCGGCGCGCGGATCGTCGTGGAGCGCAATCCCGAAGCGGCTGTGGCCGGGGCCGATGTCGTCGTGACAGACACGTGGGTCTCGATGGGCCAGTCCGGCGAGGCGCAGCGCATGGTTGCGATGGGGCCGTATCAGGTGACCGAAGCGCTGATGGCGAAGGCGAAGCCTTCGGCACTCTTCCTGCACTGCCTTCCCGCTCACCGCGGCGAGGAGGTCGTCGACACCGTCATGGACGGCCCCCAGTCGGCCGTGTGGGACGAAGCCGAAAACCGCGTACATGCACAGAAAGCGATCCTGCTCTGGTGTCTGAACAAACTCGGCTGAACGGCAACGGCGCCGCAGGCGCGCCGCAAACAGGGCGCGTGCTGCCGTTCACGATCCCGGCGCGCAGCGCACGTGGGCGCGTCGCGCGGCTTGGCCCGGCGCTCGCCGCGATCCTTGGCGCGCACGACTATCCGGCCCCGCTCTGCCAGCTTCTCGGTGAGGCGTTGATTCTCACCGTGCTCATCGGCACCACGGTCCAGAAGGGCGAAGGGCAAACAACCGTACAGGTACAGTCGAAGGGCGGCCCGATCGACCTTCTCGTCTGCGACTACCGCGCCGGTGAAATCCGCGGCTATCTGCGCTTCGACGCTGAGCGGCTCGGCGAGATCGTGCCCGGCGCGCTACTCCCGGACCTGTTCGGCACAGGCTATCTCGCGATCACCATTGATCAGGGCGCCGCCGATGAACGTTATCAGGGCATCGTGCCGCTGGAAGGCGACACGCTGTGTCACGCGGCCGAGCGCTATTTCACCGACTCGGAGCAGGTGCCGACACTCGTGCGCGGCGCAGTGCGACAGACGGAGGACGGCGCGTGGGAGGCCGGCGGGCTTCTGGTCCAGCACCTCCCGCACGGCGAAACGGGCGGCCCGCGCCTTACGGCGCGCACCGACACGCATGACTGGGAGCATGTGCTCGCCCTCGCCTCCACGATCACCGAAATGGAGCTGACCGACAGCCATTTGAGCGAGGAGGCCCTGCTCTGGCGGCTGTTCAATGAGGACGAGGTCCGCGTCTCGCCGTCCATTGCCCTCACCCGCGGTTGTCGCTGCACCGTGCAGCACTTCCGCGAGGTGCTCGGCCGCTTCCCGGCCGAAGAACTCGCCGAAATGCGCGGGCCCGAAGGTACGATCGATGTAAACTGCGAGTTCTGCTCGCGTCTGTTCCCAATTGATATGGGGGATTAACGTCCCGGATATGCCTTATTCATCTGTCATCGTTATAGTGTGACTATCTTCGGACAGCCGGAGATTTGACAGGGAGTGAAGCGCTCATGCGCCGTAGTCTGGTTCTTGCTGGTGGTGCCCTTGTTGCGGCAACAGCTGCGTTTGCGCAGCCGGTGACGCTATCGCTGTTCGGCGGCGGTGATTTCCAGCCGGGCTCGTACAGCGTTTCGGGCGGCGCCAATCGCTGTATCATTTCGCCCGAATCGCTGATGCACGTCGGCCTCGAAGCCGCGGACGGCAAAAGCTGTGTCCACACCATCGTCGAGGATACCGCGGAACGCGCCACGGTGGCCTACAGCTGCCGCGGCCTCGGCAGCGGGCGCACGACCATCGTGAAGGACAATCGCAACCACTTCACGATCGACGCACAGGGCATTCGCGGCCGCGAGCCGTTCGCAGTGCGTCAGGAATTCAAGCGCGTCGGCGACTGCTGAGTCAGTGAGCGGCGCCGGCCGCTGCAGGACTCGTCAGCAGAAACAGCGGGATCGCAACGTCGAAGCCCTGCCCCTTTTCATCCAGCATCTGGAACGAACCCGCCATCGTGCCCATCGGCGTTTCGAGCGGACAGGCTGAGACATAGTCGTAGGCCTCGCCCGGCGCGATCACCGGCTGCGCCCCTACGACGCCCGCGCCGCGCACCTCATGCACGTTTCCCGTCCCGTCTGTGATGATCCAGTGCCGGCTGATGAGTTGCACCGGCGCATCGCGCCCGTTCTCAATCCGTATGTGGTAGGTCCACACATAGTGGTCCCGCTCCGGCAGCGAGCGCTCCGGCAGGTAGGACGGGTTGGCGCGCACGGTGACACCGGCGGTCGTGGCAGAGGCTGCGAAGAACTCCTTCACAACCCCACCGCCGAGAGCGCCCGGTCGAGATCGTCGATGACGTCGGCGGGGTCTTCGAGCCCCACGGAGAGGCGCAGCATCGACTCCGTGACGCCCATCTCCTCACGCACCTTCTCGTCGAGCCCTGCGTGGGTCGTCGAGGCCGGGTGCGTCATCAGCGTGCGGGAGTCTCCGATGTTGTTCGAGATATCGACGAGGCTGAGCGCGTCCAAGAGCCCGTGCGCCTGTTTGCGCCCGTCTGTAACAAACAGGCTCATGATCGTGCCGCCGCCCGACATCTGCGCCATCGCGAGGTTGTGCTGGGGGTGTGAAGGCAGCGCGGGATAAAGCAGGCGCGGCACGCGCGCATCGAGGAAGCGGGCGACTGCGAGCGCATTCTCGCACTGCTTGGCCATCCGGAGTTCGAGCGTTTCCAGGCCTTTCAGCACCACCCATGCATTGAACGCGGAGAGTGTCGGCCCCGTATTGCGGGTGAAGGCGAGCAGTTCGCCCTCGATGAAGTCTTCCGAGCCGAGCACGGCGCCCGCGAGCACGCGGCCCTGCCCATCAAGCATCTTCGTTGCCGAATAGGCTACGATATCCGCGCCGCACTCGAGCGGACGCTGGAGGACGGGCGTTGCAAAGGCGTTGTCCACGACCACCACTGCACCCGCGTCGTGCGCGATGTCGGAGATGGCGCGGATGTCGCAGATGTCGAGCGTCGGGTTCGCGGGCGTTTCCATGAAGAACAGCTTGGTGTTCGGCCGTACCGCCGCCTTCCAGTCGTCGACCTCGCGCCCGTCGACAACCGTGGTTTCGACACCGAACTTGGGGAGCAGCGAATCGACGAGCCAGCGGCAGGAGCCGAACAGCGCGCGGCCCGCGACGACATGATCGCCGGCGCGCAGCTGCGAGAGCAGCGCCGCCGTCATCGCCGCCATGCCGCTCGCCATCGCGCGGCATGCCTCGGCCCCCTCGATGAGCCGCAGCCGTTCCTCGAACATCGCGACGGTCGGGTTCTGCAGGCGCGAGTAGGTCATGCCCTTCTCGTCGCCGCGGAAGCGCGCGGCCACCGTTTCGGCGTCGTCGTAGCAATAGCCGGACGTCAGGAAGATCGCCTCCGAGGTCTCGCCGAACTCGCTGCGCATCGTGCCGCCGCGCACGGCGCGCGTGGCCGGACGCCAGCCTTTGGTTTCTTCCCTGTTCGCTCCGCTCATCCGTTTCATGGCGCGTGCATCGCAGCCGCGCGCGTCCGCGTCAACGCCTCTTGACCAGCGAAGGCGCGCCATTCAAATGGGCGGCGTGCGGGTGTAGCTCAATGGTAGAGCAGAAGCTTCCCAAGCTTACGACGAGGGTTCGATTCCCTTCACCCGCTCCATCCGGAGAACGCCCTTGATCCAGCCGCAATCGGTTCCGACTCCGGCAATGCGGCGGCCGTTTTACGCGCACCTCTATTTCCAGGTCCTGCTCGCCATCGCGCTCGGCGGGACGATCGGTCATATCTGGCCGGAATTCGGCGAGAGCCTGAAGCCGCTCGGCGACGCCTTCATCAAACTGGTGAAGATGATCATCGGCCCGGTGATCTTCCTCACCATCGTCACCGGCATCGCAGGGATGCGCGACCTTGGGCGGGTCGGACGGGTGGCGGCGAAGGCCTTCATCTACTTCCTTGTCTTCTCGACGCTCGCCCTCATCGTAGGCCTTATCGTTGCCAACGTCATCCAGCCGGGGCGTGGGCTCAACATCGACCCCGCCACGCTCGACGGCGGCGCCGTTGCCCAATATTCGAAGGCAGCACACGACAACAGCATCGTCGGCTTCCTGATGCACATCATTCCGAACACGCTCATCAGTGGCTTCGTGGATGGCGACATCCTTCAGGTCCTGTTCGTCTCCATTCTTTTTGGCATCGCGCTTACACTTGTCGGTGATACCGGCGCGCCGGTCGTCAACTTTCTGGAAGCACTCGGTGCCGCGGTGTTCCGGCTCGTCGGCATTCTGATGAGAGCAGCGCCGATCGGGGCGTTCGGCGCCTTCGCCTTCACGATCGGCGCATACGGTATCGGCACGGTGGCGAACCTCGCCGCCCTGATCGGGACCTTCTATCTCACCTCCCTGCTTTTCGTGCTCGGCGTCCTTGGACTGGTCGGGGTCGCGAACGGCTTCTCGATCCTGAAGCTGATCCGCTACCTCAAGGAAGAACTGCTGCTCGTCCTCGGAACATCGAGCTCGGAAGCCGCTCTCCCTAGCCTGATCGCAAAGATGGAGCGCGCGGGCGCTTCCAAATCCGTTGTCGGACTCGTCGTGCCGACGGGATATTCGTTCAACCTCGACGGCACCAACATCTACATGACGATGGCGGCGCTGTTTATCGCGCAGGCGCTGAATATCGATCTCAGCCTTGAAGAGCAGATCCTCCTCCTCCTCGTCGCAATGCTGAGTTCGAAGGGCGCAGCGGGCATCACCGGCGCCGGCTTCATCACGCTGGCGGCCACGCTTTCGGTGGTGCCGAGCGTCCCCGTCGCGGGCATGGCGCTTATCCTCGGCATCGACCGCTTCATGAGCGAATGCCGCGCGCTCACCAACTTTGTTGGGAATGCGGTTGCGACAATCGTCGTCGCGCGCTGGGAAGGCGAACTCGATCGTGAAGCGCTGAACGCTGCGCTCGCGGGGCCATCGCTTCCGATTGCGGCCAAGCCCGATCCCGCCGCGGGTCCTGGCGACGACACCGCGGTCACCGAAGACTGATTCGGACCCGCGCGCACCTGCCCAAAAATGCAACTTGCTCATATATATCTAAAAGTCATATTCTCCTGAGAAAGATGAGGAGGACTTGATGAAAACACGCATCACCGAGCTTTTTGGCGTCCAGCACCCGATCATTCAGGGTGGTATGCACTTCGTCGGTTTCGCGGAAATGGCAGCGGCGGTTTCGAACGCCGGCGGCCTCGGCATCATCACCGGCCTCACCCAGCGCACGCCCGCAGATCTTGCGAACGAGATCGCGCGTTGCCGGGACATGACGGACAAGCCCTTCGGCGTGAACCTCACGTTTCTCCCCGTCGTCAATACGCCGGACTACCCGGGCTACGTGCGCGCGATCATCGAGGGCGGCGTCAAGGCAGTCGAAACAGCAGGCAATAATCCGCAACAGGTTCTTCCCTATCTTAAAGACGCGGGCATCAAGGTCATCCACAAGTGCACGTCGGTGCGCCATTCGCTGAAGGCCCAGTCGATCGGCTGCGATGCCGTTTCGGTGGACGGCTTCGAGTGCGGCGGCCATCCGGGCGAGGACGACGTGCCGAACTTCATCCTGCTGCCGCGCGCCGCCGATGAGCTCGAAATTCCATTCGTAGCGTCGGGAGGCATGGCGGACGGGCGCAGCCTCGTCGCAGCCCTCGCGCTTGGCGCGGAAGGCATGAACATGGGAACGCGCTTCATCGCGACGAAGGAAGCGCCCGTGCACGAGAAGGTGAAACAGGCACTTCTCGCCGCGAGTGAACTGGATACGCGCCTGGTGATGCGCCCGCTTCGCAACACCGAGCGCGTGCTCAGCAATGCCGCCGTCGAGCGCCTGCTGGAAAAGGAGAAGGTGCTGGGCGCGAACCTCAAATTCGAGGACATCATCGAAGAGGTCGCTGGCGTCTATCCACGCATCATGAAAGACGGCGACATGGATGCGGGCGCGTGGAGTTGCGGCATGGTTGCCGGACTGATCCACGACATCCCAACCTGCCAAGAGTTGATCGATCGGATCATGGCCGAAGCAGATGCGATCATCCGTCAGAGACTGACGGGCTTCGCGAACGCATAGCAACCCCGGGTTTTCAAAGAACACGGGGTTCGTCCCACGACTTTCCCTATTTGGGAAGCGCTTTCAAGGCCGCCTCAACAGCGTCTGCACGACGTCGATCCCGCCTGACCGGAAGCCGCCTTCGCAATACATCAGGTAGTAGCGCCAGATGGTATCGAAGGCGGCATCGAAGCCGGGCGGAAGGCGCTGCTCCTGCCGCGCCGCATCATAGCGGAGCCGCCACTGGCGGAGCGTTTCGGCATAGTGCTGCCCGAACGCCTGCGCGCCTTCCCACCGGAAGCCAGCTTTTTCCGCCGACGTCCGCAAGCGCGGCTCGCTCGGCAGGATTCCGCCGGGGAAGATGTAGGTCTGGATAAAATCCGCGCCTGAGCGATAGGCGGGAAACACCGCTTCGTCGATGGTGATGACCTGCATGGCCGCGCGTCCGCCCGGTTTCAGGGCGCGGAAGGCCGAGCGCATGAAGGTTTTCCAGTAGCGGGCACCGACCGCCTCGAACATCTCGACGGATGCCATGTGATCGAAACGGCCGATATCCTCGCGGTAGTCGGCGATGCGCAGGTCGACGCGATCCGAAAGTCCGGCGGCGGCGATCCGGCGCTGCCCGTACTCCAGTTGCTCCCGGCTTAGCGTGATGCCGGTGACGTGGACGCCGAATTCCTTCGCGGCGATCTCGGCGAGGCCGCCCCAGCCGCAGCCGATTTCCAGCAGACGCTGGCCCGGCTTCATCTCCAGCCGGTCGAGCAGCAGGCGCACCTTTCGGCGCTGCGCCTCGGCGAGCGGTTCGTCCGGCGCCCCGAAGATCGCCGATGAGTATGCCATCGTCTCGTCGAGCCAGGCAGCGTAGAAATCGTTGCCGAGATCGTAGTGGAACTGGATGTTGCGGCGCGCGCCGGTGAGCGTGTTCGCCTGCAGTGCACGCATCAGCCGGTTGAAGAGGCGTCCCGGAAGCGCGCCGCGTCCGGTGTTGCCAAGCTCTCGCCGGTTGAGCATCATGACTTCGAAAAAGGCGGGCACATCGGGGCTCGTCCAGTCCCCATCGAAATACGCCCGCGCCCAGCCCGCCGACCCGCCCGCCGCAAGCCGCAGGAACGGACGCCAGTTGATGAGGCGAAGCTCCGCCTGCGGACCTGGGGCACGACCGCCGAGCCGCTGCACGCGGCCGTCCGGCTCCACAAGCGTCAGCGTACCACGAGCGAGGCCGGCATCGACACGTTCGATCAGACGCTGGCGGCTTCCGGCGAACAATCGTGCAGGAAGGCCGCCGATCCAGAACCGGCGATCCGCTTCGACGACGTGCGCGCCGCGTGCTTCCGGATGTGTTGCCATCCGCCTCTCCCAAGCGGCGATTATGCTGCATTTTCATGCGAATTCAAAGCCTAGCGAATCGTGGAGAGGGCTGCGAGCGCACGCTCCCGCGCCGCGCGGTGTCCGATGCGCTTTGCGGGATAGGCCGCGGGCCGCGCGTCATGCTCCTCCGGATCGTGGATCACGGCATCGTCCAGACCCGAAAGTTCGGGGACCCAGCGGCGGATATAGTCCGCCGCGCCGAACTTTGGGGACTGGGTAAGGGGAGCCATGATGCGCACGAACATGTTCGCGTCGATTCCCGTGCCCGCCGTCCACTGCCAGTTGACGCTGTTGCTGCCGTAATCGGCATCGACGAGCGTGTCCCAGAACCAGCGCTCGCCCTCGCGCCAGTCGACGAGGAGATGCTTCACGAGAAAACTCGCCGCGATCATCCGCACGCGGTTGTGCATCCAGCCCGTGGCCCAAAGCTCACGCATCCCCGCGTCGACGATCGGATAACCGGTCTCGCCCCGGCACCAGGCCCGAAAATCCGCAGCGACATCGGGGTCCGCCATGTCACGCCAGGGAAACGGATCGAACACAGGAAGGCCGTTCGCCTTGCCGTAGTCCGGGCGGGCAAGGATGACATTCTGCGCATAGTCGCGCCACGCGAGTTCGCGCAGAAACGGCTCTGCGCCGGGCCGCGCGGCAGCGCGGCGCCAGACCTCGGCGACGGAAATTTCCCCGAAATGCAGATGCGGCGACAGGTACGAGACGCCCTCCTCCGACGGCAGGTTTCGTGTCGCATCGTAGGCCGCGACGTTCGGGAGAAACGCTTCCAGCCTTTCCGACGCTCCGGCTTCGCCTGGCATCCAGACATCGAAGCCGCCCGCCCAGTCGGGACGGGTGGGCAACAGCGCCCAGTCCGCAAGCGTGTCGGACGCGGGCCAAACTTCCGGTGCAGTGAGACGCTCGGGCGCGGGGATGGATGCGGCAGGCGGCATCCGGTCGCGGAGTGCGCGCCAGAAGGGCGTGAAAATCTTGTAGAGATCGCCCGCCCCTGTCCGCACTTCGCCCGGCGGCAGCAGGCAGACGCCATCGTGGAGGACGAGATCGACCTTGCCGCCGAGCGCGCGCTCGGCATTGCGCCACCACGGCGCGTAGTGGCGGAGGGCATGAACCCGCCGGGCACCGGTTTCCGCGGCGAGATCGGCAAGCACGTCCGCCGCCACCCCGCGCCGCAGGATGAGGCGCGAACCGAGGGCGCGGAGATCGGCATCCAGACTTGCGAGGCTGTGGTGCAGCCACCAGCGCTGGGCACCGCCGATGCGGCGGTGGCGGGGCGTTTCATCGTCGAGGACGTATACCGGAATCACCCAGCCCTCGCGCGCCGCGGCGGCAAGGGCGGGCTGGTCGGCGAGGCGGAGATCCTCGCGGAGCCAAACGATCGTACCGCTCATGCTTTTCCCTTCATCGCCGCTTGTTCTTCCCTGCCCCGACCACTACTCACAAGCTCGAAAAACACCCCGGAGTCATAACGATAGAATGTCCCGTCTCGCCTACGTCAACGGTCGCCTCGTTCCGCTCGCCGATGCCACGGTTCACATCGAAGACCGGGGCTTTCAGTTCGCCGACGGTGTCTACGAGGTTGCAGCATCTCTGAACGGCCGAATGCTCGACTGGCCGCAGCACGTCGCACGGCTCGGCCGCAGCCTTCGGGAACTTTCGATCGCCGCGCCCATGAGCGACGCAGCGCTTTCGATCGTCGCCCGCCGCGTGCTTGCCGCGAACCGCATTCGCGACGGCCTGCTGTATGTGCAGGTGACACGCGGCGCGGCGCGGCGCGACCATCCCTTCCCCGCCAATACCACCCCGACGCTGGTGATGACAGCGCGCCCGTTCGACTTCCGGGTGCGGGTCGCACAGCAGAAAACCGGCATTTCCGTCATCACCCACCCCGAAATCCGCTGGCAGCGCCGCGACATCAAATCCATCGCGCTGCTGCCGAACGTGCTCGCCAAGCAGTCGGCCCGTGAAGCGAAGGCCTTCGAGGCCTGGTTCGTTGACGCCGACGGCACCGTGACCGAAGGCTCCTCCACCAACGCCTGGATCGTCCGCAAGGACGGCACCATCGTCACCTACCCGGCATCCGAAAACATCCTGCACGGCGTGATGCGCGGCACGCTTCTCGCACTTGCCCGCGAACACCAGATCCGGGTCGAGGAAGCGCCGTTCACCGCTGCCGATGCGCTGGACGCCGCCGAAGCGTTCCTGACCTCGACCACCGCGCCCTGCCTGCCGATCGTCAGCATCGACGGCAACCGGATCGGCGACGGCACGCCCGGCCCGGTAACGGCGCGGCTCGCCGAAGCGCTGTGGAGCGAGGTCGAACGCCAAACCGGCTGGCGCCGCTAGGCCCTGCCCTTCAGCCGTGCCGGTCGGGATCGACCGGTTCGGGCGGAACGACGGGCGGAACCGGCTGCACCGGAGGGATCACGATCCAGAGACTGCCGGTTTCCTTGGCATTGCGCAGCATCTCCTTGCGCATCTTTTCCATCTCGCGCTTCATGCGATCCGCATCCATGCGGCTGCGTTCCTGCGCGTCCCTCATGCGTTCGCGGGCGCGGGCGAGGTGCTGCATCATGCGCTCCTCCTGCTCGCGCATCCCTTCGGCGAAGGCGCGGCGATCCTGCAGCGACAGCCGCTGATAGGCCTTCAGCATCTTTTCCTGCGCGCGGGCATGCTCCTTGATCGCGAGCGACCTCTCCTCCGCCTGCGCCTTGCGGATCGCATCGAGATCGAGCTTTTCCGCCGAAATCAGATCGAGCACCTTCTGGCGCGCCCGGCGCACCTCCTCGGCATTGGAGGGCATGCGCTGCGCCTGCATCGCCTCTGCAATGATCGCCGCGCCCTGCGGAGACATATCCGCGAACGGCGCCTTCCATTCGAAGCGATACGTCTGCCGCTGCGCGCGGACATCATCGCCCGCGGAAGCGGCCGCCGCGCCGAACGCGGCCACGGCCAGCATCGCGCCTGCCAGCGCCATTCTCATAACACCATCTCCTCTTCAGGCGTGGGCGTGAATACGTTTCCCCACACCAGCATGTCGTGCGCCGCCTGCGCATCCTCGCCAGGCAGTTCCCCGAGCGCGACCTGAACAGCCGGCTTTGGAGCCTGCACGGGAGTCGGCACGGCATCGGGCCGCGACAAAAGCACGGCGCCAATCGCCAGCGACGCGGCAATCGCACCGCCGAACGCGGCACGCATCCACCAGCGACGCGGCGCGCCAGACCTGTAAACCTCGGCAAGCGCGCGCTCCGCGGCGGCATCGGCCTCCGCATCGGTCGTCGGGACGAGTTCGCAGGCCCAATCACGCAGCAGCCGATCCACACTGCGCGCATCGTTCATCAGGGCGATCAGCGCCGAATCCGTCATGGCAAGCCGCTCCGCCGCCGCGCGTTCATCCTCGGGCCACGCGGCGGGGGAACCGCCGTAAGCCTCGATGATCTCGATCACTCTTCCCCGTTCCATCACTTCACCTCATCGGCCAGCGACCGAAGCCGCTCCGCAAGCTCGGCGCGCGCCCGCGCCAATAATCCCTCCACAGCCTTCGGCGTCGTCTCCAGCGCCTCGGCAATCTCGTTCATCGTCGCGCCCTCCCCATAGAAGAGCGCGATGGCGGTGCGCTGCCGCGCGGGCAGATGCCCCATCGCCTCGGATATCCGCCGCGACCGGGCGCTTTGCCCCGCCAGCTCCTCCGGATCGGGCGCGTCGCTCGCCCGCTCAGCCACCAGTTCGAGCGGCTGCACCGGCTTCAGCGACCGTTTCCGATCGATACAGGCGTTGACCACGATGCGGCGGAACCAGGTTTCCACCTTCGCCTTGCCCGCATCGAACGACGCCGCCTGCCGCCACAGCTTCACAAGCGCCGCCTGCACCGCATCCTCGGCCTCGCTGCGGTCGCCGAGAACCTTGGTCGCGACGCCGATCGCAGGCCCGTAAAGGCGCCTTGTGAGCAGGCGAAAAGCATCCTCGTCGCCGTTTTGCACGGCAACCATGAGCCCCCCGGGCTCGTCCGATCGCTCGGCGCCCCTATTCACCTGCAGCATCGAGAGGGGATACGCGCGGCAGCGCCGAACTCCCCCGCAGGTTTTTCAGCCGCCCCTGCGACAGGGCCGAAACGCTCAGGCCGAAGTTGACGAAGTTGAGACATGCCAGGGCGTTTCGCCGGGACCGGCGCCCTCGTCGTCCACATCGTCCTCGTCGTCCTCTTCCGCATCGAATTGCCCTATCGCATCCACAAGACCGCTGCGATAGGCGCGTTCCCACTGGTCTGTGCTCCACGCCCCGAACGCGCCGGGATCGAGATCGGACGTGTCGATGTCTTCGGGGCGCATCGCGGCATAGGCGCGCAGCCGATCCGCTGCGGCGAGTGAGAGCATGAGCTCGCTGTCGACAAACGGAACCTTAAACGGCGCATTCGGAGACGCGCACGGCGCCGGCCGGTGCGCGGCAACGAACGCGGCTTCGGCCTCCGTATCGCCCGCTTCCACGCAATCGAGCAGCGCCTCGAAATCCTCCGCGACGGCAGTGACAGTACGCGCGGCATCGTCGAACTTCTCCGCCTCGCGGTCCAGCCGGGTGAGCATGGCCATCGACAAGCGGTTGTCGAACCGGTGGCGCGTGATGATTTCGTCGCCGCGCTCCACCGTTTCGGTGCAGCCGTGCATGGCGCGGGAGAGAAGCTCGTCCGCCAGCCGCTCCCGCGCATGGCGGAGCGCCGCGGCCCAGCCGAGCGCGAACAGCGCGCCGGACGCCCGCTGACGCAGCGCATAGGCGCTTGCGGGACTCATCCCCGCAGCGCGGCAGGCATCCTGCACGGTGCCGCATTCAGCGAGCTTTTCGAGGAAGATGCGCTGGCGTTCGGGCGTCCAGCCATCGTGGCGCTGGGTTTTCGGGTGGGGTGCAAGGGATGCGGGGGGTTGGTTCATGTGCCGGAGGGAGGCACAGGTGTTCCTATTTTGGAAGGTTGGGGTTGTACGATTAGAAGATGTTGCCGATTGTTGTTGCTTCAACTGTTTTGTGTCGCCCTTCGACTTTCGCTTAACTCGGGAGCGAATTGCCGTGAAACCTTGGACTTATGAGAAGCGAAAAAGACATCGCCTGAGAAGGTCTAAGCGCGATGAACGACCAAGCCTGTTTCGCTTCAGAGCTTCTCTTCCCGACGTTGGCGGCATCGCGCGTCTTCTCAGGCTACATGGGTTTAAAGTGTCCATTCCTACTCGTGTTTCTGCCACGCAGTGGACAATCAGAGCCAGCGTCCCAAAGGAGCTTAGCGCTGATCGCCTGCTCCGATTGTGCAACTATATTGATCGCACACGCTCTCTACATCTGCTGGTGAGCGTTAACGTTCGCGTATTCCGTTGGCTAGGCAAGGACAGGCGGCAACCTGTCCGCTGGTATCGCAACAGGTGAGACCTATGGTCTTCACAGCGTAGGCTGGCGCCCATTTGACCGTTGCATGGATACCGGCCTTCGCCGGTATGACGGGTGGGAACGCGGGGTTAGTCCTCGCGCTTGTGCGCCTCGACGTGCTTTTCCAGACGCGTGGCTTCGTCCTTCGCCGCGCGTTTTTCGGCGAGGGTTCTTCCGTGAAGGTGGCGATTTTGGGCGGCTTTGACCTCCGCCTCGGCGCGGGCTTTTGCCTTGCGCCTTTGGCGGAGGTTTATGAGTTCGGCCATGCGGGTCTGCCCTCCCCGCCCGCTCGGCTCAGTCGCGCTTTTCGGCGACTTCCCACGTCTGGCCCTTGCGGATCAGCGCGGAGAGGTCGGCGATCTTGCCTTGCGTCAGCGTCTTCGCCTGTTCGACGAGTGCGCTTTCGTAGCTGGGCGCGGGCGAGCAGAAGATGACGCCGAGCGCGATCGGAAAACCGGGGAACGGCATGTCCACCAGCATCTGCGCGACGCCCTTGTTGGTTTCGTCGTGGACGATGACGCCCGCAGCTTCCCAGTTGCCGTCCGCAACCTCGACGACCTCCAGACGGAGTTCCTGACGGTTGAGCGTGAGGCCCTTGGTGCCGCCCGCGAACAGCATCGGCTTGCCGTGTTCCAGCCAGATCTGGCTCTCGGCGGCATTCGCCTTCGCGGTGAACGGCTCGAACACCGCGTCGTTGTAGACGATGCAGTTCTGGTAGAGCTCGACGAAGCTGGTGCCCTTGTGCGCGTGGGCGCGTTTCAGGATGCCGGGCATTTCCTTCTGCGAGGTATCGATGCAGCGCGCGATGAAGCGTGCGCCCGCGCCGATCGCGAAGGCGCAGGGGCTCGCGGGACGGTCCACCGAACCGAACGGCGAGGTGGGCGTGCGCGTGCCGACGCGGCTGGTGGGCGAATACTGGCCCTTGGTGAGCCCGTAGATCTCGTTGTTGAACAGCAGCACCTGGCAATCGAGATTGCGGCGCAGCAGGTGCAGCATGTGGTTGCCGCCGATCGACAGGCCGTCGCCGTCGCCGGTGACGAGCCACACGTCGAGTTCCGGGTTGGCGAGCTTCACGCCGGTCGCGATGGCGGGCGCGCGGCCGTGGATGGTGTGGAAGCCGTAGGTCGCCATGTAGTACGGGAAGCGCGACGAGCAGCCGATGCCGCTGACGAACACGGTGTTTTCAGGCCGCGCGCCAAGCTCCGCCATCGTGCGCTGCACGCCTTTCAGGATGGCATAGTCGCCGCAGCCGGGGCACCAGCGCACTTCCTGATCGGTGGCGAAGTCGGCGGGCTTCAAAGGGGTCTGGACGTTCATGCGAGGGCTCCCTCGATAGCGGCCTCGATCTCGGCGATCTTGAAGGGCTGGCCGGAGACCTTGTTGAGCGGTTTCGCATCCACGAGATACTGATCGCGCAGCACGGTCTTGAGCTGGCCGGTGTTCATTTCAGGCACGAGAATCCGGTCGTAAGACTTCAGAAGTTCGCCCAGATTTCTGGGCAGCGGCCAGATGTGACGGACGTGGATGTGGGCAACGCTCGCACCCTTCGCGCGGGCGCGGCGCACGGCCTGATGGATCGGGCCGAAGGTCGATCCCCAGCCGACGACGGCGAGGCGTTCGCCCGGCGCGCCGAGGCAGACGTCCTGCTCCGGAATGTCGTTGGCGATGCCGTCGATCTTCGCCTTGCGCGTGTCGGTCATCTTCTGGTGGTTTTCGGGCGAATAATCGATGTGACCCGAATTGTAGCTCTTCTCGATGCCGCCGATGCGGTGCATCAGGCCGGGCGTGCCGGGCTTGATCCAGACGCGCGCGAGCTTTTCGTCGCGGGCGTAGGGGTTCAGCTCCGTGCCCTCTGGCGGCAGTTCCTCGTGGAACGTCACCGGGAACTCTTCATAGGTGCCGATGTCCGGCACCTTCCACGGCTCGGCGGCGTTGGCGATGTAGCCGTCCGTCAGCAGCATCACCGGGGTCATGTAGCGCACGGCGAGGCGGCAGGCCTCGATCGCGGCATCGAACGCATCGGACGGTGAGCGGGCGGCGATCACGGCGAGCGGCGCGTCGCCGTTGCGGCCGTAGACCGCCTGATAGAGATCCGACTGCTCGGTCTTCGTGGGAAGGCCCGTCGACGGCCCGCCGCGCTGGCTGTTCACGATGACGAGCGGCAGTTCGGTCATGATCGCGAGGCCGAGCGCTTCACCCTTCAGCGCAATGCCGGGGCCGGACGACGAGGTGATGCCGAGCTGGCCCGCATAGGACGCGCCGATCGCGGCGCAGATCGCGGCGATCTCGTCTTCGGCCTGGAAGGTGGTGACGCCGTACTCCTTGAGACGCGCGAGCGTGTGCAGGATCGAGGAGGCGGGCGTGATCGGGTACGAGCCGAAGAACAGCGGCAGATGCGCGAGGTTCGCGCCGACGACGAGACCGAGGCTCAGCGCCTCCGCGCCCGTGACGGTGCGGTAGAGACCCGCCTCGGCAGGCGCGGCATCGACATGATAGCGCGCGAACGTGCCCATTTCCGCCGTTTCGCCGTAACCGTGACCGGCGTTGAGCGCGGCGATGTTCGCGTCGGCGAGGACCGGGTTCTTCGAGAACTTGGCGTTCAGCCAATCGATGAGCGGCTGGCGGTCGCGATCGAACATCCAGAGCGCGAGGCCGAGCGTCCACATGTTCTTGCAGCGCAGGGCTTCCTTGTTGCCGAGGCCGAAGTCGGCGACCGACTCCATGGTGCGCGCGGAGATATCGAAGGCGACGACCTGATAGTCGGCAAGGCTGCCGTCTGTCAGCGGATCGACCTCGTAGCCCGCCTTCTTGAGGTTGCGGGCGTTGAACTCGCCGGTGTCGGCGATGATGAGCCCGCCCGGACGCAGCGCCTTGAGGTTCGTCTTCAAGGCGGCAGGGTTCATCGCGACGAGGATGTCGGGCGCATCGCCCGCAGTTTCGATCGCGGTGGAACCGAAATTGATCTGGAATGCCGAAACGCCGAAGGTCGTGCCCTGCGGCGCGCGGATTTCCGCCGGAAAATCCGGGAAGGTCGCGAGGTCGTTGCCCGCGAGCGCGGTGGACAGCGTGAACTGCCCGCCGGTGAGCTGCATGCCGTCGCCGGAGTCTCCGGCGAAACGAACAACGACCGCGTCACGCGCGATCGCCGCGCCCTCGGTGGGCATGGGGTCTTTAAGCTTGGTTGCCATTGGCGGTCCCGGGACTGTGTATGCTTGTTCGGGGAATCTCTAAGCCCCCGAGCCCGTGCCCGCAAAGTAGATTTTATGTGAGGCTCCCAAGGTCAGGCTTGCTTGACCATCCTCTCGATAGCGCGACTTGCGGCGGAGCGCGCCTCAGCGGATAGTCCGCGCCAAATCCATTTGGGAGGGAGAATCGGCGATGAGTTTCGTTCGTCCAGACGTGCAGGCGTTCCTCGATATGCTGAATGCGCAGCCCGGGCCGAAGCTGCACGAGCTTGATCCCGGCACGGCCCGCCAGATGATGGGCATGATGGTGCAGATGGCCGAAGCGCCGCGCGGCGAGATCGCGCGGGTGGAAGACCTTGCCATCGACGGCCCGCACGGCGACCGCATTCCGCTGAGGCTCTACAGCCCGCGCGCGGCGGGCGGCGCGCCGCAGAGCGTGCTGATGTACTTCCACGGCGGCGGATGGGTGGTCGGCGACCTCGAAACGCACGATGGCCTGTGCGCCGAAATCGCGCGCAGCCTCGACATCACCGTGATTTCGGTCGACTATCGGCTCGCTCCCGAGCACGCGTTCCCCGCGGCGGGCGAGGACTGCCTTACCGCGACGCGCTGGGCGGCCGCCTCGCCCAAGGAGATCGGGCACGCGGTGACGAGCATCGTCGTGGCGGGCGACAGCGCGGGCGGCAACCTCGCGGCCATCGTGGCACAGGAACTCTCCGGAAAGATGCCGGTGCCGATCATCGCGCAGTGGCTGATCTATCCGGGCGTCGACATGACCGCGAACACGGGATCGATGGAGGACTTCGCGGACGGCTATCTGCTGACCGCAGAGAGCATGGCGTGGTTCATGCGCCACTATATCGGGAATCTCCCCGACCATACCGATCCACGCGCTTCGCCGCTGCATTCGCCGGCGCTCGACAACCAGCCCGCCGCGCTCGTCTTCACCTGCGGACTCGATCCGCTGCGCGATCAGGGCCGCGCCTATGCCGCGAAACTGATCGCGAGCGGCGTGCCGACGGTGTTCCGCGAAGCCAAGGGCCAGATCCACGGCAGCATGACGCTGCGGCAGGCGATCCCGTCGGCGCAGGGCGACCTCGCCGGGTGCCTGTCGGTGCTGCGCGACATCATCAACGAGGCGGGCGCCGACCTCACCATGATGAAAGCCGCCGCCGAGTGAGCGAACGCGTCCACCCCTCCGGGCTCCCGTATCGGCCCTGCGTCGGCATCATGCTGCTCAACACCAAGAAGCACGTCTTCGTGGCAAAGCGGCTCGATATGATCGCGGAGGCCTGGCAGATGCCGCAGGGCGGCATTGACCCCGGCGAAGAGCCTGTGGAGGCGGCAGTGCGCGAACTCGGCGAAGAGATCGGCACGACCAAGGCCGAGATCATCGCCGAGAGCAGGGGCTGGCACTGGTATGACCTTCCCGACGACCTGATCGGCAAGATCTGGAAGGGCCGCTACGCCGGACAGCGGCAGAAATGGTTCGTGATGCGCTTCACCGGCAAGGACAGCGATATCGACATCGAAACCGAGCACCCGGAATTCAGTGAGTGGAAGTGGGCAAAACCTGCTACGCTCCCCGATCTGATCGTGCCGTTCAAACGGCAGCTTTACATTGATGTGTTGCGTGAGTTCGAACCCATCCTCGCGTGAAGGGCGGCGGCGGAATTGATCCGCCTTTTGTGATCCTGTATTCGTCGCGGTGCGAGGAAGAGCAGCGCGGGGCAACCCGCGCAAACAGGAGGTTTGCCATGAGCATATCCACTCGCGTTCCCCTTGCCGTTTTCTCGCTTGCCGCGCTTGCAGCCATACCCGCCGCCGTTCCCGCTTCCGCAACCCTGACGCCTGAAGCCTTGCGGCTGCTGAACCCGGCCACCGCGTTCAGCCAGGCCTGCGGCCAGGGCAAGAAGCGCTCTCTGCTGCCGCAGCGCATCCAGTACGCGATGGCGAACACGCTGCCGCAGTTCGACAGCGAGCCGCCGCTCTACGAGGGGCTGGGCAGTACGAACTTCCAGATCACGACGAAGAGCCCCGAGGCCCGGGCCTACTTCAACCAGGGGCTGATGCTGGTTTACGGCTTCAACCATCAGGAGGCGATCCGCGCCTTCCGTGCCGCCGCCCGCCGCGACCCCGACTGCGCGATGTGCTACTGGGGCGAGGCCTATTCGCACGGCTCCAACGTCAACGCGCCGATGGACCCTTCGACCAACGAGGCGACCTGGGCGGCGCTGCAGAAGGCCGTGGCGGCGAAGGACAAGGTGAGCCCGCGCGAGCGCGCACTGATCGAGGCGCTGCAGACCCGCTACGCGGAAACCCCGCCCGCTGACCGCAGCGGCCTCGATAAGGCGTTTTCGGCGGCGATGATGAAAGTGGCAGCCGCGTACCCGATGGACAACGACATCGGCGTGCTCGCGGCGGAATCCGCGATGACGTCCTCGCCGTGGGACTATTGGGAGCCGGGCGGGCTGACCCCCTACCCGCATATGGTGCCCGCGATCCGGCTCGTTGAGCAGGTGATGGCGCGCGATCCGTATCACCCGCAGGCGGCGCATCTTTATATCCACCTGCTCGAAGCCTCGGCGCGCCCTGCGCAGGCGGAAGCGGCGGCGGACCGGCTTTCGAAGCCGCTGGTGCCCGCGGCTGGCCACCTCGTCCACATGCCGGGGCACCTGTTCTACCGCGTCGGGCGCTATGCCGATGCAATCCGCGTCAATGTGGATGCCGCGAAGGCCGATGAGGACTATCTCAAATCCTCCCCGCTCGCGGGCATCTACCGGTTCGGCTACTATCCGCACAATATCCACTTCATCGTCAGCGCCGCGCAGATGGCGGGCGACATGGAGACGGCGGTCTCGCAGGCGACGAAGCTGCGCGAGCTGCTGAACCCCGACGTGACCGTGACGATCCCGTTCGTGCAACCGGTGGATGCCGCGCCCTATCTCGCCTACGCGCATTTCGCGACGCCGAAGGAGATCATGGCGCTGCCCGCGCCCGATCCGCGCCTGCCCTATGTGCAGGCCATGTGGCGCTACGCCCGCGCTGTGGCACAGGCAGATGCAAGGAATGACAAAGGCTTCAAGGCCGAACTTGATGCGATGCGTGAAATCGGCCGCACGACCGACTGGAAGCCGCTGACCGACGGGCTGGTGCCGGTTCCGGCGCTTCTGGAGGTCGCGGAGAACGTCGCGCTCGGGCGGCAGGCAATGGCGAAGAAGCGCTACAAGGAGGCGATCGCCTTCTACCGCAAGGGCGCCGAGGCGGAGACGCGGGTGAACTACACCGAGCCCCCCTATTGGTACTATCCCGTCAACCAGTCGCTTGGCGGTGCGCTCTACATGGCCGGCGACTACAAGGGCGCCGAAGCCGCGTTCCAGAAGGCGCTGGTGCAGTATCCGGGCAATGCCTGGGCGCTGTGGGGCCTCGGCGAAACGCAGGCGCGCACGGGAGATAGCGCGGGCGCGACAGCCACGCGCACGGCGTTCGCCAAGGCGTGGATGGGGAAGAAAGACTGGCTGACGATGGCCAAGCTCTAGGACGCGGTCGTCCCTCTGTCCCGACGGGGGAGGGACGACGCTGGTTCAGGGTTTGAGCGGACCGCCGATCGACCAGACGTGGCCGAACGGGTCAGCGAGTTGACCGTAGCGCTGTCCCCAGAACTGGTTGTCGAGCGGGAAGCGCACCGTGGCGCCCGCCGCGACGGCCTGCTCCCACGCCGCATCGGCATCGGGGACTTCGATGTGAAGCACGACGCAGGCCGGAGGGCCCGACGGTTTGCCGCCCATCATTTCGGGAAAATCGTCGTGGAGCATCAACCCGCCGCCCGCGATCGCGAGACGCGCATGCATGAGACGGACGCCGTCGTCGGCGGGGTGACGGAAAAGCTCCTGCGCGCCGAATGCCTTTTCGTAGAACGCTATCGCGTCCTTCGCCTTGTTGTCCCGGATGGTGAGATGGGGGGTTACGCCGGTAAGCTCTGGTGTATCCGACATTTTTGCCTCCGCAAGCATGAGCGCCGCGGATCATAACATAGAAAACGGCCGGGCCCGAAGGGACCCGGCCGTCTCCCTCACGCACAAGGCGTCAGATGCGGTCGCCGAGGGCGCCCTTCACCTTGCCTTTTGCGTTCTGGACTTCGCCACGGCGTTCCTGGGCGATGCCTTCGCCTTCGAGACGCGGGTTGTTGGTGGCCCGACCGACCGCCTGTTTGACGTTGCCGGCGGCCTCGTTGGCGAGACCTTTCGCGCGATCCTTGAGTTCACCCATGATGTTCACTCCTGAAATTACTGTGCGTCGGGGGATGCGCACATCAGGAGAATGCTTGGGACGGCTGAGGGGTTCCGCGGTTCGTCGCAGGCGTCAGATCAACCCGCCGAGTGGACTGGACGGATCGGCGTAGAGCCGACGCTGCATCCTTCCAGCGCGGTAGGAGAGACGCCCGGCCTCTACGGCGCGGCGCATGGCGCCCGCCATCATCACCGGGTCTTTCGCCTCGGCGATCGCCGTGTTCATAAGGACACCGTCGCAGCCGAGTTCCATCGCGACCGCTGCATCCGACGCGCAGCCGACGCCCGCGTCGACGAGCACGGGCACCTTCGCCTGCTCGACGATAAGGCGGATCATCACCGGGTTCTGGATACCGAGGCCCGAACCGATCGGCGCGCCCAGCGGCATGATCGCGGCGGCGCCCGCGTCTTCCAGCTTCTTCGCGGCGATGGGATCGTCCGCGCAGTAGACCATGACATCGAAGCCGTCGTTCACGAGCTCCTTCGTCGCGCGCAGCGTCTGCTCCATATCCGGATAGAGCGTCTTCGCTTCGCCCAGAACTTCGAGCTTCACAAGATTCCAGCCGCCCGCCTCGCGCGCGAGGCGCAGCGTGCGCATCGCCTCATCCGCCGTGAAGCAGCCCGCCGTGTTGGGAAGATATGTATAGCGCTTCGGATCGACATAATCGGTGAGAAGCGGCTGCGAACGGTCCGTGAGGTTCACGCGGCGCACGGCGACGGTAACGATCTCAGCGCCCGAAGCTTCGACCGCTGCGGCGTTCACCGCATAATCCTTGTACTTGCCCGTGCCCACGATCAGGCGCGAGGAGAACCGGCGTCCGGCGACTTCCCAGCCGTCGTCCTCGCTCCCGCCAGCGCTGCCGCCACCGACGAAATGCACGATCTCCAGCCGGTCGCCGTCCGCAAGCGCGATGTCGGCATAGGCGGACTTCGGGACGATCTCGAGGTTGCGCTCCACGGCCACGGCCCTGGGATCAAGATCCAGCTCGGCTACAAGCGCCGCAATGCTGGCGCCGGGGAGGATGCGGCGCAGTTCGCCGTTCACGGTGATGCTGATGGTCATCGGTCCTTATTCTTCTCAGGCTTCCCTGTGGCGCGGAGCGTCCATATAAGGACCGCTTTCGCCGCAGGCCAGTGTCTGGGGCAAAGGGGCTTCGAATGGCAGAAACGCCGCTGGTGCTGGTCCTCAACGGGCCGAACCTCAACCTGCTCGGCACGCGCGAGCCGGAGATATACGGCGCCGACACGCTTGATGACGTGGCGGTGATGCTGGAGGACCGGGCCAAAGAGCTCGGCCTTGAAGTCGACGTGCGCCAGTCGAACCACGAAGGGCACCTCGTCGATTGGCTTCACGAGGCGGCTTCGCGGGGGGCAAAGGCCGTGATTCTGAACGCCGGAGCCTATACGCACACGTCGATCGCGATCCGCGACGCCATCAAGGCGATTGCGGTTCCGGTCATCGAAGTCCATATTTCCAACCCTCACGCCCGTGAGGCCTTCCGCCACCTGAGCCATGTGGCGCCGGTCGCGAAGGGATCGATCACGGGTTTCGGTATCCACGGATATGCGCTGGCGCTCGACGCCGCCGCACAACTTTAAGACCTTACAGAACAACAACATCGGGGACGCAACGTGACCAATGGTAAGACGGGCATGAACGTCGATACGAAGCTGGTGCGCCAGCTCGCGGAATTGCTGGATGAAACAGGCCTCACCGAGATCGAGGTTGAGGACGAAGGGCGCAAGATCCGCGTTGCGCGGCAGATAAGCGGCGTTGTCGCCGCGGCGCCGGTGGCTGCGGTCGCAGCAGCCCCGGCCGCCCCTGCCGCCGCTCCGGCAGCCGCACCGGCCCAGGCCGACCTCAAGAGCCACCCCGGCGCCGTGAAGTCGCCGATGGTGGGCACCGTGTATCTCTCCTCCGACCCCAGCGCGCCGCCGTTCGTGACGGAAGGCGCCACGGTTTCGGCGGGTGACACGCTGCTGATCGTTGAAGCCATGAAGGTGATGAACCCGATTCAGGCGCCCAAATCCGGCAAGGTCGTGAAGATCTGCGTGGCGAACGAACAGCCCGTGGAATACGATCAGCCGCTGGTGGTCATCGAATAACGATGTTCGACAAGATCCTCATCGCGAACCGCGGCGAAATCGCGCTTCGCGTCCATCGCGCGTGCCATGAAATGGGCATCAAGACGGTCGCGGTCCACTCGACCGCCGATTCCGACGCCATGCACGTGCGCCTTGCCGACCAGGCCGTGTGCATCGGGCCGCCGAGCGCGACCGAATCGTACCTCAACATCCCGGCGATCATATCGGCCGCCGAGATCACGGGCGCGGACGCGATCCACCCGGGCTACGGCTTCCTGTCCGAGAACGCGCGCTTCGCCGAGATCGTGGAAGAGCACAAGCTCGCCTGGATCGGGCCGAGCCCCGAGCATATCCGCATGATGGGCGACAAGGTGGAGGCAAAGCGCACCGCCGCGCGCCTCGGCCTGCCGCTCGTGCCGGGCAGCGACGGGCCGATCACGGACCTTTCGGAAGCCGAAACGGTGGCGTTCGAGATCGGCTATCCCGTGCTGGTGAAAGCCGCATCGGGCGGCGGCGGACGCGGCATGAAGGTCGTCGACAGCCCCGAAAAGCTCGGCACGCTGATCGCGCAGGCGCGCGCCGAGGCGAAGGCCGCGTTCGGCGACGACACCGTGTACCTTGAAAAATACCTCGGCAATCCGCGCCATATCGAGTTCCAGGTGTTCGGCGACACGCACGGAAACGCGGTCCACCTCGGCGAGCGCGACTGCTCGCTGCAACGCCGCCACCAGAAGGTGCTGGAGGAGGCCCCCTCGCCCGCGCTCAATGCAGCGCAGCGCGCGGAGATGGGCGAGATCGTGCGCAAGGCGATCGCGGGCCTCGGCTATCGCGGCGCGGGCACGATCGAGTTCCTGTACGAAGACGGGCGCTTCTACTTCATCGAGATGAACACCCGCCTGCAGGTGGAGCATCCCGTCACCGAGATGATCACGGGCATCGATCTCGTGCGGGAGCAGATCCGCGTGGCGGCGGGGCTGCCGCTTTCGGTGAAACAGGAAGATATCCGCTTCGCGGGCCATGCCATCGAGTGCCGCATCAACGCCGAAGACCCGGCGACGTTCGCGCCCTCGCCCGGCAAGGTGGAGCACTATCATGCGCCGGGCGGCCTTCATGTGCGCGTCGATAGCGCGCTCTACGACGGCTATCGCATCCCTTCGAACTACGACAGCCTGATCTCCAAGCTGATCGTCTACGGATCGGGCCGCAACGACTGCCTGATGCGGCTGCGCCGCGCGCTGGAGGAATACATCATCTCCGGCCCCAAAACGACGATCCCGCTGCATCAGGCGCTGATCGAAGACCCCGAGTTCCAGAACGGCGACTACACGATCAAGTGGCTGGAAAGCTGGCTGGAGAAGCGGCGCGAGGGCTGAGCGACCACCCCTCTCAATCTGCCAGATTGCATACCGGCGCGGTGGCTGAGACAGTCAGCCGTCTGATTCGGGGGAGGTTTCGTATGGCCTTTGTTTCACGCCGCGGTTTTCTGGGAACGGGCGCGGCGATTGCCGCGCTTTCCGCGTGTCGCCAGACGACGTCGGCCAAGGCGCCGTCCAGCAACTGGACGGACGCCGTTTCGCAGGCGAAAGCCGTAAGCGAGGGCAAGGCGCAACCCGCCGCGCTGGTCGAGACCGCGATCAAGCGGCTGGAAAGCGTGAACGGCAAAATCAACGCCGTGAAGCTTCCGAACTTCGAGCGTGCCCGCGAAATGGCGGCGAACGGCGTCAAAGGCCCGCTCGCGGGCGTGCCGACGCTGATCAAGGACAATGTCCACCAGAAGAGCCTGCCCTACACGCAGGGCTGCCGGGCGCTCGCCGGGACGGTCGCCGACAACACCGACGCCTATCCGGCGGCGATCGAGGCGGCGGGCTTCATTTCCATCGGCCGCTCGACGCTGCCCGAATTCGGCATCACCGCAACGACCGAGCCGCTGCTGACGGGCGTGACGCGCAATCCCTGGAACCTCGACCATTCGACGGGCGGCTCTTCGGGCGGCAGCGCGGCGGCCGTTGCGGCGGGCGTGGTGCCGGTGGCGCATGCCAACGACGGCGGCGGATCGATCCGCATCCCGGCAAGCTGCTGCGGGCTTGTGGGCCTCAAGCCCTCGCGTCGGCGGATGGCGGGCGATGCCGCATCACCGGACGTGGCGACGCACCTTGGCGTCGAGGGCTGCGTATCGCGTACCGTGCGCGATACGGCGGCGTGGTTCCATGCGACGCAGGCGAAGGGCGAAGGCATCCCCTTCCCCGAAGCGCCGCTCGTGACCGGACCATCGAAGGACCGGCTGCGCGTGGGGCTTCGGCTCAACCACCCGTCGGGCGGCCTGCCGCATGAAGAGGTTCAGCGCGTGTTCGGCGAGGCCTCCGCGCTGCTTCAGAAGCTCGGCCACAAGGTGAAGGACGTGCCGGCACCCTACAAGGGTGACGTGGTGATCCCCGCCTTCATGGCGCTGTGGGAATCAGGTGCGGGACAGGTCGTCGCCGAGATCACCAAGATGGCGCCGGGGGTCGACCCTTCGACGCTGCTGGAGCCGCTGACGCTGACCATGGCGGCGCAGGCCGCAACCTATACGACCGAGCAGATGCAGGTCTCCACGGCAGCGCTCGACGAGGCGATGGCTTCGTACCGCGCGCAGTTCAAGGACATCGACATCTACATGACGCCGGTGCTGGGGCAGCCTGCCGCGCCTATCGGCTACATCGCGCCGACGATCCCGTGGCCCGAGCAGCGCGAACGGCTGATCGCCTATGCAGGCTTCACCGGCGTGGAGAATGTGGCGGGCGTCCCCTCGATCGCGCTGCCGATCGGCGAATCGAAGGACGGCATCCCCATCAGCATCCAGTTCGCGACGGCGCCGGGGGGCGAGGCGAGGCTCCTTGCGCTCGCCTATGAACTCGAACGCGAACTTTTATGGTATGATCGCAGGCCCGGTGTATGGGCCGGTGAAATCTGAGGCAAGTGGAGGCATGATGCGCGTTATCGTCTGGTACAATCCCCGCTGCGGCACCGCCCGCAATGTGCGCGACTATCTGAACGAGCACGCCATCCCCTTCGACCTCCGCGAGTATCTGGAAGACGTGCCGAGCCGCGCGGAAATCGAGGATGTGCTGCGGAAATCGGGCATGGCGGCGCACGAGCTGCTGCGCGCCAAGGAGCCGCTGGCGAAGGAGCTCGGCCTCCTCGAACCCGGCGTTTCCGAGGAGCATATCATCACCGCGATGCACGAGAACCCGATCCTCATCAACCGGCCCGTGGTGATCGACGGAAAGCGGGCGAAACTGTGCCGCCCTTCCGGGGTGATCGCCGAGTTTCTTCCGCCACCGGACTTGCGGCGCCCCGGCAAAGCAGTGTAACGGCCCCGACCCTATGAGGTCGGTGAGGGTCTCCACATGCAACTTGTGATCGTCGAATCCCCGGCGAAGGCGAAGACGATCAACAAATATCTGGGTTCGGACTACAAGGTCCTGGCCTCGTACGGCCATGTCCGCGACCTGCCGCCCAAGGACGGATCGGTCGACCCCGACCATGACTTCAGCATGAAGTGGGAGGTTTCCGCCGACCGATCGCGCCAGCTGAAAGAGATAGCCGACAGCGCGAAGACCGCCGATACGCTGATCCTCGCGACCGACCCTGATCGCGAAGGCGAAGCGATCAGCTGGCATCTTTATGAGCATCTGAAGGCGAAGAAGGCGCTGCCGCCGAAGGTTCAGCGCGTGACCTTCAACCAGATCACCAAAACCGCCGTGACGCAGGCGATGGCGAGCCCGCGCGAGCTCGACACGCCGCTGATCGACGCCTACCGGGCGCGCCGCGCGCTCGACTATCTCGTCGGCTTCACGCTCTCCCCCGTGCTGTGGCGCAAGCTGCCGGGCGCCAAATCGGCGGGGCGCGTGCAATCGGTGGCGCTGCGGCTCGTCGTGGAGCGCGAGCGGGAGATCGAGGCGTTCAAGTCGCGCGAATACTGGACAGTCGACGGCCAGTTCCAGACCGCGACCGGACAGACCTTCACGGCACGGCTGACACACTGGCAGGGCAACAAGCTCGACAAGTTCTCGCTGAACAACGCGGCGCTGGCGAACGAGGCGCGCGCAGACGTGGCCGCGGGCGATTATGTCGTCGCGTCGGTCGAGAAGAAGCCGGTGTCGCGGAACCCCGCCCCGCCCTTCACCACATCGACATTGCAGCAGGAAGCCGCGCGCAAGCTGGGACTTTCCGCGACGCAGACGATGCGCACCGCGCAGACGCTGTATGAAAGCGGGCTCATCACCTACATGCGGACGGACGGCGTCGACATGGCGCCCGAAGCCATCGCCGCCGCGCGCGACGTGATCGCCGAGGACTTCACCGGACGCCACCTGCCCGAAAAGCCGCGTTTCTACACGACCAAGGCGAAGAACGCGCAGGAAGCGCACGAGGCGATCCGCCCCGTGGACATGCGCCGTCGCCCTGCGAAGGCCGGGCTTTCGGGCGACGAGGCCCGTCTTTACGAGCTGGTCTGGAAGCGCACGCTGGCAAGCCAGATGGCCGCCGCGAACCTTGAACGCACGACCGTGGACCTGAAGGACAAGAACGGCCGCGCCGATCTTCGCGCGACCGGACAGGTGACGATCTTCCCGGGCTTCCTGGCGCTCTATCAGGAAACCGCCGACGATCCCGACGACGAAGAGGGCGACGACGGCAAGCGCCTGCCCAAGATCGAAAAGGGCGACACGCCCGCGATCCAGGGCGCGCATGCCGACCAGCACTTCACCGAGCCGCCCCCGCGCTATTCGGAAGCGAGCCTCGTGAAAAAGATGGAGGAGCTCGGCATCGGGCGTCCCTCCACCTACGCCTCGATCCTGCAGGTGCTGAAGGACCGCGCCTATGTGCGCATCGAGCAGAAGCGCTTCCATCCCGAGGAAAAGGGCCGGCTCGTCACCGCATTCCTCGAACGCTTCTTCGAACGCTATGTGAGTTACGACTTCACGGCGGGGCTTGAGGAGCAGCTCGACGAGATTTCCGCCGGGAGCATCGACTGGACGGCTGTGCTGCACGCCTTCTGGAAGGACTTCCAGCCGAAGACCGCCGAGATCCTGGAGCTGAAACCCTCCGAGGTGACGACGGCGCTCGACGAATTCCTGGAGCCGCTGCTGTTCCCGGATACCGGCGACGGCAAGGACCCGCGTGTCTGCCCGGTGTGCGGAAACGGGCGGCTGAGCCTGAAGACCGGCAAGTTCGGCGCGTTCGTCGGCTGCTCCAACTACCCCGAGTGCCGCTTCACGCGGCCGTTCGCGAGCGAAAACGGCAACGGCAACGGCACGGGCGAAGGCGGCGACCAGCCGCGTCTGCTGGGCGAAGACGCGGGCGAGCCGATCACCATCCGATCGGGCCGCTTCGGCCTGTTCATCCAGCGCGGCGAAGGCGAGAAGCCGCCGCGCGCCTCGATCCCGCGCGACGTGGACGCGGCGACGATCGAACTCGACATGGCCGTGAAGCTGCTCGCTTTGCCGCGCGAGGTGGGAACGCACCCGGAGACAGGGCAGCCGATCACCGCCTCGATCGGTCGCTATGGCCCCTATCTGATGCACGAGGGCAAATATGCGCGCCTGACTTCGACCGCTGAGGTGTTCGAAATCGGCATGAATGCCGCCGTCGTGAAACTGGCCGAGCAGAAGAAGGGCTTTGAGCGCAAAGCCCCCGCCGCACTGAAGGAACTCGGAGCGCACCCGACATCGGGCGCCGCGATCAAGGTGATGGACGGCCGCTACGGCCCCTACGTCACCGACGGCACAACCAACGCGACGCTGCCCAAGGGCACCGACCCGCAGGCGCTGACACTGGAAGCCGCAGCCACGCTCATCGACGAGAAGGCGGCCAAGGGCCCGGCGAAGGGCAAGGGCAAACGGAAAGCGCCCGCGAAGAGCGGCGCGAAAACGGCCGCGAAGAAGGCCCCGGCGAAAAAGGCTCCCGCAAAGAAAAAGGCGGCGAAGTAACGGCAATGGCTGAACGCTTCGAACGCCACAAGCAGCCCTGGACCGCCGCAGAGATCGACAAGCTGCACACGCTGGCGAAGAAGGGCATGGCGTTGAAGGCGATCGCCAAGGCGCTGACACGCAGCGAGGAATCGGTGAAGGATCGCGCCAAGGCGGACGGTCTCAGCATCGCGCGGTTGCGGTAGCGCTCGACTATTCGAGGTGCTGCTCCACATCCATCCGCTGGTGAAGGATGCGCACAATCACAATGTCGGCTTCGGTTTCGCGATAAAAGACGAGATGTGAGCCGACCACGTATTTGAGATATCCGCCCAGGATTTCGACTGGGCGTCCCGAGCGCTTACCCTCGCCAAGTCTTTCCAGCCCCGCCATCAAACCCGCATGATAGTCTTCGGCCTGCATGACCGACCAGCGCTGGACCGTGTAAGCGAAAATGTCTTCGAGGTCGGCTTCGGCGCGCGGCGTCAGGCGGAAACCTCCGCCCCTAGCTGTTTGTTGTCGCATCGCTTTTTGCGGAAAACCGGTTCCCACTTTTCCGCGCGATGCTCTACCCGCCATGCCGGGCGCGCATCCGGTTCAGGAAAGCCGTATTGTCGAAGGGTCGCGGATCGCCTGAGGCTTCCCCTTCCGCAAGCGCAGCCTGCAATGCGCGCACCCTTGCCTCGCGTTCTTCGAGAAGTCGCAATCCCGCGCGTATGACATCGCTCGCAGAACCATAGCGGCCGCTGCCGACCTGCATATCGATAAAGCCGCTGAAATGTTCGCCGAGAGAGATTGATGTATTTCGCGCCATGTCGCCTCCATTGATGCCAATATATACCAATATCTGGTAACTTCAACGCAGCTTGACCGCTGAAGCCGACAGCGCCAGATAGGCGCCCGCGAGGCCACGTCCTCCCCCTTCACGGGTAGAAGTCCGGGACGGCCCGGCTCTTTTGAAGAGGAGCGCCGTCATGGCCTGGGTATATCTTGGAATCGCGGGGCTGCTTGAGGTCGTCTGGGCCTTCTCCATGAAGCAGTCGGACGGGTTCACGCGGCTTGCGCCAAGCATCGTCACCATCATGGCGATGATCGCGAGTTTTGCGCTGCTGTCGATCTCGATGAAGTCGTTGCCGCTCGGCACCGCTTATACGGTCTGGACCGGGATCGGCGCGGTGGGCGCGTTTCTGGTTGGCGTCGCGGTGCTGGGCGAAAGCATCAGCCCGATGCGCGTGCTTGCCGCGTTGATGATCGTGGGCGGGCTCGTGCTGATGAAGCTTTCGACGCGGTAAGGGCTTGCCGCGAGGGGCGCGAGGCCCGACATGCATGGGAATGGCGAAACGTCCCTCCCCCGGCCTCCCGACCCGCGAACAGATCCTGAGCTTCGTCGAGGAGTCCTCCTCGCCCGTCGGCAAGCGCGAGATCGCCAAGGCCTTCGGGCTGACCGCGCAGGACAAGATCCTGCTGAAAGCGCTTCTGAAAGACATGGCGAACGAAGGCCTGCTCGATAGCGGGCCGGGCCGCGCCTTCCACAAGGGCGGTGGGCTGCCCAAGGTGACGGTGCTGAAGATCGTCGGCATCGAGGGCGGACGCGCGGTCGCCGTGCCGGAAAACTGGCCGAACGACACGCCCGCGCCGAAGGTGCGCGTCGTCGAAGGGCGGAAACGTGCGGCGCTCGGCATGGGAGACCGCATCCTTGCGCGCATCGAGGAAACCGGGCGCGGGCACCTTGCGCACGTGATGAAGAAGATCGGCGCATCGTCCGAAGACGCGATGCTCGGCGTGCTGAGGCGCGATGCTTCTGGCTGGTTCCTCGTGCCGACGGACAAAAGACTCCGTTTCGACCTGAAGATCACCGATATCGGCGAGGCGGACGCAGGCGACCTCGTGCTCGCCGAGCAATCCGGGCGTGGCGCGCGCGCAGCGGGCCGCGTCGTGCAGCGGCTGGGCGATCCGATGGCGCCGCGCAGCTTTTCGCTGATCGCGATCCACGAAAAGGGCATTCCGAACGCCTTCTCCGAGGAAGCGGAGGCCGAGGCGGCGAAAGCGGCGAAGCTGCCGCTGGGCGACCGCGAGGACCTGCGCGATCTGCCGCTGCTCACCATCGACCCCGCCGACGCGCGCGACCACGACGACGCGGTGTGGGCGGCTGCGGACGACGATCCCGGCAACACCGGGGGCTTCAAGGCGATCGTGGCGATCGCGGACGTGAGCTTCTACGTTCGCCCCGGCAGCGCGATCGACCGCGAGGCGCGCGAACGGGGGAACAGCGTATACTTCCCCGACCGGGTGGTGCCGATGCTGCCCGAGGCGCTTTCAACCGATGCGTGCTCGCTGAACGCGAACGAAGACAAAGCGGTGCTCGCCTGCCACCTGACGATCGCGAGCGACGGCACGGTGAAGGACTGGCGCTTCACACGGGCGGTGATGCACGGCGTCGCGAACCTTGCCTACGAGACGGTGCAGGAGGCGATCGACGGGAAGATCGAGCACGCGCTGACCGAAGGCGTGCTGCGGCCGCTGTGGGCGGCGTGGACGGCGCTCAAGGCGGCGCGAGACAAGCGCGATCCGCTGGCGCTCAACATGCCGGAGCGGCGCGTCATCCTCGACGAGAAGGGCCGGATCGCGGAAATCCGCGTGCGCGAACACTTGCCGTCGCATCAGCTGATCGAGGACTTCATGATCGCGGCGAACGTCGCAGCGGCGAAGGCGCTGGAGGCGAAGGCATCGCCGGTGGTGTACCGCACCCACGAACGACCGAGCCGGGAGAAATTGGTCGCGCTGTCCGATTATGTGAAGTCTTTGGGGCTCAGCCTCTCGCTCGGGCAGGTGGTGACGCCGACGACGTTCAACCGGCTGCTCGCGCGGATCACCGAGCCGGCGCTGCTCGAACAGGTCTCCGAGCAGGTGCTGCGCAGCCAGGCGCAGGCGTTTTACGGCACCGACAACCTCGGCCACTTCGGCCTCGCGCTCGGCAGCTACGCGCATTTCACCTCGCCGATCCGGCGCTATTCGGACACGCTGGTCCACCGGGCGCTGGTGCGGGCCTACAAGCTCGGCGAGGGCGGGCTGACCGACGAGGAAATGCGCGCCCTGCCCCGCACCGCCGAGCACATCTCGATGACCGAGCGGCGGGCGATGGAGGCGGAGCGCGACACGATCGACCGATACGTTGCCGCCTACCTCGCGCAGCATGTGGGCCAGATCGTCCGCACGCGGATCAGCGGCGTGACCCGCTTCGGGCTGTTCGCGAGCGTTGAGGGCGTGGGCGGCGACGGGCTGATCCCCATGTCGATGCTGGGCGCGGAGCGCTTCCACTTCGACGAGTCGACCAAGACGATCGAGGGGCTGACGACGGGCGTGACTTACCATGTTGGTCAGCGGCTGGAACTGAGGCTCGCGGACGCGAATCCGATCAGCGGCGCGCTGCGCTTCGAGTTTCCCGATGGCCCGGCGCCGCGTGCCGGAAAGCGGCCGCCGCCGCAGCGCAAGGGGCGCCCGCCGCTGCCGAAGGGCACGGGCAAGGTACGACGGAAACGGTAGGACTTACGCCGCGTCGAGCAGGCGGAACATGCGATCGATGCGCGGCTGCAGCGTGGTGACGTTCGCCAGCGTTTCCTCCGCGGCGTGAACTTCCGCGGCGAAGTCGCTGAAACCGAACGCCTTCGCGAGACCCTTCAGCGAATGCAGCTGGCGCCGCACCTCGGCATGGCTTCCCGCGAGCAGGAGAAGCTGGATATCCTCCAGCTTGTCGGAAAGCTCCTGATGGAGCGATTCGAAGTCTTCGTCGATCATGCGCCAAGCTTAGTGGGAAAGTCGTTAGAACACGGTTAAGCAGCCAGCCTTGGCTTTCCTCCCATGCGCTCGAGGGCCATCAAAGTCGCATAAGGACCGGTGAACGTGCCGCATGTCCGAATAGGGGATGCTGATTGCAGGCGTTGCGGTTCTTCCCGTCAAGGCGCTTGCGGCACGGATGCTGTGACTTCGCTTGACTCAAGAGCGTGTTTTCGGCATTAGCCCGCCGGTAAGCGCGGCGCTCAAACGCCGCGTTCTTTTTTGAACCACCAGAGATCAAGCGCAAGGACTGCCGCGCCATGGCCAAACCAACGACCGTCAAGATCAAGCTCGTCAGCTCCGCCGACACCGGCTTCTTCTATGTGACGAAGAAGAACCCGCGCACGCAGACCGAGAAGTTCACCTTCCGCAAGTACGATCCCGTCGTGCGCAAGCACGTGGATTTCAAGGAAGCGAAGATCAAGTAAGGCGGCCTCGCCGCCTTTCCTTCCCGCCCGGTCGCTCTAAGCGTACTGGCGGACGGTTTCGATAAAGCGCATCACCGAGATCGGCTTCGCGATATACGCTTCGCAGCCGCCGGCCTTGATGCGCTCTTCATCGCCCTTCATCGCGAACGCCGTGACCGCAACGACGGGAATGTCGCTCAGCGCCGCGTCGCTTTTCAGCCAGCCGGTGACCTCCAGCCCCGAAACTTCGGGAAGCTGAATGTCCATGAGGATGAGATCGGGGCGGTCCGCACGCACCAGATCGGGCACGCTGCGCCCATCGCGCGTTTTCATCGTGCGATAGCCGTGCGCTTCCAGAAGGTCGCAAAACAGCTTCATGTTGAGGTCATTATCCTCGACGACGAGGACGGTCTTCTGCATGGTCCCCTCTTCGCAAGCCTGTGCGCGTAAATTGGCCCCGCGGATAGGCTTGCTGAACAATCGCCTTGGCGAATGGTTTATACAATCCTAATTGTCCAGAGTTAATGACCTCTTACCAAACAGTCTTAACGCCCGAGGAGGCCGAGGTTATGGCGCTGCATGCCCTGGCGTGGGTCGCGAGCGACGATCGGCTCGGGCCGCGCCTTCTGGCACTGACCGGACTCGACGCGTCAACGCTGCGCGCGCGCGCCGGAAGCGCGGAAATTCTAGGCGCGACGCTCGATTTCCTTGCCGCGCACGAAGCCGACTTCATTGCCTGCGCCGAAGCGATCGGCACCGAGCCTGCCCGACTCGCGTCGGCGCGCGGGATGCTCGGGCAATGACGAAGCCGCTTCTTATTTGTGACTGCGACGAGGTACTGCTGCACTTCGCGGCGCCATTTCGCACCTATCTCGACACCGCCCACGCGCTCGAACTAAACTTCGAGAGCTTCGCGCTTTCCGGCAACATCCGGCGCAAGGCCGACGGCAGCTTTGTCGACAAGACGGACGTGCGCACGCTCGTCGACGGTTTCTTTGCAGACGCGATGGAGGGGCAACCGGTCGTGGAAGGTGCGGTCGAGGCGCTGGCCGCGCTTTCCGACCCCTACGAGATCGTCATCCTCACCAATATCCGCGACGCTTACCGCGACCGCCGCCGCGCCCAAATCGCCGCGCTTGGGATGCCCTTCCCCGTTTACGTGAACGACGGCCCCAAAGGGCCTGCCGTGACCACGCTGATGCGCGAGCACGGGCGTGACGCCGCGGTGTTCATCGACGACTTGCCGCCGCACCACAGTTCGGTAAAGCGGGATGCACCGCACGTGCACAGGCTGCACATGGTCGCTGATCCGGAGCTGAGGCCCCTGATCCCGGCCGCAGACGATGCGCACGCACGGATCGATATCTGGTCTCAGGCATTACCGTACCTGCTGCGGCAGGCGGCGCGCTGACGACCCGAAAGCAACGAAGGGAAATTTCCGGTTATGAGTATTGAAGCGCGTCTCGCCGAACTTGGAATCACGCTGCCGAAAGCCGCCGCTCCGGCGGCCAATTACGTGCCGACGGTTCTGCACGGGAACATGCTCTACATCTCCGGCCAGCTTCCCTTCCGGGAGGACGGCACGCTCGTTCTCGGCCGCCTTGGCGAGGACGTGGACGTTGCAGCCGGTCAGGCGGCGGCGCGTCTCTGCGGCATCGGCATCCTTGCGCAGGCACAGGCGGCGCTCGGCAGCCTCGACCGCGTCGAACGCGTGCTGAAGCTCGGCGCATTCGTTTCGAGCACGGCCAATTTCTTCGACCAGCCGAAGGTTGCCAACGGATGCAGCGACTTTATGGTCGAGGTTCTCGGAGACGCGGGACGACACGCGCGCAGCGCAGTCGGCGTCCCCGCCCTGCCGCTTGGCGTTGCGGTTGAGATCGATGCCGTGATTGCCGTGAAGGTCTGAACGGAACCGGATGCTGCGACACACCACCCGCGACCTTGATTTCCTGACACGCCGGCCCTTTGCACACAGGGGACTTCACGGCGCGGAGGCCGTGCCCGAAAACAGCCGGGCCGCGTTCGAACGCGCGATTGCGGCGGGCTATGGCATCGAACTCGATGTCCGGCTGACCAAGGACAAGGACGCGGTGGTGTTTCACGACGCGGAGCTGCCGCGCCTCGTCAACGCCGGCGGACGCATCTCCGACCTGACGACGGGCGAACTCGCCGCGTTTCGTCTTTCCGGGACCGACGAGCCAATCCGCACGCTGCGCGAGGTGCTGAGCGAAATCGGCGGGCGGGTTCCCACACTGGTGGAGGTGAAATCGCCCGGGCGGCGGGGCTATGGCAGCCTTTGCCGCGCGGTGCGCCGGGCCCTGGAAGGATCGAACGGATGGACGGCGGTGATGTCGTTCGATCCGCGCATCGTGCGCTGGTTCCGCGAGCATAGCCCCCAGACCGTGCGCGGGCTCGTGGTGACGAAAGACGGCAGCGGCAACGCGGGGCTGCGCGGATGGCTTTCCCGCACTCTCGCCACCCGTGCCACGCGGCCGCACTTCATCGCCTGCGATATCAATGCGTTGCCCTTCGGCTTCGCCGAACGCCAGCGCCGCAAGGGCCGCCCGATACTGACCTGGACGGTGCGCGACGACGAGGAGCGTGGGCGGGCACAGGCGTACGCCGACCAGATCATTTTCGAGGACACCCCGGAACACGCATGACCGGCACGCCGGCGACTTTCCGGATCGTAACGTCGGCAGCGGACATTTCCGCGGCCGAATGGAACGCCTGCGCGGGGGACAATAATCCGTTCACGCTGCACGCCTTCATCCGCGCGCTCGAGGAATCCGGGAGCGCGGTTGCCGCCGCCGGATGGCAGGCGGCGCATGCAGTGCTGGAAGATGCGGACGGCGGCGTCCTTGGCATCGCGCCCGCCTATGCGAAATCGCACTCGCAGGGCGAATATGTGTTCGACCACGGCTGGGCGGACGCATTCGAACGCGCGGGCGGGCGTTATTACCCCAAGTACCAGATGGCGGTGCCGTTCACCCCGGCAACAGGCCCCCGCCTGCTGCTGAAGGATGCAGCCTTCGCGCCCGCGCTGATCGCCGGGATCGAACAGTTCTGCGCGCGCCAGCAGATCTCGTCCGCGCACGCCACCTTCATCGCGCCCGAGCAGGTGCCGCTGTTCGATGCGGCGGGCTGGCTGATCCGGCACACCGAGCAATTCCACTGGCACAACGCGGGATACGGCAGCTTCGAAGACTTCCTCGGCAACCTCGCGTCGCGCAAGCGCAAGACCATCCGTCGCGAACGGCGTGAAGCGGCGGAGAGCGGCCTTCGCATCGTGGCGCTTTCAGGCGCGGACATACGCGAGGCGCACTGGGACGCGTTTTGGGAGTTCTATCAGGACACGGGCAGCCGCAAATGGGGACATCCCTATCTGACACGCGCGTTCTTCAGCCTGATCGGCGAACGGATGGCGGAGCGCGTGCTGCTGGTGCTCGCCATGGACGGCGACACGCCCGTGGCGGGCGCGCTCAACTTCATCGGCGGGGACTGTCTTTACGGGCGCTACTGGGGGCGGTGCGCGACCTGCCATTCCTGCACTTCGAGCTCTGCTACTATCAGGCCATCGACTACGCGATCACGCACGGCCTCGCCCGGGTCGAGGCTGGCGCGCAGGGACCGCACAAGCTGGCACGGGGCTACGTGCCTGTGGTGACGACCTCGGCGCATCATATCGAGCACCCGGCGCTGAGACGTGCGATCGAGGACTATCTGGACCGCGAACGCCCGGCGATCGCGGCGGACATACGCGCGATGGAAAGCTTCACGCCCTACCGGCGCGGTTCATAGAGCCGTGCGCAGGCGCGACCCGCCTGCTTCGCCATGTAGAGCGCGACATCGGCGGCCTTGGTGAGATCCGCCGCATTTCCCGCGTGATCGGGGTAGAACGCGACACCGACGCTGGCGGTGCTTTCCCCCGGCTCTCCGCTGTCGGTCGTTCCAGCACGAACCGCCTGCGCCGCAAGCGCCATCACCTCCTCGCTGTGCCGTCCCGCATCCGGAAGGAGGATGGCGAACTCGTCGCCGCCAAGACGCGACACCGAGCCGGTCGTAAACGCATCGCGAAGCCGCCGGGCGGCGCGGCGCAGCAGCGCGTCCCCCGCATCGTGGCCGAAACCGTCGTTCACCGCCTTGAAGTGATCGAGATCGACCAGCATCAGCGCCATGCGGCCGCCGCGCGCATCCGTTTCGCGCATCGCTGCGAGCAGAAGCTCCTGAAAACGGCCACGGTTCGGCAGCTCTGTGAGTACGTCGTGCGCGGCGAGCCAGCGCAGACGTTCGTCACGCTCGCGCTGATCGCTGATGTCTGTGCGCGTGCCGATCATGCGCAGCGCACGCCCCTGCGCATCGCGCTCGACAACGCGGCTGCGCTCAGCGACCCAGACCCATCCGCCATCCTTGCAGCGCAGGCGATGTTCGAGGTTCACCATCGGCTGCTCGTCCTTGAGGCACGCGGTGATCCTGCGCGTATGCTCCTCAAGATCGTCGGGGTGAATATAGTCGGAGAAGCCCGCAGCGTGGCCCTTCACCTCGCCCACGGCATAGCCCTGGATCGCGAGCGCGCTGTCGCTGAGCCAAACGTCGCCCGAGGCGATGTCCCAGTCCCACACACCAACGCGGGTGCCATCAAGCGCGAGTGAAAGCCGCGTTTCGAGGTCCTGCAGCGTTTCGGTGGCGGCGCGGCGCTCGCTCACATCCATGACGGCGCCGACATAGCCATCGTAGCGGCCGCATTCATCGAACTTGGGCGCGCCGACGTTGAGCACCCACGCGATCGTGCCGTCGGCCTTCAGGATGCGATATTCGATCGCGAACCGCTCCCGCCGGTCCGCCGCGGCATGGATTTCGCCCGGCACGGTGAGGCGATCCTCCTCGTGCATCGTGAAAACCCAGCTTTCGAGCTGATCGGGTCCCGTGCCGGTGATCGCGTACCAATTGTCGCTGACGAAACGGAGGCGGCGATCCGCGTCCGCCATCCAGATCACGACGGGCAGCGATGCGGAAAATTGCCTGAGCTGCGTTTCGTAGCGCTTGCGAAGCGCTGTCTCGCGGGCCAGTTCGGCGCGCAGCACGGCAAGCTCGCCTTCAAGCGACTCGGAAGGCGATAGCGGAAATGTTTTGATTTCCGAGACTTTTCCGGAAAATCGCGTTGCCAACGCGCCCGTCCTCCTGCTGTTCACGCCAGCAGGTGTAGCAAGCGGCCATTTCGCTTTATTTGCAAGCCCCAAGCGCCTGATTTCTCAGGCTTGCAGCGATTCGGACAAATGCTAGTGGCGAGTCTGCATCAGGAACGCACGGGCCTCGCGCTGTGCCGCGGCGACCTCGGCGGGCGTCATCGACGCCGCAACCTCGCTGCGATCTAGCTGGGCGCGCTCGTCGCCGGACATGGCGGCGAGATTGAACCATTTGTGCGCTTCGACGAGATCGATGTCGACGCCATTGCGGCCGACCGCATAGGCAACGCCGAGTTCGTAATACGCATCGGGCTGACCGGCCATCGCCGCCGCCATCTGCGCGTGAATAAACTGGACTTCTGTGACTGGATGACTTGCCATTCGAAAATCCCCCTCAACGTGGGAAGATTTGGCGTGGCTTGTTCAAGAAATGGTTAACACCGAAAAATTACGGAAATCAGCCGCGAATCAGCCGAACAGCGAATTGGCCCGGCGGAACGCGAAGGCTTCCTGACGGCCGCTGTGCGCCAGACGCACGCGCCCGGGCGGCATGGTGACCACGGCGCGGGTGCCCCTGCCCGGCGAAGAAAGCAGCTTGAAGCTCGCCTCGTGCAGCTCCGCGAGCGCCTTGACGAGCGGCAGGCCAAGGCCGCTGCCCGCCAGCATGTTCTTGTCATCCTGCCCGCGCGCGAACGGCTTCATCGCCGTTTCCATCGCGCGGGGCGACATGCCCGGGCCGTTGTCGCGCACTTCTATGAGCATGCGATCCGCACGGTCGACACGCGCGGCGATGGTGAGCTTCACCTTCTCGCCGCCGTACTTGAGCGCGTTGCTGGCGAGATTGACGAGGATCTGGCGAAGCATCCGCGCGTCGGCATGAAGAGACGGCAGATCCGACGCCATCTCGATCGCGACACTCGCACCGCGCGCCTCGGCCATGGTCGCGAGCATACGGAGAACGGACGCGGCAAGCTGGCGGAGATCGACATCGGTTTCGTTGAGCGGCGCGGCGTCCGCCTCTATGCGGGCAAGATCGAGAATGGAATCGAGCGTCGAGAGCATGCCCTGCGCCGCTTCCCAGATCACCGCGTTCTGGCTGGCCGCAGCGTGCGTGCGACCGTTTTCGAGGCCGAGCGCGATGAGCTCGCTGTAGCCCGCGATGGCGTTGATCGGGGTTTTGAGTTCGTGGCTGAGATTGGCGGCGAGCATCCTGCGGTCGCGGCGGAGGCGGCGCACCTCGTCGCGCGCGCTGCGGGCCTCGCGCTCCCCGGCGTCCACAGCGCGAGCAAGCACCTGCGCAAGCTGAGGCCCGGAAATGCGGCCGATCGGCTCCGAGCCCATCACGACGGCAACCCCGCCGGTAAGGCAAAGCGCGATGTCGGCGCGGGCGAGAAGCTCGGCGGGCCGGATCGCGGCATCGATCGCCCGGCCGGGAAGATCCTCCCCCGGGGGCTCCATGACATCCGCCAGCCAGTCCTGCATCGAGAATGCTCCGCTGCAAACGGCTGGAATCCTGCATGATCGAGGATATCCGCCGGGCCTCCTGCAACGGCGTTAATAGTTATTGAGAATTCCTAATGAAAAGTTAACGCGGGCGGAAAATGGCGCGTTAGACGGCCAGATTGTCGATAAGACGCGTTGAACCGAGTCTTATTGCTGACAGGATGCGCGCCGGGCGATCCAGAGCAGTCACCGGCAACAGTGTTTCGGCATCGCGAAGCGCTACGTAATCAGGCAAGAACCCCGCCGCGCGCAGCGCCGCTTCGGCCTCCGCGAGCACGGTTTCGACCGCCGCCCCGGCGCGGATCGCATCGCGCGCGGCCATAAGCGTCTTCGGGAACAGCGCGGCGCGGGCGCGTTCCTCCGCCGAAAGGTATGCATTGCGCGACGAGAGGGCGAGCCCATCCGCCTCGCGCACGGTGGGAACGCCGACGATTTCTGTCGGGATGTCGAGGTCGGCGGCCATGCGGCGGACCGTGAGGAGCTGCTGATAGTCCTTCTCGCCGAACATAGCGAAATCGGCCCCGGCCTGATTGAGGAGCTTCGACACCACGGTTGCCACACCGTCGAAATGGCCGGGCCGGTGCGCGCCGTCGAGCTCGGCGGTGAGGCCGGCGACCTGAACGCTGCTTGCAAAGCCCGCCGGGTACATCTCCTCAACCGCAGGCGCGAACAGGAGGTGGCACCCTGCCCCGCCCAGCGCCGCTGCATCCTCTGCCTCGCGGCGTGGATAGCGGGAAAAATCCTCGTTCGGACCGAACTGCGTGGGGTTTACGAAGATGCTGGCGACGACCCTGTCAGCGCGGGCGAGACCAGCCGCGACGAGCGCGAGATGCCCGGCGTGGAGCGCGCCCATCGTGGGCACCAGCGCCACGCGCTGCCCCGCCGCATTCCATGCGCGTACGCGCGCGCGGAGTGCGGCGACCGTCCGTACGGTTTCGAAAGCCTCCGGAATCTTGCCTCTCCTCGATTGACTCCCCGGCGCCCGTGCATGAAACAGTCCGCCGTTAAACGGAATCCAGCCATCGGGGGCGCGTTCGTTTTATGGCCAAAGCCCATGTCATCGTTCTTGGCAATGAAAAAGGCGGGACCGGCAAGTCCACGACCGCTGTCCATATCGCCGTCGCGCTGATGCACAGCGGCCGCAAGGTCGCCGCCATCGACCTCGATTCGCGCCAGCGCACGTTCACGCGCTACATGGAAAACCGGCAGAACTTCTCGGACGGACACGGCCTCGGCCTCAAGACGCCACGCCTTCAGGTGATCGACGACAACGACAGCCACAGCGAAACACTGCTCCGCACCACGCTCGATGCATGGGCGCCGGTGGTGGACGTGATCGTGGTGGACACGCCCGGCCGCGACAGCCCCTTGTCCCGCGTCGCGCTCGGCCGCGCAGACACGCTGATCACGCCGATGAACGACAGCTTCGTCGACTTCGACCTGATCGGCCAGGTCGACCCGGAAACATTCAAGGTGAAGCGCCCGAGCTTCTACGCCGAACTGATCTGGGACGCGCGCAAAGCGCGCGCAAAGACCGACGGCGGATCGGTGGACTGGGTCGTCGTGCGGAACCGCATGTCCTCGCTCGCCGCGAAGAACATGATTCGCGTGGGCGGCGCACTCGACGAGCTTTCCAAGCGGATCGGCTTCCGCATCGCGCCCGGCCTTTCCGAACGCGTCATCTACCGCGAACTCTTCCCGCGCGGCCTCACTCTGCTCGACATCGGCGTCATCGACGATGTGAACATGAGCCACATCGCCGCGCGCAACGAGCTGCGCGAGCTTATCGCGAGCCTGGCCCTCCCCGAAGCCGAAGAAGCCCAGAGCCTCGCCAGCTGATGATCGTGGTCCTCGCCCTTGCGGGGGGAGCGCTCGGCGCGCTGTGGTATGCAGGTGCACTGACAGCGGCGCGGCTGCGCTGGGTCGGCGCGGCGGCGGGCGTGGCACTCGCGCTGCGCCTGCTGTTGACCGGACAATGGCTCGGTGCGCTCATCGTTGGCGCCGTGACCGCGTGGCTGGCGGCGGGACAGCGCGTACGCCGCTCACAACCGGACATCTCACCCGAAGAAGCGGGGCGGATGCTCGGTGTCTCCCCCGGTGCCGGCGCGGTGGAGATCAATGCGGCATGGCGGCGGCTGATCGCCGAGGTGCACCCGGACAAGGGCGGCTCCGCCGAAGCCTCGGCACGGGTCAACGCAGCGAGGGATACGCTCCTGAAACATCTTCGCTCTAAAGGCCGTTGACGCAATAGCTTCGCGATTCTGACAATAAGGGCAGTAACTTGGACCGGCACGACTTCCACCCGACCTCGCTTCGGGAATACGACATTCGCGGCATCATCGGTGAAACGCTGGGCGAAAACGACGCCTACGCGATCGGGCGCGGCTTCGGCACGCGCGTGCGCCGCGCGGGCGGGAGCAAGGTCGCGGTCGGCTATGACGGGCGCCATTCCTCGCCGTCCCTGGAAGCGGCACTGGTGCGCGGGCTTGAAGACACGGGCTGCGAAGCGCTGCGCATCGGGCTCGGGCCGACGCCGATGCTCTACTTCGCCGTGCACCATCTGGATGCGGACGGCGGCGTGATGATCACCGGCAGCCACAATCCGCCCAACTACAACGGCTTCAAGATGATGATCGGTCACGGGCCGTTCTACGGCGCCGACATCACGGGCATCGGCACGATGGCCGCCGCGGGCGACTGGGAAACGGGCACGGGGTCCAATCGCACGGTCGATGTGTCCGAGGCGTATGTGCAGCGCCTGCTGGGTGACGTACCGGCGCGGGGCTTCCGCATCGCGTGGGACACGGGCAACGGCGCCGCCGGGCCGATCGTCGAGCGGCTTACCGCCGCGATGCCGGGAGAACACCACCTGCTGTTCACGGACGTGGACGGCAACTTCCCGAACCATCACCCGGACCCGACCGAGGAGAAGAATCTCGCCGACCTCCGCCGCGTCGTCGCTGAAAAAGGCCTGGATTTCGGTCTCGCCTTCGATGGCGACGGCGACCGCATCGGCGCGATTGACAGCACCGGGCGCATCATCTGGGGCGACCAGCTGCTGATGATCCTGGCCGAAGACGTGCTGCGCGACGTGCCGGGCGCGACGATCATCGCCGACGTGAAGGCGAGCCAGGCGCTTTACGACCGCATCGCCGATCTTGGCGGCAAGCCGCTGATGTGGAAGACCGGCCATTCGCTGATCAAGGCGAAGATGAAGGAAACCGGCGCGCCTGTGGCCGGCGAGATGAGCGGACACATTTTCTTCGCGCACCGCTATTACGGCTTCGACGATGCGATCTATGCCGCCGTGCGCCTGATCGGCGCGGTGGACCGGAGCGGTCGTTCGCTCACCGACCTGCGCGGCGCGATGCCCGCAATGGTGAACACGCCCGAGCTGCGCTTCCCCTGCTCCGAGGAACGCAAGTTCGCGGTGATCGAAGACGTGCTGGCGCGGCTGGAAGCCAGCGGCGCGGACGTGAACCGCACCGACGGCGCCCGCGTCAACACGCCCGACGGCTGGTGGCTGCTGCGCGCTTCAAACACGCAGGACGTGCTCGTTGCGCGTGCCGAGGCCGTGTCGGAGGAGGCACTCGACCGGCTCGTCGCAGCGATCAACGCGCAGCTCTCCGCCTCCGGCCTTGCCGCACTGTCGGCGTCGCACTGAGTTCGATCGACCCTGAGCGGGCCTCACATTTCACTTATGTTGCAGTGCACAAAAAGCCTTGACGAGTCGAGGTGACATCTCTATGTTGCAGTGCAGCATAAGGTGCGCCCATGGAGGTCACGATGGCTGAAGCAGCAAAGGTGGAAGTGAAAGTGGAACCCGTCACCGCGGCGCCGGCGAAGCCTGCCGCCGCTCCGAAGGCAGAAGCCGCACCCGCCGCCAAGGTTGAAGCGAAACCGGCGCCGAAAGCCGCCGCGCCCGCCCCCGCCGCGAAGCCGAAGGTGAGCCCGAAGGCCACCGCGAAAGTCCCGGAGAAGCCGGCGAAACCGGCTCCCGCAAAGGTCGAGGCAAAGGTCGCGAAAGCGCCCGCGCCGAAAGCCGCCAAACCCAAATCAGTGGTCGCCGCAGATGTATCCGCGAAGACCAGCGTCCCCCCGAAACAGAAGGCATCCATCATGACGATCAATGAAAACGTGAAGAAGCAGACCGAAACCGCGATGGCGCAGGGCAAGGCCGCCGTCGAGCAGTTCCAGACGAAGACCCGCGAAGCGATGGAAAAGAGCACGAAGGCCGCCGAAGAGCTGAACAGCTTTGCGCGCGAGAACGTCGAAGCGTTCGTCGAATCCGGCAAGATCGCCGCGAAGGGCTTCGAAACGCTGACGCAGTCGGCGCTCGAACTCGCCAAGAAGAACGGCGAAGCCGCCACGACGGCCTTCAAGTCGTTCTCGTCGGCCAAGAGCGCCAACGAGCTTCTGCAGCTGCAGAGCGATTTCGCCCGCACGCAGTTCGACAAGTTCATCGCTGACAGCAGCAAGATGACCGAAGCTTTCGTGAAGCTTTCGAACGACATGTTCGAGCCGATCTCCAGCCGCTTCGCGGTTGCGGCCGACAAGTTCAAGACGGTTGCGGTCGCCAAGTAAGCGTACCCACGGCGTTTTTGTGAAAGGGCGGTCGCGATTGCGGCCGCCCTTTTCGTTCATGGTCTTGTTATCGCTGCCGCACCTGCAATATCATGGCGGTGTGCGAAACTTCGTGAGTGAGCGAATGAATGACTGATCGCGAGTCAGACGACCGGAACGGTTCCGGCACGGACACCGGCGTCGCGACCAAGGCCAAGCCCAAGACCAAAAAGCCGGCGCTTTACAGGGTCTTGATGCTGAACGACGATTATACGCCGATGGAATTCGTGGTGGAAACGCTGCGGCGCTTTTTCCGCATGTCCACCGAAGACGCTACGCGCGTGATGCTGCAGGTCCACCACAAAGGCGTCGGCCTGTGCGGCGTGTTCACCTACGAGGTTGCCGAAACCAAGGTGAACCAGGTGCTCGATTTCGCACGGCAGAACCAGCACCCGCTGCAATGCACGCTGGAAAAAGCCTGAAACGATTTTGTTTCATTGAAGTTTTTGATTGCAGTCAATGAGACAATCCATTGGCGGTGGTTTCCGGTTTCCACGACTATGCAGCGACGAAAGGAAACATCATGTCCGACACTGAATCCAACATCGGCATCGCCCCGGAAGGCCGCGCCAAGATCGCTGACGGCCTCGCCCACGTGCTTGCCGACACGTACTCGTTGTACCTGAAGACCCACAATTTCCACTGGAACGTCACGGGCCCGATGTTCACGTCGCTGCATGCGATGTTCATGACGCAGTACAACGAGCTGTGGCTTGCGACCGACGAGATCGCGGAACGCATCCGCGCGCTCGGCCACTTCGCGCCGGGCGGATACAGCGCGTTCGGCAAGCTTACCAGCATCAAGGAAGCGCCCGAGCAGCCGCCCGAAGCCATGGAAATGGTGAAGCAGCTCGCCGAGGGCCACGAGGCGGTCGCGCGCACGGCGCGCAAGATTTTCTCCACCGTGGAGGACGCGGGCGACGAGGTCTCGGTCGATCTGCTCGTTACACGGATGCAGTACCACGAGAAAACCGCGTGGATGCTGCGGTCAATCCTCGGCTAGGCCCTCCCCTATTGATTCGGGTGAGTTGACGCTTCGGGCGCCTCACCCGAATTTGGGGGCATGGGAGCTTCCGCACCAAAGGTCTGCATCATCGGCGCCGGTTGCAGCGGTTTCACGACCGCCAAGCGGCTCGCCGACCACGGCATCGCCTTCGACATCTTCGAAAAGTCCGACCGCGTCGGCGGCAACTGGGCCTATGGCAACCCGAACGGCGTTTCCGCCTGCTATCAGTCTCTGCACATCGACACATCGAAAACGCGGCTGCAGTTCGAGGATTTCCCGGTGCCGGCGGACTGGCCGGACTTTCCGCACCACAGCCTGATTGACAGCTACTTCAACGCCTATGTCGATCGTTTCGGGCTGCGGGAGCGCATCCGCTTCAACACCGAGGTGACGGCGTGCCGGCCGCTTGAGGGCGGCGGCTGGGAGGTCAAGGCCGGCGGCGAGACGCGCCGCTACGACGTGCTGGTGGTCGCGAACGGGCACCACTGGAAGCCGAACATTCCCGCTTTCCCCGGCCATTTCGACGGGGCGCAGATCCACAGCCACAACTACCGCACGCCGTTCGAACCCGTGAACATGGTGGGTAAGCGCGTGCTCGTTGTCGGGCTCGGGAACAGCGCCGTGGATATCGCCTCCGAACTTTCGCAGCGGCCGATGGCGGCGAAGCTGTTCGTCGCCGCGCGGCGCGGCGTGTGGGTGCTGCCCAAATATCTGGGCGGCAAACCTTCGGACAAGCAGGCGCTGCCGGAATGGATGCCGATCGGTCTCAAGCGCCGCCTCGCCGCGTTCGTGGTGAAGCGCGCGGTGGGAAGCATGGAAAGCTACGGTCTCCCCGCCCCCGACCATGCGCCGCTCGAAGCGCACCCGACCGTCAGCTCCGAATTCCTGCTGCGCTGCGGTTCGGGCGACATCACGGTGAAGCCGAACATCGCGGCGCTCGAAGGCGACAGCGTGCGCTTCGAGGACGGGAGTAGCGAGGCGATCGATGCGATCGTCTACGCGACCGGCTACCAGATCGCGTTTCCGTTCCTGAGCGACGCGGATGCGCCCGTGGTCGACAACCACATCGGGCTTTTCAAGCGCATGATACGCCCCGAACGGGCGGATCTCTGGTTCATGGGACTCGCGCAGGCGCTGCCGACGCTCGTGAACCTCGCCGAGCAGCAATCGAAACTGCTCGCCGCATGGCTTACCGGCGACTACGGCCTGCCGGATGCGGACGCAATGCGTCGCATGATCGGCGAGGACGAAGCGCGGCACCAGGGCCATTACTACGCCTCGCGCCGCCACACGATGCAGCTCGATTTCGATGTTTATAAACGCGAGATCGCGCATGAACTGAAAGCCGGCAGCAACCGGCGAAAAGACTGGCCGGCGGCAACGACCGCCGCTGCCGCCTGAGGAGGATAGAATGGACCTGTCGTTCAGCCCCGAGGACGTCGCCTTCCGCGAGGAGGTGCGCCGCTTCATCGACGAAAATTACCCTGAAAACCTGAAGGGCAAACTCGACGAAGGCGAGGAATGGTCGAAGGAAGACTATCTCTCGTGGCACCGGATTCTCGGCAAGAAAGGCTGGGTCGCGCCCGCGTGGCCGACCGAGTACGGCGGGCCGGGCTGGAGCGCGACGCAGCGCTACATCTTTTCCGAAGAACTGGCGCGCGCGGACACGATCCCGATCCTGCCCTTCGGCATCAGCATGGTCGCACCCGTGATCTACACGTTCGGCACGCCCGAACAGAAAGCGCGCTTCCTGCCGCGCATCCTTTCGGGCGAGGACTGGTGGTGCCAGGGCTATTCGGAGCCCGGCGCGGGGTCCGACCTCGCCTCGCTGCGGACCAAGGCCGAGCGCGACGGCGACCATTATGTCGTCAACGGGCAGAAGACGTGGACGACGCTCGCCCAGCACGCCGACTGGGGCTTTTTCCTGGTGCGCACCGATGCTTCGGTGAAGGCGCAGGAGGGTATATCCTTCCTGCTCATCGACATGAAAACGCCCGGCATCACCGTGCGCCCGATCATTACCTTGGGCGGCGAGCACGAGGTGAACGAGGTGTGGCTGGAAAACGTGCGTGTGCCGGTGGAAAACCGCGTGCATGAGGAGAACAAGGGCTGGACGTGCGCGAAGTTCCTGCTCGCGCACGAACGCACCGGCATCGCAGGTGTCGCGCGATCGAAGCGCGGCATCGAGAAGCTGCGTGCGATCGCGGCGGCGGAGCTGGACGGCGACCGGGCGCTGATTGAAAACCCGTTTTTCAAGCGCAAGATCGCCGAGCTGGAAATCGATCTCGCCGCGCTGGAGTTCACCGAGCTGCGCGGGCTGGCGGCGCTTGCGGCCGGGAAGCCGCCGGGGGCGGAATCCTCGCTCCTGAAGATCAAGGGCACCGAAATCCAGCAGCGCATCACCGAGCTGACGCTGGAAGCGGTGGGCCACTACGGCGCGCCCTACTTCCGGGGCTTCGGCGACAGCGACAACGAACACGCCATCGGGCCGGACTATGCGCTGCGCGCCGCGCCGACCTATTTCAACATGCGCAAGACCTCCATCTACGGCGGATCGAACGAGATCCAGCGCGGCATCATCGCGAAGATGGTTCTGGGGCTCTAGGGGCAAGATAATGGACTTCAGCTTCACCGAAACGCAGACGATGGTGCGCGATACGCTCGCGCGCTTCCTTGCCGACCGCTACGACCACGAAACGCGCATGAAGATTTCGCGCGCTGACGGCTGGTCGCCCAATATCTGGAAGGCTTTCGCAGAGGAACTCGGCATCCTCGCGGCGCCTTTTGCCGAAAGTCTCGGTGGGCTCGGCGGCGGCGCGGTCGAGAACATGATCGTGATGGAGGAACTGGGCAAAGCGCTGGTTCTGGAACCCTATCTTTCAACCGTGGTGATCGGGGGCGGCTTCGCGCGCGAGACGGGACGCACCGACCTGATCGAGAGCATCATCGCGGGTACGACGACCACGGCATTCGCGTGGGCCGAACCCAAGGGCCGCTTCGATCCGGCGAACATCGCGACCGCCGCGAAAAAATCGGGCGGCGGCTGGACGCTTTCGGGCCACAAGGCGGTGGTGCGCGATGCGCCGTTCGCGAGCCACCTGATCGTCACGGCGCGCACCGGCGGCGGGCAGCGTGAGCAGGCCGGCGTGAGCCTGTTCCTTGTCGAAAGCGGCGCGAAGGGCGTGGTGCGGCGGGATTACCCGACCGTGGACGGCGGACGCGCCTCCGAGGTTTATTTCGAGAATGCCGAAGTGCCCGGCGATGCGCTGCTCGGCGAGGCGGACGGCGCCTTCCCGCTCGTCAGCCGGATCATCGACGAGGCGACAACGGCGCTCTGCGCCGAAGCTGTGGGTGTGCTCCGCGAACTCCACCGGCAGACGCAGGACTATGCGCAGCAGAGGAAACAGTTCGGCCAGCCGATCTCGAAATTCCAGGTGCTCCAGCACCGCATGGTCGACATGTTCATGGAGGCCGAGCAGGCGGCATCGATGGCGCTGATGGCCACGCTCAAACTCCCCAACCCCGCCGCCGTTTCGATGGCCAAGGCGAAGATCGGCAAAGGGCTGACGCTGAGCGGACAGGAAGCCATCCAGATCCACGGCGGCATGGGCATGACCGACGAACTCGCCGTCGGCCACTACTTCAAGCGTGCAACGATGATCGAAAGTCAGTTCGGGAATACGGACTGGCATTTGCAGCGCTACGAGGCGCTGGCGTTCGGGGAAGCGGCGTAGGGCTTCCGCTTTCGTGTGTTATCAAATCTCTCTATGCGCCGCCGGCAGCGGCAGGTGAAAACGTCGATGGTACAATATCGCTACCTGTCCGCTGGCGAGACAATGCCAGAAATGGCTGACGATGAGCTGTGGCTGGAAATCGAAGCGAGCTTTGACGGTCGCTTCTTTGGTACAGGTTGCGGGCGCAAGCTGTCTGGCGAAAGCGTGTTTTACATTTCTCTGCCAGAGGACGATGTGAACTTGAAAACGGCGCTCAGCGCTGCGACAAAATGGGCCGGTGAGCACGGCGTTACCTGCATCTGGGTGCAAACAACACCAGCGCTCTAAATCATCAACCCGCCCTTGCTACACATCAATCCTCAATGGCGGCGTAGACCATCGTCTTCAGTTCGCGGCGGACGGGGTAGGAGGATGACGGGATGAGCTGTGTCATGAAGATGCAGATGAGGTCTTCGACCGGGTCGATCCAGAAGGCGGTGGAGGCGGCGCCGCCCCAGAAATAGTCGCCGGCCGAGCCCGGGATCATCGTCTTGGCCGGGTCCATCGTTGTCGCGAAGCCGAGGCCGAAGCCGATGCCGTTGTAGTTCGCTTCCGAGAACAGCGACACGGACAGCGCGGGCAGATCGACGCCGCCCGGCAGGTGGTTCGCGGTCATCAGGTCGAGCGTCTTGCGGCTGATGTAGCGGCGGCCATCCGCCTCGCCGCCGTTCAGGAGCATCTGCGCGAATTTCAAATAGTCGTGCGCCGTGCCGACGAGGCCGCCGCCGCCCGAGACGAATGCGGGCGGCTTCAGGAAGCTGGAAAGCGCAGGATCATCCTGCAGGATCGTACGCCCGCTCGGCGTAAGAGCGTAGCAGCCGGCGAGGCGCCCGTCCTCGCCCGCACGAACCTGAAAATCCGTGTCGATCATGCCGAGCGGCGTCAGCAGGCGTTCGCGCAGGAAATCCTCGAAGGCCTGCCCGGAGATGCGCTCGATCAGATAGCCGAGCACATCGGTCGACACCGAATAGTTCCACTTTTCGCCGGGCGAGAATTCGAGCGGCAGTTCGGCAAGCCCGGCGATCATCTCGGCGAGCGTGATCGTGCCCTTCTCGATCTCGCCGATGCCGCGCACACGATATGCCGCATCCACATTGGTGCGGTTCTGGAAGCCGTAGGTGAGACCCGACGTGTGGCGCAGCAGATCGATGATCAGCATCGGCCGGGCGGGCATCGTCGTCTGGAAGCCGGTCTTGTCGATGCCGCCCGTGAAGACCCCGAGACTTTTCCATTCGGGGATGAAGCGGTGGACGGGATCATCGAGCGCGACGCGCCCCTCCTCCACCAGCATCATGAACGCGACCGACGTGATCGGCTTCGTCATCGAATAGATGCGGAAGATCGTATCCTCCGCGATCGGCGTGCCACGCTCCCGGTCCGCGAGGCCGCGCACGCCGACATGGGCGATCTCGCCCCGGCGCGCGACCAGCGTGAGCGTGCCGGCCATCTTGCCCGGCGCGACATACGTCTGCTCCAGGAAGTCGTCTATGCGGGCGAGCCTCGCCGCCGACATGCCATGTCCCTGACCGATTTTCAGCACCAACAGGGCCTCCTTAAACGCACCCGTGTCTTGTACGACGCCATCGTACACGGATGCACTCGCCAATGTCATCGGTTTCGCGTATCCGGGCCGGCTGTTTTGAAAACGGTTCGATGATCATGCTGAATACCCCTGCCGCCGCGCGCGGAAGCCTCTCTGAACTGCTGGCGCTCGCCTCGCCGGTGATCCTGTCGCGCCTCGGCATCATGATGATGGGGCTGACGGACGCGATCGTCGTGGGGCACCACAGCTCGATCGAACTCGGCTACCACGCGCTCGGCTGGGCGCCGACGATGATCGCTCTGACAACGGGCGTCGGGCTGCTGACAGGCGTTCAGGTGCTGACGGCGCAGCGCATCGGCGAGGGGCGCCCCGAGGATGCGGGCGCAGTGCTGCGGCGCGGGCTGCTTTTCGCCGCCGCAGTCGGCGTTCTTTTCGGCACGGCGCTGTGGTTCGGCGCGGCGCCGGCGATGCACGCCATCGGCCTTGAACCGGCACTGGCCGAGGGGGCAGCGAGGGTTTCCCGCACCTTCGCGCTCTCGACGCCCGCCTACCTGCTCTCGATCGCGCTGACCTTCTGGCTGGAAGCGCTCGGGCGCCCCGGCCCCGCCGCGGCGCTGATGTGGGGCGCGAACATCGTCAATCTTGCGGCGAACCTGTGGCTGGTGCCCGGCACGTCGCCCATTCCCGTCGAGGGCGCGGTGGCATCCGCGACGGCGACGTTCATCGCGCGCACCGCGCTCGTCGCGGGGCTCGCTGCCTATCTGCTGTTGTGGGCTGATGCGCGGCGGAAATACGGCCTCTTCGCCTCTTCGCCCGGCGCGCCGGGGTGGAAACCGCTGATCTGGATCGGCGGCGCTTCGGCGGCTTCGCTGTTCGTCGAAACCAGCGCCTTTGCGGGCATGAACGCCATCGCGGGCCTGCTCGGCGGGCTGCAGGCGGCGGCGTGGGCGGTGGTGTTCAACGTCTCCGCGATCGTCTTCATGGTGCCGCTCGGCTTCGCCACGGCGATCGCCGTTCTTGTGGGGCGCGGCTTTGGCGAGCGCTCGCCCGTGGCCGTCCGCCGGTCGGGAATGCTCGGCTTCGCGGCGGCCGGATCGGCGCTCGTCGTAATCGCGTCGGTGGTGGCGCTGCTGCCGGAAACGATCGTCAGCGCCTACACGACCGACCCCGCGCTCGTCGTGCTCGCGGTTCCGGCGATGGCGCTTTCGGCGCTGTTCTTCGTCGCGGACGGGCTGCAGGTCGTTGCCGCGAACGCGCTGCGTGCCCGCGACGACGTCTGGCTGCCGACGCTTACCCATACGATCAGCTATGCGGGCGTCATGCTGCCGCTTGGCTATGTGCTCGCGCTACCGCTCGGCATGGGCCTGATCGGCCTTGTCTGGTCGGTGGTGATCGCCAGCGTGATCTCGGCGGGCTTCCTGCTCGCGCGCTTCTGGTGGCTCTCGCGCCGCTCATTCGGACCGAAGGCGGAGGCTCTCCAGAGCCTCGCGTAGGAGCGGCGGCAGCGGGGCGCTGCCGTGTTCGTCGCGGTGGACGAGCACCGAATCGCAAAGCCCGATGCAGGCGCCGCGCTGGAACATGGCGAGGCCGAGCCGGTAAGACGACCCGCCGATGTGAACAACGCCGACGCCGATCTCGACCGGATCGGGCCAGTGCCCTTCGGCCAGATAATCGATGGCGAGATGCGCAATGAAGCCCCGGAAGCGATCGAGGCCCGGCCGGTGGTGCAGATCAAAATGAAAACGCACGCGCCCCTCTTCATAGAAGCGCGCGACAGCGACGTTGTTCAGATGCTTGTTGAGGTCCATGTCGCCGAAGCGCGGCACCATTTCGATCCGAAACGGATAGGCGGCCAAATCCCGGCGGCGCGGATCATCCCTCATGCATCACCCTTCCAACGTCGAATCGGCGTTAGACATGGCAGGTCGGAGCCGCCGGGTCCGCCCTTCAATCGAAGAGGGTCCGCCGAAGATCAGGCTTCCAGCAGCCGTTCCACGATGGCATCCGCCGCCGCCTCCGGCGACATGTGCGTGGTGTCGATGCGGATTTCGGGGGCTTCTGGGGCCTCGTAGGGACTGTCGATGCCGGTGAAGTTGCGCAGCTGACCGGCGCGGGCCTTCTTGTAGAGGCCCTTCACGTCGCGCTTTTCGGCCTCGGCGAGCGGGGTATCGACGAAAACCTCGATGAAGTCGCCCTCCGGCAGCATCGCGCGAACCATCTGCCGCTCTGCGCGGAACGGCGAAATGAAGGCGGTGAGCACGATCAGACCCGCATCCGTCATCAGCTTCGCCACTTCGCCTACGCGGCGGATGTTCTCCACGCGGTCGGCCTCCGTGAAGCCGAGGTCCTTGTTGAGACCGTGGCGGACGTTGTCTCCGTCGAGAAGGAAGGTGTGCTTGCCAAGCGCGAACAGCTTTTTCTCGACGAGGTTGGCGATGGTGGACTTGCCCGCGCCCGAAAGCCCGGTGAACCAGAGCAGCTTGGGCTGCTGCGCCTTCTGCGCGGCGTGCGCCTCGCGCGTAATATCCGCCGCCTGCCAGTGGATGTTCTGCGAGCGGCGCAGTGCGAAATGGATGAGGCCGGCGCCGACGGTGGCGTTCGTCATCCGGTCGATAAGGATGAAGCCGCCGAGTTCGCGGCTTTCGGCATAAGGCGCGAACGGAATCGGCTTGCCGAGCGCGATATTGACGACGCCGATCGCATTCAGATCAAGCGTCTTCGCGGCAAGGCGCTCGAGCGTGTTGACGTTCACCTCGTACTTCGGCTCGGTGATCGTCGCCGAGACGGTCGTGGTGCCGAGCTTGAGCCAATAGGGTCGACCAGGCAGCATCTTCGCGTCCGCCATCCAGACGACGGTCGCTTCGAACTGGTCGGCGACTTCGAGCGGCGAGTCCGCCGACACGATCACGTCCCCGCGTGAGCAATCGATCTCGTCGGCAAGCGTGAGCGTGACCGACTGGCCCGCCACCGCCTCGTCAAGATCGCCGCCCGCCGTGACGATACGCGCAACGCTTGAGGTCTTGCCCGAGGGCACGACGCGCACCGCGTCGCCCGGCTTCACGCTTCCGGCAGCGATCTGTCCCGCAAAACCGCGGAAATCGAGGTCCGGCCGGTTCACCCACTGCACGGGCATCCGCAACGGGCCCTCCTGATGCGCGGTGCCGTCCACCTCGACCGTTTCCAGATACTCGACAAGGCTGGGGCCATCGTACCACGACGTATTGTCGCTGCGGCTGCCGATATTGTCTCCAGCGAGGCCGGAAATCGGGATCGCCTTGAAGCGCGTGACGCCGATCTCGGTCGCGAAGGCGCGGTAATCGAGCACGATGCGATCGAAGGCGGCGCGGTCGTAGCCGACGAGGTCCATCTTGTTGACCGCGAGCACCAGGTTCCGGATGCCGAGCAGGTGCGCGAGATAGGTGTGGCGGCGCGTCTGCGTCAGCACGCCCTTGCGCGCATCGATAAGGATGATGGCGAGGTCCGCCGTGGACGCGCCCGTGACCATGTTGCGTGTGTACTGCTCGTGGCCGGGCGTGTCGGCGACGATGAACTTGCGCTTGTCGGTCGCGAAAAAGCGATAGGCGACGTCGATGGTGATGCCCTGCTCGCGCTCGGCGGCGAGGCCATCCACGAGCAGCGCGAAATCGAGCGCGCCGCCCTGCGTGCCCACGGTCTTCGAGTCCGCCGCAAGCTTCGCGAGCTGGTCTTCGAAGATCATCTTGCTGTCGTAAAGCAGCCGGCCGATCAGCGTCGACTTGCCGTCATCCACCGAGCCGCAGGTGATGAAGCGCAGCAGCGACTTGTTCTCGTGCTGCTCAAGATACGCTTCGATGTCGCGTTCGATGAGGTCCGAGGAGCCGTAAACTTCGAGGGCCATCAGAAATACCCCTCCTGCTTCTTCTTTTCCATCGAGGCGGCCTGATCGTGGTCGATCGCCCGCCCCTGCCGTTCGGAGGTGGTGGTGAGCAGCATTTCCTGGATGATCTCCGGCAGCGTCGCCGCCTTGCTCTCAACCGCGCCGGTCAGCGGATAGCAGCCGAGCGTGCGGAATCGGATCGAGCGCATTTCCGGCGTTTCACCCTCGGCGAGCGGGAAGCGGTCGTCGTCCACCATCAGCAGCAGGTCGCCGCGCCGCACCGTTGGGCGCTCCTGCGAGAAGTACAGCGGCACGATGGGGATGTTCTCGCGGTGGATATATTGCCAGATGTCGAGCTCGGTCCAGTTCGAGATCGGGAAGACGCGGATGCTTTCGCCCTTGTTCTTGCGGACGTTGAAGAGGTTCCACAGCTCCGGACGCTGGTTCTTCGGGTCCCAGCGGTGCGTCGATGTGCGGAAGCTCATGATCCGCTCCTTGGCGCGGCTCGCCTCTTCATCGCGCCGTGCGCCGCCGAAGGCCGCATCGAAGCCGTAGTGGTCGAGCGCCTGCTTCAGGCCTTCGGTTTTCCACATGTCGGTGTGGAGCGCCGAGCCGTGATCGAACGGGTTGATGCCCCGCTCCTTCGCCTCCGGATTGTGCCAGACAAGGAGATCCATTCCCGCATCCGCAGCGGACTTCTCGCGCAGGTCGTACATGGCGCGGAACTTCCACGTCGTGTCGACATGCAGCAGCGGGAACGGCGGCGGCGCCGGATAGAACGCCTTCTTTGCCAGATGCAGCATCACGGCTGAATCCTTGCCGATGGAATAGAGCATCACCGGCTTCTCACACTCCGCGACAACCTCGCGGAAGATGTGAAGGCTTTCGGCTTCAAGGCGATCGAGATGGGTCAAGGGCTTCATGGCAACGCTCTATGCGCGAACAGACCTTACCAAACAAAATACAAAGTCTTGTGCACCGCCTAGCTGTGTTTTCCAGCCCGGTTTTTCGGCCTTTCCGCCCGGCTGTCACAAAACTGTAATAATTCATTTACGCGACTGTCATAAAACTGTAATGTGCGAACAAAGAGGGGTTCCTGAGTCGCATCAACCGGGGGACCAGTACCGAGGGAGTGTCGCCATGAAACTTGCATTTGTCGCCACCGCTGCCGCCGCGCTCCTTGCCGGCTGCACCACGTCGCCCACCCAGCAGGCCGAAATCGGCTATACGCCGGGCTCTCTCGGCTATGCTGCGATGACAAAAGGCGACTGGCAGAAGGCTGAGTCGCAGCTGATGCGCACGGATCGGGACGATCCCGCCCGCCTTCTCAACCTCGCGCAGATCTACCGCGTGACCGAGCGCGATCTCGCCGCGCGCGATCTTTATGCGAAGGTGCTGGAGGAAGACGACATGAAGCTTGTGCTTTCGGACGGCAGCGTCGTCTCGGCACATGCCGTCGCAAAGTCCGCACTGCAGACGACCGCGACCGCCGCGCGCAACTAAGCGCGGCTAACGGCAGCCGATAAGGCCAAACACCGGAAGGACGACCGAACCGCGCGCTGACTGCGAGGTCAGCGTGCCTTCGGGAATGATCGCGCCCGCAGTCAGGCCTTCGCGCTGCTCCATACGGACATCAATGGTGACGCTGTGCCCAGCGCCTGCGAAGCGCTGCACGGGCGCGTGGCGGACGACGGGATCGCCCTCCGATGCGGTCCGCGCCAACACGATAACCTTGCCGTCATCTACGATGCGGATCGTCGCCGGCTCATCCAGAACAAACGCGATGCGGCGTGCAGGCTCGGTGCGCTGCCAGAGCGCCATACCGCACTGGCCCTGCTGAAGGTCCTGCTGCGGGAGCTCTGCAAGCGGGCGGGCGGCAGAAACATTGGTCGCCAGCGGACGCGGCGCGGGGCCGCCGGCCCCGCCGCACGAGGCCGCGGCAAGCGCGCCGAGCAGAATCGCGGCGCGCCTCATTGCAGGCGCCCCTCTCCGCGCAGCACGATATTGCCGCCTTCGCGCACGAAACCCGCGGCGAGAAGCCCCGCATCGGTGTTGGGCGCGCCCGATACCTTGATCTCGTAGGTGTAGCTCGCATCGCCCGCGACGTGGACGAAGAGGCTGGCATCACCCGCGGGAGTGCGCCCCGTGAGCGGCAGCAGGAGGCGCGGACCGGCGCACGCCGCGGTGCCCGCGAGCGACATGCCCGCAGTCTCCACGCGCACCTCGGCTGTGACGGCGCCCGATGCTGTGCGGCACGTCTTGTCAACGAAGGCGACGCTGAAATCCTGAAGCGAAAGTGTAGCGGCAACGCCCGGCACGAGCGGCGGCATCGGAATGGCGGCGGTGACGTCCTCCGCAGCGAAAGCGCCGCGCGCAGCGACAAGCGCGCCCACGGGTGCGGGCCCTTCCGCTTCCGGCGCGAAACGGAAACGCGCCTCCCCGGTGAGAAGCGCAAGCGGCGACAGCGACAAGCGCAGATCGCCAAGTGAAGCGCTGCCAAACCCCGCACCCGCAGCGTGGCCTGACCAGATCGACCCCGAAACGCTGCGCGCGTGGAACCCCTGCGCCGGAAGCGGCGACAACGAGAGCGCAAACGCCAGCGGGAACAGGATCAGCAAGAACAGAATCAGCGCCGTGGCGAACACCGCGACAAGCCTGCGGGCCGGAAGCACCGTCATGCCGGGCCGTCCGTAAAACCGATCTCGGCCGAGACGGTCGAATCATCGTTGCGCTGCACGAGCACGCGATCGGCGACGACGCCGTCTTTTTCGAGCCCCGCGGTCCAACCGAACAGGAAGCTCGGCTTCACCGCTGCGATGCCCACGCGCACGCCGCCGCCATCTTCGGGCTGTATCGAGGTAAATTCGAGCCCCGCCGCGCTCGCCGAGGCGGCGACGATGTCGCGCACCGCTCGCCCGTCTTCGCTGGCCGGGGCTCCCCCCTCCGCGGCAATCCCCGCAGCCGCCGCACGCACCGACGGCATCTGGGCCGCGATACGGTCGTGACGTTCAGCCGCGTTCTCGCGGAATGCCGCGAGTGGCCGCAGAATCGCGAGCCAGAACAGCATCGCGAGAAGGAGGGCGGCAAGAACGCCAAGCAGTCGCTGTTCGCGCGCGTCGCGACCGTGCCACCATGTTAACGCTGTTTGCATCACAGGCGCGACACCTCGACATCGATACGCTGGCCGTTGTCGCCGCTGCGCGAGGCACCCTCGACAAGGTTCAGCCCGTCCGCCGCCATGCGCTGCTTCACGGGATCGACCGTAGCGCCCATCGGCGCGATCAGCGTGGCACGCATCGCGCCCGTCGGCTCATAGCGCAGCGATTCGAGCCGGATCGTGCCGCTCGCCTGCAACGCGCCGAACAGCGATGCCGCCATGCCGGTGAAGCCGCCGCCGGACGCGGACGCGGCATAGCGCTGCTGAAGCTGAAGCGCCGGATCGGTGATCGCCACACCCGGCAGCGCCTTCGCCGCGAGCGTATTCATTTCCGCCTCCAGCGCGTTCGCCGCGAAGTGGTGACGGAGCGCAAGCGCGAGATCTGCGCCGAGCCACGCCGCCACGATACCCGCCGCAAGAAGCGCCATACGCCGAATGTCCGCGCGGCTGACCGCACGTGCAGCCGCCTTGCGAAATGCCCCCTGCCGAAGATTAAGCGGCGTTTCCGGATAGGTGGGAAGATCAAGAATATCGCGAAGGATCGGCCGCAGCGGCCGGCCACCAATCAGCATCTCGGCGAGCGCAGGCTCGGTCTCGAGCGCAAGATCGGGCGCGCGCACGAGCAGCATGTCCCCCGCGCGAAGCGTGCTGACAGCATCCTCGACGACCGGCAGCAGCAGTGGCGCGGGCACCATTTCATCGGGATCGAGTTTGTGGTGCGCGAGCGCGGCGAGCCAGCCCTCCATCACGGTTTTGTCGACGATGCCGATCAGGCGCCGGCCCTCGGCGTCCGCCGTCTCCGCCGCTGCGACATGCTGATCGGCGATGGGCGCAGCGACGAAATCGGCAGCGAGGTGCCGCGCCGCGGCAGCGGCCTGCGCGGCGGATGCAGCGGCAAGCTCCACCCAATGCAGCGACACGGCGCTGCCCGGCACGATGGCGGTGACGCGCGTATCCTCGTCGATCTGCGCCTCCGCATCATCGACGAGCAGCCCGGAGGCGAGCGTACGCCCGTCCTCGCCCTGCGTCCGCCAGCGCAGTGCCGTCCCCGAGGCGGGGAGCAGGACGAAGAGGCGCCGGCTCATTCCTCGACCGTCCAGCGGCGCTCGACAACGCGCGTGCGATCGCGCGAGACATCGAGCAGCGCGGTTTCGGTGAGCGTATAGCCCGCTGCATCCATATCGATCTCAAGCGCGAACCAGCGCGAGGTGAGCTTCACCTGATCCAGCTCCTCGCTCGACGGCGACAGCGCCGCAAGCACGGGATGCTCCCAGAAATCGAGAACGTCGGTCCAGCCGCCCGCGGGACGACCCGCCATCACCTGACGCGCCGCATCGGGCGTGAGCCGCCCAGGCATGATCATCGTCAGAAGCGGCGCCTGGGCCGCTTCGAGCGTGTTGACGTTGATCGGTGAAAGTTCAGTTGTCGGCAAGGCGCATACCCAAGGTCTCACGACTTCATAGATTTCCGGCGTGATCCCCGCAACCGCGCGCAGTTCGCTGACCTCGGCAAGCATCGTATTTCCGGTGCGATAGGCGGGCGACAGGCGTGTATACGCCTCATCCTCGCCGCCGAGCGGCAGCGGCGACGTATCCGCGTCGATCCAGTCCGCGAGCGAAAAGGCGGCGCGGCGCGCGCCGGCTTCGGAAATGCCGAGTGTCGTCATCAGCGCCGTGAACTGCGCAATGCCGCGCGGCCGCGCGCGTAGGGTTGTGGGGGAACCGCCGTCCGCGACGCTGTTGAGGTTGAAGCAGTTGCCGCCGTCCGAGACGCGCGCGCGTATGGTTCCGGTCTTGTCCGGCGTCGGAAACGTGAATTCGCGGCCGCTCCAGCCCGCAGGCAAACGCTCGCCCGCCATGCCGACGAGCGAGGCGATGCGTTCGAGCGCCATCACTTCCGCGCCGAGCACGGTGTATCGCGCCTGCATGGCGATGCGGCTGTTGCCGGCCATGCGCACCGAGCGGTTGATGGTTTCAAGCGCGGTCGCCGTCAGCGCGCCCATTACCGCCACGAGCATCAGCACTGTGAGCAGCGCCATGCCGCGTTCGCGCGGCGGAAGCTTCAAAGGCCGCTTCACAGCGGCACCTGCGTCAGGAAAAGTTGGCGGACGACGCCGAAGCGCGCCGTGGTCGCATCGATACGGACAGCGAGCGGCAATATCGTCGGCTGCAATGGATCCCACGCTGCGCGCCAGTCGGCGGTCGCGACAGCGCCCGGCGCCGGGTCCGGCGCGGCGCGGTAGGCGACATCGACGCTGCTGATGCCCTTCGCCAATACCGCGGGCTCGCCAAACGCCGCGCCATCCACCATCGGCCGGGCGCGACGCACGATGGCACCGTTTTCCAGCCGGTATTCGACATATTGCAGCGAAGCGCGCGGCGCGCCGCCGGGGTTTTCCCAGCCACGCCGAACGAACGCGAACAGGCGTCCGTTGCCGTCGCCCCCTTCGAACGCCGGGCGCGCCTCTCCCGCTTCGCCGCGCGGCATACGCTCGGCAGCCTGCGCGAGATCGGCGCGGAGCGCAGCGCGCAGGCGCTGGAAATCCTGCACCGACGCGGACACATCCGCCAGGCGAAGCTGCGCGTCGGCGGAGTTGCCGAGCACGACGACGGCCGCCGCCGCGAGCAGCGAAAACACGAAGAGCGCGACCAGCGTCTCGACAAGGGTGAAGCCGTTCTTCACTGGGCGGCGACGCCCCGGAAGGCGGTAAGATCGCCCGCCGCGCCGCCGGGGCCGCGCACAGTGACGGAAATACGGATGAGGCGCGCGTTCTCGGTGCGCGCGACCTGCCGCGTCACGGTCCAGTTCACGCCGGCATTCACCACCGTGCCGCTGGTTTCGCCGAGCGCGGGCGGCTCCGGCTGCGTGAGCGCATCGACGATCGCGTTCTCTGCAACGATGTCGGCGAGGAGCACGTCCTCGACGCGGCCCGCCGTCAGCGCGTTTGCGGCGCCAAGGCGAATGAGCGCAAGCACGGCAAGGCCGAGCACGGCCATCGCGACCATGACCTCGATCAGCGTGAAGCCGTCTTCACGCGCCGCCATCGACCCTCACCTCACCCGAACCGAGCACGCGCACGACGGTGCGCCGGTCGTCGTTCATCAGCGTCAGCGCCTGCGCCTCGCTCATGCCGACACTGTCGAAACTGACGCGAAGCTCGCCGTTTTCGGGAAGCGCGGGGATGGTGCCGCCGCGCCATGCCGCATCTGCGAGCGGATCGTCGGCAAGCGGTTTCCATGTCTTTCCCTGCCGTTCGACGAAGCGGTAACCGCGCGTATCGAGGATCGCAGAGGTTTCGCGGTTCGAAAGAATGGCGTGATCGCGCGCTGCGAGCAGACGCGCCGCAAGCCGTTCGCTCTCGCGCGCCAGCGTCGATTCCGAAGACGGCAGGTTCACCACCACGACCGCCGTCATCAGGCCGACAATCGCCAGCACCACCATCATCTCGACGAGGGTGAAGCCGCGCTCGGCGCTAGTTTTGCCAGTTGCCGAGATCGGCATCGTCCCCTTCCCCGCCAGCCTTGCCGTCCGCGCCGAACGAAAAGATGTCGAAGCGCCCGTGAGTGCCGGGGAACGCATACTGATACGGGTTGCCCCACGGATCGTCAGGAAGCCGCTGCAGGTAGCCGCCGGCGCGGTAACGATCCGGCCGCGCCAGCGTGGCGGGCGGCGTCACGAGCGCCTGAAGGCCGTCTTCCGTGCGCGGATAGGTCATGTTGTCGATGCGGTACATTTCCATCGCCTGACCGATCAGCGCGATGTCGGCGCGCGCCTTTTCCACCATCGCGCGGTCCTGGCTCGGCAGCACGTTGATGACCACGAACGTCGTCAGCAGGCCGATGATGGCGAGTACGACCATCAGCTCCACCAGCGTGAATCCGTCTTCGCGTTTCTTTTTCTTTTCGGGCGTCTGCACGGGGAACCTCACTTGATGGCAATTGTGTCGAGCTGCAGGATCGGCAGCAGGATGGATAGCACGATTGTCGCGATCACGCCGCCCATGATGACGATGATGAGCGGTTCGAGCAGGCTGAGCGCGCTTTTGGTGAAGGCATCGAACTCGCGCTCCATGTAGTCGGCGGCGCGGCCGAGCATCTGCGCGAGCTTGCCGCTCGATTCGCCCGATGCGGTCATGTGGACGAGAAGCGGCGGGAAGATGCCGGTACGGCGCATCGAACCCGACAGGCTGCCGCCCTCGCGGATCGATTCCACCATGTCCTCCGTCGCGCCGCGCAGCACCCGGTTGCGGATGGTGCGCGAGGTGACCGCGAGGCCGTCGAGCAGCGGCATCCCGTTATCCACCATCGTGGAAAGCGTGCGCGCGAGGCGCGCGGCGTGGAGATCGCGGAGCAGGCGGCCGATGAGCGGGATGCCCAGCAGCCAGCGATCGACCTTCAGGTGGAAATCCTCTCGCTGCATCATCCGCCCGAAAACGACGACACCAAGGGCGATCAGCGCGAGCACGATGAGGCCGTAGCTCGTCATGAACTCGGAAATGCCGATAACGATGCGCGTGAGCAGCGGCAGTTCCTGTCCCATGTCGTTGAACTGCTCGACGACCTTGGGGATCACGTAGGTCATCATGCCGATGACGATGAGCAGCGCGACGAGCGCGAGCATCGCCGGATAGGCGAGCGCGGTGAGGATCTTGCCGCGCACTTCCGCTTGCCGCTCGTGAAGATCGGCGAGGCGTTCGAGGATTTCGGTCATCCCGCCCGAGCCCTCGCCCGCCGCGACCATCGCGCGGTAAAGCGGCGGGAAGCTTGCGGGTTCGAGCGCCATCGCATCGGCCAGGCGGCGACCTTCCACGACACCGCCATGCACGCGCCAGACGATGTCGGCGACCTTCTTCTGCTCCGCCTGCATGGCGATCGAGCGGAGCGACTCTTCGAGCGGCGAGACTGAGATCAGGGTTGCGAGCTGGCGTGTGAACAGCGTCAGCGCCTTCGAAGACAGTTTGCGGCGCCCGAAACCGGCGGCAAGCGTCGGCGTCGGTGCCGTGCGCGCCTCCGCAGCCGCAGCACCGAGACGGACGGGGAGCAGCTTGCGGCGTTCGAGGAGCGTGCGCGCGTCGCCTTCGCTCGCTGCGGTCAGTGTTCCCGTGCGCTCGCGGCCCGCGGTATCGAGCGCGAGATAATCAAAGGTCGGCATCGACCGCCGAGTCCCGGCGCATGATCCGCACCGCCTCTTCAACCGTAGTCTTGCCGTCGACGACGAGACGCCGGACCGCCGCCGCGAGATTCGGGGCACGCCCAAACGCCTGCCGCGCGATCACCGCCTCGTCCGCGCCCGACAGGATGAGCTGACGAATATCCTCGTCGATACGCACCGCCTCGTAAACGCCGATGCGCCCGCGGAAACCCGTGTTGGCGCACGAAGGGCACCCGGCCGCATGTCGGATGACGACGCCCGCATCGAGCCCCAGCGGCGCGGCATCGGCGGCGCTCGCCTGAACCGGCTGCGAACACACGCCGCACAGCCGCCGCACGAGCCGCTGCGCCACCACAAGGCGGAGCGAAGAGGCGAGCAGGAAGGTCTCGACACCCAGATCCTTCAGGCGCGTGATCGCGCCGACGGCATCGTTGGTGTGGACGGTGGAAAGCACGAGGTGGCCGGTCAGCGAGGCCTGCACGGCGATATCCGCCGTTTCGGCATCGCGGATTTCGCCGACCATCACGACGTCCGGGTCTTGCCGGAGAATGGCGCGGAGGCCGCCCGCGAAGGTCATGCCGACCTTGGTGTTCACCTGCGTCTGGCCGACACCGTCGATTGCGTATTCGATGGGGTCTTCGACGGTGAGGATGTTGCGCGTGCCGTCGTTCAGCAGCCGAAGGCCCGAATAGAGCGTCGTCGTCTTGCCCGATCCGGTGGGACCGGTGACGAGGATGATGCCGTGCGGTTCCTTCAGTGCATCGGAGACGATGCGAAGCAGGTCGGCAGGCATGCCGAGGTCTTCGAGGCCGAGTTCGGCCTGCTCCTTGTCGAGAATACGCAGCACCACGCGCTCGCCGTGGCGTGAGGGCAAGGTCGAAACGCGGACATCGAGCGCGCGACCACCGAGCGACAAACCGATTCGCCCGTCCTGCGGCAGGCGACGCTCCGCGATGTCGAGGCGCGCCATCACCTTGATGCGGCTGACGACGAGCGGTGCCACCTTTGCGGGCAGGCGCAGCGCCTCGCGCAGCACACCATCGACTCGCAGGCGAACGATCAGCGAGCTTTCGTAGGGCTCAACGTGAATGTCGGACGCGCCCTGCCGCACCGCTTCGGCGATAACGCCGTTGATCAGGCGGATGACGGGGGCATCGTCCTGCGTGTCGAGAAGGTCTTCGGCGGCGGGAATATCCTCCGCGAGCGCGCCCAGGTCGCCGACCTCTCCAAGCCGGTCGGACACCTGCTCGGCGCTGAGAGCGTCGGTCGCGTAGCCTTCCTGCAGCAGCCGTTCGAACTCGCGGCGCGGTACGAAGCGCACGACGATGGGGCGGCCGAGGATGCGGCGCACTTCGGTGAGCGCGCGCGGATCGTCGCCTTCGCGCAGGCCGACGCCGATTTCCGGGCCCGCATCCTCAAGCACGATGACGCCGAAGCGCTTCGCGAAGGCATAGGGAATCTGAATCGGGCGTTCGGAAGGCAGCGGTGCGGCGTCGCCGGCCGTCATCATCTTACTCCGAGGGCGGCGGCGCGGGGGAGCGCGCGACCGGGGGCGCAACCGGCGGGGCAGCACCCATGTAGTCGCGCACCAGCGCGTCGAGCGACGGTTCCTGCTTGGGATAGCGTTCCCGCTGCATTTCACGCGTGTAGTTGAAACGGCGCGCGCTGATCGCCTGGGCATCCTGCCGACTGCGCACGATCGTGGGGCGGATGAAGATCATCAGGTTGGTCTTCGTGCGGCTGCGCGATCGACTTTTGAAAAGCTCCCCGACCACTGGAATATCGCCGAGCAGCGGCACCTTCTCGATCGTGCGGCGCTCGTTCTCGTCGATGAGGCCGCCGAGCGCAATGATGTCGCCGTCGTCGACCGTCACAGTCGTTTCGATCTCGCGCTTGTTGATGATGAGGTCCGAGGACCCCGTCGCCACCGGCCCCGCGATCGAGGAAACCTCCTGCCGCAGGAACAATTTGATCGCGCCGCCCGCGTTGATCTGGGGCTTCACCTGCAACTGGACGCCGACGTCCTGCCGCTGCACGGTCCGGAAGGCGTTGTCGAAGTTGGGCGACAGCGCCTCGCCCGTCGTCATCGGGACTTCCTGGCCGACGAGAATCTTCGCTTCCTGATTGTCGAGCGTCATGATCGACGGTGTCGACAGCACATTGGAGGCGGTATCGGATTTCACGGCGTTGATCACGGCACCGAACAGCGCATCGTTGCCGATCTCGCCGCCGAAACCGAACAGCGAGCCGGAGACGCCGAGCAGCGACTGGACCGCCGCCTGTTCGAGAGCTTCGCCAGCCGAAGACGTTGTGCGGCCCGTCGTGGTGACGCCGTCGTTGGTCGTGGTCTGTGTTCTATCAAGTTCGCGCGCACCGATGGCCCCTGCAATCGCCAGCAGATTGGGCGCGCTGTTTGAATAATTTGTGACAGCGAACGGCACGCTGTTGCTTCCCGTGCCCGCAAGCAGGAACTGGACGCCCAGTTGCTTGGCCGCATTGTCGGAAACTTCGACGATAATCGCTTCGACGAGCACCTGCTCCTGCCGCACGTCGAGCTTGCGAATCACCTCGTTGAGCGAGCGCTGCACATCGGGCGGCGCGGAGATGACGAGCGCGTTCGCGCCTTCGTAGCGCGCGATGACGGCGCGGCCTGGGCCCGGGGGCGCGCTGCCCGCGGGCGTCGTGGAGACGCTGGGCGCTCCATTCGACATCTGCCCGTTCTCGCCGGACTGCGAAACGCTGTTCACAACCGTGACCTGCACCTGCTGCCCAGCGATCTGCTGGAGCACGGGAAGCAGCGCGCCCGCATCGGCGTTCTGCAGGAAGACGACCTGGATATCCGTGCCCGCCGAGGCGCGCTTGTCGAGATCGGAAACGATCGCCGCCATGCGCCCCACCGCTTCAGGGTCGCCGCGCAGGATGACGCTGTTCGAACTATCGACCGGAATCACCGAAACCGCGCCCGCGCCATCCGAACCTGCGGCGCGCGACACCGATTCGATCGCCGCCGCGATTTCGCGCGCGCCGGCATTGTCGAGCGTGATGAGGCGCATCGACGTGCGGTCGCGGTCGATATCCTTCAGCACCGAGCGCACGCGGGCGAGATTGTCCGCATAGTCCGCGATGACGACGGAACTGCCGCTCTTGCTCGCGCTGATCTGGCCCTGCGCGCTGACAAGCGGGCGCAGCGCCTCGATCGCGGACTGCGTATCGATCGACTTGAGGTCAATGACCTGCGTGACGAAACTGCTGCTGCCCCCGCGCGTCGGCTGCTGCGCGGCGTTCGCGGCGGGCGCGATGCGGAATGCGCCGCCATCCGTGGGGATCGCAATGAAACCGTTGGCGCGCAGCGTGGAGAGGAAAACTTCGAAATACTGCGTGCGCGAGAGCGGACGGTCGGCGACGACCGACACCTTGCCCTGCACGGCGGGGTCGATGATGAACGTGCGCCCCGTGGTGCGCGCAACGTCTTCGATATAAGCGCGGATATCCGCATCGCGCAGATTGATCACCTGCTGCGCGGGCGCTGGCACCGCAAACGCGAGCGCAAGCGCCGCGCCGATCAGGAAGCGGCCCGCCCTCACCGAACGATCTCGAACGTCACAGTCTGCACCTCGGCCCCACGCCTGATTTCCAGCACCGCGACATCGTTGTCGCCGATGAGGTTCGCGATGTTTCCGGGCGACGTCTCTGAATCGATTCGGACGCCGTTCACCGAAAGCAGCACGTCACCAGCCTCTAAGCCGATTTCGTTAAACAATCCGCCACTTCCCAACGGTTTCAGCGCAAGACCTTCGACCTCGCCGCCGTTGCGGACAAGCGTGCCGGTGATTTCGCGCGAAACGCGGTCGAGTGGAACCTGCGCCGCGGGCGCATCAGACACCGGCGAAGGCGGCGGTGAAACAGGGCGTGCAGGCACCGACTGATCGAGGAAAAGCTGCTCAAGCGAGCCGCCCCGGCTCACCGTGACGCTGTCGAACGCGACGCCGTGGAGCGTGACGCCGGGCATGATCTCCTCGCCGACGAGGAAGCTGCGCTGCGTGCCGTCGACGCCGATGATCGCCGAACCCCGACCGCTGACGTTGTCGACGCGGGTACCGTAGAGATCGATGGCAAGGTCGGAGACGACGGTCGGCCCGCCGCCGTCAAGCATCTGGAAAAACGGATCGAATCGGCCGAGCACAGCATCGGACCGAGCGGCGAGTGCGGGCGGCGGCGGCGCGCCGACCGGCCCGATCGGAACCAACAGCGCCCACACGAGCCGCGCAACGGCCAGGGCAAGCACCAGCGCCAGCAGAACTTGCGCTGCCGCCACGAGGCTGTGCGCGTTCAAGCGCTGCAGCCATTGCCTGTCAGTGAACCCCATTCCGTCCGGCCCGCCTTCACGAAATCGCCCCGCTAGGGAGTTAGCATGTCAGTTTGATGACGGCGAGCGCCATCGCGTGTCATATCGGGACATTGTTAAAAGGCGTATAGCAACGCCAGCGGAACGAAGGGAACACGCGCCGCCGCCGCCCAGACACCGATGGCCGCAATTGCGAGGCAGGCACCGAGTGGAATCCGCGTCGCCGCGCCCACCTCCACGCCGCGCAGTTTCCAGAGCGCAATGAGCGCGAATCCGACGAGCGAGGCGACGATCACCACGAACGGCAACGCCTGCCAGCCCATCCAGAGCCCGATCCCGCCGAGAAGTAGAGGATCGCCGCCGCCCATGCCCTCGCGTCCCCGCAGCGCGCGATAACCGAGGCGAACGGCTTCAAGGCCAAGAAACCCGGCCGCGCCGCCGATAAGCGAGGCCGCAACGTCCCCGTGCGTGGTGAACAGCGCCGCGATGCCCGACAGCGCGAGGAGGACGGTCAGCCGCTGCGGCAGCCAGTAATGCCGAAGGTCGAGCGCCGCGAGCAGCAGCAGCAGCCAGCCGAACACCGCCCATACGAGATCGGCAGGCACCCGCGCCAGCAGCACGGCGAGAAGCCCGACAAGCCCCGCGAGCAGTTCCATGATCCACGTGAACGCCGGGATCGCCGCGCCGCAGCCCCGACAGCGACCGCGCAGCGCGAGGGCGGAAAACAGCGGCACAAGCTCGAGCGGGCCGAGCGTCCGCCCGCACGCATCGCACGCGGAACGCCCGCGCACGACCGGGCGTCCCTCCGGCAGGCGCGCCGCGACAAGCGCAAGGAAGCTGCCGATGATGGCACCGGCAAGAAACCCGCAGGCCAGAAGCAATCCGGCGTTTCCGATAACCGGCAAGACCGCGCGTCCCTCTATTGTCGCAAATCTGTCATGCACCCGGCCTAACCGGCTTTCCCGTGGCTATCACAATCGGCAACAGGCTCAACCCCGGCATTGTCCGGCTGGCGCTGCTTTTCGCGGCGGGTGCCAGTGCTGCGGCAATCTTCGCGTTCTGGCCCGAAACCGCGCCGCCTCCGCCGGCCCCGCTCCCCATGCCCGCTGTCTTGCAAGCGCCCGCGCCGCCCGCGCCTCCTCCCGCACCAACGCTTACCCCTGCGGACGTCGCACAGGTACGCGTTTATGGAACGCTGGGGGACGCCGCGATCGTGTCAATCGGTAGCGACGCGCAGCAGCGCGTTTCGATCGGCCGTCAGCTCTTGCCCGGCATCACGCTGGAAAGCACCGCGCCTGGCCACATCATCCTCGCGCGCGGCGACACGCGATTGAAAGTGCCGCTGCTGACCTTCGACGGCACCGCCCCCGCAGCAACCCTCGTAAACGCGGAAACGAAGGCAAAGCCCGGCCCCGCCGCGAAGGCCCCCATCCTATCCCGGGCGGCGTTCAGCGGCGACAATCGCCGTCGCCAGACGCTCGCGTTCCAGCTCGGCCTCGTCCGCGAACAGCAGGGCGAGGCGATGCTCGGCTTCCGCGTGCGCAAGGTATCCACGATGCCCTTCTTCGCCCGTGCCGGGCTGAAGGACGGCGACATCGTCAGCACAATCAACGGCGGCGGCCTCCACGACGAGGAAAAGGTGATGGAACTCGCCGACGAACTCGCCCAATCGAAACGGGTCGTGATCGGCTACATCCGGGACGGCCAGACGCAGGAAGCCGTGGTCGATTTCACCGACTGACGCGATTGTGACAAAACTGTTTCAGTTTTGTTGAAATAAAGCGAAAGTATTACACAAAATTGTAACAATAGATGTTCGCAAAACATTGCGAAATCTGTAATATTTCCATCATGAATCACCCCTAGGCGTCCGGCTCGGGACAGCAGCCGCCACATCGGAGTCGTGGCGCCTGCCCTTCGGCCAACCACCACAAAGGGGTGCATCAATGTCACATTTCCGCAGTTTCCTGATGCTTGGTTCCGCGCTTGCGCTCGTCGCCTGCGGCGCTGACGACGTTGCATCCCCGGGCGAGGGCGTCATCGTGACGCCGACCCCCACACCGACGCCCACGCCTACCCCGACCCCCACACCGACACCGACCCCGACGCCCACCCCGACGGCAGATTGCCCGACCGGCACGGCCGAAGTCAGCTCGGTGGCGGGTCTGCGCACCTGCCAGGTTTCCGGCACGATCACGGGCAGCCTCGTGCTCCGCAAGCTCGACGGCGTCGTCTATTCGCTCTCGGGCGTTGTTCAGGTCGGCGTCGACGTCGGTTCTGATGGCACGGCCCCGGGCGGCACCGCAGGCGTGCTGACCGTCGAGCCGGGCGTCACCGTGTTCGGCTCCTCGGGCGCCGACGCGCTCGTCGTCAATCGCGGCTCGCAGATTTACGCCGAAGGCACTGCGACCCAGCCCATCGTCTTCACCAGCCGCGCCAATATCGAGGGCACCTCGACGGCGGAAAGCATCGGTCAGTGGGGCGGTCTCGTCATCCTCGGCCGCGCGCCGATCGGCACCTGCTCCGCGGGCGGCACGACGCCGGGCACCGCGGGCTGCCAGGCAGCCGTGGAAGGCGTCACCAACGCCTACTACGGCGGTGGTCTCGCCAACGACAACAGCGGCCGTCTCAAGTATTTCCAGATCCGCTATTCGGGCTTCGCGCTCTCGGCGGGCAACGAGCTGAACGGCATCACGCTCGCGGGCGTCGGCCGTGGCACCACCTTCGAGTACATCCAGGTCCACAACAGCTCTGACGACGGCATCGAGTGGTTCGGCGGCACCGTGAACGGCAAATACATTGTCCTGACCGGCAACGACGACGACTCGATCGATACCGACAACGGCTACACCGGCGTCAACCAGTTCGTGATCGTCACGCACCGCGCCACTTCGGGCTCGGCCGGCGGCGACTATGTGTGGGAAGCGGGTTCGGGCGACGGTTCGGTCAACGAAACCGTGCGCCAGGACACGCATCTCGCCAACGTCACGGCCGTGGCGAACGGCGGCACGGCGATCCTGCTGCGCGGCGGCGGCGACTATCAGTTGACCAATTCGGTGATCGTCGGCGCGGCCTCTTCCGCCTGTCTCGACATCGACGGCGCGGCGACCATCCAGGCCGCCGGTGCTGGCACGGACGAGAATGGACCGCCGGTGTTCAAGTCGGTGTTCTTCGCCTGCACGACGCCCTACGTTGACGATACGAACGTCACGGCAGCGCAGATCCAGGCCCTGTTCGAGGTCAGCGGCAACAACAACACCGCCACGGGCACGTCCACGCTCACCAACGTCTTCGTGAACGGCACCAACGAGAACAGCGTCCCTGCGGTCAACAATCTCGCGACCGTGAACAGCTTCTTCCAGAACGTCGACTACATCGGCGCCGTGCGGAACGCTGCCGACACGTGGTGGCAGGGTTGGACCTGCGGCCTCGGCACCGGAACCGCCTGCACCGTCAATCCGGCAAACTGATCCGTCCGTGAAGCATCTGGGGCGGCGGCGCGCATCGGCGGCCGTCGCCCCCCTTCAGTTCAGGAAGATGGGAAAGCCCGCATGACCAGACTCTCGTCACTCGCCACCCTGCTGCTGTCGAGCGCGCTCATATCCGCGCCCGCGCTTGCGCAGGACACACAGCCGCAGCCGCAGACGCAGCCCGATGAATCGATCGACGTCTCCGCGCCCGGCGTAAGCGCCAGCGACGAGGTGATCGTCGTGCAGGGCCGCTACATACCCGAACCCCTCCGTGCCACGCCGGAAGTCATCAGCGTCCTCTCTGCCGCGGAAATCGCGCGCACGGGTGAAGGCGACATCGCAGGCGCGCTCCAGCGCGTCACCGGCCTCAGCCTTGTGGGCGGCCGCTTCGTCTACGTGCGCGGTCTTGGCGAACGCTATTCGCTTGCGCTGCTGAACGGCCTCCCCCTGCCCTCGCCCGAACCGCTGCGCCGCGTCGTACCGCTCGACATCTTCCCGACCGACGTGATTGCAAGCTCGGTCGTGCAGAAAAGCTATTCTGCAAACTATCCCGGCGAATTCGGCGGCGGCGTCATCAACCTGACAACTGCGGCAATCCCGGAGGAGAGTTTCCTCAAGGTCGGCGGCAGCATCAGCGGCGACAGCGAAACCACCTTCCAGCGCGGCTACACCTATTACGGTAGCGACACCGACTGGACAGGCTTCGACGATGGATCGCGTGATATCCCGGCGAACCTGAAAGCCGCGATGAACAGCGGCAATCTTCTGGTTGTCGGCCCGAACTTCAGCCTCGATACGATGAAGGGCCTGACCGCGAGTCTGCTCAACGCGTCGACGACGCTCGTTCAGGGCAACAACGACATTCCGCTGAACGGATCGCTCGATTTCAGCGGCGGACTCAGTCTCGACGTCGGCAGCGACCGCTTCGGCATCATTGCCGCGTTCGGCTGGGACAACAGCTGGGAAACGCGCGGCGGCCTCCAGCAGCAGACGATCGGGCTTTCGGCGAATTCCGAAGGCCAGGACATCATCAAGCCGGACAGCAATTTCCGGTTCCTTTCGACCGAAAACCGCATCGTCGTGCACGGCCTCCTCGGCTTCGGCTACGAATTCGGCGAACACAAGCTGCGCTGGACGAACCTCTACATTCGCGACACCTCCAAGGAAGCGCGCATTCAGGACGGCGTGGACGAAATCAACGTCGGTTCGGATCGCCTGAACAAGAGCTACACAAACTGGTTCGAGCGTCAGCTGATCGACACGCAGTTCGTTGGTGAGTTCAAGATCAAGGACGTCGCGCTCGATGTGCGCGGCACCTATGCGAACACGCAGCGCGAAGCGCCCTATGAGCGTGCGTTCAGCTATCGCTACGACGAGGAAGTCGGCGATTTCCTGAACGACCTTCGGACCGGCGGCCAGAGCGCGACGATCTCGTTCTCCGATCTTTCGGAAGACGTGTGGGCGGGTTCTGCGAACGTCAGCTGGAAGCTACCGACCGAGCGTGCCATCACGCTCACGGCGGGCTATGCTTATGCGGACACGACGCGTACCTCCACGCGCCGCGATTTCGCCTACCTGCCGGAATCGAGCCTGGGCCTCGCCGTCGCGCAGCAGCGCCCCGATTATCTGCTCTCGGACTACAACATCTACACCTACGACATCGTGCTCACCGACCGTTCCGGTGCGGCCGGTGTCGCGAAGTACGATGCTGGTCTCGAAGTGCATGGCGGATATGTGCAGGCCGAGATCGAGCTGATGGAGTTCCTGAATGCAAGCATCGGCGTGCGTTACGAGGACGCAAAGCAGTTCGTGAACGCCATCGACCTGTTCGGCACCGGCGGAGCCGCCGGCCTGTCGACGCGTCTTGCCAACGATTATTTCCTGCCCGCCGCGACGATCACATGGAACTTCGCGGAAGACATGCAGGTCCGCATCGCCGCATCGAAGACCATCGCCCGCCCTCAGTTCCGCGAACTGGCGCCGCAGCAGTATTTCGATACGGAATCGGACCGCACGTTCATCGGCAACTCGTACCTGACCGACAGCAAGCTCCTGAACTTTGAAGCGCGCTACGAATGGTACATCGGCCGCAACGAGCGCGTGTCGCTCGCGGGCTTCTACAAGAAGATCGACAAGCCGATCGAGGCGATCGCCACGCAGCAGGGTCAGACGTTCTTCACGACCTTCGCGAACGCACCGGAAGCCCAGCTCTATGGCGCGGAACTCGAAGTGCAGAAGTATTTCGCACTTTCCGACTGGCTGCCCGGCAAGTTCTTCGAAACGCGTGATCTTCTGATCGCGACGAACTACACGTACACGAAATCGAAGATCAAGGTTGGCGCCGGCGACACCACGATCCCGACCGATACGGCCGGCGTGCCGATCGCGGCCTCGCTCGTGTTCAACGACGGCGCCAAGCTGACCGGCCAGTCGGACCATATCGTCAACGTGCAGATCGGGTTCGAGGACAGCGAAAGCCTGTCGCAGCAGACGCTGATGCTGACCTACGCCAGCAACCGCATCTCGAACCGCTTCTCGTATCAGGGCACGCCGATCGATTTCATCGAAGAGCCGGGCCTGCGTCTCGATTTCGTCGCGCGCCAGGGCTTCACGGTCGCAGGCCGCGAGCTTGAGGTGAAGTTCGAGGCGCGCAACCTGACGGGCGAGAATTACGAGGAGTTCCAGCAGTACAACGGCACGCGTGTCGACCGGAACACCTACGGGATCGGCCGCTCCTTCTCGCTGGGTCTCAGCGCGAAGTTCTAAAATTCCGGGTCAGACGGAAAGGGCCTCGCCACGTGCGGGGCCCTTTTTTTATCCCCACGGCCGTTCGCGGAACCACTTGGTGATGACGTATTTCACGCCGCTTCGCACCTTCATCGCGGCGTGCAGCGTCGCGGGATTGGGTGTGCCGTCAGGGCGGCGGTTGTTCCACGCGACGATCTTTCCGGTTTCCGGCTGCACGATCTTGTCGATCACCTTGAAGCGCGTCGCGCCGCCTGCGGCAGGCTCGTTGAGGTAAATCATCGCCGTCCAGGTGCGCTGTCCGGAGACCGCGCAGTAGCGATCATAATCGGGACCGTCGGGCTCGAAATAGTCGGTATGCTGCTTGAATTCCTGCCCAACGGCATAGCGCTGGCCCTGAACGGGCTCGCCGAACGCGGGATCGATGCCCATGTACGCGCAGATGCGGTCGTTGAGTGCGGCAACGACCGGATCGCTCCCATCAAGGTCGCAGGTCTCGCTGGTGCGATAGGCCGCGTAGCCCTGGTCGTCCGCCAGACCCGAAGGCCGACGCTTCGCATCTATCCGCGCGACGATTTCCGCACATTCCTCCGGCGTCAGAAAGCGCTTGCGGATATACAGGTCGAGCTTGGGGCTCGGAACCTTCTGCGCGCCCTCCAGCATCGGCTCAGCTCCGCCAGTACGCCTCGACATCGCCCTTCAGCGTGATGGTGAGCGGCTTGCCGCGTCGATCCACCTTCTTGCCGAGCGCTGCGCGGATCCAGCCTTCGCTGACGCTGTATTCCTCCACATCGGTGCGCTCGCGCCCCTTGAAGCGGATGCCGACGCCGCGTTCCATGGCGGCTTCGCTGAAAAAGGGGCTGTCCGAGTCCGCGCACAGGCGGTCGGGCGGGCTGTCGGTTTCGGTCATGATCTGGTCCTGCGGTTTCTTTCGCCCGCTTGTTAGCCTCTTTGGCGCGAAAGAAAAGAGCCGCCCGGCACTTGTCCGGGCGGCCCGTTCCACCGGCTGCGATGGGGTTCAATGCAAACCGGCAGCGCGGCCTTTAGTAGCAGTAGCGGCGCTTGCCGCCCTTGTCGTCGATCTCGTGGCCGATGAGCGCACCGAGACCCGCGCCGATCACGGTGCCGACGGTCTTGTCGCCGCGGCGTGCAATCTCGTTGCCGAGCACACCGCCGAGAACGCCGCCGATCAGCGTGCCTTCGATGTTGCTGTCCTTGCGGCAGCGATCGTAGCTCGAATAATAGCGCCCGTTCTGGCCATACCAGCCGCCGCGATAGTCGTTGGAGCCGCGGTAATAAACGGGGCGATAATTGTCGTAATAACGGCGCCCGTCATAGAAGCGGCCATCGCGATAGCCGTCGCGATACGCATAGCGGCGGTCGCGGCGATCGTCCCGGCGGTCGTACTTGCGGCCGTCGTGGTAGCCCTTGCGATACGCCTTGCGCTCGTCGTGACGGTCCTTCTGCCAATGCTTGCCGCCGCGATCCCAACGGTCGTTGTCGGCCATCGCCGGCGCCGCCGTCAGCATGGTCATCGCCGCAGCGGCCATCAGAATCTTGTTCAACATATCGTCTCTCCACTCTCTGCTCGCGGTCATCGGCGGAAGGGGAACTGGGACCGCCGATGACCACGAGGGAGAGACTGCGACTCGGCCCTTGAACGGGTTGTGAATGCGGTTGTCAGAGTTTGTTTAGGTGCGACGAACGGCTCACCGCAGGTGATGCTGCGGTGAGCCGCAGCGGCTCAGCGCTTGGGAGGACGTGCCGAGCCGGTTTCCAGAGCCGCGCTTTGCGTGGCAGCGCTGACCGGTGCGACTGCCGCATAAGTGCTTTCGCGGCAGCGGCGCACGTCGCGCTTGCCGACAAGGTCGGCGCTCGATGCCATGCCGCAGGCGCTGCGCACCGCGATCCCGATGCGGTGATCGAGCGTGCGACGCCCTTCATGGGTGGAAAGGTCGAGATCACCGTAAGGCACGGCGCGCGTTACGGGTTCGGCGGGTTCGGCGGCTGCGGGCAGCGCCCACAGGGCACCGGCGAGCGCGGAGAGCGCAAGCAGGGTTTTCATGTTTTCAGCTCCATGCGGTGGGAGAGGGTTCGCGGCGCCGCAGTGCCTGAATAGCGTGTTTGCGCCCACTCTCCGAACAACGATATTGCCAGCATGTTCTGCAAATGTGCAGAATGCGTCCATGTTCGACTGGAACGACCTGCGTCACTTCCTCGCCGTCGCGCGCACGGGCAGCACGCTCGCGGCAGGGAACGCACTGCGCGTGAGCCAGACGACGGTGGCGCGGCGCATTGCAGCGCTGGAGGCGGCGCTCGGCGTCATCCTCTTCGAACGGCGGCAAAGTGGCTATGCGCTCACCCCGGCGGGCGAGGCCCTGCTTACCCATGCGGAGGCGGTGGATACGGCCACGGCCAACTTCGCGGACGCCGCCAACCATCACATCCGGCAGGCCAGCGGCATGGTGCGCCTCACCGCGCAGGAAATCCTCACGGTGACCGTGCTCGCGCCGGTGCTGCGCGACCTCCGCCGCGCCTATCCCGCCATCACGATCGAGCTCGACACGACGGACACCGTCCGCGACCTCGCCGCAGGAGAAGCGGATGTCGCGCTGCGTTCGGCCCGGCGCATTCTCGGCGGTGGGCTCGTCTGCCGCCGCCTCGGCGATGAACCGTGGACGGCCTATTGCAGCCGCAGCTATGCGGCGTCGAACGGCGTTCCGCGCACCGTCGAAGCCCTGCGCGGGCACCCCCTGATCGTCGGCGGCGGCGGGCGGATATGGGAAATCTACAAGAGCTTTCTCGAACAGAACGACCTCGAATCCGCCGTCGCCATCCACCACGCCTCGGTCACGGGCATTCTCGCGGCAGTGAAATCAGGATCGGGCGTCGCCATCCTTCCCGGTTTCGTGGCAGACGCGGACCCGGACCTGATCTGCTGCATCCCCGTGCCCGGCGGCGTCGAACGCGGCGTCTGGCTGGTGACGCACGAACGCGTGCGACATGTGCCCCACGTGAGGGCGGTGATGGATTTCCTCGGCGAAGCGCTAGCGCGGCGGCCCGTGAGGGAGTGATTGGACGGGGATGTTGTGCGGCCCGGATCATGAGATGCTGAGCTTGGCGGTAATCAGCCTCTTGTTATTTCGTCTTCGCTCCACCATCGCAAATCCTGGGCCTTGCCGCTTTTCCGCAGTGTGCTTTCAAGCGCACTAGCAAGTAATTCGACCACCTCTGTGGTGGAAACACGCTTGAGCCATCGGCGAACATAGGGCTTCGATGGCTCAATGAAGCATAACATCCCGTCTTCAAGCTCGGGGTAAAAGCCACATCCGATCCAGAGGGGGAAAGCAGGGTGCGATATCTTGACCCGCCAACCCCAGTCTTCAGAGCTCATACCTTCGACGTGAAATCCTCGCTCAGGAAGACCACTTCTGAGAAGCTTAGCAACCTCTTGTCCTTGCGGTGCACCACCATCGTCATGGGCCCCGAGCAATTCGGAAGAGCGAAACTCAATGTGGGAGCGCATTATAACACGCTAGTTCAGGAAATATCTCTTTTCTACTCAATAATTACAATCTGACTTTAAAAAAACGCCGCTATTGACTGCCCGGCAATCCGAGTACCTGCCGCACCTAAGCCGCCCGGCGTCCCCGCCCCTTGCCTGCACCTTCTTCCTCGAAAAGCTGCGCGAGCTGTTCGATGATCGTGCCGCCGAGCTGTTCGGCGTCCATGATGGTCACGGCGCGGTTGTAGTAGCGGGTCACGTCGTGGCCGATGCCGATGGCGATGAGTTCCACGGGTGAGCGGCCTTCGATCCACTTGATGACCTGCCGCAGGTGGCGCTCCAGATAATTACCGCTGTTCACGGAAAGCGTGGAATCGTCGACCGGCGCGCCGTCCGAGATCACCATCAGGATGCGCCGCTCCTCGGGGCGCCCGATCAGCCGGTTGTGCGCCCAGAGCAGCGCCTCGCCGTCGATGTTTTCCTTGAGCAGCCCCTCGCGCATCATCAGGCCGAGGTTCTTGCGCGCGCGGCGCCACGGCGCGTCGGCGGTCTTGTAGATGATGTGGCGCAGGTCGTTGAGGCGGCCGGGCTTCGGCGGGCGGCCGTCGGCGAGCCATTGCTCGCGGCTCTGCCCGCCCTTCCACGCACGCGTCGTGAAGCCGAGGATCTCGACCTTCACCGCACAGCGCTCCAGCGTGCGCGCAAGAATGTCCGCGCAGATCGCCGCGATCGAAATGGGGCGCCCGCGCATCGAGCCGGAATTGTCGATGAGCAGCGTCACCACCGTGTCGCGGAAATCGGTGTCGCGCTCGATCTTGTAGCTGAGCGCGTGCTCGGGGTTCACCACAACGCGGGTGAGCCGCGCCGGATCGAGCAGCCCTTCTTCCTGATCGAAGTCCCACGCGCGGTTCTGCTGCGCCATCAGGCGGCGCTGCAGGCGGTTCGCGAGCTTCGTCACCGCACCCTGCAGGTGCACGAGCTGCTGGTCGAGATAGCCGCGCAGACGCGTCAGCTCCTCGGCGTCGCAAAGCTCCTCGGCGGTCAGCACCTCGTCGAACTTCGCGGTAAAGGCGTGATAGTCGAAATCGGGCGTCAGGTCGGTCGTCGGCGTGTTGGGGCGCCAGGGCACGACGCCCTCGTCGCCATCCTCCGCCATGTCTGCGTCGGACATCGCGTCGCTGTCCATCTCGGCGGTCTGGTCCGTCTCCTGATCGCCGCTCTCGCTCTCTTCGGCGCGGGTATCCATGCTCGAATCCTGCCCGGCAGAGCCTTCGTCGTCGCCCTCGTCGCTATCGCCTTCGTTCTGCTGCTCGTCCTCGCCGCTTTCCTGATCGTCCTGCTCGGGCTCCTCGCCCTTGTCCTCACCAAGGCCCAGATCCGCGAGAATCTGGCGCGTGAGCGATGCGAAGGCGGCCTGATCGTCGAGGTTTGCGGCAAGATCGTCGAGATGGCGACCCGCCTTCTCCTCGATCCAGTCACGCACGTGAGACAGGCCCGCGTCGGCGATGGCTGGCGACGGCTCGCCCGTCAGCCGCTCGCGCGCGATCATGCCGACCGCGCTCGCCAGCGGCACCTCGTCGAGCGAACGCGCACGGATCAGGGGGTCCGCCTTCACGCGGGCAAGGTTCATCTGCGAAAGATTGACCGCAACACCCGCCATGTCGCGGCCGCCGATCGCCTCGACGCGAGCCTGCTCCACGGCGTTGAACACGTCACGCGGCAATCCTGCCGGCGGCTGAAGCGCGGTATGGCGCTTCACATCATGGTGACGACGGCGGAGCGCGAAACTGTCCGCCCAGCCGCGCGCCTCGGCAACCTGGTCCGCGGGAAGCCCCCGCGCCGGCTGCGGCACCCGCGCCTGATTGCCCGAAGCACCCGGCCGGTCCGCCGTGTAGGTGAGATCGAATTCCGGCACATGCGACATTGCGCGCAGCGTCGCCGCCAGCGCGTGGCGGAAATCCTCGATCTTGTTCTCCGGCTTGCTCACGCCTTCTTCGCTATGCTCTCCGGCAACTCCTCGCCGAAGACGCGCTGATAATATTCGGCAACGATGCCGCGCTCGGCCTCGTCGCACTTGTTGAGGAAGCTGACGCGGAAGCCGAAACCAATGTTGTTGAAGATCTGCGCGTTCTGCGCCCATGTGAGCACGGTACGCGGGCTCATCACGGTGGAGATGTCGCCCCCGATGAAGCCCTGCCGCGTCATGTCGGCGACCTTCACCATGTTGGCGATGGTCTTCGCGTCGAAGCCCTTCACCTTGGCCGAAACAATCGCGGTTTCGGTTTCCTGCGGCAGGTAATTCAGCGTCGTCACGATGCTCCAGCGGTCCATCTGACCCTGGTTGATCTGCTGCGTGCCGTGATAGAGGCCGGTCGTGTCGCCAAGGCCCACGGTGTTCGCGGTGGCGAACAGGCGGAAGAACTTGTTCGGGCGGATCACGCGGTTCTGGTCGAGCAGCGTCAACTTGCCTTCGACCTCCAGAATACGCTGGATCACGAACATCACGTCGGGGCGGCCCGCGTCATACTCGTCGAAAACGAGCGCGGTCGGCGTCTGCAGCGCCCATGGCAGCAGGCCTTCGCGGAATTCCGTCACCTGTTTGCCGTCGCGCAGCACGATCGCGTCCTTGCCGATCAGGTCGATGCGGCTGATGTGCGAATCGAGGTTGATGCGGATGCAGGGCCAGTTGAGCCGCGCCGCCACCTGCTCGATGTGCGTCGACTTACCGGTGCCGTGGTAGCCCTGGATCATCACGCGGCGGTTGAAGGCAAAACCTGCGAGGATCGCCAGCGTCGTGTCGGGATCGAACACGTAGTCGGAGTCGAGATCGGGCACGCGCTCGTCGGCCTTGGAAAAGGCCGGGATTTTCATGTCCACGTCGATGCCGAATACCTGCCGCGCGTCGACTTCCAGGTCCGGCGCGTCCATCAGCGTCCCGTGGTGCTCGTTGTCCTTCAGCTGCGTCGCCACTTAACTCTTCCTGCTCTTCTGGTCGGCCGCGAAGGCCGGGCTTTCCTTAAGGTGCGTATAGGCATCGATCACGCGGCGCAACTCGGCTTCATGGGTGCGGTCCCCGCCGTTTGCGTCCGGGTGCAACACCCGCACCTTCTCCTTGTAGCGGGCGCGGATGTCCGTGAAGCTCGCGTTTTCGTCAAGGCCGAGCGTCCGGAGCGCCGCCACTTCGGCCTTGTCGAGTACGCGTCCGCCCCTCGCCTTGGGCGGTGCGAAGCCGCCCATGCGCGCTTTCATCACACCGATCGGGTCGTCGAAGGCGTCTGCGTAGGCATTGGAGGCAAACGCCTGCGTGCGCCGTTCCCAGCCCGGCGCGGCGTTCTGCACGCCGTCGTCCTGAAACGAGTAGGCCGCGTTGAACGCGCGGACGTGATCGAGGCACAGGTACTTCCAGCCCGCGCCGCCGCGGTTGGAAAGGGGTGCGCGAAACTCGCCAAGCTGGTCGCACCCCGGCTCCGCGCAAAGACGCGGCTCCGGCGCATCGACGCGGCCGTGGAAGCGTTCACGAGGTTTGCGGGGGACTGTGATGGGAGCGGTCCTGAGTCTGGTTTTTCGTCTATATAGGGAAGCGGAGTCGCGATAGCAGCCCCGATCCGGATCGGAGAAAATTCTCCTTTGAGAAAACTTCGGCCCGCCATAAGTTCCCCCATCGGCTTGGGGGAGCGGCACATGGAACAGCGGAAACTTGTCGGCGATATCCTGTTTTTTCTGGCGCTGACGCTGGCGATCAGTTGTATCTTTTACGTGCCGCTGGTGACGCTCCAGCCCTCCCCGGCCTTCATGCCCTATGTCACCGGCCTGATGTGGTCGCCCGCGATCGCCGCGCTGCTGACGGTGCGCTTCCGCCGTCTCGATCTCGCCTCGCTTGGCTGGGGCTGGTGCGAACATCGCTGGAACCTCACCGCCTATCTCGTGCCGCTCGGCTACGCGGGCCTCGCTTATGCAGCGGTATGGATCCTCGGCCTCGGCGGCTTTGCGGATGCGGAAAACATCAAGCAACTCCGCGCCTTCCTCGGCTGGAAGGACGCCCACCCCGCGCTTATCGTCATCGGCTACGCCCTGCTGATGGCCACAACGGGCATGGCGATTTCGCTCGCGACCGCGCTCGGCGAAGAAATCGGCTGGCGCGGTTTCCTCGCGCCGCGCGTCGCAAAGGTCGCCGGCTTCATGCCGAGCGTGTTCATCGTCGGCATTATCTGGGGGATGTGGCACATGCCGCTCATCCTGCTCGGCGGCTACAACGCCAAAACCGAATGGTGGGTCGCTGTCCCTTGCTTCATGCTGCTCGTGCTTGGCGTTTCGCTGATCGCCGCATGGCTGCGGCTGAAATCCGGCAGCCTCTGGCCCGCAGCAATCCTGCACGCCAGCCACAACCTCTTCATCCAGCGCGTGTTCACGCCGCTCACCGGGCCGCGCGGCGAGGTTACCCCTTACGTCATCGACGAATTCGGCATCGCGGTCCCGGTCGCGATCCTGATCTTCGTGGTCTGGTTCTGGCGGCGCCGCGCCGAAGTCGCCTGACACGCCGGAACATTGCTGTATAGAAGCAGCATGACAAGCATCAGCGCCGAAATCGAACGCCGCCTCGCAGCCCTCCAGCCCACGCATCTCGACGTCCGCAACGACAGCGACCGCCACCGCGGCCACGCCGGCCACGACGGCACGGGCGAGAGCCATTTCACCGTCAGCATCGTGTCGGAAGCCTTCGCCGGCAAAAACCGCGTACAGCGCCAGCGCGCAGTCTACACCGCGCTCGGTGACCTCATGGAGAGCATCCACGCCCTCGCCATCGCAGCCGCCGCGCCCGGCGAAACGCTGCCGGAACGCTGAAACGCTTGATTTGCGCCGCCGCCCGCAGCAATAGGGCGGGCACGCCGGGTTAGCTCAGCTGGTAGAGCAACCGCCTTGTAAGCGGTAGGTCGTCGGTTCGAGTCCGACACCCGGCACCAGGCGCCCTTCCGCGGCGGTCCATATTTTCTCGCAAACCAATTTAAAATAGAGCAAAATCGGACATCGGCCGTCCGCCGGCGTCCACTCCGATCCACCCCTTTCCGGGCGTTTTTGGCCCCCGAAACGGGAACGAAATCGGTGCCCCCAATGTCTCTAAGCCGCAGAAATCCGCGCCCATGCGCGTCGAATTTACAAATGCCGCAATGTGCGGAAAACATTTTGCGGACGTAATCTCGCCTATCCCGACATTTTTGTATCAGTTCCAAGATGCTTGATGTCAAATTGCTTGGGAACTTATCGCTCAGCGGCCCATGCCAGCCGGTTTCCATACGATATTTGCTATACGGACCATGTTTTTGCCCAAGATCTTGCAAATGTCGTTTTCAGGATAGCCGGCCTTGATCTGTAGTTCGACCAGTTCCTCGATCTGGGCAGGGGAAACAAGCTTCAAGCCTTCGCCGACTTCATAACCCAGGCCCGGCGGGAATGTGCGCTTCATTTTCTTTATATATTCATCGAGCTCCTGCCTATCGAATACATAGTCGAGACCGATCCCGGCATGATCGGCGCCCACCAATTGCACGACATGGTCGATATGCCGGAAGTAGGTCTCGGTCGAACTGTCGTTGGCGCCGAGGAAGATGCCGATTCCGTTCAGGCACACGACGCCGCCTGTCCCCGCACACGCGGTGATGAGGTCGTCGGGGATATTGCGCGGATGATCCCATATCGCGCGCGGGTTGGAGTGCGAGAAGATCACCGGCTTCTCGCTGTATTCCATAACGTCCCGCGCGGTGCGATAGCCGGTGTGCGTGCAGCAGGCGACCATGCCCACACGCGCCATCTCGTCAAGAACCTGACGGCCGAATGCGGTGAGGCCGCCGTCATCATCCTGACAGCCTCCGCCAACACGGTTGTTCCGGTTGTAAGCCATCAGCATCCAACGAACACCGAGATCGTAATAGGTGGAGATCAGGCTGATCTGATCGCCGATGCCATTGGCCCCCTCGATGTCAAAACCGATGGCAAGACGTCCCGTCTCACGCGCGCGCGCAATGTCGTCAACGGAGTCGATGAGGAGATAGCGGTCGCTTCGCGCGGAAATCCAGTGTCGGAAGTGTGCGATCATCCGGAAATGCTCTTCGACGCCCTGCTCGCCGAACCCGACATTGATCATCACAACATCGACACCGCTCGACCGATACAGTTCAAGCTGGGGCAGAAAATCCTCATCGAGCGGACGCAATGGCATGCAGCCGTGATTGTCCCATACAAGGCTCGAGGCGATCAGGGCTTTCGCGTTCATCTCTCGATCTGCTCCTGGTTTGGCATCGTGATCACGCCCACATAGACGTCGACGATGAGGATGGTCTGCAAACGAATACCCCGCCTGGTTGTGATATCGCGCGAGACTGACAGCGCCCTATCGGCCGCGAATGTTCCGGGTCGTGTAGCGGGATGTTCGCCGCCGCCCCGTGCCAAAGGCGCATCTCGGCGATGCCGTGTTCGTCGATCCGGTGCGTCATAAGTCGCGTAGAGGCCGGCGACCAATTGAGCGGGGAAGGAATGCCGACAATGGCTTCCATCGCCAGATGGACCTGAAGGTCATCAGAAATATAGGCATACTCGTTGAATTGCGGCCCATTGAGAAAGCGCCTGGGCCGCGCATAATCCTCGACTTTCAATCGCGACGGAACATGAATGTCAATCGCGACTCCACGCCGTCCCGATTCTGGTTCCGCTATCAAGACGATGTATCCCGACGGCAGACGCTGTGCCTATTCATCGATTAATCCTTCGCGGTCTCGGCAAGCAAATTATGCCCCGCCAGGATTTCACGCACCCGTTCGATCGGAAGCGCCGGCACGAACAGGCGGTTGACGCCTTCCATGGCATCGGCCGCGACCATGGCGTTTACGATCGCCTCCTCGGTCGCGTCGATAACCGCCTCGAAAAGCGATGTCATGGCCAGATTGGGATGCATGTCGATTGTGTAACTTCGCGCATTTTCGCCGCCTGCCTCGCCGACAGACTCATTCGCGGTTGAAACGGCGAGAAATATGTCACCTGAGGACGCCGATCCAACGCCGCCGAGACGACCGATGGCGAGCGCGGGTCGTTTCGCGAGGCGCTTGAGCTGATGCGGGAGCAATGGTGCGTCCGTCGCCACGATCACGATGATCGACCCCTCGCCGGCCTTGGGTGTGCCCTGGGTGTCGCCGCCGAGCCAACGGGCATATTTCCCCTGAAACTCGGGTGACAGGAGGCGTCGATCCATGAACTTCGGCATATCGTCAAGCAGTTGCTCGCCGACCTTGAGACCGCCGAGGCGCAGATGGCGCCGCTCGCCATAGTTCGACTGGACCAGGACCCCTACGATATAACCACCGTCGGTTTCAGATAGCTGGCGCGATGCCGTTCCTGTGCCTCCCTTGTATTCATACGTGATCATGCCGGTCCCGCCGCCGACATTGCCCTCCGGGATCGGCCCGCCGCGCGCGCCGTCCAGCGCCTCAAACACATGCTCGGACTTGATGTGCCCTCCGTCGATATCGTTCAAAAGACCGTCGAAGGTTTCCGCAACGATCGGCGTCGCGAACAGAAACTCGATCCCGCTTCGCCGCATCCACTGGATCGAGGCATCGCGGACGATCCCGACCTCATGTGTGTTGGTAATCAGGATCGGGCCTTCGTAGAGGCCTCGCTCGTCGAGCCAGACTGTTCCCGTCATCTCGCCGGCCGCGTTCAGCGTCTCCCAGGCCGCGAAGCATGGACGGGCGTCGTCTCGGCCTCGCGGCAAAATAGCTGTCACGCCAGTTCGAACGGGGCCTCGTCCGAGCTCGAGCTTGCCTTCGCCCTTCCGCAAAGTGGACATGCCGACCTCAAGACCCGGAACATCCGTGATTGCGTTCAACTTGCCTGGTGTCCCTGAAAAGGGAATTCCGACTTCACGGGCTCGCAAACGCATATTCAAAACCTTTCAAGGGTCATTGTCAGGAACAGCGATGCTCTTAACGTCGCGCACAAACTACCGGCAACGCGTTTGAGATCAGCGGCGATTCAGTTCCGAACCCTTTCGATCCATTCGTCCATCACATCGTCCAGAACCGGAAGCGTCACAGGCCCGGCCGCCATCAGCGCATCGTGAAAGTCGCGGACGCGGAAATCGTCTCCAAGCGTGTCTTCGCAGCGCCGCCGTATCTCACGAAACTTGAGATTGCCGAGCTGATAGGCAAGCGCCTGCGCGGGCATCGCGATGTAGCGGTCGACCTCGGCGGTCACCGTTTCCATCGGCATCGCCATGTTCTCCTCGAAATAGCGGATCGCCCTCTCCCGACTCCAGCCAAGCGCATGGATGCCGGTGTCGACGACCAGCCGAACCGCACGCCACATCTCGGTTTCCAGCCTGCCGTATATTTTCTGCGGCGTATCGTAGAAGCCCATCTCCTCGCCCAGCGCCTCGCAGTAAAGCGCCCAGCCTTCGAGGCACGCGGAATAGCGATCCGCGCCATACCGTCTGAACGCCGGCAAATCCTCCATTTCCTGGATCAGTGCGATGTGCATCAGATGGCCGGGCCAGGCTTCGTGCAGCGCGAGCGGGATATGCATGTAACGCGGGCATTTCGTCGGCATCGACGTCACCCAGTGCACGCCCGCCGCGCTGCCGTCCGCCGGGTTCGGCTGCGCATAAGCGGGGGGCAATTTCGCCGATACCGCTTCGGGAATGCTGGATATGCCATATGTCGTTCGCGGCGTGCGTCCGAAAAATTCGGGAATGAGCGCGTCGATCCGTTTGGAGAGGATTTCGAACTGCTCACGCAGCGCCTCGCCGCTCTCGGCGAACTGGGTGTTGTCGGCCTGCAATTGTCGCCGGAGCGCGGCAACGTCCGCGACATTCGCGGCCTTTGCAACGTCCGCCATCGCGCGCGTAATCCGCGCCACTTCGGCAAGGCCGAGCTCATGTATCTCCTGCGGGTCTTGCTCAAAGCTCGCGAACTGGCGGATGAGCAGGCTGTAATATTCGCCGCCGTCCTTGTCTTCCGTGCAGGCGAGGCTCTCCCGGGCCGCCGCCATGAGTTCGCCTTCGATGAACGCCCGGTAATCGCGATATGCCATGTAGACCGTATCCGCGATGAGCGTCCGCCCTTCCTCCGCCAGCGCCGCCAATGTTTCAGACCGGTTCGCCGCGCGCCTCAGCGGGCCGAAATAGGTGCTCGCCTCGACCGGGATCGAAGCGAAGCCGCGTAGCTGTTCGGCGGCCCGCTCCACAGCCAGCTTCGGGTAGCGGATGCCGCGTTCGATGCCCTGTTTCAGCGAAGCCGTAACGCCCGCCATCGCGTCCGGTATCTTCGCCAGCCGCGCCAGATAGCGGCGCGCCTCCTCCGCAGAGGCGATCGCGGTGGACCCCGCCCAGTACGCGATCAGGAAATCCGGGCCGCCCGGATAGAGCGTCGGCCGAAGATGCGCGCCCACCGCAACGCTGTCGATCAAGAGGCGCAGCTCATGCCGAAGCAGCGCTGCAGTCGCCTTTTGCTGAACGCCGAGCGATGCAGGATCGATCTCGTCCAGTTCGCGCAGCATGTCCCCGGCGAACGCCGCGCGCCGTTCATGGTCCGCCGGCGCATCGCGCAGCACCATGTCCGTACCCGGATCCTGACCCGCCTGAATCGCGGTGAGCGGAAACTCCTCGCGCTGAAAATCCCAGAACTGCGCGGCGAGCCGATCAATCCCGTTTTCAGTCACTGCTTGTCTTCCTTGTGTTTCATCGGGTCGGCGACACGCGGATAAAAACTCGTGTCGCGCTTGTGCTTGTAGGGTATCGCCGCGAAGTTCATCTGAATCGCCCCGGGCGTCGCCACCGAAATCACATGATCGGCAATCGGCCCGAAGTCGGCGCGAAAATGTTCGCTCGATTTCACCGCCAGCACATGCTTATCTTCAATGCCGATGCCGATACCCGTGAAGGCGTCGCGCCCTGCTATCTGTGTACGGAACGACGCGATCACCACATCGACATCGCCGATCCGCACCCACGCCGATGGCCCTAGCGGCGTGCGCAATCCTATCACGGATTGATAGTGATCGGCTTTAAGCGCCACGACCTCGACTTCGACATCGAACGGATCGCCCGAAATCACGCCAAGCTTGCCGCCAAGGCGCAGCATCACCTTCGCGCCGGCACCTGCCTCCTCGCAGATACGGACCGCTCCAGGATCGTAGACCGAAGCGAACGCGCACGGGCCGATTTTCGCGTCGATCAGCGCGCGCAGGAGGTGCGTTGTATCGCCGGGCGCACCGCCCCCGCAATTATCAGCCGTATCCGCCATCACGACGAGTCCGCTGAGCGCCCGCGCCGTGTCGATCGCTTCTGCGATGCTCGGCATTCTCGGCAGCAGCGCATCGCGCAGCGCATAAAGCTCGTGTCCCAGCCGTTCGGCGGTATCATGCGCCTTCCTGGCATCGCCGTCCGCGATCACCAGCACGCGCGTGCCCGCCTCGGGATGGTCGCCCCACGGAAATCCGTGCGCGAGGCTGACTGAAAGAATGCCCGGCTCCTGCTCCGTGTCTTTCATACGCTGTACGAAGCCCTGCATGGCCCCGAAGGTCGTGGGATAAAACCCCACCATGCGGCAGTCGAACAGCGCCGAGACCGGCTTTGCCCTTCCCTCCGCCTTGGCGGACAGGATCGCGTAAAGCTCTTCGGCGCGCTCGTCCCAGTCGGTGTGCGGATATTCCTTCATGATGACGATGGCATCGGCGTTCGCCACCATCTTTTCGGTCAAGTGGCAATGCGGATCGAGCACGGCACCAACCGGAACATCCGGCCCCACGATTTCGCGAACACGGGCGAGCACGTCGCCCTCGCAATCGTCGCAGTCGGACGCGATCATGGCGCCGTGCAGACCCAGCATCACCATGCCCACCGGACCCGCGGATTGCAGATCCTCCAGGATCATGCCGCGCAGCTCCTCATAAACCGGCTGCACGGTCACGCCCGATGGCTGCGCGAACGTATCCAGGCTCTCGATCACGGGCCGCCCGCCAGCCTCGCCAAGCTGCCTGAATATGTGGCGGGTCGCACCTTCCGCCAGGCTGCCGTCGCGCCGCGTCATGCCCCCCTCCTCGAAGGAAGCGATTCCTGTTGGAATCGGCGCAAAGCTGTTCGTTTCGGTCATCAAGGATGCCATGAACAGCGGCAGGGCGACGGACGTCGTCATCATCTGGTTCTCGTCACTTTTCGCATTCGAGCTTTTCCTTGGTCTTCTGCATCTTGTCACCCAGCGCATCGTCGTAGAACGCCGTCTTTTCGGCGATCTTGGCGGACAGGTCAGCCGCGCTCGCGCCTGTGGGCAACTCGATTTCCTCGCGCGTATGGCAATCTATCGAAAAGCGCGTCCCGCTTTGCGCGTCCTGCGCCTGATACGTCGCGTAGACAATCATGCCGCCCGGCACGGACAGGAACTCCGCGAAGACACTCAGGCGCCGCGCCGCCTCATCACGTTCGGTGAGACGGGCGACGCGCTCATCTAGCGCGCCGTTTTCATCGCGGGATGTCAGCCGATAGCCGCCCAGTGGAGCGTCCACCCCCTCGAGCGGCTCAACCGTGCCGACGCTGCGAAACCCTCTCGCTTCGCCGATCTCTTCGATAATCATCTTCCATACGATATCGGCCGCAACGGCGATGTCGATCGCGACGTGATTGACGATCGTAACAGGAATACGCTGGTTCATATCCGCCCTTCCTCAGTGCGCGACAATTGCGCAGGCCGTGCACATCGGGAACCGCTGGCCCTTGTGCGCGAAATGCTTGTAGTCCGCCTCCTCGGGCGCGGCCGGATCCAGCTCGCGGGTCAGGATACGGTTCAGCGGCAGCGCATCGATATCCACGACGGCGCCTTCCTTAACCACCCTACCGATGGCGCGGTAGTTCTTCGCGCTTTCAAGCGGGTTCTTGTCGAGAATCACGAGATCTGCAAACTTTCCGGCCTCAAGCGTGCCGAGATCGGCATCCTTCTTGTAGGCGACGGCGATGTTGCGGGTCGCGGCCCGGAGCATCTCCATCGGCGCCAGGCACTTTTCTTCCATCGCTTCCAGCCACACGAAGTGACCGGTCGCGAGCAGACCGAAATTCATCTCTTCGGGTGCGCCGACCCATCCCTTGGAAATCGCCGGTTCCGCCAGCAGGTCCTTCGGAAGGATGGCGCCGTCATTGGCCAGCATGATACGCGCACCGGCCTTGATCAGGTTGCGCGCATTGTTGTCGGTGGATTTCACCGTTGTCCAGGTGCCATCATCCATATTGTCGCGCATCCACTGCAGGCCTTTTTCGCTCCAGGGGAAGATCACCGCACCGCAATCCTGCTTCACCATCAGCTCGATCGTCTCGTCCGGAATTTCGGTCGGGCCAGTGATGTTGCAGTGCGTGATGAGGTCGCATCCCGCCATCACCGACATGTGCAGTCCCTCCACCGACATGGCATGCGACTGTGCCGTGATACCGGCACGGTGCGCCTCGTCGACGATGGTCCGCTGCACCCGTTCGGAGAAACTTATGAACGCGCCGAGCGACTGCGCGCCATGCTCGTTGGCGGCGTATTTGATGAAGTCGATGCCCTTTTCGATATAGGTACGCAGTTCCTCCGCCACCTGTTTCGGCGTCAGCCACATCAGGTGCCGGCCGGTATTTTCCACCCACGTCGCATTGATGCGGTTGACAAAGCGCGTGCTGAGCACCGTGGCATGCGTCGCTCCGAAATCGGGCGAATAGGGTCCATCGAAACCGATCACATTGCCCGCGCAGAAAACACGGCTGCCGATCACCTTGCCGTCATTGATGGCATCGCGCGTTGCCATCAGCGCGCGGCGCGGGCCCCATGTATCGAACACCGTGGTCTGCCCGCTCTTCAGCGCGACCTGCGCCGACTCCGCGATCAAATCCTCATAGCGCCCCTCATAGCGAAGCAGCGTTTCGGGCCTGATATCGCACAGCAGGTGAACATTGGCGTTCATCAGGCCGGGGATGACGTATTTTCCAGTCGCGTCGATGACGGTCGCGTCAGCCGGAACGGGCAGTTCGTCGCGGCGACCGATCGCCTTGATGCGCTTGCCCTCGATCAGGATCGCTTGCCCCTCGATGGGCTTGTCGGAAACAGCGTCCAGAATTGTCGCGCCGGTAATCAGCATTGTCATTTTGGTGCTCCTTGAATAGGGAAATTGGGTTTCGGGCGGTTCAGCGCCAGACCTGTTCGCAGATGCGCAGCCAGTTTCCGCCGATGATCGCGGCAATATCGGCATCCGAATAATTTCTGGCGAGCAACGCATCGACGATCGCGCCAAGCCGCTCGGGCTCGATCTGCTGCTGGTTGGGCATTGAATCGCCCTTCGGCAATCTGTCGGCTGCCTGCGCCATCATGGCTTCGAGCGCCGGCATGTCATAGACATAATCGAATCCGAAGCCGACATGCTGCAGCCCGACAAGCTGCACGATATGATCGATCTGCCGTATCAGCGCCGGCGTGGAGCTGTCGTTGCCACCCATGAACACGCCAAGCCCGGTCAGGCCGAACACACCGCCCGACCCGGCAATCGCACGGATCTGCTCGTCGGTGTAGCAGCGCGGGTGATCGCTGAATTTCTTCAAATTGCCATGACTGACGATCACCGGCGCCTTCGATGCAGCGATCGTATCCATCGAGGATTTGTAGCCAGTGTGCGCAACATCGACGATCATGCCGACGCGGTTCATTTCGGCGACCAGGTCATGGCCGAAGCCACTCAGCCCGCCATCGCTCTTTTCATAGCAGCCGTCGGCCACGAAATTCTTGTAGTTATACACCATCAGCATGTGGCGCACGCCGAGCGCGTAAAAGAGACTCACGAGATTGAGATCGCGTTCGACCGGCAGCGTTCCCTGAAAGTGAAAGCCAAGCGCCAGCTTGCCTTCGCGCTTGGCCCGCCTGATGTCGTCCACGGTTTCCACAAGGATGCTGTTGTCCGATTCCGCAATCATGCGGCGCGTCATCGCGATCGTGCGCATTGCGCCCGCCAGATCGTCGCCGTCGCTGGCGATTGTCAGCGAAACATAGGTCCAGCCGGAACTGCGATAGCGTTCGGGAAGCGCATCGCGCAGCGCCGGATTGCCGGCAGCTACCCATGGGCAAGTCATGTCGCAGGCAATGGCCTGATCGAGGATGGCAGCAGTCCTGTCGTTCATCGCAAAATATCCTGTCAGCTTGCGTTATGCGCCGCTTGAGCGCGGTCGTTGTCGTCGTCCCGGGGGATCAGCACGAATGGCTTCTCGGCCAGGCGAAAGCCCAGCGCCGCGATAAGCCACGCCGGCACCGCGATAATGCCCGTGGCGACCATCAGCATGCGCGACTCCGGTCCCAGCGCTGCGGAAATCCATCCGATCAGCGTAGGCGACAGGCCCGACAGCATGACCGTGGTGATCGTCCATATCGCCGACATGCGTCCGCGAAGATGGGAGGGCGCGAGATCCTGGATGATCGTCGGCATCGCACAGCCAGCGGCGGTAAAGGCGACCATCATCAATCCGTACAGACCGAACAGCTGCCAGTTCGCCTCGGCGAACGGAAACAGGAAGAAGATCGGCGTCGCACAGGGCAGCACGATCCAGAAAAAGCGAAGCGACGCAATTACGCCGAGGCGGGGTATCATGCGACGGACGAAAAACGTGCCGATGCTGACCCCGATCGTCAACCCGACCGCAGTCGCGATGCCCATCATTGTTCCGTTCTGGGCAGGCGTCGTTCCGAACATGCGCGTCGCGGCAACCGGCAGCCAGACCATGTAACCGCCAGAGCCGAGCGAGAAGAATCCCGTACCGATAAACACCGCCGTCACCGCGCGCCTGTGCTGGCGCAGGAAGGGCAGTACGTCGTTGCGTGGCTTCGCCTCGGCCTTGGCCACCGGTGCTCTCGAACGATAATGCAGGCGGGTATAGGCCAGCAGCAGCAGGAATATGGGCGTCGGTAGCACCACCAGGAAGAAGGCAAGCCGCCAGGGCTCCATCGTCTGTATCGATGCGGGAAGATCGGTGTGAAGATGTTCCATCAGTGCGATGGCGCCGCCGCCCAGCATAAGTCCGCCTGCAACACCGAGGTAGATGAAAAAATAGAACAGGCTGTTGGCAAGCTGCCGCTTCCGCCCCTTGAACAGTTCGGGCACGAAGGCGACACCGATCGGCGTCAGACCGGCCTCACCGGCAGCGATGAGGATCGCGGCCAGCAGCAGGTGCTCGAAATTCTGTGCGAGCCCACACATCGCTGTACCGAAAGACCACACGGATACGCAAATGCCGAACACCAGCCGTCGGTCGAACCTGTCCGCCGCCCACGCGATCGGATACACGGCAACAATCGCGAATATGGCAACGGCAAGCCCTTGAACCATACCCAACTGGCCGTCGGTCAACTTCAACGAAACGGCAAGCGGCGCTCCGGCAAGAACAAGAAGCTGCCGATCGAGATTCGAAACCAGAACCAGCAGCACCATGACCCAAAGCGTGTACCAGCCACCCTTCAACACACGATCTGCGTCAACAACGCCCTTCGGCGCGGTTTCCAGATCGAATTCACTTGTCGCCTGCATGACGGACCCCACCGAACTGGAATTGAGCGATCGACTGAACGTTAAGGCCCGCGCCGCAATTGATCAGCGCGGCGCCGCCGTCGTAAGCGGTGCGTTCGCCGGCGGTTTACTGCCCATCAGATTGCGAACGAAATAATCCATCATGCGCCGCGCGAAGTAGCGATTGCCAGAAACTGCATGCGCGTGATTTGGCAGCAGTAGCAGGTCATAGTCCTTGTTTGCGCGGGTGAGTGCGTCGATAAACTGTACGATCACTGCGGACGGCACGTTTTCGTCCATGTCGCCGTATGCGATCATCAGCTTTCCGGTAAGATTGGACGCCATGTTGGAGAGAACGATAGGTTCGCAATTATCGCTGCCCGGCTCCGGGGGGCCCTGCCATTTATCCATCATCATCGGGATGCCGGCACACATATCGAATATACCCGCGCTGGCCACACCGACCTTGTAGAATTCGGGAAACTTCAGCATCGCCAGAGCGGCGGCATAGCCTCCGGAAGACTGGCCGAGTACGCCGACCCGGTCCAGATCCATCTGCGGCACTCTTTGCGCAAGCTCGCGAATACCGGCAATATGATCGGGAAAACCTGGGCCATCCTGAAGATTGCCATAGGCCATGTCATGAAATGCCTTGCCGCGACCCGGCGTGCCGAAGCCATCTAGGTTGACGACGATGAATCCGAGATTGGCCAGTGCCTGACGCTGAAAATAGCCGAACGAAAAGGCTTGCACGTCCGGCACAATGAAGTGCGCACCTGGATACACCTGGTCTACAATCGGATATTTCTTCGTCTTGTCGAAGTTAGAAGGCAGATACATGGTTCCGAATATGTCGGTCTTGCCGTCGCGCGCCTTCACCACGAACGGTACCGGCCGCGTCCAGCCACCAGCCTCCGTCAGCACCGAATAATCGGCATCCTCTATCGTCATCAGCACGTCGCCGGTCTCGGCCGAACGCAGCACCGACTTCGGCGCCATATCGACCCGGCTGTAACGATCGACGAAATAGGCCTTGCTGGGCGACAGCGTCGATCGCATTCTTTGCCCCATTGTCGGACGCTCGCCCACACGGACGACCAGCACGGAATGATCCGCGTTTTCCGGCGTCAACAGCTTCAGGTCGGTGCCGTCTAGATTCACCCGATACAGGCTGTTCAGATAGGGATTGCGCCCCTCTTCCCGGCCCGCACCGAGGAAATAGACGACGCCGTGCGCCTCATCGACATCGACAATCTCGGTGACGACCCAAGGTCCGCTCGTCACGCGGTTGAGCAATTTCCCGCTTGTGAGATCGTAGCGATAGAGATGTCCCCAGCCGTCACGTTCAGAAAACCACAGCAGTTGACGACCTTCGTCGAAGATCTGCTTCGTTATGGATACGCCTCCGCCGTACCCCCCGCTCGTGCTGACGAACGTCTTGCTTGTCTCTTCCAAAAGCGGCCGGGCCTCGCCCGTCTTCGCATCGACGCGAAGAATGGCGATGCGTTTGTGATGAACGTCCCGCGCCAGCACATAAACCGCGCTTGAATCCGGCGTCCATTCCGCGAATGAAAGGCCCACGCCGAGCAGCGGATCGAGCAGCATGCCTTCAGGCACGTTCTTCACATCCACATGCTTGCCGCGCGCGGCGTCGAAGATCACATAATTCGTGATCGGCTGATGTGCCTCGCCCGGAAACGACTGCTTGTACATCGTGATCTTGGGACGACGCGAACCCTTCGGCGCGCCCTGCCACATGCTCATGTCGCCGACGAGCGTCTCATCGGTCCGATACGTCAGAAATTTCGATGAATCGGGCGACCACGATAACACAGGCGGCATTGTCCCGGGCGCGTTTTCGAGCATCACGTAGAATTGGGAGTTGCCCGAAACATAGGCATATTCGTTGAACTCCACACCGTCGGTGGTCAGCGCGCGTTCGGTGCCGTCGCGAGACTTCATCCAGAGGTTCCGGTCACGCCGGAAGACGGACTTCGAATCGTCCGGAGCAACCGCATGATCCGCTGGGAAAAGTGACGGCGTCGGGACGCAGGATGCATCGCTGAGCGAACACCGCCAGCTCGAACCAAACGCACGGAATTCGATAGTCTTCCCGTCCGCGTCGTAATCGAAGCTGGTGAACGGCAGGCTTTCCGCCGACACCTGCTTTCCAGAGGCGTGAGCGAGACCTTCGGCCACGCGCGCATGATCGAAAGCCGGCTCGCTTTTCGCCGACCGGGCATCGACTAGCCGAAACACAGCACCCTCAACGGTATCCTTTCGATACCAGAACCGGTCCTCTCCATCGACCCAGTTCGGAACGACCGCAGCATTGCGGATCATCCCGGGCTTCTGAGTATCGAGAAGCCGTATTGCCCCTTCGTAATCCTTCAGAGTCAACGCCCGCGGTGAGAATGGTTGGAGCATTCCGGCTTTTGGGTCCGCCGACACGGGTGTAGCAACCATCGTTACAATTCCTGCAATCGCGAATGCGCGCGCCAGTCCATTTTTCACCGCAGCGTGCCTCATCAGTAACGGATCGCGAAGTTCAGCCCGACCGTACGCGGGGTGAATGGACGGATACGCCGGTTGTCGCTACCCAGCGGCACAGGCGTACCTGCGATACCGAGCGTGAGATCGGCAAGAACGGCTTCTTCGTTGAACAGGTTGTTGACGAAGAGTGCGGCGTCCCAGCGATCCGAAACGATGCCGATCCGTGCGTTAACAACCTCGAAAGCGGACTTCCGACTGCTCGGCAAGCCCTGGAAGTCGAACTTCGTTGCGCTCTGATACTGGTAATCGGCACGGAAATAGCCATCGAACCCGCCGCCCATCGGAAAGTCGTACTGACCGTTTCCGGCAAACGTCCATTTCGGCGCGAGCGTGAAACTATCACCTTCGTTCAGGATCGACCGCGAGTCGCTCTCGGTGATCTTGGAGTTCAGATAGCCCGCAGCGAGACCCAGCGACAGGCCGTCGACAGGCCGTGCATCGACCGCCAGTTCAGCACCGTAGGAGCGCGCCTTGCCGGCATTGACAGAGAGCGCCATGCCGCACTGGAACGCAAAGGACTGCTGAAGGTCCGACCATTGGTTATAGTAAACCGCCACATCGACGAACAAACGCCGATCCAGACGCGAAACCTTGGCACCGCCTTCATACGACCAGAGCGTGTCGGACTTCAGCGGCACCACATCGCCGCGCGTCAGGCCGAATTCCGCCAGTTCGTCCGCGCAAAGCGGAGAAACGCCGCTGGTGTTGGTGAAACTGCCGGAGCGAAAGCCCTTTGAGACCTGCGCGTAGAGCATCGTATCGTCATCGGGACGAAAGCTGAGATTTACCTTCGGCACAAATCCGGAATCTGTCACCTTTCCGCGCGGCGCATTCAGTGCCGTGGGCACGAAAATGCTGGCAGAGCGGTCGGTGAGCACCTGCGCAAACTTGGACTGATACAGGCGCCCACCCACTGCGAACGTCAGCTTGTCCGTCAATTCGTAGCTAACTTCACCAAAAAGGCCGAGCTCTCGCGTGTCGACAACCGTAAAACGATTGATCACGATATCGCTGGAAAGCAGCGGAAACGGAACGATGCCCTGTCCCGGTACGTCCACCGATATCGTCGCGGCTTGGATCGCCGTCGGAATGCTGCCGAAATAATCGGCCAACGACGACGTATCCTGATAGAATCCACCGAGCGTCCAGTTGAGCGGCCCCTGTCCCTTCGACGAGAGGCGAACTTCCTGAACCCAGCGCTTCAGATGAATATCCGTGGTGTTCGATCCCGGCGCGAAGAACGTCATGTTGGGCGGGCTTACCACCGTGCTTCCTGCAGGTAGAACGCCGCCCGCAACGAGCCCGGCGACAACAGCCGGCGCCTGGGCGGTCAGCAGGCCGACGAAGAAATTGCCGAGAAGCGCGCGATCTTCGAACGTATAAGACTTCATGTCGTAATACGAAGTCGACGTCGTAACGTCGAATGCGCCGGCATCCGCGCGCAGCGTCAGGTTATAAAGCGAAAGCTTGTTTTCGTTGGGCTCGACCACCGGCGATAGGTTGCCGAAATTTCCAGTCACATCGCGGACGAATGTATCGTAGAGGCCGACGTCTGCAGCGTCCTGGTTCTCATGAAGCGCGCTCGCCTCGATATCCAACCACTCGGTCGGACGCGCGACGAGCGATGCGCGCAGTCCCCAGATCTTCTCGACGTTCGTGTCCTTGATGGTCGCGCCGAGATCGAGACCGCCCGCCGCGTCCGTCGCCGGAACCTTGTCGATAAAGCCGTCCTGACGAGTCTTGTAGCCAACGATACGCGCCGCCAGCTTGTCCTGAACCAGCGGCGCGTTGGCCATGCCGCTTACGTCGTAATTGAAACCACCGTGCTTGGTCGACGAAAGCGTCAGCTCGCCGCGCCCTTCCACCTCGCCCAGATTGGGGATGTTGGGCACGACCTTGACAAGGCCGCTCATCGAGCTGGCGCCGTACAGCGTTCCCTGCGGTCCCTTCAACACCTCGACGCGGTTGATGTCCACAAGCTTCAGGTTGGCGGTGGGGATCGGCGTTTCGCCGACATAATATCCGGTATCGGGCAGGCCGCGAACGCTTATCTGGGGACCGACGCCACGAAGCGGGGCTGCACCGAAGTTCGCAAATCCAAGGCCAGGAACGCGGAGCGCGTAATCGTTGAAGTCAGAGGCACCAATCTGTTCGAGGGTCTGGCTCGAAAACGCCGTGATCGCGGTCGGCACATCACGCAGCGTTTCACTGCGTTTCCGCGCGGTGACGAGAATTTCGCCGCCCACATCCGCAGCGGCGCTGTCGTCGGCATAGGCTGGCGCATTATCGATGCCGGGGTTGCCCGCATTCTCGCGAACGACCGCGACCGATCCAGCCTCCCCGGCGCGCGCACTGAAACCGGTACCCGACAGAACAGCTTCAAGCGCCTGATCGGCCTGCGCGTTGCCACGATAGCCCGCAGATTTCGCGCTGCGCACTTCATCGGCGCGGTAGATGATCGGGCGGCCCGATTGACGTCCATAGGCGTCGAGCGCCGCCTTGAGGCTGCCTGCAGGAATATCGTAACTTCTGAATTGCGGCTGAGTTTGCGCCGCGGCCGGAACCGCCAGCGCCGCAATGCAGGAACCGGTCGCCAGAGCAGCCGCGATAATACGAATATTCACGTATAGTTCCCCTTATTTTAAGACCACCCCCGAGCGGTCTGTTTGATGAATGAAGACAATGATGTTCCATTAAACTGTAATGCCGGCGCGAATTTTTTAGCGGGCGTTTTCGCACCGCGCCGGGTGCTAGGCATTCCAGGCCAACTGGTAGACCCGCATCCAGTTGCCGCCCAGAATCTTGTCGATATTTTCCTTTGAATAATTTCGCTTCACAAGACCTGCGCGGACATTGCCGAGCTTGCTGATATCCTCGAAACCCTGGACATATTCGATCCCGTCCTCGCCGAATGTCATCTCGATCGGAAACGAGAAGGATTTCGTTGGATCGACCTTGAACGATCCGCGCCCGTGCGTGAAATCCGGCCCGATCCCGATGTGGTCGGGACCAATAAGACGCATGAGATAGTCGATCTCGTCGAGGAAACGATCGAGTTTGGCAGTCGGCGGACGGTCGCGCACCCTGTCCTTGTTCACGTCCTTGTATCCCCATGTGAGGAAGGTGCTGATGGCATTCACACCGAACACGCCGCCCGTCCGCGCGATGCCCTCGATCACGCGGTCGCTTGTCGCGCGGGGATTGTCGTTCAGTGTCTTGGCGTTAGAATGCGTGCAGACCACGGGCCGCTTCGCCAGCGATATGATGTCAAGGCTGGATTGCTCGCCGGTATGTCCGCCGCAATCCATCAGGATTCCCATTTCCTGCATTTCCTGCGCGAGATACCGACCGGCCTTGGTCAAGGGCATCGTCGGATCGAGGCAGCCGCCGGCGAACTGGTTGCCGACGTTGTAGGCAAGCCCGACACAGCGCAGGCCGAGCTCGTAATAGGCGCGCAGGCCGTGCATCGGTGGCATCGTATCCCACCTGTTGCCTGCGGACGTCTGAAGGAAATCGGCGAACTGCCAGCCGAAGATCCAGGCAACCTTCCCCTGCCGCTTCGCTTCGGCGATATCGGTAAATTTCCGCACCAGCGCGATACGCGCATCGTGCCTTCCAATGAAATCAAGCGCCACGGAGAAATCGAAAAGGCTCGTGATGCCGTTGGCAAGAACCACGTCCACCCCGCCCGCATTCAGCAGATCGAGATACTGGACGCTCAGCATGGAAACGTCGCTGCCATCGACAACATAGTTCTTGAGCTCCGCCGCCGGCGCGGGCGCCACCTGCGCCAGCGATGCGGCACTCGCGGCCGAAGCGACTGCGCCTGCGCCCGCCAGGGTCAGGAAGGTTCGACGCTCCATGGTCATGCTTCCTTGAGATGCTGTTCGAACCAATCTACGAGCCGTGCGGAATAATCGGCGGCGGCGGGCAGGCTGCGAATGCCGTGGCCCTCTTCCGGATAGATCACGAGCACGGATTTCGTCCCGTTGATCAGCAGGGCATTATGGAACTGCACGGCTTCTTCCGGCGGCGTGCACTTGTCGAGCAGGCCGGCGATGTTCAGCGTCGGCGTCTTCACGTTCTGCGCGAACATGATCGGGCTGCGCGTGTAATATTTGCCCTCCGTGTTCGTGTAACTGTCCTGCAGGATCATGTCCATGAAGTGCGGAATGTTGGAGACAAGACGTTCGGTGACCTGATTGTTGTGCGGTGCTACAGGAACGGCGGCTGCGAAACGCGCGTCCTGCGTAATCAGCCACGACGACATGTTGCCGCCGTAGCTGCCGCCGGTGACGCCCAGGCGTTTGGGGTCGGCGATACCGCGTTCCACCAGCGCATCCAAACCGGAAAGATAATCATAGGTGTCGGCGCCGTTCAGATCGCCGAACACACCGCGTGTGAATTCCTGCCCGCGTCCCGAGCTGCCGCGCGGATTGGGATAGAAAATCGCGAACCCGCGCTTCAACAGCATGACGAAGGGAAGCGCGAGGCTGCGGCCGAGCCAGTTCTGCCGCCAGTGCCATACCGGCCCGCCGTGCACGTGCAGGATGACCGGAAACGGGCCCGAGCCCTTCGGTTTCAGGATGTATCCATGGATTTCGAGACCATCGGAAGCCGTCCACACGACCTGCTCTGCCGTGATGTCCTTGAGCTCCTCGGCAAATCCGATTTCCAGCGATTTCACCGGCTGATACGTGCCGTCGCGAATGACGGCGATTTCGGGCGCGCGCGTGAAGGTTTCGCCCAGCAGCGCGCAGTCGCCCTGATCGCCGAACCCGGCAACCTGAACGAAGCGGCCGCCCGTGGTGATCTCTTCGCTCGACCACACGACCTTGCAGCTGTTCGATTTCGCATCGTAAAGCGCCACGACCGCCTCGAAGGCGCGCTGACCGGAAATCAGCAGCGTGTCGTCGGATCGCCATTCCGTGTACGTGACATCGATGTTGTCCGTGTCGACCTTGCGGACGTCTCCGGTTTCCGTATCCACGATACGCAGATCGCCCGCGACCAGCCAGCGGTCGCTGCAGAAGGATTCGGCGATGGCAAGCCGCTTGCCCGAAGGCGAAGCGGAGGGCCAGCCGAGCTGATCGCCCGGCTTGTAAACCTCGCGGCTTTCGCGCGTTTCGATATCGATTACATGAAGCGTCGCATCGTACCACAGGCCTTCGCCCGGCCCCGGCGAAGCCACGGCGCCGATGGCATCCTTGCCGCACCAGTTCGCTTCCCAGATGTTCAGATTGTCCGGGTTCACCTGGCGCGCCGAATTGCTGGCGAGATCGTAGACGAACGCGCTCCGCCACCGGAAGCTTTCCTCGCCGGTCTGAACGTCCGGCGTCCATGAAGGCGTAGCCGTCTCCACCTGTTTGCTCGCGATCGCGCCCTGCCCTCCGGAAATATCGGCGCCATGCCCGGCAACGCCGAGCAGGATGCGCGTGCCGTCGGGCGACCAGTGAAGATATTCCACCCAACCATCGATCGTGGGCGTGGAAGACGCAGCGCCGCTCGCCGGGTCCAGAAGATAAAGCTGGAAATCGCCGGCCTTCCGCCTGTCCGACAGGAATGCGATGCGCCTGCCGTCCGGGGAGAATTTCGCCGAACGATCCGCGTTGGGGCCAAACGTCATCACGCGAATGTCGCCGCCAGCCGTATCCAACCGACAGATGCGTGTTTTCGGAAGCCCTTCGGACGTTTCCATCATCACGCCTGAAAAAATCACCTGCTTGCCATCGGGGGAAACGGCGATTTCGGCCGCATCGCAGATTTTGCCCGTGCCGGGCTGGCGCGCGGCGGCGAACATTGCCGTCGCCTCTTTGAACAAGGCCGTGTCGCGAATGTCGATTTTCATTTCGTCTCCAGAATTGCAAGTTTTCTGCGGCTACCGTGCTTTCTGCACCTGCACCGGAGCCCAGCCCCGTCCGCACAACAGCGAAAACAGGTCAGCGGCCCGCCAAAGACTCCGCCGGAATGATGCCGATGTTCATGATCCCCCCTCTTCACAGCCGCCTCCCAGCGGCCCCTCAAAGAGTGAAGACAATGCAGTTCTGTATTGCTGTAATGCTCAGTGCGAAATTTTTATCGCGTCGTCGGTTTCCTCGACCCGCAGGCCGTAAGCATCACGCAACAAAGACGCGAAGGCGCGCGGCTTCGATAACGGAAATGTTCCGCCGATCCGTATCTCCGCCGCTTCCGCGCCATCGATGATCAAACGCTTGCGATTATAGCGGTTGAATTCAGCGGCAATGTCTTCCAGCGGGATTTGATCGAAACTGAGTATGCCTTCCCGCCAGGCCAGCGCGCCTTCCACCCGCTGGTCGGACTTTGCCGTGACCAACGTCGCCTCCCCCTGCGCCACTGCGATGTCGCCGCCCGTGATAGTGGTGGAGCGACCGATACCAGGGCCACTGACCTCGTCGATGCGTACGCGGCCCTCCAACACGGAGACGGTAACTCTTTCACCGTCGCGGCGAACAGAGAACTTGGTGCCGAGCACGGTTATCTCGCGGCTGCCGGCGTGGACAATGAAAGGACGGCTCGGATCGTGCGCGATATCGAAAAAGGCCTCTCCCCGATCGAGCCATATCTCGCGCCGATCCGTATCGAGCGCGGCACGGGCCGACGAGGCGGTGTTGAGCTCAACCTTGCTACCATCCGCCAGTGCGAGTTGCCGGTGGCCACCCACGGGCGTGTGATATCCCGCCATGGTCTCGCTGACCGGCGCGTTGTTCCAGTTCAGCCCTACCACCACCATCAGTGACGCGGCGATCGAGGCAGGAAACAACCAGCGCCTTTTGGATGTACGATACACCAAGGGTGTAAATTCGGCAGGCGGCATTCCGGGCGCACCCAACGCGCGGATGCGGCCGGTCTGCCGCCAACCCTCGTCAAGCCGCAACCAGGCGACGCGATGAAGATCGGATGCGGCAAGCCACGCATCGAACGCCGCCTGGTCCTCGTCTGACCAACCGGGCTCCTCGCGCGCGACAATCCATTGCGCCGCGCGGTCCTGGGCCTCTCGCACGCCGCTCACTGGTCCGCCTCCTTCGGGGGTGCGGCAGAACGACGGCGAATGATTTTACCGGCCCCACCCAGCATGTGATCCGTCAGCGCCTTCATTCCCATCATCACCTGATGATTGACCGCGTCTTTGCCAATCCCTAACCTCTCGGCGGTTTCCCGAACGTTTAACCCCTCCACCTTGCGAAGCCAGACAATTTCGCGCACGCGGGGGGGCAGTTTTTCCAGGCCCGCCTGCACGCGGCGCAACGCCTCTCGCGCGCTCAAGTGTCGCTCGGTATCAAAAAGATCGGAGTGCCGGTCCATCGTTTCCAAATCGGCCACCAGATCGAATGAAACGATCCGCGCGCGCTTCGCGCGATTGATGAGATGGTTGCGCGCCACCGTAAAAAGATATTGGCGGGTATTCGCCGGCATGTTGGCGCGAGCACCTGAGAAGGCAAGCACATAGATGTCGTGTACGAGGTCCATTACCTCTTCTTTCACTCTCCAATTGCGCTGAACGAAGCGCGCAAGCGACCGTTCGAGAGGAAGCACCTCCCGTCGAAACCAATCGTCCAATGCGCTCTGATCAACCATTCTCGGCAGGCTCTCTCCTTCCCGTAAATGCTTCTTCATCCTAGAGACAAGCAAACGAGCCTTCACTGTAATGGAAATCAACAAAGACTTGAACGAATTTACGTTGATGATCAGGCCACATGCCTTGTTCCCGCCAATCAAACAGAACAAAGAGACACATCATGCCCGTAGGCTAAATCCGTAGCCTTTATTTAGCCCGATCGAAAATCAGGCGTAAAAGGCCGATCAGAACCAGGCCATAGGCCGCTCAAAAGGCGGTATGACAACCAAGGTTCTGGCCCTGCCCGATGTGCTGGGCAACCTTGGCCGCTTCCGCCTGATGCCCGGCAACCGCTTTGATACGATTGGCGTTGCTCCGCTCATCGACGGCATCGGGTCCGGCGCGCTGGTCGCCGATAAAGTTTCGATAGCAACGACATCGGCGCCGACCTCAATGAACGCGGCATCTCGCAGTGCCCACGTCGCGCCAAACCTTTTGACGTCGAACGAAACCTTAGGGAGCGTGCACGATCGATGCGCCCGCCGCTGCCGATGCGGAAATCATGCGTCTTCACGTCGGAGAAACCTCGGCACGCGTACCAACCTTGTAGGTGGCGAGGAACTGTTCGGTCCGCGTATCGCGTGCAGCGTTGAACAAGCGCGCGCAGCCGTGGATGTGGCGCAAGCGCTCTCGGCCCCTCGTGAATATGGCGATCGTGGCAGGAATCAATGGCATCGACGGCGTACTCATGAGCCGATCACTCGAGGAGCCGAAGAGAGGCTCGGCGCTTTCAATGCCGTAATGTCCCCCGCTTGAAATAGCAGGAATAGCCGGCGTCGAGCCCCCGGGACCCAATTGTTCCGACCCTGTATTGCTCGCGAGACATTCTAAATCGAGTAAAAGTGGATATCGGCCATCCACCGATGCCCACTCCGACCTCCCTTTCCGGACGATTTTGGGGCCACAAAAGGAAACAAAATCGATGCCGTCAAATTTTTCCGAAAGCTGCAGAAATCCGTACCTGTCAGCCACGCAAAACGCGTACAAAATGGCTGATGAAAGGGCCACTCCTTCTGACTCAACCCTCTGGAGTTCATCAATGTGCGTCTCGTCAGCACCGCTGGACAAGCCGGCCGCTTGCATGACGGTGAGGTGGCAGGCTGCAAAGCGTATGATGGCCTAATCGACCGACACGAGAAGATGCCAAATGCCCTACTTGCGGACAAGGGCTACAGCATTGATGCCATCCGAACTACTAAAATTAAATCCGAACCACTTTCACCCTGTCACCTCATTTTCGTCCGTTTTCCTTCGGGCGCCTTGTCAATGAAGGTCAGAAAGACACTAAGGGTGCTAGTCGATGACGAATTTTCGATGCCGTGGGGAACGCCGATCGGCGTATGGATATGGTCTCCGGTCGTCACTTCTATTCGCTCATCGCCAACCAGCATCATCCCTTGACCTGAGATGATGTAATAATATTCATCGAACACACCCTCGTTGTTGGTGTTGTCCTCTAGATGGACGTGTACGCCTTCGCTCGCATTTGGTGGGATGGTGTAAATCAGAAAGTGCGTGGGATCCGGGCCACCATCGAATGGGAAGAACTTGATTCCGAGTTTGCCGTTTCCCCCGTGGACATTCGAAACGTACATGACCTTTTCGGCTGCCCTGTCGATCGTGACGGCCCCCGTTTGGGTTGGGGCGCCCGGTTGCATGGCTCGCAACTCCTGCGCTCGCAAAAGGCCGACGCCACCCAAGGTTCCAAGCCCTAGAAGCGCTGTCCGGCGATTCACTATGTTATTCATTTTAGGCTGCCCTACGCGCGATCGTCGAGATTGAAGCGCGTGAGCGCCAAGGCCTTATAGCCATACCTTCCCGTCGATATACGACTGACGGCTGCAAGCATATTAAACCATCTTTCACGATCCTGCCTTCGTCCACCAATCTCACTCCTCTACTATCAAGTGAAGCTCCATAGGCGATTCGGTAGTGATTTTAGGACCCGCCATGCGACCTTACCGGCGTCAAAGAGCCGAACATCAGGCAACGCGCGCATAATGTCCAATAACCAGCCATCTATTAGCCTATTGACTTAAAGTTTCCGCCTGACTCCCTAAATTTGTTTTTTTGCGCCGCGCCTCAATGCTTGCAGAACAAGGGTTGGGGCGCCCGGATCACGCAGCCAATGACGTGGAAAAATTCTTGCCAAAGTCGTAGCGTCAGTCATGTCATCGCTCGGCTACCGCATGCGCCAGTCCTACCATGCGACACTGCGGCATAAATCAACGTAACGCAATCGTTCTGGACATTACAATACAGCGCTGTACCGTGACATGCACTAATGTCGACGACGCCGTGGAAACCACGAGCCTATAGGGTTCGGCCGATCGGAGGATGTGGATGAACAGGGGATTGATAGATGCAAGGGGCTCCCCTTGCGCGCCAATTTCGGTCCGTCAAGGTCGGTTCAGAGGGGCATCCTGCCTGCAGGACGTTTTCGACGACTTGGAAGAAAATCCGGATGGCTCAGTCGTTTCGACGTTGTTACGCCCGAGCAGTAAGCTGATTGGTACCCGGCAGCAATTCAGTTCGGATTTTGAGGCGGGCTCCTGCGGAGTAATTCGACTTTCTGACGATCTTTTCGTGCTCAACACGAACGTCTCGTTCACCAAAGGCGCCCTCGCGGCTGTCACCGGGCAGGATTTTATCGAACTTCATTTTCGGCTGTCAGGACGTTTAAGTCTTTACCCCGAGATTCCTGGGAATGAGACTGTGGACGTCGATAAGGGCGCACTCCTTGTCTGGCGTCAGCCGGAAGGCATGAACGTCATGGAGAGACTCGAGGCGAACGAGCCAGAAAGCTCGATGACAATATATCTGCGTCCTTCTGCGCTTGAACGCTATTTCGGCGATTATACAGCAACCTTGCCGAGTGCTGTCGCGACCGGGCTGGCGCCGCAAGGAAATGGGCTCTTTTTCTTGCGAATGGCCTGTTATCCAAAACTTATCGAGCTTGTCCGTGAACTCTGGTCGCTTGGAATCGAGACGGGTCGCGATCTTGTGCGCGGTGAGGCACTCGTCATGATGGTGTTGTGCGAAATCATGTCAATGCTTGAAGACGCCCACAATGACTCGACCAACATCTGTCGCCTTTCGGATATCGATGTACGATGCCTGAGGAAGGCACGCGAACATATCTGCAGCCAATATACCCCGCCGCCGACGATCGACGAGCTTGCGAAGGCGGTCGGGCTCAGTGCAACGAAACTCAAAAGCGGCTTTAAGGCTCTTTTTGGAAAGAGTATTTCGCAGTTCGCGAATGAGCTTCGTATGCAGCACGCGTTGGATTTGCTCCGCAAATCAGACAATTCGATCCTTTTCGTAGCCGAAGCGCTGGGCTACGAATATCAGAACAGTTTCACTGTCGCCTTCCGAAGGCATTTCAAGATATTGCCGAAGGACTATAAGCGGGATCCGCTCATCCTAAGCCACCGACGATGAAAAATGCGAACTTGGTTGGTCAGGCCTCGCTCTCGGCTTGGCGTACCAGCGCCTCGACGTAGCGCGCAAACGAGCGCCAAACTTCAAGGTGAAACCGGTCGGGCGCCTTGCGCCACAATACGATCTCGGCCTTGTGGTACATCGTGCGCGTGCACATCCCGACCGGGAAAGCAGTAATCGAAAGATCGAGCGCGCAACCATAGGCGAGGACGATTTCGGCCCGCTCGCCGCTGATCTCCAGCGCGACCTGGCGGTGGCTGACATCGACCAGCGAGCAGACGACATCTCCGAGTTTTTCCGTGATGCCCGCCATCCAGTCGAGGCCGTTGCCGAGGCCAGCTTCGCCGATCAGCAGCCATTCGTCGGGGCCAAGCCACAGCGCGCCCATTGCCGATCCGCCGGTCGCCGTGCAGGCCGCGATCGGCAAGGCCAGATCGAGCCGTTCGGAGGCGCGCGCGACGTCCTTCAAACCGACCCGCAAAATCGCGCGACTGAAATGCGGCAGCGGTCTGATCGTCTGGCTGAGACCGAGAAAGGGCGATGCAACGGTCGGGTCAGACATGGATACGCGCCCCTTCAGGATCGAGAAAAACGGGTTGGACGACCTCTGCCGTTATCGCACCGTCGGGCATCGGCACGTGCAGCGTGTGACCCATCCGCGCGCGACCGCCGCGCACCAATGCCAGGGCGATCGATCTGCCGAGGGCAACGCTGTGATACGCCGACGTTACATGGCCGATTGCTGCGCGCGGATCCAAAGGGTCCGTAATCTGGGCGCCTTCTTCGAGAACCGTGGCGGCATCGTGGGTCAGCAATCCGACCAGTTGCTTGCGATCAGGCGCAATCATCGCCGGGCGCGCCAGCGAGCGCTTGCCGACGAAATCCGGCTTGGCCTTGCCAATCGCCCAGCCGAGCCCGGCGTCGTCGGGCGTTACCGTGCCGTCGGTTTCCTGCCCGATGATGATGAAGCCCTTTTCCGCACGCAGCACGTGCATCGTCTCGGTGCCATAGGCCAACATGCCGTTCGAGCGCCCACACTCCCAAATGGCTTCCCACACCATGCGGCCATGGCCGCTCGGCACGTTGACCTCGAAACCGAGTTCGCCGGTGAAGCTGACGCGCATCAGCCGCATCGGGACGCCGCAGATTTGCGCATCGGCGATGCTCATGTGCGGAAAAGCCTCCGCGGACAGGTCTATGCCAGTGACGAGCGGGGCAAGCACCGCGCGCGCCTTTGGACCCTGCACCGCGATAACCGACCACTGCTCGGTCGTGGAGGTGAGCCAAACCTTTAGGTCGGACCATTCGGTCTGCAGATAGTCTTCCATCATGGCGAGTACGCGTGCCGCGCCGCCAGTGGTGGTGGTAACGTGGAACCGGTCGGGCGCGAGGCGACCGACGACGCCGTCGTCGAGCACGAAACCGTCCTCGCGCAGCAGAACGCCGTAGCGGCACCTGCCGACGCCCAGCTTCAGCCAGGCGTTGACGTAAAACCGGTTCATGAACTCCGCCGCATCGGGCCCGACGACCTCGATCTTGCCGAGCGTCGAAGCGTCGAAGATGCCCACCTGATTGCGCACCTGAAGGCATTCGCGGCCGACGGCAGCGTGCATGTCCTCGCCGTGCCGCGGGAAATAGCGCGCGCGTTTCCAGTTGCCGACATCCTCGAACACCGCGCCGTGTTCAGCTGCCCAGTCATGGATCGCGGTGACGCGCATGGGATCGAACAGGTCGCCCCGCGCCTTGCCGGCCAGCGTGCCGAACGTGACCGGCGTGTAGGGCGCACGAAACGTGGTCAGTCCGATCTCTGGGATTGAGCGCCCGGTCACGTTCGAAACGATACCCAGCGCGTTGATGTTGGACAACTTTCCCTGATCGGTCGCCATGCCGGTGGTGGTATAGCGCTTGACATGCTCGATCGACAGGAAACCTTCCCGCGCGGCCAGCGCGATGTCCCTGGCAGTGACGTCGTTCTGCCAGTCGACGAAGGCCTTGGCCCGGCTGAGGTCGGCGCCGGTCGGCACCGCACCGATATGTCCACCGCCGCCGCAGGCACGGGCGCCTTGCGCGGACGGGATCGGCAGGTCCATCGGCGAAAAGCCGGCGTCGCGCGCGGCGGATCGCCCGGCCTCGGCACCGTCGGCAAGCGCTTCCGAAAGAGCGAATCGGCCCCGACACGCACCTGCCGAGCGTTCGGCCTCGCCCGACTCGCCGGGGAGGTAGGCCTGTATGGCCTCGTCCCAGACCAGCTTGCCGCGCGATTGCGAGAAAAGGTGGACACTGGGCGTAAAGCCGCCTGCCATCAGCACGGTATCGCAGGCGAGCGTTTCGCGTTTGCCGTCGGCGGTTATCGTGATTGCAGAGACGCGCAGGCGTCCTCGGGTGCCTTCCACCTTGGCATCGCAAAGGACGCGCAACCCCGCGTCACGCGCACTCTGGGCCGCCGGTACCGGGCTGCGTATGTCGACAATGGCGGCGATCTCGATCCCTGCGGCGCGCAGTTCGTGCGCAACGCGATAGGCGCTGTCATGCGCCGCGACGATCACCGCCTTGCGCCCGACCATGACCCCATATTCCTGTAGATAGGTCCGGGCCGCATCGGCCAGCATGATTCCGGGCCGGTCGTTGTCGGGAAAGACCAGCGGGCGTTCGATCGAACCGGCAGCGATGACCACTTGCCTGGCGCGCACTTGCCACAGCCGCTCGCGCGGCTGGCCGGACGCGGGGTACGGCAGGTGGTCGGTCAGTTTTTCGGCAAGGCCGATCCAGTTGTGCGGATAATATCCGAAGGCGATCGTGCGCGGCAGCATCGTGACATTGGAAAGCGCCGCGAGCGCGGCGAGCGAACCCCGCAGCCATGCGCGCGCATCCTCGCCGTCGACCGTCGTGTCGGCCGCCGCGAGCAGCGATCCGCCCATCGCGGGCCGGTCGTCGGCGAGGATGACCCGCGCACCGCTTGCCGCCGCCTGCTGCGCCGCGGCGATGCCTGCGGGACCGGCACCAATGACAAGAATATCGGCATGGGCGTAACGCTGGGTATAGACATCGGGATCTGGCGCAGTCGGCGCGACGCCGAGGCCAGCCGCCTTGCGGATGCGCGGCTCGTAGAGTTTGTCCCACGCACCCTTGGGCCACATGAAGGTCTTATAATAGAACCCGGCTGGAATGAAGCGGCCAAGCAGCGTGTCGTTCACCGCCATGCAATCGTACTCGAGGCTGGGGTACCGGTTCTGACTCACGGCAGCCAGCCCGTCGTACAGCTCAACCTGCGTTGCCAGCAGGTTGGGCGTATAGCGCGCAGCATCGCGGCGAACGCCGACCAGCGCATTGGGTTCGTCGGCCCCGCTGCCCACGATGCCGCGCGGCCGATGATACTTGAACGACCGGCCGACGAGATGGACGCCGTTCGCAAGCAGCGCCGAGGCCAGTGTGTCACCATGCAGCCCCACATAGGCCTTGCCGTCGAACGTGAAGTTCACGGGGCGGTCGCGATCGACGCGCCCACCAGAAGCGGTTCGGAAACTGGAGGTCATGGCCTTGACACCTTGGGCGCGGGCTCGCCGACCTTGTAGGTGGCGAGGAAATGATCGGTGCGCGTATCGCGCAGCGCGTTAAAGAACCGGGCGCAGCCATGGATATGGCGCCAGCGCTCGGCGTGTACCCCCTTGGGGTTGTCGCGTACGTAGAGATAGCCGTTCCAATCCTCGTCGCAGAGATCGGCCGGATGTTGCGGACGGGCGATGTGCGCCTGCCCGCCATAGCTGAATTCCAGTTCGGGCCGCGCGCCGCAGTAAGGGCAATCGATGATCAGCATGGCATCCCTCAGTGCGCGACGGCGGCGGCGGCCGCCTCGTCGATCATGAAGCCGTCGCGAAAGCGTTCCATCGTGAATGACGCGTTGATCGGATGCGGCTCGTCGCGGGCAATCGTGTGCGCGAAAAGGTGCGCGGCGCCCGGCGTCGCCTTGAAGCCGCCAGTCCCCCAGCCGCAATTGATGTAGAGGCCCGGCACCGGCGTCTTCGCGATGATCGGCGAGCGATCGGGTGTGACATCGACGATCCCGCCCCAGTTGCGCAACATCCGCATCCGGCGAAACTGCGGGAACAGCTCGCAGATCGCTTCTAGCGTATGCGTCGCGATATGAAGCCCGCCGCGCTGGGTATAGCTTGTATAGACGTCGGTTCCGGCTCCAATGACCAGCTCACCCTTGTCGGACTGGCTCATGTAGGCATGGATCGTGTTCGACATGACCACGCAGGGGAACACCGGCTTGACCGGCTCGGAAACCAGCGCCTGCAGCGGATAGCTTTCTAGCGGCAGCCGCACGCCCGCCATGTCCATGATGACGCTGCTGTGCCCCGCAGCCGAAACGCCGATCCGGCGCGAGGCAATAAGGCCGCGCGTCGTCTCGACCCCGCTGACCGCGCCCGATGCGTCGCGGCGGATGCCGGTGACCTCGCAGTTCTCGATGATGTCGACGCCCAACGCGTCCGCCGCGCGCGCATAGCCCCAGGCGACCGCGTCGTGCCGTGCGGTGCCGCCGCGGCGCTGGAGCGCGGCTCCAAGCACCGGATAGCGAACCTTGGGATCGATGTTGAGCGGCGGGCAATACGCCTTCGCAGCTTCAGGCGTCAGCCATTCGTTGTCGACGCCGTTGATGCGGTTGGCGTGGATGTGCCGCTTGAACGACTGGATGTCGTGGACGTTGTGCGCCAGCATCATCACGCCGCGCTGCGAGAACATGACGTTGTAGTTGAGCTCCTTGCTCAGACCCTCCCACATCTTGACCGCATGGTCGTAAAGTCGGGCGCTTTCGTCGAAAAGATAGTTCGAGCGGATGATCGTCGTGTTGCGACCCGTGTTGCCGCCACCGATCCAGCCCTTTTCCAGCACCGCGACGTTGCGGATGCCATGCACTTTGGCGAGGTAATAGGCAGCGCCCAGCCCATGTCCGCCGCCGCCAACGATGATCGCGTCGTAAGTTGGCTTCGGGCTGGCCTGCCGCCATTGCGGCTTCCACCCCTGATGCCGGCCGAGGCCATGACGGAACAGCGAAAGAGCCGAAAAGCGCTGCATCGGATTATCCCCTTTGTCCGCCGGTTTCAGCCGCGTTCTGTGGCATAGATCGGAAAGCGTTCGCACAGCGCCGCGACCTGCGAACGGACGGTACGGGTGATGTCGGGTGAGACGTCACCCTGTTCGGCAGTGTCGAGGATACGGACGATCAGCTGGCCGACTTCGGCAAAGGCCGCGCCGTCGAAGCCGCGCGTGGTGAGCGCGGCGGAGCCGAGCCGGATGCCCGAAGTCACGAAGGGCTTTTCCGGATCGAACGGGATGCCGTTCTTGTTGCAAGTCATGCCGGCTTCGTCCAGCAGGCGCTCGGCCCGCTTGCCGGTCAGGCCCTTCGCGCGCAGATCGACCAGCACGACATGCGTGTCGGTCCCGCCCGAAACGATGGTGCAGCCGTTGTCGGCCAAGACACCGGCCAGAACCCGCGCATTCTCGACCACGCGGACCGCGTAGTCGGCGAATTCGGGACGCAGCGCCTCGCCGAAGGCGACGGCCTTGGCGGCGATGACGTGCTCCAGCGGGCCGCCCTGAATGCCGGGAAAGATCGCGGAGTTGACCTTTTTGGCGATGGCCTCGTCATTCGTCAGGATCAGGCCGCCACGCGGGCCGCGCAAGGTCTTGTGCGTTGTCGAGGTCACGACATGCGCGTGGTCCAGCGGATTGGGATGCGCGCCACCTGCGACCAGCCCGGCGAAATGCGCCATGTCGACCATCAGCGTGGCATCGACAGCGTCAGCGATCTGCCGGAAACGGGCGAAATCGATCTGCCGCGGATATGCCGAGCCGCCTGCAATTATCAGCCGAGGGCGATATTCGCGCGCCAGTTCCTCGACCGCGTCGTAATCAATACGCTGGTCGTCTTCGCGCACGCCGTATTGCACTGGGCGAAGCCAGCGGCCCGAGAATGTCGGCGCGGCGCCGTGGGTCAGGTGGCCGCCGTGGGCCAGGCTCATGCCCATGATCGTGTCGCCGGGCTGGAGGAGTGCATAGGCGACGGCCATGTTCGCCTGCGCGCCGGAGTGGGGCTGCACGTTGGCGAAGCCTGCGCCGAACAGTTCGCAGGCGCGGTCGATCGCCAGCTGCTCGGTTACGTCGACATGTTCGCAACCGCCGTAATAGCGTTTGCCCGGATAACCCTCGGCATACTTGTTGGTCAGCACCGACCCCTGCGCCTGCAGCACTGCGGTCGAAACAATGTTCTCGGATGCGATAAGTTCGAGCTTATCCTGCTGACGCTTGAGTTCCGCTCCGATTGCGGCACCGACGACGGGATCCGTGTCGCACAGCGCCCCGCCGAAGAACGGCGCGGCGGGCATGGTTTGGTGTGTGGAGGTCAATGCCATCAATATTCCTTTGAGGTGCAAGACCGAGGCCCGTCGGTGCGGTCGGCCGTCCCCATCTTCTCACGCAAATTTGAATGTGATGGATTGAATATTAACGACACATTCCATCATAAATACGACAATCAAGCCTTGATAGTCGCGCAAATACAAGAACTTTTCGGCGCATGCCCCGTAAGGAAGGTCAGGCCTACTTCCACACTTGCGATGCGACGCGCAGCCAGTTTTCACCGAGCACGCCACGAACCTGGTCGTCGGTCAGGCCTACGCGCGCGAGCCCGTCAGCGATCTCTCCGATCGCTTCTGGCGCGACCATCTGGATGCGATTCGACGTCGCAAGGTCTGCAGGGAAGAGATTGGGATTCTGCGCCACGAAGCCGGCGAACTCCGCCTCGTCGAAGACATAGTCGAGGCCGAGCCCGACATGATCGGGACCGACAAGATCGACGACGTAGCGGATATGGCGCAGCAATTCGTCGACCAGATTGTCCGCGACGCCGAGGAACGGCCCGAATCCGGTCAGCCCGACGACGCCGCCTTTCGTCGCGCAGGCGACAATCAGGTCATCTGGAATATTGCGCGGATGCGCGAAGGCCCCGTGCGGGTTTGAATGCGAGAAGATCACGGGCCCCCGCGCATAGTCCAGCGCCTCGCGCGCGGTGCGATGACCAGTGTGGCTGACGCAGAGCGCCATGCCGACCCGCTCCATCTCGTCGATAATCGCACGACCGCGCGCGGTCAGCCCAGTATCGTCATCGAGGCAGCCCGCGCCCGCGCCGTTCGCTCGATTGTAGGCCACCAACATCCAGCGCACGCCGAGATCGTAGAAGGTTCCGATCAGCTCGGGCCGGTCGACCACAGGGTCCATGCCCTCGACGTCGAAGACGATGCCCAGCACACCGTCCCGCTTGCACGCAGCGATATCCGCGATGGTCGAAACCAGCCTCACCCCCTCCTGGTGCACAACCCAGTGGCGCAACCAGGTCAGTATTTCGATGTGGCTGATCCAAGGCTGATCGGCATAGCCGACGTTGAGAGAGACGATCGTGGCGCCGGCGCTGCGGAAGCGTTCCAGTTCGGGTAGGAAAACTTCATCTCGCCGAAGCGGTACGCACGCATGATTGTCCCAGACGATTGCCGATTGCAAGATCGTGCGGCCACGCGACAATGGCGCCATGGTGCGGCGGGACACGTCCGGTAGTTGCGATCCTTCAAGTGTGCGTCGGTCCATGAGATACCCTTCATTGCCGCGGGTCGCGTATCGCCGCACGCTCGCCATTGAGTCACATTTACCGCTCCTTCGTGATCGCCGCGTGTTTCTTTCCGTCGATTTCTTGTATGATTTCGACATCGTGCGCGCTGACGGGAGCGTGGCGGCAAGCCCCGTCAGGCGAGCGAGAAAGGCAGAAGCTATGGCAAAAATGGCCGGAAAGCCACAGACCGAGGCCACGCCAGCCAAGGCAAGGCTGAGGGTCGGCTTCGTATTGGCGCCGCGCTTTACGCTCACGGCCTTTTCAGGTTTTATTGATGCGATACGGCTGGCAGCGGACGACGGCGATCGCAGCAGGCCGATCGACTGCAGCTGGGCAGTGCTGGGTGATGAAGATGCCCTGATTCCGTCCAGCTGCGCCGTGTCTGTCACGACGACTGCACCGCTGTGCGACCCTGCCAGCTACGATTATATCGCGGTGGTCGGCGGGTTGCTTCACGGCGGGCAGAAGGTGCTACCTGGCACCTACTCATTCCTCAAGGGCGCGGCCCGAGTCGGGGTTCCCCTGATCGGTCTGTGCACCGGGTCGTTCATCCTGGCTCGTGCGGGTTTGCTGGACGGCTACGAATGTTGCGTAAGCTGGTTGCACAGCGACGAATTCGTGACGGAATTTCCTGATCTGCGCGTCCAATCCAACCGGATGTTCATCGTCGATCGCGATCGCCTGACGTGTGCAGGGGGAACCAGTGTAGTGCACCTTGCCGCCCATCTGATAGAACGATCGTGCAGCCGCGCGCAGGCTATCAAGGCCCTGCGGATCATGATCGAGGAGCAACCCCTGCCCTCCGGCGCCTGGCAGCCCGAAGCGATCGTCACCCGGCAGGCGCGTGACGGTCTGGTTCGGCAGGCCATGCTGCTCGTCGAGCAGAATCTGGGCGAACCGCAATCGCTCGCCACGCTGGCGGCCACGCTGGGCATAAGCACACGCCAGATCGAGCGGCGCTTCATGGCCGATGTCGGCATCAGCCTACGCGAATACCGCCTGCGCCTGCGCCTATCGCGCGCTCGTTGGATGGTCGCACATACGGACCGTTCGATGACCGAGATTGCGCTGGAATGCGGCTTCAACGACGGTTCCCACCTCGCCCGCTTCTTCAAGGAGCACTTCGGCAAATCACCGTCCGAACATCGCCGCGAGCTGTGCAGCCAGGACCCCGTTGTGGGCTGAGAACGCCGAGGTCAGTAGTGCAGACTGACGCGGACCAAGTGGAACGCGACGGAGATGTAGAGGATTATCCCCGCGCCGACCAGCAGCAGCAGTGAACCGAACCGGCCACGCCAGCCTTTCGCCGCCCAACCGGACACGAAATCCCAAGCGGCGAGAACGACAAGACCGAACGTCGCGATTGCGGTGGTCACCTGCAGCACGATCAGCGGCACGTCCATCCCGCCGTTGAGCACCGACAGGTCGGCCAGCCCCACGGTCATGACGTAACACCAGCTGGCCATAGCCAGCAGGACAGCGACTGCGGTTGCTCGCGTCGCGTGATGCACCCAGCCGCGCGCGACCGACGCATCGGCCTTGCAACCCTGCCAGCGGCAAATGATCGGTAGCAGCGACCAACTCGCTGCGGCAAGGGTGATAACCAGCAGCGCCAGCTGCCCCGCCGGGATCAGCCACCGGGCCGAGAGAAACCACGGCACAGGCACGTAGTTGGCGTAAGGCAGGGTCGCGAAACGTTCCACCCTCCCATCGACGACGCGCGCTTCGAGTAGATTGCCCGTATCGCTGGCACGCCACAGTAGCGGTGCGATCTCGATCCACTCGCGCGGGCCGCCACCCAGGCTCCCGGTCTGGCGTCAGGCCTATCCCACCGTCGGTCGCGGTTACGGTGATTTGATCGAAAAGACTGTAAATTCTGAGAAAACTCGTGTCCGACCGCCAACTGGTCCAATACTGGCCGGCCATCAGCCGGGCGTCGCTGCGCGCCTGCTCGGGCAAGGGTTTGCGATAGGACGCGGCGATGTCGCCAGGGAAATAGCGATCGGCGAACTCCTTCAGGAACATGGTTCGGATCGCGGCCGCTGCATCGTCCTTGCCGGCGCTGTTCAGCGAGAGGAACACGCCGACGTCGTCATCGATAAACAACCAGACATGGCTATGGAACAGCATAGTATCGCCGGCGTGCGATCGCACCCTGTGCCCGTTGCGATCTTCCGCGAAAAAACCCAGTGCCATGCGGTTCCCGCGCGGTAGCATATCGTTGGTCGTGTCGTACATAAGGGCAGCGCTGGCGGGCTTGATCAGTGCGCCGGATCGCGACAGATAGCCGATCATGAATTTGCCGATATCGGTGCCCGTCGTGGCCATGCTGCCTGCGGGCGTCAACTGGACCACCTCGTAAGGCAGTGCGGCACCGCTTCCCAAGGCATATCCCTTCGACATGTCGGGCCGCAGCTGCGCCGGCAGGGGATAGCGGAAGGTGGACCGGTCCATGTCCAGCGGGGCAAAAATATGCCGTTCCACATAGTCCTCGAACGGCATCCGCGACGCACGCTCGACGATGTAGCCCGCCAGTCCCACACCGTAGTTGGAGTAGGCGCTAATGTCGCCGGGAGGGAGGATGCGTTTGGGCAAAGCCTCGCGCAGCACCTGGCCCAGCGGCTCGGGCGTGACCTCGCCAATCTGGATGAGCTTGCGCGCGCTGTCGTCGAAGCCCGTGGTATGATGCATCAAGTTCCGCAGCGTGAGAGGCTTTCCCTGATAGGGCGGGATGCGGAAATCGAGATAGCGGTTGACGTCAGCATCAAGGTCGAGCTTGCCTTGCTCGACTAGCTGCATCACCGCCGTCCAGGTCATCAGTTTCGAGATCGATCCGGGGCGAAACAACGTGCGCGCCGGCTCGACCGGCTTGCGATTTGCAACATCGGCATAACCGAATCCGCGGGCGGTCAATGGCTGGCCGTCCTTGACGACGACGACGACAGCTCCGGCAATATCCCCCCGGTGCAGCGCATAGGGCATGAGCCCATCAAGCCAAGCATCAACATCTTTCTTGTCCAGCGTGCGCGCACGCCTGGTCGCAAGCTCAGCGTTCGGAGGAACGATGGTGCCGCTTTCGCGGTCAGGAGCGGTGGCCGCTAGCGGGCCGGCTTGGGCGGCCACCATGTATATAGCCGCGCCGAGCACGATCATCGCCCTGACCCACCGATCGAGTGCGCGGTTCGACGCTTGGATGCGTGATGCAAAAATTGAGATGATACGGATGCGGGCCACGGCTAACCTCTTAGGAGGTAAATTCAATCAGGATATCGATTGTTGAGCTTCGTCAGCGGACGACCGGCAATTCGATAAACGATGCTCTGCCAGGTTCATGGTAGATGACGTTGCGCGCAACCAGCGGCTCACGCTGCTCATGATTGGCGTCTCCCCTCTGCATATTCCGCTCATATTGCGGAAAATTGCTCCCCGCAATTTCTATCCGAAGTCGATGCCCGGGAGCAAAATGCGATGCCGCGACCAATTGCTTAATATCGATTCTGTAAACCCGTCCGGGCTTCAGCGGTGCCTCGCGATCTATACCATCGCGATAGCGAAGCCGCTGTATGGTGTCCGTGATATTGAATGCGCGTCCATCGGGATAGACATCGACCAGCTTTATGGCGATATCCGCGTCCGGAACGGATGTAGAAAAATAGAACGTCGCGTTGATGTAACCCGCAATCTTTAGCGTCTCGGCCAGGGGCTTCGTCGTGTAGACGAGTACATCTTCACGTTCCTCAATGGCGGTCTGGTCGCGTGCAACATTGCGATCGCAGCATCCTCCCCCTAGTGTCGGAACCGGATTTAGCGGGTCGGCAATGAACTTGTCTGGCGGCCCACTACCGGCGGCGCTCGATAGCAGCCCACTGCCGGCCAAACCATTCGCGTTACCTCGACTATCGAGGTAGAGTCGGCGAACTGTCGAGCGCGGCGGCCAAGCTGGCGCGCTTTCCCAACGACTCGATGCCAATGGATAATACTGGACGCGGGGAAGGCCGAGTTCACCTTTACCGTCGTTCTTCAGCCAATGGTCGAACCAGCGTTCGACCTGGCCCGCGTAGTCGAATCGCGCGTCGCCTATGGGGCGCTCTCCAACCATGGTCTCCTCGGTTTCGGAGCCCATTGAACAATGGGCACCGCCGCCGATGATGAGATACTGGTCCGGAGAGTTCTTCGAAAGATACTCGAAGCCTTTCGCCGTCGGGAAAATCTCGATGGCATCGTACCAGCTATCTATGTGGAGCATCGGCACACGCGTGCTGTCACCTTCGTTGAAAAAATCATACTCGGCCCATCGTGGATCGTTTGGCTTCATGGTAATGAGGCGGTTGAATTCCGAGTCCGGCGTGCCGGCAGCCAACAGCACCTCAGCGCTGGGAAGATGCTTCGCCCAGTCCATCTCTTTCGAGATTGTGGCAGAGGCTGAATAGGACGACATTAGTCTTTCACGCTCTTCCTGGGAAATTCCAGAAGGAAGCTTGGGATGATAATAATGACCATAGGAGCGATACCACTGCGCCCAATTATAGGAAGGCACACCGCCGGTATAGAAGATACCTTGATCTACAAATCCTGGAATCCTGCCATAACCTGTTGCCGCAGCCATTGGCACCGTGGCTTTGAGGGCGGGCGGGTTGCGCTTCGCCAGAGCAAGCTGTACCTCACCGCTTGTCGAACAGCCAAATGTACCAACCTTGCCATTGGACCAAGGCTGCTTGATAATCCATTCGATACTGTCCTCGCCGTCATCCGCGGCGCCGATCATCCAGCGGTACTTTCCCTCCGACCATTGCGTTCCACGAATGTTTACAACCACGATCGCATAGCCGGCCCTTACAAGCCTAGGCAGGATAGTGGTGCCGAGCTTGAGTTCCGTATCGATTGAATAGGGCGTCTGGATCAGGATTGTAGGCAAACGTTCCTGGTCATTGACTTTCGGCATGATAATGGTCGCAAAGAGCTGTGTCCCGTCGCGCATGAGGACAGGAATGCCAGATTTTTCCGTTGCGATATTACGTGCATCGAGGATGTCGATTGCATCACGCGAGGGTCGTTGTTCTGCCGCATTCGCTGGGCACGACATAAGAACCAGCGCCAATAGCCTTTGCCAGGCTTGCAAATTCAGCCTCCTCATATTTGGCCCGTGACGAGCTCTGGCAATTCTATGGTCATTGGTTCAAGCTTTGGAAATGGAATCGTCACGATACGCGCTCGACACCTTTCCCCGAGAACCGAAACCTCAAGCGACGCGCCGGGTGCGCGCCCTTCCTCGTTAAGAAACGCCATCGCCATCGCATAGCCAACGGTATGCCCGTAATGACCTGAAGTTGTGTACCCGACATAGCGGTCCCCGACCCATACGGGCTCTTCTCCGACCGGATCGGCGTCCAGCGTTTCGACACGAAGTGCTGAAAGCCGAAATTCGGGTTCGTGAGCAAGAGATGCCATGGCCGCAGCGTGACCAACATAATCGGATCGTTCATGGTCCAAGAGATCATGAGAGCCACATTCCGCGACCGTGTGGTCCTGAGACATCTCACGCAGGGTCGTTCCGGGCGCTTGTTCCATGACAAGCGTGCTGAACGCTCGGATTCCGATGTCACGGACACCGAAAGCCCGCCCCGTAATGAGAATTTGGCGATAAAGCGCCTCTAGATGGACATTCGGTGTATAGAGTTCGAAGCCCCTCTCGCCGATCCGGTCGGACGCGACAACATGACAGGGAGCATAGCCGATCGCGGCCTCGGCAAGGTCTCCAGACTTGAGCGCAGTACCGATACGATAATGGGCACTGAGAGCGTCGATCAACTCCACCGCGCGCGGCCCGGCGACAAAAAGAGCGCCAAGCTCGTCAGTTGCATTGCGGAGCGTGACATCGAAATTGCGCGCGTGCTCCAGAAAACAGCGTTCGTATACCGCCTGCATGAAGGTCGGCGCTGTCAGGAAATATCGTCCATCGGCACGGCAACCGACGTTGAGATCGCCAATAATTCGGCCGGCGGCCGATAGGAGCAGCGCAGGGACGGTCCGCCCGATGGACGGCAAAGGCGACGCGACTACTTTACGAAGGAAGGCTTCGGCATCGGGCCCGGAAACAAAGAACTTCGATACAGCGGACAGATCGACGACGCCAACAGCAGATCGGAGAGCCCGGCACTCGGCCCCAATGATGTCGAAGGCGTTGGAACGCCGAAACGTTGGCTGCTCCTGGAAGGGTTGACCGGCGGGTGCGAAATAGGCCGGCGCCTCGAAACCAAAACTGCTGAGGAATACCGCCCCCTTGGCTTCATGCGCAGCGTACAGCGGCGAGGTCTTGTACGGCCGGCCGGCAAGCCAGGTCTCGTTCGGGTAGGGAATATCGAAGCGGCGCCCGTAAAACTCGCGGGCGCGAGCAATGGTGACAGATTGAGGAAGACGCGTATCAAAGCGGGCAATATCCATTCCGAATACGTCGACGGATGGTTGGCCATCAACCATCCATTCGGCGAGCGATCGCCCGACGCCGCCACCCTGCACAAACCCGGCCATAACGCCGCAAGCCACCCAGTAGTTGGGAAGGCCCGCGACAGGACCGACGAGCGGATTGCCATCGGGCGAAAATGTAAACGGTCCGTTCACGATTCTCTTGATGCCGGCACTGGCAATCGCCGGATAGCGTTCGAAGCCGCGCGTCAAATCCTCGCCCAGCCGGTCGAGGTCGGGAATGAGAAGTTCGTTCTCGGCATAATCCCAAGGCGTGCCGGCGACTGCCCACGGCACGGCATTGCTTTCATAAACACCCAGCAACATGCCCTGATGCTCTTGACGCAGGTAAAGACCACCGTCGAGGTCCGCTATGGATGGCATCTCCGGCAGGCCATTGAGCTCGGGCAGATCATCAGTGATGAGATAATGGTGCTCCATCGGAACAAGCGGTAGATCCACGCCTGCCATCTTTCCGACCTCGCGCGCCCATAGGCCACCAGCATTAACAACATGCTCGGCGACAATGACACCCTTATTCGTGCGAACTTCCCATTCACCGCCGGGCCGGCGAGCCAGGCCCTCAACCATTGTATGGCGGTAGATTGTTGCACCTGCGGCCTTGGCGGCCCCGGCATAGGCATATGTCGCGCCCGATGGATCTAAATACCCTTCAAGCGGGTCGTAGATTGCGCCTATCACGTCTCGCGTATCCATGATCGAACACAGTTTCTTGATTTCCGCGGGCCCAAGAAGTTCCGATTCGATTCCGAGCACATGGTGTCTGGCGTGCTCGGCTCTCAAATATTCCCAGCGCTGATTTGTGGCGGCGACCAGAAGGCCGCCGACATAATGCGCCCCAACATCCTGACCCGAAAGCTCCTGAATCTCCTTGTAAATACCACAGGTGTAAGCTTGCAGACGTGCAATATTGGCATTGCCATTGATGGTGTGGAACCCGCCCGCCGCATGCCAGGTGGAGCCAGCAGTCAATTCCTTGCGCTCAAGCAGGACAACGTCCGTCCACCCCTGCTTCGTCAGATGGTAGAGGACACTACACCCAATAACGCCGCCACCGATTATGACCACTCGCGCCTGCTGCAACATTCCTCACCCCTATAATCTGACTTCTATCTCAACTGCCGCCCTGCTGGGAGGCATTGTTCAGCAATAGTCTCTTGAAGCGACGAAGTCGGTTGCGATCAGACTTCTTTTTATTGAAAATTCAACCTGGGAGTATCGAGACCCAATGAACATCCCGAAAATTCGTTCTACTGGGAGCATGGCCTCGTAGCCATCAACAGTGACTAGAAAGCTCGAACAGTGGTGAGCTCTTTGAATTGGGGATTGAAGGAACCGGAATTGTCGACATCACAAATCCCGGTTCCTTTACAATGACAGGCCATGAACACCGGCAGACGCCTTCACGCATGCGCTAGAACTGCTTCTTGACCCTCAATCCCACCGTTCTTGGGCGACCAACTGTGAGGGTATCTCCGGGCTGAATAGCTGGATACGCGTTATTATAAATACCCTGGATGACATATTCGTCAGTCAGGTTTTTCGCAAACAGCGAAACCGAGAAGCTGTCAGCCTCCAACGTGATTGCCGCGTTGAAAACATTCGATGCGGGAATGGTACGATAGCCCAGGTCGGCGGGATTGAACCGCGTTCCCGTCGAACTCCGGTAAGTATAATCTCCCTGCAAGATGAGATTCGTACCCTTCAGCGGAATTTCATACTCCGCTCCGATGCTCATAATATATTTTGGAAAGTAGGGAACACGTGCGCCGGCAAAGGGTGCAATATTGGGATTTATATCTCGGGTTTTCGCGTCGGTATAACTTCCGCTCGCCGTCAACGACAAATTGTCGGTGGGCTGAACGCGCGACTCAATTTCCAATCCCTTGCTCCGTATCCGACCCGAGTTTTCCGTGAAGTTGTATCCACAGGAGTCGAGATTGCGGCGGGTTTGCACATCGTTCCAGTTCGCCAGGAACGCAGCAACGTTCAATGTCACTTTACGATCAAGAAACTGAGCCTTCTCGCCGATCGTATAGCTCCACAGTTTGTCAGGACCAAAATCGATCGGGGCAGCAGCCAACCCCTGGGCCGCGAGCGCCGGTCCGCAAAAGTCGAGCGGGACAACCTGGTTAATTCCGCCGTAGCGGAAGCCACGTGCGGCTTCGGCATAGATCATGACGTCATCAGTCACATGATAGGAGGCCGCTGCGCGGGGATTAAAGCCGTTTGCCTTCGAATCTCCCGCTAGTGTAAGCGGCTGGCCTGAAGCATCGACGCCAGCTAGGCCCGCTGTAAGCAACGTGTAATGTTGGCTCCAGTCGAAGTAGCGGAGGCCAGCCGTGAGATCGAGCGCCGGCACCGGTGAGTAAGCCACCTCTCCAAAGAAGGCCAATTGCTTGGTCTTCGTATTGGTGTCGGAACGAAAAATCTGATCGGGCGCCTCGGCGAAAAAGTCTAATGAGTCGATACCGAATGCACTATCAAGACCGGGCCAGACGTTGCTCTGGTCATAGTGTCGTGTCTGCCGTTCATAAAACGCCCCAAGCTGTACCCTCAGAGGGCGACTTTGATCGGTTGTCACTCTGAACTCTTGCGTGAAGTCGGTAATGTCATTGACCGTCAGCGCAGCCGCTTCAGGGGTGTCCAAACCCAGAAGGCCGGCGGAAAAGAATTCCTGAGAGTCGAAGAATGTGTATTTCCGGGAAATGTATGATGTAGAGGAAAAAAGCGTTATCGACCCGATTTCCAATTGAGGAGCAAAGTTGAATATATGGAATCGGTCTTTTAGTCCTGACGGATTGTTCGCCTGAAATTCGTACTCCTCCAGACCGTCATAAGCAAAACTCCTGGCCGAACTGTCGACGTTTCCATACAGATAGCTCAGATCTGCGGTAAAGTTCGACTGATTCTGGTAACGAACAATTGACCTGACCTGGGTCATGTCAAGGTCATTGAAGTTGTCAGCACCAACCACGTTATCGATGTAGCCGCCATCCTTTCCACGATAGGCGGTGACACGAAGGCCGAGTTGGTCCGTGACGAGCGGAACATTGATCATTCCACGGACACTGTAGCTGTTATCGCCGCCACGCGTAGTGGCCAAAGATCCTTCTGCCGAACCTTCAAAGCTGCTTAGCCCGGGCTTGCGCGTAATATACCGCACGGTACCCGCCATCGCCCCGGCGCCGAACAGCGTACCCTGAGGACCGCGCAAAAATTCAACACGTTCCAGATCATACACCCGAATATCCGGTGTGGAGCCCTGGATCGAGATCGGCACATCGTCGAGATAAACCGAAACAAGCGCATTCTCAGCCGTATCCGTCTGATTGATGCCGCTCGTAGCGTTAATACCACGCATGACAATCTTGTTTTGTCCGCCCCCTTGCTCCTGAATGAACAAGCCTGGAACCGCGCGACTTATGTCTGAAAGGGCGTCATTGCCCTGGCGTTGCAATGCTTCAGGATTAAGTGCGGTGACGGAAATAGGGACATTCTGAATGGACTGTGCGCCCGAACGGGTAGCAGTGACGACGATTTCGTTGCTATCGACGCCCCCAATGGCACTCGATTGCTCTGACGGAAATTGATCTGCCAACACAGCATTGGAGGCCATCAATGTGCACGCCGTAGCACCCAACAACACAAATCTAATTGATGCGGTTGTTTTTTCTTTGTTTGGAAACATTTTTATCCCCTTTTCTTAATTTTTTACTTAATAAAATTAATATAAAATGTTTCGCCGCGATCTATTTTTGCAGAGTGAAGTATCAATAAACTCCGGCCTGCTATCGGCAATAATAATTTCATGCGGCAATAGAATACGATTAAGGCGAGGAAATTTTTGGCCGTAGCGTCAACGTTCAAGCCACCCTCTCATTTCAAAGCCCACTTTGAGGGCAGCCCTTTCCGACCATTCCCCCCCCATAAACCGGAAATGACCCTCGCCCATCATCCAACCGGCCACACTTTTGAAGCATTCGGACGATATTATCGCGCAGCTCCGATGCAGTCGTGTTGGCAAAGGAGATCCCCAATCGGTCCCGATTCTGGTTCAATGTTGCTCTTCGGGAGCATTCATGGGCCGTGGGGATTGCCGGACGCGGTATGGGAACTGAACGGGCACTTCTGCCAGTCGAGCGCGAACGATGGGCTTGTCCCGCAGGCGATAACCGGCGATTTCTCCGTGACATGCTTCATGTGTTGCCGGCTGGCGGCCGTAGGCGCCAAATGCACGAGCTACGGCATGTGGAACTCGGTCTATGTATCGTTCCGACACTATGCCGAACCAGGCGTCCGGCATGCCCTACTGCAAACGCTGGTTGATCTCGGGCCTACCCCCGTTGCATCATCCTCGAAACCGGAAACGATAGCTTCCTGTTCAAGGGCAGCTTGGCCCAAAAGCCGGAACCAGGAGCCCATCCGCGGTGTCCGCTGCCAGCATCTCCGCCAGGCTGTCAGGGTTAACGGAAACCACTTCCAACACGCGCCGGCCCTGGGAAATTAAACGGCATCGAAAATATTCGAGGCCGTCGCCAGATGCGCCGCCATTCGAAAGATATGCCGCTCCCCAGAGATCCAATGAATACGAATCTCGTACTGCCTCATTGAACAGACTTTCGAAGTCGACGATCCGGTCCAGGGTAACTGGGCGAACGACGCCGGGAGATCGGCGACCCGCGCGTCAGGATGGGATTCAGTGGCTTCGTCTGGCACATGCGCACGATGTTCCCGCAACGTAGCATCGTCGCCGGACCAATACCGCCGATAAAACGGGCGTTCCGGGCTTTGAAGAAAAAGGAGCGCCTGGCGTTCGTTCACCTGCGCAGACAAACTGCCCGGATGATTACCGATCGCGACGTTGCGGTCCGGTCTTGCCCTTGGGCCGAACTTCTCGAGGCACAGCCCCGGCCGCTCCGGCTCGCATTGTGTCGATCGCATCCAGCACGATCCCTGGCTGGTCCAGGTAAATATAGTGCGTTGCATCTGCCACGGTTCGACGCGTACCTCTCGACGAGACCTGCGCGATCTCATCGTGCATCTTCCACCATTCAGCCTGCATCAACGGCACATCCTCCTTCGCCTCGCCTTCCAACGGGATCGGCGGCGGCAGACCCGCGCTCAGGACAGTGACCGGAATATCCCCCAGGTTGCGCCATGCCGCACGCAGCTGCCTGGAATCGACCCCGGAGAACATCGATTGAAAGAGAGAAAGCTGGCTTCGCTTAGCTGCGATCAGACCATCTCGCTGTTGCATCACCTCTCGAAGCTCGATCGGGTATTCTTTTGGGGGGACGGCAACGCAGTCCGGATTGGAAACCCTCTCTTGTTCGGCCGCGCCGTCGATGCACGCCTGCAGCCCCGCCATCGCACCCTGCTGGAATCCATCGATCAGCTTATAGAAGAATGGTGCCGCCCGTTTCAGCCGTACATCCTGATCCGGTGCGGAAGGATCGACCAGCACGACCCCGGCAACGCGCGCGCGATGACGAAAAGCGTACATCAGCGTTTCAAAGCTTCCGAGCGAATGTCCCACAAGGATGAAAGGCGGCTTCAGCCCCGCGCCCGACAGCACCCGCTCAAGATCGTCTGTGCGGTGATCCACATCCTGCGGAAAGGGGCTCGGGTCACTGAAACCGAAGCCGGCTCGATCCCACGCGCAGACCGTGCCCCCTTCGGCCAACCTGGACTGAAGCGAGCGCCAGGTGAGGGATTGATCACCGCCACCCGCAGTCAAGACAACAACCGGACTGCCAGCGCCAACACAACGTATGTTGAGCTTTCGTCCGCCAGGCGCACTGACGAGCGTCCCGGCGCGGGCATAGGTATCAAGCGGGATATCTCCGCCGCTGTCTTGCGAGAGCGCGGCGGAACTGATCAGCCCGCCTGCCGCAAGGGCGAGTCCGGCACAAATCGCCGCTCTCAATGAATAGCCTCGGCTTCTCATGGTTCGTGCCCTTGCGGCTCTGGTTGGCAGGCGTTCGTTTCGTTGAATGTCAGAAATTGCGGGCAAAAATGACGCCGATCGTCCTGGGCTGCACGAACGTCGCGCTGGTCGCCGGAGAAAGACCCTGGCTGTCGGAAATGGAAACGATGCCCCGGTCGTTCGTAACATTGCGGGCAAACAGCGTGGCCTCCCAATCACCATCCGTCAGCGTCACATGCATATCCACGACATCATAGGCCGGAACACGGAGCGCATCGCTGCGTGCCGCCGCAGCAGGCGTGGCCAAACGCAGAAGCGAGTTGCGGTTGCCGACATGGCTCCAGTTCGCGCCCAGTTCGACGCTCCAGCGATCGCCCAGCTCCACCGTCTTCGCCACGCCCAGATTGCTTGCGAAACGCGGCGTCAGGGGCAGTTGTGTTCCCTTGGGACCAATAACCAGGTAGGTGCCCGCCGAGGACGGCACGATCGTCTCCGTCAAGACCGCGTCGGTGTACGTGGCGTTGCCGTTGACCGACCAGCCTCCACCCAGCCGCCACTCGCCCGAAAACTCGACGCCGCGGCTGCGTGCGGCCCCACCGTTCGTCAGGATGTTCAGCCCGGCGGCTGTCTGGCCGGCCAGCTGGATATCATCCCAATCGATCCAGAAGAGGGATGAGTCGAGCGTGACCTTGCGATCCGCCAGATATCCTTTCAGCCCCAGTTCGTAGTTGTTGACGCGGTCTGGTCGGAACGTTGCGCCGGCCGCCGCCGCGGTGTTGGCACCGCCCGGACGATAGCCGCTTGCGAAACGGCCATAAATCATCAGATCCTCGTTGAAACGATAGCGCGGCGTGACCAGCCAAGTGAAGGAATCGTCCCCGGCCCGGAATACCGGCGCGTTGACGCTGCTGGGGCCGAACAGCCCCACGGCTACGTCGCCCGTGATCTGGTTCTGCTGGAACCGCTGCTTGTTCTCGCTGTATCTGCCGCCGACCTGAACATCGAAGTGATCATTGAACTTGTAGGTGAGGCTGCCGAAGATCGCCTTTTCCGTGAAACGCTGCGGAACTGGAAAGGCAACGATCAGTCCAAGCTCGCCGCCAGACGGGTCTAGCGCGCTCAAAGCCTGTCGCAGAAGCGGATGTTCCCTGGTGTAGAACCCCCCGACCAACCAGCTGAACCGCGCTTCGGGATCGGAAGCCAGCCGAACTTCCTGCGAGAATTTCTTATTCTCGAGGATATTGCTAAGATCGACGCTGGAGCCGGCGGGCGCACCCGGAAACAGTGGGCCAAGCCCGCCGATATCGGAGAAGACAAAGGGGAAGTTGAGCGTTTCGTCGCTGTTGGAATTGTTCGCGAACTTGCTCCACCCGCTGACGGACGTGAGCGTGCCGAAAGGCAGTTCATATTCTGCCCTGAGACTGATGATCCGGGTCAGGCTTTCCGCTGCCCCCGGCACGATATCGATGGCATCGTAACCATTCAGCGGTCGGTAGTCGGTCGGGTACGGAGTCACCTGCACCGTTCCGCCGCCGCTGGATTTGACTGTCTGCCGCAGATAGGACGCATTGATGGTCAGGTCGTCGAACGGCTTGAAGACCAGCGCCGCGCGCCACCCCTCTGTGCTGGACTTGTTCACGTCCTTCCCGGCATAGATCGGGTTGATGTTATCGAGCCAGCGCGGGTCTTCCCTCTTGAAGCCGCTGATCCGAACGCCGAGGCGATCCTGCCATACGGGAATATTGATAGACGCTCGCGCCTGCCAACCCTGGTTCCCATGCAGAACATCGCTTCCGCCGAGTTCGACCCGGCCGGAAAATTCCGTCGTGTCCGGCGTGCGCGAAACCAACTTGATCAACCCGCCGAGGCTGGAGGCGCCGTATAGCGTACCCTGTGGCCCGCGCAGCACCTCGACACGGGAAAGATTTGCCGGGTCGATATCCGGAAAGAAGGGGCCGCTGAGGCCGATCGAACCAGTGACCGGCAGATCATCGAGCGTGACGGCAACAGTCGGATTGCTCCCGCTGCTACCCGCGTTGATCCCGCGGATGGAGATCGCGTCGAGATCGTTCCCGGCCACAGTGAGCCCGGGAACGCGACGCGCGTAATCCGCGAGGCGCACAAGATTTTGCTGGATGAGATTGGAACCGCTCAGCGCCGTGACCGGGACAGGCACGTCCACCAGTCGCTCATTTCGCTTCTGAGCGGTAATAACGATTTCGCCGCCTTCCCTTTCGGAGGATGCCGTTTCCGTTAAAGAATCCGCGAGCGCGCCATCGCTAGCGCCGGGTCCGCCGTTTCCCACCTTCACGATCGCGACTGCACCCGATCCAACGATTCGTGCTGTAAAAGGCGTTCCCGCCAGGATCGCATCGAGCGCCGCCTGGGACGTTGCCGTTCCGCGAAAACCGCGCGAACGATTTTCTTGAACCTCGTCCACCTTGTAGATAATCGGCTTGCCGGACTGACGACCGAATGCATCGAGTGCCGATCGCAGAGTGCCGGCTGGGATATTATAGGTTTGCTCCTGGACCTGCGCCTGCGCGGGCACCACCAACGCCATCATGCAAACGCCTGCAGCGAACGCGCCCAATCCATTTATCCGCATAAAGCCCCCCTCTGTTTGGGGCGCACATCGCACCCTCTTGGAGGGTTGAGACAGCCGATCCACCTATCTATGTAATCAAAAAATCGACTTTCGCTCTCGACCCGATTGCGAGCTCGGCAATGATGGCAGGCGGCGTACGCTATCAGTTCGTGATCCTGACCTCGGTCGGTGTTTCTTCGACCTTGAGCCCGTAGGCTTCGCTCAGCACCCGCACGAAAGCATCGGGATCGTTCGAAGGAAACATTCCGCCAATCCTGAGCGCGGCAGTCTCTGGATCGACGACGACGAGCTTCTTCGCGTTGTAGCGGTTAAATTCAGTGGCGATCTCGCCGAGGTTCGACCGATCGAAGCTCAGCATACCGCGCCTCCATGCAAGTGCATCCTCTACCTTCTGCTCCGAGTGCGAGGCAACGAGCGTCGCAGACCCACGCGCGATTGCAATGTCGCCGCCGACGATAACCGCAAAGCGTACAGCCTGACCTTGTTCGATCTCATCGACACGGACGCGCCCTTCAAGCACCGAAACCGTCACTTTTTCTCCATCGCGGCGTACCGAGAATTTGGTTCCGAGAACTGTAATCTGACGATTCCCCGCATAGACGATAAACGGCTGATCTTCCTTGCGGGCCACTTCAAAGAAAGCCTCGCCTTGATCCAGCCAGACCTCCCGACTTTTGGGTCGCACCGCAGTGCGCACCTTCGAGGCCGTGTTGAGCTCCACTTTGCTCCCGTCGGTGAAGGCGATGATCTTGCGGCTACCGACCGGCGTCGCATAGCTGGCGCCAAGGACCTGCTCGGTCTCCGGCTGCAGCGCCTCTGGCCGGTAGAGATAGGTGCCGCCAAGCGCGAGCACGATTGAAGCAGCAATGCCAAAAGGCACATACCGGCGCCAAGGCGGACGATATGCGACGCGTTCGGCAGGTTCGGGAAGGCTCCGACCCAGCGCCGAGATACGATCGGCTTCACGCCAGCTATGACGCAACCGTAGATAGGCCGTGCGGTTCCCATCACTCTCGCTCAGCCAGGCGTCGAATTCGGCCTGGTCAGCGGCACTCCAGCTCTCTTCTTCCTGCGCCAGAACCCAGCGCGCCGCGCGGTCGGCGGCATGTTCGGCCCGGCTCATGATTGCTCTCCGCGCCCGCGCGCGCCGTAACGCGGCCGCACGACCCGACCAGTGCCGCCAAGCATATGGCTCGCGAGCGCCTTCATCCCCATCACCAGCTGACCGCTGACCGCGTCCTTGCCAATGCCGAGCCGATCAGCGGTTTCCTGCGGGGTCAGGCCCTCAATCTTTCGGAGCTCGACGATTTCGCGCACCCGCGGCGACAGCTTTTCGAGTCCAGCAAGCACACGGCGCAGACTTTCGCGCGCTGTCAGGTGACGCTCGGCTTCGAACAGATCGATGTCGCTATCGACCGTCTCGAGGTCTGCAACATGCTCGAACGAGACAATTCGTGCACGCTTGGCCGAATTGATCAGATGGTTGCGCGCAATCGTAAACAGATATTGCCGCGTGTTCACCGGCAGTTCCTTGCGTGCTCCGGTGAACGCCCGTTCATAGACATCGTGCCTGAGATCCATCACGTCGTCGGCAACCCGCCAGTTTCGGCGGATGAAGCGCGTGAGAGGGCCTTCGAGAGGGAGCACCTCCCGGCAAAACCACTCATTCAGAGCCTCATCATCGACCATCTATCGGGCTAGGTTACCCCTCACATCATGCGTGACACGGGTCCAAGACAAGTGAACGCCGATCCAATGTAATCCCAAAATGACGATTGCCACCCGGAAAAAATCATCGCGCCAGCTTTCGGCTATAATCCTAGCGCTTCTTATCTCCAAGTGGTTGTGTTCCGTGGATTATATCCTTGCATCTCCGCCATAATCGATCATGCGGCATATTGGACATTTTTCAGTACATTTCATCGTTCCGAAAGCGAACATCGATTCATTGCGGGAGCGTCTGAATGAGGCCACCTCTTACTGACGATTCGCGTGCTTTTTTTCAGAACGGATCGTGTTGATTAGCGCTGTCAACCCACCAACCGGCGCGCGCACATGGCGTCAACTCGCTTCATCAAGCTCAGAGAAACGGTCCCGCACCCAATCCGCGATGTAGGATTTGACGGGCTCCATATTATCGGCGCTGCAATGTTCCACACCCCCCTCTCGCTCGGAGAACAATCTGAGTTCCACACAAGGACTGTTCACGGCTTGATCGCGGCTTTGGTAGGCATATTCGCGCGGTATCTGCCTGTCGTTTGACCCGTGCGTGATAAGGAACGGCACGGTCATCTTGTCCATATGACCGTTTAACGTCACCTTCGGCATCAAGGCCATGAAGGTTTCCATGTCCGGCTGGCCCCACACCCACATGACGTGATCCCAATAATGGGGCACCGGGTTTTCGCCTTCGTTCTTGAGCCGGCGCGACTGGAGTTCGCCCCAGTTGTGGTTGGCGCCCCATGCGACGCACAGCTTGAAGCGCTTTTCATAGATGGAGGCACGCGGCGCGTAATAACCGCCAAGCGACCAGCCCATCATACCGATGGCGTCCTTGTCTACATCGCCCCGGAATTCCAGAGCATCGACGGCCGCACCAGCCCAGCGCTCTGTATCGTGGATCGCGGGCAGCCCATTGAGGCGCAGCGCCTCGCCGACGCCCGGCTGATCGACCGCGAGAACCGAAATGCCGCGCCGGGCGAAGGTATCGCCGATCGACAACGCGATCATTTCCTTTACGCTGTCGAGACCGTTGCAGAAAACCATGGTCGGGCGCGGCCCCTCGCCTTCCCCCGGGATGAACAGTGCGGGAAAGTGCGCGCCTTCAAACGGGATTTCGACGCGTTCCCAGCCCAGGCCAGACTTGTCGATCGCGCGCTGCATCGTCTCCAGCATCTTGCGATACATTTGTTTGCGCGGTTCGTAGTCACGCGCCTGCATGCGCTCCGCAGTCATGTAATAAGCGGTGGCACGGCGGTATTTTTCGCCCGCGCTCAGATCATGACCAGCCGCTTCGCATTCCTCGCCAAGTTCAACCAACCGATCAGCCATTCGGCCCCAGCTTTCGAAGAACGCCGCCGTTCCCTTGTCAGCGCCCTCGCGCGCGATTTCGCGCACTTCGTCGTTAGCGCGGTCGATCTCGCCGATAGCGCCGCCCATACAAAGGCAAATATTGACGCCGAGATTCCAGACGTAGTTTCCAGGGAACGGTTCGTACATCGTGTTTCCTTCAGACGCGTTGAGATGATGCAGCAGCTTCGTCCGCCACAAGCCGCTGATAGATGCGTCGCGCGCGCGTCGAACCGTTGTCGATGGCAAGTAGCGCAGGCTTTAGATCGAACAGTTCCGCATCGCCGAGCGCTCGCTGCTGCGCCTCGATCATCGGCTTGTCCTCCTGCTCGAAGGCGGTGCGTAGTCCGGCGGCCATCGCCGCGTTGTATGCGGCGTCGTCCGTTTTGTAGTTCCTCGAATTGCAGTAGAAATAATGCGACGTGGTCAGCGTTTCAGGCGTCATGATGTGCGCGTTCCACGTATCTATGCCCTGTTCGGGCGCGCGGCCGAGCGGTGTCGCGCCAACACGCAGGATCATCACGCCGTTTGGATGCCAGACCACCTCGGTCCACATGTCCGTTTGCATCATCGGATCAGGCATTTCCGGACGGAATATCGGAATCGCGGGTTCACCGCTCGTGAACCAGCGCACGAACACGGTGTGGCCGCGTTCTTCAACCTTTGCGCGTGAGCGCGTGATCGATCCCCCGCCCAGCGTATCGGGGTGGAGATAATCGGCGTGGGAGAGATCGAGTATATTGTCTTCAAGCAGTTTGTGGCCGGCTGCCGTGTACATGTAGCCCTTGCTGAACGCGTGCTCGCCGGCATTATCGATGAAGCTCATGGCGGGGACATCATCCGGGTCGGCCCGTTCGGGGTCACCCATCCAGATCCAGACGATTCCATGACGTTCCAGACACAGATAGGTGCGAATCGAAAGTACGCTTGTCGCTGAGCCATGTGGGTTGTGCGTGCATGCCCCCGAAGCACCATTGAACACCAGCCCATGATAGCCGCAGCGCACCGTGCCACCGTCTACTAAGCCCATGCTCAGCGGAGCCAGACGGTGCGGACAACGATCGGCGACGGCAAACAATCTGTTATCGGCGCGCCAGAACAGCACCGCATCGCCAATGATGGTGCGCGCGAGCATGCCGTCATTCAATTCGTCGGCCCAAGCCGCGACATACCAGCAGTTCCTGAGGAAACTCATGCGACGCTGCCTCTCCGGGGGCCGATGCCTTCATTCCAGTGCACCATCGGCAAACCGGCGACGGGACTCGTGAATGCGGGTATCCGCGTTGCTCGTAGACCGCCGAGATAGACCGTGCTGAGGTCGGGGCCGCCGAAGGTTATGCTGGCGAGCCACGGGCAGATCGTGCCGCCGCACGCCATCAGCGTGTCGAAACTGACCGGTGACCCGGACGCGAATTCGGCCTCGAAGCGGGCTGTTGCGGACGGATTGCCGTCTGCAAGCAGTTCGAGGAGGTCGCCTTCGGGCGTAATTGCCACGAGGCGGTCGGCGAAAACCATCGTGGCCCAGAGATTGCCGTAGGCGTCGAACGCGATGCCATCGATTGCGCCGTCGCCGAGGCTGGAGGGACCGTAAACCTCGCGATCGGTCAGCGATCCGTCGGGCTGCACGCGCAGGCGCGTGACACGCTTGGCCGTCGTCTCAGCGACATAAAGCCATTCTTCCGCCGCGTCGAAACGGATTTCATTGGTGAAATGAAATCCGTCCGCAACGGTGCGCGAGCCTTTTTTGTCGATCAGGCAGATGCTGCCGTCCGCCAGCGCGGGAGTGACCGCGTCGCTCCATGGATTGATGTTCGTGGAGATCGTCACCCACAGCCTATCGCGGCTATCGCGCAGCACGAAATTGACCTTGCCCATCGGCTTGCCGTCGATGCTGTCGGCGAGCACGCGGGTCCTGCCGTCGCGCGTCATTACCTCCAGCCGGTCGGTTCCGAAATTCGAAATGAGAATATCGCCATTGCGTGCGAAGGCGAGACCGTTTGGCAATGTACCGCCGAGCAGGCTCCCGGCAGCGTCAACGGAAATATCGAAATGCGGGTCTGCTTCCTGGACGACGAGCTGCTGTGAGCCGTCGCTGCCGATGCGCATGACGCCTCCCCGCGCGTCCGCGCTCCACAGCGTGCCGTCCTTCTCGGCAAGAATGCATTCGGGGCGCTGGAGATCCCGGCCGAGATAGCGGATTGCCGACGGATCGACACGCCAATCGCGCAGCGGATTATCGGCTCGTATCATGTCAGTCCTCGATGATTGCGACAGCACGCGTCCAGCCTGCGGAAGCGGCGCGTATCTTCATCGGGAAGCAGGCGATGGTGAAGCCGGTCGAGGGTAAGACTTCGAGATTATGCAGTTTTTCGAGGTGGCAATAGCCGATGTCGCGCCCGGCCTTGTGGCCTTCCCAGATGAGGCCGGGATTCCCCGTCTCCAGGTATTTCTCCCGCGTATGGACGAACGGCGCATCCCAGCTCCACCCGTCGGTACCTGTCAGGCGAACGCCGCGCTCGAGCAGGTACATCGTGGCCTGGTAACCCATGCCGCAGCCGGCGGTCACATAGTCGTCCTGCCCGTAGCGCTTGCCTGCAGCCGTGTTGACGACAATGATTTCGAGCGGTGAGAGCCTGTGACCGATCCGGTCCAGCTCCGCTTCGACATCGGCAGCCGTCACGACATAGCCGTCATCGAAATGGCGGAAATCGAGCTTCACGCCCGGCTGAAAGCACCAGTCGAGCGGCACCTCATCGATCGTGATAGCACGCTCGCCCTTGTTCATCGTCGAGGCGAAATGCCAGGGCGCGTCCAGATGCGTGCCATTATGCGTGATGAGCTCGATTCGCTCGATCGCCCAGGCCTCACCATCTGGTAGATCCTCGGGTTTCAGGCCCGGAAAGAACCCCGCCAGATCGGGCACGGATGTCTTGTGATCGATATAGTCGATCTTCGGCCGGAACGGAGGCGGATCGGAAATCACGTCGTTTTCGAGATAGATTGAGAGATCGATTATCTTGCGCCCCATGATCAGAACTCCACCCTGTCGCCGCCCTTCAGGCCCAGCATCTCGCGGGCCTCGGCGGGTGTCGCAGCTTCATGGCCCATTTCGGCGAGGATACGCCTTATCTTCTCGACCTGCTCGGCATTGGATGCGGCGAGCACGCCGCGCTCGATGAACAGGCTGTCCTCCAGACCCACGCGGACGTGACCACCCAGTAGCGCAGCCTGGGTGAGGAACGGCATCTGGTGCCGCCCCGCGGCAAGCACAGACCATTGATAGCGGCCCTTGCCGAACAGCCGATCGCAAGTCTGCTTCATAAACATGAGGTTATCGAGATCGGCGCCGATTCCGCCCAGAATGCCGAACACCATCTGGACGAAGAAACCCGGCTTCACCAACCCCCGATCGAGGAAATGGGCAAGCGTGTAGAGATGGCCGACATCGTAGCATTCGTGCTCAAAGCGCGTGCCCGCGTCCGCCATCGTTTCCAGGATATAGGCAATGTCGCGGAAGGTGTTTCGGAAGATATAGTCATCCGAATTCTTCACATAGGCCTCTTCCCACGGATGCTTCCAGCTCTTGATCCGCGCCGCTGCAGGAAAGAAGGCGAAGTTGATCGATCCCATGTTCAGGGAGGCGATCTCGGGTTTAAACCGCGCCGCCGCCGCCAGCCGCTCCGCCACGGTCATTGTGACGGCGCCGCCCGTCGTGATGTTGATCACGGCGTCGGTCGCCTGTCTGATGACGGGCAGGAAGCGCGCATAAACGTCCGGATCACCTGTCGGACGCCCGTCCTCTGGAACGCGCGCATGAAGGTGCAGGATCGCCGCGCCCGCCTCGGCGGCTGCGATCGACTGGTCGGCGATCTGCTGCGGCGTCAGCGGTAGCGCATCCGACATGCTGGGAACGTGCGCGCTGCCCGTCACCGCGCAGGAAATGATGATCTTCGCCATTATCCGGCTACCTGTTCGTCTTTGATAAGCTTGCGAAGGATGCGCCGCGCGCGCACCGCCCCGGCGTCACCTTCGAGAATGACCGGATGTAGATCCCAGAAGTCCTCACCGCCGATGGCACCGTGCTGCGCCATGATCATCGGCTTGTCCTGCTGTTCGAACGCAATCTGGAACCCCTCATCAAGCGCCGCGTGCAAGGCTTCGTCGTCGAGCCGGAAATCGCGGGCGTTTGACCAGAAATAATGGGTACTTTCGTCCGTTTCGGGGGTCATCAGATGCACGCCAGGCGTTTCCCGGCCGATCCGTTCGGGCTCGCCAGCGGCCGTCACGCCAACGACAAGCTGCATGTTACCGGGCGGATACCAGGTCACATCGAGCCAGCGATCCACCGGTTCGCCGCTGGTCTCGTAAAGCACTTCGAGCGCCATCGGCAGGATCTCGTTGCGCGTCAGCCGATTGGAATGAACGACGTTTCCCTCCCGCGCCACGTCGACCTCTGCGTGGCGCACGGCTTCGCTGCCGAGTAGCCCCTTGTGAAGGAACTCGATGTGACCGAGGTCCATGATATTGTCGGTCATGTATTCGTAATTGGCGGGCGTATGCATGTAACCGCGGTTTATCGCGAAGCGTCCGGGATCGAGGCCGACGAGATTGGGAATCGTCGACGGGTCCGCTTTGGCTGGCTCGCCCATCCATATCCACGCCAGCATATGCCGCTCGACAACAGGGTAGGTCTGCACCCTGGCATTGGGTGGAATCTGCCCGCCGCCGTGCGGGTTCAGCACGCACTGCCCGTTCAGATTGAATTTCAGCCCGTGATAGGCGCACTCGATCACGTCGTCGACGCGTTCTCCCAGGCTAAGCGGGGCGAAGCGATGTGGGCAACGGTTACGCATCGCGCGCAACATGCCGTCGTTGCCGCGTGCAAACAGGATATCATCGTTTAGAATACGTCGGTTGAACGTACCTTCGTCGGGAACCTCATCGCTCCACGCCGCGACGTACCAGCAATTTCGGAGAAAGGGCATGTCCACCTCCTCAATATTCCGCCATCAGGGCATGCGTGGCACGATGCAGCAAACCGCCCTGATCTGCATCCGGATTGTGGACTCCGCGCCATTCCTCCAGCTCCCACTCCACAAGCTGGTCGCAGGTATCGACCACATATTTTACCCGGCTGAAACGGCGACGCATGAATTCCGCCAGCGCAGCATCGAGCGATTCCGCGCCACCGAGAAGCTCACCGAGAAGAACGGCATCCTCAATGGCCATCGCCGCGCCTTGCGCGAGGTGCGGCGTGGTGGAATGCGCGGCGTCCCCGGCGAGCAGGATACGCCCCCTGTACCAGGGATCGTCGACCAGATGGTTCATCATCGGCCGATAGACAACGCCAGCCGGATCAGTGATGAGCTGGGATAGGCGCGCGATCGGCCCGGCATAACCGTTGAGGCGCGAGCGCATCTCCTCCGCTGCGGTAGGACCGTCATACCAGCGGCTGTCGGCCTCCGCCGTCACGATGAACATGTACATGAGTGTGGGCGACATCGGCACGAGGCCAACCTTGGTCTCGGGCCCGAAGTAGACTTGGCCCGTATCGACATCCTCCGTTCGCTCAAAATTGTACCGCCACACACCTTGGCCGTTGAAGCGCGGTTTGTAGGTGTCGCCGAACAGCATTCGGCGGGTTTCTGAAAACACGCCGTCGTAACCGACCACCAGGTCGTACCGGCGCACGCTGCCATCGCTAAAGGTTACGTCGACCCCCGATCCGTCGTCGCGAAATGAGATCGCGGTAGTGCCGAGCCGGATATCCGTCCCCACCTCCTCCGCGCCCCGGATCAGGATATCATGCAGTCTCGGCCGAGTGATGCCGTTGTTGGACGGTAGATGAGGCGCCGCGCTGTTGTCGCCGGGGGGATCGAGCAGGACATTACCGTTCGCGTCGTGAATGCGCCAGCCGCCGAAGGCACCTCCCTGCTCCAGGCAGCGCTGCGCCAGTCCGACGCGGTCGAGTGCCCGCAGGGCATTGTTCGGCTGGATGATCCCGACGCCATAGACGGTCCAGCGCGGTTCACGTTCGATCAGATCGACCGCGATGCCCCGCTGTCGCAGCGCGCGCGCCGCAACCAGTCCGCCGATGCCGCCGCCGATGAGCAGGGCTTTCTCGATAACGGCCATTACTGCTTGCCCCCGGACACCTGCGGCGTCTCTTCTGTCATGTAGCGGACGTTCCAGGCCGGCGGCTGCTGGAGGAAAGGCGGCAGGTTGTGAACGAAATGCGCGAAGCCGAAGAGCGGCTCCTGCCAGTCACGCGGGACCCAGTTGTCGTCCACATAGTCGGCATCGGCGCCGTATTCCGCCTCCCCGCCAGCGGGACAGGGTAGATAGTAAAAAAGCGCTGAGTCGATGCGGTGTCGGCCAAGCCCGAGGTGCGAATGCGCCCAGCCCTTGCGAACCATGTGGTTCGCACCGGCCATGATCTCGTCGATATCTTCCACGCCGAAATTCGCGTGATGGAAGCGCAGCTTGCCGTCCATGTCGGGGAATGGCGCATTGGCGTTGAGCAGAAACAGGTTGTGATGATTGTTCGATCCGTCACAGCGAAGATACATGCCGAACCCGCGCTGACTGTCCGACAGACGAAAACCGAGCTCGTCGCGCATGAAGGCATAGCCGGCTTCATAATCGGGCACAGCGAAGACGACATGCGAGATCACCTTTGGACGTGCCCGTTCCCGCCATTTTCGATGCTGGTTGAGCCGATTGATGCGACCGGGCGCATTCACCGGATCGGGTGCATAAACGACCGGCTTCCGGTTGAAATGCCGCAGCCCCATAGCAAGCCCGAAACTGGTGTGGAAACGGACGGTTCCCTCCGCGTCACGCCGCACATCGCAGGATTTCGCGAGGCTGGCCGCGAGCGCTTCCAGCGCATCCGGCGTATCCACGCCCCAGACGACTTCCCTCACCCCGATGCCTTCCATCGCCGTGGTGGGCAGTGCGGGGTCCTCGCGGTGGCGGATGACGACGCTCGACCCTTCGTTCAGCACGAAGTGCCCGAGGATTTCGGACCGCTCTTTCAGAGGCAGCCCGAAATCCTCGAAGAAACGCGTGGCAGACGCGACATCGTCGACGCCGTAAACTAAAGACTCGATACCCGTGATCGCCATTGCAGCCTCAGAATTTCACTTTGAAGTCGACCCCGTAAGTGCGCGGATCGCGCAGATAGGTGAGGCGCGGATATCCCCAGAAATCCGCGGAGATGAGCTGGTTCGAAACGATCGTCCGATTGGTGAGGTTTCGGCCCCAGAGCGTTACCGTCCACCACTGACCGCTGTCGTAGGTCAGGGACGCGTTATAGGTCTCGTAGGAGGACTGATAGGACCCGCTGTGCTCGTACGGGTCGAAGAACATATCGCCCGAAAAGAAGACATCGCCGTTGACGCTGAACATTGAAGCATCGCCGATCGGGATGTCGTATTGCGCGCCGATCCGTGCCGTATACTCGGCAGAACCTGGCAGGCGGTTGCCTGCGAGCGAGATCGGGCCTGCAGCTGGGTTGAGCGGATCGGGCGTGGTGAAACTGTCGAACTTCGCATCCAGAAGCCCGAGCGAGGCATCGATACGCAACCGATCCGTGGGTCGCGCGGTGAGTTCGAATTCGATGCCGTTGATCGTCGATTTTCCGGCATTCTCCTCCACGGTCTGCGCGCCCACGATGCGGGTCACAACCATGTCCTTGTAATCATACCAGAAGGCGGCGACATTCGCGGTCAAATGGCGATCGAAGAGTTGCGCCTTGGCTCCGACCTCGTAGCTCAACAGCTTCTCGGGATCGACGCCAGGTCCCGGTACGCCGATCGTGAAGCCTCCGCTCTTGAAGCCCTTAGAAACGCCGCCATAGAGCGTTAGATTATCCGAAGGCTCGAACTGCAGCGTGGCCTTCGGCGTAAACGCGTTGAAGCTCTTGCGCCCGCCTGTCGGAATTGGGTCAAAAGGCGCGGTAAACACGCCCTCGGACGTCCGCTTTTCATGGCTGTAGCGTGCACCGAGAACCAGCTTGAGCGTGGGCACGAACTCCCACGAACCGTGCGCGAACACGGCATAGGCCTTCGTGTCGCCGGTCCCGCGCTGATCGAACTGCGCGGCCGGATCAAAGAACAGCGGAATATGTATGAAGCCGTCGACCTTTTCGGTGAAGTAGTAACCGCCGAGAATGAAATCCCACCCGGTGCCGTCAGCGAGAAGCTGGACCTCCTCGCTGAACTGGTGCTGTTTTTCGAGCTGTGAAATCGCGCCCATCGACGGATTCGTCCCAATCAGCTCGTCAAGAGCGGTGAAGCGCGATTTGCGATAGGCGGTGATCGACCTCAGTGATATGTTGTCGGTGACGTCGAGCGTCGCCGTTCCCTGAATGCCCCAGGCCCGGATCGTCCGGTTCGGATCGACGCCGGAGACGACGTTGCGGATGCGGCTGGGGAAATTTCCAAAGGCCTCGGCAAGCGTCAGCGCGCCAGGGATGCCGCTGCCGGCCTGATGAACAACACCCCACGCGTCGTCAGCATGAAAATAATCGGCGATGATCTCGATCGACAAGGGTTCGCTCGGTGTCAACTCGACCGTCAGCCTGCCTGCCTGTTCCTTCCGGTTATCGACGTCCCGACCGGTCGCGTCGTTCGTTCCGTAACCGCCACGGTCCATGATGAACCCGGCCGCGCGGACCGAAACCTTGTCGGGCACCACCGCCCCGCCGACACCGAATTCACCTTGCACCAGTCCGTAGTTTCCGATGCTGAGCGTGGCATTCGCGGAAAATTCGTCGCTTGGCTTGCGGGTGATGACATTGATTGACCCGCCCGTAGCGTTGCGCCCGTAGAGATCGCCCTGTGGGCCGCGGACGACCTCGATCCGGTCAACATCGAAATAGCTCATCACCTGTGCACGGGGGCGGGCGACGTAGACACCGTTGGCGTGGTAGGCGACGTTGCTGTCGATGCCGAGCCCAAGGAAATTGTTCCCGACGCCGCGCAGATAGATGTAGGTCACGCCGCTGTTGGTCTGCAGGTTGAAGTTCGGCACGGTGGCACCGAGTTGCAGTGGATTGCTGACACCCAATCGGTCAAGTGCCGCGCCGCCGACCGCGGAAACGGCCAGCGGTACATCCTGCACGCTTTCGGATCGTTTTTGCGCGGTGACGATGATCTCGTCCACGCCCAATCCATCTTTGGATTCAGCTTCCTTATCGATCTGGGCTTGAACGGCACTCGGCCATGCAAGGGCGACAATACCCGCAATTGTACGGAAACGAATCGATCGCTTCATTGTTGATCACCTCCCTCAAGCTTTTCTTATTGAGGAAGAGCATGAAGTCGGGTCCGATGAGGCGGAAACTATATCGGCGGATGCCTCATACAAATTTCAGTTGTACCTGCGAGGCGGCTCCTCTCCCAGTTCGCCGATGACGCGTTCGAAGGTCTCTCTGATAAATACCCGAGCGGGATCCTGTTCCGTGCGTTCATGCCAGAACAAGATCTCCTGAAGGAGCGGCAATTTCATTGGACATTCAGCGACGGCAAGGCCGAGACGCGGCGCAAGCGTATTGGCAAGGCGTCGCTGCGAGGTCGCCACCAGCGGCGTTCCGGGAAGCATGAAGATCTGTGCGGCGAAATTGGGCACCATCACCGCGATGTTGAAATCGGTCTTTGCTTCTGCCCATGCGCTTTCGACGATCGTTCTAAGATCCTCGCCGAAATCAACCGTGTTGTGACGGGCCTTCCGATATGTTCGGAGCGACATACCATTGGCGATATCGACGTGGGCAGGGTCGGCAACACAAACGAAATCATCGCGAAAGAGCGCCATCGTGCGAATATGTCGACTCGGCCTGTGCGATCCATAGAGGCGCATATCGTGCGCGGTGAGACAGAAATCGAGCTCTCCCATCTCCAGACGTTCGAAACTCGCAGGAGTCAGCGTTTCGACCATGCACCGTAATTGTGGCGCCGTCATTGTCAGATGCTGAATAAGGTGAGGCAGGACGACATGGAGGCAATAGTCACTCATAGCGATGCGCCATGTGAAGGCTGCAGTCTCCGGGTCGAACTGGGGCCGCGTCCTGAGCGCCGCCTGCACATTCAGCAGCGCCTCGCGGACGGGCATGACAAGGGAAACAGCGAGCGGCGTAAGCTCCAGGTTGCGTCCCACACGCGTCAGCAATTCATCATTGAAATGCCGCCGCAGACGTTGCAGTGCGCTGCTCGCGGCCTGTTGGGTTACGCAGAGCCGCCCGGCCGCGCGGGTGACGTTGCGTTCAGCCAGCAATATGTCAAGCGCACGCAAAAGATTGAGGTCGAAATGACTGAGCTGCATTCTGGACCCTCCTCCCCAATTGTCTTATTCGACAAGAGCCCATTTCATGCCTAGCCGAGAGTATGCCATTTCTCAATCAAGTCTTCTACGCGAGCGCCTACAACCTTCGATCAATCGCTCCATTGCGATGCCGGACGTGATGAGGATTTTCAGACGATTCGCGAGGTGTTCAGGGAGAAGGAGGTCGCCGACTCCACCATCGCGATCGGAATGATGAAGCGTTATAGTCACTTGGCGATCGGCTTCCGCCGTCCGGTCCGGGGGTCATGTCCGAACCCGCCTGACCGGGCCGAAGCCCGAAACTGCTGCTGGAGTAAGCGTTTGAACGATGTCAACTCATTGCCGCCGGGGACGACGCGGGACGCCATCCTCGATGGGCTGCGCGATCCTGGCTTCGTCCGGCTTGGCGCGGCGACGATGCTGCGCCTGCTGGGCCAAGACACCGTCGCACACTGGGAAAGTTTTGGCGCGCTGTGGGACGATCTCGGCCAGGATCGCTATATGGCCGATGGTGGGCGCTATCGCCGGCGGCGCTATGCCGCCTTCACTCATGCCGATGGGCAGCTGACCCGCAAGCCGCATCAGCCGCATTTTCAGAGCCGGGACTATAATCCGCTCAATGGAGAAGTGCAGCGCTGGTTCGATCCGGTGCTGGCCGAGACCGAGGAGCATCCCGTCACCTGCGCGCTCCTCGCGCTCTGTTCCGAGCTCTTCTCAGCAGCGGACACCGGAACACCCGACTCACGCTGGGGTATCGAATTCCATCAGTTCCGGATCGAGACCACGCCCGGCCATATCGGCAGACCGACCCCGGAAGGGCTCCACCGCGACGGGGTGGACTGGGTGTTCGTCATTCTACTCTGCCGGCGGAATGTACGCGACGGCCTGACCGTGATCAGAGCGCCGGACGGAACAAACCTCGGAAGCTTCCTGTTGAGCGATCCCGGCGACGCCGTACTGCTCGACGATCACCGTATCCTGCACGGCGTGACGGAGATAAATGCTGTCGATCCGGCGCTTCCCGCTTATCGTGACGTACTGGTGGTCACCTTCACCCGCGAGTGATGCGGTACTTCGAACGCCATAGAATTCTCTCTATTGTTCCGAATAGCAACGTACGAGAATGACCAATTTTCGCACTTGCTTCAATTGATGAATCTTTTTTCATGTTGAAGTCATCGTCGTGGAAAGAACGGAAGCGCACTCTAAGCCGAGTTCAGAACGAAAAGGAACGTCGTCATGAAAAGATCTTTCGTATTCCTTCTCTCCGGCGCGATTCTGGCGTCCAGCACAGCCGTGAATGCGAAAACGCAAACGCCTGACGAGCAACTCGCGCGCGCGATCGAGGGGCGAGTGGAAGGAAAGGCCCAGGACTGCCTTATGCAGCGAGACATTCGTTCATCTCAAATTATCGACGGCAAGGCGATCGTCTATAAAATGGCGAACGGTACGGTCTATGTGAACCAACCTGACTCTGGTGCTTCCTCACTACGCCGAGATTACGTGTTGGTGACGAACACACACTCCGACCAGCTTTGCTCCGTGGACATCGTGCGGCTGCTCGATTCCGGTACGCACATGGAGGTCGGTTCGCTCGGGCTCGGAAAATTTGTCCCTTACGTGAAGCCCGCAAGGGCAGCGAAACAGTAAGACCCTAAACGTCAAGCCGCAGAACGGCACGTAGGCCAGGTGCATTATCCTCCAGCGACAACGCACCCCCATGCAAGCGCGCGACAGCCTCCACCAGCGACAAGCCCAGCCCGAACCCGGCAACATGTCGCGCCGGGTCAAGCCGACCGAAGCGACGAAGTGCTCGCTCCCGGTCCTGCACCTGAATGCCTGGACCATCATCGGCAACGTCTATGCGCATGGTGTGTTCTTCACGGGCTCCCGAAAGGACAATTCGGCTGCCCCCTTCTGCATATTTCAAAGCATTCTCAATGAGATTGCCGATCGCCTGACTGATGAGCTCGCGGTGCAAGGCCGCACGCAGCGGCGCATCCTCTCGCACTTCGATCACGAACCCCTGTTCCTCGGCGACCGGGCCATAGATTTCCGCAAGATCGCACAGCAGGGATGAAACATCTGTGTCCATGAAATGATCGCGTCCGATGCCTGCCTCGGCGCGACTGATGACGAGCGCCGTGGTCAGCATGGACAGCAAGGTCTCGGCCTCCACGGAAACACGCTCGAGCGCCCCCAGGCTGATGGGATCGCGCACCTCGAGGATCGCGCTTTCGAGAACGGATTTCATGCGTGTGACAGGCGATCTCAGGTCGTGTGCAAGCCCGTCCGTCATCATCCTGAGCTGCGATACGAGTGCTTCTATGCGATCCAGCATCGCGTTGATGGCACGCGACAGAGAATCGAATGCGTCGTCGCTGCCGGTAATGCGCACGCGTTGTGCAAAGGCGCCGCCCTCGACTGCGGAGGCTGTCGCAGCTATGGTTTTCAGCCGCCGTGACAGCAAGCGTCCAATACCGAGCGCACTGACGATCGCGAGCGCAGCGCCGACCAGCAGCGCAGCGGCGAGCGTATCGCCGTTGACAGCCTTCAGCCGTGTAACGGATGTGATGACCCGCCCTGCCAGAAGACGTTCTCCCCCGGGCAGGCGCAATGTCGCGACACCCATCGGTTCGGGCGCTTCAGCGCCGATCCGATATAACTCTATCGCGCGCCACGATGCGGAATCGGGAAGCACGGGCGGCCAGCCGCCGATATTTCCGGCAATGCGCCTGCCCTCCGGCGATGCGAGCAGGATCACCACGTTTCCGCCTTCCACAGCGCCAAGGCGTTCCCGAATGACGCGCTGCAGCTCCGGAAGGCCTCCGGCATTATAGGCAAGCTTCAGCTCATCACGCAGTTCGGTAACGAGATCCCGTTCCTCGGCGGCAAGCACGCGCTGGCTGGCTTCCTGTACGAACAACACCGCAGCGCAAGTGACAAGGAACTGGAACAGGAAGGCAAGGGCAGTGAACCGCGCGATCGTTGAGCGTGGCAGGCGCATGGATGCCGTTCAGCCCGCACTTCCGAAACGGTAGCCCGCGCCGCGGATCGTGTGAAGCAACGGCGTGTCAGTCGTGTCCTCAAGCTTTCGCCGAAGCCGGCTTATGTGAACGTCGATAACGTTCGTGCCCGGGTCGAAGTGATAATCCCAAACGCCTTCCAGAAGCATCGTGCGGGTGATCACCTGATCGGGATGGCGCAGGAAATACTCCAGGAGCCGAAACTCCCTGGGCTGCAGATCGACTGTTCGGCCGGCGCGGCGCACGTGCCGTGACAAAAGGTCCATCTCCAGATCGTCATAGACGAGACTGGTAACGACGACGGTGCCCGCGCCGCGCTTTCTAAGGAGCAATCGTACGCGCGCCAGAAGTTCGGCGAAGGCGAAGGGTTTCACCAGATAATCGTCGGAGCCGGCCGTGAGCCCGGTCACACGGTCTTCCGCCGTGCCGAGTGCCGAGAGGATGATCACCGGTGTTTCGATACCTGCCGCGCGCAGCGCGCCGAGTACCGCCATGCCGTCCATGCCAGGCAACATCCGGTCAAGGACGATCGCGTCGTAGCCGCCGTCGCTGGCGAGAAACAGGCCGTCGCGACCGCTTGTTGCCGTATCGACCGTAAAGCCCTCTTCGGTCATGCCCTTGGCGATATAGGAAGCGGTCGGCGCGTCGTCCTCAACCAGCAGAATTTTGTGCACCATACCTGCGATCTCCGTCCCGCCGGATCAGTACGGATCGGACGGCACCATCATGAAGAACACGCAGCAAGACCATGTTCTCCGGCGTATTATGCAGATGCTGCCTGACCTGGTCCAGTGAGGTCATGGGGAGCGAATCAACGGCGAGGACCTGATCGCCGACCGAAACGCCTGCCGCGGCCGCGATACTGCCTGATCCGACACTGGTCACGACAAGGGCTGGTTCGGATGCGACGGCGTTGTCGAACGTGAGGCCGGGAACAAGTGCGCCACTGCCGCCGGTGTTGATCACGCTCTGGCCCAGCGCCGCGTAAAGGAGAAGGCCGAGCGTGGCCGCTGCCCCTGCGGTGATCCAGGCGCGTGAAGGGTGCGCGATCATGGCCGGGTCTCCGAAGCCGCCGAAGCAGCGCTCCGGCAGGAGTGATCTCCGGGGGCGATGCTGAACCCCCGGAGATCTCCGCAAGTCGGGGGGCTACTCGCGGGCTGGGGACTTCTGGGTTGTGTTCGCAGTCTTGGCGTTGCTCTTGTGCGCCGATCCTTTCGCGGCATGCGCGTCGGTGCAATGGTCCTTCACCGTTTTCGAGCAGACCGGGAGCGGCGCGCTCGCAGGTTGGGCCGGGGTCGCGGCGTTCGCCATTCCGGCAACGCCGAACATCAATGCGGAGGCAATCAGAACTGTTCTCATGACCGTTTCCTCTTTGTGTGCGAGGCGGTCTGCAGGGAGCTCAGCCGCCTCGCCGAGAGAAAACGTGCGGCAGCCCGCGGGGCGAGTCACGTTAAGCTTTGGTAATCTTGCCTCCATGCCGGGCCGCCTTGGCCGCTATCCTGGCCTCCATGTCGGGCGGCTATGTCACGTGAACATTTTTTCACCTCTGCCTCATCTCCGGACAATGCGGGCTGCGCCATGCTCTCAAGGTATCAAACGGGGGTTCCGGCAATGCCAATAAAAAAAACCAGCCTTGCTTTCGCGGCGGCGCTCGCGCTTGTCGGCAGCGGCTGTACGCGCCCGGCGACAGATCCAGTCGCGGCGACACAGATGAACCTGCCGCCCGTCGGTCGTGTCGATACCTATCGCCCTGTCGGGGCCTTGCGCGGCGTCGCTCTCTTCATGGTGCCGCGCGACCGGATAACCGGCGCATATCGAAAGACAGCGGTGTCGCTTGCATCCGAAGGGTTCGCCATTGCCGTCCTGCCGACCGAAGCAATCGTGAGCGCATTGCCCGCGCGCGTTTCGTGCACCAATCCAAACAGCGTGCTTGCCAGAGTCGTTCAGTCCTTCGAACACGCGCTTGAACTGAACCGTTATGTAAGGCCCGCCCTCGTCGGGTATCGGAGTGGCGCAGCGCTCGCTTACGCGTCCTTCGTGCAGGCGCCCCGCGGTGTTTACGGAAGCGCCATATCCATCGATTTCAATCCCGAGACCACGGGTGCAAAGGCCTGGTGCGCCGGAAAGGGGCAACTTACCGCCGTACGCACGGGCGATACGGCAAGTCCGCGCTGGCGCTTGATGCCTGCTTCCCGGCTATCAGGATGGACCGCGCTCGATCCGGAAGACTCCGCCGTTTACGCCGCGACCGCGCGCTTCGTATCGGCCATCCCCGGCGCGCGCAGCGCCAGCTACACTGGTGGCGACCGGGGCATCGACGATGCCACGCCCGCGCTTGTCGGCCTCATGGCACCCATGCGGGCTCCCATGGCGCTGGATCATGTAGACAGAAGCAGGGCGCTGGGAGACCTGCCCCTCTCGTCGGTTTTCGATCCACACGCGCCGCGCACCGATACGATGGCGGTGATGTATTCGGGCGATGGCGGCTGGGTCGGCTTCGATCACCAGATCGCTGCGTACATCGCTTCACGGGGCGTGCCCGTCGTCGGGGTCTCGACGCGTGACTATTTCTGGACACGCAAGGCCGCGGCCACGGCGAGCCGCGACCTTGAACGCATCATCCGGCATTATGGCGGGCAATGGGGTCGCAAGCGGGTTCTGCTCATCGGCTATTCATTCGGGGCTGACACGCTGCCCTTCATGGTGAACAGGTTGCCGCAATCTCTCAAGGCTGCGATCTCGCGGATCAGTCTTCTCGGCCTCAGCAAAGGCGCGGACTTCGAGTTTCATTTGTCGTCCTGGTTCAACGTCGAGCGCGGCGACGCCGTTCCCACGGCGCCCGAGGTCGGACGCCTGGGCGGGCTGCAGGTGCAGTGCATCCGCGGCGCAGATGAAAACGGCAGCGCCTGTCCGGACCTTGCGGCGCCTGTCACGCAGGCCATACTGCCGGGCGGTCATCACTTCGATTCAAATGCAGGCCTTGTCGCGCGCACTGTTCTTGCCGGGATCAAACGATGAAGACATGGATCACCGGATCGATACTGCTGCTCGCCGGGGCCCTCTGTTGGTTCGGCTATATAGGCTATTTCGGAGGCCCCGTTTTTTTCGAAGTTCCCGCCGCTGCAACTGCCGGAAAGCCGCGATGTTCCGCGATCGTCCTTTCCGGAGACATGGGGTTCCGCGTCGGAATGGCGCCGCGGATCGCGCAGCGACTGGCAGAGGACGGAATTCCGGTTACGGGCGTCAGCTCTCTCACCTATTTCCACAAGGAGCGCTCACCCGAAGAGACCGCGGAACTGATCGACGCCGCCGTGCGGCGCGCCCTTGCGCGAAGCAAAACCGATCGTCTGATCCTGATCGGGCAGTCGTTCGGCGCAGACATGCTGCATGTCGGCCTTGCGCGTATGCCGGCCGCACTGAGGGCGAAGATCATCATGGTCGGCCTCATCGTGCCGACGCGGACTGTCTTCTATCGTGCGTCACCTGCGGAGCTTTTCAACTGGCGACACCCGACGCACCCGCGCTCGACACAGCGGCCAGCCTGAATTGGGTACCGACGCTATGCCTCTATGGAGAGGATGAAACGGAAAGCCTGTGCCCGCTCCTGCCTCAGCCAAACGTGCTTTCCATTGCGCTTCCTGGTGGCCATTATCAGCAGGGCCATATCGAAATGGTCTTCAGATTGCTGCGAACTGCAATAAGCCTTGCAGAAACGAGTGCCGGACAGAATCAGGGCCTCCGCCAAGATTCTCCGGCACGGTAGGAAACAGCCGATGACGATGGAGAAAAGCCCGTACGGTCAGACGTTATGGCATATGGCGCGGCGGCCGGCTGTCAGGGCTACCGCCGTTATCGTCCTCGCTGCATTTGTCTTTGCCGCCCTTCACCATCTGATCGCCGATGTGAAGGTACACGACGTCACGCAGGCGTTCGATGCCGTGACAGGACGGCAGATCGCCGTCGCTGCCGTGCTCACCGCTGCGAGCTACACGATGCTGACCTTCTACGACGTGCTTGCACTGCGTTTGATCGGACTGCCCCTGCCCTATCGGACGGCGGCACTTGCCTCGTTCACCAGCTACACGCTCAGTCACAATTTCGGCTTTGCTCTTCTGACGGGCGGATCAGCGCGCTACCGCATCTACAGCAGCTCGGGGATCGGGGCGCCGGATATCGTCCGCATCATCGCCGCCGCGGGCGTCACCTTTTGGGCTGGTATCTTCATCGTCGCTGCCATTGCGCTCTCCGTGCATCCTTCGGGACTTCATGTCGAAGGATGGCTGATCAGCGAATCCGCTCTCCGAGGAACGGGAATCACGATCCTCGCTGTATGCGCGCTGCTTGTCGCCAGTTTCGGCAGAAAACCTGGCACGCTCCGCATCTGGAAGTGGTCGTTTCCCCGCCCCTCTACGGCGCAGGCCTGCGCCATGATCGCGGTTGCTTCTCTCGACCTCGCTGCAGCGAGCGCGGCACTGCTCGCCCTGGTACCGGGTGCGGGGCTTGGTGACTTTCCATCCTTCTTCCTGGCCTATGCCCTGGCGATCATCGCTACGCTGCTCAGCCACGTTCCTGGTGGTCTTGGCGTGTTCGAAACAGTGATCCTCGCCGCTATGCCAGGAATTGACCAGCCGGCGCTGCTCGCCGCGCTCGTGATGTACAGGATCATATATTATCTCGTACCGCTCGCGCTCGCCTCTGTGCTTCTCGCTTTCCATGCGCGGCGATCTATTTCCGGACCGATCGCGGTTACCATGGAAGCGGCCGGTGGCGTGTTGCGCGGCATCGCGCCGACATTCCTCGGCGCACTCGTCTTCGTCGGCGGGATGGTGCTTCTCGTTTCGGGCTCGCTGCCGGCGCTGCATGATCGTCTCTCCGGGCTCCGCGCATTCCTGCCTCTCCCGTTCGTAGAGGCTTCGCATATCGCGGCGAGCCTCGTCGGAACGGCGCTGTTGCTTCTCGCACCCGGCCTCTACCGCCGTCTGGATGCCGCCTTTCTGCTGTGCCGTGCGCTGGTGATCGCGGGCGCGGTCTTCTCGCTCGCAAAGGGTCTGGACTATGAAGAGGCGCTGGTCCTTATGGGCATCGCGGCGCTGCTCCAGCTTTCGCGACCGGCCTTCTATCGGAAAACGGCGCTCACGGCGACAATCGGTTCGCCGCAGACGCTGACCGCGGTGGGCGTCGCGCTGGCGCTGGTGGTATGGATCGGCTTCTTCGCATACAAGCACGTTGACTACCAGAACCAGCTCTGGTGGCAGTTCGCATGGCATGCTGATGCATCGCGTTTTCTTCGGGCGAGCTTTGCAATCGCCATCGCTCTCGTCATCTTCCTCGTGCTGCGGTTTTTCGGGCACGCGAACCCGGCAGACGAGATCGTGACGGACGCGCCGCCGACGCTCGAGGCAAGCAACCGCGCCGAAGCCATGCTCGTCCTCACCGGTGACAAACAGGTCCTCCGTTCGCAGGACGGCGGTGCGTGGCTGATGTATCGCATTCATGGCCAAAGCTGGATCGTGATGGGAGACCCCATCGGCCCCGAACGTGAATGGCCGGATTTGCTGTGGACGCTGCGCGAACGGGCGGACCGGGCACAGGGGCGTCTGCTGCTCTATCAGATTTCGCTGCGTACGGTTCCTGTTGCCATCGATCTCGGGCTGCGCCTGATCAAGTATGGCGAAGAGGCACGCGTGCCGCTGGCATCCTTCGCGCTTGATGGACCAGGCATGAAATCGCTGCGTTATGCCGAACGGCGCGCGGCACGTGACGGCGCCGTCTTCGAGATTATTCCGGTTGCGGATTTTGCTGCCCATCTGACAGAGTTGCACGCTGTTTCCGATGCCTGGCTTAAGCAGAAGGGCAACACGGAAAAGGGCTTTTCCGTTGGCCGTTTTGATCCGACCTATCTCGGCCACTTTGATACTGCGGTCGTACGACGAGAGGGAAAGATCGTCGCTTTCGCGAACATCTGGGCGACAGACGATCGCGAAGAATTGTCGGTCGATCTGATGCGGCACGTCGAAGACCTCCCCTATGGAGCCATGGATTTCCTTTTTGCTCACCTGATGGAATGGGGTCGAACGCAAGGTTTCCGCGGGTTCAATCTCGGCCTCGCGCCGCTTTCAGGCATTGAAGCGCGCCGACTTGCGCCGTTCTGGGCGCGCGCCGGCAGGCTTCTCTATCGGCATGGCGGAGCCCTCTACGGCTTCGAAGGTCTTCGCGCTTACAAGGAAAAGTTTCAGCCCGTTTGGGAAGCGCGGTACATAGCCGGACCCGACGGTATCGGCTTCGCGCGCAGCCTCGTCGATCTCCTCACGCTCATCAATACAGACTCGGCGAAGTTGTGACAGGATCCAAAATTTGTCGCGACTGTAGCTTCGAGCCAGCCCAGCCACTCTCGCGCCGCATGCTTGATAAACTCAGGGCGTAGTCGGACCTGATCCTCGACGAAGTCGTAAGAGCCTCCTGCCGCCAGATGCGTTCCACCGCCGACACGCTGACCTGCCAGCTTGCATGGCCGAGCAGCGCACGGGTGCCGCTGTAGGCGTACCGGCCATAATCCCCGCCCAGCACGATGATGCCGCCCATCAGACGCTGTTTCACCAGAACACGGCAGGCCGGTCCCTCCAATGCCGGGAGTACCCTGCGGATCTGCTTGATCGCTTCACGGCAACGGGAGAATTTCTCATCTCGATGGGATAGACTTCGCGCGTGCCTGATTTATGCAGGAACATGCAACGATGACGGGCGGTGCCTTGCGCAACGTACTCGAAGCGGGTGCCCCGCAGCATCTGCCTGCCACCCCGGGCGCAGTTGCGAGTGATTATCTCGGAGAACATTGGCTGGCGAGCTTGACCACGCGCGTGCTCACGCGCTTTGGACTAGGTTGTCATATTTCCTTGATTCCGTATGGTGTCCACAAGCATCCGCTTGGGCAGATCGGCGTCGGTTGGCCGCCATGCCTGATGTCGAAAGGCGCGCCTCGATGGGTTCCGAGCGATCGATGGAAACGAAGAACGATTTGCACTCCCTTGCCGAAGAACGGCCGATGCATCGTCTCAACTTGAATCTTCTCTATCCGCTCCATGCAATCCTGCACGCTCCGACGTTAACAGAAGCAGGACGTCGCGTTCGGCTCAGCCAGTCCGCAATGAGCCACGCACTGCGGCGTCTGCGCGACCATTTCGGCGACGACCTCGTCACGCATTCCGGCGGAGATCAGTATCTGACGCCGCTCGGCATGGCATTGCGCGCCGAGGTCCGGCGTGTGATGCACGAGGTTGAGGGGACTTTTAACTACGCACTTGATTTCGACCCGCTCACGAGCACGCAAACGATCACCATCGCTACGCCAGAGGCAATCGAGCAGATGGTGCTGGGCCCTGTTTTACGTGGACTGTCCACCGATGCCCCCAACTTATCGGTCAAGATTCTCCCTCTCGATCTGGAACGGCCACAGCGTTCCCTGGAGCAAGGCGCCGATCTACTGCTACTCCCAAGAGAATCGGCCATCGATCGGCTTGAGACGCTGCCGATCCGAACTGATCATTCATCGTGTATGGTCTGGAACGGGCATAGTGAACTCGGCAATGGCTATGAAATCAGCGAGGAACAATATCTGGCGGCGCGTCATGTCGTCACGATGGGCGAAGCAACATCTATGCTTGCGATAAATGATGAAGGCCACCGGATGTTGAGCGCCCGGCGCATCTGGGTACGAACGACATCACAGGCGACACTCCCCGCCATTATCATCGGTAGCGATCTGGTTGCTACTGGCAGCGCTTGGTTGTTCCAATATTATGCTTCGATTATGCCCCTGAGGGTTATTACTGCGCCTTTCCCGACGAGAGAAACGGTATTCGTCGCGCAATGGGCAAACCATCGGCGACGTGATCCGATGCTGGCATGGTTCGTCAAGCGCATCGAGGAGCAGGCCGTGCATCGGCGCTCCACATTGGCCCCATAGGCATCGATATTCCTCATGCCGACCATGAACACTTAGAATTTGCGTGTCATGAAGGTGACGCATAGCCTCAATCCGGACAGGGAAATTCGACCGGCGCGTTAGCGTTAAGAGCCGGAAGCCTGTCAGCAGGAAGGGCGGCTTGGGGGGTGATGTCCACTCGGGGGCCATCGTGTTCTTACGCCGAAAAGCGTGTCCGTTTTTAGTCACAGGGTTTCGCTCGATCGAGTGTGTAGCTGTTGCTGCGCGCAGGACGAGGCGCTGCCTTGGAAAAGGGGGATTTCATGATTGGTATGACTGCAAATGCACGTTGCTTGTTGGGTGCCGCGAGCTTTGGCGCAATCGCGATCCTCGATATAATCTCACCGTCGCCCGTATTCGCACAGGCTGAGCGCAACGTCGAAATCAACGTGCCTGCCATGCCGATGGCTGCTGCACTCCAGAGCATCAGCACACAATCGGGCGTCGCCATCAATTCCGATCCCGATGCGGTCAAACAGCTCACATCTCGACCAGTCCGTAGAGCAACGTCTGCGCGCCAGGCCCTTCAGGCGGCGATTGCCGGGATGGACCTTGCCATCGTCCAATCGCCAAACGGTACGTTCGAAATCATCAATGACATTGTCGTCACCGCTAAGCGGGACGAGGCCGAGACCAGCGTGCTCGTCCGACAGGCATCGACATCCGACCGCAGCGGCCTGAGCCTACGGGATCAGCCGCGCAACAGCCAGGTGATTTCCGCCAAAATGATTGAGGACCAGCAGGCGCTCGACATCACGGATGTCCTGCGCAATGCTGGCGGCGTTTCGGTACAGGCGAACAATCCAAACACCGGAGCCAGCTATACGGTTCGCGGTTTCAGCGCGGCCGGGCTGGTGAACGGCCTCGCGGGCGGGTCGCAATATGGCGTCCAGTCCGGTGCCAACCAGCCGATCGCGAACATCGAGCGCGTCGAGGTGCTGAAGGGCCCCGATGCACTGTTGTCCGGCTTCGGCAACCTTGGCGGCAACGTCAACGTCGTGACAAAGAAGCCCAGCGCCGAGGAGCGGCTGGCGGTTTCGTTCGACACCGGCTCGTTCGGGCTTATCCGCGGCGTCATCGACGCCAACAATGCGATCACTGCCAACAAGAAGCTGTCGGGCCGTGTCATCGCCAGTGCGCAGACGATGGATCACAATTATGGCGGCTACCAGGGGAATGATGATTACCTCTTCGCGCCTTCGATTCGATTCAAGGATCGGCTGACCGATATCGTGATCGGCGCCAGCCTTTCGGAATCGAAGGCAGGTATTGGCGCCTACACGCTTTTCGACAACCAGACCTTCAAGATCATCGACCGCGATCCATCGGTACCGATCTATTCCCCCGATCAGGGTATTCGCATCAACACCAACCGCTTCTATTTCGATTTGACACGCAAGATTTCGTCCGGAATCGATCTTGTCGTGCGTGGTATGCACGACGAAAACGAGCTGACGCTGCAGGTATATCAGCTCGGCTACAACCGGGCCGGCAATCTCACGCTGGGCGTCGGCGGGTCGCAGCAGAAGGGCAAGTCCGATGCGCTCGACAGTTACGTGCGCGTCAAGACAGGTCTCGGCGATGCCGTGAAGGCGACTTTCAATGTCGGCTACAACTACAGCAAGGGCTTCACTGATCAAAGTAGCGGCACGATCTTCACCGTTGTCCCCAACCCGCCGCTAGGGGCCAACACCAGCCTTCCCGTCATCCCGTTCTCGCCGCTGGGCGCCGTGCAGATTCGTACGGAAGGCAAGCAGCAGGGAGTCTACGGGCAGGCGCTGATCGAATTCTGGAAGATCAAGTTGCTGGGTGGTGTGCGCAAGAATTGGTTCGAGACAAGCACGCAGTTCTTTTTTCCTGGTGTGCCGCCGCAACCGGCACAGAAGAAGAATGGGGTTTCTCCCAGTGGCGGCATCATCTTCGACGTTACGAACGATCTGTCACTGTTCGCCAACTATACGCGAGGCGAACAGGCGATCTTCAATGTTGATCGAGATGGAAATTTCCTGCCCAATATCATCACCACCAACAAGGAAGCGGGCATCAAGCTCGACCTGTTCGGCAAGCGCGCAACGCTCAACGCGTCCTACTTCAACATTCTGCAGGATAACACCATCCTCTTCAACCCGACCCTGGGGGGCTTTACGTCGGAACCGGGCCAACGCGGACGCGGCATCGACCTGAACATCGCGGGCCAGTTGCTGCCGGGGTGGACGGTGACCGGCTCCTACACCCGGACCAATTATGCGCAGCTGACCCCGACGCCCACGCAAACCACCGTCGCGCGCCATCCGCGGGATACCTACAGCCTCTATTCTAATTACCGTACCAAGATCGCCGATGGCATCACCGGTGGCGCATCCGTGGGTCTTTACGGGCGGTCCAGTTCGTTCGCCACTGTCTCGGGCGATTATGTCGTTCCCGGCGCACGACAAATCGACGTAAACGGCTTCCTCTCGGTCGCCGGTTTCGACGTCAATCTGGGCATCCGCAACATCTTCGATCGCCGCAATTACAACACGACGAGCGTCAATAGCTACGTCCCGGTTGACGAACCCCGTAACGTGCGCCTTTCTATCTCCAAGCGCTTCTTCTGATAGGTTTCGCTGATTGTGATGCCGCCACCTGCCAATGTCGAGGAGACCCGCCGCGAGGCGGGCCTCCGCACGACTCAGCCTGCCCGCGAACGCTTCGCACACGCATGGCGGTTGACGACACGTTATTACGTGTCCGAAGACTGGAAGGCGGCGTGGCTTCTGCTCATTCTATATGCCGCCATTTCCTTTGGCGGGGTCTATACCTTCATACAGTTGAACCACTGGCAACGCGAGTTCTTCGACTCGATCGAACAACGGCAATCCAGTCTGTTCGTAACCCTTATCTTCACCTTCCTGATGATTTCGGCGCTGCAGGTCGGGGTTATCGTCGCGAACAACCTGGTCAGCTGGACACTGTCGATCCGCTGGCGAAACTGGCTGACAAACTGGTACATGGACCGTTGGTTCGCCCGCGATCGGTTTTACGAAATCGAGCGCCTCCGCATGATCGACAATCCCGATCAGCGTATCGCGGAAGACATCAAGAACTTCACGCTGGTCACCCAGGGCAATTCGCTGGTCGGGATCGCCGTTGGCCTTGCCGGAAGCTTGGCCAGCGCGATCAGCTTCGGTTATATCCTTCTCCAGACATCTGGATCCCTCGTGATACCGATCGCCGGCTACAGGATATCGCTTCCAGGCGGTGATCTGATCTGGTTTTCGATCTTCTATGTGCTGTTCGGGTCGGTCGTCATCACCTGGATCGGCAGGCCATACATCCGGCGCCGGATGCGCGAGCAGCACTATGAAGCCGATTTCCGCGCCAATCTCATTCATGTGCGCCGAAACAGTGAACAGATCGCCTTTTCGCGCACGCAGGATAACGAGCGGGGCGGGCTGTTAGCGTCTTTCGCCAACATACGGCGGAACTGGTATCGCCTGATGTGGGCGAACATCGGCCTGAGCGCGGGAAGCAGCATCTACGAACGGGTCATGACCGTGATCCCGCTGTTCCTGACCGTGCCAAAATTTTTCGCCGGTCAGATCAGCTTTGGTCAGGTCATGGCGTCACGAGATGCCTTTACACAATTCAGCTCGTCCCTGTCTTATTTTGTGCAGGTTTATCCTGGCTTGGCGGAGCAGATCGCCAATATCAACCGCCTCAAGGCGCTGGATGATTCGATCGATAGTGAACGGCCGCGCGGCATTGCTTTCCGACCGGGAGAAGCTGACGAAGGCATCTCGATCGATGTCGAGAAGCTGGAGCTGCGCCGCCCGAATGGCGAGCCGTTGCTCGCACTTGACGAATGGAAGGTTCGTGACGGCGAGCGGTGGGTGATCGAGGGGTCGTCGGGAGCGGGCAAGACCACGTTGCTCCGGGCGATCGCCGGGCTGTGGCCCGATGGCGCCGGGTCGGTCGCGATGACCCGGCACGGCGTTGCCATGCTGGTACCACAGCGCCTCTACCTGCCGCTGGGCTCGCTCAAGAACGCGATCTGCTTCCCCGATCGCGCCGAAGACCATGACGACGAAACGATTGCGGCCTTGCTGGAGAAGGTGCGGCTGGGCGCTCATGTGGACGATATGCATCAGGTCCGCATGTGGCAGGACGAACTGTCGCCCGGCGAGCAGCAGCGTGTCGCGCTGGCTCGTATCCTGCTTCAGCGCCCGACCTTACTCGTGTTGGACGAGGCAACGAGCGCGCTCGACGCCGATAATGCCGCGCATTTCTATGAAGCCGTGCGTGCGGCGATGCCCGACGCCACCATCGTCAGCGTCGTGCATAACGAGAAGCTCGCCGCCTATCATACGCATCGCCTGCAATTGCATGACGGCCATGCCACCGCTTCGATGATCGAGGCGGGGGCGTGAGTGAGTTGCTGACTCATGACGAAGCGGCGTTGCGCGATGCCGCGGCGCTAGCGGTGGACCTTGCGGTTAGGCGCGGTGCGAAGGCGCGCGCCTCGGTCCATCATGAAGGTTTCGCCAAGATCGCGGTGCGCAATGGCGAGGTCGAGACGGCCGAGCGCAGCGGCAGTCAAGGACTGGGCATCACCGTTTTCCACAATGGTCGGCAAGGAGCGGCATCGACGGCAGGGTTCGACCGCGCAGCCATCGAACGGGTGGTCGAAGAGGCGATGCTGATCGCGGGACATGTCCAGCCCGACGCGGATGCCGACCTGCCACCGTCGGACTGGCTCGCCTTTTCCGGCCCTGCGCCCGAACTTTATGCCGATAGCCCGCGCAGTCCCGATGTGCTGCTAGATGCTGCGCAGGCGATGGGCCGGGCAGCAAGCGAGATTGTGGCCTCGGACAGTCGGCTGCGAGCGGGCGAATCCGTCGCGGTCGCGACTGAAGGCCTCTGGACGCTGGCGACCAGCGATGGTTTCTGTCGGAGCATTCAGCGCTCCAATGATGCGCGCTGGGCGGTGATGCTGGCGCAGGATGAGGGCGGCAGCACGTCGGCCTTCTGCCAGTCGAAGGAGCGGCGGGTCGATGCGCTGCTGCCCCCTGCCCTTCTTGTCCAAAGCGCCGCCGACCGGGCGCGTCAGGCGCTGGGCGCGCGCACGATTGGGAGCCGAGGATGCCCCGTGCTGTTCGACCCGCGCACGGCGTCGACGCTCGTCGGCGAACTTTCTGGGGCGCTCACTGGCCATGCCCAGTATCGCAAAATGAGCTTCCTGCCCGACCCCATTGGCCGCAGCGTCGCGGCAACGCATCTCGACCTCCGCGAAGATCCCTTCGAGCCGCTGGGATTGGCCAGCGGCGGATTTGACAGCGAGGGCATTGCCGGGTCGCCGCGCGCGATCCTGCGCCAGGGCGTCGTCGAAGGGCTGTTCCTCTCGACCTTTTCGGCGCGCAAGCTGGGCATGGCATCGACCGGCAATGCCGACGGCTTCTACAATCTGCGCCTGACCAGCTCGGCGGCAAGCGGGGACTGGCAGGACATGCTGGCGCTGCTCGGCACCGGCCTCGTCGTGACCGAATTTCAGGGCGGAAAGACCGATCCAGCCAGCGGCAATTGGACACAGGCAGTCAAGGGTTTGTGGGTCGAGGACGGTCAAGTGCTCCACGCCGTCACCGATGTGACGCTGGCCAGCAATATGCCCGCGATGCTGACCGGCATCCGCGCGGTGGGCCATGATGTCGAACGCCAGGGGGCGATCCGCACCGGGTCCATCCTGATCGATGACATGCAGGTTGGAGGTTCGGCATGAACGGCGGCGATCTTGCGATCGAGCGCGCCCGCGCCGTGCTGCTCGGTCCAGCGGGGCTGGACGAAGCGGCAATCGGCCGGGCCTTGGGCCAACTGGCCGGAGGCGGCGCCGATCTGGCCGATCTGTTCTTCGAGACGACGAGCCTGCGTAGCTGGCGGCTGGAGGGTGGCCGCGTGACCAATGGCGCCTTTTCCATGCGTCAGGGCGTCGGTGCGCGGGCGGCGCATGGCGGCCGTGTCAGCTTTGCGCATTCGGCCGATATGCGTGAAGGTGCGCTTCAGGACACGGTCCGTGCGGTCCGCGCTTTGGCACGTGATGGCGACACGGTGCATCCGCAAGCCATTGCGCTCAACCGTCGTATGGGCGGCCATGATCTCTACCCCATCATCGACGCGGTCGCGGTCGAAGATGCGACTGCCTGGATCGCCCTGCTGGAACGGATCGACAAGATCGCTCGCGGCCACGATCCACGGATCGTTCGCATCGACGCCAATGTCCGGGCGCAGGATACCACGCTTCTGGTCGCCGATGCCGATGGCCTGATGGCGGGTGATGTTCGGCCGATGACCATATTGGCGGTCATGGTCGTCGCCGAAGCGGACGGACGGCGCGCGCGCGGTCAGGCGGGACTGGGGCGACGCACTGGACTGGACGGTTTCGATACCGCGTCGGTCGAAACGATGGTCGCCGCCGCCGTGCGTATGGCGCTCCAGAATCTCGAGGCGATCCCTGCACCCGTCGGCGAAATGCCGGTGGTGCTGGGGCCGGGCTATCCCGGCGTGCTCTTCCACGAAGCGGTCGGGCACGGGCTGGAAGGTGACCATCATCGCAAGCATATGTCCGCCTTTGACGGCAAGGTCGGGGAGTGGGTCGCGGCGCCGGGCGTCACCGTGATCGATGATGGCGGAATTGCCGGACAACTCGGCTCGCTGGGGATCGACGATGAAGGCACCGCGCCGGATCGCACCATTCTGGTCGAGGACGGCGTGCTGACCGGCCTGATGCAGGACCGTCTCAACGCCGGGCTGATGAATGCGCGGTCGACCGGCAACGGTCGCCGTCAATCCTATGCTCATCTGCCGATGCCGCGCATGACGAACACCTTTCTGGCGAACGGCCAAGCCGATCCAGCCGACATCATCGCTTCGATCGATCGCGGCATCTATGCGACCGAATTTGATGGTGGGCAGGTCGATATCGTCACGGGACGCTTCAATTTCACCACGATCGAGGCGTGGCTCGTTGAAAAGGGAAAACTCGTTGCGCCCGTGCGCGGCGCGACGCTGATCGGCGTCGGCCACGAGGCGCTGCGCCATATCTCGATGGTCGGTAACGACCTGGCTTTCGACACCGGCATGGCGACCTGCGGCAAGCAGGGGCAGACGCTCAGCGTCAGCGTCGGCCAGCCGACGGTCCGTATCGATCGGATGATGGTCGGCGGGCAGGCCGGTTGATTTTTCTCCAAACTCCCCATTCTTCCAAAGGAACAACCGCCATGCGTAATGTGACCGAACAGGATTTCGACGAAATCGTCATGAAGAACGACAAGCCCGTGCTTGTCGATTTCTGGGCACCCTGGTGCGGACCATGCAAGGCGCTGGCCCCGACGCTCGACGAACTGGCGGAAGAATATGCCGAAGAAATGGAGGTGGTGAAGGTCGATATCGAGGCCAATCCGGCTCTGGCGACGCGGTTCGGCGTGCGCGGCATCCCGCTGCTGATGGTCGTCAAGGACGGGGCAGAGCAGGCGCGCACCGTGGGCACGATCTCGCGCAGTCGGCTGGACGCGTTCGTCGAAGCGAATGTTGGAACGGCAGGATGACTGACATCGCTTTTCTAGGTGATCCCGCCATCAAGGCACAGGCGCTCGTCCGCCTGCGCAGCCATATCGCGGCCGGGACGTTCGTGATCTTTCCTGCATGGGAGGACGGCAAGGCGAATGTGATCGGGGCACTGGTCGAAGCCGACGACAAACAGGCTTTTGCCGATCAATATGGCTACCCTCTTGCACTCGCGACGACGCTGGAAGGGATCGTCAACGCTTTCGGATTCAGTCCGAACGCGGAGGCTTTTGTCGAATCCTTGCTGGAGCGCACCCCTGTCGGAGCGGATCTTTCCCGCGTCGTGCCACAGGTGCTCGTCTACCTTCTCGATCGGCCGGACATCGTCGCGCTGACGGCCCGACACCCAGAAGTGGAGCAGTGTCGCCGCGCGATCGTTGCACTCCACCAACGCCTGATCGCTGGAGATGAACCCGACCGCAAGGAGTGGAAGTCCGCCCGCATGGCCTCCGTTGCCGCGAGTGACACCATCACGGATGACACATTGCTGCACATGGCGAGCCTGATCGTCGAGGCTGCGGCATGGCCCGCGACGGCACGTAGCGTGCTGCACGACACGCTGGGCGCCTGTGGCCGCCTGGAGAGCCAGAAGATGATGGATCTTATCGGTTGGACGGAGGCGGATGAGAGCCGCGTCTTCAAGATCCGGGATCAGGCCGAAGCCGACGGGCGCATGGCCGAACTGGAAGGTCTGGACCGGGTCCTGGCCCTGCTCGACCATGACGACCCAGAACTGGCGCGCGGGTTCCGGGAGCGGCTCGAACGGTTCAGCAAGCTTGGGGAAACTTACCGAACCGTCGGATGGAAGGTTGTCGAACTTGTCGAACAGGCGCCTATGCCGGTTTCGTCCGGCGCGACGACGGCCTGACCCGGAAGGATCGGACGTGCGCAAGGATAAGACGCCGGCAACCCGGCACAGCAAGGTCCTGATCATTGGGTCGGGTCCGGCCGGATATACCGCAGCGGTCTACGCCGCCCGTGCCGCGCTGGCCCCGATCTTGATCGAGGGGCCACAGCCCGGTGGCCAGTTGATGATCACCACGGATGTGGAGAACTGGCCGGGCGACACAAGTGTCCTTGGTCCCGACCTTATGGCGCGAATGGGCGAACAGGTGCGAAAGACCGGAGTCGACGTGGTCAGCGACCTGATCGTATCGGTCGACCTGTCCCGCGCACCCTTCCTCGCCATCGGCGACCGCGGGACGCATTATACCGCCGATACGATCGTGGTGGCGACCGGCGCATCGGCGCGCTGGCTGGGGCTGGACAGTGAGACCGCCTATCGAGGCGGGGGTGTGTCGGCCTGCGCGACCTGCGACGGCTTCTTCTATCGCGGCCGTGTCTGCGCCGTCGTGGGCGGCGGTAATACGGCGGTGGAGGAAGCGCTGTACCTGACCAACTTCGCCGAAAAAGTCTATCTGATCCACCGGCGCGACACGCTGCGCGCCGACCGCACCAATCAGGCGCGACTGGCGGCCAATCCGAAAGTCGAGATGATCTGGAACGCCGAGGTCGCAGACGTCGTGGGCGACGGTACGGTTGTGACCGGCATATCGCTGCGCGACACGCGCGACGGTAAGGTGACGTCCCTGCCGGTCGAAGGTCTGTTTGTCGCGATCGGCCACGATCCCGCCACCGCCCTGTTTACGGGGCAGCTCCAGATGGACGATGAAGGCTATATCCTGGTCACACCCGGCTCTACGGCGACGAGCGTCCCCGGCGTATTTGCCGCGGGGGATGTTCAGGACAAACTGTTCCGACAAGCTGTCACGTCGGCCGGTATGGGCTGTATGGCGGCGCTGGAAGCGGAACGCTATCTGGCCGGGCATACCAGCCACGCGATTGCCGCCTAATATGCATGAGATGACGATGAACGCCTTGCTCAATACCCTTGACCTGCCGCACTTCGGAGACATCCGGCCCGATCAGATCGAGCCTGCGCTCGACAAGGTGATCGCCGATCATCAGATGGTCGTGCGCACGCTGGTGGAGACCAAACCCCGCAGCTTCGCCGAGGCGTGGATGCCGCTGGAGCGGGCGGATACCGCGATCGCAGGCGTCTGGTCGGCGGTTTCGCATCTTCATGGCGTAGCCGACACGCCCGAACTGCGCGCTGCCTTTGTGGCCGGGCAGGCACGGCTGGTCGAGAATCATCTTCAGGTCATGCAGAATGAAGGCCTGTACGATGTGCTGGTCGCACTGACCACAACGCGCGAGTTCGCCGCATTGCCTGAAGCGGATCGGGCGGCGGTGGAGCATATGCTCCGGGATTTCAGGCTGTCGGGCGTGACGCTGGATGCCGAGGCGCGCGCGCGCTTCGCGGCGATATCGGTGGAATTGTCCACGCTGACGACCGCGTTCGGCAACGCCGTTCTCGACGCGACCGATGGCTGGTTCGAACATGTCGAGGATGCTGCCCTGCTGGCTGGCATTTCCGACGCCGACAAGGCGATGTTCGCCGGGGCCGCCAGCGCCCGCGGACTACACGGTTGGGTCGTGACGCTGCAAATGCCGAGCGTGAACGCGATCCTGACCTTCGCCGAGGATCGTGGACTGCGTGAGCGCGTGTACACAGCCTCTGGAACCCGCGCGTCCGACCAGGGGCCGCTCGCAGGCCGGTTCGACAATTCCGAGCGGATCGCTTCCATCCTGGCTTTGCGACGAGAGGCCGCCACATTGCTGGGCTTCACCGATCCGGCTGCATGGTCGCTGGCCACCAAGATGGCATCGAGTGCGCAGGAGGTACTAGCATTCCTGCGCGATCTGGGCCGTCGGGCGAAACCGGCGGCCGAGCGGGAATTCGCCGCGCTGACCGCCTATGCCGCCGAGCATCTCGGCATTGACGACCTCCAGCCCTGGGACGTGGCATTTGTGTCGGAGCGGCTGCGCAAGGCGCGCTATGCGGTCGATGAGCAGGAGGTGCGCGCCTATTTCCCGGTCGAACGCGTCATTGCGGGCTGGCAACAGTTGCTCGACCGCCTGTTCGGCATTCGTCTGGTGGCCCGCGCGGACGTGGCCGTCTATCATCCCGACGCCTGCTATTATGATGTGACCGACGAGACCGGAGAGGTATTCGCCGGTGTCTATGTCGATCTCCACTCACGCTCTGGCAAGCGCAGCGGCGCATGGATGGCGCAGGCGCGGCCGCGCCTGAACGACGGCAATGTCCGGCGCGTTCCTGTTGCTTATCTCGTCTGCAATTTTTCGCCCAGAACCGATAGTAATCCCTCGCTCTTGAGCCACAGAGAAGTGGTGACCTTCCTTCATGAGACGGGACATTGCCTGCATCACCTGTTCACGAGGGTCGATCGCCCCGGTATCGCAGGTACCAACGGCTTTGAGTGGGACGCCATCGAACTGCCAAGTCAGTTGATGGAGGACTTCGCCTGGGATCGTCAGGTGCTGCAAGACATGTCCGGCCATTACCGGACAGGAGTGCCGCTGCCCGACGCGCTGTTCGACAATTTGCTCGCCGCCCGTCAGTTTCTGTCGGGCATGTTCATCGTGCGTCAGGTGGAATTCGCGCTGTTCGACCTGCTGCTGCATCTGGGAACAATGGGCACCGATCCGATTGAGGTGGCCGAGGCTGTCCGTGATGAGGTCGCGGTGGTGCGTCCGCCTGCCTGGCATCGCTTTCCGCACGCCTTCACGCATATCTTCGGCGGCGGCTACGCGTCGGGCTATTACAGCTATCTTTGGGCAGAAGTGCTGGCCGCCGACGGGTTCCAGCGCTTTGCCGAGGCGGGGTTGATCGATCGGTGGGCGGCTACGAAGTTGCGCGACGAAGTCCTGTCACGCGGTGCCAGCCGTCCTGCGGCCGACAGCTTCCGGGCGTTTCGCGGGCGTGATGCGGACCCGCAGGCCATGCTGATCCGCCACGGACTGACGGACGATGCCGTCGTCACGCGATAATGACCGGCAGCCCTACATTCGAAACCATCTTGTACCGACAGTTGAAGTCGAGAGATGCCGAGATCTATCACGCGCTTTGGCTCGATGCGCTGCGCCTTGCTCCCTCATCCTTTGGCAGTTCGCTTGAGGAGGAGCAGGCAAAGGATACAAGCGAATTTGCTCGTGCGATTGAACGCAATGCGATCTTTGGCGCCTGGAACGGCACCCGCGGCCTGGTCGGAACGGCGGGGCTGTCCGTAAAGGCCGGGGCGAAAACTCGCCACAAGGCGGTGCTCTTCCGCCTGTTCGTCGCGCCCGACTGGCGAGCTAAGGGTATCGGGTACACCTTGGTCCAACATGTCATCCGCGAGGCCCGACCCTTGGTGGAGGCGGTGCAACTGGCCGTCGCGACCCACAATACCGCTGCTGTCCGGCTCTACGACACCTGTGGCTTTCGCGAATACGGGCTTGAACGTCGAGCCCTGAAGGTCGGCGACAACGACTATGTGGACGAATATTTGATGGAGTTGACGTTCGATGACGGCCGATAGCAACGATGCGACCGCACGCGTCTGGCGCGCGGAAGCTGTTCGCAGGATCGAGGCGGACTATAACCGGTCGGCTGACACGCATCTCATCCGGCTCGATCTGCCGCGTCATCCCGGGATCAAACTGTATCTGAAGGATGAGAGCAGTCATCCGACGGGGAGCCTGAAGCACAGGCTTGCCCGATCGCTCTTCCTCTATGCGCTGTGCAATGCCTGGATCGGGCCGGACACCTGCGTGATCGAGGCGTCCTCAGGCTCCACCGCCGTCAGCGAAGCCTATTTCGCCCGGATGCTGGGGCTGCGATTCATTGCCGTCGTGCCCGCCGCCACCGCCGCGCCGAAGCTCGATGCGATCCGATTCCACGGTGGTGAAATTCATGCCGTGGATGATCCACGGACGGTGTACGATGTCGCGCATCACCTCGCCCGCGAAACGGGCGGCCATTATATCGACCAGTTCACCTATGCCGAACGCGCGACCGACTGGCGCGGCAACAACAACATCGCGGAAAGCATCTTCGCGCAGATGTCGGCTGAGGAATATCCTGTGCCGACGTGGGTGGTATGTGGCGCCGGCACGGGCGGAACGTCCGCCACGATCGGTCGCTATATCAGCTATCAGCGCCATGCGACGCGGCTTTGCGTCGCCGATCCGGTCCACTCCGTCTTCCACCGTCACTTCGCGGATCGCACCGCCGTTTCCTTGCCGGAAGGCTATGCCAGCTGCATTGAAGGCATCGGGCGCCCCCGAGTCGAGCCTAGCTTCATCCCGTCGGTGATCGATCGGATGATCGCGGTGGACGACGATGCCAGTATCGGCGCGATGCGTGCGCTATCTCACCGCCTGGGCCGCCGGGTGGGTGGATCGACAGGCACCAATCTCGTCGCCTGTGCCCAGCTGATCGACGAAATGTCCGCACAAGGTGAGCACGGATCGATCGTCACGATTTTGTGCGATGGTGGCGAGCGCTATGGATGCACTTATTATGACAATGACTGGCTGTCAGCACGCCAGGTGAATTGGCAGCCGCCCGAACTTCGCATGCGGACCTTGCTTTCTGCCGATTAACCTGGGCACGGCCTTCACCAAGGTCGAAATGAACAGCCTGTCGGTGACCTTGGTTTCCGCCCACCGACAGCCCAAGCCCGATGAAGTTGACGGCCCCTGAGACAGGGGTATCGCTTCGTGCCGGGACCACGCTGCCGGCGATCCTCAACACCGGCGGTACGGTAAACCGCCCTCGCTGCATTCAATGGCTCACACTCTTGTCCAAAAAACGCCGTCCACTATTTCATTCACACACTGCATAGTGAATATTGACTCGGTCGTGAGTATTTCGGATAAACGGCCTCAGATCGGCGGTAATAAGCGCCGACGGGGAGGAGAGGTCTTATGAAAGCTGGACTTTTTGCGTCCGTCTCGGCGGCCGCGTTTTTTGCATCGTCCGTAACTGCCATGGCCCAAACTACCGGCGCAGAGGCCTCGGCAGAGAGCACCGCGGCACGGGATATCAGGCGCGACGAAGATATCATCGTCACCGCGACCCGCCGAACGGAAAAACTTCAGGATGTTCCGCTCAGCGTCACAGCCTTCGGGCAGGAGGATCTCGATGACCTCGGCATCGTCGGGTATGAGGGCATTGCCCAGAATACGCCCGGCATCGTCGTCAATCGGCCCACTCAGAATTTCAACAATTTCACGAGCCGCGGCATCAACACCAACGGCTACAGCGCCGGACTGCAGAGCGCGGTGGCCATCTATGTTGACGAACTGCCGATTTCCGCAAACGGAAACTCAACAATCCTCGACCCCAACCTCTACGATGTGGAACGGGTCGAATTCCTGCGCGGCCCACAGGGTACATTGTTTGGCTCGAACTCGCTCGCGGGCGCCATGCGCATTCTGACGCGCAGCCCCGACCTTGACGAATTCCAGGCGTCCGCCAGCGTCGACCTTGGCCTGACGGGTTCGAGCTCGGTGCGCCAACGCTATAATGCAATGCTCAATGTGCCGCTCATGACCGACCAGCTGGGCCTGCGTGTCACCGGCTACTATCGGAACGAAGACGGCTGGATCGACAACGTCGGTACAGGCATCAAGGATTCGAACAGCCTCGAAGCCTATGGCGGGCGCGCGATCCTGCTGATGCAGCCGAGCGATCGCATGAAGGTGAAGCTGCTCGCATCTTACGAGAACAGCAAACCCGCGGATTCTGCGCTGACCAACCCTACGCTCGGCCGATTCACGCGACGGTCCGACCGCCCCGACCTGTTTCAGGGCAAGCTTACGAACTACAATGTCACAGTCAATTACGAGTTCGATTTCGCCGAATTGATCAGCTCGACCACGTTGTCGGATTATGATGCGTCCTTCTACGTCGATCTCGCCGGGACTTTCGCGCAAACGATTCCCTTCGCGCTCGACGCTTATGGTTATGATGATCTGTTCGTCCAGGAAACCCGGCTGGTTTCGCGTGCATCCGGGCCCATCCAGTGGGTCGCGGGTTTCTTTTATTACGACAAGCGGCGCACGGTCGATTTCGCCTATCGCTCCACGCAGGAGTTTCTCGACGCTCGCGGCCTGACCGGACTTCCAGACGAATATTATCAGCGTTTCAACAGCTACACGGATCAGACAGAGATGGCCGGGTTCGGCGAAGTCTCCGTCCACTTTACCGACAATTTCTGGATCACGGGCGGACTGCGCTATGGACGAACCGAGGTCCAGTCCTTCACTCGCGGGGGCGGTTACAACAGCAATTACCTGACCTACGCCCTTTTCGGCGTTACCAACGCTCCGCTGACGGTAACACCCGTCAACCCCGCGACGGGATTGAAGGTCTCCGACGATCGCGTTTCCTACAAGGCAAGTGTCTCGTGGAAGCCGATGCCTGACCTGACCACCTATGCGACAATCTCGACGGGATTTCGCACGCCTGTCGTGAACGCCCGCGCGGGCCTCGTCAGTGCAATCAATCCGAGCGACATCGTCATTCCCGCCGGTGCGAAGTCGGACGGCGTAACGAACTACGAGGTCGGCATCAAAGGCCGCTGGCTGGGCGGCGATCTTACCACCAACTTGGCGGCCTATTACATTGATTGGAAGGACATTCAGGTTCAAGCGAACCGCGTGTCAGATTCGATCCAGTTCGCGACCAACATCGGCGGCGCAGAAAGCTACGGCCTCGAGTTCGAGGTTGTTGCAAAGCCGGTCCAGGGCTTGAGCCTAGCCTTCAACGGCTCCTTCAACAGAGCCAAGGTAACCGAATTGTCGGCGATTGAAGCCGCGATTTCCGGTGCGGAGCCCGGTGTCCGACTTGCCTCGCCGCGCTTTCAGGGTTCGAGCACGCTGCGCTACGACTTCTCGATCGGCAATGACAGGAACGCATTCGCATCAGTCAACGTCTCTCACACGGGCGCGTTTCCGAACCAGTTCCCCAACGTGCCGGGCAATCCCAACGCGGCAAGCCCCACTTACGATTACACCGAGGCGTGGACGAACGTGAATTTGTATGCGGGCGCGAAACTCGGAAGCCTCGACCTCACGGCGTATGTCGAGAACCTTTTTGACGACAGTTCGATCACGTATGTTCATCCAGAAGCCTTTCTCGATGGTCGCTATGCCCGGCTGCGGCCGCGTACGGTTGGCGTCCGCGCCAACTACCGCTTCTGATGCACACGGAGCGAAGGAGGGTTCGATGATCCGTCTGCGCGTCGCGCTCATACTGATGGCTCTGGCCGCCGATCCGGTCGTTGCCGCCGAACCGGTGGTGGATGCTCCGGCAGGCGTGCTTCAAGGGGCAAGTGATCGCGGCGTGCGGGTTTTTCGCGGGATTCCATATGCGCAGCCGCCGCTGGGTGAACGCCGTTGGCGTCCGCCCGGCGCGCTGCCGCGTTGGGACGGCGTTCGCGATGCATCGAAATTCGGCGCCGCGTGCATGCAGCCCAAGCCACGCGCCGCCAGCATCTACGCCTGGGCTCTGCCCGCGATGAGCGAGGACTGTCTGTCGCTCAGCATATGGGCACCGGATACGGCAAAGCAGGCCCCGGTCTTCGTATGGATTCACGGGGGCGCACTGACGACCGGGTCCGGAAGCGATCCGATTTACGACGGCACGGCGCTCGCGAAACGCGGACTGGTGGTGGTGTCGATCAACTACCGGCTCGGCGTGCTTGGTTATCTCGCGCTTCCGCAGCTCAGTGCGGAATCCCCGGACGGTGTTTCAGGCAATTATGGCCTTCTCGATCAGGTGGCGGCGCTCGATTGGGTGAAGCGCAATATTTCGGCCTTCGGCGGTGACCCTGCCAATGTCACGGTCGCGGGAGAATCCGCAGGCGCGCTCAGCGTCATGGCGCTCATGGCCGCCCCCGCCGCGCGCGGGTTGTTCCACAAGGCGATTGCACAAAGCGCCTACATGGTGTCCGCCCCCGCCCTGCGCGATCCCCTGAACGGCATGGTGCCCGCCGAGGACCAGGGCAGTAGCCTTGCTGCAAAACTCGGCTCAACCGATCCAGCCGCATTGCGCGCAATGGATGCGACCACCCTGACCGAAAACGCGGCAGGCACCGGGTATTTTCCGTTCATCACGATCGACGGCAAAGTCCTGCCGCACCAACTGGTCGATACGTTCGACCGGAACGCGCAGGCGCCGGTCCCGATCCTCGCAGGTTTCAACAGCGGGGAAATCCGCTCGCTGCGTTTCCTGTTGCCGAAGCCCCCTGCGAATGCAGCCGCCTACGAGGCCGCGATCCGTGCTGGCTACGGCGATCTCGCCGACCTGTTCCTCGCTCGTTATCCGGCGAAAACGATCGAGGAAAGTATGCTCGCCGCAACACGTGACGCCATGTACGGCTGGACCGCCGAACGCCTCGTTTCAAACCAGGCGGCGCTCGGGCAAGGCGCATACTTCTATCTCTTCGATCATGCCTATCCTGCGACGCAGGAATGGAATCTCCACGCCTTCCATGCCGCGGAACTGCCTTATATTTTCGACACGGCCGGCAAGACGCCACCGCTCTGGCCAAAAATTCCGTCAAGCCTTTCGGAACGCAAGCTGAGCGATGCGATGGGAGACTATTGGGCAAGTTTCGCCGCGACCGGCAAACCGCGGGCGAAGGGCTGGCCGGATTGGCCATCCTATGCCGAAAATCGGGGTTTCCTGCATTTCGCGGATGTACCCCGCGCGGGCAGCCATTTGTTTCCCGGCGTCTCGGCTCTGCACGAGGCGGTCGTGTGCCGCCGTCGCGCGGCGGGAGATATCGCGTGGAACTGGAATGTCGGGGTTGCAGCGCCACCCTTGCCGCCGAAAGCCAAGGGGTGCCAATGAACGACGGTTCGATGCAATATTATGGTCTGACGCTCGACAAGTTCCTCTCCCACGCCGCGAAATGGCATCCCAACGCCGAAGTGGTGTCGGCGGGAGCCGATGGTGTCCGGCGCATTTCCTATAGGGCGCTGCACACGGGTGCGCGCCGCGTTTCGGGCGCATTGCACGCGCTGGGCATCCGCGCCAGCGATCGGGTAGCAACCCTCGCGTGGAACACGCAGGGGCATGTCGAAGCGTGGTACGGCATCATGGGCATGGGCGCGATATGCCACACGCTCAACCCGCGCCTCACCGCGACACAGCTAGGCGGGATGCTCGCCCAGTCGCAGGCCGCGCTGCTGCTCGTGAATGCCGATCTTCTGCCTCTGGCACGGGAGGCGGCCCGTAATCTCCCCGCGCTGCGCCGTATCCTCGTGATCGATACGGATGAGGGCGCGGAAGATGCCGATGCGCTCGCGCCGCTCGTCGCGGCGGCAGCGCTCGATATCCCCTGGGGCGAATTTTCGGAAACGGCGCCGTCGGGGCTCTGCTTCACGTCGGGCAGCACCGGCGCGCCCAAGGGCGTCACCTACACGCACCGCGGCTGCTACCTGCACACAATGCGGCAGTTGCAGGCCGATGTGCTTGGCCCGACCTCGCGCGATGCGATCCTCGCCGTCGTGCCGATGTTTCATGCCAATGCGTGGGGGTTGCCGTTCGCGGCGCCTGCGGTGGGGGCAAAGCTGGTGCTTCCGGGACGCCACAGCGACGGCGCGCATCTGGCGCGACTCATTCGCGAAGAGGGCGTGACGGCCGCAGCGGGGGTGCCCACCGTCTGGCTCGGCCTTGTCGAGCATCTGGAGGCGGAAGGCGGGGATGTGCCGTCGCTTGAACGCATCCTGGTGGGTGGCTCTCCCATGCCGTCGGCGCTCATGGAGCGTATCGAGCGCCGCCTGGGCGTCGAGATCCAGACGAGCTGGGGGATGACGGAGCTGTCTCCACTCGGGACGGCAGCGCTACCCGGGGATACGCATCGCCGCGCCTCGCTGTCGGGCCGCCCCGCGATCGGCATCGATCTGCTCATCACCGACGCCGAAGGGTGCGCGCTTCCTGAACAGCGCGGAACGGAAGGCCATTTGCGCGTGCGCGGCGGCACGGTCGTAGAGCGCTATTTCGGTCAAACCGCGCCCGCCACCGACGCCGACGGCTGGTTCGATACGGGCGACCTCGCACGCATCGACGAAAGCGGAAATCTCACCATCACCGGCAGATCCAAGGATCTTATCAAGTCCGGCGGCGAGTGGATCAATCCCGCCGAGATCGAAGCCCTAGTCAGCGCGCTGCCGCGCGTGTCGCTCGCCGCCGTAATCGGGCGCGCCGACCCCAAGTGGGGCGAGCGGCCGATTCTGCTCGTGGAGACGTGCGGCGATTCGATCAGCGACGAGGAATTGCTCGCGCCGCTCGCCGGGCGTATCGCGTCGTGGTGGGTTCCCGATGCGATCATCCGCGTTGACGCAATGCCGCTCGCGCCGACGGGCAAGATCGATAAGATGCAGTTGCGGGCCGAATATGGTCAGGCTTAGATCGGAACGGCAGTGATGCGACGGGACGATTTCGAAAAGGAAGTGATTTTGGCGCCCAAGGGAAAGCCTCAAACAAAACGACCATCAAAGGCGGAGCAGCGCGCCGAAACGATGGAACAAATTCTCGACACTGCCGAACAACTGTTTTCCAAGCACGGCTTTTATGGTGTGACGCTGAAGGATGTCGCGAAGCGCGTGGGCGTTCATCATACGCTCCTCAACTATTATTTCGACGACAAGAAAACGCTGTTCGATGCAGTATTCGCCCGCCGCGCTGTCGTTACGATTGAAAAGCGCACGAAGGCGCTCGACGACTACGAAAAGGCCGCCGCCGGAAAGCCGACGGTAGAGGGCGCACTCCATGCGTTTCTCGATACCGACCTGGATCTCTACATCCAGGGCGGCGAAGGCTGGAAAAACTATGGCGCATTCGGCGCTCAGGCGTCGAACAGCCCCGAGGGCGCCGAATTCATGGACAAGTATTTCGATCCTGTCGTGCTGCGACTGATCGAAATCCTGAAAAAGGCACTGCCCGACGCCGCCGAAGAAGACATTTTCTGGGGGTATCATTTCGTAACCGGGGCACTGATGCTTACGCTGGCGCGCACAGGTCGTATCGACAAGCTCTCGCACGGGCTTTGCCACTCCAACGACTATGAAGCCGTCAAACAACGCATGGCGCGCTTCATGGCGGCTGGTTTTCGCGAAATCTGCGAGCAGCGAAAGGCCGAGCGGAAAGGCTGAACGGCTAGGCACCATGTCGGAACTGTCAGGCCTTTTTGATTAACTCACGTGTGAGTTATTATATGATGAGCGAGGAGAAGAGCATGAATCTGGCCGGGCGGGTGGCGATCGTAACAGGTTCTGGCGGAGGGCTCGGCCGTGCACATGCACTGCTGCTCGCGCGCGCAGGTGCACGCGTCGTCGTCAACGATGTTAACGAGGCTGCGGCGGCAGGTGTCGCTGCAGAGATCGTGGCCGCGGGCGGGAAGGCGCTATCCGTGCCAGCCTCTGTCACGGATGAGGTAGAAGTCGCGGCGATGGTAGACGCCACCACCAAGTCCTGGGGCGGTGTCGATATCCTGGTCAACAACGCGGGCATCCTGCGCGACAAGAGTTTTGCAAAGATGGACATCGCCGATTTCCGGCTGGTCGTCGACGTGCACCTGATGGGCGCCGCGATCTGTTCGAAAGCGGTGTGGGAGCAGATGCGCGCGCGTCGATATGGCCGGATCGTCATGACGACGTCGTCGTCGGGCCTCTATGGCAATTTCGGGCAGGCTAACTACGGCGCGGCGAAAATGGCGCTTGTCGGGCTGATGCAGACGTTGGCGCTTGAGGGTGAGCGCTACGGCATCCGCGTCAATTGCCTCGCGCCCACGGCGGCAACGCAGATGACGGGTGGCGTGCTCGCTCCCGAGGCGCTCGCGCGGCTGGCTCCGGAGGCTGTAAGCCCCGGCCTGCTCGCGCTGGTGAGCGAGGATGCGCCGACGCGTGCAATTCTTTGCGCAGGCGGGGGACATTTCGCGCGCGCCAACATCACGCTCACCGATGGCATCTTCATTGGAACCGGAGATGACGCTGCAGAACGCGTCGCCACACAATGGGAGCAACTCTCGGATCGGCGCGGCGAGATCGTACCCGCCTACGGCTTCATGCAGGCGGAACGCGAACTGGAAAACGCAGGCTACACCGAACAGACGGTGTCGGTCGCGCGCTGATAGCGAGCATGGCGGAGGGGCCGAGAAGAGCCCAAAGCTAATTTGGATGGGAGGAAGAATATGGCAACCGAGAGCGAAGCCTTGCCCGGCGAGGCGAAAGGTCAGAGCGACAAGCTCGTCATCACCGCGTCATCGCTGGGAACGGTGTTCGAATGGTATGATTTCTATCTCTACGGACTGCTCGCCACCGCGCTCTCCCGGCATTTTTTCTCGGGCGTCAATGAAACCACCGGTTTCATCCTTGCGCTGATGGCGTTTGCCGCCGGCTTTGCGGTGCGCCCCTTCGGCGCGCTGGTATTCGGCCGGGTCGGAGATGTCGTCGGACGCAAGAACACGTTCCTCGTCACCATGGCGATCATGGGCCTTTCGACGTTTGCGGTCGGTTTCCTGCCGGGCTACGACGCCATCGGAATTGCCGCCCCGATCATCCTGATGACACTCCGGCTGCTTCAGGGGCTCGCGATCGGGGGCGAATACGGCGGTGCCGCTGTCTATATTGCCGAGCATGCACCGCCGGGAAAACGTGGCTTTTATACGAGCTTTATCCAGACGACGGCAATGATCGGCCTGATCCTCGCCTCTACATTCGTGGTCGGGCTGCGCAATTTCATGGATGCGGAAACCTTTAACGACTGGGGTTGGCGCCTGCCCTTCATCTTCTCGATCGTATTGCTTGGCATCACCCTCTGGATACGGCTGCAGCTTGAAGAGAGCCCGGTGTTCCAGCGGATGAAAAAGGCGGGAGCGACGTCGAAGGCGCCGCTCCGCGAAGCATTCGGGGAATGGCGCAACCTCAGGCTCGTTCTCATCGCGCTGTTCGGCGCCGTCGCCGGTCAGGCGGTCATAGGCTTCGCCGCACATCTCTACCCGCTCTTCTATCTCGAAAAGATCGCGAGGGTGGATGGTGCCACCGCCAACTTCCTCGTCGCGACCGCGCTCCTGATGATTATCCCAAGCTTCGTCTTCTTCGGCTGGCTGAGCGATCGCATCGGACGCAAACCGATCATGATGACGGCGTGCGTGATTGCCGTTTTCTCGTATTTCCCGCTCTACAAGGCATTGGTTACGGCAGCCAATCCGGCAATGGCGGCGGCTGTCGAAAGCGCACCCGTGCAGGTCGTCGCCGACGCAGACGAATGCTCGTTCCAATTCGATCCGATCGGACGGAACAGTTTCGACACGACAAGCTGCGACATCGTGAAGACCTATCTCGCACGCGGCGGTATCAACTATGCAAATGTCGACGCACCACCCGGCGCGATTGCGGCTGTTCAGATCGGCGATGAAGCCTTTACCGCACCGAACCCTGCCGTGCTGAAGGGTAAAGCGAAAGCCGCCTCCGTCGCAGCGTTTCAGACTGACGTGCAGGCTGCGTTGTCACGAGCAGGCTATCCGGATTCCGCCGACCCCGCCTCAGTCGACAAGCTGAAGGTCATCGGCATCCTCTGTATCTTCGGTGTCCTTGCCACGATGGTTTATGGTCCGCTCGCGGCGCTGCTGGTCGAGCTCTTCCCGGCGCGCATCCGATACAGTTCGCTTTCTTTGCCCTACCATATCGGCAACGGCTGGATCGGCGGTTTCATGCCCACTATCGGCTTCGCGATGGTTGCGGCCACGGGCAACATCTATCAGGGCCTCTGGTATGCTGTTGTCATCGCGGCGATCACAGCCGTTGTCGGCATCCTGTTCCTGCCCGAAACCTACAAGCGCGACATCGAAGCCGATTGATAGCGTCAGGCCTTCGCCGCCGCCGCCAGAAACTGGCGGAAGGCGGCGATTGTTGTCGCGACCGCTCCGGGATCGATGCAGCGCGTCTCGTCGTCCTCGACATGGTGAAAGCGGTGCAACCCGAAAACGCCGGCGACCGATGGATAGCCCGCAGCGACGATTGCCGCGAGCTCGCCCGCCGAAAGCTCGGCGGCGGAATAAGGACTTTCGAGGCCTGCAAGACCCGCAAAAACGCGGCGGGCAAGCGGCAGGTGCTGGGGGCTGACGGCAAGATAGCGCTGCGAGTCCGTGCCCGCCAGCGGCGCGAGTCCGAATAGCCCTTCGTGCCAGTCCCGCGCGGCGAGATTGGCGCCGAGGTGCAGCCAGAAATCTGTATCCTCGGGCTTTGGCGCCACCGCCTTCAGCGCTTCCTCCGCGCCCAGATTTTCATACTCGTGCCCGCTGTTGCAGAGGAACGCGAGATCATGACCGGGCAGCGCTGCGGGCATCCGGCGCGCGAGGTCGAGCCATGCCGCGATGCCACCCCCGCGCTCGCCCGCGCACCCGAACCAGCCGGAACGCGGGGTGGAGACCACGAGCCAGCGCCCCTTGCCCCGATTGATCCGCCCGACCACGTTGAAGGCGGCGCGTCGTCCGCTCTTTCCAGTCAGCGTGAAGGTCGCCTGGCTATGCGTCATCGCGGCGGCAAGGAACGGCTCTGCGTCCAACGGCGCGAGCAGCGCCACTGGTCCCTTGAACATGGGCGTCTTCCCATCCGCATTGAGTGCGATGATCTTACCTGTCGGCCCGTTGGTGATGATGATCGCAGCCTTCGCCCCCGCTCCGAAGACCGCATGGACGGGCGTGCGTATCGCCTTCACCAGCGCGGAAGACCAGCGGCCATAGGGCAGATCGACAATTGCGATCGCGCCCGCGAGCGGTGCGTCGGCGCGGCCCGCCGCATCGACCCGCACGAGCGGACCGGAAACGCCCGATGCCGGTGTCGGCACCACAATCGGCTGCGGCCACAGCGCGGCCCGGGCGTCGCCGCAAACAATGTCGGCGCGCTGCGGTGTGAAGAACGGCACCGAGATGACGGGCTTCTCGACGGCAAACCCGGCCGCTTCGAGTTCACCCGCCATCCAGTGGCCCGCGGCCGTGTCACCCTGCCCGCCGGATTGCTTGTTCCCCAAGGCGATATAGCGCGAAAGATCATCGGCAACCGCAGATGTATTCGCTGAAACTCCCGCTGCCGTTGCCAAGGGCAAGGCTGCAGTTCCCGCCAGAAAGCCCCGCCGCGTCGAACCACTCATGTCGCTTTCCCGTGATCGCTTGATATTCACTCACGAGTGAGCGTAAGTTCGATGCAAAGCGATGGCAAGCGCTGCATGGGGAGAGAGAACGTGACCATTTTCGTGGCATGGCTTTGCGCGATCCTCATAGCGCTCGGCGTCGTGCGCTCCGCTTCTGCCGGTGAAAGGCCGGAGGTGACGGTCGAACAAGGCCGCCTCCTGGGAACGCAAATCGGGGCACTTCGCGTTTTCAAGGGCGTCCCCTATGCGCTGCCGCCTATCGGCGCGCAGCGCTGGCGTGCGCCCGCTGCCCCTGCGCACTGGAACGGCACGCGCGACGCAGGCGTTTTCGGCGCCAGCTGCGTCCAGCCCCCCTACCCTTCAACAAGCGTGTATTTCGAGGCTCCGCGCCCCATGAGCGAGGATTGCCTCACACTTAATATCTGGAGCCCGAAGGAGGCACGCAAGGCCCCCGTGATCGTCTGGATACACGGCGGCGCGCTGCTGCGCGGAACCAGCGCCAGCCCCATGTACGATGGTCGCGAATTTGCGCGGCGCGGCATCGTCTTCGTATCGGTGAACTATCGCCTCGGCATCCTCGGCTGGCTCGCGCATCCGGGCTTAAGCGCTGAGGCGCCGGATCGTGTTTCGGGCAATTACGGTCTGCTCGATCAGATCGCAGCGCTCGAATGGGTGAAGCGCAATGTCGGCGCGTTCGGCGGCGATCCGGCCAATGTCACGGTGATGGGAGAGTCTGCCGGGGCACTCAGCATCTCGTATCTCCTTGCCAGCTCTCGGGCGCGCGGGCTGTTCACCAAGGCGATCGTGCAGAGCACCAACGCGCGCGCGGTGCCACACCTGCGTGAAGCCGTCTTCGGCCTGCCGACTGCCGAGACGATTGGCACGGCGTTCGCATCAGCCGCCGGCGCGGCGAACGTGCAAGACCTGCGCGCCATGGACGCCGCGGTACTTACCAGCATCGCCTTGAAAACGGGATTTGTGTCGCAACCGATCATGGACGGGATTCTTATCCCCGATCAGCTCGTCAATATTTTCGATCGGGGTCAACAGACAAAGGTGCCGGTTCTCGCCGGCTTCAATAGCGGAGAAATCCGCTCTCAGCGCACGCTGATTCCTCAGATCCCGGACGACCCCGCAGGCTACGAAGCGGCGATTGCTGAGCGTTACGGCGACCTAGCTCCCGCTTACCTGAAACTCTATCCCGCATCCGATATCGCGGTGAGCCAGCTCGTATCGACGCGCGACATCGTTTACGGATGGGCGACCGAACGTCTCGTCCGAACGATGGCGGCGGCAGACCAGCCGAGCTACTTGTATATTTTCGATCATTGCAACGCGGCAACTCGCGCACGCGATCTCTGTGCGTTTCACGCAAGCGAGCTCCCGTTCGCGTTCGGCCTCGCCGGTGATCCCAACAGCACGCCCCCGAACTGGCCGAAAGCGAACACGGAAGATATTCGCCTTGCGCGCAACATGGTCGACTATTGGGCAAGCTTCGCCACAACCGGCGTGCCGCACGCCGACGGTGCGCCTGCCTGGCCGGACTATGGCAAGCGCGAAGCCTACATCCGCTTCACAGCCGCGCCCAACGTTGGGCTGAATCCGGAACCCGGCATGTTCGAGCTTCACGAGGACGTGATGCGTCGCCGTCGTGCCAACGGGCAGCAGTGGTTTCTAAATGGAGCGCCCATCGTACCGCATGATACACCAGGCCACTCCCACGCCGAAAAATGATCGAGGCGGCCATCGGGAAATGGGCGACGCCACCTCACACTGAAGTTCTGCCTTTCGCACCTCTAGAACCAGAGCGGCAGATCCCGATAACCCTCCCATCAAAACGACGCTGCTTCCGAGCCGCTGGCACCAAGACGCAAAGACCTCAGCGGCGCGTTTTCGCTGGCCGTTCGCCATTCGTCGCATTGCGAATCATTCGCATGGAACATCACCGACCGACGAAGCTTCTTCCTACAGGTCTGAACCAGGGAGCCCCCAATGCCTAAGGCAACGTACACCGACGCGATTGCGCTGTTGAAGGCGGACCACCGCAAGGTCGAGGATTTGTTCGAACAGTTCGAGAAGGCAAGGACCGATGATCGCAAGCAAACGCTTGCGCGCGAGATTTGCAGCGAGCTCAAGATTCACACCGCGATCGAGGAGGAAATCTTCTATCCGGCTTTTCGCGAGAAGATCGAGGCCGACATGCTCGACGAAGCCCATGTCGAGCATGATGGCGCCAAGGTGCTGATAAACGACATCGAGAGTTCGAGCCCGAGCGACGACTTTTACGATGCGAAGCTCACGGTGCTTTCGGAAGAGATCAAACATCATGTCCATGAGGAGGAAATGCCTTCCGAGGGCATATTCGCTCAGTGCCGCCGCACGGATGTTGACCTTGTCGCGTTGAGAGACCGGATGTTGATCCGTAAGCAGGAATTACAGGCGGAGGCTGAAAAAGGGGCGCTGCCTCCCGCGAAGCCGCGCACACTCAAGCTTGTTCTGGCCTGACATGGACGCCTCCGAAGAGGCGGAAGTCATTGTCATCGGTACCGGTCCGGCCATCCCTACCGCTGCCCATTATCTTGCTCCCTATGGCCGCGACGTTCCCGTCTTTCGCGATGGCAAAAGCCGGGCACTGAGGTTTCCGAAATCCTCAACAACCTTTGCTGTTCGATACCGTGGCGGTAATCCCCGCAAAGGACGTGACCTTTGGGAACGGGAAGCGGCGGTTAGCCTCGGTCAGACGGACCGACCACGGACATACGGAATTTGACCCAAGCGTTGCTGCGTGGGGAACGGATGGAGCACTTGTGGAGCTGACCGAAGCACGGGATTTGCGCGGCGGGCGGACCTGCTGGGTACCTGAGGGCACCCCTTCGATCGTGAGCGATCCGCCGAGCAAGACACGTGTCGACATCGCGATTGTCGGCGCAGGAATCATGGGCGCCATGCTTGCCGAGCGGCTCTCCGCCGCCGGGCGGCGGGTGGTGGTGCTCGATCGGCGACCGCCCGCGCACGGCAGCACGGCCGCCTCGACCGCCCTTGTCATGTGGGGCGCTGATGTGCCCCTCACCCACCTCGCGGAAAGGCTCGGCATTGATGAGGCCGCGCGGCGTTGGAAAAGGGTTCATGCAGCCGCGCGCCGGCTCTCTGACCGGATCGATGCCCTTGGCATTGCGTGCGGGCGTATCGACCGCCCCGAACTTTATCTCGCGGGAACCCTGCTCGACGAACGCGCGCTGGACGGGGAGGGAGAAGCGCGGCGCAAAGCCGGCTTACCCTCGGAATTCCTTGCAGCCGACGCAGTCGCCGCGCGGTTTGGGGTTGCGCCGCGCGCAGCGCTGCTGTCGGCGGACAGCTACGAGGTTGACCCGGTAAAACTGACGGAGGGGCTGCTGGCACTGGCATGCCGGCATGGCGCGGAAATTAGCTTCCCCTACGATGCCGTTGCTGTGGAGCAGCAAGCGGAAGGTCTTGCGATCCGTACAGCCGAGGGGCCCATGCTTTTGGCGAAAGAAGTGATTCTGGCGACAGGCTATGAGCGGGCGCGCTGGTATCTGCCCGCCGCATACGCCGTGCGCTCCAGCTACGCCATCGCGACACCGCCCGCGACCGCTCCGCTCTGGCGGGAGAATGCAATGATCTGGGAAGCGTCGGATCCCTACATCTACGCCCGTGCCACCAGCGATGGCCGGATTGTAGCCGGCGGCGAAGACGAAGACTTCGACGACGCCGATCGGCGGGATACCCTTATCGGCGCCAAGGCTGGCATATTGCAGGCCAAAACTGCCGCGATTATCGGCACAGACCCCTTGCCGCCTGACTGTGCATGGGCGGCAGCGTTCGGATCGTCACCGGACGGCCTGCCCGCAATAGGCCGGGCGGTAAATCACGACCACCTGTGGCTGGCGAGCGGGTTCGGCGGCAACGGTGTGACCTTCGCCGCGCTTGCAACCGAACTGATCACGGCCGCCCTTGACGGCACGCCCGATCCTGATGCGTCCTGCTTCGATCCGTATAGATTTGAATAAGGGGGGGGTTGTCCGCTGGCGGCACAGCACAACCCCGGATGACGAGACCAATAGGGGGCTCGCCCCGCTGGCTGTCCGAGAGACTGTAGCTTACCATGGCAATACCGGCTCGATCTCGATAGATGGGCTGCGAACTCATCGCACTTTGAGCAGGATTATGGCGCGCAGACATTCCAAACACGGCTCGTATGAAGACCGACAGAGCGGCGACGCCCGCTGATGGACCCTGTGCCCGTGACCGGTTCGTCTTCCCCTATTCGTGTGGCCGCGCTTTATAAATTTGCACGGCTGGAAGATTGCGAGGCTGTTCGCGGTGATCTGGCGCGGCTGTGCTGTGCCGCGGGGATCAAAGGCACGCTGCTGCTCGCAGGTGAAGGAATCAACGGCACGATCGCGGGATCCGACGATGCGATCGAACGCGCTGTCGCCTTTATCCGAGGCTTGCCGGGCTTCGCCGATCTGGACGTGAAGTACGCGTCTGCCGAAACCATGCCTTTCTATCGCATGAAAGTGCGCGTGAAACGCGAGATCGTGACCATGGGGCAACCGCACGTCGATCCCCTCGCCGGGACGGGACACTACGTATCGCCGCAGGACTGGAACGCCTTGATCAGCGAACCGGGCACGATCGTGATCGACACGCGCAACGACTACGAGGTCGCGGTCGGCACCTTTGCCGGCGCGATCGATCCAAAGACCGCCAGCTTCCGCGATTTTCCAGGCTGGTTCCGTGCCGAGCGCGAACGGCTTCTCGGCACGGGCGACCGGCCGAAGGTTGCGATGTTTTGCACGGGCGGCATTCGCTGCGAGAAATCGACCGCTTTCCTGAAGGCCGAAGGCATCGAAGATGTCTATCACCTCCAGGGCGGGATCCTTAAGTATCTGGAGACTGTCCCTGCCGACCAGAGCCTTTGGGAGGGCGAGTGCTTCGTGTTCGACCAGCGCGTCGCGGTCGGCCACGGTCTCGAAGCCGGCACCCACGTGCTGTGTCACGGCTGCCGCCGGCCGGTCAGCACCCAGGATCGCGCTTCGCCGCTCTATATCGCGGGCGTGAGCTGTCCTTCCTGCCATGCTTCCCGTACAGAGGCTCAGCGCATCGGCTATGCCGAACGCGATCGGCAGCAAAGGCTCGCTCAGGTGCGAGGCTCTGCGCATATCGGCCCGCGCACGGTCGAGCGCCGTGAGGGATAGACCCATCCTTTACAGCTTCAGGCGCTGTCCCTACGCCATGCGCGCCCGCATGGCACTGCTGATCAGCGGCACGGCCTGCCACATCCGCGAAGTGAAGCTCTCGCGCAAGCCTGAGGAGCTGATCGCCGCGTCTCCAAAGGCGACGGTCCCGGTGATCGTTCGCCCCGATGGCGACGTGATCGAAGAGAGCATCGAGATCATGCGCTGGTCACTGGAACGGAACGACCCCGAAGGGTGGCTGGAGCGAGAAGATCGTGCGCTGATCGAGGCCAACGACGGCCCGTTCAAGCATCACCTCGATCGCTACAAATACCCCGAGCGCCACGCTTCGGACCCGCTCGCGCATCGCGCTGCGGGATCGGCGCTGCTTGGGACGCTCGAAGCACGGCTCGCCGCGCAGGACAATCTCTGTGGGGACAGGAGAGGCATCACCGATGCAGCGATCTTCCCCTTCGTGCGGCAGTTCGCCGAAGTCGATCGCGGCTGGTTCGACGCACAGCCACTTCCCCGCCTGCAGGCATGGCTCCGTGGCCATCTTGCATCGATACTGTTCGTGACAGCCATGGTTCGCCTCGATCCGTGGCGACCGGGCGACGCTCCGCTGGAGTTTCCGGCAGCCTGACGCCCTCGCCTTACTGCTCGGCATTCTCCCGGATTTCACGATAGGCCTCTTCGCGCGCTTCGATCGCTAGAGACTGGAGATGGCGGGCAGCCTCCTTGTAGGTCAGGAAAGACCGTCCTGCGGCAGCAATGGGTGTTATCCGGCCGTTGAAGATCCGGCGGAGGAAGCGCCTTTGCGGACGGCTCAGCGCTTGCTCTTCTGTTTCTTCCGTCATCGTGCTTCCCGATTTCACCGTCGCTCATCTACCCCCTATTCCAAGGTGGTGACAAATCCGGTCTTTCAGCTGCACGATAATGAGTGGCCCAATATTGGCCGCTGAGAACAGCCTCTCGTCAGATCACGCCTTCGTCCTGTAGGCTGTTCATCTGCTGCACGCTCATCCCAAGAATTTCGCCGTAAATCTCTTCATTGTGCTGGCCGAGCGTTGGTCCCGCCCATGCGACTTCGCCCGGCGTTTCGGAGAGCTTGGGAAAGACATTCTGCATCCAGAGGTTCTGAAAGTGCGGATGCTGCACCTTGATGATGGCTTCGCGGGCCTTGAAATGCGGATCTTCCAGCATATCGGGTGCCTTGTAGATCTTCCCCGCCGGCACGCCGTGCGTCTCCAAATGCGCCAGAAGATCGGCGCTGGACCATGATTTCGTCCAGGCGCTGATCATGTTGTCCAGTTCAACCTGATGCTCGCCGCGCGCATGATGCGTGGCGAAGCGCGGATCGCTTCCAAGCTGCGGATGCCCCATCGCTTCCGCCATGCGCTTCCAGACGCTGTCCTGATTTGCGGCGATCAGAATTTCGCCGTCCGACGTGGAGTAGACATTCGAAGGCGCGACCTTGGGCAGCGTCGCGCCCGTCCGTTCCCGCGTGAAGCCGGCCTCGGTATATTCGGGAATCGTCGATTCCATCATGGCGAGCACCGCCTCGTAAATTGCGGAATCGACCACCTGCCCCTGCCCCGTGCGATGCCGATTCTGCAAGGCCATGAGCGCGCCAAGACAGGCGAACGTGGCGGCAAGCGAGTCTCCGATCGACAGGCCGACACGGCTTGGCGGCGTTGACGGATCGCCCGCGAGATTCCGAATGCCGCCCATGGCCTCGCCGATCGATCCATATCCGGCACGTCGTGCGTAGGGGCCGGTTTGTCCGAAGCCCGTCACGCGGATCATGATCAGCCCCGGATTGATGGCCGAAAGCTGCTCGTAGCCCAGATTCCACTTCTCCATCGTGCCGGTGCGGAAATTCTCAAGCAGGAAGTCCGACTTCTCCACAAGGCGCCGCACGATATCCTGACCGCGCTGATCGCGAAGGTTGAGCGTGATGCTCTTCTTGTTGCGCGCGACGACGGGCCACCAGACCGGCTTGTTCCGTCCCCACTCGCGCATCGGGTCGCCCGCGCCCGGCGCTTCGATCTTGATCACCTCGGCGCCGTGATCGGCCATCAACTGTCCGCAGAAGGGTCCGGCGATCAGTTGCCCCATTTCGACAAGTCGCAACCCCTGCAACGCTCCAGACGCCATCATTCACTCCTTCAGAGCTTCCGGATCAGCGTCAGCCGATCCGGAAGGCTTCCATTCCACGGCCAGTCGCCGGGGTCAGAACTTGTACGCCAGTTCCAGACCATAGCTGCGACGGATACCCGCCGTCAGGAAGTCGCCGCCGAATTCCGGCGCGGGAATGACTTCCGCCACATAGTTCTTGTTGAACATGTTTTCGGCAAAGGCACTGACCGACCAACTGTCCGACTTCAAGCCGACGCGCAGGTTGAAGATGCCGTAGGGATCGCGCTGCGAGTTCTTGAAGTTCGCGGCCAGCCCGAAGATCGTCGGCACGGTATTATCCTGGACGGTGTGGAACCAGGTCTTGCCGGTAATACGGTAATCGGCGCGCACCAACAGTGACAGTGCGTCGCTGAGGGGGGCATCAATCTGGCTGCCGATGTTGAGCGTGTAGTCCGCCGTGTAGGGAGACTTGTTGCCTTCCGTATACGGCCGCGCGTCGTTCCGCTTGATCTTGCTGTCAGTTACGTTGAACGAACCGAACAATGACCAGCCATCGATCAGGCGGAAGCTCGCCGAACCTTCGGCGCCGTACAGTTCCACCTTGTCGATGTTGGAGACGACGCGCAGCAGTCCGAACGGTCCCACGAAGAATTCGAAGAACTGCATGTCCTTCACGGTCGTATGATAACCGGCGAAGTCGAACGTCAGGCGCCCATCAAGCGCTTTACCCTTGATACCCGCCTCGAACGCGCTCGATCGTTCCTTCCGGTAATCGTCGAAGATCGACAGTCCCGAAGAGATCGTTGCGTTGAAGAAGTTGTCGATAACGGCCTCGGAACCACCGTTGTTGAAGCCGCCCGACTTGAAGCCGATGCCCCAGTTCGCGAACAGCGAAACGTCCGGACTGACCTTGTAGCTCAGCGTAACCTTGGGCTGCAGCTGTTTGTAGGTCTGGCTCCGGTCAGCAAGAATCCCGCTCGGGTTGTAAACCGGATCGAGGCCCGGGTTCAGATAGTAGTTCGCAGGCGTTGTCGCGGTGCCGTTCGGATTGCCTGTGAGAACATTGCCGACCCAGCGGGTCAGTCGGCCCGTGGGAACGTTGTTGCTCGTGCTGCGATCTTCAATGTCATAGCGAAGCGCAACGCCAATCTTGAAGGCTTCAGTCACATCGTAATCGACCGATCCAAAGGCCGCATAGACCTTGGTCTTGAAATTATCATCCACCAACGATTCGGTGCGGTTTGTCGGGTCGGTCGTATAACACTCGCGAACGACGCCCTGCCCCGTATCGAGGCCGAGGTTGATACAGGTCCGTCGGTCAAGCGACAGGAAGTATCCACCGAGCTGCCAGCGCAGTGAATCCGTTTCGCCGACAAGACGAAGCTCCGCGCTGAAATCTTCCTGATTGCGGCGCTGGTACTGTGTGCCGTCGCACGTTGTAGGCGAATACGGCTGAGCGCCGACAAACGCGCCCCCGAGATAGGCTTCATCGAATGGTGCCTGGTTCACAACAGGCACCGTTCCCGCCGCGGTCGCCTGACATGTTGATTCGTTTCCGAAGAAACCGAACGCGCCGCTCGTGCCATCAGCGTAGAAATCGTTCTTGATGTTGCTGTAGGCGACGTAGCCGATCAGATCGACCGCGCCGAGCGACTGCGTGAGGCGCGCCGATGCCTCGATGGTCTTCTGCGTGTTGAGCGGATCGATGTTCGGCGTGAAGATGAACTTGTGGTCGTTCACATCGATGTTGAAGACCTTGTCCGCACCCTCCAGCGCCGGAATCTGGAACGCCGCGTTGAACGCGATCGCGCCGCTGCGGACCTTGCCGTACCGCGCCTTCAGATCGACTTCCGTATCATCGCTAGGCGTGAATACGAGGCGGCCGTTCACATTCCAGCGTTCGTAATTGTCCATCGAGGCGGCTTTGGTGCTGTTGCCCGGATAGAGCGTCTTGTTGATATCGCTCGGCAGGAAGCTGTTACGGAAATAGCCGTCTCCCCTGCCGTAGTCGCCGTTCAGCACGAAGCCAATGGTGTCGCTGAGCGGCGCGGAGATCAGCGCGGCACCTTCCACCGTATCGTTGTTTCCGTAGCTCACGCGCGCGCTACCTTCCAGCGCATTACCCGGCTTCTTGGTGGTGATGATGACAGCGCCGGCAGCGGCATTGCGCCCGTAAAGTGCGCCTTGCGGACCTTTCAGAACTTCGATCTGCTGCACCGATCCCTGATCCTGGTTCAGCGATGACGTGTTCGATTTCTGAATGCCATCGACAACAAGTGCCACGTTGCTCTCGGCATCGCGCGCACCGTTGATGCCACGGATATTGATCTGCGTGTCGGCCGCCTCGACATTACCGGTGACGATGGTAACGCCGGGCGTCAACTGCACGAAATCGGCCGCAACCCGCGCGCCCGTGTTCTCGATGGCTTCCGCCGTCAGCACCGAAACTGCCGCAGGAACGTCCTGCAGTTTTTCGTCGAACCGGCGTGCCGTCACCACGATTTCGCCGCCGGCTGGCTCGGCGGTCTCATTCCCCTGTTCCTGCGCGTAGGATACCGCGGGAACCGAAAATACGATCGCAAAAGCGGTCGTGAGACACGTTGCAAGTTTAAGTTCGGATTTTGTCATGGTATCCCCCTTGTCCCTTTCCAATGCTGTTGCCCTGAACGCTTGCCTGCGGATTGATCCTGTTCTTGAAGCCTCTACGCGGAATGCCGTTTGACCCATTGTTTGGAGATGATGATCCGCTGCATTTCGTTCGTTCCCTCGCCGATGCACATCAGCAGCGAATCCCGGTAATAACGCTCGATCTCGTATTCCTTCGAATAGCCATAGCCCCCGAAAATCCGCATTGCCTCTTCGGAGTTCCGCACGGCGGCTTCGGATGCGAAATACTTCGCCATGCCGGCCTCCATGTCGCAGCGCTCGCCACGGTCATAGGCTTCGGCGGCATCCTGCGTCAGCAGCCGCGCGGCTTTCGCCCGCGTCACCATCTCACCGATCTTTAGCTGGATGGCCTGGTGTTCGCAGATCGGCTTACCCATTGTCTGGCGAACCGTCGCATAATCGGTGGCGAGCCGCAGCGCGCCTTCCGCAAGCCCAACGCCGCGCGAGGCAACATTGATGCGGCCGAGCTCAAGCCCACCCGTCGCCTGAAGGAAGCCATTGCCTTCAACACCGCCGATCAGATTCGCGGCGGGAAGCCGGTAATTGTCGAAAATGAGCTCAGCGCTGTCGATGGCATTGTAGCCGAGCTTCTTGATCTTCTTGCCGACCTCGAAACCAGTGATTTTCGGCGCGACGAACAGGCTCATGCCCTTATAGCGCGGCTCCGCCTTCAGGTCGGTTTTGACGAGCAGCGCGAAGCAGCTGCCGTGGATACCGTTCGATATCCATGTCTTTGTGCCGTTGATGACATAATCGTCGCCATCGCGTACCGCTGTCGTGCGGATCGCCTGCAGATCCGTTCCCGCATTGGGCTCGGTGAGTGCAAGACCGCCGCGAATTTCTCCGCTCGCGAACTTCGGCAACCATTCGGCTTTCTGCTCCGGGGTTCCGAAACGTTCAACGGCGGCCGCCAGCATCAGATGCGAGTTGAAGATCCCGGTGATCGCCATCCAGTATGAGGCGATCTTCGAAACGAGCTTTGAATAGGTGGTTGCGGGAAGGCCGAGGCCGCCGTATTCCTGCGAAATCGTTGCGCCGAACAGGCCCATTTCCGCCATCTGTCCGACCAACTCTGCAGGCCACAGATCGTTGTGATCGTGGTGCATCACGACCGGGCGCACTTCCTTCTCGATCCAGCGATCGATCGAATGCAGCAGCACGGCCTCTTCGTCGGGGTCGATCATTCGGGCTGCGTTTGCGGTTGCCATGTGCTTTCCCCTCAATCGTCAGCCGGGCCGAAGCCTTGCTTCCACACGAGGATCGACCGTTCGAATGTGCAGACGATGTCGCCCTTCTGGTTCCTGCCGGTCGTCTTCACGGTGACGATGCCCTGCTCCGGCCGCGAGCTTGACTCGCGCTTGCCCAGCACCTCGCTCTCGCCATACAGCGTGTCGCCGCAGAAAAGTGGATGCGTCATGCTGATATTCGTCCAACCGAGATTGGCCACGGCCTTCTGGGAAACGTCACTGACGCTCATCCCGACGAGAATGGCGACCGTGAGCGGCGAACAGACGAGCGGCCGTCCAAACTCGGTCTTCGCGGCATATTCATAATCGAAATGCAGCGGATGCGTGTTCATCGTCAGCAGCGTGAACGATACGTTGTCGGCATCGGTGATCGTACGGCCCGGCCGGTGTTCATAGATGTGCCCGACTTCGAACTCCTCGAAATACCGACCGAAGGTTTCCCGGAAACGCCCCGGCGCGACTTCGATAACCCCCTTACGCATTACGGCTTTCTCCAAATGCGGCGAGACGCTCCAAGCGGCGCATGAACGGCGCTTCCAGCATCCGGCCCTTGAACATGACAGCCTGTCCGCCCGCCGCCGCAAACGCCTGAACCGCGGCGCGAGCGTCTTCGATGTCGGATGGCTGCGGGCACAGCGCGCCCTGTATGATCCCCACCTGCGCGGGATGGATCGCGGCCTTCGCTGAAAAGCCGAGGCTCTTCGCGCGCCGGACCTCTTCGGCAAGCCCGTCTTGATCCGCGACATGGATGAAGGGCACGTCGATGGCGGGAACCCGCGCCCGTGCACAGGCAAGAATGAACTGCCCGCGCGCCACCGCGAGCGGTTCCCATTCAAGCGCGACACCTAGTTCTGCTGAGAGATCGCCGCCGCCGAACATCATCGCGACCACCGCTTCCATCGCCGCGATTTCCGCTGCCGCCGCCAGGCCGTTCGCGGTTTCGATCAGCGGCACGATCGCGGGCGCCCCGACGGCGTGTAGCGGCGCAAGCTCGCCAACGCTTTCAACCATCGGCACCAGCAGCAGCGGCAATAGTCCTGCATCCTTCAACGCAAGCAGATCGCGCAGTCCCGCTTCGGTGCGCATACCGTTCACGCGCACCGCGATCCGTTCACGCGGCAAGCCGGGGAGCGCGGCGATCACCGTCGCCCGCGCCTCGTCCTTTGCTGCGGCGGGCACCGCATCCTCCAGGTCGATACAAACGCGTTCCGCGTCCGTCGCCAGTGCCTTTTCAAAACGCTCCGGCCGGTTTCCCGGAACGAAAAGAAGGCAGGAGGCGGCAAAGCGTTCCATCGATCAATGCTGCGCGTAGAATTCGAAGAGGCGCTGCGAGAAGCGGCTGCGCTGATCCTTGCCGGCAAGAACATGCGCTGCGCCTTCCATCACGAAGCCGGTGGCATTGGGCAGCGCCTCTTCGATCGGCTTGGTCGTGCGCGGTCCGGTGATGGTATCGAGCGGCGCGTGCATGACGAGTGCGGGGGTCTGAACCTGCTTCAGGTCTTCCAGAACATCGTAATCGATGCTCGCATCGATGAAGCGGGCGTGCGTGTCGATCTTGCCCTGCAATTCGCGCCACGGCCCCTGCGGGCCGATCAACCGTTCCGCATTGGCGTTGTAATAGTCCGCGCTGAACGAATAGGCGCAGACAAGGCGCTGGAATGTCGCCCAGCCGGCGTCCCGGTGAATGTCCAGAAACAACCGCAACTGATCCTCCAGCAGCGGGTCCATCGTCGCCCATGCGCCGGTGTTCACCAGCGTCCGCGCAAGATCGGGGCGCATGATAGCGATCTGTTGGCAAACACACGCACCGATGCCGACCATGCCGAGCAGGTGGACGTTTTTCAGCCCGAGCGCATCCAGTACAGCGATGGCATCGTCCGCGTAGACGCGCATGGAGATCGGCGTGTCGGGATTGTCCGTGGATTCCGCCAGCCCGCGATAATCCATCAGGATCACGCTGTAGTGTTCCGTCAGCCCGAATGGCAGACCGGCAGTGTTGCCATGGCAGAACGTGCCCCAACCACCCAGGCACAGAACGGGGTCGCCCTCGCCCACCATCTCGTAGTGAATAACCGCGCCGTCGGGGCGCTTCAGTTCAGGCATCTTTATGCTTTCCGCTGATCGCTTGAATGACCTCTTCGAGATCGAGAATATCGGCGTAACGCCGCCCGACATCGGCAAGGTTCGCCTGATGCGCACCGATCTCCTGGTCGCCGCAGCAGGTTTCGGGAACCATGACCCGGTATCCGTATGAGAACGCATCGACGATCGATGCACGCACGCAGCCGCTCGTCGTGCAGCCCGTCACGATCACCGTATCCACACCCTGCCGCGTCAGGAAGGTTTGCAGCGGCGTGCCGAAGAAGATCGACGGCGCACCTTTCACGAAATGGAAGTCTGAAGGATCGGCGATGCGCGGATCAAGCTCCATGCCCGCGTCGCCGTAGAACATGTCCTTGTAGACCGAGCTGACCTTCCAGTAAGCCATGTCGCGCGGGCTGTTCCACCCGACGCTGCAGGTGGCGACAGGCACTTCGTTCGCCCGGGCGACCTTCAGCAGGCGCGCGGTGTTCTCAACTGCCTGATCGACATGGCCGGACCGGCCCATCGGGTAGGCGCTGTCGGTAAACGATCGCTGGAAATCCACGACGAGCACCGCCGGCTGCCGGCCGAACCCGATATTGCCTTTGTCGCCATAGCCCGCTGCGGAAAACCCGTTCATGCCTTACTCCGCCGCGTAACGCTGCGGCATCGGAACAGGTTCGCCGCGCTTGCTGAACCATGCGGTGGCTATCGGCGAGGCTACGGGATCGACTGGCGGCTGGAGACCGGTTTCCTCGAAACAGCTGGCGCGTAGCTCCGCGATCGACGGCCCGAACTCAAAGGCATTCACCTGCGGGCGGCTCTTGCGCATCTCCGCACGCAGCGTCTCGGTCGCCTCGCTATCCACCACCCCATCGGCCGAAATGACCACGCCATAACGCCGCGCCCCTTCCGGTGTAACGAGCCCTGCCTCCACGTCATAAGCAACGGCAGCGAGATCGCGCTCCAGCGGGTCCCCCCAGCCGCCACCGCCCCACGTATCAAAGATCAGGCGGTCCCCCGGCTGCACGAAAATGTGATCAATCTTCGACGGCAGTATCTTCTCCTCACCGTCCACCCGCACCAGCAGCTTGCGGCTGCGTTTGCCAGGCTGTCCACCCTTCACGCCCCACGGATAGGTCAGCCAGCGGTCGTCGTGGATGGAGATTTCGCCTTCCACGTCGAACACATATTCGGTGCGCACACCATTGCCGCCGCGATGCTTGCCTGCACCGCCGGTGTCCGGCAGGGATTCGAAGCGATCGATACGGATTGGGAAATACGCCTCGATATACTCGTTCGGCACGTTGCGGAATTTCGGCCACAGAGAATGCCCGTCCGGCCCGTCGCCACCCGGCTTGCCGGGGATGCCACCGAAGCCGATCTGGAACAGCAGGAACCAGTCATTGCCCTTGTTGAAACCCGAGTACATGAAGTGGGGGCTGTCTGAAAAACCAGCCGCGACGAGGAAATCCGGGTTCGCCGAACCGAACAACCCACTGATGATATCGAAAATGCGTCCAAGCGCGTGTGTGCGCCCATTGAGCGCTGCGGGCGCGATGGGGTTCAGCAGCGTACCCTTGGGAATACGCACGTCGATGAGATCGATGTAGCCGTCATTGAGAACGATCTGCGGATCGTACACGTTCACCATGAACTGCCCGCAGAACATCTTGAACATGCGCTCGTTCAGGTAGAAGTTCACACAACCTGCCGATTGCGGATCGGTACGCGAGAAATCGAAGATAAGCTTGTCACCTTCCCGCCACATCTCGCAGCCGAGCTTGTAGGGACCATGACCCCGCGCATCGTCGCAAATCCAGTCTTCGAACACGACCTTCTTTTCGGGCATCGTGGAAACGATCAGCGAACGCATCGCTTCCCGGTTGCGCTTCAGAAGCTGATTCTGCGCGGAGACGAGAACATCGGCGCCGAAACGATCCGCCATTTCCACGAGACGCGCCGCGCCCGTGCGACATGCGGAAAGGATCGCGAAGAAATCCGCCTCGTTCCAATCCGGTGTGCGCGTGTTGCGCATCGCCATGCGCAGCAGATCCTTCTGCAACTCACCCTTCGAAACGATCTTCACCGGCGGGATGACGATGCCTTCCTGCAAAAGATCGGATGAATTCACCGGCATGGATGCCGCCGTCATGCCGGAAATGTCCGACATGTGGCCGAACATAGCGGTCCAGCCGAGCAGACGGCCTTCGTAAAACACCGGCATACAGAACAGCCAGTCGTTCAGGTGGCTGATCGCGCCCTGGCAGGCGTAGGGATCGTTGGTGAGAAGAACGTCGCCTTCGGAAACCTCCCCGTCATAATTGTCGACAAACCCGTCGACCGGCGATCCGAACTGCCCCGCGAGCATCATGCCTTCACGATTGGTCAGCACCGGGAAGCCATCGCGCTGTTCCCGGATGATGGGCGATATCGCGGTGCGGAAGAGAATGGCGTCCATCTGCACACGGGCGTTCTGGAACGCGTTCTCGATGACATCGAGCGTGACCGGATCGACATCGATCGTCGGCCAGGGCGTGGTGTTGGTTTCGATGATCCTTGCCATCTTGTGCCTCCAGTTCTCAGCGGTCGTCGCGGATGAGCAGATTGCCGACGGCGTCGACCGTCGCGTGGCTGCCGGGCAGGATGAGCGTGGTGGAATCAAGCTCGGTGACGATGGCCGGGCCGTTCACGCGGTCCCCGGCGAGCAGCTTGCGCCTGTCGTAGATCGTTGCGTCGTGCCAGGCGCCGCTGTCGAAGACGCGCGCGCTGTGCACAGCGGCGCGCGCCGGATCACCGTCACCCTCCGCCAGTGTATTCTGGCCCACGTCGGCGCCCGGCCCCTGTGCGATGACGCGCAGGTTTACCAGCTCCTTCGCCTTGTCGAGACTGAAGCTGAACATCTGCTCGTGCAGGTGATCGAAGCGCTCGGAAGCCTTGGCGAGGCCATGCTCAGCAAATTCAGCAGGCGGCAGTGAGACTGTGATGTCTGCCGATTGGCCCGCATAGCGCAGGTCCACCTGATACACGATCTCCTGTGCATCTTCGGGAATACCTTCGACATCGAGCGTGGCGCGCACGCGCTCCTCAAGCTCATCGAGAAGTCCCTGCAGCTCGGCCACATCGATCCCGTCGACCGGGCGGATCATGGTGCGTGCCGCCTCGTCGCGCAGACGCGTCGTCGCATCGCCAACGGCGCACAGCACGCCGGGACCACGCGGCACGATAACGGGCCACGCCCCCAACAGGCGACCGAGCGCGTTCGCATGCAGCGGGCCCGCGCCGCCGAACGCCATCAGCGAGAAGTTGCGCGGGTCGTACCCCTGTTCCACCGAGACGAGCCGCAGCGCGCCGAACATGTTCTCGTTGACGATGCGGACGATACCTTCCGCGGCCGTCTCCAACGTGAGCCCCAGCGCGTCGGCAATCTTCTGCACGGCCTGCTGCGCGAGATCACGGCGGATCGTCATGTCGCCGCCAAGTCGCGCATCTGCCGGCAGATAACCGAGCACAACGTTGGCGTCGGTCACGGTCGGCTCCGTGCCGCCCTTGTCGTAGGCCGCCGGACCCGGGACTGCGCCTGCCGACTGGGGACCGACACGGAGCGCTTTGGTCAGCTCGGGAACGGTCGCGATGGAGCCACCGCCGGCACCCACCGTGCGCACGTCCACTGAGGACGCGCGGACAACGACGTCGTGCACGACCGTCTCGCGGCGCACCTGCGCCTCGCCGCCTTCAACGAGGCAGACATCTGTCGACGTGCCGCCCATGTCGAACGTGATGATGTTCGGGAAACCAGCCTGCTTCGCGACCCATATCGCACCCGCGACGCCACCCGCAGGGCCGGACATCAGCAGGTTGACCGGGAAATCCGCGGCGGAAGCTGCCGTCGCAAGACCGCCATCGGAACGCAGGATGGAAAGTTTCACTTCGCCGCTGGTACGTGCCTCAAGATTGGTCTTGAGATTTGAGACATAGCGCGACACCACGGGCTTCACGAACGCATTGGCCACCGTGGTGATGGCGCGCTCATACTCCTGCATTTCCGGCAGCGTGTCCGAAGATACCGAAATCGAAATGTCCGGCAAAACGTCGCGGACGATCTGCTCGACGCGCTTCTCGTGCGCTGCGTTCACGTAGCTGTTCAACAGCGAGATCGTGATGGAACCGACGCCGCTGCCCTTGAAACGCTGCAGGTCAGCACGCAGACGGGCCTCGTCGAGTGGACGGACGATCTCGCCGCTCGCACTGATCCGCTCCGAAACTTCAAGCGTGTGCTTCAGGGCCGCCATCGGCTTGCCCTTCACGAAGTTGATCCAGCCGGAAAGCGCGCCGGGCACGAAGCCGCGCGCCAGATGCAGAACCTGTTGGTAGCCTTCGGTGACGATCAAACCGACCGACGCGCCGTTTCCAGTCAAAACCGCGTTCGTCGCGACCGTGGTGCCGTGCATCACATGCGTGATCTCGGCCATGTTCAGACTGTTTTCGCGGCAGGCTTTCTCGATTCCGGCAATCACCGCTTCCGAAGGATCGGCCGGCGTCGACGGCACCTTCGCCGTGTATGTCCGGCTGGCCCCTTCATCGAGCAAGAAAATGTCCGTGAACGTCCCGCCGACGTCCACTCCAACCCGAAGACCCATACCACTCCCTCCACTCGCGAAACGGAATTCATCGTGCCGGCGCCCTCCCCAGGGTCTGGCCGCACGCGTCGCGCAACCCGTAAGCTGACAAAGGGCGGCAGGCAGGTCAATGGAAAAGTTCGAACTTTTCATTCGGTTAGTTTGATTTGTTGAATTCTTGTGATTTTCGAGCCAAGTACGAAACGCTGAAGCGGGCCGTGCTGGCGGCAACAAAGGAGAACAGAGTGACCAAGGTGAGCGCCGGACGGCGCCCGAGGTATGAAGGGGTTTATGCCGATCTGCGCGAACGCATCGATTCGGGCGAATTCGCAGTTGGCTCACCCTTCCCCACCGAAGTGCAATTGTGCGCCGAACTCGGGGCAAGCCGCTATGCCGTGCGCGGCGCTCTCCAGCAGCTTGAGGAGGAAGGCCTGCTCAGTCGCCGCCGCGGCGCGGGGACCACAGTGCTGCGCCACACACCGATCCAGACATTCCGCCACGCCATCGGCTCCCGTGCGGACCTTTTACATTACGCACACGCCACGCACATGCATTGGGAAGAGCAGGAACGCCTCAGCGCGGACGGGCAGCTTGCCCGCCAGCTTGGCTGCGACGAGATGCGCGAATGGCACACCATGCAGGGCGTGCGCTACGATGACCACGACATGCCGCTTTGTATCGTACGTGTATATGTGGATGTTACGCGGGCGACGCTGCCAGACGAAGACGGATTTTCGGACGAACCGGTCTACGAATGGCTGCACCGTGTCCACGGTATAAAGCCGTCGGGCCTGTCGCAGGATATACGCGCAAAAATGCTGACACCTGCCGAAGCGGGCAAGCTCGGCGAACCCATTGGCGTTTCTGCGCTCCAGATCATCCGGCGCTATTTCGATGCCGCCAACAGCATCTACCTGATTTCGGTGAATACGTTCCGTTCGCGCGATTTCGTTTACAACATGCGACTGGAACTGAAGGACTGAACCTCAGCTTCGCGTCCATCCCGAGGCGCGGATCGCAGCGCCGTCCGCGTCCAGCGTCGGCGCGCGTAAATGCACCTCGCCAGGCTCGTCGGCGAACTTGACCGGCGTTCCGACCACGCGTCCACCGATCCCGTCATCGACGAGCATCTCGCGGGCCGCCGCGTGCGGGTGATCGAAACCCTCGGCCATGTTCAACGCCGGCGCCCAGCTGACCTCCACGGTCGGCAGGAACGCGCACCAGTCATCGAAGTCGCGCGCACTGAAAATTTGCCGCAGTTCGCCGATCAGCTGTTGCTGGATAGGCCCGGGCTCGGCCTCCGCGAACGGGATCAACTCCTCCCGGCCGAGCGCCGTGAGCAGCGATCTCGCGAACTTCATTTCGCGGCCTGTGAGCGCGATGAAACGGCCGTCGCGCGTCTCGTAGAGATTGTAAAAGCCGGAACCGCCGATGGACCTGTGCGTCCGCGTCGTCGGCGGCAAACCGCCCGCCAGCACAGGTCCTGAAAGATGCGCCGTCCACGCCATCAGCGCGTCGTACATTGAGGCATCGACGATGTCCCCGTGCCCCGTCGTGGTGCGCCGATAAAGTGTCATCAGCACCCCGACGAGCCCCGTCAGCGCGCTTCCCATATCCGCAGAAGGAAGCCCAGGGACCACCGGACGTTCGTCGCCATTGTCGTTGATCGCCAGAAAGCCGGTGTAGGCCTGCGCGCCCATGTCGTGGCTTGCCTTGTGGGAGAGCGGGCCGGACTGCCCGAACGCAGACAGCGAACAATAGACGAGGCGCGGATTGCGCGCGCGCAGCGTCTGCGCATCGATGCCCAGTTTCGCCGCGACGCCCGGCCGGAACCCTTCGATGAAGACATCGGCCTCGTCCGCCAGGCGCAGCAGCACCGCCACGTCCTCGGCCTTCTTGAGGTCAAGAACGATACTGCGCTTGCCGCGATGGACGTTCTTGAACCAGATCGAAAGGCCTTCGGCATCATATGGCCCGAACGCACGGCTCGGTTCGCCGCCCGGCGGCTCTATGCGGATGACGTCCGCACCGTGATCCGCCATGATCTGCGTCATCACCGGCCCCGGCAGGAACATGCTGAGATCGACGACCTTGATACCTTCAAGCTTCACAGATTCCCCCTTCAGGCAGCGTCGGCGGAAAAGCGACCGCGCAGCGCCGGACCATCCGCATCCAGCCCGGGCGCAGCGCGCTGCGGAAGACGCGCGCCGTCGAAACGTAGTGGGTTGGCGAACATCCTGAGTGTGCGGCCGGCGGGGTGCGGCACGTCCCGCACCATGCCGACCTCGGCCACGAACGGATTGTCGATGGCCCCGTCCAGTGATTCCACGGGTGCCACGGGAATCTGGCCTTGCAGAATTTGCATCCATTCCGCGCGCGTTCGGGTCATGAACACGGCATCGAGCACATCGGTAAGCACATCGCGGTTCTCGCGGCGGCTGGCCAGATCGGCGAAGCGCGGGTCCGCGCCAAGCTCCGGCCGGCCGATCAGTCTTACAAGGATTTCCCAGAACTTCTGGTTCATGCAGCAGATGTAAAGCCAGCCGTCTGCCGTCTTGTAGAGCTGCACGGGCACGGTCGAAGGGTGCGCGGAACGCGGCGTCTGCGGCGTGATGACACCTTCGTTCAGATACCAAGTACCCTGATAAGCGAGCTGGTGGAGTGCCGCGTCGAACAGCGAGACATCCACATCCATGCCGATACCGCTGCGCTCCGCGCCCCGAATCGCGCTGACGAGGCCGAATGCCATCATCATGCCGGTCATGTAGTCGACCATCGAAAGCCCGACGCGCGTGGGCGGGCTGCCGGGGTCGCCGGTCACCGCCATGAAACCCGCTTCCGCCTGCATCAGGAAATCGTAGCCCGGCCAGTCGGCGCGCGATCCGGTGCGGCCATAAGCGGAAATGTGGCCGCAGACGATGCGCGGGTTCACTGCCGAAAGCGCGGCATGATCGAGGCCAAGCTTTGCAGGCAGGCTGCCGCGCAGATTGTTCACCACCGCATGCGAGTCAGCCACCAGCCGGTGCAACAGCGCCCGATCGGTGTCGGCCTTAAGGTCGAGGATGAGACTGCGCTTGTTGAGGTTGAAGCACTGGTAATAGAGGCTGTCGGCCTCGCCCAGCGTCAGCGGCCCGGTCTTGCGCGCATAGTCGCCGTCCGCGCCTTCCACCTTCACCACGTCGGCGCCGAGATCGGCAAGGAACATGGTTGCATATGGCGCGGCGCCATATTGCTCAAAACTAATGATTTTCAGGCCGTCGAGTGGCAACGCGGTCATGAGCCCTCCCCTTTTCGCGGCCGGAGACTGCCGAAAAGGCCGGACACAATCAATATAAATGTTCGAACTTTTAAATGAGATTGATCGGAGAGCGCCGATGATGATGCTCGGTCGCCGCCTCGAAGGCCGCCGCCACACGAAACAGCATCGCCTCTGCCCTCCACGGCGTCGTGAGTTGCATTCCGATCGGAAGATTTCGCCGATCGAAACCGCAAGGCACGCTCAGCGACGGCACCCCGGCTGCGCCAAGATCATAGGTGTTGCGCGCCACAAGTCGCGTCGTCGCGACCATGTCCGTGGCGTCGGCCCAAAGCGGCGCGGTGACGGGCGTTGTCGGTGTGAGCAGCACATCCATCCCGGCAGCGAATGTATCGCGAAGCGTCCGCTGAAACTGCTGGAGCAGGCGGATGCAGTGCGCGTAATCGGTGCCGCTCACCTGATGCCCAAGCTCTATGCGCCGCCGGACTTCCGCGCCGATCCGGTCCGCATGTTCGGGGTAAACATCGCGGCGCGCATCGGCGACATCGGCGAGCACGAAGCGGAACGCGCCGCCGGTGCGCAGCGTCTCCGCCTCCCCCAGCGGCACGTCGACGAGCGTGCAGCCGAGCCGTTCCAGCACGCCCGCAGCATCGTCCACGGCACGCGCCACGCAGTCCTCCAGGTTCTCGTAGAAGAACGCCCGCGGCAGTCCGATGCGCAGCCCCTTCACGCCCGCGTCCATCCCTTCCAGCAGCGCCGCCGGATCGGCGAAAGACAGGGGATCGCGAGGATCATAGCCGGCAATGGCCGCATACATCCGCGCTGCATCCGCAACGGTGGCGCCGAACGACCCAACCACATCGCAGATCGTGCTGACGTCCAGCACGCCATGATTGGAAACACGTCCCAGCGTCGGTCGCAGCCCCACGACACCGCAAAGCGCTGCGGGCACGCGCACCGAGCCGCCCGTGTCCGTGCCGATCGCCGCGGGTACGATCCCGGCGCCCACTGCTGCTGCCGATCCGCTGCTCGACCCGCCCGTGATGCGTGCCGTGTCCCAAGGATTGCGACAGTTGCCGAAGGCAGCGTTTTCCCCGGTCGCCCCGAAGCAGAACTCACTGAGGTGGGATTTCCCGATCAGCGTCGCACCGGCATCCCGCAGGCGACGTACCACCTCGGCGTCGACGATTGCTGGCGGCGCATCCCGGTAGACCGCGGATCCGTGCGTCGTCGGTCGCGCCTGCCAGTCGATACAGTCCTTGACCAAGACCGGCACGCCGCAAAGCGGGCCCGCACCGCTCTTCGCCTCCCGATCGAGCCAAAGCACGGCATTGACTGATGGATTGACCCGGTCGGCGGCATCCAGCGTCCGCGCAATGGCCTCCTCCGCGTGATGTGCCTGACCCACTTTCATCCTCCACCCTTCAGCCTTGGTCGAACCAACAACGCTACGCTTCCACCGATCGGCAGCACGACCCGCAGATGCGAAGGTCCCGCCATAGCTATGGAGTGGGGCAAGGCTGGCGGGTCCGACCAGACGCCCACCATGAAAAACAAGCCCCCCTGATAACCCACAACATAGGCCTCAACGCCAAAACCCTCAGCAACACACGGCGCGATGGGAGGCAGCACCAGCGCTCCTCCGGTTACCAGCAACTGGACGAGTACAATCAGAAAGAGCCCCTTATCTAAGTTACCCGCAACCCGATGTAAATTTTGTTCGAACAAATTTCACCCGTTTCCTCGCACATGGCGCGTTTGTCGTAAAGGCGGAGAAAATTTGCCAACAGAGATCATGGCCGTCGCTCCTATGGCCCATGAAGAACAGATCTTCTGCGACCCAATCGAGCGACCGGCTTTATCATCCTCCGCGGCATGCTGCTCGGCCCACTTTCGTCAGAACTGCCTTGCGACTGGTGATGATCCGAACCCGCCTTTCACCCAAAGACGTGCGGTTTTCTCTGCACGTGTCGGCGCTGCTCCAACCGTCGCGACTAGGCAAACGGCGTGGCGAACTCGATGCGTATGCCGCCCGGTATGAACACGAGGAAGTGACGCGTCGCCGATCCCTGGCGGATCGGCACTGGCGACACGTCGACGACCACGTCGGGATGCGCGCTCACCTTTTTCCATACCGTATCCAGAGCAGCGTCATCGGCGACGGCGAGAGACAGATGATGGAGTCCAATATTCGCTCGGCGATCGAAGGCCCGAGCGGCCAGCGGATCAGCCACGCGCCAGAGCGTCAGAAGCACCGCGCCGTCGGATACGAAGATTGAAGGATAGTCCGGCACGCCGCCAACCTCATCAAAGCCGAGCAGCCCGCAGAAGAACTCTCGCGCCTGATCGAGATCGGGCACCGTCAGCCCTATATGGTGAACACCGATCGTAAGCTTATCTGCCATGTATATTTCCTTCCAGTTCCTCGATCCGAGCGCGCAACCTCGCAAGCTCTTCAAGCAAAGGCTGCGCGCCCTTCTCGATCTCGGCTTCGGTGAAGCGCGGCGTAATATGTTGGGGGCAGTTCCAGTCGAACCCGACAATATCGATCAGGAAAGCGCGTTCCGGCACTGCTCGGTAATCCGGCACCACAAGCGCAGCGATGTCCGCTGGATCGTCGCTGGTATACGCATGGCCAATCAGCTTGAGCCGACGACGATTTGGATAATCCATCAGGAACAGGGAGACACGATCGTCCGCCGCCAGGTTCGCGGTCGAAAGATACTGCATATTGCCGCGATAATCCGCAAAGCCGATCCGGTTGCCTTCGATTCTCTTCAGGAAGCCGACAGGACCGCCGCGATGCTGGATGTAAGGCCACCCGGCTTCGCTAACGCTCGCCATGTAAAAGCTGTCACGCGCCAGGATGAACTCGACTTCCCGGTCGGTGAGGACGTCCACCTCTCCCGCGCCCGCCTCCATGCGGGCGTAGGAGGCGCGGGAGCCGGCCTCTTCCTGGAGCGCTCGGCTGCCGGGTCCGAACATCGTGTGAAGGAATGTCTGTGCCATGGGATGCTGGATAGCGCATTGCACTTCTCACGATAATGACCGAGAATTATCATTCATTATTTCAATTTTGAGAATTATGGATCGTTTCGAAACCCTCACTGCCTTCGTCGCCGTCGCAGATCAGCGAAGCTTTGCGGCTGCCGCCCGGGCACTCGCCATATCGCCGCCGGCAATCACGCGCGCGATTGCGTCGCTTGAGCGCCATCTGGAGGTGAGGCTTTTTCACCGTTCGACCCGGGCGGTCGCGTTGACGGACGATGGCGCGGCCTTTCTCGATCGTGCCCGCCGGATTCTCATTGATTTGCGAGAGGCCGAACAGATCGTCATGGGCGGCCGTTCCGTTCCGCGCGGGCAACTGTATCTGACGGCGCCGGTGATGTTCGGCAAACTGCACGTGCTGCCGGCACTCAGTGCATTGCTGGCCAGCCACGAAGGGCTGAGCGCTCGCATGATGCTGATCGATCGCAACGTCCGCATCGTTGAGGAAGGGATCGACGTCGCGGTACGGATCGGCACGCCCGCCGACAGCGCATTGCGGGTAGTGGCGATCGGATCCGTCCAGCAGACGATCGTCGCCAGCCCGGAATATCTGGCTGAACATGGCGCGCCTGCATCCCCGTCCGAACTGAAGGACCATCGCTGCATCATTGGGAGCGGCGTTCGCGCGGGGGGTGCGTGGGCATTTGGGCCAAAAGGCGAAACGATTATCGACGTCGCCCCCCGCCTGACGGTGAACACCGTGGACGCGACGATCGCCGCCGCCGAGGCCGGGCTCGGTCTCGCCAATCTGCTGAGCTATCAGACTGCGCAGGCCATCGCCGCCGGCAGGCTGGTACGGGTACTCGCGCATGATGCGCCCCCTCCCATGCCCGTGAGCCTGCTGTTCGAAGGCGGGCGTGCCGCGATGCCGGCCGTGCGGCTGTTCATCGAGGCCATGAAGGAGCGCGCGCGACAACGCGCTTGGGCGTGAGCGGCTTCGGTCTGTCGGCGGACACCGTGTTTTCCGGAGAATCCATGTAGAGTCGGCAGGTTGCGGCCAGCCCCAGATTTGCACAGTTCAGGCTGTGCGGAATTAACCTTTTGAGGTCCATTTGAGTGTACGTTTGGGCCACGCGGCTCACCACAAACACGAATTTACTCGAACAAGGCCGAAGGGGTGTCCAGCAAGCATGAGGCTGGGCCGATAATCGTCAACCCGTCCTAGAAGTGTAACAATGGGTTGCTACCGACCGTCGCGCAGACTGCCGGCAACTTTCGACGCACGGTCCATTCTCTGAGGCCCTCTTCCGCTGGCCCGGACCGGAACGCGCGAACCAGGGCTTAGAGGCTGCCCATCGCCAATCGCGGAGCGTCCGCATCAGCCATGCCGGCACCTGTCGGCATGAAGGGGGAAGTCATGTCCAGGTTCCGTTCCATCACCCGTTTGACAGCCTGCCTGCTCTGCAGCAGCGGCGCTTTTGTGATCGCACAACCGTCCCAGGCCTTCGCCCAGACCACCGGGACTGCGGAAACCGCTGACGCGGCCCTTTCTGGTCGGGTTTGGCAGGCAGCGACACAGGCCGCGCTTTCGGGCGTGATCGTTCGCATCCTTGAAACGGGACAGTCCACGACAACGGACACACAAGGCGGATATCGCTTCACCGGCCTTTCCGCCGGCACGTATACGCTGAGCTTTGACTACCTCGGTTATCCTACGCGGTCGGAAAGTGTACGGATCGCACCCGGCATGGTCGCGGCGCACGATGTCATGCTCGGAGAGGACGATGCGACCATCCTCGTCGTCGGCCAGCGCGGCGCACAAGCGCAGGCACTCTCCAGGCAACGCGCCGCCGACAACGTCCGCAACGTCGTCTCCGCAGATCAGGCCGGGCGCTTCCCCGATTTCAACGCAGCCGAATCGCTGCGCCGCGTGCCGGGCATTTCGGTGCAGCGTGAAGTGGACGCCGGCGAGGGTCGCTACATTTCGATCCGCGGCCTCGACAGCGGGCTCAACAACACGAAGATCAACGGCATGAACGCCGCGCAGCCGGAGAAGGAAAATCGCCGCGTTCCGCTCGACATGATCCAGACGAGCGCGCTTTCGAGCATCACCGTTCACAAGACGCTGCTGCCCGATCAGGACGCCGATGGCATCGGTGGGGCTGTCGTTCTGGAAACGGCGACGGCGTTCGACTACCGCGGTCCGGTCATCGATTTTACCGCAAGCGGCTTCTATCACGACCTCTCCGACAAGGTGCAGCCGATGGTGGAAGGAACGCTCGCCACCCGCTTCGGCGCCGACGACCGCTTCGGCATCCTCGTGTCGGGCGCATGGTCGAAGCGCAAGACGCGCGGCTTCGTCTTCTATCAGGACGAGGACTATCTGAGCTTCGTGGAAGACGATCCGGCGAGCGGGGTGACGCCGCTGCAGTACCACCTGACCGAATACGACAACGAACGCGAGAACATCTCGGCGAACGTCGCGCTCAACTGGGCGGTGAGCGATGCGACCGAACTGACCTTCAAGGGTAGCTTCAACCGGCTGTTCGACAAGGAACTGAGCCATGCGCTCTACTTCGAGGCAGGCACCGACGAATACGATGACGACGGCAACCTGATCCTCTCCGAGCCGGGCACGGCAAACATCTTCAACCAGTATGAAGAAACCGAACTGACGCAGCAGTCCTATGTGCTTTCCGGAAAATCTCGCGCCGGGACGGTGACGTTCGATTACGGTGTCGGCTATTCGACCGGAAAGCGCGAGGAACCGTTCGATAATGAAGTCGCGTTCACGAAGGAGCTGGAAAGCAACCTGCTGGGCTACGACTATTCCGGGCGTTTCCCGATACCCAACCTGACGCCCGCCGATGTGGCCGCGATTGCCGATCCGGACGGTTATGTGCTCGGCTACAACGATATCGATCAGGACGATTCGGAGAATACGCGCTGGGCCGCGAATTTCGACGTGACATGGGAACCTTCGGGTTCATGGCTGCGCACGGTGAAGGCCGGCGTGAAGGTCGAACGCTCGCGCCGGAAACTGTTCGAGGCGAACATCATGGAACTGACGGGGCCGCTGACGATGGAGGAATTCGGCGTTGGCCCGTTCATCGACCCGGCCGTGGTCGGCGCACCCTATGCGCCGTGGCTGTCGCTCGACATCGGCAATCTGATGCGCTGGCGGCAATATTCGCAGAGCCTCATCGACGGCAACCCCGACTTCGTGAACGAATATGTCGAGGACGGCGGCATCCCGATCGACGAGGACAGCTATACGAGCGACGAGGATACTTACGCCGGATACGTGATGGCGAAGGGCGTGTGGGGAAACTGGGACGTCGTCGGCGGCGTGCGCATCGACCACACACGCGTTTCCTCCACGAACTGGGAACTCATCGAGCTTGAGGACGAAGACCCCGTCTACAACCGCGTGAAGGGCAAGGCGAATTACACGAGCGTGCTGCCCCGGCTCCAGGTGAACTACCGGCCTTCCGACAACTTCGTCGTGCGCGGTGCCTTCTACACTTCGATCGCGCGTCCCGAGGCGCTCTACATTTCCGGCGCCACAGAGATTTCCGAGGAAGACGGCGAGGTCGATGTGACGATCGGCAACCCCGGCCTGAAGCCGGCCTATGCCTACAACTTCGATCTCAGCGTCGAACGCTATTTCGGGTCGATCGGCATTCTTTCGGCTGGCGTCTACTACAAGAAGATCGACCGCTTCATCTTCAGCGAGATCGCACCCGAAACCGAAGCCGACCGGACGCGTTTCGAGAACGATCCGCGGCTGGCCGGCAAGGTGATCGACGACGTCATCACCTATACGAACGGCAAAAGCGCGGAGATCTATGGGGTCGAGTTCAACCTCGTGCGGCAGTTCCCGGAGCTTCCCGGCGCGTTCGGCGGCCTTGGCGTCTATGCGAACGCGACGTTCCAGAAAAGCAAGGCCGACACCGGCCTCGACGGGGTGTCGAAGGGGGATTTCTTCAACGCGCCCGAGGCCATTGTCACCGGCGCGGTCACTTACCAGAAGTACGGGATCGAAGCGTCGCTCGCCTATAGCTGGCGCGATCGTCAGACGGCACGCTTCTCAAGCTACAACACGCGGATCGTGGAAGAAGCGCACGGGTCGCTGGATGGCCAGTTCAGCTACCAGTTCACGCCACGTTTCAAACTGTTCGTCAACGCGGTCGATATTCTGAACAGCGGCAAGGACCCGATCCTCGACGAACGCTATGGCGAGGGTTCACGCTATCTGGAAGGTGCAAGCTATACCGGACGCACGGTGACCTTCGGTGTCAATGCCAGCTTCTGATCGGAATTTCAAAAGTGAGATCGAAAGTAGGGCTCCGATGGCCCTCTTCAGAAAACCTCAATGGTTGTTTTAAGAAAGGTGCAGACATTCCTCGAAATTCCGCTTCGAGGTCGCGTTCAAAGTGTCCGAACGGAAGGCAAAACTATGCACGCCTGTGGCTGCGCATGGCGAAGCTCGATGTGATACGCGACACACCCGGCAGGCGCGAAAGCACCTCACGGTGGAATTGGCCATAATCGTCGATGCCGGCAATCTGGATACGCAGAATATAATCGCCCGCGCCGGTCATTAAGTGCCATTCCTCAATCTCGGGATGCCTGCGCAGCGCGGCCTCGAAGCGCGACAGATATTCCTCGGTCTGGCGATCGAGTTCGACCTGCACGATCGCGACCGTGCCTTCCTCGGGCAAGGCGCCCGTGACGATCGCCGTGTAGCCGCGGATAACGCCTGTTTTTTCCAGGAGGCCGACGCGGCGAAGGCAGGCCGACGGTGAAAGCCCAACCTTTTGCGCGAGCGCATTATTGGGAATGCGCGCGTTGAGGCGAAGCTCGATCAGAATTCTGCGATCGATATCGTCGAGCGAGAGCATGCACTTTCTTCCAAAACATCGAATATAATTTCAATACTTTGTATATATGCGCACTTGAAACATCACAGAAGCGGAAAATTCGAACTGGATGCGGATACACCCCCTTTCAGGAGGCGGCATGTCCGGACATATCAAAACAGCGTTTTCCAGGCTGGCACTCGATCTCGGCGCCGTCTGTGCCAATTATCGCACGATCGCGCGTCGCGTTGCGCCCGCCGCCTGCGGCGCTGTCATCAAGGCGGATGCTTACGGCCTCGGCGCGAGAGACGTTGCCCCTGCCCTCTACGACGAAGGCTGCCGCGTCTTCTTTGTCGCGCAGTTCAGCGAGGCCCTGAACGTGACGGATGTGCTCGGCGAGGACGCCGAGATCGTCATCCTCAACGGTCTCGAACCCGGTGCTGAAGCGGCCTGCGCCGCGCACGAGTTTCTGCCTGTCCTGAACGCTGACAGTCAGGTCGCGCGCTGGCGCGACCTCGCGCGCGCGAAGGGCACACCGCTTCCCGCCGTGCTACAGGTGGATAGCGGCATGTCGCGCCTTGGCCTCGACGCGTCAGCAGCGGCATCGCTGGCGGCGGACCCGGCATTCGCGCGGGAAGTACCGCTTCGACTGATCATAACCCATCTGGCCTGTGCGGACGAACCAGGCCACGCGGCGAATGCGGAACAAAGCGCGCGATTTCGGGCGATCCGGAGGCTGTTCCCCACAGTGCAGGCATCTATCGCCAATAGCGGTGGAGCTTTTCTCTCCTCCGCTTTCCACTGCGATCTCGTTCGGCCCGGCATCGCGCTCTACGGCGTGCAACCCCATTCAAGCAGTATTCTGATGCACCCCGTGGTCCGGCTCGACGCGCGTATCCTTCAGATTCGGGAGATCGAGGCAGGTATTCGCGTCGGCTACGGACTGGACTATGCCGCACCGTCACGCCGCCGCATCGCGACGCTGGGGATCGGCTACGCCGACGGCTGGCCGCGCTGCCTAGGAGGAACGGGAACGGGAACGGGATCGGCATGGCATGCGGGGCAGCGTCTGCCGATCGTCGGCCGCGTTTCGATGGACAGCATGACGATCGATCTGACCGCGCTTGCTCCCGATGCACTTGCAGAAGGCGACTTCGTCGAACTGCTCGGCCCTTCCCAATCGCTCGCAGACGTCGCGCGCGATGCCGGGACCATCGCTTACGAAATCCTCACACGGCTCGGCACGCGTTCGGAACGCATCTTTGCAGGGCATCAAACAGCCGCAGCCGCGGCTTTGGAGACAGTGCAATGAAGGTTGCTGTTCTTGGTGCAGGCATCGTCGGCATCACATCTGCCTATTATCTCGCAGAAGCAGGCCACGACGTTACAGTGATTGACCGCCAGCCTGGTCCGGCGCTCGAAACCAGCTTCGCCAACGCAGGCGAGGTTTCGCCGGGATATGCCTCGCCTTGGGCCGCTCCCGGCATCCCGCTAAAGGCAATGCGTTGGCTTTTTATGCACCATGCGCCACTTATTCTGCGCCCGAAGCCCGATCTTGCCATGGTGCGCTGGATCGCCGCCATGCTGCGCAACTGCACTGCGGCGCGTTATGCGCTCAACAAGAGCCGCATGGTCCGCCTTGCCGAATTCAGCCGCGACGAGCTTGGCGCGCTGCGCGAACGGCTGCGCCTAGACTACGACCAGCGCGCGCTCGGCACGCTGCAGCTTTTCCGGACGCAGAAGCAGCTGGATGCGAGCGCGGGCGACATCGACGTGCTCCAGTCCTACGGCGTGCCGTACGAAGTGCTGGATCGCGACGGCTGCGTACGCGCGGAACCCGGTCTCGCGGCATCGCGCGACCGCTTCGTCGCCGGGCTGCGTTTGCCCGGCGATGAAACCGGCGATTGCTACAAGTTCACGGTCTCGCTCGCGCAATGGCTCGAGGCTCAGGGCGTGAACTTTCGATACAATACCGGCATCGAGGCGGTGGAAACAGCATCCGGTCGGGTCAGCGCCGTGCGAACGACGCAGGGCACGATCGCCGCGGATGCCGTGCTCGTGGCACTCGGCAGTTACTCGTCGCGGCTGGTGCAGCCGCTTGGCCTGCGCCTGCCGGTCTATCCCGTGAAAGGCTATTCGGTGACGCTGCGAATCGCCGAGCCGGACCGCGCACCGGTTTCGACCCTGCTCGATGAAAGCTACAAGATCGCCCTCACGCGGCTTGGCGATCGCATCCGCGTGGGCGGAATGGCCGAGATTTCCGGCTACGACAACAGCCTCCCGGCCCGCCGCAAGGAAACGCTCCTGCACTGCGTGAACGATCTGTTCCCCGGCGCGGCCGATCTCAAGGAAGCCGGATACTGGAGCGGCCTCCGCCCGATGACGCCCGATGGTCCACCGATCATCGGCACGACGTCAGTTCCGGGCCTCTTCCTCAATACCGGCCATGGCACACTCGGCTGGACGATGGCCTGTGGCTCCGGCCGGCTGATCGCAAGCCTCATCAGCGGAACAACGCCCCCGATCGATCCGGAAGGGCTTGACATAAAACGCTATTCATCGTGACGGACAGAGCGAGAAGGAGATTTTCATGAGCATTCAGCGTTTGCATTCCGGCCCCCGCATGAGCCAGGCCGTGATCCACGGAGGAATCGTCTATCTGGCCGGTCAGGTCGCGCTCGGGCCCGACGTGTCGGAGCAGACGCGCGCCGTGCTTGCACAGATCGACAGCCTGCTCGCCGAAGCAGGTACGGACCGGTCCCGGATTCTTCAGGCGACGATCTGGCTTGCGGACATGGCCGACTTCGCCGCCATGAACGTCGTATGGGAGGAATGGATCGGCGGCGGCGGCGCGCCAACGCGCGCTACCGGCGAGGTTCGCCTCGCAACACCCGACTACAAGGTCGAGATCATTGTTACTGCCGCTCTGGGTGAATAAATAGGGCGGGACAACGGGACGAGAAGGTATCTGGCCAAGCGATCGACGTTCTCGTTTTAAGCCAGAGATGTTGGAAGCGCGATGGCCGCCGCGCTGTAGTCGAGCCGGCAGGCCTGCGGCGCGCCTCCTCCATGTGCACGCGAGGGCACATGGCGCCGAACGAACACAGTGTTCACATTATGTTCGTTCGGCACTACCTTGGCGGTGTGACCGCAGACGTGCGTAAAATCATCCACATCGACATGGATGCGTTCTTTGCATCGGTCGAGCAGCGCGACGATCCGGCGCTCCGCGGCAAACCCGTGGCCGTTGGCCACGGCGCAGCGCGCGGCGTCGTGGCGGCTGCCAGCTATGAGGCACGCGCATTTGGCGTGCGTTCTGCGATGCCATCGATCTCGGCACTGCGGCGTTACCCCGATCTCGTCTTCGTGGCGCCGCGGTTCGACGTATACCGCGCGGTCTCGAAGCAGATTCATGCGATCTTCTCCGACTATACCGATCTCATTCAGCCGCTTTCACTCGATGAGGCGTATCTCGACGTGACGACGAACCGGCGCGGCATTGTAACCGCGTGGGAGACGGCAAAGGATATCCGTGCGCGCATATTCGCAGAAACCGGCCTCACCGCATCGGCCGGCATCTCCTACAACAAATTTCTTGCAAAGCTCGCGTCTGATCATCGTAAGCCAAATGGCCAGTTCGCGGTAACACCTGAAATGGGTGCCGCGTGGGTGGAAACGCTCCCCGTCGCGCGTTTCCACGGCATTGGCCCGGTGACAGCAGCGAAAATGAAGCGCCTCGGTATCGAGACGGGCCTCGACCTGCGCGACAAGCCCCTCTCCTTTCTGCGTCTGCATTTCGGAAGCGCTGCGGAGTGGTATCACGCGATCGCGCGCGGCAAAGATGACCGGCCCGTCGATCCTGCGCGCGTTCGCAAGTCATCTGGCAGCGAGACCACATTCGCGCGGGACCTCATGGATTGCGCGGAGATCGAGTCCGGCGTGCTTGGACAAGCGGACGAAGTCTGGGCGTGGTGTGAGAAGGCGGAAGCTTTCGGAAGGACCGTCACCGTCAAGGTGAAGTACGCGGATTTTGCACAGGTCACGCGAAGCCGAAGCGATTCCGTGCCCATCAACAATCGTGCGCGTTTGCACGAACTCAGCCTCCGGCTAATCCGTAGCGTGCTACCGACCCCCAAGGGTATCAGGCTCGTTGGCGTCACCGTCGCGAATTTTGCAGCACCCGATACCGCGTCGGCGCACCTGCCCCTGTTCTGGCAGCCGATGGAGTAGTTCGAGGGAAGAACCCCCACCCCTTTCCGTCGGCTTGACCGTCTTGTCCCGCCCCTTCGCGGCTTTGATAGAAACGACGCTCAACCCGCGACGGTATCTCCCTTCCCACCCCGCGCGATATACCATCAAAAATATCATCAGACTGAGGATATGTGGCGGTCCATAGCGGGATGACCTGGGCTCAGGACACATTGAGTTTACACAGCTGACCCTCACTGAACGGGGAGCGGGTTCCGAAAGCCGTCCCGCGTTCATCGACCGGATCAAATGGCAATTATGTATTTAGGTTGGCAACCTCTTTGCACAAGCACAGTGGGGCCAATCCTGTTGATTATTACGATAGAAACTACAACATAAATCGTCTTATTATATTAAGCGCTGAGCGCAATATTTACCACCTGCAAAATCTCTAATATACTTATACTGAAATTATTCTACTATTCTACAACACCCGGCGTCACACCTCTCGCCTCTCTGCTTGCAATGCCGGCCGGTTTCCAGACAATATTTGCGACACGGACCAAGTTTCCGCCGAGAATCTTGGAGATATCATTATCATGATAGCCGGCCTTGATCTGCAATTCGATCAGTTCCTCGATCTGGGCAGGAGAGACAAGTTTTAAGCCTTCGCCGACTTCATAGCCCAGGCCCGGCGGGAATGTGTCCCTCATTTTCTTGATGTATTCATCGAGTTCCTGCCTGTCGAATACATAGTCGAGACCGATCCCGACGTGATCGGCGCCTACCAATTGCACGACATGGTCCATATGCCGGAAGTAGGTCTCGGATGAACTGTCGTTGGCGCCGAGGAAGATGCCGATTCCGTTCAGGCACACGACGCCGCCTGTCCCCGCGCACGCGGTGATGAGGTCGTCGGGGATATTGCGCGGATGATCCCATATCGCGCGCGGGTTGGAGTGCGAGAAGATCACCGGCTTCTCGCTGTATTCCATAACGTCCCGCGCGGTGCGATAGCCGGTGTGCGTGCAGCAGGCGACCATGCCCACACGCGCCATCTCGTCAAGAACCTGACGGCCGAATGCGGTGAGGCCGCCGTCATCATCCTGACAGCCTCCGCCAACACGGTTATTCCGGTTGTAAGCCATCAGCATCCAACGAACACCGAGATCGTAATAGGTGGAGATCAGGCTGATCTGATCGCCGATGCCATTGGCCCCCTCGATGTCAAAACCGATGGCAAGACGTCCCGTCTCACGCGCGCGCACAATGTCGTCAACGGAGTCGATGAGGAGATAGCGGTCGCTTCGCGCGGAAATCCAGTGTCGGAAGTGTGCGATCATCCGGAAATGCTCTTCGACGCCCTGCTCGCCGAACCCGACATTGATCATCACAACATCGACACCGCTCGACCGATACAGTTCT
>NZ_RBWX01000007.1:50000-668848 GCF_003634215.1 Sphingosinicella microcystinivorans | reverse complement strand
CGGAAGTGTGCGATCATCCGGAAATGCTCTTCGACGCCCTGCTCGCCGAACCCGACATTGATCATCACAACATCGACACCGCTCGACCGATACAGTTCTAGTTGCGGTAAAAAATCCTGGTCGAGCGGACGCAACGGCATACAGCCGTGATTGTCCCATACAAGGCTTGAAGTGATCAGGGCTTTCGCGTTCATTTCTCGATCTACTCGTGGTCTGGCGCCGTCATCAAGCAAGCATAGGCGTCGCTTGCGTTGATGTTCAAGCCACTGCCAACATTAGCCACAGATGGCTCGCATTTCCGCCAACACGCCTTTCGGGTCTCCGATCCGGAACGGAATCGTTCCAAAATAGCCAAATCCTGGCCGAAGCAAGTTCCTGCCTCCAGCGCTGCACGCGCTGCTCGAACGGCGCGGCGCGAAGGTCGGGCTCCTGTGCACCGAGGGTTTTGGGATACGGTCGAGATTGGGCGCGGAGGTCGGCCCGAAATGCTGTTCTTGATACCGGCGAAATCAGATGCGCTGAAGACCACAGCGTAGGTCGGGAGGATGGACCGATCGGCGATGACAAGCGTTTGATCCTGTAGCTGTCTGGTCACCGTCACCGACGCGATTATGGAGATACGGGATGAAGAAGAAATTTCAGGTGGCAGTACTCGTTGGAAGCCTTCGCCAGGATTCGCTCAACCGCAAGATGGCGCGGGCCATGGGGAGGCTCGCTCCGTCATCCCTTGTGCTCGACATCGTCGAGATCGGCGACCTGACACTCTATAACGAGGATGCCGAGGCGAACGCACCCGCGGCGTGGCAACGCTTTCGTTCCGAAGTCGGCGGCAGTGATGCAGTGTTGTTCGTAACCCCGGAGTACAACCGCTCTGTCCCCGGCGCGCTCAAGAACGCGCTTGACGTCGGGTCACGCCCCTATGGCGAATCCGTGTGGAGTGGCAAACCGGCGGCGGTCATGACCGTCTCGCCGGGCGCGATCGGCGGCTTCGGAGCGAACCATCATCTCCGGCAGAGCCTCGTTTTCCTCGACATGCCCGTCCTTCAGCAGCCGGAGGCCTATATCGGTGGTGCGGGCAAGTTGTTTGACGAAGCCGGTGAGATCGGGGTCGAGGGCACACGCGATTTCGTGCAAACCTTCATCGACGCGTTCTCGGCCTGGATCGAACGCTGCAAGGCTTGAGGGCACATTTCCGAGATAGGGGACTCTTAACCTGCGCAGCATCGGACGGCGCTTCAACCCATGATGGTATCGCACTTCCGCGCCCGCGCGACATACCATCAAAAATACCATCAGATTGAGGATAGGTGGCGGCCCAGAGCGGGATAGCCTGAGAACATTATACCAGAATGAACGGTGGAAAGCAGCCACTTAGGTATGTTTTGGAATGCTCTGGGAAGGCTTCGTGGTGACCCTACGGGACTCGAACCCGTGTTTTCGCCGTGAGAGGGCGACGTCCTAGACCGCTAGACGAAGGGGCCACTCGCGGCAGAGCCGCTTGCGAAGGCGCGTGACTTAGGCGTGCGGGTTGCCGGAGTCAAGAAGGCAAGGAAAAGGGCGGCGATGCTGCCATCGCCGCCCAGTTTCATGGGGAGGTACGCTTACTGGTCGATATCGCGACGGAAGGTTTCCGGCAGGAACAGCAAGCCGATCACCAGCGTGATCACCGCCACCACTACAGGGTACCAGAGGCCGTAGTAGATATCGCCCGTCGCTGCGACCATCGCGAAGGCCGTGGTCGGCAGGAAGCCGCCGAACCAGCCGTTACCGATGTGATACGGCAGCGACATCGAGGTGTAGCGGATCCGGCTCGGGAAGAGCTCCACCAGAAGCGCTGCGATCGGGCCGTACACGGCCGTCACGAGCAGCACGAGGAAGAACAGGATTGCAACCACCATCGGCTTGTTGATCTGCTCCGGATCTGCCGCTGCCGGATAACCGGCATTGCTGAGAGCAGCCTTGAGCTGGTCCTGGAAGGCCGTGATTGCCGCGCCCCGTTCCGTACCGGCCACGTCGGCGGGGTTCGGAGCTACGATCGTCGTGCCGCCGATGTGGACTTCGGCAACGGCGCCCGCAGGAGCTTCGACGTTTTCGTAGTTGAGCCCCGCCTTCGCAAGAAAGGCTTTGGCGATGTCGCAGCTCGAGCTGTCGAACTTGTTCTTGCCGACAGGGTCGAACTGGAACGAGCATTCCGCCTTGTTCGCTGTGACGCTGATCGGTGCCGCCGCCTGCGCCGCTGCGAGTGCCGGATTCGCCGCCTTGGTGAGCGCGCCGAATAGCGGGAAGTAGGTCAGCGCCGCGATCAGACAGCCGGTCAGGATGATCGGCTTGCGACCGATCTTGTCCGACAGCCAGCCGAAGAAGATGAAGAACGGCGTGCCGAGTGCAAGCGCTACCGCGATGAGGATGTTGGCGGTCGCGCCGTCCACCTTCAACGTCTTTTCAAGGAAGAAAAGCGCGTAGAACTGGCCCGTGTACCAGACCACCGCCTGTCCCGCGACCGCGCCCATAAGCGCAATGAGCACCCACTTGAGATTGCCCCACTTGCCGAATGCTTCGGTAAGCGGTGCCTTCGACGTCTTCCCCTCGTCCTTCATCTTCTGAAAGACGGGGCTTTCAGAGAGCTGCAGGCGGATCCACATCGAAACCGCAAGCAGGATGATCGAAACGAGGAAAGGAATGCGCCAACCCCAATCGGCGAAGGCTTCCTCGCCCATGAAGGTACGGATGCCGATGACGACGAGCAGCGCGGCGAACAGGCCGAGCGTTGCCGTGGTCTGGATCCAGCTTGTGTAGAGACCGCGCTTGTGGTTCGGCGCGTGCTCCGCAACGTAGGTCGCCGCACCGCCATATTCGCCGCCGAGCGCGAGGCCTTGCAGCAGCCGGAGCGCCACGAGAATGAACGGCGCAGCAACGCCGATCGACGAATAGGATGGCAGCAGGCCGACCGCGAAGGTCGATAGGCCCATGATGCCCATGGTGACGAGGAACGTGTTCTTGCGCCCCACGATGTCGCCGATGCGCCCGAAAACGAGCGCGCCGAAGGGCCTCACCGCGAAGCCCGCCGCGAACGCAGCGAGCGCAAGGATGAAGCCCGTCGTTTCGTTCACACCCGAAAAGAAGTGCGACGAAATGTAGAGCGCCAGAAGGCCGTAAAGATAGAAATCATACCATTCGAACACCGTGCCAAGCGACGACGCGGCAATGACGAGCTTCTCGCTCTGTGTTGCCTTGTGGTGCTTGGGAACATCGTCGTAGGTCGTAGCCATGTCCCTGTTTCCTCTCCCTCAGAAATTGTATTTTGCGGCAAATTCGAGCCTGTTGAGCTGGCCTGCAAGTCCATTCAGCAATTGGCGTTCGCCGTGCCGATATTCGACGCCCAGGTCGAGCGCCTTCACGGGCGACCAGAACAGGTTCCCAGCGAGACTCCACGCCTTGTCGTTTGCCGTCAACGGCGCCGGTGAAGGATAGCTGGCGTTCTGGTAGCCGGCCATGAAGGTGGAGCGCAGCGTTGGCGTCCAGCCCAGCTTCAATGCGGCGAGTGCGGCGAATGTCTTCACTGTTTCAAGCTCGCTTCCCGCCAAGCCATCGTAGACAGCGTCAGGCGCGAAGTTCAGGCCGACGTACCGGCCGATACCGTCGCCGTATGTCGCCATGAAGCGGAGGTCGTGGCGCTTGTCGGGGCCGAACACGATCTTGCCTGCGGCACTGACGCCCCATGCGCCAGCCTTGTCGGACACGGCACCGTTGTCCACCGACAGTTGGCGGAAGAGGCCGGCGAGGGAGAGTTCTCCGAACGGGGCCGTGTAGACCAGGCGTGCCGCGAAGTCTGGAATTCGGTCGTCGTCGTTTTCCGCGAGGGTCGGCGAAGTAGACGAAATCGTCGCTGACTCGGCGTTTTCGGCGGAGACGCTGAGCGCCAGCGCAGGTGTCAACTTCGCCGTGTAGCGCACGAGCGGCTGACGCACGAAGACGGTGCCTTCGGTGGGGCCGACGAAATCCGTGCTTTCCGGAAGCGCGCCGACATACTGGAAGGTCGACCAGTCCTGCCCCACGAGCAGATTGTCGAACTGGACCCAGGCGCGGCGCAGCGCGAGGTTGTAGCCGTTCGTCGTGCGCTCCGACCCCTGCGTGCCGGGCGAGGTCTGAAAATCGGTTTCGAGATAGCCCTTCAACGTGTGGCCGGAAACGTCGGTCGAGAGGTTCAGCCACAGACGCGTCTGCTTCGCGGAGAAATCACTGTCGGTCGACTCGCGCGTACCGCCGACCGGGATCGTCTGCGGCAAGTAGAAATCCCGGCCGAGCGAATTTCCGGCGACGTCGCCGTCGTCCCAGCGGCTGAAGGTGGCGACCGTTTTCAGGAAGCCGCCGATCTTGATGGTCGTACCGCCGACCTTGAAGCCATCGGCGGGCGCTGCCGCTGCCTGAACGGCAGGCGGCGACGCCTTTGCGCGGTTCTCGGCAAGTTCAGTGCGCAACGCGGCATTTTCCGCGCGGGTGGCTTCAAGCTCGCCGGTGAGCGCAGCCATGCGGCTCTCGATCGCGCTCATGCGCGCTTCAAGGTCCGGGCTTTCCGCGTGGGCCGGGCTGGCGATAAGGGCGATCAGGGCAACGCCGGCGCACAGGCCGGGCCGCAAGCGCATGGTCATGGCAATCCTCCCAGTGGCAGCCGATCCCCTGACGGAACCATGCCGACACTGTTCAGCATCGCGCCGGCGAGGGAACGGGAACACCCCGACCATGGTCGAATGCAGCTACGACCATGGTCGAGGATGCGCGCGCGCCCTGCCCTGCCCTATTTTCCGGCCCAAACAGAATGGGAGGAAATCATCATGGCCGGTCTCGCCGTATCCGCCGAAAACGCCGCGCACGTTTATGCGGTGCCCGCCGAATGGCGTGCCCGCGCGATGATCAAGCCCGACACTTACGATACTTTCTATGCCGAAGCGGCGCAGGACCCGGAGGCATTCTGGAAACGCGAGGCGCAGCGTCTCGACTGGATGACGCCGTTCACGAAGGTGAAGAACACGTCGTTCACCGAAGCCGAGTTCGGCATCAAATGGTTCGAGGACGGCGCGCTCAACGTCTCCGCCAATTGCCTGGACCGCCACGTCGCAGAACGCCCCGACGCGATCGCCATCATATGGGAAGGCGACGAACCCGGCGACAGCCGCATCATCAGCTACCGCGACCTTCATGACGAAGTCTGCCGCCTTGCAAATGCGCTGAAAGCAAACGGCATCCGCAAGGGCGACCGCGTGACGATCTATCTGCCGATGATCCCGGAAGCCGCAGCCGCAATGCTCGCCTGCGCACGCATCGGCGCGATCCATTCCGTGGTGTTCGGCGGCTTCTCCCCGGACAGCCTTGCCGGACGCATCACCGACTGCGATTCCCAGCTCGTCATCACCGCCGACGAAGGTCTGCGCGGCGGCAAGCATGTGCCGCTGAAGGCCAATGTCGACAAAGCGCTCACGCACTGCACAAGCGTTGAGAAGGTGATCGTCGTGCGCCGCACGGGCGCGGACATCACGATGAAGGATGGCCGCGACATCTGGTATCATGACGCTGTTGCCGACGCCGCGCCGGAGTGCGCAGCCGAAGCGATGAACGCCGAAGACCCGCTGTTCATCCTCTATACCTCCGGCTCCACCGGAAAGCCCAAGGGCGTGCTGCACACCACCGGCGGCTATCTGGTGTGGGCATCAATGACGCATCAGTACGTGTTCGATTACCGCCCCGGCGAAGTCTTCTGGTGCGCGGCGGATGTGGGCTGGGTGACGGGCCACACCTATGTCGTCTACGGCGCGCTTGCGAACGGCGCCACGACACTGATGTACGAAGGCATCCCGAACTACCCCGACTTCAGCCGCTTCTGGAATGTCATCGACAAGTATCAGGTGGAGATTTTCTACGCCGCACCGACCGCGCTCCGCGCGCTGATGCGCGAAGGCGATGCGTGGGTGGAACGGACCAGCCGCAAATCGCTGCGCCTGCTCGGCACGGTCGGCGAACCCATCAATCCAGAGGCGTGGGAATGGTATCACCGCGTCGTCGGCGAAGGCCGCTGCCCGATCGTCGATACATGGTGGCAGACGGAAACCGGCGGCGCGATGATTTCACCGATGCCCGGTGCAACCGATCTGAAACCCGGGAGCGCGACGAAACCGCTGTTCGGCGTGAAACCCGAACTCGTTGATGCAGAGGGCGTGGTGCTGGAAGGCCCCGCCGAGGGCAATCTTGTCATCACCGACAGCTGGCCGGGACAGGCACGCACGATCTGGGGCGACCACGAGCGCTTCTTCCAGACGTATTTCACGACCTACGCGGGCAAGTATTTCACCGGCGACGGCTGCCGCCGCGACGGCGACGGCTATTACTGGATCACGGGTCGCGTCGACGACGTGATCAACGTGTCCGGGCATCGCATGGGCACCGCCGAGATCGAAAGCGCGCTCGTCGCCCACGCAAAGGTCGCGGAAGCGGCCGTTGTCGGGATGCCCCACGACCTCAAGGGCCAGGGCATCTATGCTTACGTGACCCTGAACGCCAACGAGACCGGTGACGACGCCCTGCGCCGTGAACTCGTGCAATGGGTGCGCCGCGAGATCGGCCCCATCGCGACTCCGGACGCCATCCAGTTCGCTGCTGGCCTCCCCAAGACGCGATCGGGCAAGATCATGCGGCGCATCCTGCGCAAAATTGCCGAAGGCGACGTCTCTAACCTTGGCGACACCTCGACGCTCGCCGATCCTTCGGTGGTTGCGAACCTGGTCGGCAATCGGCAGAATTGAGGCTGCATGGCAGGCGAGAGCATCCTGATCGCGGACGACCATCCCCTGTTCCGACAGGCGCTCTCGCTCGCCGCATCCCGTGTTCGGCCACATGCCCGCATCATCGAAGCGGGAACGCTCGACACGGCTTCGCGCGCGGCGGAGGCGAACGCGGACATCGCGCTCATCCTGCTCGATCTCAACATGCCGGGCGCGACCGGCTATTCGGGCGTGGCGCTGCTCCATGCCGAGCGGCCGGGCGTGCCGATCCTCGTGGTCTCAAGCGCCGAGGCATCGTCCGCAGCGGCGGAAGCGCGGCGCTTCGGCGCCGTGGGTTTCGTCAGCAAGGAAAGCGATCTCGGCACCATCGAAAAGGCCATTGCGAACGCGCTTGCCGGGGAAGCGATTGAAGCCCCTGCGAGCGGCGAACTCGATGATGTCGCAGCGCGCGTCGCGGCGCTGACGCCGACCCAACTCCGCGTCCTTCTGGGTGTCCTCGACGGACGGCTGAACAAGCAGATCGCTTTCGACCTCGGCATCACCGAAGCGACGGTGAAGGCGCACATGACCGTGATCCTGCGCAAGCTCGACGTCGGCAACCGCACGCAGGCGGCGCTTGCGGCGCGCGCGCTCGGTATCGGCATCAAGCACTGATCAGGCGGCGCGCGGTTCTTCCGCCGCGCCCGCAAGCCACCCATCGAGCGTCGTCGCCGCAAGCGGCTTTGCGAGCACGGAAATGCCGAGCGCGGCAGCGCGGCGCGGCGTTTCGGGGCTGCGGTCCGCCGTGACAAGCGCAGCGCGCAGGCCGGGATGGCGGGCGCGCAGGCGGGCGATCAAGTCGATGCCATCCATTTCGTGACCGAGCTGGAAATCGACGAGCGCAACGTCGAACGGGCCTTCCCGGGTTAACGCTGTTTCCGGGCCGTTGGCCGTCGTGACATGATGACCACGACTTGTGCCGAGCACAGTCATCGCCTCGCACACGGCAAGATCGTCATCTACGACGAGCAGGTGAAGCGGCGCCGCATTTGCTGCGGATGCGACCTCGCTGTCGTCGTGTGCCGGCAGCTCAGCTTCGGCGCAATCGAACGTCACGCTGAAACGGCTGCCCTTGCCCTGCACGGATGCGAGCGTGACCGTGGCACCGAGGCGGCGGGCGGCGCGATCGACGATGGCGAGGCCGAGCCCGACGCCCGCCTCGCCGCCGGTGCCGAGACGTTCAAATTCGCGGAAAATCAGGTCCTGCTTGTCTTCGGGGATGCCGGCGCCGGTGTCGACGACATCGATGCGGACCTGCCTGCCCCGCCGCCGGGCGCCGACGATGATACCCCCACGCGCCGTGTAGCGGACGGCGTTCGAGAGGAGGTTCTGGACAATCGAGCGGAGCAGCGTGCGGTCTGTTTCGAGGTTTGCATCGATACCACCGATACGGAGCGTCAGGCCTTTTTCGGCGGCCATCGGGTGGAAGGTCTCGGCGACTTCCAGGAGGAGCGGTTTCAGGGGGAAGGTGGTGATGGTCGGAACAAAGCCGCCTGCGTCCAGCTTCGAGATGTCGAGGAGCGTGCGCAGGAGCTGCTCGGCGGCGTCGATCGACTGGTCGATGCGATCGACGAGGACGCGGCTGCTTCCGCTCACCTCGCGATCGAGCGCGGCGGCGAACAGGCGAGCGGCGTGGAGCGGTTGCAGCAGATCGTGGCTGGCGGCGGCGAGAAAGCGCGTCTTCTCGCGCGTCGCCTGCGCAAGCGCGACATTGGCCTGCGAAAGCTCCGCGGTGCGCTGTTCGACACGGATTTCAAGCTCGGCGCGGGACTTTTCGAGCGCTGTGCGCGCCTCGGCCTCAGCGGTGATATCCGTGAAGCACATCACGTAACCCCCGCGAGGCATCGGCCCGCCGACGGTCTTGATGACGCGCCCGTCCGGCCGCACGCGTTCGAAGCTGTGGCGGTTGCCGCGCAGCATGTGATCGAGGCGGCGCTGCACGTGATCGTCAACCTCACCGGGGCCGCATTCGCCGCGCAGCGCATTGTGGCGAATGAGCTCGGCGACCGGCGCGCCGACCCGCACCATGCCGGGGGGATAATCGAAGAGATCGAGATAGCGGCTGTTCCACGCCACGAGATTGAGATCGCTATCGACCACGCTGACACCCGGATCGATATGTTCGAGCGTGGCGGCGAGCAGATCTTTCGAGAATTGCAGGCTGCCGCTGCTTTCATCGAGCATCAAGGCAACGTCGCTCGCCGTAAACGTCGCCCCGGAAAGCGCGGACGCGACAAGCGAGCGCGCGGACGGGGCGCCGACCACGCCTGCGATCATGCGCTCAGCCATCTGCGCTGTCCCGCGCCCGACCGGGACGCCTGCGGGCGCATCACCGAATGCAGCCGCCGTGCGCTCGGCGCCCACGAAGCGCTCGACGAGGCGGGCGAGACCCGCCAGATCGGACACGCGCGCAACGCCGTCTCCATCGCCGAAATCAAACGAGACGCGCGCCGAGCGAATACGCCGCGCCGCCACGACCGCATGGACGGCGATATTGAGCCCAAGGCTCCAGAGCGTTCCATGAACGAGCGGGCTGAGCCCATCGATGCCGAGCAGGGCGTTGGGGTCGGCAAGCGTACCGGCGAGCGGTGCGACTCCGTCCGCACCGACAACGGCGGGGATGAAAAGCGTGTAGGCCCATAGTACGAGACCGGTGGAAAGCCCCGCCTTCGCCGCCGTCGCGTCGCGCCCCGCGCGGCTGACGGCGAGCACGAGGCTGGGCGCGAACTGCGCCATCGCCGCAAATGCGATCAGCCCGATCGCGGCAAGTCGCTCTCCAGCCGGAATGATCTGCGTGTACGCAAGCGCGCCCGCCATCACCGAAACGATGACCACACGCCGGATCGTGAGCATCACACGGCCAAGATTCGCCTCGTTCGCCCAGCGCGGACTGCGCAGCAGAAGCGGTGCGATGAGATCGTTCGAAACCATCGTCGAGAGCGCAACGGATTCGACGATCGCCATGCCTGTCGCCGCGGAGAAGCCGCCGATGAACACGAGGATCGCAAGCGCATCCGCGCCTGCCGCGAGCGGCATTTCGAGCACGAGCAGATCGGCGCTGGCGCCCCCTGGGACGAGCGCCGTCGCGGCGAGCGCGATCGGGATGACGACGACCGATGTGATGACGAGATAGCCCACGAACGGAAGACGCGAACGGCCGATATCCTGAACGGAGGCCGCCTCGATCACCCCGATGTAGAACTGGCGCGGCAGGCAGACGATCGCTGTCATCGACAGCAAAGTGATGACGAAGAAATCGATGCCGATGCCGGCGGGCGCGAATTTTTCACCCAGGGCTTCAATCCCCGCCCCGCGCACCGGCGCATCAAGGCCCATGAACACCACCGCCGCGAACACGCCCGCCGCAACGAGCGCGGTGAGCGTCACGAGCGATTCAACGCCGACGGCGAAGAGCACGCCGTCGTTGCGCCCCGCCGCTTCATAGCGCCGCGTGCCGAACAGCATCGCAAACAGCGCGAGCATCGCAGCGGTGAGCCCCATGACGAGCCCCGGATTGCTGCTGCCCGTGAACTCGGCGAAGCTGGTGCCGACCGAGCGCAACTGCAGCGCGAGATAGGGGATCGTGCCGAGGAGCGCGAGCAGCGTGACGAGCGCAGCCACCGTTCGGCTCTTGCCGAAGCGTGAACCGATGAAATCCGCGATCGAGGTCGCGCCTTCCCGCTGAACAGTGGCCACCAGCCGCTCGAGAAAGCGCCAGCCGAACAGATAGACGAGGATCGGCCCCAGATAGATCGGCAGATACAGCCAGCCATCCGCCACCGCGCTGCCGACCGCGCCATAGAACGTCCAGCTCGTGCAATAGACGGCAAGCGCCAGCGTGTAGGCCGGAATCCGGTAGCGCGGCTTCAGCCAGCGGCCGCGCCGGTTTTCCGCCCAATAGGCGAGCGCGAACAACGCGGACACGTAGACCGCGGCGATCGCGAACAGAACCAGCCCGTCCATGTGGGCGAAGCCTCCCCGTAATTGAGCGGAATTTGAGAGGATTCACAGGGCAATGCAAGCAATGCTATGAAGCGCCCATGCGCATCTTCACGATCGGCTACGAAGGAACGACGCAGGACGCCTTCATCGCGGCGTTGCGCGAGGCCGGCATCAAGATCGTCGTCGACGTTCGCGCCGTGCCGCTGTCGCGGCGGCCGGGCTTTTCGAAAAACGTGCTCGCCGCCGGCCTTCGCGAAGCCGGGATCGATTATGTGGGGCTGAAAGCGCTCGGCACGCCGCCCGCGGGCCGGGAGGCGGCGCGGAAGGGCGACCACGACCGGCTCGCCGCCGTCTACGAAGGCCAGCTGCGTGAACCCGAGGCGATTGTTCAGGCAGAACAGCTTATCGACATTGCCGGCGAAAAACCGACCGCCCTGCTCTGCTTCGAACGCGACCCGGCCTGCTGCCACCGCACGCTTCTGATCGGCGCCGTCATGCCCGATGCGGACGTGACGCATCTGTTCGCGTGATGCGCGGCGCCCCACTTCCTATCCGGACCCAACCCTCCGCCCCGAATGCTGATCTGCGACAATTGTACGATTGCATAATTTCAGGTCGGACGGCACTGGGTCCGCAATCAGGCCGAATGGCCGAAAAACCGCCGTCCGGGACAATAACGACCGGAGACGAGAAACCTCACGGGAAGCAAGGTAAGTCCATGAAAAACAGTGAAAATTCGCGTTACAAAATAACCAATATCGTAACAGATGGCAATAAATTAAACGCGCCGCTGATCTGAGCGTCCACGGCGGCGGCTCCGCTGCATCTGTCCGCGCGCCTGTCGCGCGCCTTTCATCTGATACATTTTTCACAGAATCCTTGGATTCAAGCCATTCATCGGACTCGGTTTTATTTTCGCGGCGCGCCCTTTCGGCACCCGGCACCGCACCAGCCCCGCCTTTCCCATCGAGCCACATGCGCGCCGCGATCTGCCGCTCCTCCGGTCCCGACGCGCTCGCATAGATCGCCGTCGTCTTCATGTCGGCATGGCCGAGCCAGCGCTGCACAAGATTGAGCGGAACACCCGACTGGATGGCCCGAACACCGAAACCATGGCGTAGCCCACGCGGCGTCGCATAGTCCCCAGTAAGACCAGCCTCGACCATAACCTCGCAAACACGACGATACGCAGTCATGCGCGACCACGTCCAAAGATCGGATTCAGAACTTGACTTGCTGTTTATCCACTTTTTCATGAACCTCAGAAACTCTTCAGATAGAGGAACCTCACGATAAACCGATTTACCTCGCTTCTTCAGGCACTTTATAATTAGTGTTCCCGACTGGAAATCTATGCTTTGCGAGTTAACAGACAACGCTTCGGATATACGACAACCGGTTTCCGCCAACATCCAACAAAACGCATAAACATCTTTATTCTTTTGTTTCGCCAATCTAACAAAATCCATAGTTTCGGATTCCGTAAGATACTTTCTCTTCCCATTAGTATTATACATATTCCAGGACATTTTTGTTTTACCGTTACATTGTTTTTGTGGATTTTCTTCTTCCGATGGAGAGTATTCCTTCCTGATACTCGGGCGTCCAGCCGCCTCTGATACCGTTTTGGTTATTTCGTCTCAGACCAACGCGAACAGGACTTGGCGGAGCGCATGGCGGACATGGCGGCAAAATTCACGACAATCGCAGCGGAATCCGCGCACCTGGACGACTCCGTGGCCAGCGTTTTCCACTGCGCCCCGATCCTCATCGCGCTTCGAATCGACAATATCCGGTCGATCGCGAAAGCCTATGGCGAGGCCGCTGCACTCGCAGCGCAGCAGCATCTTGAAGCCGCCGTGGCCGGACTTGCGACGATGCACGTTACCGATCGCGCGCTCGGCCGGCTGGACGCGGCGCTCGTGGTGCCCGGCAACCCCCAGCACTTCACCCAGCAGTTGCGTAGCGTACTTGCCCGTTCGCCGATCCGGCATCTGGACAATTCCATTTACCTGACCCTGTCCAGTGCCTGGTCGGCGGCGTCATTCTCGAGCGGGGCAGACATAAGCCCCGCCGGGTTTGCCGCGCTTCACGACGCCCTCGGCGCCCCGTCCCCCGCGTGCAAGGATGCCGCGCACTATCGCCGCGACATGGCGACTGCCGCGCAGGTATTCTCGGCCGTGGCGGAGGGGCGCCTGTTTCCCGCGTGGCAGGCGGTGAGCGGCGAAGACGACATCCTCTATCACGAATGCCTGCTGCGTCTCGTCGGCGACGAAACGCCCGCTGTGAGCGATGCCATCGCCGCGCTGGAACATACCGGCCTCGTGCGCGCCTTCGACCAGATCATGGTGTCGGTGGTGATCGACGAACTGGAAGCCGATCCCGCCGTTCGGCTCGGCGTCAATATTTCCGCCGCGAGCGCGCTTCTCGATTCCTGGTGGGACGACTCGCTCGCGCGGTTGCGATCGAACCCTGCCGCTGCGCGCCGACTGATCGTCGAAATCACCGAGACGGCGGCATTCCCATCCATTTCCAGTGCCGCACGCTTCACATCCGCGCTGCGGGAACTTGGCTGCCGGATCGCGATCGACGATTTCGGCATGGGCTTCAGCTCCGTGCGGAGCGTCCTCGCCCTGTCGCCCGACTATGTGAAGGTCGACGCCTTCTTTTTGCACCGCGCGAGCCAATCGGCACGCTGCCGCAGTACGCTTGCGCACATGATCGGACTTGCCGGCACGATAGCCGCCGGAGTCATCGTGGAAGGCGTGGAAACGGAGTCCGACAGCCGCCTCGTCGCCTCGCTCGGCGCCGATTGGCAGCAGGGACACCACATCCACTTCCCCTCCACGCTGCGCCCGTGGATCGCGCGCCGCAATGCGCCTGCTGCGGCGAGCGGATTTGCATCCACAATGACTGCATCTGATGCGGCAGCATTTCTCCCCGCAAATTCGCCGTATCGATCAATCGGATTTTCAGGATGACCGACGCGCGATCATTGCGGACGCGGTCTGAGGTTCCGGAACGGTTCCATCCCCGGTTCGATTCCGGGGATGGCTCGTTTATGCGTTCTCTCGCGAAGTCGAACGGCAGTCGCACATAACAATAACAATGCTGCTGGTGAACAATGTCTCCGTTGCTTTACGAAGACCCGGTCCTTCTCCGGGGAGATCTCCACAAACACGCTGCGCTTCTTGCCTGCGAGAGTTTTCAATTCGCGGCAGGCATCATCGCCGTGCCGCTGAACATATCGGAATTCGCGCTCGCCGCGCGTTGCTATCCAATCGTGTTCGCAGATACCGAAACGATGCTGCCGCTTGCGGTGACCGGGCTCAGTGCGGCGTCCAACCTGTTCGTGGACGACGAAGGCCGCTGGTCGGACGGCACCTATGTGCCCGCCTATGTGCGCCGCTATCCATTTCTGCCGGTGACGACGCCGGGAAGCGACGCACTGATGCTGGCGATCGATCGGCCGCGATTGATCGAACGCGACGGCATGGTGCGGGAGGACGAACCGGATCGGCTGTTCGACGGCGAACAGGCCTCGCCGCTCGCGGCGCACGCGCTCGATTTCTGCGAGCGGTATCATCGCGATCACCTGCGGACGGCGGAATTCGTCGCGGGTTTGCGGGACCGCGATCTTCTCGAAACGCGACGCGCGGACATTCACCTTCCCGATCAGTCGCAATTCCGGATCGACGGATTTCGGATGATCGATCGCACGAAGTTGCGCGCGCTGCCCGACGATTGCCTGGGAGACTGGTTTCGCAAGGGCTGGCTCGACCTTGCCGCACTCGCCGAAGCATCGCAGGCGAACTGGCAAACACTGCTCGATCGCCACGCCGCGCGCGGCGCCAGCGCGGACACGCCGCCAGCACGCCGGCGATCGACCAGAAAGCGTGCCGATGCGTGACGCCCTTCCCGCAGCGGCACTCGCCGTCCTGCTCTGCACCGCCCATGCCGCAGAGGCGCAGGTGACGCCCGCCGATATTCCGCGCACCGCGGAGCCGCGGCCGCAGACACCCGATCCGATTCCGGAAGCGCGCGCGACCGCACCCGCGCCGACGCCGCTGCTTCGGCAACAGGTCGCGCCGGAAGCGGCCGCCGAAACGCGCTTCGCGTTCCACGCGCTCGTGATCGACGGCGCCTCCGCGATACCCGAAGCCGAACTGCGCGCGCTGTGGCGCGCGGAGCCCGGCGAAGAGGTTTCCGTCAGCGCGATCTTCCAGTTCGCCGACGCCGTCACGCGCCTCTATTCCGCGCGCGGCTATCTCCTCTCCTTCGCATTGGTGCCCGAACAGGCGCTATCGGAGGGTATCGTCCGCGTGCAGGTGATCGAGGGGCACGTCTCCGCGATCCGCGTGAAACGGAACGGTGCGGTGCGCGAAATCCGCAGCGTGGCAGACGCGGCAGGCGAACCGCTCGCCGTGCGGACGGCGGCGCGCATCCTCGAATCCCGTCCCCTGAAGGCGGAGGATCTGGAGCGGGCTCTGCTGCTGATGAACGACCTGCCGGGCCTTGCCGCGACATCGCAGCTTGCGCCCTCGCCCGATACGCCAGGCACGTCGCTGCTCACGATCGACCTTTCGCACCGCGCCGTGCGCGCCGACGCGAGCTACACGAACATGATGTCGGGCGTGCTCGGCCGCGACATGCTTGGCGGCGGGCTGCGCTTCAGCGGCGACAGCGGCGAGGTCCGCCTGCGCGGCTGGGCGAGCCCCGACGGCGACCGCTATCGTTCGTTTACCGGCGAAGCGAGCAAGTGGGTCGGCCCCAATGGGCTGCGCATCGACGGCCGCGCGAGCTTCTCGTGGAGCCGCCCCATCGGCGAACTGCTCGAAGCGATCCGCTATCGCGGCGAGACGCTGAACGTCGATCTCGGCATTGCGGTCCCGATCCGCCGCAGCCGCGCAAGCAACATCGGCCTCACCATCGGCGGACACGTGATCGATTCCGATTCAACCGTGCTCGGCACAGCATTCACGCGCGACCGGATTCGCACGGCCACCGCCGATCTCGATCTCGACTGGGCCGATACCGGCGGCGGTATCAACCTCGTCAGGGCAGGCGCCATAAAAGGCTTCTCCGGGCTCGGTGCGACGACAGACGACGACCCGCTGCGCACGCGGATGAATGGATCAGCATCCTTCCTCAATTTCACGCTCTACGCACAGCGCTATCAGCCGGTGGTGCGCGTGGGCGGCGGCGAATTCGGCATCGTCGCGAAGGGATCGGGGCAATGGGCGGCAACCGATGCGCTGCTGAGCGCGGCGGAATGCAGCTATGGCGGCGCGGGGTTCGGGCGCAGTTACGACAGCGGCACGGTGAGTGCCGATCACTGCGTGATGGGCGGACTCGAAGCGCGCTGGCGGCGTGCGGTCGGCAAGGTCGGCGTCGGCGCACACGGCTTCGTCGACGGCGGCATCGGCTGGCAGAAAGGCCGGCTTGATGAGGGCGAAGCGCGGCGGCATTCCGCATCCTCCGCGGGCGGCGGGATTTCATTCCAGATCGGCCCGCGCCTCACCGCGCAGGCAGAAGCCGCGCGCGGTCTTTCGGGGCCGACCGAGAGCAAATGGCGCGCCAATTTCTCGATCTCCCTCGCGCTATGACCCTGGGCAAGGACAGCTTCATGATCCCCCTGCTTCTCGCGCTTGTTGCCGCCGCACCCCAAACACCCAAGGCCGATGTCCACGGCGACTGGGTGGTGCAATGCACGAAGGCCGCAGACGTGCCGCCGTGCGAGATCGCGCAGGCCGCGACATCGAAAAGCACGGGCGAGCAGATCATGCGTATCGCCTTCGCTTATCGCGGCAGCGGCGAACGCTATGCCGTGCAGATCCGGCTGCCGCTGGGTGTGCGGCTCACGCAGCCGCCGCTGCTGCGCATCGACGAGACCAGCGATCTCGAAGGCTATGGCTACACGCGCTGCGACGCGGGCGGCTGCTACATCGAGCGGCTGCTGGGCACGCCGGAGATCACGCGCCTGCGCGCGGCGAAAACCGGCGTGCTCGCCGTTCTCGGCAGTGACGGCAAGCCGATGGTGCTGCCGCTTTCCTTCAATGGTTTCGCCGAGGCGCTCGATGCCTCCGCGCTTCAGAACACGGCGTGGGCGAAAGCGGCCAACCGCTGAAAGACCAATAACAAAAAAAGGCGTTCCCGATGATCCCCCGTTCCGTATTCGACAAGCGCCGCATCATTCTTGCGGGCACCAGCCTTGCCGCACTCACGCTTGCGGGCGCCGCGCACGCCGGCCCCTCCGGCGGCACGGTGAGCGCCGGAAGCGCATCGATCGCAGGCGACGGCACCGGCCACGTGACGGTGACGCAGACGAGCGACCGCGCGATCCTCGACTGGAACAGCTTCTCGATCGGCACGGGCGAGAGCGCGCGCTTCATCCAGCCGGGCAGCACATCGGTCGCCGTCAACCGCGTGACGGGCGCGGACCCCTCTTCGATCCTCGGTAGCCTCACTGCGAACGGTCGCGTCGTCCTTATCAACCGGAACGGCATCGCCTTCGGGAAGAACGCAACGGTGGATGTGGGCGGGCTCGTCGCGACGACGGCGGACATCGACCGGCAGGCGTTCATGGCGACCGGATCGCTGAACTTTTCCAGCGGCAGCCTGCCGGGCGCATCGATCGTGAACGAAGGACGCATCACGGTGCGCGATGCAGGCCTCGCCGCCTTGGTCGCGCCGAGCGTGCGCAACAGCGGCACGATCGTCGCCAACCTCGGCCGCGTCGCGCTTGGCGCCGGCACGGGATTCACGGTCGATTTCTACGGCGACGGGCTGGTGTCGTTCGCGCCGGACGGCCTTGTTGCGGCAACGATCGGCGATGGCGGAACCGCGCTCGTTGAGAACAGCGGCGTTATCGAAGCGAGCGGCGGCAAGGTGCTGCTGAGCGCGGCTGCAGCGCGCGATGTCGTCAACGCTTCGGTGAACGTTTCGGGCGTCGTGCGCGCGGACGGGATCAGCCGCAAGGGCGGCAGCATCGTCCTTTCGGGATCGGGCAGCGTCACCGCGACGGGGCGCCTCTCCGCCGACAGCGACAAGCAGGCGGGCGGCACCATCGCAATCAACGGCGGCAGCGTTTCGCTCGGCGGGCTGATCAGCGCCAGCGGCACGGACGGCGGCGCGATCGCAGCGGACGCGAAAGGCCTGCTCTCGCTCGCGGAAACCGTCGCCGCAACCGGCCGCCTCGGCGACGGCGGCACGATCCGGTTCAACGCCGGACGCATCATCGAAACGGCAACCGGCCGCAACGACGTATCAGGTGCCATCGACGGCGGCGCGATCCGCGTCGTCACCACAGGCGGGCTTGCCACATCGGGCACCTATGTGGCCGACGGCATCTACGGGCGCGGCGGCCAGATCGATCTCAGCGGCGCCAGCGCCTCGCTGCTCTCCACGCACCTCAGCGCGCGCGGGCGGCTTGCAGGCGGCCTCGTGCGCGTCGGCGGCGCGTTCCAGGGCGGGAAGACTCCCGATCCGACGCAAGCCTATCATTCGACATTCCTCGGTCGCTGGGGCGGTCTCGAAGCCCTGCCGGACGCGGACACGCTCTTCGTGGGCAACGCCGCCGCGATCGACGTTTCGTCATCCCGCGGCGACGGTGGCACGGCTGTGTTCTGGTCGGAAGCGCGAACGACGTTCCTGGGTTCGGTCGATGCGCGCGGCGGGCGCGGCGGATCTGTGGAAATCTCCTCGGCAGGCGATCTTCGTCAGGCCGCGCTCGACCGAGTGCTGACCGGCGCGGGCGGGCATCTACTGCTCGATCCGAAGAACATCGTGATCGGCACCGTCGACGATGTCGAAAGCTGGCAATATGCCGCCGTACTCGGCGCGGTCTACGCGAACAGCAGCAATCCCGACGTGTTCAAAAACACTGCGGGCGCCGCGCTCGACACGTTCGATTCGTTCGGGTCATCGGTCGCGCTCAATGCGGCCGGAACACGCATGGCAGTCGGTTCCAGCGCGGACGACGGCGCGGACAACCTGACCACAAACGTGGGCGCCGTTTATCTGTTCAGCTTCAGCGACGGCGATTTTTCAAACGGTACGCTGACCGGAATCGTGGGCAAAGGCTACACGGGCGGCAAGAATATCAACATCGCGCAGCTCGCCGCCGCCGACGGCTTCGGCACATCGGTCGCGCTGAATGCTGCGGGCGATCTGCTCGCGGTCGGGGCAATCGGAGACGACGGCAAGAACGATGATGCGAGCGGTTCGGGCGCCGCCTATCTGCTGCGTTTCGCGGACGGCAATTTCAGCGGCGGCGCGCATGTCGGAACGATCGGTAAAGATTACAACGGCGCAGGCGACATTGCCATCGCCGTGGAAGCCGACGACGGCTTTGGACGCTCGATCTCGCTGAACGGCGGCGGCGACAGGCTTGCGATCGGGGCATGGAACGACAGCGGCTTTGGCAATGCGGCCAACAAATCTGGCGCGGTCTTTCTCGTCAGCTTCGCGAATACGGGTTTCGGCGGCGGTACACACCGCGGAACGGTCGGCTACGGCTATGCGGGTGCAAATGATGTCAATCTCGTGCTCGACGTCGGAGACTATCTCGGCGTCTCCGTCGCGCTGAACGCGGCAGGCGACAGGCTTGCGATCGGCGCGCACGGCGACGACGGTTTCGGCAATGCGGAGGCAGAATCCGGCGCTATTCATGTCATCGGTTTTACCGACACGAATTTCTCCGGCGGTACGCAGCTCGGCATCATCGGCAAGGGCTATGGGGGTGCCGGCGACACGAACGTATCGGCGGTCGCCGGCGGCGACATGTTCGGCTACGCACTTGCGATGAACGCGGACGGCACCCGGGTCGTCGGAACCGCGCTCGGCGACAACGCCTCGACGAACAACATGTCGAACACGGGCGCCGTGCATATGCTGTCGTTCGCGAACACCGATCTTTCCGGCGGCACATACGAAGGCATCATCGGCAAGGGATACACCGGCGGCAAGAACGTCAACGTGGTCGATCTGGATGCTGTCGACATGTTCGGCTTCGGCCTCGCGATGAATGCCGCGGGTGATCGTCTGGCGATCGGCGCCTATAGCGACGATGGCGGCAGCAACAGCCTGAGCGGCGCGGGCGGTGTTTATCTGATGCGCTTCGCGGACGGCAACTTTTCGGAAGGAACGGTCGCGGGCGTGATCGGCCGGGACGCGTGGCGGAGTGACATCGCGGTCGAGACTCTGCAAGCGGGCGACAGGCTGGGCATTGCGGTCGCGCTCAACGCCGTCGGAGACAGGCTTGCCGTTGGCGCAATGTACGATGCCGGGGCACTCAACGACGCGCCCTCGACGGGCGCGGTCTATCTGTTCAGCTTCACAGACGGCAATTTCTCCGGCGGCACGCTCTCGGGGATTGCCGGCAAGGGGTATACCGGCGGCAAGAATATCGACATCGACCGCCTCGCCACGGACGACTTTTTCGGCGCGTCGCTCGCGTTCAATGCGGAGGGGACACGGCTCGCGGTCGGCGCGATCGGGGACGACGGCAGCAACGAAGCCAACAGCAACGCGGGCGCGGTCTATCTGCTGGACTTTGCCGACCGGGATTTCTCCAACGGCGGGATCACCGGCATCGTCGGAAAGGGATATTCCGGAGCGAGCGGCGTCAACGACTTTGATGTCGGCAGCCTCGACGACACCGATCGGTTCGGCCGTGCGGTGACTCTCAATGCTGCCGGCAACCGCATGGCGGTCGGGGCAACCGCCGACGACGGCGCCGGCAACGGTGTCACGGAAGCAGGGGCCGTGCGCCTATTCACTCTGGATAGCGCGGTGGCGCTGGTGGGCACGATCGGCACCGGATACGCAGGCGCCAACGATCTCAACATTGCACTTGCGGCGAACGACCAGTTCGGCAACGCCGTATCGCTGAATGCGGCAGGCGATCGGCTTGCCGTCGGCGCGATTGGCGACGACGGGAGCGACGATCTGACAAGCGGTGCAGGCGCCGTCTATCTGTTCTCCTTCGCAGACACTGACTTCACCGGCGCTTCCCACACCGGCACCATCGGCAAGGGCTATGCTGGCGCCGGAAATGTTTCGCTGACGCTGGATGCCAACGACCAGTTTGGGATCGGCGTATCCCTGAACGCGGCGGGCGACCGTCTCGCGATCGGCGCACCGGGCGATGCGGGCAACAGCAATACCGCAACGAATGCAGGCGCGGTCTATCTGCTCAGCTTCACGGACACGGACTTTTCAGGCGGCACGCTTTCCGCCCGGATCGGCAGCGGCTACAGCGGCGGCAAGAATCTCAGCCCTGCCAACCTTGAAGCGGGCGACCGCTTCGGTTTTTCCGTGGCATTGAATGCCACAGGTGACCGACTTGCCGCCGGTTCGTTCCTGGATGGTGGCGAGAACAACCGGACGGCCTCTTCGGGTGCGGTCTACCTGCTGCGTTTCGAGGACACGAATTTTTACGGCGGCAAACTCGTCGGCGTCGTCGGCGAAGGCTATCGGCGGACGGCCGATATCGCGCTTAACCCAGTGCCGGATACCGCCGATCAATTCGGCTTTTCGGTAGCGCTGAACGGCGCCGGAAACCGGCTTGCGGTCGGTGCGAATGGCGACAAGGGGGCAGCCGGTACGCTCTCCAGCGTCGGCGCTGTCTATCTCTTCAGTTTCAGCGACGATCAGTTTTCGGACGGTGCGCTCGAAGCCATCATCGGCAACGGCTATTCGGGCGGCAAGAACATCAATCTCTCCGGACTCGAATCGAATGACCTCTTCGGCTTTTCCGTCGCGCTCAATGATGCCGGAAACCGCATGGCCGTGGGCGCGTGGGCAGACGACGGCTTCGCAAACGGCGTGCTCGATTCTGGCGCTGTTTATCTTTTCAGTTTCTCGGACAACACATTCTCGAACGGTACGCAGAGCGGCACCGTAGGCGCGGGCTATGTCGGCACCGGCGATATCGCCATCGGGCTCGGCGCATCCGATTACTTCGGCTCGGGGGTTGCGCTCAACGCCTCCGGAAACCGGCTTGCGGTCGGCGCCTATCGCGACGACGGCGCCAGCAACGCCACGACGGATGCAGGGGCGGTGTATCTGTTCAGCTTTTCCAACACCGATTTCGGCGGCGGTGCGCACACGGCAACGATAGGCAATGGCTATGGCGGCGCGAGCGGCACACCCTTGCTGGAAGCCGGCGACGCTTTCGGCATATCCGTCGCACTGAACGGAGCCGGCGACCGGCTTGCTGTTGGGGCGTTCGGTGACGACGGCGCAGGGAACCTCGCCACCGGGTCGGGCGCCGTTCACTTGTTCAGCTTTTCGAATGGTGATTTCGGCGGTGGCACACACGTTGGAACAATCGGAAAAGGCTATTCGGGCGGCAAGAACATCGATCTGGCCTCGCTTGAGGACAACGATCAGTTAGACCGATCAGTGGCTTTGGACGGCGACGGCGATTATCTGGCGGCCGGGGCCAATCTCGATGACGGCAGCAGCAACAGCGTTCAGAATGCAGGTGCGGTTCATCTGTTCACCTTCACCGATACCAGCTTCACGGGGGGCGCGACCAAAGGTACGATCGGTGCGGGGTATACGGGGACGTGGGACACCAGCCTCTCGCTTGATGCCGTAGACTATTTCGGTGCATCGGTAGCGCTGAGTGCAAATGGCCTGCGCCTCGCTGTCGGCGCCAATTTCGATGACGGCGCGGGTAATGCCGTTGCCAACAGCGGCGCGGTGTACTTGTTTTCGACTGAACGGACGAGCGCTTTTGCGTACGCCGACAGCGCGGGTGCCACGATCAATATTTCTGCCGTCTCGCTCGGGGCGCTCCTCGCCAGTGGTACCAACCTCACCTTGCAGGCCTCCAACGACATCACGGTTTCCGCCGCAATCACCGTCGACAACAGTTCGGGCGACGGCGGCGACCTGACGCTGCAGGCCGGGCGCAGCGTGCTGGTGAATGCGAACATCACCACCGACAACGGCAACCTCACGCTGATCGGGAACGACATACTGGCGAACGGTGTCGTCGATGCGTACCGCGACGCCGGAACCGCCACGATCACCATGGCCGCGGGCACGTCGATCTCCGCCGGAACGGGCAGCGTCACCATCGACCTGCGCAGCGGCGCGGGCAAGACCAACACCGCCGGCGGCGACATCACGCTGCGCGCGATCACGGCGGGCGCGATCGAGGTGACGAATGCCGGTGCGGCGGGCGACATCCTGCTTAACGGCAACATCACGACGAGCGGCGCGCAGGATTACGTCTCCGAACGCGATATCAAACTTGCGGCGAACACAACGCTCACTGTGACAGGTGCCGCAACGCTCAGCATGGACGCGGCCCGGCAGGTCTCGCTCGCGACCGGCGCAAAGATCGAGAACACATATGCGGGCGGGCTCACGCCGTTCACCGCGATTGATATCACGGCCAATCGCCGCGCGACCGCCGATGCCGGTTCGCTAATCGGCATCGATCTCACCGGCGCGATCATCCGTACGGCGGCAGGCGCTGCGGGCAGCATCTCGCTCTCCGCGCGCGGCGGCGCCGATGACGGTCGCGGCATCAACATAATCGGCGGATCGACGATCGAAGCGCTGGGATCGGGCGCCATTTCGCTCCACGGCACCAGCGGCGCGGGGACAGGCGGAACGACTTACGGCGTCTTCCTTCATCAGTCATCGCAGGTTATCGCAACCGACGGGGACATCGACATCACCGGCGAGGCCATGGGCTCCGGCGCGGCGCCCGGCCTGTATGTGTTCAACGGATCGCAGGTGCGCACGACCGGTACCGGCAACATCGCGCTGACGGGTTCCGCCGTGGGCAGCGGAGCAGGCGTATGGATATCCTCCAACGCAGCGAGCGTGCGCACGGCGTCGGGCGATATCACCATCACCGCGACAAGCGGTGACGGCGGTCAATCGGATTTCCTGATCGGTTCGGGCGGCACACTCGGCAGCGCGAATACGAACGACATCACCATCACGGCGGACACGATCGGTTTCACGGGCACTGTCTCCGGAAACGGTATCCTCACCATCAAGCAACGCACCGACGGACGCACGATCGGCCTGGGTAACGGCACTGGCGACCTTGCGATCACCGCAGCATCGATCGCCAACATGCTGAACGGTTTCAGCGAAATCGTGATCGGCAGTGCTGAAGCGGGCGCCATCACGGTCGGGAGCGACCTGGCCGCCTTCACGGACAATCTGCGTCTTGAAAGCGCCGGAACGCTGGCGATCGGCGGCGCGCTCAATGTCGGCAGCAATCGACTGACGCTCGATATCGCCGGCGCGACGAGCCAGACGGCGGCGATCACGGCGGACAAGCTTCTCCTCCTGAACGCTACCGGCGCGTACACGCTGACAAATGCGGGCAACGTGATCGGCACGCTGGCAGGGGACACCGGGACAATCTCGCTCACGCATGGCGGCAACGGCAACCTTACGGTCGGAACGATCGACACGACGGTCGGCATCGATGCCGCCAGTGTCGCGATCAGTACGACGCAGACATCGGCGGGCCTGATTTTCAATCAGGACGTCAGCACGACAGGCGCGCAGACTTACAGCGCGCCCGGCACGATCACCGTGAATGCAGGTACAGATCTCACCGTGAGCGGCAAGGCAACGCTAGCCCTGACGGCGGGCGCGCGCATCCTGCTTTCCGGCGGCACGCTCTCGAACAGCTATGCCGCGGATAGCAGCGCATTCGATGCGATCACGCTGAAGGCGAACGAAGCCGGGACGGGCGTGGGCTCGGGCGATGCGGCGATCAAGCTGGCCGGGGGTGCCCGCGTCTCCACGGCGGCAGGTGGCGGCGGCAACATCAGCCTGCTCGGCAAGGGCGGCGCGAGTGTCAGCCACGGCATATTCGTGGATGGCAGCAGCATTGAATCGCTGGGCGCCGGAACGCTGACGCTGACCGGCACGGGCGGCACCTCTGCCAGCGGCACAAACATCGGTATCTATCTCAAAGGCGTGAACACGGACATCACCGGCAATACCGGCGCCGTGCTCATTTCGGGAACCGGCGGCGCCTCCACGGGACCGCAAAATTACGGCGTGCATATCCACGATGGCGCCATCATCGCATCCACCGGCACCGGAGGCGACGCCGCGACGATCGACGTGATCGGCGCAGCGGGCGGCACCGGAAGCGGCGCGACCAACATCGGCGTCTACATCGCCGATACCGGCGCGGCGATCACCAGCATCGACGGCGACATCAGCGTGACCGGCACGGGCGCGGCGGCATCGACCTCGCACAACAATATCGGCGTGCGCATTATCAACGACGCGCGAATTGAATCGACCGGAACCACGGCCAGCGCCGCGAAGATCACAGTCATCGGCAATGCCGGCGGCATGGGCGCGCTTTCGGCAAACAATCAGGGCGTCAGTATGCAGGGCGCGGCCGCGACGATCGCGAGCGCGTTCGGCGACATCTCGATCACCGGGACGGGATCGGCAACAGCCGGCGGCGCCAACAATCACGGCCTCCATATCCTGGAAGGCGCGCACATCGTATCAACCGGCACAACAGTCGGCGCGGCGAAGATCACGCTTAGCGGCCAAGGCGGCGGCGACAGCGCATCAGCGACGGCAAACACGAATATCGGCATCTATCTTTCCGGTTCCAATACGTACATCGAAAGCGTCGTCGGCGATATCGCGATGACCGGCACGGGCGGCGCCGGATCGGACAGCCTGGATGCCCACCACTATGGCATCCAGCTCGGGCTGGGGACGCAGGTAAGGTCCACCGGCAGCGATGCCGATGCCGCAGATATCATCATTTCGGGAACGGGCGGCGGCGGCACCGGAAACAAGCGCAACGGCGTCTATCTGAACGCTGTCGAGGCGCTGCTGAGCGATGCCGGGAATATCTCCATCACCGCACGCGGCGGCGCAAGCGCAGGCGGCACAGGCAACGACGGGCTTTACGTCTCCGGCAGCGGCACAAAGGTAAAGAGCGGCAGCGGCACGATCGTTATCGATGCGGCCAAGGGCGGCGGCACGGGCAAGGACCTGAACAACCTGACCGGCAACAACGCCATACAGTCCACGACCGGTCGCTGGATCATTTACCTGACCAACCCGGATAACAGCACATTCAACAATCTCGCCAGCGGCAACCTGCCGATCTGGGGGAAGACGCAAATGACGCTGCCCCCCGGCTCGGTGGGCTCGGGCAACCGCTACGTCTTTGCCAATCAACCGACGCTCACGGTTTCGAGCAGCTTCTCCGACACCAAGACCTATGGAACCGCCTACACGTTCCCAACGCCGGTACGGGGCACCAACTACAGCATTTCCGGTATTGTATCGGCATCCAGCTATCAAAATGTCTGGACGCAGGAGACACTGAGCGACCTCGGCCTCTCCGGCGGACCGGTATTCAGCTCGAGCGGCGCTGCGGCGAATGCGAACGTCGCCGGTTCGCCCTATGCGATCAGCATCGCCAACGGCACGCTGGCGAGCAGCGCCGGCTATACGTTCGGAGCCCCCTCCTCCACCGGCACGCTGACCGTGACGGCCAAAGCCTTGTCTCTCACCGGCGTGACGGCCTCCGGCAAGACATACGACGGCGATGCCGATGCCGACCTCTCCGGCGGATCCCTGGTAGGCATTGTCGGCAGCGACGATGTCGAATTCTCCGCTGGTTCGGGCCTGTTCGCGAGTAAGAACGCGGGCACGTGGAGCGTGACCGCATCGGGCTATACGCTGACCGGCAACGATGCCGGAAACTACACGCTGACGCAGCCGACGATCGCCAATGCGACCATCACGGCAAAGACGCTGACGCTGAGCGGCGTGACAGCCTCCGGCAAGACATACGACGGCGATGCAGACGCCGATCTCTCCGGCGGATCCCTGATCGGCATCATCGGCAGCGAGGACGTCCAATTCTCGGCTGGTTCGGGCCTGTTCGCCAGCAAGAACGCGGGCACGTGGAGCGTGACCGCATCGGGCTATACGCTGACCGGCAACGATGCCGGAAACTACACGCTGACGCAGCCGACGATCGCCAACGCGACGATCTCGCCGCGCACGCTGAACGCAGGCGTCATAGCGAACGACAAGACCTATGACGGAACGCGCAACGCCGCGCTGACCTTCACCACGAGCGACATCGTGAGCGGAGATGCCGTAACGTTCGCCTACGATGCGCGGTTCGCCGACAAGGCGGCCGGGACGGGCAAGGCGGTCAGCCTGACCGGCAGCGTGACGCTGACGGGCGGGGACGCCGCGAACTACACGCTCGCGCTCGATCCAAGCGATGTGTCGGCGCTCGCCGCGGATATCTCCGCGCGTACGCTGACGGTGAGCATGGTTGGCGCAGCGGGCAAGATCTACGACGGCACCACGTCCGCAGAGCTCTCGTTCACGACCGCGGACATTCTTTCCGGCGATACGGTGACGTTCGATTACACCGCGAATTTCGCGGACAAGAACGCCGGCGTCGGCAAGGGCGTGACCGCCTCCGGCGTTTCGCTCTCGGGCGCGGACGGCGGAAATTATGTTCTGGTTCTGGATGGTGCGCTGCTGGGTGGACTTACCGCCGACATCGACCGCAAAGCACTGACGCTGGACACGGCAACGGCGGTGGACAAGACGTACGACGGCAACCGGAACGTAGCGCTCGACTTCACGACGAGCGGCCTCGTGTCCGGCGATGACATCGGCTTCCTCTACGAAGCGCTCGCGGCTGACCGAAATGCCGGTACCGGCAAGGCCGTGACGGTTACGGGAGGCGCAGTATCGCTGAATGGGGCGGACGCAGACAATTACGACCTCGCTCTGGACGATGGCCTGCTCGGCGGCCTCACCACGGACGTTTCCGCGAAGGCGCTGACGGTGGTTGTCGACGACCAGTCTCGCGCGCGCTTCCAGCCCAATCCCGCCTTCACCTATCACCTGATCGGCCTCGCCAATGGTGATGACGCTTCGGTCGTGAACGGTGTGACGCTCCATACGGCAGCATCGGACGGATCGCCTGCGGGGCAGTACGCGATCGAAGCGTCGGGCGGATCAGCGCCGAACTACGTTCTCGCCTACACGCCAGGCACACTCACCGTGACCGGCCACCTGATCCCGCCCTACGAGCAGGACCGCATCCTGCACGTGCCCGGCAGCCTGAGCGGAAGCGACGGTTTTGGCGGCCTTGTTTCGATTGCACTGACGCCCACGCTGCAAACGCTTTCCGGCTATGCGGACGAGGCCGCGCTCTCGGGCGGCGACGATAGCCGGGGACCGTTCTGTTCCGATCCGGGGAACAGGAGCCGTGGCCAGCGCCTGCTGCCGCACCTCCAACTCAACATGAACGGCCGTACGCTCTACTGCCTCGGCAGACCCTCACGTTTTGCGCAATAGACGCGATAAATTGACAGTCGTAGTGACATATGTTGTGTGACCGCCGGAACGTAACGGTGGGTCAAACAGGGGGCAATGTCGATGCGGCTGGGAGGGCTGCGCTATTGGCTTTGGGCTGGCTTTGCCGCTATGGCAGCCGCCGTGCCGGCGCATGCCCAGCAACAGCCGGTTCGCCCCAATTTCGTGCTGATCCTTGTCGACGACGCTGCGTTGATGGATTTCAGCAGCTACGGCGGCGAGGCGCGAACTCCCAATATCGAACGGCTTGCGAGCGCGGGCACGCTGTTCACCCACTACCGCACCTCTCCCCTGTGCGCGCCATCCCGTGCGATGCTGCTGACGGGGATCGACAATCACCTGAACGGGGTCGCCACCATTCCCGAGGTGCTTCCGCCCGAACATGCGGGAAAGCCCGGCTATGGCCTGCGGCTCGAACCCGATGCGATCACGGTTGCGGAGCGGCTGCGCCGGGCGGGCTATCGCACCTACATGACCGGCAAATGGCACCTCGGTAGCGGCAAGGGCGAGCTGCCGCCGTCGCACGGCTTCCAGAAGTCGTTCGCGCTCGATGCTTCCGGCGCGGACAATTGGGAACAGAAACCCTACATGCCGTATTACGATACGGCGCCGTGGTTCGAAGACGGCAAACCGGCAACGCTGCCCCCCGACTTTTATTCATCCGAATTCATTGTCGACCGGATGATCGATTATCTGTCGGATGAGGACGCGAACACGCCGTTCTTCGCCTATGTGGCATTTCAGGCGGTGCATATTCCGGTGCAGGCACCGCGCGCCTACACCGCACATTACGAGGCGGTCTACGGCAAGGGCTGGGACAGCATCCGCGAGGCGCGCTGGCAGCGCGCGCAGGCGATGGGCCTGATCCCCGAAGGTGCGCCGCTCGCAGCCAAGCCCGCCGGGCTGCGGGAATGGAAGGCACTTCCCGACCCAGAGCGGCGTTTGCTTGCGAAGAGCATGGCGGTCAACGCAGGCATGATCGAGGCGATGGATCACCACATCGGCCGTCTGATCGCCTATCTCGATAAGCAGGGCGTGCTTCAGAACACCGTTTTCGTCGTTACCTCCGACAACGGGCCGGAACCCAATGAACCGATCAACCAGCGGGGCTTTCCGCTGTGGATGCGGATGAACGGTTACGACCAGAATCTGGACAGGCTCGGCGAGAAGGGCTCATTCGTTTCAATCGGTCCGGAGTGGGCAACGGCCGCGGCTACGCCGCACAGCCTGTTCAAATTCTACGCTTCCGAGGGCGGGCTGCGTGTGCCGTTCATCATGTCCGGCCCGGGCATCGCCATCCAGCCGCGCGTTTCTGCCGCCGCCTTCGTCACCGACGTTGCGCCGACGCTGCTCGACATCGCGGGTATCCAGGGCACCGACGGCAAGGCGATGACGGGGCGCAGCCTGAGGCCCGTGCTGAGCGGTGCGGCGGATCATATCTATTCTCAGGACACCCCCATCGGCATGGAGGTATCCGGAAACGCCGCGCTCTATCGCGGCGACTTCAAGCTCGTGCGTAACCTGCCGCCCTATGGCGACGGCACGTGGAAACTCTACAACCTTGCAGAAGATCCCGGCGAAACACGCGACCTCGGCACCGCCGAAGCGGCGAGAGTCCAATCCATGCTCGCCGATTACCAGGCTTACGCGAAATCCATGGGCGTGCTGGATATACCCGAAGGCTACGATCCGTTCCGACAGATCACGCTGAATACACGCATCAAAATGCTCAAGCATTACGGATGGGCGCTCAGCGGCATCCTGCTCGCGCTCGTGGCCGCGATCGCCCTTGCCGTGTGGTTTTTCAGGAAACGCAGATGGAGGCTCGCTTGACCGAACCGCTCAGGCTGCTGGGCGCTCCCGGTTCGCCCTATACGCGTAAAATGATCGCGCTGCTGCGCTATCGCCGCATACCCCACGCAATCCTCTGGGGCAGCCATACGCAGCCGCCGGAAGGCCTTCCGCCACCAAAGGTGAAGCTGCTGCCAACGGTGTATTTTCCGTTGGCCGACGGCACGCTGGAGCCCACGGTGGATTCCACGCCGATCATCCGGCGGCTCGAAGCGGAGCACGGAGGCCGTGAGGCCATTCCTGCCGATCCGGTTCTGGCCTTCCTCAATCACCTGATCGAGGACTATGCGGACGAATGGCTGACCAAGGCCATGTTCCATTATCGCTGGGCATTTGCGGAGGATGCCGCGAACGCCGCGCCGCTGCTCGTGTTCTGGATGGCGCCGACGATGCACGCAGAGACCGCTGCGCAAACCGCCGACATGTTCGCCGATCGGCAAATCAGCCGGCTTCACGTGGTCGGTTCGAACGACACGACCGGAGAAACGATCGAGCGCAGCTACCGGCGTTTTCTCGCCGTTCTCGATACGCTCATTTCGAGGCGCGGCTATGTGCTCGGCGCGCGGCCCTCTTCTGCTGATTTCGCCATCCACGGGCAGCTCGCACAGCTTGCCGTGATCGAGCCGACCTCTGCCGCGATCGCCGCGCAGACAGCGCCGCGCGTCCGCGCTTGGCTCGACCGCGTCGAGGATCTCTCCGGTGTCGAGCCGGACACCACCGACTGGTTCTCGCGCGACGACATAACCGCGCTGCGTCCGCTGCTCTCTGAGATCGGACGGGTTTATGCGCCGTTTCTGATCGCAAACGCAAAAGCGATGACGGAAGGCGCCGAGCTCGTGCAAACCGAAATCGACGGGCGCGCGTGGATGCAGCCGGTTTTCCCTTATCAGGCGAAATGCCTGCAGTGGATAAGCGAGGCGTTCGCGGCACTGTGTGCGGATGATCAGGCGGCGGTGCAAACACTCCTCGATCGCACCGGATGCGAAGAGCTTCTGCGGTGAAAAAACGGTCGGTCCTCTTCGGCACAGCGGCACTTCTGATCGTGCTTGCTGCGGCCGGGTGGATGAACCGCAAGGCGCTGATCCTCTGGCTGGTCACCACGCTCGCCAAGGACCGCGACATCGCGCCCTACAGCCCCGTCGCCTGGAACGAGGGTCCGGCGGCGGCACCTGCGGGAGAGCGTCCGCCGAACATCGTCTTCATCCTCGCCGACGATCTGGGCATCAACGACATCTCGGCGTTCGGCGGCGGTGTCGCAGAGGGACGCGTGCCGACGCCGAACATCGACCGGCTCGCGAAGGAGGGTGCGCTGTTCGCGCAGGCCTATGCGGGCACGGCGAGCTGCGCGCCTTCGCGCGCCATGATCCTGACCGGCCGCTATCCGACACGCACGGGCTTCGAGTTCACGCCGACGCCGGACGGCATGGGGCGGATGGTGTCGATGTTTTCGGACAACAGCCGATCCGGGTTGCCACCCGTCGACTGGAACCGGGAGGCGGACGACAAAGTCCCGCCCTTCGACGAACAGGGCCTGCCGGGCTCTGAAATCACCATTGCCGAAATCCTGAAGGGCGCCGGCTATCACACGGTCCACATCGGCAAGTGGCATCTCGGCAGCGGCCAGGAATTCGGCGCGAACGCGCAAGGCTTCGACGAGAGTCTGCTGATGGCGAGCGGGCTTCATCTGCCGGAGGACGATGCCGGTGTCGTCAACGCGAAGCTCGATTTCGACCCCATCGACCGCTTCCTGTGGGCGCGGATGCAATATGCCGCCTCCTTCAACGAAGGCCCCCTGTTCGCGCCGGGCGGCTACCTTGCGGATTATTGGACCGACGAAGCGGTGAAGGTGATCCGCGCCAACCGCAACCGGCCGTTTTTCCTCTATCTGGCGCATTGGGGCGTGCACACGCCGCTGCAGGCCACGCGCGCCGATTACGAGGCAGTCGGCGATATCAAGCCGCACCGCCTCCGCGTCTACGCCGCGATGGTGCGGTCGCTCGATCGGAGCGTGGGGCGCGTGCTTGCCGCGCTGAAAGACGAAGGCCTCGACGAGAACACCATCGTGGTGTTTTCGAGCGACAACGGCGGCGCGGGCTATGTCGGCCTTCCCGACGTCAACGCGCCTTATCGCGGCTGGAAGCTCACCATGTTCGAAGGCGGCATCCGCGTGCCGCTGTTCATGCGCTGGCCTGCCCGGATCGCACCCGGCACGCGCGTTGAACGTCCGGCCGGGCATATCGACCTGATGCCGACCTTCGCGGCGGCGGCGGGGGCGCCGCTTCCCCCCGATGTCGCCATCGACGGCGTCAACCTGCTCGCGCCCGACCCCCCGGCGCGTGCCGACAACGCGCTGTTCTGGCAGAGCGCTTACTACCGCGTCGTGCGGCAAGGTGACTGGAAGCTGCAGGTGACCGAGCGGCCGAAGAAGACGTGGCTGTTCAACCTTGCCGCAGACCCGACCGAGAAGACCAATCTTGCCGAACGCGAGCCCGCGCGCGTCGCGGCGATGACGGCGCTGCTCGATGCGCACCGCAAAGCCGGGCGAGCGCCGCTATATCCGCATACGATCGAGGTGCCGGTTGCGATCGACAAGACGCTTGCCGAGCGCGTCGGCCCGGGGGATGAGCTTATCTACTGGCCCAACTGAGGCGGTGCATCCTTGACGATGCGGAAGCCGACGTGGCTTGCGGAGAAGTGAGCCTCCTGCGGCTGACGCGCGGCGGGGCGGTAACGGCGGCAGAAGTTCTCCGAACAGAGATAGGAGCCGCCCTTGATCGTCTGCGTGCCCTCGCCGTAGGGCGTGTCGGTGATTTCCCAGACATTGCCGATCATGTCGTAAAGGCCGATGCGGCTCGGCGGGAAGCAGCCGACCGGCGCGCGGCCGGCGAAGCCGTCTGCGGCTTTCTGGTCTTCGGGAAACAGGCCCTGCCAGGTGTTCGCGACCGGACGCGCACCAGGCGCATAGGCCCCCGCTTCCTGATCACCGCCCTTGGGCAGACCCAGCGACGCGGCATATTCCCATTCGACCTCTGTCGGCAGACGCCCGCCCGCCCACGCCGCATAGGCAGCCGCATCGGCTGGGGACACATGCACGACGGGATCGCGGCCACGTCCGGCGATATTCGAGCCCGGCCCTTCCGGCGTGCGCCAGGTCGCGCCGCGCACCAGCTTCCACGGCCTGCTCTCACCCCCTTCGGGCGCCGTGAACACCGCCGATCCGCCATCGGCGTCGTCTGCCGTGCGCTCGGCATCGGTGAGATAGCCGGTGACCTTCACGAACGCCGCAAACTGATCGTTCGTAACCTCATGCGCCTGAATGCGGAACGCGCCGACATGCAGCGCCAGCTCGGGCCGTTCCTCCGGATAGCGCGGCGCGGCGCCCTTGATGAAGCGCCCCTCGGGCACATCAACGAAAACGCCGAGCCTGTCCGCGGGAATGCCGCACGCGGCATCCTCTCGGTGCGTGCCGCACGCCGACAGCATCAGCAGCGCGAGAACGGCGCCGCGCCTCAAAGGCCGAGCAGCCTTTCGACAGCAAGGCGAACCGCAGCTTCCGCATCTTCGGGCGCGAGGTTCTGATCATGCCGCAGGCGCTGCCACGACTGAAATCCCGTGACCATTTCGAGCGCCGCGAACAGCGCTTTGTTCGACTGGATCTCGGCGGGCAGGATCGCCTGCAGCGCCGCACGTTCCATGATGAGAAAGCGCCTGTGCGCATCCATCAGATATTCGGACTGGAACCGGCGCGCGTGCGCGGCGCTTTTGAACAGCATCAGCCGCTCATAGATGCGCGCCCGCCGGGTCACGACCTCGCAGGCCCTGCCCTGCCAGTCGCGCGCTTCGAACTGCGTCATCACCATCGGCAGGATTTCCGCTTCGATCTGCGCGTTCAATTCGCGGTAGAGGCTGTCCAGCTCCTCGAAATGCCGAAAAACCGTGCGGATCGAGACACCCGCCGCTCGGGCCACACTCGTGACATTGGGATCCATGTCTCCGCCTTCGATCACGGCGCGCATCGCGGCGACGATCTGTGCGCGGCTCCGCTCGCTCCGCAGTCGGCGGCCGTCCACGGCGTCCTCGCCGTGCGGCATCAGGCGGGTGACGTTCCCCGCGCTTTCCGTCATGCCGGCACCGCCGCGCCCCAGCTTGCAAAGCCCGCAAAGCGCGGTGTCGACGGCAAATACATGGTTTCGAGGCGGTCGACGCGAAAGCCGCTGTTCGCAAGCATCGCAGCCGGCTGGCGTGTCAGGTGACAGCCGCCGAAAACGCGCTTCCATACCGGCTCGATCCGCTGCTGCCAGCGCGCGACGTCCGCATCTGGCGCGAGGCCGTGCTCGGAAAACAGCACGCGCCCGCCCGGCTTCAGCACGCGGCGCACTTCCCTGAGCGCACGCCCCCAGTCCGGGATCGTGCACAGCACGAAGGTGACCACCGCCGTATCGATGCTTTCGTCTTCCAGCAGCAGACGTTCCGCGCCCGTTTCGTGAAACTGCACGCGATCCATGATCGCGGTATGCCGCGCCGTCTCGCGCGCACGCGCCACCATGCCCGGTGCGGGTTCCAACGCATGAAGCCGCGTGACGCGCGCGGGATCATAGAACGCGAAGTTCGTTCCCGAACCGCAGCCGAGCTCTAGCACCACCCCGGTGGCTTCAGGCACGACCTTCGCGCGCTGCCGCATCACCGGTTTCGACGTGCAGGCGCACGATACAATCGCCGGCACGGCATAGCGATCCCAAAGCCCCATCAGCATATCTCCTTTTGGGGATAGTCGGACACGGGGAGAAACGGAGCAAGCGACATATTTCGGCAGGTTCAGAGGTCGGCGAGGGGTTTCCCGATGCGGCGGGCTCCTGTAACCCGTTGGCATCGCGACGAAGGATGAAGAAAGCAGGCGAGGTGGAATGATTGAGGGTCTGCACAATTTGGTGATCGAGCGCCCCCGTTCGGCGCTTCGCGAATTCCTGCGCACGGAATCGGCGGGGGGAATCGTGCTGATGGCTGCGGCTGCGGCCGCACTCCTGGTTGCCAACTCACCCTTCTCGGACACGTATTTCGGCGCGCTCAAAAGCTACGTCGGCCCGCTTACGCTCAGTTACTGGATCAACGACGGGCTGATGGCGATCTTCTTCCTGCTCGTTGGGCTGGAGGTGAAGCGCGAGCTTCTGGACGGCCAGCTTTCGACCTGGGAACGTCGCATTCTGCCGGGTGCGGCCGCAGCCGGCGGCATGATCGTGCCCGCGCTGATCTTCGCCGCGTTCAACATCGGCGATGCCGATACGATCCGGGGGTGGGCGATCCCCTCCGCCACCGACATCGCTTTCGCGCTCGGCGTGCTGACCCTTCTGGGACCGCGCGTGCCCGTGTCGCTGAAGGTGTTCCTGACCGCCGTGGCGATCATCGACGATCTCGGCGCCATCGTGATCATCGCGCTTTTCTACACGGCAGACCTCAACCTTGCGGCACTCGTCGCAGCGATCGCCCTCATTGCTCTGCTCTATGGCTTCAACCGCCTCGGCATTCGATCGCTGTGGCCCTATCTGATCATCGGTGCGGGCGTCTGGGTCGCCATGCTCCTCTCAGGCGTTCATGCAACGCTCGCAGGCGTCGCGGTCGCGCTCACCATTCCGCTGACACCCGCCCCCGGGCATGTGGACGACGAGCACTCGCCGCTGCACAGGCTCGAACACGCCATCGCAGGCTGGGTCGCGTTCGCGATCGTCCCGATCTTCGGCTTCGCGAACGCCGGCCTTTCGTTCACGAACGTGACCGCCGAAATGCTCGTCAGCCCCATCGTTCTCGGGATCGCCCTCGGCCTATTCGTCGGCAAGCAGATCGGCGTGTTCGGCGTGATCTGGTTGATGAAGGTGCTGCGCCTTGCGGATTACCCGGTCCATGCGTCCGGCGCGCAGGTGTACGGTGTCGCGCTGCTCTGCGGTATCGGCTTCACGATGAGCCTGTTCATCGGCGGGCTCTCCTACGCCTCCGACATTTATCTCGACGAGGTGAAGCTCGGCGTGCTCGGCGGATCGCTCCTGTCAGGCATCATCGGTGCGGTTGTATTGTCGATCGCGCGCCGGGAACCGGCGTCGTAAGCTCAGGCGAGATCGCGCTTCCGGATCAGCCCTTCCTGCGTCACCGAGGCGACGAGAACGCCGGACCGGTCGTAGATGAGGCCACGGTTGAAACCGCGCGCGCCTGAAGAGCGCGGACTTTCCTGCACGTAAAGCAGCCAGTCGTCGATACGGAACGGCGCGTGGAACCAGAGCGCGTGATCGAGGCTGGCGATCTGCATCGCTTCGTCCCACCAGGCGATGTTGTGCGGTCGCTCGCTCGTCGACAAGAGCGTCATGTCGGAGGCATAGGCGAGCATGCAGCGATGCAGCGCCGCATCGTCCGGCACCGGGGCGATCGCCTTGAACCAGATGTTCTGCTGCGGCGGTCTGGCCCCGCTGCCCGGTATCGACGGATCGACCCGGCGGAACTCGATCGGTCGTTCCTGCAGGAAACGCTCAAGCGCCGCCTGGGGAATCTGATCGGCGAACTGCAGCCGCCAGTCCATGTCGCTGATCAACGTTTCCGGACCCGGCACATCGGGCATGTCGAACTGGTGCTCCAGCCCCTTTTCTTCGACCTGGAACGACGCCGCGAGGTTGAAGATCGGGCGGCCATGCTGGATGGCGATGACGCGGCGGGTCGAGAAGCTCTTGCCGTCGCGGTCGCGCTCGACCTGATAGACGACGGGGACACTATGGTCGCCTTCGCGCATGAAATAGGCGTGCAGACTGTGCGGCGGGCGGTCGTCCGCGACCGTACGGCTCGCCGCGACGAGCGCCTGCGCGATCACCTGCCCGCCGAACAGCCGGTGGAAGCCCTCACCCGTGTTGCGACCGCGGAACAGGTTTTCCTCGATCCGTTCCAGATCGAGCGCGGACACGAGGTCCGCGACCATCTCCTCGGCGTTCATCAATGCGCGTCCTTGGGCGTTTCCATCAGCTCGACAAGAACGCCGCCCATGTCCTTGGGATGAATGAAGATGACCGGCGTGCCGTGGGCGCCGATGCGCGGCTCGCCCGTGCCAAGCACGGTGGCGCCCTTCGCGCGCATGTCGTCGCGCGCGGCGATGATGTCCGGCACCTCGAAGCACACATGGTGCTGCCCGCCTGCCGGGTTCTTCTTCAGGAAACCGTGGATCGGCGAGTCCTCGCCGTAAGGCTCGATCAGCTCGATCTGGCTGTTCGGCGTATCGACGAAACAGACCCACACGCCCTGCGCCGGCAAAGCGAACTTTTCGTGGATCTTCGTCGCACCCAGGAAATCACGATAGATCGCGACGGCCTTGTCGATCGACGGGGTCGCGATACCCACATGGTTCAAACGTCCGATCATAAAGGCCTCCTTCGCCCATGTTGCATGTGCGAAAGAGGCCTTAGCGCCGGTGCGCCGGGGGATGCAACCCAGCTAGAAGCTGAGGCTGAGCGTTGCCCGCACGTCGCGGCCCGCAAGCGGCACATAGTCCTTCGTGAAGCTCGCATGGCGGCGGGCATCGACGTCGAAGATGTTGTTCGCCGAAAGCTGCAGCGTCGCCGGGCTGTCCGGACCGAGCATCCGCCAGGAAATCGAAGCGTTCACGAGGGTATGCGAGCCCGTGGGCGTTTCGAAGGCGGCAACGCGCGTCTGCTTGTCGCTCCATTCGACCTCGACGCGGCCGTTCACGAGGTCCGACTGCGCCTCGATGCCGCCGAGCACGCGGAGCGGCGGGATGCGGGGCGCGGGACCGACGGTATCGATTTTCGCACGCACGTAGTCGGCGACGCCATCCGCAACGATGCGGAAGTCGCCTGCATCGAACAGCGGCGCGGAAAGCTCGGCTTCGAGGCCGTAATAGGTCGCATCGGCCTGGGAATACTGGAAGACGGGAAGTTCATCCTCCTCCAGACCCGTATCGGCCTCGTAGATATAGTCCTTGAACCAGCTCGCGAAGGCACCGAGCGAGAAGGCAAAACCGCCCGCCTCGCCGCGCAGGAAGGCTTCGAGACCCCAGCTCTTTTCCTTGGCGAGCATCGGGTCTCCAACCTCGAACGCCTGGGTGGCGATGTGCGGCCCGTTCGAGAACAGCTCCTCGGCGGACGGCGCACGCACGGCGCGCGAGCCGTTGATGCCGATGTTGATGCCGTCGACCAGCTCATAACGCGCACCAAGTGCGGCGGAGAACGCATTGAAACGACGGGTCACTCCGACCGCGTTCGAACTGACGTTGGTGCGCTCGAAGCGCCCCGAGGCTTCAACGCCGAGCGCGCCGAGGTTCAGCTCCTGCACCGTGAACAGGCCGAACTGTTCGGTCTCGTTCGGTGGCAGGAAGGCTTCCTCGCCCTCAGCCGAGAAATCGCGAATGTAGAACTGGCCGCCGAACGCGCCGTTCCACGCGCCGCGCTTCGCCTGCACGAGTTCGACGCGGCCTTCGACGCCCTGGTTGTCGAAAACGGTGCCGACGTCGGCGCCCTCGAACTCGGTGTGCGTGTAGTCCGCATACCCCACGCGGACGCGGAGCTTTTCGAGGAAGCCTTCGCCAAGCTCGACCTCGCCGCGCACGTCCGCACGCCACTGCTTGAGGCCGATGCTGACGTCGCCGTGCTCGTGACCCTCCTCGCCTTCACCATCGCCTTCGTGCGCGTGGAGGGCGGGCCGTTCGGGAACGCCGTAGTTCGAATCGAAGTAGCCGACCGAAAAGCCCAGCGATCCACCGTCCGTGATGATCGAAAGACCACCACCCGCCGTCTTCGTGCGTGTGAAGCTGTTCGGCAGTCGCCCGCGGACAGCAGCGGCTTCGGCAGCCTCTTCGTCACCCTCCGCAGCATGTTCGAGCGCATGCGCGCGGAGTTCAGGGGCGAGCGCGTAGCCGCCGATCCGAAGATTGTTGGTGTCGCGCCAGCTGCCGTCCAGGTGGGCGACGATCTTGTCGGAGAGCGCGGCATCGATACCGGCGGCGATGCTGACTTCATCGGCGGCGCTGGCAACGCTGCCGATCGCATCGATATGCACGCCATGTTCAGGCACCGCGCGCGGAATACGCTTGTCGAGCACGTTGACGACGCCGCCGATCGCCGATGAACCGTAGAGCAGCGACGCAGGGCCGCGGATGATCTCGACGCGCTGCGCCGTGATCGGATCGATGGTGACGGCATGGTCGGCGGACGTGTTCGAGACGTCGATGGAACCGATACCGTCGGTGAGGACGCGGATGCGTTCGCCCTGCATACCGCGCAGAACCGGGCGCGAGGCGCCAGGTGAGAAGCTTGTCGCCGAAACGCCGGGCTGGCGGGCGATCACTTCACCAATCTGCGGCTGCAGCGATTGGCGAAGCTCGCCTTCGGTCATCACCGACGTACCCGAAAGCAGATCGGCGCGGGAGCGCGCATACGGCGCGGTCACCACGATGTCGTCGCCGATCGTGTGCAGGTCGTCGCTCCTCGGCGCCTCTGCCGTTTGGGCAAGCGCCGGAAGCGCAAGAACCTGAACCGCACACGCGGCAAGAAGCATCGAACGCATGACCACGAACTCCCGTTTATTTTCTGATGGGAGGCCGTTTAGAATGTGATGTTATATCTTGTCAATCAGGGGTGGGCGATGCTTTTTGCAAGCGCGATCAAATCCTGCGCCTGAGCGGCGTGGAGAACCTCGACGATCTTCCCGTCTAAAGTCGCGACGCCCTTGCCGTCTGCCTTCGCCGCCTCGAATGCCGCGACAATGCGGTGAGCCTGCTCGACCTCTTCCGCGGACGGCGAAAAGACGCGGTTCGCGGTTTCGATCTGCGCAGGGTGGATGAGCGTCTTGCCGTCGAAGCCGAGCGCCTTGCCCTGAAGCGTCACCACTTCCAGCCCCTCCATATCCTTGATGTCCGGATACATGGCGTCGAAAGCCAGGATCCCGGCTGCCCGGGCGGCGATGACGACCCGCTGCAGTGCATACTGGATTTCCGCGCGCGTCGGGCCGACACGGCAGCCGAGGTCCTTTTCGAGATCGGCAGCACCGACGACGAGCGCGGCAACACCGGGCGTGTCGGCGATCGCGTCAACCGCCTGCACGCCGCGCGGCGTTTCGATCATCGCCCAGACCGGCACGCCGTTCGCAAGACGTACCGCCTCCGCCGCCTCCGCTGCGCTGCTCACCTTGGGCACGACGACGGCTGCGGGATTTGCCGACTGCACGGCGAGAAAATCCGCCTCGCACCAGTCCGTACCGATACCGTTCACGCGGATGGCCACGGCGCGGCGGCCCCAGCCCCCCGCCTTCACCGCGTCCACGGCGGCGGCACGGGCTGCCGGCTTCGCATCGGGCGCGACGGCGTCTTCGAGGTCGAGGATCACCACGTCAGCGTCCAGCGTGCGCGCCTTCTCGATGGCGCGCGCATTGGCGGCTGGAAGATAGAGGGCGCTGCGGTGTGCGCGAAAATCGGTCATGGCATTAAGATTCCCTGTGGATTTCGTGCTATGGCGTTCCGATATCGCTGTGGGCAACCGATTTATGGGGGATGGATATGGGCGGCGGAGTTTTCGCAATCTTCTTGATGGCGCTCGCGGTCGTGTTCGTGTGGAGCGCGGTCGTCGTTGTGCGGCAGGGCTATGAATACACGATAGAGCGCTTCGGACGCTTCACGCAGGTGGCAAAGCCGGGCTTCACGCTGATCCTGCCGTTCATCGACAAGATCGGCCGCAAGATCAACATGATGGAACAGGTGCTTGATATCCCCGGGCAGGAAATCATCACCAAGGATAACGCCATGGTTTCCGTGGACGGGGTGGTGTTCTTCCAGGTGCTGGACGCTGCGAAAGCCGCTTACGAGGTGTCCGACGTTTACGTGGCAATCCTGCAGCTCACCACGACCAACCTGCGCACGGTGATGGGATCGATGGACCTCGACGAAACGCTGTCGCGCCGCGACGAGATCAACGCTCGGCTGCTGCATGTCGTGGACGACGCCACCACATCGTGGGGCGTGAAGATCACGCGCGTCGAGGTGAAGGACATTCGCCCGCCGCAAGACATCGTGAACTCGATGGGACGGCAGATGAAGGCGGAACGCGAGAAGCGCGCCGCGATCCTTGAAGCCGAGGGCCTGCGCGCCTCTGAAATCCTGAAGGCCGAGGGCCAGAAGCAGTCGCAGATCCTGGAGGCCGAAGGCCGCCGCGAGGCCGCCTTCCGCGACGCCGAGGCGCGCGAGCGCGAGGCGGAGGCCGAAGCCAAGGCGACCGAGATGGTCTCGAACGCCATCGCCGGGGGCAACGCGCAGGCGATCAACTACTTCGTCGCGCAGAAATACGTGGACGCGATGCACGCCTTCGCAAGCTCGCCCAACGCCAAGACGATCTTCATGCCACTGGAGGCGACAAGCCTCGTCGGCACGATCGGCGGCATCGGCGAACTGGTGAAGGCGGTGAAGGGCGACGGCGACACGCCGCCGCCAGCACCCGCGCCGCGCCCGCGCCGTCCGGGTCCGTTCGAGCAGGCCTGAGGAGACCGCGATGCCGGATTTCCAGAACTTCGAGATGACCTACTGGGTCTGGTTCGCCGCTGCCGCGGTGTTGGCGATCATGGAAATCGTCGCACCCGGCATCTTCATGATCTGGCTGGCCATGGCCGCCGCAGCGACCGGCCTCGTGACGCTCGCGCTCGGCTTGGGCTGGGAGCTGCAACTGGGGGTGTTCGCGATCCTGTCGGTCGTCGCGGTGTTCCTGGGCCGCAATTTCCTGAAGCGCAATCCTGTGGAAACGAGCGACACCGGGCTCAACCGACGGGGGGAGCGGCTGGTCGGGCAGCGCGTGAAAGTGGTGGAACCCATTACCGACGGCCGCGGCCGCGTGCAGGTCGGGGATTCCCCGTGGCTCGCAACCGGGCCGGATGCGCCCGCCGGCAGCATGGTGCGGATCGTCGGCGTTGACGGCGCGACGCTGAAGGTCGAGCCGGCGTAAACGGTCAGAGGGTCTATAAGCCGGGTTCTGTACCGCCCGTAAAGGCGGCGACGACCATTCCTCTAGGGCGACGCTTGCGCGCCGCCTCAAGCAACCTACCCGGGCGGTCCGGCCGGATAAGCCATGCGCCGCCCCTATTCGGTTTTGCTCCCGGTGGGGTTTGCCGTGCCGCTTCCGTTGCCGGTCGCGCGGTGCGCTCTTACCGCACCCTTTCACCCTTGCCTTCTGGCCGAAGCCGCCGGGCGGTCTACTCTCTGTGGCACTGTCCCTGGGGTCACCCCCGCCGGGCGTTACCCGGCACCGTCTATCCGTGGAGCCCGGACTTTCCTCCCCGCCGTTCTTTCGAACCCTGGCGCGGCGGCCGTCCGACCCTCTGACCGTCTGCGGAAATAGGGTGCGTCTACGGCGTTGACAAGAACAAGACGCACCCGGAGGGCGTGCGGAACTTGGCCTGCGCGATGCAATAAAACTGCAGTAAAATGCGCTCCCGCCCCAATCAAACCCCTGGCGGGAAGATATTCAGCAAAAAAACGAAACGGCGGCACCGAAACATTTTGAAATTCAAAGACTAGCCATTAAATTCAACTGTCAGGGGGAGAGTCGCGTGCTCGATTTTTTTGGTGCAAGTGAGACGATCGTCTTTTCGGGCGCCATTGTCCTTATGTTCCTGATCGGACTGCTGGAAGCGATCGGACTGGGATCGGCCACCGTCGATCTCGACATGAACGCCGAGAGCCCACTTGCATGGCTGGGAGTCGGCGAAGTTCCGCTGCTCATTGTCATCGTCGCATTTCTCGCTGCGTTCGGTGTAATCGGCCTGGCCGGACAGCAGCTGCTCCTCGCCTCGACGGGAGGGCTCGCGCCAGCACTGCTCGCCGTTCCCGCTGCCGTCCTGGCTGCGCTGCCGGCGACATCCGTCGTGGCGCGCTGGCTGGGCCGGATCATCCCGCGTGACGAAACGACCGCGATCGATCCCTCCATGATGGTCGGCAAGACCGCAACCATCCTTGTCGGCCGTGCCGCGCGCGGGTCGCCAGCACGCGCAAGGGCGATCGACCATTTCGGCCAGGCGCACAACCTGATGGTCGAACCTGACAACGATGACGACATCTTCGGGGAAGGAACACACATCCTTCTCGTAAGGCGGGAAGGCAATGTCTTCCGCGCCATTCTGCACGACAACCCCCGCTTCTCTAACTGGACAAATTGATGAACGACATCGTGGCTGCGGAAACGCCCTTCTCCAACCTTATCGCCATGGGCATCTATGTGGGCGTCGCACTTCTCGCGCTCATCATCATCGGCGTCATCATCGCGCGCCTCTACCAGCGCGCATCCAAGGAAATCGCGTTCGTACGGACGGGTTTCGGCGGTGAAAAGGTCGTCATAAACGGCGGCGCGCTGGTTTTGCCGGTTCTCCACGAAACGATGCCGGTCAACATGAATACCGTGCGTCTCGCGGTGGAACGCAAGAACGCGGATGCGCTTATCACGCTTGATCGGCTGCGGATCGACGTGAAGGCAGAATTCTACGTTCGCGTGCGACCGGATCGCGAAGCCATCGCCGTGGCGGCCCAAACGCTGGGAATGCGCACGATGCAGTCCGAACACCTGAAAGAGCTGGTGGAGGGAAAATTCGTAGACGCCCTGCGCTCGGTTGCAGCGGGCATGACCATGAACCAGCTGCATGAACAGCGTTCGGAGTTCGTGCAAAAAGTGCAGCAAGTCTCTTCCGCCGATCTGGCGATGAACGGACTTGAACTGGAATCCGTCTCGCTGACGGGTCTCGACCAAACGTCAATCGAGCATTTCAATGCAAACAACGCGTTCGATGCTGAAGGCCTGACCAAGCTGACAGAGCAGATCCAGCTGCGCAACAAGGCCCGCAACGATATTGAGCAAGATACACGCATCCAGATCGAGACCAAGAATCTGGACGCCGAGCGCCAATCGCTGCTTATCTCGCGCGACAATGAGTTCGCGAAACTGGAGCAGGAACGCGAACTTGAAGTGCGTCGCGCGGAGCAAATCGCCGAGGTCGCGCGTCGGCAGGCCGACAGTGAGCGAGAAGCCCAGGAAGCGCGCATTTCCGCCAAGCAGCAGGTCGATTCCGCCCAGATCGAAGCCGATCGCACGGTCGAACAAGCACGGATCGCGCAGGCTCAATCGCTGGAAATCTCGCGGCAGGAACAACAAATCGCCATTCAGAACAAGAGCCGCGAGGAAAGCCAGGCAAAGGCTGAAGCCGATCGCGCAAGAGCGGAAGCCGCGGCCGCCGAAGAACAGGTCATTACCGCGCGGCAGACCGAAATCGCCGAACGCAGCAAAAGCATCGAGCTGATCGATGCCGCGAGAGAAGCCGAACGCGCAGCGATCGGCATCAAAGTGGACGCCCAGGCGGAAAAGCAGGCAGCAGCCGATCGTGCCGAAGCGCTCCGCGCCGTCGCGCAGGGTGAAGCCGAAGCCGAAAAGCTACGTGCCGAGGGCGCTCGTGCACGTTTCGAGGTGGAAGCCGCGGGCCAGCGCGCGATCAACGAAGCCGCCAACCTGCTGTCTTCCGACCAGATTTCGCTTCAGACGAAGCTGGCTCTGCTGAAGGTTCTGCCCGAAGTGATCCGCGAGGCCGCCAAGCCGATGGAGGCCATCGAAAGCATCAAGATCGTGCAAGTCGAGGGCTTGGCCGGAACAGCCGCAGGCGGCCGCGCGGGAGAAGCTGCCGGCAATGACAATCTCGCGAGCAGCGCCGTTTCCGCCGCCTTGAGATACCGGGCGCAGGCGCCTGTGATCGACAGCCTGATGAAGGACCTCGGCTTCAACGGCTCATCGCTCGAAACCATTATTGCAGGTGCGGCGGAAAACGTCGGCGCAGCTCCCGTGAAGCCGACGGAAAACCCGCCGCAGGAACAAACCGAACAATAAAGGCACCCCTTCAGACTTCAGGCCGCCTGCTGAACCTTCGCGAATGGGCTGAGGCCCAGCCATGTGTGCATGTTCGCGGCGATGCGGCGGTCGCCGGTGAGGTGGAGGCGCTCGTCTTCCACTGCGGCGGCGACCGTATCGTGCCCCATCCAGATCGCGGTCATCGTGCGGAGGTCCGTCGACACGTAGAGATCGACATCGAAGCCGGGGTCGACCGAGCAGAGATCGATCTCTTCGCCCGGTTCGATCATCAGCCACCATGCGCGCCGGTCGGACGGCAACTCGGGATAGCGGAACTGGACGACCGTCCGCTGCTCGGGGAGTGGACGCGGATCGAGGTTGCGCCGCATGTCCCACATCAAGAGCTGGACATCGAGCCGCTGGAGCGAAAGCTCGCTGTCCACCCAGCGCTGGCCCCACAGGCCGAAGGCCTCGACGAGCGGCTCCAGTTCCTTGCCCGCCTCTGTCAGCCGGTAATCGAAAGCCCCGGAATCGCGCGCGGACGGCAAACGGTGTATGATGCCCGCCGCTTCCAACTCCTTCAGCCGCTGCGAAAGGAGCGCCGGCGACATGCGCGGAAGACCGCGGCGCAGGTCGTTGAAGCGGGTGGACCCCGCGATGAGTTCGCGTAGCAAGACGACTGTCCAGCGCGTGCAGAGAATTTCCGCCGCCATCGCGACCGGACAGAACTGACCGTATGTGGTCTGTGTCATGATCGGCTCCTTCCGCAGGCAAATTCTAACGCGAAGACGCCACGGGTGACGAGTTCAGATTTTGTACCGGGGCGATTCAGATCCTGAACTGGCCGCCCCCCGACGAAAACGCGATCATTTGCGTCAACACCCAAACAGGAGATGACGACATGTCTGCAACACCGGCTCTGAAAACGGAAACACTTTGCGACTGGATGTCCACGGGCGCGGAAATCGCCGCGTTCGTCGGGCAGCGCGCCGCCAACCACGATAGCGACGAGAGTTTCATCGCCGAAAATTATGCCAAGCTCCGTGAGACCGGGATGATCGCGGCGGCCGTTCCCACAGAACTTGGCGGCGGCGGCATCGATTATCGCACGCTTTGCAACATCATCCGGCAAATCGGTACGCAATGCGGATCGACCGCCCTCGCCTTTTCGATGCACGCGCATCTGGTCGCGACCGCGGCCTGGCGCTGGAAGCACCAGAAGGCACCCACGGACGGCCTGCTCCGCCGGGTCGCCGCGGAAAACCTCGTGCTCGTGTCGAGCGGTGGGTCGGACTGGCTGAAAAGCGCGGGCACCGCCACGAAGGTGGACGGCGGCTTCCGGATCGATGCGCGCAAGATCTTTTCAAGCGGTTGCCCTGCAGGCGACCTGCTGATGACAAGCGCGGTTTACGACGATCCCGAGGCAGGCGCGACCGTGCTGCACTTTGGCGTGCCCTTCAAGGCGGAGGGCGTCAGCATCCTCGACACGTGGCACGTGATGGGGATGCGCGGCACGGGATCGAACGATGTGGAGATGAAGAGCGTGTTTGTGCCCGACGCCGCGATCTCGGGCCGGCGGCCGCAGGGCACGTGGCACCCGCTGTTCCACACGATCAGCATGCTCGCCTTCCCGCTTATCTACGCGGCATATGTCGGCGTTGCCGAGGGCGCGCGCGATGCAGCGCTCGCGATGGCGCGCTCGAAACCCGAGAATGCGGGACTCATCAGCCTGGCGGGCGAGATGCAAACGGCGTTCTGGACAGCAGAGACCGCCCACGCCGCGATGATCGCCACAGCCGAAACCGCGATGCCTGGAGCGGAGACGACAAATGCCGTGATGACCGGGCGCACGGTCACCGGACAGGCAGCGATCCGCACCGCCGAACTGGCGCTCGAAGTTGCGGGCGGCGCCGCGTTCTACAAGAAGGCCGGTATCGAACGCGCCTTCCGCGACGTGCAGGCCGCGCGCTTCCATCCCCTGCAAGGCCCGGCGCTGCGCGACTTCAGCGGGCGGCTGGCCCTGGGGCTCGATATCGACGGCTGAGCCACCGGCCGCCGAGCACAAGCAGAAGCGAGGCACCGACAAGCGGGAAGAGTACGGCAAACGCCGCGATCATCCCGACGACAACAGGCGGTAGCCGATCATCCGCATGGGTGATCGGCGCCGCCAGTTCGCCTTTGGGGCGCCTGCGCCACCAGAGGACGATGCCCGCGACGACACCGCCCACGAGCGCAAGGCACACCGCGAGGTTCGCGAGCTGATTTGCAAGGCCGTATTCGCGGCCGACGTGAAGCGAAACGCCCCACTCCACAGCCTTTGCGACCGGACTGTAGTTTTCCCAGCCGATATCGCCGAGGATCTCACCCGTGCCGGGATCGACATGGATCGTGCGCTGACCCGCTGCCTTGTCCGGCACATAGCTGATGGTGAAGACACCGCCGGGCGCAACGGGGTAAAAAATGCGCACGCCACCGCCGAACCGCTCGCGGTGGAGACGCGGAAGCAGCCGTTCGATCTCCGCAATGCCGACACCGTGGCCGCCGGAGCCATGCGGCATCTGCGTCTGGCGGATCGTCCACGGCAGCTTCGCGGCATCGGGATCGTGCATGGCATGTTCGTCGGCGGCGGCGGCGTTTACCGTCGGCGGTGCCTTGAAGTTCGGCGAGGGAGCGACGAACGGCACGCTTTCGCCGATGCGCGCGAACTGCTGCCCCCAGAAGGCCGACCACGGCAGCCCGGTGAGCACCAGCAGCGCCACGAGCAGCGCGTTCATCGTGGCAGGAATGGCGTGAAGATCACGCCAGAAACGCCGCCCGGTCGCCGACAGGCGCGGCACCAGCACGCCGCGCAACTTCCAGCGGCGCGGCCACCAGAGCCAGACCCCGGTCGCCAGCATCACCAGTGTCCAGCAGGCGACGAGCTCGACGATATGGCTGCCGATCTTCCCGCCCATGAGGTTGCCGTGGAGATCACGCACGATCACGGTCGGCTGGAGCTCCGGGTCGGCCGTGCCCGTCACGATGCCGCGATAGGGATCGAGATACACGTCCCGCGCCGCGCCGCCTGGAAGCCGAACGTTCCAGACGGCAGCCTCGCCTGCGCTGTGCGGGAGGCGGACCCTGCCGATGACGGCGCCGGGAACCGCGTGCCGCACAGCAGCCTCCTGCGCGGCGAGCGGGAGCGCCGCGCCGCCCGCCGCAACCGTCTGCATCTCGCGGTTCCACCAGCCGTCGATCTCCCGGTCGAACAGGTAGATCGCCCCCGTCAACGTCAGCACGATGAGCAGCGGTGCCGAGAACAGCCCGGCATAGAAGTGCCAGCGCCACACCGATCGGTAGGCGCCGGTTTCCCCTGTCTTCGCCATGGTCCGCCCCTCCCCTGTCAGAAGCCGACGCCCACGCGGATGCTGAACGTACGCGGATCGCCCGGGTTGACCGCAAAGCCGTTACCGGACGCGGTGTGATACCGCTTGTCGAGCAGATTGCTGAGGGTTGCGTCAATCGTGAAGCGGCCCGCGCGCAGCCCTGCGCCCAGGTCTGCGATCGTGTATGCGGGCAGGCTGACGCTGCTGCCGTTCACGAGAAGGCGGCTTCCAACGTGGTTGACCGCCGCGCGGAGCGTGAGCGGCGTGCCGGGGACGGAAACCGCCGTGCGCGCGGTGATCGTGTGCCGGGGCACGTCGCCGAGCCGAAGGCCCTGGTTGCCGTCGTTGCTGCGCGTAATCTTCGAATCGAGGAGCGCATAGCCCGCCGAAAGCGTCCACCACGGCGCGGGCTGCCACTCGCCTTCCAGCTCGACGCCCTGAACCCGCTGCGCGCCGAGGTTGACGCTGAAATCGGGATTGTCGAGATCGACGGTAAGCGCGTTCACGCGCTTGATGCGAAACGCAGCGAAACTCGCCCGGAAATCGCCCTGACGGAAACGGAGACCGGCTTCGAGCTGGTTCGATTCCTCGGGTTTCAGCGGCTTTCCATCCGCCGCGCGCGCACCCGCACTGCTTTCGACATCGAAGCCCGTGTTGTAACCGCCATAAACCGAAAGCTGCTCGCTGACGCGATACGTCGAGCCGATCTGCCAGATTGTCGATTCCGTAGGTATGCGGTCCGCAGCAGGCCCGCCCCAAACGCCGCGCGCCGCCTTCACCCAGCTGTGCCGAACGGCGCCGACCACGTCCCAGCGATCGGTGAGTGCGACCTGATCCTGCAGGTAAACCGCGTGGCCATCGATATTGTAGAAGTTGTCGAATGCGAAGCTCGTGGCAGGGGCGATGGTGTCGAAGGTGTAGACGGGCGCCGTGACATCGATCGGCGTGACGTTACCCAGCGCATATTGTGTGAAGCGGCCCCTTTCACGGTCGTATTCATAGCCGAGAAGCAGCTTGTGCGTGACCGGACCAGTCTTCAGCGTTCCGGCCAGATCGAGCTGCGCGATCGTGTAGGCATCGTCTTCCCGCCCGATACGGCCATTGCGGCTGATGAGCGTGGGCGTGATCGGCGCGCGCAGGCGGATTTGCAGGAACGACGAGTTGAATTCCTGATACTGGATGCGCGGCGTGAGCGTCCAGCCGTCCGCCAGCTTCACATCCACCCACGCCTGCACCAGCGGCGCGTCCGCGGTCAGCCGATCGGCAGCAGGTTCGCCGAGGTTGAGACCGCGCCGCAGCCGCTCGCCGCCGTTCGACACGACGGTGCCGACAACAGGAAGCCCCGCATAGCGGCTGGTCTTGCGCTCTGTGTATTCAGCCACGAGATTCGCGCTGAAGCCCTCGCCTGCATAGTGCAGGCTGAGGCCACCGTTCATACGGTCCATGTCCTGGAAATCAACGAACGTGTTCGAGCGTTCGACCTCACCCGTCGCGCGGACGGAAAGGCCTGGTGCGATGCCGCCCGTCATGTCGAACGCGACCATTTTTTGGTCGAAGCTGCCGAAGGTGCCGGAAAAGCGGACAGCGGGCTCCGCCTGCGGGCGCTTGGTTACAATGCTGATGATGCCGCCCACGGCCGACTGGCCATAGAGCACGCCGGACGGTCCCTTCAGCACCTCGACGCGCTCGATGTTCGAAAGCGCGGAGGCGTCGACATCCTCATAATAGCGCTGGCGCATCCCGTTGCGCATCTGATCGGCAAGGAAACCGCGAACCTTGAGCGTGAACGACTGATAGGCGCTGACGCGTGACGCGCCCGCGTTGGCGCTCGGCACGCCGCGCAGCAGGTCACTGATCGAGCGGGCACCGCTTTCAATGATGTCGTCGGCAGTCACGATCTGCACGCTCTGCGGCAGGCGATCGATGGGGATGCCGGATTTTTCGCCGAAATCGCCCGAAAACTTGGTGCCGGTCACGACGATCTCGGGATCGATCACCTCCTCGGCAAATGCGGATGTGGCAGCGGTGGAGGCGAGCAGGGTTGCGAACAAAAGTTTCACAGTACGTCCTTCTGTCAGCCGGGCGCGCACGCGGCGCAGGCTCCGGCAGAATTGTGCGGGATGGTCAGAAAGGACGGCCCCGATCGGCGCGCAGGAAAGAGCGCGAGATCAGCAGCAGCAAGGGCTTGGGAATGCGCCGCGGGCCGTCAGGCGCGCGCGGGCGGACCGATGGCAGGCGGCGGCGGTGCCGCGAGGCGGTGGACCGTGAGATCGGCTATGGCGCGGCTGAACGTCCGCCCCGCATCGATTGCCACGAAGACCGAGAGCACGGGCGCGGCAGCCAGCGTGCCGCCGCCCATGCCGGCGAACGCGCAGGGCACATCCATGCCGGAGGAGTCGTGCTTCGTCGGCGCATGATCACTACTGAGATCGAGAAGCATCTCGACCGGCCCGTTTCCGGTGCAAAGCGTAACGAGAACGCCGTTCGCGGTCGCGACGGGCATGTAGCCCGACGGGACGAGGATGCGGGCGAACAGCACAAGGAACAGCGCAGCGGCAACCGCGCCTTCCCGTATCCAGCCTGTCCGCAGTCCCCCGATCATGCCTGGTCCCATAGGAACATCACCCCGGCTTGTCACCGGCAAAACCGGGCGCGGACATGAGGCGCCGTGCCGCACCCATCCGCCATCCGTAAATTCCCTGTTCACGTCGGGCGCGACAATTGCCTAGAAAACAACGGGCAGAAAATCGGGATCAGGGGATCCCGCCCGGAAAGGGTTTTGGAGGCAAGATGCGTTACGTGATGGTCGCCGCGGTGCTGCTCCTTGCGGCGTGCAATACGATCGGCGGTATGGGCAAGGATTTGCAATCCGCCGGCGAAACGGTTTCGGACGCCGCGAAGTAAGCGACGCCGTTACACCGGCACAGCCGTTGTATATTTGATGCGCTTGAGCGCGAAGTGCGAGGCTGTGGACGCCACCGCCGCGTGGTTCAGGAGCTTGCGCATCAGGAACGCTTCGTAGGCGCCGACGTCCGCGACCACGACGCGGAGCTGATAGTCCCACTCGCCGGACATGGAGAGACACTCCATGATCTCCTCGCGCGCCAGCACCCACGCCTCGAAATCCTCGCGGGCGCCGCGTTCGTGCGACTTGATGCGGACCTGACAGACGACATCGAGGCCTTTTCCGACCGCGTCGCGGTTCACCAGCCGCACCACCGGGCCGAGCACGCCATCGCTTTCGAGATTGCGGATACGGCGCCAGCACGACGCCGCCGACGCGCCCACGCGCTCGCCGAGCGCGGCGCTGCTGATGCTGCCGTCTTCCTGCATGATTCGAACGATCTGGCGGTCGATTTCATCCATCTGACGCACTCATTTCACAATCACCCGCAAATCCGCAAAACCATCTCACGAATACCCCAAAATATCTGAAGATTGAAAGAAATTTTCGCCGTTTCCCGACTATCCTGTTCAAACGTCGTATTGGGAGATGGTTGAATGAGCGCACTGGCAGCACAAATCGAAACCGGATCGGTTCTGGACGGGCTCACCGCCCAGCCCTCCGACCCGCTGCTTGCGCTGATCGGTCTGTTCCGCGACGACCCCCGGACGACCAAGATCGACATGGGCGTCGGGGTCTATCGCGACGCGGGCGGCAAGACGCCGGTGATGGCCGCGGTGAAAGCCGCCGAGGGCGTCCTGCTGAAAGACCAGCAGACGAAATCGTACCTGGGGCCCGAGGGCGACGCGCGCTTCGCCGAGCTTCTGACGCCCATCATTTTCGGCGAGATCGACCGCGCGCGGCTCTGCGGCGTGCAGACGCCGGGCGGCACGGGCGCGCTCCGGCTCGGCGCCGAGCTGCTGGCGCGCGGCCGCGCGGGGACGCGTGTTCTCGTCGGCACGCCGACCTGGCCCAACCATGTGCCGCTGATGGAAGCCGCCGGGCTGCAAATCGTGCCGTTCAAGCACTTCGACGTGGCGACGCAGACACTGTGCTTCGAAGAGACGCTGGCCGCCATCAACGCCGCCACGCCGGGCGACGTGATCCTGCTGCATGGCTGCTGCCACAACCCGACGGGCGCCGACTACACGGTGGACCAGTGGAACACGATCGCGCCGCTGATCGCGGAACGCGGCCTGCTGCCCTTCGTCGACCTCGCCTATCAGGGCCTTGGAAACGGCCTCGACGCGGATGCGGCCGGTCTGCGCGCGGTCGTGGCGCATAACCCGGAAGTTCTCGTCGCCTATAGCTGCGACAAGAATTTCGGCCTCTACCGCGAGCGCGTCGGCGCACTGTTCGTGGTGTCCGACAGGGCGGCGGTCATCCAGTCCAACCTGCTCGCGCTCGCCCGCGCCAACTGGTCGATGCCGCCCGATCACGGCGCCGCGATCGTCCGCACCATTCTCGACAGCCCTGAACTCACGGCAAGCTGGCGCGCGGAGCTGGACGCGATGCGGCTGCGCATCCTTTCCGTCCGCGAAGGTGTTGCCGCGTGCGACCCGGCAATCGGTTTGACCAAGCAGACGGGCATGTTCTCGATGCTGCCGCTCAACGCCGAGCAAATCCGCACGCTGCGTGAAGTTCACGCTGTTTACATGGCCGGTTCCGGCCGGATCAACGTCGCCGGACTGACGCCGGACGCGATCCCCGCGTTCGCCGCCGCCGTCGCGGCCGTGCGCTGAAGAGGGAGAGCATCATGGCCCAGGCAACCGCGCTCAAGACGCCCCTCCGCAACGCCCCGGACGAGAATGTCGACTGGCGCCGCGTCGCCTATCTGCTCAACCTCTCTCGCGCTCTCGACGCGATGGAGGAGCAGCGTCTCGTTCCTGAAAAGAAGGTGCTCTATCAGTTTTCGGCGCGCGGGCACGACATGGCGCAGATCCTGCTCGGCAGCCGCCTCGACAACCCGAGCGACGCGACCTGCGGCTATTACCGATCGCGGCCGCTGCTGCTGGCGCTCGGCGTCGATGTGGCGGACGCGCTCGGCTCCTCGATGGGGCGCGCCGGCGGCTATTCGGACGGACGCGACATCGGCGTTGTGTTCAACTTCCCGAACCCGAACGGCGCTTCGGCGCTGCCGATGTGCGGCGGCGTCGGCGCACAATACACGCCGACCGCCGGCTGGGCGCAGGCGATCGATTACTATCGCGACGTGATCAAGGACCCCGCCTATGACGGCGCGCTCGCGGTCGTGCTCGGCGGCGACGGGTCGGTCGCTTCGAACGGCTTCTGGGCGGCGCTGACGGTCGCCACCACGCAGAAACTGCCGATGCTGTTCTACATCGAGGACAACGGCTACGGCATCTCCGTGCCCTCCACCTTCCAGACGCCGGGCGGCAACATCGCCGCGAACCTCGCGGCATGGCAGGACCTGCGCATCATCAATGGCGACGGCACCGAACCCGCCGAGGCCGCGCGGCGGATCGAAGAGGCGGTGAGCTATGTGCGCGAGGAACGCGGGCCTGCCCTCCTCCGCCTCACCGTGCCCCGCCTGCAAGGGCACAGCTTTCAGGACACGCAGACCTACAAGGACGAGGACTTCGTCGCCTCTGAATGGGCACGCGATCCGCTGCCGAAGCTGAAATCGTACCTCGTCCCCGCGCTCTTTTCCGAAAGCGAATGGGCATCGATCGAGGACGAAGCGCAGGCCGATGCGGAGGCCGCGCGCGAGCGCGCCGAGGCGCGGCCCGTGGCGGACCCGGAAACCGTGATGCGGAACGTGTTCTTCGAAGGCGATCTCCAGACCGTCGGCGGCCAGTGGACGCACGGCTACACGGCGCCCGCCTCCACCGACCAGCCGAAGCCCGAAGGCCAGCGCATCAACATGGTGACGGCGATCCGCCGCACGCTCGAGCATGAGCTGGAAATCAACGAGCGCGTCGTGCTGTTCGGCGAGGACATCGGCCCCAAGGGCGGCGTCCACGCCGTGACGCTGGGGCTGCAGGAGCGCTTCGGCGAGGCCCGCGTGTTCGACACCAGCCTTTCGGAAGAGGGCATTATCGGCCGCGCCGTGGGCATGGCACTCGCCGGGCTGATGCCCGTGCCGGAAATCCAGTTCCGCAAATATGCCGAGCCCGCGACCGAACAGATCAACGACTGCGGCACGATGCGCTGGCGCACCAACAACCGCTTCGCCGCGCCGATGGTGCTGCGCATTCCCGGCGGCTTCTTCAAGTGCGGCGACCCGTGGCATAGTCAGACGAATGAAGTCGCGTTCATCCACAATCCCGGCTGGAAGGTCGCGGTGCCTTCGAACGCCGAGGATGCCGTCGGCCTGCTGCGCGGCGCGCTGCGCGGCAACGACCCGGTGATTTTCTTCGAGCACCGCGCGATGCTGGACCACGCGTGGGCGCGGCGGCCGTATCCGGGCGACGATTACGTGCTGGAGTTCGGCAAGGCGAAACACACGCGCGAGGGTGGCGACCTCACCATCGTGACGTGGGGCGCGATGGTGCAGCGCTGCGAAGAGGCGGCCGAGGGCCGCTCCGCCGATGTGATCGACCTGCGTACGCTGATGCCGTGGGACAAGGCGGCGGTGCTGGAGTCCGTTCGCCGCACGGGGCGCTGCCTGATCGTGCATGAAGACCTGCAGACGGCAGGCTTCGGCGCGGAGATCGCCGCGGTGGTGGCGGACGAGGCGTTCACGTATCTTGACGCGCCGGTCGCGCGGCTGACGATGCCCGATATCCCGAGCCCGCATAATCCGGTGCTGCTGAATTGGGCAGTGCCCTCGGTCGAGCGCATTCGCGCGAAGATCGACGACCTCATCGGTTTTTGAAGGACAGGTCCATGATCGATATTCTCGTTCCCTACGAACAGGAGGGGACCAAGGCCATCGTGCGGAGCTGGCTGGTCAAGGTCGGCGAGGCGGTGAAGGAGAACGACCCGCTCGTGGAGTTGGAGACCGACAAGGTGACGCAGGAGGTGCCTGCGCCCGCCGACGGCATTCTCGGCGAAATCCTACTCGATACCGATGCCGAGGCGACACCGGGCGCGCTGCTTGGGCGTCTGCGCCCGGCGGATTCCGCTGCGCCGCCGGCGCCCGAGACCGCCGCGCCCGTCGAAACGCCGAAAGCCGCGCCGACAAACGAACGCCCGGCGCCCGCCAACTGGCTGTCGCCTTCGGTCCGCCGCGCAGTTCAGGAGCATGACGTCGATCCCGCCAACGTCACCGGCACCGGACGCGGCGGGCGCATCACGCGGAATGACGTGGAACGCCACGTGGCGGAGCGCGCCGAAGCACCGGCGACCGCAGCGCCGAAAGCGTCTTCGCCGCAGCCCCCCGCCAAGAGCGGCGGCGTGACCAGCGTGCCGCACGACCGGATGCGGCTCGCGATCGCGCGCAACATGCTCGGCTCCGTCACCACCGCGCCGCATGTGACCGCCGTGTTCGAGTGCGACTTCTCCGCGATCATGGCGCACCGCAAGGCGCACAAGGATGCCTTTGCCGCCTCGGGCGCGAGCCTCACGTTCACCGCCTATTTCATCGCCGCGTGCGTTGAGGCGATGCGCGCCGCGCCCGCGATCAACAGCCGCTGGTTCGACGACCGGCTGGACATCTACGACGACATCAACATCGGCGTCGGCACCGCGCTTGGCGACAAGGGATTGATCGTGCCGGTGGTGCACGGCGCGCAGGCGCTGTCGCTGCTCGGCATTGCGCAGCGCCTCACCGATCTCGTGACGCGCGCGCGCGACGGGAAGCTTTCAGGCGGCGATGTTTCGGGCGGCACGTTCACGATTTCGAACCACGGCGTTTCAGGCTCGCTGCTCGCCACGCCCATCATCATCAGCCAGCCGCAATCGGCGATCCTCGGCATCGGCAAAACCGAAAAGCGCGTCGTCGTGCGCGAGGTGGGCGGTGTCGATACGATCCAGATCCGTCCGATGGCCTATGTGTCGCTGACCATCGATCACCGCGTCGTCGACGGGCACCAGACCAACACGTGGCTGAGCCGCTTCGTGGACGTTCTGGAGAACTGGCCACAGTCATAGAAAAAGCAGCCTGAGGTCATAATCTTGTAACCGCGACGACGCCGTTCCTTCGCAGATGCGATCTACCCGCACCCCCGACATCCAGCCATCGGGGGAACAATGCACAAGTCGCTTCTCGTATCCGTCAGCCTTCTTGCCGTTCTGGGCGCGCATACCGCCGCCGCGCAGGAGGTGGTGGACGAAGAAATCGTCATCACCGGCCAGCGCGCGCAGCAGCAGCGCTCGATCGAAGAGAAGCGCGAAGCGCTCGGCATCATGGACGTGGCCGCCGCCGACGAAATCGGCCAGCTTCCCGACAAGAACGTCGCCGAGGTGATCGAGCGCCTGCCGGGCGTCGGCGTGCAGTACGACCAGGGCGAAGGCCGCTATGTCGCGGTGCGCGGGATTCCTTCGAGCCTCAACGGCTACACGCTGAACGGCTTCGAGATCGGCAACCCCGACGGCACGACGCGTTCACTCCCGCTCGACATCATGTCGGGCCAGTTGCTGAACCGGGTCGAAGTTTCGAAGGTGAAGACCGCCGACCTGATCGGCCAGGGCATCGGCGCCACGATCAACCTCGTGCCGCAGACGGCCTTCGATTTCGAGAAACCCTTCACGCTCTCGGCGAACGGCCAGATCGGTTATCAGGAACTCCGCAAGGGCGATCAACCAATCCGTGGCGATATCACCATCGGCGGCCGCTTCGGTTCCGACGAACAATTCGGCATTCTGGTCGGGGCGAGCTATTCCGACCGGACATTTACGAGCTACGGCATTTATCCAGACAACTGGAACCCCGAAGCCGTGGCGGTCTCCGGTGCGCCCGCGCGCGGCGCCGTGCCGACCAACATCAAGTATACAGACTATAGCCTGAAGCGCGAACGCATCGGCCTTTCCGGCTCGCTCGACTGGCGGGGTGAAAGCACCGAGCTTTACCTGCGCGGCGTCTATTCGAAGTTCACCGAAGACGAATACCGCCAGCGCTTCCGGCTCGATTTCTCCAACATCACGTGGGATGCGAACGGCCTTACCGGCATGGCCGCGACGAGCGAGCAGCGTTCGGACCTTCGCCTGGAATATAAGGAGAAGTCGATCCTGGCGTTCATGGCGGGCGGCACGACCCGCTTCGGAGAAGACTGGACGATCGATTACGGCGCGGCACGTATCCACAATGAGGTGATCGAGCCGAACGAGCTGTGGCAATTCCGGGGTACGCCCACCGCCGACGCGAATGGCAAGCGGGTGGCGCTCGACTTCACCGATAAGCTCTACACGGCCGTGCCCGTGAACGGTTACCTCGCACCCTCCAGCATGGGTTTCCGTAGCTATACGGCACAGGACGAAAGCGGCGAGGAAGACACCTGGCAATTCCGCACCGATCTGAAGCGCAGCCTCGCGCTCGGCATGAACAGCTTCCTCAAGATCGGAGCCAACGTACGGCTGACCGACAAAAGCTTCGACGGCCAGAACGACAGCTACACGCGCGGAACTGCGCCCAACCGGTTCACGATGGATGGCCTCGCTGGTGAGGACGTGATCGTGAAGCCGGGCGGCGGACACAATTATCTCCTCACCCCCGCAATCGATGCCGATCTGATCCGCGCATACACAGACGGCAAGCTCGGCGGCGCACAGTTCGTCCTCGATACGGCGACATCGCTGGCGAACGCGACGCTGAACGATTTCAGCCTCGATGAAGACGTCTATGCCGGCTATGCGATGGCGAACCTCGATTTCGGCGATATCGCCCTGACCGCCGGCATGCGCATCGAGCGCACCAAGCTTTCCATCACCGGATTCCGCCTGGAAAACGATACGGATGTGGTGTCAACGAGCGGCAGCCGTTCCTACACGGATTTTCTGCCGAGCCTCGTTGTGCGGATCACGCCGTCTGACGAAACCGTGTTTCGCATTGCCTATTCGCGCAGCGTGGGACGCCCGCAATATGCGGACCTCTCGCCCGGCGGCGAACTTACTTACGAACCCATCGGCGACGGAACGTTCGAAGGTGGCATCAGCCTCGGCAACCCTAACCTGAAGCCCTATATCGCCGACTCGCTGGACGCGACGGCGGAATGGTATTTTGCACCAGGCGGCCTCATCTATGTCGGCGCGTTCGCGAAGTTCATCAAGAACCCGATCTTCACCGAAAGCTACACGCTGTTTGACACGAGCTTCGGTGGCCGCGATTTTGCAACACTCAGCTTCTCTCAGGAACAGAATGCAGAGAAAGGTGACATTGTCGGCCTTGAAGCCGCCTATCAGCAGCAGTTCACGTTCCTGCCCGGCTTGCTCTCGGGTTTCGGCGTGAACCTCAACGTCGCACTGATCGACGGCAACCTGCGCAATCCGGGCCGTGGCAGCACCGACTTCCCGGAACAGTCCAAGCTGCTGTGGGGCGCCCAGCTCTTCTATCAGAAGGGTATTGTCGAAGCATCGGTCGCGTATCACCACACCGGCCGCGCGCTGCTCTCCGTCGCCGACGAAGCGTTCGCAGATGAGTACAACGACGACCTCCGCCGGCTCGATGCCAAGGTCGCAATCGACATCACGCCCAACGTGCGTGTCTTTGCGGAAGGCCAGAACCTGACGGACGAGCCGACCCGGCAGTATCAAGGCGGCGTCCGCAACTGGGTGATCCAGAACGAGCGTTATGGCCGCACCTTCAACGTGGGCGCATCGCTGCGGTGGTAAGCTATGCAATCGTATTGGCGCTGCTGACCGCAGCAGCGCCGGTTGCGCTGGAAATTCCGGCGGAGGAGGCGAACCAGGGTGTCGCCTCCGACGGGACATATGTCTACGCGATCGATAACGATCGCATCGGCAAATACGAGATCGCCACGGGCAAACGTGTCGCGGGCTGGCAGGGCGAACGCGCCCTCTTCCCGCACATGAACAGTTGCACCGTGGTGAAGCACGAACTCGTGTGCGCGGCTTCGAACTATCCGGCGGTGCCGCAGACGAGCGCGGTCGAGATCTTCGATACGCGCTCCATGCGGCATGTCCGCAGCATCAGCCTCGGCTTCGGCCCCGGATCGCTGACGGTGATGGAGCGGCACGCGGGCAAGTGGTGGGCGGTGTTTGCAAACTATGACGGCAAGGGCGGCGAGCCTGGGCGGGACCATCGCCATACCACGCTCGTGCGCTTGGACGATGCTTTCCGGAAAGACGCCGCGTGGGTGTTTCCGCCGGAAATTCTCGCACGCTTCGCGCCCAAAAGCTGTTCAGGCGCGAGTTGGGGTGCAGATGGCCGCCTCTACATCACCGGACACGACCATCCGGAGCTTTACGTGCTCGAACTGCCGGACGCGGGATCGGTGCTAAAACATGTTGCAACGATTCCGATCGCAACGCCCGGACAAGCGATCGACTGGGACCCGAAGCAGCCCCGCCGCTTGTGGTCGATCGCGCGCGATGAACGGAAGCTGGTCGCGAGCGAGGTCCCCGCGCCGGGGAAATAAGCCTCAGCCGTTCGCGAGCCGCCGCCGCGCCCCGCGCGCGCTGGTCGAGGCCGACGGAGCGGTGGTGCAGCCAAGCTGCGGGATGCTGATCGTGCGGTTGCCGGATAGATCGTTGCGGCTGACGATGAGGCCGGTGCTTTCCATATAGCCGAGCAGGCGGCGGACGCGGCCGAGCGAGCTTGTGCCGTAGACGGCAGCGATCGCTGTGTCTTCGGGGCACGGCAGGCGTTCGCGCGCCGCATGGGCGATGAGCAGGAATGCACCGACCATTTCGGCGGGAAGCGTGTCCGCGAGCGCCATTGCGTCGCGCCAGTCTTCATCCTCCGGGTTCGCGATCCCGGCGCGCGCGCAGGAAAGCCGACGGCTGAAGCCATCGAGATCGAGCGGCGGCGAGGCCAGACCCGCCATGCGGCAGCGGACCTGGAAATCCTGGAACAGAACGCTCGGGGTGCGGTGTTCGCTGCCCTCCTCCGCGAGCATGGCGGCAAGCACGTCCGCGATGATGGCGCTGACAGCTTCGGGATCGGGCGGCGGACCCTCGGGCACGGGTGCGGCGGGGCGAAGCTCCTGCGCGACGCGGCGCAGCAGCGTTTCGGCGGGAACCGGCGTGCGCGGCGGCGGCGCGGGGAGCGGCGCATCCTCGGGCACGGGCGCGAAGATAAGGCCCCTCACCTCCGCCGCATCGGTGGGAAGCGGCGCCAAAGACGGACCGCTGCCGCGCGCCTGCGTGCGCACAGCGCCGATCTTCACCGGCACCGGACGCCGCGAAATCGCAGGCCCGAGCGCAAGGAACGATCCCCGATCGAGATCGCGGATCGCCTCGGCCTGCCGCCGCTCCATGCCGAGCAGATCGGCGGCGCGCGCCATATCGATATCGAGGAAGGTACGGCCCATCAGGAAGTTGGAGGCTTCGGCGGCCACGTTCTTCGCGAGCTTGGCGAGGCGTTGCGTCGCGATGACCCCCGCAAGGCCGCGCTTGCGTCCCCGGCACATGAGGTTGGTCATCGCGGCGAGCGAAGTGCGGCGCACGTCGTCCGCAACGTCGCCCGCGCCCGCGGGAGCGAAGAGCTGCGCTTCGTCGACGACGACGAGCACAGGATACCACTGCTCGCGGGGCGCATCGAACAGGCCGTTCAGGAATGTGGCGGCACAGCGCATCTGCGCCTCGACATCGAGGTCTTCGAGATTGAGCACGACCGAGGCGCGGTGTTCGCGGACACGCGCCGCGAAATGGCCGATCTCGCGTTCGCCGTAGTCCGCCGCCTCGATCACCGAATGGCCGAAGGGTTCGGCAAGCGTAACGAAATCGCCTTCGGGATCGATCACCACCTGCTGCACGCTGCCCGCGCTCTCTTCGAGAAGGCGGCGCAGCAGGTGCGACTTGCCCGAGCCCGAGTTGCCCTGGACGAGTAGGCGGGTTGCGAGCAATTCCTGGAGGTCGATCGGCACGGACTGCCCGGACCGATCGTTCCCGATATCAATGGTGACCGTCATCCCCCCTCTTTGGGAGAAGGACCGCCGGGCACGCAAGCCCTGAAACTTTAAGAACCGCCGCCTTCAACAAGGCCACCGCCAAGCGCGACGTAGAGCGCGACGCGATTGTCGAGTACAGCGCGGTTCGCGGTGATCAGCGCCTGCTCGGCATCGAACAGGTTGCGCTCGGCGTCCAGCACTTCGAGATAGCCGACCACGCCTTCGCGGTAGCGGGTACGGGCGAGCTGCGCGATGTGCCGCTGCGCTTCGGTCGCGCGGAGCTGCGCGAGCATCTGCTCGGCAAGGAAACGACGGCCCGCGAGCGCATCCGCCACCTCCCGGAAGGCGCGCTGGACGGTCTGCTCGTACTGGGCAACGGCAATATCTTCGCGCGCCTCGGCAACGGTGAGATTGCCCTTGCGGCGGCCGAAATCGAAGATCGGGAGGTTCAGCGACGGGCCGACGCTCCAGTTGAAACTGCCGTTGTCGAACAGCGAATCGAGTTCGCCGGACGCAAAGCCGAGCGTGCCTGTGAGCGAGATCGCCGGGAAGAAGGCCGCGCGCGCCGCCCCGATGTTGGCGCGGGCGGCGCGGAGCGTTTCCTCCGCGGCAAGGATGTCTGGCCGCAGCGTCAGGAGATCGGACGGCAGACCCGCGGCGAGCCTGGGGAAGCCATCCTGCTCGGCAAGCGCGAGCGGCGGCGCGGTTTCGGGGAGCGGGCCGCCGACAAGGACGGCGAGGAAGTTCGCATTGCGGCTGCGCGACAGGCGAAGCCCCGCAAGCTCGGTTTCGGCCTGCGTGAGCAGCGATTCGGCCTGCCGGAAATCGAGCGCGGAGGTGACACCCGCATCGAGGCGGCGCTGCGCGATGCGCACGCCGTCCTCACGACTTTTCACCGTCGCCTCGGCAAGCGTGATACGTTCCTCCGTCTCGCGGAGCGCGAACCAGGTGGTCGCGACGTCGCGGACGAGGCTAAGCCGGAAGGCACGTTCCGCCTGCACGGTGGAAAGATACTGCGACCGCGCGGCTTCCGAGAGATTGCGGACGCGGCCCCAGAAATCGAGCTCGAACGCCGAAACACCGACACCGACGGAAAAACGATCCTGCTCCCCCACGCTCGCGCCCGTTGGAGTCAAAATCTGCCCTCGGCTCCGCGTGGCGTCGCCGCTCGCGGCGAGGGTCGGGAGACGATCGGCGCGCTGGATGCGGTAAAGCCCCCGCGCTTCCTCAATACGCGCAATCGAAACAGCAAGGTCGCGGTTGCGCTCCAGTGCCGTGCCGATCAGCGTGCGCAGCGCCGGATCGGCGAAGAAGTCGCGCCAGCCAATGGTCTCCGCCCGCGCGCCATCCGCAGGGTCCGGGGACAGCGGATAGGCCGTCGCGGTCGGCAGCGCCGGACGCTCGTGCTTCGGCGCCATCTGACACGCGGACACAAGCAGTACAGAGAAAAGCAGAAGCTTACGCATCGCTCACCTCCACATGACGCGGTTCACCGGGTGCGGGCGGACGCCTGCGGCTGATCCAGCGGCGCACCGCATAATAGAACAGCGGGATCAGGAAAATGCCGATCAGCGTCGCGGTGATCATGCCGCCCATCACGCCCGTGCCGACCGCGCGCCGGCTCGCCGCGCCGGCGCCGCTCGCGATGAACAGCGGGAACATGCCGCCGATGAAGGCCATCGAGGTCATGATGATCGGACGCAGGCGGAGCTTCACCGCTTCCATCGTCGCTTCGAGCGGCGACTTGCCTTTCGCCTCCTCCTCAATCGCGAACTCGACGATGAGGATGGCGTTCTTGGCGGCAAGGCCGATGATGGTGACGAGGCCGACGTTGAAATAAATGTCCGCCGAAAGCCCGCGCATCGCCGTCAACAGCACCGAGCCGAGCACGCCGAGCGGGACGATGAGCAGCACCGACACGGGTACCGCCCAGCTTTCGTAGAGCGCAGCGAGCAGCAGGTAGACGACGACAAGCGACAGCCCGAGCAGCAGGCCGATCTGGCCCGCGGACTGTTTCTCCTCGTAGGAGATGCCGGTCCATTCATAGGCAAAGCCTTCGGGAAGCTGCTCGGCGAACTGCTCCATTTCCGCCATCGCCTCGCCCGTCGAACGGCCCGGCGCGGCTGCGCCGGAGATCGTCATCGACGGATAGCCGTTGTAGCGCTGGAGCTGCTGCGGGCCTGCGGTCCATTCCACCTGCGTGAAGGCGCCGAACGGCACCATATCGCCCGAGGCGCTGCGCACCTTCAGATCAAGCACGTCCTGCGGGGTCATGCGGAAAGGTGCGTCGGCCTGCAAGAGCACCTGCAGCACGCGGCCATCGCGCGTGAAATCGTTCGCGTAGGCGCTGCCGAAGGAGATCGCGAGCGTATCGTTCACGTCTCCGATCGAGAGCCCGAGCGCGCGCGCCTTGATGCGATCGATGAGCACGCGAAGCTGCGGCGCTTCCGGTTGTCCGTCAGGCCGCACGCCCGACAGTACCGGGCTCTGCGACGCCAAGCCCAAAAGCTGCCCCTGCGCGGCGGCAAGGGCCTTGTGCCCGTGGCCACCGCGATCCTGCAGTTTGAACGTGAAACCGCCGGCCGTACCCAATTCCTGAATCGAGGGCGGATTGAGCGCGAAGACCATCGCCTGCTTGATCTGCATGAACGCGCCCATGGCCCGGCCGACGATCGCATCCGCCTTGTTGTCGACGCCCTTGCGTTCGTTCCACGGCTTCAGGTTCACGAAGACAATGGCATTACCCTGTCCCTGCCCGAAGAAGCTGAATCCGCGAACGACGAAAACGTTCTGCACCTGCGGCTGCGAGGCATAGAACGCCTTCACCTGAACAATCGCTTCCTCGGTGCGCTCACGGGTCGCACCGGCGGGCGCCTGAATCACGGTGATGATGCTGCCCTGATCTTCCGTGGGCAGGAAGCCGCCGGGAAGCCGCGTGAACATGATCGCGGTGAGCCCGAAAAGCAGCACGAACACCGCGAGCCAGCGCAGCGGCCGCGACAGGACTTTGCCGACCGCGCCCTGATAGCGATCCGTCGACCGGGAGAACCATGCGTTGAACCGGCCGAAGAAACCGCCCGTCACCCGCGCAAACCGGCCCTGCGGCGCCTTCACCTCATCATGCGGCTTCAGGAATGTGGCGCAGAGCGCGGGCGTCAGCGTCAATGCCAGCAGCGCGGAGAAACCGATGGAAACGATCAGCGTCACGGAGAACTGGCGATAAATCTGCCCGGTGGAGCCCGGAAAGAACGCCATTGGAATAAACACCGCCATCAGCACGAGCGTGATGCCGATAATCGCCGAGGTGATCTGGCTCATCGCCTTCACCGTCGCCTCGTAAGGCGGCAGCTTTTCCTCGACCATGATGCGCTCGACGTTCTCGATGACGACGATGGCATCATCGACAAGAATGCCGATGGCGAGCACCATGCCAAACAGAGACAGCACGTTGATCGAAAAGCCGAACAGCCACAGGCCAAGACAGGCGCCGGCAAGTGCGATCGGAACGACGATCGTGGGAATCAGCGTCGCCCGCCAGTTCTGAAGGAACAGGAACATCACGAGGAAAACGAGCAGCATCGCCTCCGCGAGCGCTTTCACAACCTCACTGATGGAAACGTTAATGAACGGCGTCGTGTCGTAGGGAATCGTCCACGTGATGTCGGAGGGGAAACTACGCTCCAGCTCTTTCATGCGCGCATTGACACCCTGTGCCGTGGCGAGCGCATTCGCGCCGGGCGTCATCTGCACGGCGATACCCGCCACCGGGTTTCCGTTCAGTTCCGAATCGAACAGGTAGTTCTGCGCGCCGAGTTCTACGCGCGCTACATCCTTTAGGCGCACCGCCGAGCCATCCGGGTTCGCGCGCAGGATGATCGCCGCGAACTGTTCGGGATTGGTGAAACGGCATTGCGTGATGATCGTGGCGTTGAGCTCGCTGCCGTTCGCGAGCGGTCGATCGCCGAGCGCGCCGCCCGGCGACTGGCTGTTCTGCTCGCGCACGGCGCCCAGCGCTTCGGCCGCTGAAAGGCGGTAGTTCGCAAGCTTCTGCGGATCGAGCCAGATACGCATGGCATAAGGCGGCGTGAACACCTGCACCTCGCCGACGCCCGACACGCGGCGCAGCTCGTCGACAACGCGGCTGTTGGCGAAATTGCCGAGATCGAGCGCGGTCGTCTTGCCGCTCTTCGATTGCAGCCCGACGATCAGCAGGAAGCCGGTGTTCGCCTCGGCAACGGAAATGCCCTGACGGCGCACCTCCTCGGGGAGCCGTTGTTCAACGCGGCGCAGGCGGTTCTGCACCTCCATCTGGGCTTCGTTGATATCGGTGCCGGTACGGAAGGTAACTTGGATTTCCGCCGTGCCGTTCGAGAGGCTGGTCGACGACATGTAGAGGAAACCCTCGACACCGTTCAGCTGCTGCTCGATGACCTGCGTGACGTTCTGTTCAAGCACCGCGGCATCAGCGCCGGGATAGGTAAGCTGGATTGTAAGCGATGGCGGCGCAACCGACGGGTACTGCTCGACCGGCAGCCCGCGCAGCGCCAGCACGCCCGCAAGCGTGATGCAGAGCGCGAGCACCCACGAGAAGACGGGGCGATCGATGAAAAAACGCGGGGTCATTTGGTTGCGGCAGCTTTCTCTGCGGCCTTTTTCGGCGCAGCCCCAGCGATGCGAACGGGCTGGCCGGGGCGGACACCTTGAAGCCCGCTCACCACCACACGATCCCCGCTGTTGAGGCCCTCGTCGATTACCCAGCTGTCGCCCTGAAGCCGGCCGAGCTTCACGGGGCGCACCTCGGCAACGTCCTTGGCGCCGACCACGTAGACGCTCCCGCCGTCTTCAGCGACGGTGACCGCGCGCTGTGGCACAAGGATGCCGTTCGCCCGCGTTCCGGCCCCAATCTGCGCGCGCACGAACTGGCCGGGCAGCAATATCCGCCGGGGGTTCGGAAATTCGGCACGCAGCGCGGCCGTTCCCGTCGCCTCGTCGATCGAGAGGTCGAGGAAATCGATATGGCCGGTCTGCTCGTACGCTGTGCCGTCTTCAAGAATCAGCGTCACGTCCCAGCGGCCAAGCTCCGGGATGTGCAGCTTGCCGCCGGCGATGTCGCGGCGGATCGCGAGCAGATCGGAACTCGACTGGGAGAAGTTCACGTAGATCGAATCGATCTGCTCGATCGTGGTGAGCAGCGTGCCCTGCGACGCGCTGACCAGCGCGCCCTCCGTCACCTGCGCACGGCCCGCGCGGCCTGCGATCGGCGCCCGGACGGTGGCGTAGCCAAGGTTGAGACGGGCAGATTCGACCTGTGCCCGCGCCTGATCGACATCGGCCTGCGCCGTGCCCCGCCGTGCCACGGCCGCATCATATTCCTGCTTGCTGATCGCCTGATCGGCGATCAGTCCATCGTAGCGCTGCAGATCCTGCGCCGCGTTCGCCGATGTCGTCCGCGCGCGGGCAAGTGCCGCCTGGGCGGCATTGAGCGCCGCTGTCATCTCGCGCGGGTCGATAGCGAACAGCGCTTGTCCCGCTTTCACGTCGGTGCCCTCGTCGAACAGGCGGCGTTCAATGATGCCGTCCACCCGCGCACGCACCTCCGCAGTGCGGATGGCCTGCACGCGCCCCGGCAGCTCGATGACGTTCGCGATCGGCTGCGGCCGGACCGTGACGACTTCGACCTCGGGTGGCGGCGGCGTGGGCTGCGCGTCATCCGCGCAGGCGGAAAGCCACACGCAGGCGGCGAGTGCCGCTGCTGCCAGCCATCGGTTGTTACGCATGAAAACTCCGTCGCGGGGGATGAATCGGGACACTATCGGCACCGCCCTTGCCAAGGCCTGTAGTGTAACGTACATTACAGGTCAACAAACAAAGATAAGATCAAAATGGGGATTGCCAGAATAGCATGAACGCAGAGGCAGAGCAGCTAGGCGCACCGCGCCTGACACAGGACGAGCGCCGTATCGCCCGACGGCAGGCGATTCTCGACGCGGCGGAGTCGCTTTTCCTCGAATACGGTTATCCCTCTGTCAGCCTGAGCGCGATCGTGCAGCGTTCCGGGGGTTCGCTCGCAACGATCTATCAGATGTTCGGCAACAAGCAGGGACTGCTGCGCGCGGTGGTGGATCGCAGCAACGACGAATATCTCAAAGACCTGGATACGCTGCTTGCAAGCGGACTGCCGCCAAGGCGCATCCTTGAAGAGTTTGCCCTCCGTTATCTCGCCTTGACAACGACACCCCGCAAGATCGCCTTCATGCGCCTTGTGATCGTGGAAAGCCTGACCGATCCGGACTTCGGCGAAGCGTTCGATAACGACATGCAACTGAAGTACATCACCCGCCTCGCCAGCCTGTTCGAAAGCTGGAATGCGCGCGGCATAGCGCAGATCGACCGTCCGCGGCATGCCGCGGAACTCTATTTCGCCATGCTGCTCTGCAATCTGCCGATCCGGTTCATGCTGGGCAGGCCGCCGGAAGAACCCTCACGCGAGGACACGATCTGGCGTCTCGCAGGTTTCCTGGACCGGTTCGGCATGAGGGAAGAGACGCCGCCTAACGCGCAGGCCCCATCCAGCGGTTGAACCAGGCGACGATGCGCTTCAATGCATCCTCGCGCTCGGGAGTCGCCCCCTTCATGAACACGTGGCCGCCGGGGGCCTCGTCGTAAATTTTGACATCGTGGGTTTTGCCGTTCGCCTTCAGCGCATCGACAAGCCGGCCGGTATGGATCGTGTGCGGCACGATCTTGTCACCGCTCGTGGCGAGCACCAACACGGGCGCCTCGATCTTGTCGACGAAGTTGATCGGCGACACGTTGATGTAAGCGGGCAGGTTTTCGTGCGGGAGCTTGCCCTTGAAGCTCGGGTTGGTCTCCGCGATCTCCTTGCGGCGATAGTCCGGCTTGTAGGACATGTAGGCCACGAAATCGGTGAGCCCGACGATATCGACGGCTGCCTTGAACTGCTTGGGTGCACGCTCGATGGCGAGCAGCGTCACCATGCCGCCACGGCTCTGACCAAGGATGCCGATGCGACCGCCGTCTATATCCGGACGCGTCGCCGCATAGCGCGCCGACGCAAGCACATCGGCGACATCGGTGTTGCCGTAATCGTTCTGGTAGATCGCGTCTCCGTAGCCGCGGCTGCCGCGATATTCCGGGAACAGCACGACATAACCCGCCTCCACCACCGCAAGAATAAGCGGGAACCACGAGGGCTCCAGCCGCTCGTGGAAGCCGCCATGCACCATAACGACGGCGGGACGCGGCGCGCCTGACGCTTTGACCGGCGTGAACACATGGGTTGGGATGAGCTCGCCGTCACTGTTCACATATTCGGTCGAAAGCCGGATCCGGTCCGAATAATCGAGCCGGAACTGGGTGAGGATTGCCAGCTGCTGGTTGACGTAGATTTCCTGCTGAAGGTGCTTCAGCAGCGCGGCCGGATCATCCGTTCCGGTATTGGTGAAGCTATCGAGCGCGCCTTCGCGATCGTCCGCCGTGCGAGAAAAATCGTTTGCGGCCCCCTTTCCGGCAGGCGCTTCCGGAGCTGCGGAGGCGGCAAGAGACGCGATGAGAGCAGTAATAAGCAGCATAATTTCCCCCTTATGCCCCCTATGCCTGTGACAGCTGACGCCACGCTGTCGCGATGCCGGTGCGCTTAAGCTGCGCCGTCCCAGACCCGCGCGTAAAGCGCTGCCATCTCCGCCTCTGTGGGAACGCGCGGGTTGTTCGCAGGCGACCCGGATGCAAGCGCCTGTGCGCACATCAGGGGCACGAGATCGTTCCAGCGCGCGGTATCAATGCCCCATTGGGCCGGCGACGGCACGTCGAGATCGCGATTGAGAGCCGAGAGCTCCTCCAGCAGACGCGCGACCGCCGACTGATCCCCCTCCCCCTCCTCCGCAATGCCCATGGCGCGCGCGCAGTCCGCATAACGTGTCATTGCGGCCGGCGCAGACCATGCCGTGACGGCGGGGAGCAGCATGGCGTTCGAAAGCCCGTGCGGTACATGGAAATGAGCGCCGATCGGTCGGCTCATGCCGTGGACGAGCGCCACCGAACTGTTCGAGAAAGCGATACCGCCCTGCATCGCGCCCAGCATCATCGCCTCCCGCGCCGAGCGGTCGCCGGGGTCAGCGCAGACACGGCGAATGTTGGGCGCAAGCAGTCGCATCGCCGAGAGCGCCATGCCGTCGCTGAACGGATTGGCCTTGCGCGAGACGTAGGCCTCGATCGCATGCGTGAGCGAATCGATACCCGTGTCGGCGGTGAGCCGTCGTGGCTTGCCGAGCGTCAGTTCATAATCGACGAGCGCCGCGACCGGCAGATAGGCAAGGCCAGCGCAAAGCATCTTCTCGTCGGTTTGATCATCGGTGACGATCGTGAAGCGTGTGGCCTCCGAGCCTGTCCCCGCCGTCGTGGGGATGGCGATCACGGGCAGGCCCGGCATATCCTGCACGTGCGGCACCTTGTAATCCGCCATCGCGCCTCCGTGGACGGCGAGCATGGCGATCGCCTTGGCGCTATCGAGCGGGCTGCCCCCGCCGAAGCCGACGACACAATCGTGGTTCCCTTCCTGCAGGAACGCGAGCCCCGCCTCGATCGAGGCGACCGTCGGGTCCGGCACGGTTTCCGTGAAGACCCGCGCGCTGACGCCCGCCGCGCGCAGTCCATCGAGCAGTCGCTCGACCATGCCTTGCGCGGACAAAAACCCATCGGTGACGACAAGCGGCCGGGACACACCGAGTGAGCCCAGCACCTCCGCGAGCTGCTGTGAGGCGCCGCCGCCGATCCTGAGGATGCGGGGAAGCGCAATACTGGCAACCGTCAACGAACGAGCTCCTCCCGGACCATCGGCGGCCAGCCTAGCCCTTTCGCCGTGGCGAGGCCAAGGGGATCGCCGCACCGGGCCGCAGGCGATCGCTGATGCACAGCGCCGCAAGCACCCATGCCAAGCCAAAGGCCCAGCCGCCGAGCACATCGGAGGGCCAGTGCACGCCGAGCATCACGCGGCTGATCCCGACACATCCGGCAAACGCGACCGCGAGACCCACCGCAGACCGCGACCCTGAAAGCACGACCGCGAGAACCAGAAACGTGACGAGGCTGTTCGCGGCATGGCCGCTCGGAAACGAGGCCGAACTGACATCCACCAAGTGAGCGACGTCCGGTCGCTCCCGCGCGAAAACGTGTTTCTGAGCCGCCGCGGCAAGGCGGGCACCCGCAACGACAAGAAACAGGAACAGCGCCTCTCGGCGACGCTGCCGAAGCCAGAGCCAGATCACCGCGCTTGCAGTCGCTGCCGTAAGCGCAATCCAACCGCCGAGCTCGGTCACGACGCGCGCGGCGGTCGCGAGACCGGGTATCTGCCCTGCATGAAGCGCCGCAAGCAGCGCCGCATCGGCGCTCGACGCAGGTCCGCCAAAATGCGCAGCGGCAGCCCAGACAACCGCGGCCGCGCCGATCAACGCGAGGCGGCCACGGTCATGCAGCACGAAAATCAATCCGCCGGAAAGCCCTGGCGCTTGCCGCCCGCCTTGTGGACGACACCATGGCGCATCACGAAATCGACGTTTTCCATGCGCGTCACATCGTCAAGCGGGCTGCCCGCGACCGCGATGATGTCTGCGTCCTTGCCCGGTGTGATGGTGCCGATAGCCGCAGAACGACCGAGTGCTTCGGCGGCATTCACTGTCGCCGCTTGCAGCGCGCCGGCGGGCGACATACCCGCCTTCACCATCAACGCGAACTCCTTCGCATTGTCGCCGTGCTTCGAAACGCCGCTGTCCGTGCCGAATGCGACCTTCACGCCTGCCGCGAAAGCCTTCTTGTGGCTGTTGAACGCATTCGCCGCGGCTTCTTCCGCCTTCGGGATCACCGCGGGCGGAAGCGCGCCCGCGCGCGCCTGCGAGACGGCCGTATTCGCCGCGAGCATGGTGGGCACAAGCCAAGTGCCATGCGTCTTCAGGAGTTTGATCGCCTCGTCATCCAGGAACGAGCCGTGATCGACCGTGTCCACGCCCGCGACAATCGCCGCCTTCGTGCCCGCGGCATGGTGGCTGTGGGTCGCAACCTTGCGGCCAAGGCCGTGCGCCGTATCGATGACCGCCTTGATCTCTTCATCGGTCATCGAACGGCCGAGGCCGCCCGAAACGTTGGAGAGCACGCCGCCTGTCGACATGAACTTGATGACCTGCGCGCCGAGCGCAACCTGCTGGCGCACGGCGCGGCGGCAATCGTCCGCCCCATCGCACGTGTTGATCTGATGTTCGTGGACGGCGCTGAAGTAAGGCTCGGCAAGCCCGTTCGACGGGTCGCCGTGCCCGCCCGACACGGAGATCGGCGCGCCCGCGTTCACAATCGTCGGCCCTTCGACATCGCCGCGCTCGATACCTTCGCGCAGCGCGCGCATCCCGCGCGGATCACCGCCGAGATCGCGCACCGTGGTGAAGCCGGCATCGAGCGTGACGCGCGCGTTCGAGACAGCGTACATCATGTCGTCCGTCGTATCGTTGGTCATGCCGGTGAGCCGCGCGCGCAGCGGGTCGCCGCCGATGCCGTAGAAATGAACGTGGAGATCGATGAGGCCCGGCATCACGAAGCGATCCTTGAGATCGACGACCTTCGCACCCGCCTGCGGCTCGGCATAGCCGTCGCGCACGTCCGCGATCTTGCCGTTCCGGATGACGATCGTGCTCGGCCCGCGCGGTGCCTTTCCGGGCTCGGCAAGCAGCGTTCCGGCATAAACGAAGGTCACGGCCTCACCCGTCGGCGCGGGCTGCGCAGCGAGCAGCGAAGTGGAGAGCAGGGCAAGGGTGACGGCAGCAACACGACGCATATGAAAAATCCCCTGAAGCTTTGAATATGGACCCGTCATAGTCCTGCTTCTTTCGCAGGATCAAGGCTGGCCTCGGCGCCGTGATGGCGGAAGACGGGTCAGGCCGGGGCGCGATGCCTTTCGATATGCCGCCGCAGGATCATCAGCGACGCGGCAAGCAGCGCCATGAGAAGGGCTGTGGTGACGAAAAAGCCCCCCGTCTGCCAACCGATGAGCACACCGCCCGCCACCGCGCTGATCATCGCCCCCGTCCGACCGAAGCCGAGCGCGACGCCGATCGCCGTCGATCGCGTCTCGACCGTGTAGAGCTGTGCGGCGACCGCGAAGAGAATCGACTGGATGCCGGCGCTGGAAATGCCGAGCACGGCGATCAGCGAAACGCTGAGCAGGAACGCATCTGGATTCGGCGGAAAGGCCGCGAGCAACACACTGGTGACCGCGCCGCAAAGCGCCATCGTGACGAGCACGGCCCGCGACCCGAAGGTGCGAATGAGCAGTGCGCCGAGCAGCGCGCCCACGATGCCGCCGCAGTTGAAAAGCGCCGCACCGATGCTTGCATCGCCGAGACCGAAGCCCGCCCCGACCAGCAGGCTCGGCAGCCAGTTGAGCGAGAGGTACACGGCCATCAGCGACCAGAAATACGAAATCCAGATCGCCAGCGTATCGCGGCGCGCATCCTTGCCGAGCACCAGGGCGAGGGTCTGGCCGAAGCCGAGCGCGGGTAAAGCGCTTATTTCCATCGCTTCAGGTGCGGCAACGGCTTGGTGCTTCTGGAGGAACAGAAGCGCGCCGAGCAGGATGGAGGCGAGACCGCAACCGATGAACAGCGGCCGCCAGCCGAAGGCCGGCAGCACCCACGACGCAAGGATTCCGCCCAGCATTCCGCCGAGCGGAATACAAAGGATCGTGGCTGTCACCGCAACGGCCCGCCATCGGGGCGCTATGGTTTCGGACATCAGCGCAGCCGCATTCGGAAGCGCGCCGCCCATGCCAAGACCGGCGATGAACCGCAGGAGCAGGATTTCGTTCACGCTGCCCGCCATGGCGCAAAGCCCCGTGAACAGGCCGAAAAGCACAACGCTGATGCCGAGCGCGATGTGCCTGCCGAAACGATCACCGACGTAGCCGAGCACGATCGTTCCCGCCGCCATACCGATAAGCCCGGCCATGAAGACGAACCCGAACGCGCTCTTTTCCGCGCCCCATTCGGCTGCGATGGCGGGCAAGGCAAAACTCAGCGCCTGGCCATCGAGACCGTCGAGCAGGATCGCAAGTACGGTGAGCACACCAAGCTGGCGGTATGCCGGCTGAACAAAAATCATCTGAACTCAACTCCCCCACGCAAGGCGCACTCACAATCGCCTGCCAGCAGGACATATCGCAGTCCTGCGGTTGTGCGAACGCGATTTACAGCTGAAGCGCGCTTTACCCCATCCCGTCTGGACAAATATTATATTTTATATAATCTGAGAAAAGGCAATGGGAGTGAGGGTGTGCGGTCTATATTTTCGATCAGAGGCGGTCTCAAAAATGGGCTGGCAAGCCTCGCCGTTTGGAGCCTTCTTGCGGGAACGGCCAATGCTGGCATCACCCCTGACAACGCGCTGGAGCGCATGCGAAAAGCGCTCGGCAAACCTTCCGCCGAACTGCAGGCGGGGTGGACGCTTGAAGGCACGGGCGAGGCATTCAAAATGCCTGCGCGCTTCTCGGTAAGCCGTGAAGGCAGCGACCGGCTCAGCGTTTCGATCTCGACCGCCGTCTACCAGATCGCGCGCGACGTGGATGCACACGGCGGCATGGAACGCAACGGCTGGGATGGCATGGAGCCGAAGGCCCCTGCCCGCACCCGCGAACTGGCGCCTGAGGCGCTCGCGCGCACACGCGCCGCGTCAATATTCCTGCCCTTCACCGGCACGATGCAGCCGCTTGCCAATGCGAAGCTCGACGCAGAAGAGGTGGATGGCCGCAAGGCATACCGCATCGCAATCAAGGACGGCTCCAGCCTTTTCGTGGATGCGAAGACCTACCTGCCGTTCCGGCGCGATTATCCGGCAATTTGGGACGAAGGCGCGACGATCAGCACATCGCGTTTCGAAGACTATCGCAAGGTGGGCGGAGCACAGTTTCCATTCCGCATCCGCGACGCCGCACCGGACAACAGCAAGCAGAGCGTATCGATAACGGTGTCGTCCTATCGGCCGCTCGGCACGAAACTTCCGCCGGTCGCGCGCGTCTCCGACGGGCCGGTCGCCGTCAGCCTCGATATTGCCCCCTCGCGGCTTTTCAAGGAACACGACTTCCTTGTCAGCGACGGCAGTTGGGAGGTTAACCCGGCATGGGCGATCTCTTACCCCGCGACCGAGACGTTCACGCTCGACCTGCTGCTCGATGAAGCAGACGGACGCTGGGTGGAGCCGGTCTCCGCGACCGCGTTCCTCGAAGCGAAAGGCGCGACATTCCGCACGGTCGCTTTCTCTGCCGATGAATTGAAGACGATCCGCCGCACGGTTCTCTCGCGCTACTCCGGGAAAGCACCGGTATCGGTGTTCCGCCATCATTTCACGACGCCGATTCCCGTGCATGTCGATGCTATCCGCTACGAGATGACCGTGCGCGATCCCAAGGGACAGACGGCGACAGTCTCGCGCACCTTCCCGGTGACCGTCTACGAACAGAAGACGCCGCTGATTTTCCCGATCAAAGGGAACTTCATGGCGATATCGGCGCACGACTACGATGACCCTTCGCACAAAGACGATTTCGGGCAGTGGGGCGCTTATGACATCGTTGCGCTTGGGCCGCGTTTCGAACTGCTGAACACCCCCGTATCCATGCCGAAGAACGCGGACGTCTACACGTTCGAAAAAGAGATCATCGCGCCCGGCGCGGGCACGGTCGTGGCGATGCGCGACGGCGTTCCAGACGACACACCTGCCGACCTTTTGATGCAGGGCATGTCCGACCCTGTTCACGCCATGCCGGGAAACTGGATCATGCTCGATCACGGCAACGGCGAGGTAAGCTTCTTCTGCCATCTGCGCCAGGGATCGCTTCGCGTGAAAACCGGGCAGACAATCCGGCAGGGTGAGGTGATCGCGCTGCTCGGAGGATCGCAGACGACGGGCTATCCGCATCTCCATTACCAGTTGCAGACCAACGCCAACCTGATGCGCACAGATGGCGTACCGGCGCGTTTCGACAATATCGAATTCGCCTTCCCGGTGCCCGGCGCGAAGGTGAGCGTTCCGAAATACGGATATTATCTGCGTACGACCGCGCCAAAGAAGGAGGCGAAGTGATGCGCTTCCGTCGCCGCGAAGTCCTGGCAGCTCTCAGCGCCGCTCCGTTCGCGGCGAAGGCCGCGCCGCTTGAGGTTGACGATGCCATTGCTGCGCGTGACCGGATGCAAGAGCAACTCAACTTCCTCGCCGCACCTGGTGACGTTCCCTCGCTGCCGGGGCGGCCGTTTTCGGGCGTGCCGATCCTCATCAAGGATCTGCTCGACGTGAAGGGGCTGCCCACGCGCTACGGCTCGCGCGCTTACGAAGGCAAGCCCGCCACTGGCCAATCGCCGTATGTCGATGCGCTCCGGAACGCAGGCTTCGCAATCATCGGGAAATGCACGACGTCTGAATTCGGCTTCCTGCCGACATCCGAGGCGCTTGGCCCCGGCCCTACGCGCAACCCGTGGGATACCAGCCGATCGACGGGCGGCTCTTCCGGCGGCGCGGCGGCTGCGGTCGCCGCGGGCGTGGTCCCGATCTCGCACGGGGGCGACGGCGGCGGATCGATCCGTATCCCGGCAGCTTGCTGCGGCCTGTTCGGCCTCAAACCCTCAAGGGGCCGCATGATCCGCGTCGCGCCACCACCGCCGCGCCCGGTCGAGCTTGGCACGCAGCACGTGTTGACGCGCTCGGTACGGGACAGCGCGATGGTGTTCGCGCTGACGGAAGACACAGTTGCAAACACACCGATCGGCTTCGTGTCCGGCGCCAGCGAGCGGCCGCTGCGGATCGGCTTCGTCGAGGAGAGCATGGAGGGCATCGCGCCTTCCGACGAGGTGCGTGCCGCATTCGATGCCACGCTTCGACTGCTTGGATCGATCGGGATGAAACCGCAGCAAACCCGCTGGCCGGTAAAACGCGGCGTGATGCATGACTTCCTCACCTATTGGGCCGAAGGTGCGATGATGCAGGAAACGGCGACGCCGAAGCCCGATCTCCTGGAACCCTTCACCCGCGCGCTCGCCGAGCACGCGCGGCGCATGTCTCCTGCCAAGCGGCAAGAGGCCGTGGACGGCCTGCTCGCTGCCTCGACCGCCTATAACAGCTGGTTCGACGACTTCGACGTCATCGCCACACCCGTGCTGCGCACGACCGCGCCGAAACTCGGCCACCTCGCGCCCACGGTTCCGTTCGATACGCTGTACGATCGCCTCGTGGAATTCGCCGGATACACGCCGATCCACAATGCGGCCGGCGCACCCGCGATGAGCGTTCCGCTCGGCTGGTCGCCGGAGGGGCTTCCCATCGGTATCCAGTTTGCTGCCGCACCGGGCCGCGACGACGTGCTGTTCGACCTAGCGTATCGCCTGGAAGCCGCGCAGCCGTGGGCAGGCCGGAAGCCGCCGGTCCACGCCTGAGGTCTATTCGATTGTGACGTTGATGCCTGAAACACGGCGGTTCTTATCGAGCGCCATTTCGAGGACCACGTCGAACCGCCCGGCATCAAGGCGGTAAACCGCCTGTCGCTTGTCTCGCCTTACAAGCACGAAGCTTTGGGACGTGCGCACGGGGGACGCGAAATCGAGGAGTTCCTGACGCGCTCGGCTGGTCCACAGGACCGCGGCCCCAGGGGTCATCGCCCCTTCGATGGTCTTGCCATCGAGCAGCGCTTTGAAGAGCGCGCGGTGCGCCTGAGTGGTCTTCGGGTCGGGGTCGCTTGCCGCCGCTTGTCTGTAGAGCCGCGGATCGACGAGCCCGGCGAGTTTCCACGCGAGCCGCCCCGTGCCCGCGCTTTCGAGATTGGCGAGCACGGCGACGCTGAGTCCCGTGGAAGGGACATGCAGAAAATAGGCGCGGTATCCCGCCCACGTGCCGCCATGGCCGACAACGGACACGCCGCCCGCCGACTGGGCCTGCCAGCCGAGCGCGTAGCCGATCACGGGCCGCGTTCCATCCGGATAGGGCGCGACACTCCACATGGGCGCGAACGTCTGTGCCAGCGGCTGCGTCTTGTTGACCAGAAGCTGGTGCCAGCGCGCGAGATCTTCCACCGACATCATCAGGCCGCCATCGCCCGTGCTGTAGAGCGTAGGCGAAACCCAATCCGCGTTGCGAAGGTCTGCCGCGTGGACATAACCGTCGGCGCGGTTCGGGATCACGGCTTCAAGACTGGCCTTTCGCGCAGTGTTCATGCCAGCGGGGCGGAACAGGCGGCGGGTGAGGAAATCGATGTATGGCTCGCCGGCAATGCGGGTCATCAGCGCGCCGAGAACGACATAGTTGCTGTTGCTGTACTGCACGCGCGTGCCCGGCGCGAACAGGAGCGGCGCACGACCGAGGCGCGTGATGAGTTCGGCATCGGTGTAGTCGCGGTGAAGGTCGATAAGCGCTTCGTCATCGCCCTCGAGCGAGGCCTCTTCATAGTCGGCGATCCCCGACCGCATCCCGACGAGTGCGCGGAGCGTCACCGGCTTCCAGTGCGCGGGGGCTTCGGGGAGGTAGTGCGTGATGCTTTCGTCGAGGGCGAGCTTACCGTCTTCGACGAGGAGCATGATGCCGACGGCAGTGAACGTCTTCGCCAGTGAACCGATCTGATAAATACTGTGCGGGGTTGCCGGTGTGGCTAGCTCGACGTTGGCGAGGCCGAAACCCTGACTGAACAGGCGCTCGTCGCCGCGCGCGATCATGACCGATACGCCTGGAATGCCCTCCGCCGTGCGGGCGGCTTCCACAGCCTCCGCAAGCGGTGCCGTATCGAGGGCGAGCGCGCGGGCCGGAAGCAGCGCTGCGAAGAGGATGAGGAAATACCGCATCAGACGAGCTTAGCCGGATCGACGGAACGACCGCAAATGATGACAGCGATGCGGCGGAAGCGCCCGGTTTTCCCGATCGCCTCGGCGGCGGCAAGACTGAGCGCCGCGGAGCCTTCGATCATCCAGCGCTCGGTGCGGGCGAACCGCTGCATGGTGCGGTGGATCGCGCCCTCACCTATCAGAATGGTCTCGTCGAGCATCGCGGCACCGATGGGGACGGTGATGGAGCCGGGTTCCAGCGCATTCGCCGTGCCATCGGAGAGCGTCGGGCGCTCCAACGTCTTCACATAGTGCCCGGCGGCAACCGAGCGATAGAAGGTCTGGGCGTTGCGCGCCGAAGCACCGATCACGGTGACGCCCGGCTTCACGGCCTTGGCACCGATGGCAACACCGCAGACAAGCCCGCCGCCGCCCGAAGAGGCGACGATGGCATCGATTTCCGGGTCCTGCCGCATCAGCTCGGCGCCGAGCGTCGTCTGCCCCGCGATGACTTCGAGATCATTGTAGGGCGGCAGGTAGAGGTGCGTGCCCTTGCCCGCGCGTTCGCGCACGGCGGCAAGCGTTTCGTATCCGGTGCGCCCCCGCTTCACGATGCGCGCGGAGGTCGCCCGCAGCAGGGCATATTTGAACGGCGCGATCGTCTCTGGAACGAGGATTTCGGCCGGACGCCCCAGCGCCCCGGCGACGTGCGCGACGGCAAGCCCATGATTGCCGCTCGAGGCCGTGAGGACCGGACGGTCGTCGCCCGCTTCGGCGAGTGCCTTGCTGAAGGCGCCGCGCACCTTGAACGACCCTGAATGCTGAATATGCTCCAGCTTCAGAACGATCGTGTTGCCAGCGCGCTTCGAGAACACCGACGAGACTTCCACGGGCGTCGTGCGGATATGCGGCCGGATACGCGCCTCCGCGCCTGCCATCCGGGCCTGTACCGCGCCAACAAGATCAGTCCCCTCCTCCAAGCCCCCACTCCTTTTCATATATTTTATATAATAATAGCGGGCGCCTATCCGCCCAAATTCATGCCATCCCTACGCCGCCAGCAGGTCCGCGGCGTGCCGCTCGTACCAGGCCAATGACTTTTCGAGCAGCGAAAGCATGATCTCCTTCGCGTGCGCCGCGTCATGCACACGCAGCGCATTCACGAGTTCAACGTGCTGCGGCTGAACGGAGAGAAAATCATCACGATCGGCAGGCGCGGAGTTGAACACGCTGATATGCAGCGGCCCGATGCGCAGCCAGAGCCGCTCGATCATCTCGACGATGTAGGACGAGCCGCACGCCTCGTAGATCTGGAAGTGGAAGTCGTAGTTGGCCTTGAGCTTGTCGCGCGCCTCGGTATCCGCCGCGCGCGTGAACATCTCCTGCAGCCCTTCATTCAGCGCCGCCACCTGTTCGGGCGTGATGTGCTTGGCGGCCTGCTCGACGGCGTAGCATTCGATGAGGATGCGCGCCTCGTAGATCTTGCGGACCTCTTCGAGCCTGTAGACAGGCACGCGGACCGAACGGTTGGGCAGAAACTCCAGCGCGCCTTGGGAGGCGAGCTGCTGGACGCCCTCGCGCACCGGCATGAAGCCGAGCTGCATCATCTCGGCAAGCTCGCGGACCGTGATCGCCTCGCCTGGTGCGAAACGCCCGGAAAGCAGTGCTGCGCGAAGCTCCCCGTAAGCCAGCTCGCGCAGCGTGTAGCCCTTTACCCGCCCCACCTTGGGGGCAACCCACCTGTCGACCATAGATTCCGGCTCTCCTCGGCCGGAACCTAAGCGATTGTGGGGCGGGACGCCAGCGGCCGCAGGCCACTGGCTCCCCTTCTCGATAACGAACATGCCGGAGCCTTAGAACGCCGCGCGGACGCCCGCGAAGAACGACCGACCGATCACGTCGTAGAAGATCGGATTCGTGGCCAGCGGGCTGAGGAAGTTGAGCGGTACGGCAGGCGGATCGTTATCGAACAGGTTGTTTACGCCGCCGAAGAACTGGACCGACTTCCCGTCGGCAACCTCCACATTGAGGCGCGCGCCGATATTGAAATACCACTGCGCCCCCACCTTGTTGTCGTTGATGTCTTCGCTTGTGAAGCTGTTGTCGTACTTCGCCGACCCGACGAAGCGGGTCTGCAGGAAGCCCGAGAAGTCTCCGCGATCATAGTTCAGGCTGCCGCTTCCCCGCCAGTGCGGGACGCTGAGCGCGATATCCGCATTGGGGTTCACCTCGCCCGCACGTTCGAACACATCCTCTCCGTTGGGCGAGAATTCCTTGTCCATCACATGCGTCGCCAGCACCCGCGCCGTCATGCGGCCGCCAAGCGACAGGAACGAAGATTCCGGGATGCGGTAGCTCGCCTCGAAATCGAGGCCCTTCGTTCGCAGGCTCGCGACGTTGATGAGCTGTGTGCTGATACGGGTAATGGTTCCCGAACCATCACGCGTGATCGTCGCGCAGGCGTCCGCATATCCCTTTGCGCAGAGGTTCACAGCCTCCTGCGCGGCAAGCGAGCTGATCGCGCCCTTGATCTTGATGTCGTAGTAGTCGACCGAAAGCTTCAGGCCTTCGGCCCAGCCCGGCTGGTAGACGGCGCCGAAGGTCTTGTTGTCGGCCTTCTCGACATCGAGATTGGTGTTGCCGCCGGTGATGATGGGCGTGAACGTGTTCGCCCCGGTAACCGGATCGAGCACGTTCGCGAACGAAAGCCGTGTGCTTGCAAAAAGCTCACCGATGTTGGGCGCACGGATATCGCGCGAGATCGTGCCGCGGAATCGCAGGTCGGGGACCGGGCTCCAGTTGGCGCCAAGCTTCCATGTCACCACTGAACCCGTGGTGGAATAGTCGGTCACGCGGACAGCACCGTTCACCTCCAGCAGCTCAAATCCGGGCTTCCCGGCAATGAGCGGCGCCGCGACTTCGGCGAAACCTTCGACCGTGTCGTAACCGCCATCGAAGGGCTGGGCGTTCACGATGAGGAAGCCGCCGTTGATCGACGTCTCATCCGCGGACGAGCGCACCTTTTCCTTGCGGTATTCGGCGCCGGCAGCGAACGCGATCGGGCCTGCACCCAGATCGAACAGTTCGCCATTGATCGTACCGGAAACGACCTGCTGCGTCAGGCGCGATTGGAGAAGCCCGGTACCGTTCACGTAATCGATCGCCGCCTGGCTCGGCGAGCCATAGCCGAACAGGTTGAGAGGCTGGCAGCCCGGCGCGCCGCCTGTCAGCGTCGCACGGCAGACAGGATTGCCGGTGACCGGGTCTTCGACGACGTCGATGGCGTTACGGAAATTGGCAACGATAAGATTGTTGAGCTGACGGGAATCGAACTTGGTCTGCCCGTATTGATAATAAGCTTCCCACGACCAGTTGTCGCTGAAATTGCCCTTGAGACCGAAGAGGCCGCGGAACGTTTCCGTCGTCGTGTCCGCCGTGACGAAACCGATATCCGTGTTCAGACGGAACAGGTTGAAGCCCGCGATACCGTTATCTTCCATGATCGTGCGGAACGCAGTCGGTATGAAGGGATTACCCGCATTGATACGCGCCGGGAATGCAAAGCTTTGCACGGTTTCCGCGACCGCGTGCGTGCGCGCCCAACCTGCCTCGAAGAACAGCGAGACGTCGTCGGTGACCTCGTAATCGCCCTGCGCGAAGATGTTGGTGCGCGAATAGGGCACCGAGATATCCGCGTACTGACCCATGTTTGCACCATCGCCGCCGATCTGCGAATTGCCATCGTTGAATTCGCCGAAGTCGTTCGCGAGCAGCGTACCGCCCGGACCGAAGCGGATACCGTGGATCGCAGGATGACCGCCGAGCACAAGGCCGCCTTCGTTCGCGAAGAACATGTTGACGTTCTGCGCGATGAGCTGCGCCGGAATGCCGTCATTCGGACCTGTATCGTCAGGATTGCCGATGAGACCCCAACGCTTGCGGCCCCAGCTGCGATCGCTCTGCGCGCGAACGCCCTTGTCGCGCTGATATTCGGCGGCGAGCATCAAATAGCCGCGACCACCGGCGAGTTCGGAGCCGACGGCACCGCCGATGCGGAAGTTCTGCGCGTCGCCGCGCTGACTGATGCCCTGCTGCACCTCGAAGCGCGCGCCATCGAGCTTCTTGTCGGCGATGAGGTTGACCACGCCGGCGACGGCATCCGAACCCCATGAGGCGGACGCGCCGCCCGTCACCACCTCGACGCGGCTGAGCGCGATCGACGGCACCACGTTGATGTTGACGGTTCCGTCCGTCGCGGTCGGCACATGGCGCCGACCGTTGATGAGAACGAGCGTGCGGTTTGCGCCCACGCCGCGCAGATCGAGCGTGTTGTTGCCGTTCTCGCGCGAGCTGAGCGACGTCGTCGCAGGCGTCGTCGTCGGCGTGAAGGACGGAATCTCGTTGAGGAAATCCGCGACGTTGACCGTGCCGCGCGCCTGAAGATCATCAAGGCTGACGGACGTTACGGGCGTCGGCGCCTCGAAGCCGGTTTTCACACGCGTTGCCGTAACGGTGATCTCCGCATCATCAGCCTCCTGCGCTGCTGCCGACCATGGCGACAGCACGGATCCGGCCAGCAGCGCCGCCGCGCACACAGACAAACGCCTGGAAACAAACGCCGCGCGATTCACGATACCGGGTTTTTCAATCCGCATATTTTCCCCCTTTGGCGTGGAAGGACACCCCTTCCCGCTCCCATTTCGACGTTGCGATGCTCGGATATATCTTTTATAAAATATTTTTGTCAATCGGGCGATGGGGGACATGAAGCGACACGCGTTGCTGCCGGCGTGGTTGAAGCTGGGATTGGGCCTCGCACTGATGTGCGCGCCCCTTTCCACCGCTCTCGCCGCGCCCGGAATCGATCCAGGGGAAACGATCGCCGACATTCCGCGTGAAGCGCTGGACGCCTTTGCCGAGGCGGAGGTCCACGCCCGCCTCTCCGCCAGCAAGGCACCCGGTGCGATGATCGTCGTGGTGGACCGGCAGGGGAATCGCTACGCGCGCGCCTTCGGCACGCTTGGCCCGAACGACGCGACGCCGCTCGATGTGCGCCACCACCTGTTCCGCATCGCATCGGAAACCAAGGTGCTCACCGCGCTCGGGATTCTTCAGCTTGCCGAAGCCGGGCAGTTGTCGCTGGACGACGACATCGAAACGCGTCTCGGCGGTCTGCGCCTGAAGCCCGAAGGCGGCGCGCCGATCACGATACGGCATCTGCTTCAGCACCGCGCCGGGATCAGCAACATTCCGATGGTCGGCAGCGGCCTTCGCGACGCGCGCGATCACCCTGCGCTTGCGGATTATCTGGCTGGGCACGCGCCGCGCCGCATGCGCGCACCGGGCGGCGGCATCGCCTATACGAACGCTGCCTACACTCTGCTCGGACGCATCATCGAAACGGCATCGGGCGAGACGTATGAGAATTACATCGCATCGCGAATCCTGAAGCCTCTCGGCATGGAACATGCGGGCTTTCCGGGCGGCAGCATCACCGCGCCGATTGCGCAGGGGGTGTTCGTTTCTCCTGGCAGCACGACGACGTTTCCCGCCGTGGACACCGTCACCCGCCCTTCTGGCGATGCCATGATGACCGCGCACGAGATGGGCAATTTCCTCGTGATGATGCTGAACGGCGGCGCGTATCAGGGCCGGCAGGTGATCGGCAGGAAAGCGATCGATTCGCTGTACGGCGAGTGCTGGTCCGCCGATCCGAGTCTTGGCGGGCGCTGTCTCGGCCCGACGCGGATTCTGCGCGCCGGATCGCCGATCTATCTGCACGGCGGCGACTACATCACCTCGATGAGCGCGTGGTATGTTCTCCCCGACCAGGACCTCGCACTGTGGATCGGCAACACCTCCAGCGTGCCGATCGACAATGACGTGTTCGAAGCCTTCCTGAAGCGCTTCTATCCCCCGCTCGGCGCGGAGAACGCGCCCAAAGCGACAAGCCCGATCGAGGAGGATATCGGCGGAACCTACCGGATCAACAGCCAGACGATGAGCGCTTCGGGGCGATTCTTTGAACTGCTGATGCCGGGCAGCGAACAGATTGTGGAAATCGGCGCCAGCGGCATTTCGGTGAACGGGCGGCACTATGTGCGGATCGCGCCGGACCTTTATCAAGCGTCTGGTCCGCCGACGATCGACGGCGATACGCTGCGCTTCCGCCGCGATGCAGAGGGACGCGTGTTCGAACTCCATTTCAACGCGCGGTCGGCGACGAAGATCGGCGCGGCCGGATCGGCCCACGCTGCACGTTTCGTTTTTGGAGGGCTCCTTGCGGCTTTGCTGACCCTGCTTGTCTTCAGCACAGCACGTACGATCATGGCGTTTCGGCGCGGCACATCGAAAGCACCGCCGGCGCTTTCGGCGACCGCGTGCCTGCTGCTCATCGGCGGCACGATTGCGGCACTAAGCCTGCCGACAGCCGGCCCCTTCGTCATGTTCGGCTTTCCGCCGCTGTTTCGCGTGGCGCAGGGACTGTGGGTGCTCGGAGGAATTGCGGCCGCCGCACTCGTACGCGGCTCTGCGCCCCGGATCGACCGCGCTGCCGGGATTGCGACGATGGTCGTCGCAGCCGCGTTCATCTTCATGCTTGTCAGATGGGAATTCCTGTAAATGCCAAATTCGGTCGCTGGCGGCGTCACCGTCGCGGGGTATACGGTGGGCATCTTGTGCCTGCGCAGCACCCATCCGCTGTTGCCCGGAAACGTCCAGCACGTGCAGAGCTTCGACGCGCCGGTGCTCTATCACGTGATCGACCTTGAAGACCCGTGGCCGATGATGCGCGGTGAACCGCAGGTGGCGGACATGCTCGCCGAAGGCGTCGCCGCGCTTGCGCGCCAGGGTGTGCGCGCGGTCGCGGGGGCGTGCGGATCGTTTGGCTATTATCAGAAAGCCGTCGCGGCCACCGCACCGGTGCCGGTGTTCCTCTCCATCCTCACGCAGCTGCCGTTTCTGCTCCAGGCGATGCCACAGAGCGCACGCATCGCCGTGATCCCGGCCGTGGGCGAATCGATGAATGCGCGCATCTACGAACAGTGCGGGATTGATGATCCCTCGCGCCTCCACATCGCACCGATGCGCGGTAGACGAGTGTTTGACGCGCTGCTGGACGACGGCACGATGCGCGATGTCGAGGCGTTGCGGCGCGAGACGGTGGAATGCGCCGTCGCCGCAGCACGCGAACCCGGCGTGGCGGCGATCCTCATCCAGTGTTCCGAACTTCCACCATTCGCGGCGGACATACAGGCAGCGACCGGCCTTCCGGTTTTCGACATGACGACACTGATCCGTTGGCTTGCGCTCGCGACGAATTGCCAGCCTTATTCCGGCCTGATCCGCCGACCCCTTCCTTGACACCAGGAGACGACACGTGATCCCAGGTTACTCACGCCCATCGGAAAAGCGAAAGGTCATTCTGACCTGCGCGGTCAGCGGCAATGCGCCGGTTAATCCGCGCTACCCCTATCAATATCCGATCACGCCCGCGCAGATCGCCGATACCGTGGCGGAAGCCGCCGCCGCGGGCGCGACGGTTGCGCATATCCACGTGCGCGATCCCGAAACCGGCCATGGCAGCCGGGATCCGAAGCTGTTCCGAGAGACGGTGGACCGCATCCGCCAGCGCGGCACGAATATCCTGATCAATCTCACTGCAGGCGCCGGAGCGTTGTTCCTGCCAGACCCGGAGGACGAATCGCGGGGCCTGCCCGAAAGCGACATGCTGTCTGCCGAGGGGCGCACGGAACATCTGCGGGACTGCCTGCCCGATATCGCCTCCATCGACGTCACCACCGGCAATCAGGTGGAAGGCGATTTCGATTACGTCTACCTCAACACGCCTTACACGTTGCGGCGCATGGCGGAGCTGTTCCGGATGTATGGCGTGAAACCGGAGATGGAAGTGTTTCAGGCCGGCGACGTACTGTTCGCGAACCAGATGTATGCCGAGGGACTGATCAACGATCCGCCGCTCTACCAGTTCGTGCTCGGCGTGAAGTGGGCGTCTCCGGCCGAGACATCGACGATGATGTATCTCCGCGACCTGCTGCCGACCGGCGCGCACTGGGCAGGCTTCGGCATCGCGCATAGGCAAATGCCGATGGTGGCGCAGGCGGTGCTGCTGGGCGGCAACGTACGCGTGGGGCTTGAGGACAATCTCTATCTCGATCGTGGCGTGTTCGCGACCAACGGCCAGCTCGTGGAACGTGCGCGCCGGATCATCGAAGATATTGGCGAAGCCGTGGCAACGCCCGAAGAAGCCCGTGAAATTCTGGGCCTCAAACCCGCCTGATACTTTGGCGCGGGGTGCGTCAGCGAACGCTGCGTGCCCCGCGCGACAATCGCACCAGGCCAAAGCCGATCGCCGCCCAGCCGGCCATCATGAACCATTCGATCGGCATCCCGTCTGCCCTGAACAGCGGCAATACGGCAGCCGCCGAGCCCATTGCCAGCACCAGCAGCAATGCGATCACGATGGGCAGCGCATTACCGGGCACCTTGAATTCAGGGTCGGGGGCGCCGGACGCACGCTGTTTCAAAAGCACGATGAGCAGCAGCACGAAGGTGACCGCAAGACACATCGCGCAGAGATTGAGGATCGGCACGATCGCACCCGGCCCGAGCAGCACGGCAAAACCGGCGACGATCGAGAAAGCCGCGACCGCGCGCGCAGGGGCACCGCGCACGTTCAGCAGCGCAAGCGACGACGGCAGGAAATTGTCCCGTGCCAGCGCAACGACCAGTCGCGCACCGATGATGACGATTACGTTCCAGGTCTTGGTGAGAGACGCGATCGCGATGATGATGACAACGTCGGCCAGCCAGGGCGCGGACGGGATCAGCGCGCCGAACGCATGCGCGGTCGGCAGCCCGGCTGCAACCGTTTCGTTCCACGGCGTCGCGCCCGCCACCGCGAAGATGATCAGAATATAAAACACAGTCGCTGCCGCGACGGCGGCAACCATCGTCCCCGCGACGGCGCGCAGACTGACACCGTGCGCGCGCTCCTCCGCGACCTGCGCCGCACCCTGAAACCCGTTCAGAAACAGGATGCCGAGCGAGAACACCCAGAACATGCCCGACCAAGGCAAACCGCCATCATCCACCTTGAACAGCGGCTTTGCGTTCGAAAGATCGCCAAGGCCGAGGCCAAGCACGATGAGCATGAGAGCGAACGCCAGAAAGCCGTAGGTCATCACCTTCTGAAACAGGACCGTGGCGCTGCTGCCGCGACCGTTCAGCCACGCGAACAGGACGATCCCCCCAAGGCTGAGGGCAAGGCCGCCGGCGTGGACGGGTTCGCCAAGCACATCGTAGAGCGCGGGACCTTCGACGGATGGCAGCAATGCCGAAAGCAGCCAGACGAGCGCCGTGCCTTCAAACGCGGCAAGGCCGATGAAATTAAGAAGCAGGAACCAGCCGACGAGAAACCCCGGAATCGGCCCCAGCGCCTCGCGCACGTAGACGAATTCCGCCCCCGTGCGCGGCATCCGCGCAGTGAGTTCTGCATAGCAGGCGCAAATGAGCGCCATGGCAAGCCCACCTGCCGCGAAGGCCAATGCCGCGCCGCCCGGCCCGGCAGCGCCGAGCCATTCGCCGAGCACCACAACCCAGCCGGAGCCGACGATCCCGCCGAACGCCAGCGCGAAATATCCCAGCCGCCCGATATGGCGACGAAACCGCGTCACATCGCCCTCTTCGACCGAAGGCGCTGCGCTCACGCTAATTTTCCCACTCGACGTTTCCGTCCACCGACAGGAGTTGCCCGGTGACATGCCGCGCGGCGGGGGACATCAGATAAAGCACGGCGCCGACGATCTCTTCGATGGCGATCTTGGTCCGCATAGACACGAAGGCGAGCAAGTCCGCCTCCACATCGCACTCGCTGCGCCCGAGATGCTGCGCCCGCTTTGTGACGATACCGCGGAACCGATCATTATCGATCGCCCCCGGCAGAATCGCGTTCACGCGAATGCCATATGGGCCGAGTTCGCGCGCCAGATTTCGGGTCAGACCTTCGAGCGCATACTTCGCCGCGATGTAAGGGGTTCGCAGCGGCAGCCCGACCTTCGTCGAGCAGCTGGAAAAATTGATGATACACCCGCCGCCCCGCGCCTTCATGCCCGGCACGACCTGCCGGATCGCGTAGAAGGCGGCGCCTGCGGAACCCGCGATGATCCGGTCCCATTCCGCGACGGTGGTTTCCTCGATCGGCCGCGGTTCGCCGCCGATGCCGACCGTGTTGATGAGCACGTCGACGGGACCATCGGTGCGTTCAATCTGCTGAAGACAGGCTTCGACCGCTACAGGATCGATCGCATCAACGTTCCTGCAGACGATATCGGGCCTCGCGGCCGCCAGATCATCGAGATCCGCCTGCACGATATCCGCGACATGCACCTTGAGGCCGAGGTCCGCCAGTGCGACCGCGATCCCTCGCCCGACACTCGATCCCCCACCCATGACAACAGCAATCTTGTGAACAGGATCGTGACCCACAACACCTCGCGCAAGCAATTTATGATATTTTATAAAATAATGACACGTTGGCAAGCCTGTTCAATGACATTCGCGCGCACTGCCACGGCTCGTGGCGAGACGTCGGCCAACCGGCGTTGGGATAAAAATCCACTCCATGTCCAAAACCCTCCACCTTCGTCCCAATGATGGAGCAAAATTGTAGTGCATTTGGGGCCACCTTCTTTCCTCCCCTCCCTATTCTTTCCTCATCAGCGGACGGAGACGAGGCGGAGGTTACATGCGATCATTTTTCGGGCTTTTTACAAATCACCCAGCTTCGGTGGGTGAGAGCTATTTCGAGCACATGGCCATGTCGTTCGGCTTTTCGATGCGTATGTTCGGCGGCTGCATCGCCTGCCTGCTCCACGGGCTGTTGCCATTCCTGTTCGTCCGGACGGGCAGCGATCAGATCCGCATTCTTCATGACAGGATGGTTGCGCACCGCGACCGCCGCGTTCCCCGTATCGACGGAGACCTGAGCGGCGTCCGCTAGCCGTGGCCAGCATCGGGAGCGAACCGGCGCAGGCCAGTACGGGCGCAAACCCACGGCCGCGCACAATATTTTTCCTTTCAGGCATCGCGCTATCCACCTCGCTGGCGGTAGGCGCGATCGCAATCGCGAGCGTTTCGTCGCTTCCCGGCGTGGTTGTCGCACTGGTGCTGGGGATGATCACGCGTGCGCTGCTTCCCGGGCTCGCGGATGCCACCGAACCCGGCATACGCTATTGCAGCCGCTCGCTGCTGCGGATCGCCGTGGCGCTGCTCGGGCTTCGCCTGGCGGCACCCGACCTCGCCGCGCTCGGCCCGGGCGCGATCGGCATCGTCGCGGTCTCGCTCGCAGCCACGATCGGCACCGGCTACCTGATCGCGAGGCCCATGCTGCGCGACGGGCAGGTTGCGGCCGTTGCTGCGGCCGCTGTAGCGGTTTGCGGCGCCTCCGCCGCGCTGGCGGTTTCCGCGATCTTTCCACAGCGGGCCGCGCTTGAACGGATGACCACGCTCGTCGTTATCGTCGTCTCCCTGCTGAGCACGATCGTGATGCTGGTATATCCGCCGCTTGCCGGAGCGCTCGGCTTTTCAGCGGCCGAAACCGCGCTGCTGTTTGGCGCCGCGATCCACGACGTCGCACAGGTGGCGGGGGCCGGCCTCGCGGTATCGCCGGAGGTCGCCACACAGGCCGTTGCCGTGAAGATGATCCGCGTCGCGGGGCTTTTGCCGATCGTTCTCGGCTTTGGCATCCTGCTTCGCGCGAAACACGATGGCGGGACGCGCCCTGCGCTCCTGCCCGCATTCCTGGTCGCCTACGTGGCTCTGGCCCTTGTCGCCGGTTTCGGAATCGCACCGCCGCTCCTCATCAGTCTAGGCAGCACGGCGGCGACCTGGCTGCTGACCGCGGCGGTCGCCGCCCTGGGGCTTTCCACCCGGCTCGAAGATCTGCGCGCCGCGCCCCCGCTCCTGCTGGTTTTTCTTGGTGTCCAAACGCTGTTGCAGCTGATGATTGTGGTCGCGCTCATTCGCGCCTGAGCCGCGCCTGCTTTCCGATACGCGCCGTTCATTCTCCAGCCATGTTCGGAGGAGGAAAAGAGGCAAAGGTCTCAAATCACCCAGCAAAAGGACGGGCAATATGAAAAGGTCGTTCTTCATCCTTCTGTCCGGCGCACTGCTCGCGGGCACAGCCGCGCAGGCGAAACAGCCAACCCCCGACGAGCAGCTCGCGCGTGCGATCGAAGGCCGCGTCGCCGGGAAGCCCAAGGATTGCCTGTCGCAGCGGGACATTCGCTCCTCTCGGATTATCGACCGCAAGGCGATCATTTATGAAACGTCGGGCGGCACGATCTATGTCAACATACCCGATTCGGGCGCGGCATCGCTGCGGCGGGACTATGTGCTCGTCACGAACACGCATTCGGACCAGCTCTGTTCGGTCGACATTGTGCGCCTGCTCGATTCGGGATCGCGCATGCCCGCCGGATCGGTGGGACTCGGCAAGTTCGTGCCTTACACGAAAACCGCCAAGGCAGACACGCATCAGCACTGATCGCAGTGCTGTGTTCGTGCCCCTGCGGTGTCGTCAGGGCTGATTTTCGGGCCCAGCCTGTGCCAGAAGTTTCCCGATCGGGCGCATTACAACGAGCATGACCAGGAACGCAGCGAACGCGAGCGCTGCGTGGAGCGCAAAGAAGTGCGCGTGGCTCAGGATCTCCCACAGTCCGGCAAGCCTGCCGACGAGGAGATTGCCGAGGAAGACGGACAGGAAAAGGATCCCCATCATCGTCGAATTGACCTGCGCCGGCGCCGCGCGCGCATAAAGCGCGAGCTGCGTCGGCCAATAGAAGATGAACCCCAGGGCATTCAAAGCATAGAGCGCGACCGGCCAGAACGCGCTGACCGTATCGCCTCTGTCCACCGAGCCGGCAGGCACGACCATAATCAGATTGGCAGCGGCAATGATCAGATAGCCGATTGTGATCTTGCTGAGATCGCGCGGTTCGCGGCCCCGCTTTGCCTGCCACTGCCAAAGGACGATCAGCAAGGGCACGGACATGATGCAGAAGAGACCATCCAGGGCGTTGAACGATGTTGCTGGAATGGTCCAGCCGAACACTTCGCGATCTACCGATGCTTCGATGAACAGCAGGCCGGCATTCATCTCCTGAAAATAGGCGGCGGTGGGCAGAATCCCTATCGCGCCCGCGAACAGCAACGCTGCAATAACCCGCCAATCCCGCGCGGCGAGCGCCATGGGCGCGGCAACACCCTGCTGCCGCTTGCGATCGGGCGGAAGGTGCTTCCAGCCCACGCCGTAAATGACAAGCGCGAACAGCATCAGCGCGCCTGCCGTGCCGAAACCGACGTGCCAACCGTAGACCTGCGCAAGGATGCCGCACACCAGCGGGCCCAATAGGGCGCCGGTGTTGATCGCGACATAGAAGATCGCGAAGGCGCGGGTCCGCCGCCCCTCGTCACCCGGCGCGTAGAGCTGTCCGACCTGGGCAGAGATATTGCCCTTGAGGCACCCCGTTCCGAGAATGAGCAACGACAGGGCGATCAGGAAGCTCGCATCGAAAGCCATCAGCACATGGCCCGCGATCATGAGCAGTGCGCCCAGAACCACCGTACGCCGCTGCCCGAGCAGACGGTCCGCCAACATTCCGCCGAACACCGGGGTGAAATAAACAAGACCCGAATAGAGGCTGAACACCTGGCTTGCGAAGGCCTGGTCGGAAAGTGGCCCGGTGAGTGTTTCGATGCCCGTCCGAAGCCTGCCCAAGGCGAGGACACTTCCGACGACATCCGGCGTCAGCAGCCGCTGGATGATGTAGAGCAGGAGCAAGCTCGACATGCCGTAGAAGGAAAGACGCTCCCACGCCTCGGTGAACGCAAGATAGGCAAGGCCCTTCGGGTGGCCAAGAATCCCCTGTTCCTCACCCTGAACGACGGGTGCAGTTGACGCTATTGCCACGATATTGCTTTCTGCCCGAATGCGATCAGGCGCTGCCCGCCTTTGCTAGATCCGATCGCAGCGAGCCCACCGCAGCATAGAAATGCCATGCCGCCCAGATGCCTGTCAGCCCGAAGCCAGCCAGGGCATAGCGCAGCGATTGGGCAGGATCGGCGATGCGGGCAGCAAGAATGTCCGAGACGAACCCGATCAGCTGCGGCGCGATTGCGAGGTTCGCAATGTTCGCCGTGAACAGCAGAACGGCGACCGTAAACCCGCGCACCTCGGGGCGCGTCAGATTCTGGATGAGCGCGAGGCTCGGCCCGATCATCACGTTGATGAAGGGTACGAAAAGCCACAGCAGCGCAATGGCGGTCGCGCGATCCGAAACCACGTGGGCCGCAACACCGGGAATCGTGATCAGCAGCGTCAGGCCCGCAAGGAAATAGCACTGCCACTTCGGATCCATGCGTGCCATGCGGAACATCAGGAACATCGCCGCCACCATCGCCGCCGCGCCGGCCGCGCCGCTCATCAACCCGACCTGAAGCCCGGCCTCGCCGACGCTGAATCCGTGCGACCTTCCGAGGAAGGCGGGGGTCCACCACACAAGGCCGCCGCCGGCGAACGTCGCCACCGTTCCGCCCGCAATCACGTGCATCAGCGCGCGCTGCGAGCGAATGAAGGCAAGCGCTTCCCGGAAACCGGGTTTTTGAGCATGGGCAGTGACGCCTGGATCGCAGGCACCGCGACGCGGTTCGCGAATAGTAAGGAGCATGAGGAGCGCCGGGGTGCTGGCGAAGGCAAAGATGATGAGGCAGGTTCGCCAGCCGAACTGTTCCGTCAGCAGCCCGCCGCCGATACCGCCGATCGCGGACCCCAGCGAAACGCCCAGCGCATAGATCGACATCGCGATGGCGCGTTCGGACGGCAGAAAATAGTCGGCGATGATCGAATGCGAGGGCGGCGTGCCCCCAGCTTCGCCGACGCCGACGCCGATACGCGCGATGAGCAACTGCCAGAAATTCTGTGCAAGCCCGCAGCAGGCCGTGAAGATCGACCAGATCGCAAGCGCCCAGCCGATCATCTTCTTGCGGTTGACACGGTCTGCCAGGATACCAAGCGGCAGTCCTGCAGTCGTGTAGAACAAGGCGAGCGCTACGCCGGTGAGGAAACCGACGGCACTATCCGACAATGCGAATTCCGCCTTGATCGGTTCGATCAATGTGGAGAGGACAAAACGATCGGCGATGTTGAGGGCGTAAACCAGCGTCATCACCGCCAGAACCCAATAGCGCCGGATGAAGCTGGCGCCCGAGGGATGAGAGCCTGCAGGCATGGTTCCCGACGCGCCGACGTCCATCTCGTATCCCCCTCACGTGAGCCGCGCAGAAAGAGCCACGGGCGTATGCTTGTCAATACAAAACTGTACTGTATGTGTAATTGAACACATCTGCGCCCTGCCGTGCGGCATCGCTTTCAGAACGGTGCCTGGGCGAGGAAATGTTTCGCCTCGGCCTTGAGCCAGTGTTCCACGGCCGCGATGGCAGGCGTTTCCGAATGCGCCTTTGGAAAAGCAAGCCAATAGGATGCCGGGCTTTTCACCTTCAACGCAAAGGGCGCGACAAGGACGCCTGCCTGTAGCAGGTCGCCGACCAACGCGGTGCGGCCCATTGCGATGCCCTGATCGTTGAGTGCGGCCTGGATGGCCATGTCGGCAAGACTGAAAAAGCGGCCCTGCTCCGCCGGGATTTGCAGGATGCCGGCCTCCTGAAGCCAGACCTTCCATTCCGCATCGTCGGCACCGCCGCTCCAGGCATGGGCGTCGTGCAGGAGCGTACAGGCCTCCAGTCCGCCGGGCGTATCGAGCGGATGCTCTTGCAGATAGGCTGGCGTGCAAACCGGGGTGACGTATTCGTCAAACAGCCTTTCGGAATGAAGACCGGCAAGCGGCTCAACCGCCTGTTCGATCGTGAGATCGAAATCACGCTCCGACAGATCGATATCGCCGTATTCGGCAATCATGAAGAGCTTGCTGCCCGGATGCTTTGCATAAAAATCGCCGACACGCGGCATCAGCCAGCGCAGCGCGAACGACGGATTCACACGGACACGGATTTCCGTTCGTGCACCTCCCGCGCGGAGGGCGCGCGCCTCGTCTTCGATCTCTGCCAGCGCTTTGCGCACGGTGGCTGCGAAGCGCTCGCCTGCCTCCGTGAGCGCGATGCGTCGGGGCAAGCGGAGAAAGAGCTTCTGTCCCAGCGCCTCTTCAAGATGCTTGATCTGCTGGCTGACGGCGCCATCGGTGACGTGAAGTTCTGCCGCCGCTTTCTTGAAACTCAACTTGCGTGCGGCGGCTTCGAAAAAGCGAAGCGAGGCGAGCGTCTGTGAATTCAGGAACATGGTTTAGCAGCGCTCGCCCTTACCTTAGGACTACTGGTTTGTCTTGTCCGCGGCGACCGGTCAAACCCGCGTTCCCTTGAAAACGCACTGGTTCGGTGCCGGCTTTTCGCCGTGCCTGCGCACAGGCATAACGGATGTGTACAGGCAATATGCTGACGATCAAGAAACCGTTTCTCCTCATCATCGGCGATATGACGAACCCGCGCAACGCGAAGACCGCGTTCGGCCTGCGCGATTGGGCGCGCGCCGATTGCCTGGGCCAGCTTAGATTCGCAGAGGATGCGGTCGACATCGGCCTGCCTTCGATGACGGTGCCGCAGGCAGCGGCCGAAGGCGTGAAAACCGCCGTGATCGGCATTGCGCCGCACGGCGGAGTCTTGCCGGCGCACTGGGTGCCGATCCTGCAGGATGTGCTTCGCGCGGGCATCGATATCGCCTCGGGCCTCCACAGCCGTTTGAAGGATATTCCGGAAATCGCGGACTTGGCCGCATCGCTCGGGCGCACGCTCCACGATGTACGCCACACCACGCTTGCCTTGCCCGTGGGCAACGGCAAGCCACGCGCCGGGCGGCGTTTGCTGACGGTCGGCACGGACTGCGCGCTCGGGAAGAAATATACTGCGATGGCGATCGCGAAGGGCATGAACGCGCGCGGTTTGAAGGCCGATTTCCGCGCGACCGGCCAAACCGGCATTCTCATCGCGGGGGGCGGCATCGCGATCGATGCCGTGGTGGCCGACTTTATTTCCGGTGCCGCAGAAATGCTGTCACCGGAAAACGATCCGGATCACTGGGACGTCATCGAGGGACAAGGCGCGATCCTGCATCCCGCCTATGCGCCGGTCACGCTCGGGCTGCTCTATGGTTCGCAGCCCGATGCCCTTATTCTGTGCGACGATCCGCTGCGGGAAAGGCTGAACGACTTTCCCCACGTCCCATGCCCGACGCTTCAGGAGGCGATGGACGCCTACCTGCCGCTGGCGCACGCGGTCAATCCTGCCGCGCGCTTCGTCGGCATATCCCTGAACACGTCCTCGATGTCTGAAAGCGAGGCGTTCGCAACGATCGCTCGCACGGCGGAAGAGACCGGCCTTGCCTGCTTCGATCCGATACGGACCGGCGTGGACGCCGTCGTAGATGTGCTGGCGGATTTCGCAGGCGTGCATGCAACCGAGAGTAAAACACAGAAAATACAATGATGTATGTTGATCCCTATGCGCCTGCAGAGAAGCGGTTTATGCCGGGCTGGAGCCGTGTGCGGCTTACGGGGAATTTGAATTGCGACGTTTCTTTGAAGAAAATTTTACGGGTTTTCTCACCTCGCCGGTCTTCATCTGCAGGGCTGGTGTGAAGATCCGATACGCGCCGTTATGCCCGGCCAGAAATGGGAGGGGTTGAGTTTGCGCTCGCAACTCACGCTTGGCGGTGCTTTTGCCGTCTTCGTGGTCGTTGCCGCGAATGCTCAAACTTTGCCGGTGCGCTCTTACGATCTTCGCATCGAAGAGCAGACTCTCGGTGAAGCGTTGTCGTCACTGGTAAGTCTTACCGGTACACAGCTCCTCTACCCTCCCGATCTGGCCGATGTCCCGCACGCACCGCGCGTCGTTGGACGGCATACGGTCGATGAAGCGCTCGCAATTCTGCTTCAGCGCACAGGATATTCCGCCCGCCTCACCAAGAAAGGGGTGATCGTCATCACCCCGAAACCAACAGGTGAAGGCAGGGAGATGAAAGTGGCAGGCAGGGGACTCAAAGCGTCGCTCTTCGCGGGGATTTCGACGTTCATATTCGGTGCGAACGGAGCCGCGGCACAGGACACCGCCGTACAAGGCAACGATCGCGAAGAGATCGTGGTAACAGCGCGATTCCGCCAGGAATCCATCCAGAACATCGGCGGCAGCGTTGCTGCGCTCGATGGCCGGGAGCTTCGCCGCTCCGGCATCGTGGACTTTGAAGACCTCTCGAACCGGGTCGCCGGCGTGGAGCTTCTGGATCGCGGTCCGAACACGAACGAAATCAACATTCGCGGCGTAACGAACAGCACCCAGGTTTCGGGCAACCAGCTGCAGCCACTCGTTTCCATCCTCGTGGACGATATTCCGGTCGCGTCGGCGTCCGCCTCGCAGCGCGATTTCAACTTCTTCGATTTCAACCGGGTCGAGGTTCTCCGCGGCCCGCAGCCGACCTATTTCGGCGAGGGCGCGATGGGCGGCGCGATCCGCTATTTCTCGGCCGATCCCGACCTCGATAGCGGCAAGGTGATCGAGGGCATGTGGAGCAATGGCCTCAGCACCACGAACCACGGCGGCTTCAACTATCGCGTCGACAATGCGACGAGCTTCATTCTGGTGCCGGGCAAGCTTGGCGTGCGTGTGGTCGGCTTCTATCGCAAGGACGACGGCTATATCGACAACCTCGGCCTCGGCAAGAAAGACATGAACGACTTCGAGTCCTATGGTGGACGCGCCGTCGTTCTTTTCAAGCCGACCGAGGATCTGAGCATCCGCCTTGCCGCGCATTTCGGCCGCGACGACATCGGCGAACTCAACTTCATCGAACCGACGACGATCGGCAATTCCGTCGGCACGGAAGACCTGATCGCGCCGTCGCTCAGCCTGATCGACGGCCTCGGCCAGGATGATTTCGAACTCTACAGCGGCAAGATATCCTGGAACGGCGGGCCGATCACGATCGAATCGATCACCGGCCTCTACAAGCGCAAACGCCAGGCGGAAACGTTCAGCTCGGCGTATACATATGGCTTCGAAGGCTTCTTCAACGCCTTCCCGCCGTTCGATACGGCAAGCAACCTGCTCTCGTCCGACCTCACCGCCGTTGCGCAGACGCGCGGCAAGGAAAAGAGCGTTTCGCAGGAATTCCGCTTCGTTTCGGACTTTGAATCGCCGCTGAACTTTGTGGCGGGCGCCTTCTATCAAGACACCGAAGCGACCGACACGGCGCTCGTTGCAGGCCCGGGATACGCCAACATCACGGAGAGCGGTACAACCGAGATCGAACGCTCGACCACGAGGGTCAATACGCGCCAGTTCTCGGCCTTTGCCGAATTCAGCTATGATGTGTCCGAGCGTTTCCGCGTTTTCGCTGGCGCGCGCTACGTGAATGAAAGGGTCAGATCGACGCTGGTCGAATCCTTCGTGATCGGCATCTTCGCACCGATCTTCACGGACCCCGATGACATCTTCGCACCGATCTATTTCCCGGTTCCGAATGACGTGGAGGCACTCACTGCCCCGGGCGGCCCTGGTGTCAGCTTCGATTTCAAGCTGAACACCTTCCTGCCCCGCGCGGGCTTCGAATATGACGTGACCGACGATGCGATGCTTTACGGTACGATCGCACGCGGTGTCAGGAACGGCGGCCTCAACAGCCCGTTCTCGGCAATGGGTTTCGGTCCGGTCGGCTCGCCGGAATTCGAAGACGCGCTGACATACGGTTCAGACGATATCGTGACCGGCGAGATCGGCCTCAAGTCGCGGTGGATGGACGGCGACGTCACGTTCAATATCGCCGGCTTCTATTCTGATTTCGATACGCCGCAGATCGGCATCAGTAATCCGGGCGCCCTCACGGCAAACGGGCCGCAGCTGCGTATCTACGGCCTTGAGATCGAGAGCCTGTACAAGGTGAATCCGAACGTTTCGCTGTTCTTCAGCGGCAACTATACGGAAGCGGAATACACCAAGGGCATGACGGTCTTCTCCATCGCAGGCGCACCGGCGGACTTCCAGGATCTCGCCAAGGGCAACCGCCCGCCGAACGTCCCGAAGGTTTCGTTCTCAGCCGGCGCGGATCTCAATTATCCGCTCGGCGTCGGCGACATCGAGCTGACCGGACAGGTCGCGTTCCAGTACATCGGCGAGCGTGAGACCTTTCCGCAGAACTTCCCGTCGGGCAGGCTCGGAAGCATGGAGATGCTGAACCTTCGGCTGGGCCTCGAAACCGAACGCTGGTCGCTGACAGCATATATGAACAACGTGTTCAACGACCTGGAACTGCAGGCGACCACCATTCCGACGAGTGCGGCGACGCTGGTTGACGGTGTGCTCGACGGCAATCTCTCATCGGCCTTCATCAACAGGCCGCGGACGACCGGACTGACGTTCACAGTCCGCTACTGACACTACACAGTGGACGGCGGCGCTTGCGGGCGCCGCCGTCCTTGCCTTGGGAAGAGTGCCATGCTGAAGGCTTGTGTGCGGCAGATACTGATCGGAACGCTGGTTCTGCTTTCCAGCTCCTGCGGAAGCATTGACCGCTTCGGAACGGCTGACGCGGCGCCAAGTCTGACACACGCCGATTTCCAGCGCGCAGCACGCTTCTATCCGGATGCTGTTCGCGGCCTCGTGCTCAATGCCGCGCCGGTTCCGAACTGGATCGGGGACACCGATCAATTCTGGTATCGCCGCGACGCGAGCGGCGGCTATCGTTTCGAGACCGTGAATGCCGCGACCGGCGAGGCGGCGCCCTCGTTCAACCATGAAGCGGTCGCGCGAATGCTCTCGCTCGAGCTCGGCAAGACAGTTTCAGCACAGAAACTGCCTTTCACATCCTTTCGGTATTCGGACGGCCTGAAAAGGGTCGTCTTCGCCGCAGGCGAAAAGACATTCGAATGCAGCCGCGACGCAGATTTCTGCAACATGAAGGCAGAAGCCGCGCCAGATCCGGCCGCTGCCCTCTCGCCGGACGGCGCGCAAGCGGTTTTCGTCCGCGATCACAACCTGTGGCTGCGCGAAACGTCGACCGGCAAAGAGAGATCTCTGACGACAGACGGGACCGCGGAATTTCCCTACCAGTATACCGCGTTCCGAACGACCTATGTCGAGGAACGTCGCGGCACGGAGTCGCCCACCTACCCCGGCGCGACATGGTCTCCTGACGGGCGCTTTATTCTTGCGGTCCGCTCTGACTATCGCGGCGTCAAGACCGCGCCCTATGTCGTCGAGTTTCTCGCGCCGGATTCGTTGCGGCCCATCGCACACCAGATTGCGATGCCGATGCCTGAGGACACGCCGAAGGTGCCCTACACGCTTTCGCTCATCGATCGGAAAAGCGGCCTTTCTGTAGAGGTTGATGGCGGCGCTTTCGGCTTCAACGATTACGCGCCGTACTGGGCAATCGTTGGTGAGCCGGGTTGGGACATGGATGGCGGCGAACTCTATCTCGTGACATCGACGCGCGATTCGCGCGCTCTCGGCCTCGTTGCCGTCGATCTCGGGACCGGCAAAACGCGGACTATTCTCGAAGAACGAGACGGCCAGTACCTCAATCTCAACCCCTTCGACTACCACGTGCCGAACGTGCGCCTGCTGGCAGGCCGCGGCGAAATTCTGTGGTGGTCGGAGCGTAGCGGCTGGGGTCACCTCTATCGCTACGACGCCAGAACCGGCACTCTCAAGAACGCCGTCACCAAGGGCGACTGGGCGGTGTTCGATATCGTGCGCGTCGATGAGGCCGCAGGTGTCATATACTTCACGGGCGGCGGCAAGGAGGCGGGGCGAAATCCTTATTATCGCCATCTCTATCGCGTGAACCTTGACGGAAGCGGCCTGAAACTGCTGACCCCCGAAGACGCCGACCATGCCTATACGAACTTTCCCGCGCGCGGCCTGAACGGTCATTATGAAACGCCGATACAGCGCTTTTCGCCGAGCGGGCGCTATTTCGTCGACACCTACTCCACGGTCTCAGAACCGCCACACACCGTGGTGCGTTCGGCGGACGGCGCACGCGTTTCCGATCTTGTCAGCGCAGATGTGAGCGCGCTGATTGCGACCGGCTGGTCACCACCGGAGCGCTTTGTCGCGAAAAGTGCCGACAACGCATACGATATTTACGGCGTTCTTCTGAAGCCCACCAACTTCGACAAGACCAAGCGTTACCCCGTGATCGAACAGATTTACGCAGGGCCGCAGGTGTCGTTTGCACCGCAGAGCTTTACAGATGCGCTTGGGGCACGCGCCGCCTACATGCAGGCGCTTGCAGAACTCGGATTCATCATCGTCGTTCAGGACGGGCGCGGCACGCCGCGACGTTCGAGAGCTTTCCATATGACGCCGATGAACGCCGAAGATTCCTTCGCCCTTGCCGACCACGTCGCCGGGATCAAATCAGCGGCGCGAACACGGCCCTACATGGACATGGAGCGGGTCGGCATCACCGGCATTTCGTTCGGCGGCTACGCCTCGGCACGAGCCATTCTGCTGTTCCCGGATTTCTACAAGGCCGCCGTTTCGATCGCGGGTCCACACGATTATCGGACCATGATCTCGTCGATCTCGGTTGAACGCTTCTTCGGTGTTCCGGGGGAAGGCGAAGAGGATGTCTACGCGCGCGTCGACAATCTGCATTTGGCGAAGCGGCTGGAAGGCAGGCTGATGCTGATCGCCGGCGAGATCGATCAGAACGTGCCCTTCAATCAAACGATGGCATTTTCGAATGCGCTGATCGAGGCGGGCAAGGAGTTCGACTTCGTTCTCGTGCCGAACGCGGCGCACGACGTTGGGTATCATCCCTACGCCGCACGGCGGCTCGCGGGCTTCTTCGTTCGGCATTTTCAGCAACAGGAACCACCCGTGCCTTTTGCACAGGCGGCGAAATAGGGTTTGGACAGGGAGGTTTTCTGATGGGATCCGAAATGAACCGCCGCGGGTTGATGAAACTCACCGGAGGAAGCCTCCTTGCTGCCGCGGCGAGTACGGCTGCCGGCCGCGCCGTGGCGGACGAACCTTCCGCCGTTGGCCCGATCATCGTTGATGGCTGCAGTCCGGCTGCACCGACCGCCGAATATCTTGAATTGCTGCGAAAAGGCGGCGTCGATTGCTGGAACGTCAGCATGTTGCCATCGCTCCTCCAGATGTCGCAGCTGCTCGAATTTGCGGCCCGGAATGCGGCACACGTGGAGATCGCCAAAACGGCCGCCGATATCCGGCGTATCAAGCGCGAAGGCAGGATTTCCCTCACCATTGGCTGGCAGGAAGCCGACCTCTTCGTCATGAAGGGCGAAAGCGACTGGTGGTCGAAACCGCCGAAGACGACGATGCGGCTTTTCTACGATCTCGGCCTTCGCGTTTGCGGCCTTATCTACAACCTGACCAATGCCTTCGCCGGCGGCTGCCTCGATCCGCATGTCGGCCTCACCAAGGCCGGGCGGACCATCGTCTCGCAGATGCAGTCGCTCGGCATATTGGTGGATGTCGGCGGCCATACCGGCGAGCGCTCCAGCCTCGACATCATTGTGATGGCGGAGCGCCCGGTCGTGTGCACGCATTCGAACATCGCCGCGCTCAACGCCAATCCGCGCAACACATCGGACCGGGTGATTGAAGGCATCGCGAAGACCGGCGGCCTGTTCGGCGTCAGCGCGATCGATCCCTTCATGAGCTGGGGTCGCGATGATGTGGGCAAGCGCAAGGAACCGCGACGCCGCGCGGACATCAAGCGCTATGTGGATGAACTCGACTATCTGAAAAGGCTCGTTGGCGTGGACCACATCGGCGTCGGCGGCGATTTCACGACCGGCGCCACATCTTCCATTAATCCGGAGGAGTCCTTCGCATTTCCGCCCGAGATGACCTATCTTCAGGATCCGATCCAATATGCGCAGGGCTTTGAAGATATTTCGAAGCTGCCGGCTGTGCGTGCCGAAATGGAACGGCGTGGCTGGCGCACGAACGACATCGACAAGGTGATGGGTGAAAACTGGATGCGTGTCTACGAAGCAAGCTTCGGGGCCTAGATATCCGGATGGCGACAGGCAGGGAAAATCGAAGCAGCGCGATGGATTCTGGCCTGCCATGCCACCACGTGCTAGCGTCTGTGTCGCCGGATGCCCCGGGCTGCTTCGGAAAGCACCGATGTCGAGTCTGCTGAACACGTTTATCGAGTGCGAGATGACGCTTCGGCGCGTCGTCTCCCGCTATCGCCGTCGGGCGGACGACGTGGACGACCTCGTGCAGGAGGTCTTCCTGCGCACCTTCGTCGCCAGCGAGAAGCAAGACATCGGAAATTTGAAGGCCTTCCTGATCCGCGTCGCCAAAAACCTGGCAATCAGCGAGGCGACGAAGAAGAATAACAGCGCGACGGAATTCTTTGAAGATTCAAATGGATACGAGACACTCATCGACGAGCGTCATGGCACTGTCGAGGAGCAGGTCGATGGGCGCCAGAAATTGTTCATCCTGTCTCAGGCCATTGCCAGTCTGCAACCGGAACTGCGGCAAGCCCTTTGGATGTGCAAGGTCGATAAACTGAAATTCAAGCAGATTGCAGAAAAATTGGGCGTTTCGGTCAGCACGGTTGAAAAGCGCGTGGCTGCGGCATTGATCGCGTGCAACGCCTATCTGCGCAATCAAGGCTATGACCCGGCGGAATTCAGCGGTGGCGCCCTGCGCAAGACGAGCAAAGGCGCGATCCTGACAATGAAGGCTGCCGGAATCGAAAAGGCGCGCAAGTCCAATGACTGACGCGGGGAACATCTATCTTCTTCCCGATCCGAAGAAGAGCGAAGCGGAAGCGGCCGAATGGGCCGCGCGCCTTGAAGGCGGCGAGATGACGCCGGCGGACCACGCGGCGTTCGCCCGTTGGCGCGGTGAAAGCGAACAGAACCACGATGCCTTCGAACGCTTCGCCGGACTGTGGGACGGCCTTGACAGGCTCGAAGACCTTAACGCCTATGACGCTGTGGACAACGCGCCTGTGCAGCGACCCTTCCTGCGCCGCGCGGCGGTGGCACTACCGGCTCTGGCCGCGGTTCTGCTGGCTGTGTTGGCGATCGGTGCGCTTATCAAGCCCGATGTCCTTGAGACACGCTCTCCCCACTTTGCGGCAAACTATCAAACGAAGGTGGGTGGACAGGAAATTGTCTCCTTGCCGGATGGTTCGAAGCTGACCCTGAACACGAACAGCCGCATCGCCACAGAGTTCACGAAAACGGAGCGGCGCGTAAGGCTCCTGCGCGGGGAAGCGTTTTTCGAAGTCGCACACGACACATCAAGGCCGTTCTCCGTCTATGCCGGAAGCGGCGTGGTGAGAGCCGTGGGAACGGCGTTCTCCGTGCGTCTCAACAAGGCCAACAAGCTCGATGTCATGGTCTCCGAGGGGCGCGTCGCCCTCGCTACGGCGAAACCACTCGCAGGAACGCCGAGCGTCAGCAGACCCACCCGCACGGTCATGGAACTGACAGCCGGCCAGAGTGCGGTCTTTTCGGCCGAGCACGTCGAGATCCTGGAGCATGTGACGCCCACCGAGATCGATCGCAAACTATCCTGGCGCGTCGGTATGCTCGCCTTCGCAGGGGAGCCGCTTTCCGATGTGGTGGATGAGGTCGGCCGCTATTCGGACGTCGATATCGAAGTGCGCGGCGATGAACTGCGCGCCATGCCCATAGCGGGCTACTTCAAGGCCGGCGAAGTCGAAGGCTTCGTGGAGGCACTCCACATCATGACGGGCGTGGAAGTGACGGAGGTCGCCCCGGGCCACCTGGTCTTGTCCGCATCGAAGTGACATTCTCCGTATCTGACTTGCTTGGCGCACGACCGGCTTGCCGCTAAAGGCCTCGTCCATGCTACGCCTTACCGGTCTTACCCTGCCGCTCGATCATGCGGACGACGCAATGGCGCCGGCGATCTGCGCGCGGCTCGGTATTTCGCCTGAGCGGTTGCGCGGGTTCACGGTGTTTCGGCGGGGCAATGATGCGCGGCGCAAGAGTGCGATCCTCCTCGTCTACACGGTCGACGTGGACATCACGGATGAAGACGAGGTTCTGGCACGCTTTGCCAAGGATCATGACATCCGCCCAACGCCGGACATGGATTACCGCTTTCCCGTGCGCGCGCCGGAAGGCTGGTCCGGGTTGCGTCCGGTGGTCGTCGGCGCAGGGCCGTGCGGACTGTTCGCGGGGCTGATCCTGGCGCAGATGGGGTTCCGGCCGATCATCCTCGATCGCGGCAAGATCGTGCGCGAACGCACCAAGGATACGTGGGGCCTCTGGCGGCGGTCGCAGCTCAACCCGGAATCAAACGTGCAGTTCGGCGAAGGCGGCGCGGGCACGTTTTCGGATGGGAAGCTCTATTGCCGCGTGAAAGACCCGCGCTTCCTTGGCAGGAAGGTGCTCGAAGAGTTCGTGAAAGCGGGCGCGCCCGACGACATCTTGTTCGAGGCGCATCCGCATATCGGTACGTTCCGGCTCGTGACCATGGTGGAGAGCCTGCGCGAGACCATCGAAGCGCTGGGCGGCGAATATCGCTGGCAGACTCGGGTCGAGGACCTGGAACTGGAGCGCGCTGCAGACGGCAACCTCGCCGTGCGCGGGCTTCATCTCCACAACGGCGACTTCCTCGAAGCCGATCATGTCGTCCTCGCTGTCGGGCACAGCGCACGGTCGACCTTCGAGATGCTGCACAGGCGCGGCGTCCACATCGAGGCGAAGGCGTTCTCGATCGGCGTGCGCATCGAGCATCCGCAGGCATGGATCGACGAGGCGCGCTACGGCAAGTTCGCGCGGCATCCGATCCTCGGCACGGCGGCCTACAGCCTCGCACACCACTGCGCGAACGAACGCACGGTTTACAGCTTCTGCATGTGCCCCGGCGGGCGCGTGGTCGCGGCTACATCGGAAGAAGGCCGCGTCGTCACCAACGGCATGAGCCAGTATTCGCGCGCCGAGTTCAACGCCAACTCCGGCCTTGTCGTCGCCATCGACCCTGCGCGCGACTACCCGGACGGGCCGCTCGCTGGGATCGATTTCCAGCGGCACTGGGAATCGCTGGCGTACACGGCGGGCGGATCGAGCTACAACGCGCCAGGTCAAACCGTGGGCGATTTTCTGGCCCGGCGGGCCTCCACAGCGCTGGGAAGTGTGACCCCTTCTTACAAGCCGGGAGTCACTCCGACGGACCTCTCCACCTGCCTGCCCGGCTTCGCGGTGGAGGCGATGCGCGAGGCGCTGCCGGTGTTCGGGCGCCAACTGGCGCGCTACGACCACCCCGAGGTGGTGATGACCGGCGTCGAGACACGCACGTCCTCGCCCGTGCGGATCACGCGGGGCAAGGACTTCCACAGCCTGAATACCGCGCGCCTGTTTCCGGCAGGCGAAGGCGCGGGCTATGCGGGGGGCATCCTCTCCGCCGCGATCGACGGGATCAAGGTCGCAGAGGCGGTTGCGGCCAGCATCACCCGTGAACGCTGAGAGCTTCGACGCGATCGTCCTCGGCGCAGGGGCCGCGGGGATGATGTGCGCCGCAACGGCGGGAGGACGCGGCAAGCGTGTTCTGCTCGTCGATCATGCCGATGAACCGGGCAAGAAAATCCTGATCTCGGGTGGCGGACGCTGCAACTTCACGAACATCCATATCGCCGCAGACCGCTATATTTCCGGCAATCCCCATTTCGCCAAGTCCGCACTCGGACGCTATACGCCGCAGGACTTTCTTGGGCTTGTCGAGCGCTACGGCATCGCGTGGCACGAAAAGACGCTTGGCCAGCTGTTCTGCGACGGCTCCGCGCGGCAGATCGTCGAGATGATGGTGCAGGAGTGCGTGAAGGCGGGCGTCACCGCGATGCTGGCGCGCACCGTCTCGGCCATCTCGCACCGGGATGGGCGGTTCGTCGTGATGATCGGCGGACGCGAATACACCGCCCCTGCGCTCGTTCTCGCCACGGGCGGGCCTTCGATCCCCAAGCTTGGCGCCACGGGCTTCGCCTATGATGTCGCGCGCCAGTTCGGGCTTTCGATCGTGCACCCGCGTCCGGCACTTGTGCCGCTGACGCTGGGACCCGACGAAGCGCTGTTCCGTTCGCTGTCGGGCGTATCGGCCGACGTGGAAGTGCGGTGGGAGAAGGCAAGGTTTCGCGAAGCGGCGCTGTTCACGCATCGGGGACTTTCCGGACCGGCGATGCTGCAGATTTCCTCTTACTGGCAGCACCGAACGCCAATTTACGTGAACTTCCTGCCCGGCAGCGAGACGGGCTGGACGATCCAAGAAAAGCAGGCGCAGCCGCGCGCTACGCTGAAACGCATTCTTGCCGGCAGGCTACCCGCACGTCTTGCCGACACGCTCACCGAACGACTTGGGCTTGAGGGCGATCTCGGCAACCTGCCTGACAAGGTGCTCCGCGCGGCGGAGGCCCAGCTGACGGGCTGGGCGTTCACGCCCACAGGCACGGAGGGCTTCGCCAAGGCCGAGGTGACCGCGGGTGGAATTTCCACGAACGGACTCTCATCGCGCACGATGATGGCAGCGCGCGTGCCCGGCCTTTATGCGATCGGCGAAGCCGTGGACGTTACCGGCTGGCTCGGCGGCTACAACTTCCAGTGGGCCTGGGCGAGTGGCCGGGCGGCGGGGGAAGCGGTTTAGTGCAGCCCGGAGCGCTTCGACGGACCCTTTGACGGCTCGGCGAGGAAGGCGTGGATGTCGCGGGCGTCTTCCTTGCTGAGGATATCAGCGAACGCGGCCATGCCTGCATCGACAAACGCACCTTCGAGGACGATCGCATCGAACGCGTCGTGCGTTTCGGGGGCCATTTTCCAGAGGTTCGGATAGCCACCCATCCCGTCCTTGCCGCCATGGCAGCGGCCGCAGTAAGTGCCGTAGAGCACGCCGCCGCGCTTCACGGCTTCGGCGTCGCCTCGGTATTTCGCAGGTGCCTCGGTGAATGCGATAGCCTCGCGTAGCGGCGGCAGTTCGGGCGCCTTGCCGCCGACCTTGAAGACGATCAGACGCTCGCGGTTCTCGCGCTCTGAGGCTACCGCGCCGGGCGGATAGGCGACGTTGAGCGCTCCGCCGAAGCCTGCGTTGACGGCGACGTACTGCTCGCCTTCGATCTCGTAGGACATGGGCGCGGCCATGATGCCCGTGCCGACGTTGATGCGGTGCAAGACCTTGCCGGAAACGCCGTCGTAGACGGTGAGATAGCCGTCCGCCGATCCCTGCATGACGAGGCCCGACGCCGTCGCCATCACACCCCCGCTCCAGAACGGCAGCTCACTGCTCGTCCACACGATCTTGCCGGTTTTCGGGTTCCATGCCGTGAGCACCGCATCGAAGCGCGGCTTGGGCTGGCCGGGAAACGCTTCCTCTGAATTGGCGCCGCCCTTTCCGAATGCACCGAACGCCGGGAATGAGGCGATCGAGCCTTGGATGCCGCTGTAGGGCTTGTAGGGCTGATCATACATCTGGAAGGTCATCGGCGCCTGCAGCACCGGGATGTAAACGAGACCGGTCTTCTCGCTGTATGCCATCGGCGGCCAGTTGTGCCCGCCCGCTTCGGACGGCCAGACGAGCTTCGTTTCCTTCGAATAATCGGACTGCTCGGTGATGACCGGCCGCCCGGTCTTGAGATCGACGCGATCCGCCCATGTGACAGTTGTGAACTTTTCCGCAGAGAGCAGTTCGCCGGTCACGCGGTCTAGGACGTAGAAGAAGCCGTTCTTCGGCGCCTGCATGATGACCTTGCGCGGCTTCCCGCCGAATTCGATGTCGGCAAGGATCATGTTCTGCGTCGCCGTGTAATCCCAGCTGTCTTCCGGCGTCGTCTGATAGTGCCAGACCTTGCGGCCGGTGTCGGCGTTCACCGCGACGATCGACGAAAGATACAGATTGTCGCCGCCGCCCGGGCTGCGCGACCAGAGCGGATGCGGCATCCCGTTGCCGGTGCCGAGATAAACGATATTCGTGTCGGGATCGTAGACGATCGAATCCCATACCGTGCCGCCGCCGCCAAGATCCCAGCGTGAGTCCTTGCTCCACGTCTTCCGCGCTTCAGTGATTTCGGGATGCTCGTCCGGCCCTGCGCCCGGCACGGTGAAGAAGCGCCACACGAGCTTGCCGGTCTTGCGATCGTAAGCGCTCGCATAGCCGCGCACGCCCATCTCGGCGCCGCCGTTGCCGATGACGACCGTCTTACCCGAAACGCGCGGCGCGCCGGTGATCGCATAGCTGCGCGTGCGGTCGGTGATCGTGTCTGTCTTCCAGAGTTCCTTGCCGCTCGCCGCATCGACAGCCGCGAGATAGCCATCGAGCGTGGCGACATAAACGACGCCGTCCGCAACATCGACGCCGCGGTTCACGGCATCGCAGCAGGTTCGCCGCGCGAACTGGCCGTCGACCTCTGGATCATACTGCCACTTCTGCGCGCCGGTCTTCGCGTCGAGCGCATAAACGACGCTCCAGGGCCCGGTGAAATACATGGTGCCGTCCACGACGATCGGCGTCGATTCCACACCGCGATGCGTACGTCCACGTACGACGAAATCGTTGAACTCCCACGCGACACCCAGCTGGTCGGCGTTTTCGGGAGTGATCTGCGTGCCTGTGTAATAATAGGCCGTGGCCCGCTTCCAATCAGGCGTCGACGCTTCGCCGCCCGACTTCTGGGAACCGCACGCGGCGGCGAGGGACAGGGCAGCGATCGCGGTTATCCGAACGGCGGATTTCATCGTCTTAACCGAACGGAACCATGCGGACCCGGCACGCGTGGCAATCATCACCCTGTCCCCCCTCATACGCTCAACCTTAGAACTTCTGACGGACTTCAACCCCGATCGTGCGCGGACGCAGCGTCGTTGCATAGTCATTGCCCGATCCGAGCTCCATGTCGATGAGCGGCTGCACGTCGAAGACGTTGTTCACGTAAAGCCGCAGCACCGTCGATCCATTGTCGGCGGAGAGCGACGCGTTCACGACATCATAGCTTTCGCGGAATTCCGCGCGGTTGGGCACGAGGCCCGCCACCGCGTCTGCGTAGGTCACGCCCTGCACGCGATCGAACATCCGACGTGCCTTGCTCTGGTACTGGTATTCGGCGCGGAGCTGCCCCCGCCATGTGTCGCCCACGTCGAAGCCGTAGCTCGCGAACGCGCTTGCCATCCATTTCGGCACGGCGAGCACCTGATCATCGTCCTGAACGGCAGTGCCGACCGCAGCGTTGGTGATCTTCGCGCTGGTGTAGGTCGCGTTGCCGCCGATCTGGAAGCCGCCTGTTACATTGACGCGCCCTTCGATCTCGGCGCCCTTCACCTCGGCGCTGCCGGCGTTACCGGTGAAGGAGAAGCCGCAGTTAATGAGGCTCAGCTGCTGCTGGATCTTCTTCCAGTCCGTGAAGAACAGCGCGCCGTTCAGCGTCACGCGGCCATCCGCGAACTGGTTCTTGGAGCCCACCTCGTAGCTCCAGAGGTTATCGGAATCGAAGCTGTCGGGCGCGGCCGTGAGGCCGAGACGTTCAAGATCGGCCGCGCACAGCGCAGGGTTGATCTGGAAGCGGTTCGGGCCGCCTGGCCGGAAGCCCTTTGCCGCCGAGGCGAAGATCATGTTGTCGGGCGTCGCCTTATAGGAGATGCCCACCTTGGGATTGACACCCTTCTCGTTGCTCTTGCGCCCCTGGACCAGCGTCAGCCCGCCGTTGAAGGGGCCGTCGCCCATGATGTCGACCTCTTGCTTGATCTGGAAGAGACGGACACCTGCAGTGACATCGAGCTGATCGGTGATCGAAAAGGTTGCCTCACCGAACGCCGCATATTGCTTCGCCTTGGTCGTCGTATCGCCGACGTAGCCTGTGACGGTGCCGATGAAAGGCTCCGCGCCCGGCGTATTGACGATCTGATAGAGGTTGTCGTCCTGCCAGGAGTAATAGAGGCCGGCGAGCCATTTCAGACGATCGCCGGGACCGCCCGAGGAAAGGCGCACTTCCTGACTGAACTGCTTGGTGCGGCTTCTGGAAAGATTGTGGCTGGTCAGTGGGAACATCGGCGGCACGAGTCCACCGATGAAGAAGCTGTAATCGCGCTCCCAGTTCAGCTTGCGGTCGAAATAGGCGGTCAGCGAAGTGAACTCCACATTGCCGAGCGATTTTTCGATATCCAGGCTGTAAATGCCCGCCTTGTCGACGGTTCCCTGCGGCAGGCGGAACGAGGACGTGAGCTTCTCCGTGTCGCCGAGGAAGAACTGCGAAGGGTTCTTCTGCTCGTAGCGCTGATAGAATAGCGCGGGGCGGATCGACCAGGTCGCGTCCGGTTCCCACTGGAACGACAGGCGCCCGACGAAGCTGTCCGCCTTGTTGTGATCCGACACGGTGCGGCTCGTCAGCGCATCCTGCTCCAGCGGCGTATAGATCGGCGACGGCGTGCTCGAATAGTTCGAGTTCCGCACGAGGCCGGGTGCGTTATCGATGTAGCCGCCGTCGCGGCGGTACAGGAAGCCGGTGCGCATGGCGAGCTTGTCCGTCACCAGCGGCAGGTTCAGGATACCTTCCACATTGTAGGAAGGATCGCCGTGCGCCGTGGTGGCGGCACCGACCGCGGCGCTTCCGGAAAGCACAGACGTATCCGGCCGGGCGCTGACGTACTTGATGGCGCCGCCCATGGAGCTGCCGCCGTAGAGCGTGCCCTGCGGCCCCTTCAGGACTTCGAGACGCTCCATGTCGAAGAAGATCGGGTCGAAGGCGCCGCTGAAACCGGTCGCGATCGTGACCAGCGAGATGTCGTCGAGATAGATACCGACGGTCGGCGATGAGGCGACAGTGCTGACGCCGCGGATATTGTAGTTGCCGAGGCCGCGCTCGACACCCGCGAACGACAGGCCCGACACGTTGCGCATGACGTCTTTCACATCGACGGCGCCATTCTCGCGCAGCTGGTCCCCACTGAGTGCGCTCACCGAGATGGGCACATCCTGAAGACGCTCACTGGTCTTGCGCGCGGTGACCACGATTTCGCCGGCGTCGAGCGCGGGTGCCGTTTCGGCCTCTTGCGCCTGAGCGGTGCCGAGCGCGATCGACGAGACGCCGAACACCAGAAGGCCGCGGCTGAAAGTGACGGAAAATGCGTTTTTCTTCATGTGTTTCCCCTCTTTTATCGTTCGCCGCCGAGCTTTCGCCTTTGGATGAGCGGGCTGAGTTCGCACCATGCGGCGCGCGGGCGGCAACGTCTTTTCCATTCTCCCGAACTTTGTTTGCGCTGCCCCGAACCCCGCAAGGACGCCCGGCGAGCGGGCGCGGATTTGGAGCCTGCTCATAGATTTTTCGCGGCAGCGCAAAAGCGCGGCGCGGCAACATCTTCCAACCTTCCGAAAATCCGCTTTCCAAAGAGCTTGCCCATGACCACACCCCTCGACTGGCACGCCCGCGCCGCCGCGCTCGCGCTCCCTACGCGTCCGTTCATCGACGGCCGCTTCACCGACTCTGCGAGCGTCGAAGGCTTCGATTCGATCAATCCGGCCACGAACAGGCCCGTTTGCACGCTCCCCGTGGGTGCCGACGACGACGTTGACCGCGCCGTTGCCGCCGCCCGCCGTGCGTTCGAGGACGGCCGCTGGTCGAAGGCGACGCCGCTTCACCGCAAGGCCGTGCTGCTGCGCATCGCCGAGTTGATCGAAGCGAACGCGGACGATCTGGCGCTGATGGACGTGCTGGAAATGGGCAAGGCGATCTCCGCCGCGCGCGCCGAAATCGCCTTCGCGACCGGTTTCTTCCGCTACTATGGCGAAGCGACGGACAAGCTCTACGGCTCCGTCGCGCCTTCAGACAGCATCACGCTCTCGCTCGGGCTTCTGGAGCCGCGCGGCGTCGTGGGCGCCATCGTGCCGTGGAACTTCCCGCTGATCAACGCGGCGCTGAAGGCCGCGCCCGCGCTTGCGGCGGGCAACAGCGTCGTCCTGAAACCCTCCGAAATCGCCTCGACATCGGCGCTGCGGCTTGCCGAGATCGCTTCGGAGGCGGGGCTGCCGGACGGCGTGCTCAACGTGGTGCCGGGGCTTGGCCCGACGGTCGGACAGGCGATGGGGCGCCACGGCGGCATCGACCTCATCAGCTTCACCGGCTCCACCGCGACCGGTCGCATGTTCATGACCTATGCGGGGCAATCGAACGGCAAGCCGCTGCTCCTCGAATGCGGCGGCAAGTCTCCGCAGGTCGTCTGCGCCGACATGGCGGACGACCTCGAAACCGTCGCGGCGCGCGTGGCGCACGACGCCTTCTGGAACCAGGGCCAGTGGTGCGCAGCGAAAACGCGCCTGATCGTGGAAGACAGCTTCCACGACAGGCTCGTCGAGGCGGTGATCAAGGCGGCGAAGACGCGCGTACCGGGCGATCCGCTCGATCCGGCGACCGGCTTCGGCACGATCGCGACGCGCGGCCAGCTCGATAAAATCCGCGGTTTCATCGATCACGCCCGCACCGAGGGCGCGAACGTCGCGTACGACGGCGGCACCTGGGGCGAGACATCAACCGCGCCTGCCGTCCTCACCGACGTGCGCCCGGATATGACCGTCGCCTGCGAAGAGGTGTTCGGGCCGGTGCTCTCGGTCCTCCGCTTCCGCGACTTCGACGAAGCGCTCGCGATTGCGAATGACACGCCTTACGGTCTTGCCGCCAGCCTCTGGACGCGCGACGCTCGGCGGACGCAGGCGGCGGCGCGCGGCCTGCGCGCTGGGCGCATCACGGTGCGCGCAAGCGCGGCGGCGGGCGAACACAGCGGCTTCGCGATGGGCGCGGAGCCGTGGGGTGCCTCTGGCTTCGGCATCGAAGGCGGCATGGACGGGCTGCGCTCCTACTGCCGGATCAAAGCCGTGGAGCTCGTCAACTGATGCTTGCCGAACACGCCATGATGGAAACGGGCGGCTCTCTGGACACGCCGCAGGGCGAACCTATAGTCGGCGCGCTGCACTTTTCAGGGACGCGCGCGTTGGACAACCGCCTCGACATCGCTGAAGCCCTTTTCGATCCCACGCTCCAGTCCGTGGTCGATGCCCTGAAAGTGAGCATCGGAAGCCGCCCCGGCCCTGTCGGCAACGCCTTCCTCCTGCGGCCCCAGAGCGAGATCGTGAGCGGCTGGTACAACGGCGTGACGATCCGCCCGGGCTTCTCGCTGGTGCTTTCGGACCTCCGCTACGCCGAGGAATGTGTGTACCGACACGTCTGCGGCGAATATCTGAAGCTGCATTTCAAGCTGGACGGCACCAGCGTCATCGGCAGCGATCAGGAAGAAAACGTTCCGGTTCCCGCCGGGCTGATGTCGTTCTTGGTCCAGCCCACGCACAGCGTGAAGTACGAACGCATCGTGGGCGAAAGCCGCGAACGCTCGATCACGATGATCTGCAGCAAGGATTTCGTATCGGGGCTGCTTTCGCCCAATATGCCGGACCTGCCGGTTTCGATCGCGGACTTCCTGCGTGCCCGCGCCTCGCACTTTTCATACGACAGCCTGCCGATGCACCCGCAGATGCGGCCGATCGTCGAGGATTTATTGAGCCCCCCGGATGCGGGCGCGCTCGGCAACCTGATGATCGAGGCGAAGGCTCTCGAACTGCTGTGCTTCGCGATCAAGCATATTCTCGGCAGCTCGCGGACGGCCGAAACGGTGCGTCCGCGCGACCGCCGAAAAGTCGAGGAGCTCTGCCAGATCCTCGACGAGGACACGCAGGCGGCGTTTTCCATCGCCGAGCTCTGCCGCCATCTCGCGTGGAACGAAACGCAGATGATGGAGTGCTTCAAGCAGGTGACGGGCACGACGATTTCGAACTACCGCCAGCGCGTGCGCATGGACCATGCGCTGCGTCAGCTCTGCGATACCGACGCCTCGATCACCGAAGTGGCGTTCAACGCCGGGTACGAGCACCCCAGCAACTTCGCCACCGCCTTCAAGCGTACCTTCGGCTTCTCGCCACGCCTCGCACGCACGCGCCTCAACTGATGAATTCCGCCGACAGCTTCAGCGCTGACTATCGCAGCGCGCGAACCAAATTCCGTGAAGAGGCCGCAGCCGCGGGCGCGGCGCTCGAAACCGTCCAGCACCCCGAGCGCGGGCCGGACGGTGGCGAACTCTTCACCGATGTCGCCGCGTTCGGCGTGGACGGTGCCGAGCGCGTGCTGGTGCTGATCTCGGGCACACACGGCGTCGAGGGCTTTTGCGGCTCAGGCGCGCAGGTCGATCTGCTGCGCCGGGGCGAAATCGCGCGCCGCCCCGAAGGCGTCGGCATTCTGATGATTCACGCGGTGAACCCCTACGGCTTCGCGTGGCTGCGCCGCGTGACGCACGAGAACATCGACCTCAACCGCAACTGGATCGACTTTTCGCGGCCCTTGCCCGAAAACCCTGGCTATGACGTCCTGCATCCGGCGATTTGCCCGCCGGTGTGGGATGAAGCCGCAAAGGCCGCATCGGGGGCGGCAGCCGCGCAATACGCCGAGGAACACGGCGCGCTCGCCATGCGCGCGGCGATGATGGGCGGGCAATACAGCCACGCGGACGGACTGTTTTATGGCGGCACGGCGCCGAGCTGGTCGCGCACCACGCAGAGCGCGATCCTGACGCATTATCTCGGCGGCGCGACCAAGGTCGGCATCATCGATTATCACACCGGCCTCGGCCCGTGGGGCTTCGCCGAGCAGATCATCGTGACCTCCCGCGACAGTGACGGTTTCCGCCGCGCCGCACGCTGGTACGGCGCGGCGCTTGCCTCGGTCGCGGACGGCCAGTCGGCATCCGTGCAGATTGCCGGCGACGGCCTCAGCGCCGCGCCGGCCCTTCTGCCGAATGCGGAGATCACCGGGATGGCATTCGAAGTCGGCACGCACCCGACCGATTATATCCTGGCTGCGCTGCAGGCGGATTGCTGGCTCCACGCGCACGGCGACCCTACGGCGGCTGCCGCAAAGCCGATCAAGGATGCCATCCGGGCGGCCTTCTACGGCGACGCGGACGACTGGAAAGGCATGGTCGCGGGCCAGTCGCTGCTTGCCGTGCGGCAGGCACTCACAGGACTTTCCGAAGGGCTCTGAGCCTTCCCCCTCTGGCGCGAGGCGTGCAAAGATGAGATGCACGCCAAAACAAAAGGTGGTGGGGAGGTAAGATGCGTCATTTGCCGTGGATCGTGTTCGCGATTGTGGGTGCGTTCGCGTTGTCGGTGGTCGCGACCCAGCGGGGTGAGCCGATCAACGCGCTGTGGATCGTGACGGCAGCGATCTGTATCTTCCTCGTCGCCTATCGCTATTACGCTCTCTACATCGCCAAGCACGTCATGCGCCTCGATCCGTCGCGCCAGACGCCCGCATACCGCCGGGCAGACGGGCTCGACTATGTGGCGACCGACAAGACCGTGCTCTTCGGCCACCACTTCGCCGCGATCGCAGGCGCAGGCCCGCTCGTGGGGCCGGTGCTCGCTGCGCAAATGGGCTATCTGCCCGGCACGCTCTGGATTCTGGCGGGCGTCGTGCTTGCGGGCGCGGTGCAGGATTTCATGGTGCTGTTCATCTCGATGCGCCGCGACGGGCGATCGCTCGGCGAACTCGTACGCATGGAAATGGGCGCGGTCGCGGGCACAATCGCACTGTTCGGGACGCTGATGATCATGATCATCCTGCTCGCCGTTCTGGCGCTGATCGTCGTGAAGGCGCTCGCCGAAAGCCCGTGGGGCATGTTCACCGTCGCCGCCACCGTGCCGCTCGCGATGGCGATGGGTGCGTATGCGCGCTGGATCCGGCCGGGTAAGGTCGGCGAGGTTTCGCTCATAGGCTTCGTGGGTCTCATCCTCGCGATCATCTATGGCCAGCAGATCGCCGCCTCGCCCGTCTGGGGTCCGATCTTCACCTTCACCCCCGTGCAGCTCTGCTGGCTTCTCATCGGCTACGGCGCCGTTGCCTCCGTGCTGCCGGTTTGGCTGCTGCTAGCACCGCGCGATTATCTTTCCACCTTCCTCAAGATCGGCGCCATCGCCGCGCTCGCGCTCTGCATTGTCATCATGGCGCCGCCGCTCCGCATGCCAGCGCTCACGCAGTTCGTGGACGGCAGCGGGCCGGTGTGGGCGGGGACGTTGTTCCCATTCCTGTTCATTACCATCGCGTGCGGTGCGGTTTCCGGCTTCCACGCACTGATCGCGAGCGGCACGACCCCGAAGCTGATCGCGAACGAAGCGCACGCGCCGTTCATCGGCTACGGCGCGATGCTGATGGAAGCGTTCGTCGCCGTGATGGCTCTCGTCGGCGCCTCGATCCTCGATCCCGGCATCTACTTTGCGATGAACAGCCCAACCGCCGTGCTCGGCCCGGATGCGGTGAGCGCTGCGGCTGCAGTCACCAGCATGGGCTTCCCGATCACGGCGGATGTGCTGACGCAGGCCGCGAAGGACGTAGGCGAGGCGACGATCATTTCACGCACCGGCGGCGCGCCGACGCTCGCCGTCGCGATGGCCGAAATCTTCAGCCACGTGCTCGGCGGGCCGGGCATGAAGGCCTTCTGGTATCACTTCGCGATCCTGTTCGAAGCGCTGTTCATCCTGACCGCCGTCGATGCCGGAACGCGCGCCGGGCGCTTTATGCTGCAGGACCTGATCGGGCTTGTCGCGCCGAGCTTCCGCGACACCAAGGCGCTGACGCCAGGCCTTGTCGCCACCGGCCTCTGCGTCGCGGGCTGGGGCTTCTTCCTTTATCAGGGCGTCACCGATCCTCTGGGCGGCGTCAACACGCTGTGGCCGGTGTTCGGCATCTCCAACCAGATGCTGGCGGCGATGGCACTGATGTTCTGCACCGCCGTGTTGTTCCGCATGAAGCGCGAGCGCTTTGCTTGGGTGACGGCCATCCCCACCGCATGGCTGCTGATCTGCACGATCAGCGCGGGTTCGCTCAAGCTGTTCTCACCGGACCCGAAGATCGGCTTCCTCGCGCACGCGGCGAAGTTCTCCGAAGCGGCCGCGCGCGGTGAGGTGCTTGCGCCTGCGAAGTCGATGGCGGAGATGCAGCGCATCATCTTCAACGACCGCATCGACGCCGCGCTCTGCGCGCTCTTCCTCGCGGTCGTGCTGTCGCTGCTCTTCTTCGCGGTGAAGACATGCATCGCGGCGCGGCGCAGCAGCGAGCCGACGGCGCGGGAAATCCCCGCATCAGCGGTGCCCGCCGAATGACCGGCTTCCTCGCCCGCCTGCGCGAAACCGCGCACCTGATGGTCGGCCTGCCGAGCTACGCAGCCTATCTACGACACATGGCCGAGCGACACCCGGACCGGACGCCGATGACCGAGGCGGCCTTCTTCCGCGACCGACAGGAAGCGCGCTACGGCGGGAAGAACGGCGGACGCTGCTGCTAGCGCACGCGCCGAGGCTTGAAAGATGTACGGCGGTTGCCGCGCCGCGGACCGAGCACATATCGCCTTGCCACTTGGCCCGCCGCGCAGATACTGTCGTCCGCGCTGGCGGCGTATGAGTGCGCGCCAGCGCTGCGCGTGGTTGGGCTTTCCGCGTGCTTTGTATGCGGTGCCGGGGCGAAGAGACCACGAATGCAGACCCGCCGCACAGCCGGTGACCCCAAAGGGAAATCCAGAACTGCCGACGCTTCGAAGCGGCTGCCTCGCACGCAAAAGGGCTGGCTCACGCGCGAGCGGCTGATCACTGCGGCGGCCGCCGTTATCAATGCCGAGGGCTATCAAGCCTCCACCGTAGAGAACATCGCGCGCAAGGCCGACGTGCCGATCGGGCTCTATTATCGCCACTTCAAGGACAAGACGGACATCGCCTTCGCGGTGCTGGAGAAAGCCGCCGAGGACTTTCGCGGCAAGCTCCTGTCGCTGGCAGCGCAGCGTTCGCTGATGGGTCGCGAAATGGCGATGCACGAGCTGCTGTACGATACGCTGCGCGACAATTTTCGTGTGGTCAGCAGCTATTTCTCGGCGCGCAAGGAAGACGGCAAGCTGGTCGCTTTCTTCCAGGACCAAACCGCGCAGTTCATGGAAGATTTCCACGTCTTCCTGGTCGGGCTGAATGTCGTTCCGCCGATCATGCGGCGAGACTTTGAAGTGCTGGGCCGCGCATTGATCGGCTTTTCCGAAAACACCCTGCACCGCAATTTCGCCGGGCTGGATGCCGGCGTGGCGGTAACGACGCAAAACCGATCCATGATGGTGCGCATCATGTCTGAACTGCGTTACCGCGCACTCACAAGCGAGGATCCCGCCGCCGGATATACGCCGATGTGGACCATGCGGCTGCGGCGCGGAAAACGCGCTGCGTTTGCGGCGCGCGTGCTGGACAGGGCGTTCAACATTCCAATGAAAGCCGAATCAAGCGTGGTGCAGCCCTCCCCCCAGCGTACCGACGCGCGCGCAACGCTCGCGCAGATCGAGAAGGGCACTCTGGACGGCCTCAATATCCATGGATCGGCGGCGCTGAAGCTGAGCGACATCGAAGCGGAATCGGGCATCACGCGGGGCGCGATCTATTATCACTTCAAGAACAAGGACGCGCTTGTTCGCAAAGTGTTGGTGGATTGGCTGAGCCCGCTTGAGTACGATCTGAGCGACGCCAACGACAACGCCGATGCCGCGCCCTACGACCGCCTGCACGCCGCGGTGAAGATCTTCGTCGAGGCGTTCTGCAACGCGCCCGGCGCGCTCCGAGCGGTTCACGAGCTTGAGCCTGTGGATGCCACCGTTGCAGCGGCGTACCGGCGCTGCCGCTCCGTCTTCGCGCGTCGGCTCGCCAAGATCATACTGGATTGCGGCGAAGGTCCGGAGCCCGCGCCCGAAGCACTGGGGTTCGTCGTGCACGGCATGATCGCCATGATCGAACGCCTCGCGCGCGACCGCTTCATCATACCCGATACCGCGCTGCAGGACGCCCTGCCCGGTGCCGAAGCGATGATCGCCGCGCTCGCTGCCATCCTGCATCGCATGGCCTGGTGCGCGGACCCGCCCGGCGCGCGCGGACTCCCCGCGCCAGTCCACGAGGCGGATGCCGCGAAGCCCCTATAGTCCGTTGAACGCGGGCCTGCGACGGTCCTGAACCGCGGCGGCGCCTTCTCGCATCGCCCGCATCATCACTCAGGGCTTTTCGCGCTGCCGCACGAATACGGGATCAATCGCAAACCAGGGGATGTCGTCGAAGGTGGCCCCGCGCAGTCCGCCGATCGATCCATCCGCCGCGAGCTCGATTTCAAAACCCCAGACCGGCAATGCAGGATTGTCCCACATCATGGCATAGCGCCCGCCGGAGAGATGGGTGAGCGCCCCCTCATAACCGGTGCGATCGATACGCACCCGTGCAGCGCCCGCGCGGTTGGTGACGTGAAACGCGCCCAGGCGATTGGCATATGCGCCGACGAGCGCCGAGGTTGGCGCGATCGCGGGCAGGCGTTCGCGCACCTCCGGCAATGAGGGGCCGGCCGTCAGGGCTTTGCGCAAAGGTTGCACGCGCGCCAGAATGTCTACATCCGGCAGCCCGATCAGCGGCCGGACAGCTTTGAACATCATGCCGGCAGAGATCGCCATGTTGCCGCCATTCGTCAGCGCGACGAAACCGATATCGTCTTCGGGCGACCAGGCCATCCACGATGTCATGCCATCGATGGCGCCGCCGTGGAGCGTGTAGCGCGCGCCATTATAGGTCATGCTAGCAAGGCCCAGGCCGTATCCGAGATTGGTGACACGACCGGGGTCTTCCAGTGCGCCGATCAGCTGGCGGATATCCATCATTTCGTCGTCGACAAACACGTGACGGAGTTGCTGCAGCCGCGCGGCTGTTTCCGGATGCAGGACCTGCACGCCGTCCAGCGAGCCACCGTTCATCATCATGCGCACATAGCGCGCCATGTCGCGTGCGGTGGAGTTGATCGACCCGGCGGCCGATGCACCCATCACCGGATGATACGGCACCGGCGTCGGCACGCCGGCGACATAGGCGTGCGGCGTGGCAACGTTGCCGCGTGTCGTGATGTCGAGCGTCGAACTGGAGCGCGTCATCCGAAGCGGCTGCAGCAGTTTCGTGCGTACCAGCTCTTCATAGGACAAGCCTGTCGTTGCCGAAGCTGCGGCGGCGGCCACGGCGAACATCGTATTGTTGTAGGCGAAACCCGCACGGAACGTCCGTGCGGGGGGCATGTGCGCAACCGAGGCCACGAGTTCGTCCGAATTCGCGCCGAACATGTACCAGACGCCCAACCCCGATTGTGTGGCGAGGCCGCTTCGGTGACCCAGCGCATCCTCGAACGTCACATTGTCGTTGGCATAGGCGTCCTGCATCCGAAAGCGCGGCAGATAATTCACGATGGGCGCGCGCAGATCGATCGTGCCGCCGTCTGCGAGTGCGCCGAGCGTCACCGATGTGAAGCTCTTGCCGTTCGAGCCAATGGCGAACACCGTATCGGCATCGACGGCGCCGCCCTTACCTTCCTCGCGCACGCCATAGCCGCGCAAATGCAGCACACGGTCGCGCCGCACGATGGCGATCGCCATGCCGGGCACGCGCCAGGTGCGCATCACCTGTTCGACATAGGCATCGAACGCAGCAAAGCTGGGCGTTTCCTGTGTCGCAGGCGCCGCAGCGTAGGCGACGGGTGCAGCATGCCCCAACAACAGCGGCAATCCGGTAAGGAGCCGTACCAACATCCGTCTATGAACCACAGTTCGCCTCCGTTTCAGACATGGATGCCGCTTGCACCGCGTGCCCCCCTGTTTACGCACGATCAGAATGAAAACCCGAGGTTCGCGCCGCGCGTTCCGGGAGCGACCGCCGCTGGCCAGCTGTCCGCCTCGCCCGGCTGTGCAAGCGCAATAACTGCGGCGGAACCTGTCGATTGATGCTCCCCATCACACCCAATGGCCCTGTTCAATGGCCATACTCATACTTCATCCTCACATTTATGCAAACGACATAAAGCGGGTGCTGGGCTCGCCCTTTGTGGGCGCCAAAATCAGGGAATATCGGCACCAAGAGGGAGAGGACGCTGCTGAGCAACACGCCCAATCGCTCCGGTGACTGGCCTTCGGCATTCTGCGCAGCGCGAGCTTTGGCGCGCTATGCGCCGGAAGGCCTCAATCCGAACTCTCGAAGAACGGCTGAAGTATGGACACCCCGTTCGGGAACGGGCGAAATACGCATATCCACCTGCCCGGGAGCGAGGAGGCACGGTAACGGTCCGGCCGGCGTTTCAACCTCCCGCCATCGGTCTCTGGCTTTCAGTTGCCGATGATCCCACAGGTCCGCCATCGTGCTGATAGGCGCGTAAGCGATGCGCGCCTCCGCGAGCCGACCTTCGACCTCTTCAAGGGAGAGGCTGCCGAGAGTGCCGGAGATAATGGCCTTCAACGCGACCCGGTTCACCGATCGAAGTGAATTCGTTTCGAAGCGGGGATCTTTTTCAAGCGCCGCCTGACGCAGGACTTTCGCACAAAGCGCTGCCCATTCCCAATCGTTCTGCACGGCCAGCACGATCTCGCCGTCCACGACCGCGAACCGACCGTACGGGAAGATCGTGGCATGATCGGCGCCCGTACGTGTCGGTGGAGAAGCGCCATCCAGCGCGTAGTAGAGCGGGAAACTCATCCACTCCGCCATCGCTTCCAGCATCGATATGTCGATCCGGCGCCCCTGCCCCGTTTCCCGGCGTTCCAGAAGTGCGCTCAGAATATTGCTGTAGGCGTACATTCCCGCCGCGATATCGGCTATGGATATTCCAGCTTTGCACGGCTCGCTCGCGGTGCCCGTCAACGAGAGAAAGCCGGATTCAGCCTGGATCAAAAGATCATAGGCTTTCCGCTGCTCATCGGGCCCACCCTCGCCATAGCCCGATATGTCACACACAATAAGTCCGGGATTTCTCTCCGCAAGCGTGCCATGGTCAAGGCCAAGGCGTCTTGTGACTCCGGGCGCCAAGTTCTGAACAAAAACATCGGCCCGGCACAGCAACGCCCGCAGCGCCTCCAGATCGTCTGCGATCTTCAAGTCCAGTGTCACGCTTTCCTTGGAACGATTGGCCCAGACGAAGTGGGATGACATTCCCCGCGCCCGTTCGTCGTATCCTCGCGCGAAATCGCCGCCCACAGGCCGCTCGATCTTGATGATGCGTGCGCCGAGATCCGCGAGCTGGCGCGTACAGAAGGGCGCCGCGATCGCCTGTTCCAAACTGACCACAAGGAGGTTTTCAAGCGGACGCACCGGCTTCTCCTCAATGGAACTTCAAGAGCGCGAATCCGTCACGACCTTGTCGAGTGCAGGCAATCCGGAAGTCTGAACACGCGTCCCACCCTGTCACTTGAGCGCGCGCGCCACTGCCGCAAAAAAGGCATCGTCGTTCAATCCAAAACGCAAACGATAATTGGGCTTCGAACGCGCGCTCAGCATGGCGATCACGAGGCGTTCGCGAGGGTTGACGTGAATATACTGACCGTAAATCCCTTCGGCCTGGAACGTTCCTTCGAGTTCGGGATCTTGAAGCTCCGGCATCCACCACATGTAGCCGTAGGGGATCGACCTCTCCCCGATACGGAACGGCGATCCCGCCTCCTTGAACCATCCCTCGGGCACGACCCGCTCGCCCGCGATCACGCCGTCATCAAGGACGAACTGGCCAAAACGCGCATAATCCCGAAGCGTGGCGCCCATGCCGCTGCCGGAAACAACCATTCCGCCGGGACTATCAAGCCACCAGGTCGCATCCTGCTCCATGCCGAGACGGGACCAGATCTTTTCGGAAAGATACTCTGTCAGCGGACGGCCCGTTGCCTTCTCAAGAACGGCCGCGACAAGGTACGATTCGCCCGTGTTGTAAGCCCACGACCCTCCGGGCGGTGCGCACCGGGACAGGCCGGCCATGTGCTCCACGACAGCTCTCGGCTGGAATTCAAGCTGACGAGCGAGGAGTTTGCGCCGCTCGGACCCGGGATCGACATACTCCTCGCTCCACTCTACGCCAGTGCACATGCGAAGCAGCTGGCGCAGCGACACCTCTGCGTACGGCCCGCCGATCTCGATATAGTCGGTGAGCGGCGCGTCGAGGTCGCGGACCGCCCCGTCATACATCGCCGCGCCAACCAGCGTTGATGCAATCGACTTTGCCACCGAGCAGGATGCCCAATGCGTATCCGCATCAAGCCCAAGCTCGTACTGTTCAAAAGCGACCTGGCCATCCTTAAGGATCAGCAGGCCGGCGACGCGGTTTACCGAGAGAAAGTCCGCCATGTCGAACGTACGCCCGTCGTGTTCGACCGCGATCGCGGGGAATGGCTCAGACGAATAGGACAGCATCTTCGGCGCGCCTGATCCGCGCGACACGATTCCATAAGGGAACACGCGGCTGTTTCGAAGGAGTGCATGCACGACTTCGCCCGGCATGAGCGTCCCGCCGAACAGCTTCAACAGTTCAGCCTTGTCACCCGGATCAATGCTCACACCAGAACTCCACGTTTCACACGGACCATCAGAACAGACCTAGCGTCGTTCTCAGGGATCGTCGTTTTCAATTAATAGAAGCCAGCCTCCAAAACAGACTATCTCAGTTCAACCCTGCGACCGGGGTGCAGAGAACCTGATGCCCTTGATCAATCTGAACCATTTGCGCGAGCCCGCCGCCATTGGCACTACCCGGTTCGTAGTAGATGAATCCGTCGGGGGCGTCGCTGAATTCGGTCGATGGAATCGCGAGTTCGTATGTGTCATCCGAGGCGTGAAAGATGCGGGGCGTGGCCTCCAGAAGGCGGCGCGTATAGGGATGACGCGGCCGCTCGAAAATGGACTCGCGCGGGCCTGCCTCCACAAGACGCCCCCGGTACATCACGAGGACGCGGTCCGCGATTTCTTCTACAACACTGAGATCGTGCGAAATGAAGAGGTAAGACAGGCCATAGGTCGACCGCATTTGCGCGAGGAGATCCAAGACCTGGCGCTGAACGGAAACATCAAGAGCGGACACGGGCTCGTCAGCGACAACGAGGGCCGGATGGCTGACCACCGCGCGCGCAATGCCGACCCGTTGCCGCTGTCCTCCCGAGAGTTCATGTACGTAGCGCTTGCAGAATGACGCAGGAAGCCCGACCTCCTCAAGTGCTCCACGCGCACGGGCCAGACGTTCCGCGTTCGTCAGACTGCGATCCTGCCGTAGCGGTTCGGCAACGATGCTCTCGAGCGTCATTTGCGGATCGAGCGAAGAGTGCGAATCCTGAAAGACCATCTGTATGCGAGGCACCGCCTTGGTCTGACTGTCGATAAAGCACGGCCCGTCCAATGTGCCGGACGTGGCGGAGTTGAGGCCTGCAAGCGTTCGTCCCAGGGTTGTCTTGCCGGAACCAGACTCGCCGACAACGGCAACCACCTCGCCGCGCCGAACATCAAAACTGACATCTTGAACGGCCCGCACCGTACCGCCTTTCGCGAACGGCGCAGTGGGTTTGGTGCGAAATGTCACGTCGAGGTTCGCGACGCTGACAAGCTCCTCCTCCGCAGCTTCGGTGAAGCCGCTCGCAGGGCGTTTCGGCAGTGCGGCGACGAATTCGCGCATGTAGGCGGTTCGCGGGCGGAGCAGAATATCGCGCGTATCGCCATGTTCGACGATCTGCCCGCCCTTGAGGACGGTGGTTGTATCGGAATACTGTGAGAGCATCGCGAGATCATGGCTGATGAGAAGCACTGTCGTCCCGAGCTCCCGCACAAGCTCGACCATCTGGTCCATGATTTCCTTGCGGATTATCGCGTCCAGCGCGGTCGTCGGCTCATCGGCGATCAGCAGTGACGGGCGCGTCGACAATACCGATGCAAGCATGAAGCGCTGCCGCATGCCGCCCGAGAACTTGCCGGGATAGTCATTGAAACAGCGAAGCGGATCGCTGATCCTCACCCTTTCCAGCATATCGAGGCATCGCGCACGCGCCTCTCGCCGGGAGATCGCTTCGTGAAGCAAAAGCGCTTCCATCATTTGTCGGCCGACGGTCAGCGACGGATTAAGCGAAACCATCGGCTCCTGAAAGACCGCGCCGATACGCCGCCCGCGCAGGTTACGCATGATGCCGGCGTCAGCCTGGACGAGATCATGGCCTTCGAAACGGATGGAGCCCGCCGTAACGGACAGAGCCGGTGACAGAAGGCGGAGGATCGCACGCCCCACCGTGGTTTTGCCGCTCCCGGACTCGCCCACAAGTGCGCCGATTTCCCCGGATTTCAGCGAAAATCCCAAATTCTGGACAATGGCAGAGCCGCCTTTCGCGGCGATCGTGAGGCCTTCAACGGCAAGCACGGGCGTAGATGAAGAAGGGCTCATCAGTCTTTCATCTTCCGATCGAAGTAATCCCTGCAGAAATCACCAAAAAGATTGATGCCGAGCAGGGCGCCTGAAATCGCGACCCCGGGAGCGATTGCAAGCCAGGGCGCATCGGCGAAGTAGTTGCGGCTGTCCGCCAACATTCCGCCCCAGCTCGCCGCGGGCGGGGCGAGACCCAGGCCGAGAAAAGACAAGGCCGATTCCGCCAGCAACGCCCACCCGAAAAGCGAAGTCGCCATAACGAGCACGGGGGCGACGGTGTTCGGCATGATGTGCCGAACAAGCGTGAATGCCGCGCTGTTACGCATCACTTTCGATGCCGCGATAAAATCCCGTTGACGCATCGTCATGACATTCGCCCGCACCACGCGAACCATGTACGGCATGTAGGCAACGGCAAGCGCGATCACGGGCGCGACAGGCGAACCCGCGAGAACCGTCGTCATCGCGATCGCCAGAACGAGCGCTGGAAAGGCAAGAAACGCATCCATCAGCGCGACGACGACGCGATCGAACCAGCCCCCGACAAAGCCGGAGAAGGCGCCCAGCAGCGCGCCGAAAACTGTGACGAGGAGCGTCGTCATGCCCGCAACACTCACGGTGATCGCTGCGCCGGACAGCAGGCGGCTGAAGACGTCTCGTCCCCACTCATCCGTTCCAAGCCAATGCCGCAGGGATGGCGGCAGCAGGCGGGAGGAAAAATCCACCAGCGTTGGATCGAAAGGCGTGGCTATGGCCCCCGCAATCGCAGCGGAAACGACAAGAGCGAGCACCACCATCCCCACGATGCCGCTCGGGCGGGTTTTCAGCATCGTCGCCCAGCTTCGCGTAGAGTTAGTCATAGCGAAGCGCCGGACATAAGACAGGAGCGGTAAGCTCGATCATCAAATTGACGCCGACATAGCAGAGCATCACAATCACCATACAGCCTTGAACGACGGGGTAATCACGCGCGAACACGGCTTCGACCATGAGGCGTCCGAGGCCCGGCAACGAAAACACCGTCTCGATGACAACGGCGCCGCCGAGAAGGCCGCCGAGTACAAGCCCGATCATGATCCAAGTCGGCCCGATCACATTTGGCAGCACATGACGGCAGGCGACAGCCGATTCCGAAAGCCCCTTGGCCCGCGCATGAGCAACATATTCGAGCTGCAGGACTTCAATCGTGCTGGCGCGCGCCAAACGCACCAGCACACCGGCCTCGATCAACGCAAGCGTGAGCACGGGAAGCACGAGATAATGCAGCCCCTGCGTAAAATCTTCAGTCAGCGAGATGTATCCAACCACGGGGAAAATATCGAGCTGAACACCGAAGAGAAGCAGCATCATCAACCCCAGCCAGAAGCTTGGAATGGACAGGGAGACGGTTGCGAGCGCGACCACGACTGTGTCCGTGCGGGTGTTCTGACGCCACGCGGCGAACATGCCGAGCGGCACAGCCATGATCGCGGCAAGCACGACCGCCGGGATCACAAGGGACGCGGTTACGCCCATGGCCGGCACGAGAAGGTCGAGAACCGGGCTTTCCATCGAAATGGATTTCCCGAAATCCCCCTGCCCCAGCGCTGTCACCCAGTGATAGAACTGCACGGCGAGCGGCTGATCGAGCGCCAGCTCCGCACGAATGCGGGCGAGCGCCGCGGGGTCATCCGTCTCACCCAGAATGAGCTGCGCGGGATCACCGGGGATGAGCCGGATGAGCGCAAAGATCAGAAACAGCGCAATGACGATCGTCGGCAAGGCCAGCGCCAGCCGGGTGATGGCGTAGCGTATCATGATGCAGGTGTCCCATTGCGACGCACGCCCCAGAAGCGGGCACGCCCAAATTGCCACGAACGGAACCCCGTCACGCCATCTCGTATGGCGTTGGTATCTGCTGGGCTGAACAACCCAATAAAGGGAACATCGTGCAGCATTTCGCTGTGCAGCTTGCTGAATATCTTGCGGCGCTCCGCCATATCCGCCGTCATCATGCTTTCAGCCAGAAGCCTCCGGGCTTCGGGGTCACCCCATGTTTTTCCCGGGGAAGCGTCGCGGTCGCCGAGGATGGACTCATAACTCTGCGCGGCATCTGCCTTGGCGGAAAAACCAAAAGACAGCAGCTGGAAATCACCACTGCGCCATCGATCCATCTGTGTCGCCCACTCGAGAACCTCGATCTTGATATTGAGCCCAACCTGCCGCGCCATCGCCTGGACGAGGAGCGCCTGATTGAACATGGCGGGGTAGCGCCGGTTTGTTGTGAGAACGATCGGCTGGCCTCGATAGCCCGCGGCCTTCAGCAACGCTCTCGCGCGGGCGGGATCGAACAGTGCCTCCGCCGTGTCGGCGGACACGCCAAAGGGACTTGCCGAGGCGACAATCGACGGATTGGCATCCGCGGTGTCTTCGGTAACCAGTCGCGCCAAGGTGCGCCGGTCAATCGAATAGGCGATCGCTTCCCGAAGCCGGAGATCGGCAAGCAGCGGATTCCGGTCCTGAACGAGAATGCCGTAGGCGCCCAACATCGGTGCTGCGACGATGCGGATATCCTTCATCCGCCGAAGCTGCAGCATCTCCGCGGCGGGCACCTCCGGCATCACGTCGACCTGCCCTTTCACGAGCGCAGCCAGGCGAGACGATGCATCACGGATGATCAGCCAGCGCAAATGACGCTCGTACGGGGTTTTGCCTCTCACATTTCCGTCGGGTTCACCTTCCAGAGGCCGATATCCGGCAAAGGCTGTCATGTCGATGTAGCGCCCCCGCACCCAGCTGGAGATCCGGTATGGCCCCGTGCTGATCGGTTCGCGCCAGCTTCCGTCGGCGGCCACCGAATCCGGATGGAGGACGGCCCCGCCACCACAGCTGATTGCCGCCATCAAGGTCAGGAACAGCGGTTGGGGGCGATCAAGCGTGAAGGAAACGGTCAGGGGGTCGATCGCGTCCACAGACTCGATCTTCGCGCCGCGTGTCCCATCGAAATCGGCGAGGCAGGTCCAGTTGGTCTTGGGATCGAGATACCGACGCCACGACCAAACGACCTCGCGTGACGTGACGGGCTGACCGTTGTGGAACACCAGCCCTTCGCGCAGGTGGAACGTGTAGCGCTTCCCATCGGGAGAAACCGTGAGGGCATCGGCGAGCAGCAGATCGGGCGTGCCGTCTTCGCGGTAGCCAACCAGCCCTTCAAGAACATGCATCATGATGGTATCGGTATTGGCATCGCGATTAACGCCAGGATTGGTACCGCGAATATCCGACGTGAGCGGAATCTGCATCATGTCTTGCGATTTCGTGCCGGATGGCTGCGATGCAGTACATGCGCCCAGAAGAAGGCCACAAAGCGCCATGGCGGCCGGCAGCCGACGTGAAATCAAGGACGTCATCCCCTTCAGTTTCTGTACGCGGCAAGCATCTGCCGTGCCGAGCTCATCTCGTCGCAGATCCATTCGGAGAGCAGTCGGACCTGGCGGCGCGCGTTGAGATTTGCGGGACGGACCAGATAGTAGGACGTGCCACTCGCTACGACACGACGTGAAGCCATAATCAGCTGTTCATCCCGAATGGCGTCGTGGGCGAGCAGCAGATCGCTCGCCGTGATACCGAACCCCGCCTCCGCAGCGCGAAGCGCCATGTCGAGCACATCGAAATCCAGCCCGTTGTCGGTGTCGATCACGCCGCCGTTCCAGCCCGCGGCCCAGGTTTTCCAATCCTGATGGTCTGGCTGGGAATGAAGCAACGTCTTGCCCCGCAAATCTTCCGCACTGCGGAGTTCGCCGCCGGAGATGTAACCCGGCGCGCAGATGGGGACGAGCTGCTCTGCGTAGAGTTCGGTTACGTCCTCGTTCCGCCAGTTTCCGAGCCCATAGCGAATGCCAAGCTCCGCGTCGTTGTCGCTGGAGATCATGTCATGCCAGCGCGTGTGTATCATCACCTTCACGAAAGGATACTGCTCCTGAAACTCCCGAAGGCGCGGGTATAGCCAGCGCAGCGCAAACGTCGGCAGAACGCGAAGCTCGACCACATCCTGATCACGGTGAAAACTGTCGATCGTCCTGGCGATCTGATCGAAGGCATCCTTGGTACTGGATGCAAGTATTTTGCCCTCCGGAGTCAACTCAAGACCATTGTGCCCGCGGTGAAACAGCGTGACGCTCAACTGCTGCTCCAGAATCCGCACCTGCCGGCTTACCGCACTCTCACTGACGCGCAGAACCGACGCCGCCTTGCGAATGCTCATCTGTGCCGCCGCGACCTCGAAGCATTTCAGTGCGTTGACTGACGGAAGACGGCGGGTCATGACGGCACTCCCTCGTTATTGTCAGCCGAGACGATCGGCACCTGACGTTATCCATATGGTTTTACTGCGGAGATATTGGTCGAGCGCTTCTGTTCCCTTGTCCCGGGCCAGGGAGCCAGATTGCTTGTATCCGCCAAACGGCGTCTTCATATCGCCTTCCGTAAACCCATTGACGGCTACCGTGCCACATTCGAGCCGTTTGGCAACATGAAGTGCGGCATCAATGTCGCGCGTGTAGACGGTGGCATGCAGGCCGTAGTCGGAATCATTCGCCACCCGGATCGCCTCGTCGAGGGCGTTGACCTTCAGGACACCCAGAACGGGCCCGAAAATTTCCTCCCCCGCGATCCGCATGTCGGGAGAGAGGTCCGTAAATACAGTTGGCCCGAGATAGCTGCCCCGCCTACCCTGATCGGCGAGATCCAGAACGGTCCGAGCCCCCTCCTTGCGGCCGATGTCGAGGAAACGGCACACGTTTTCCTTGTGTTCCGCCGACACAAGCGGTCCCATCTCGGTTTCAGGATCAAGCGAATGGCCGATCACGATTCCGCGTGCGCGCTCAACAACGGCGTGCAGGAAATCATCATGAACCTTCGCGGATACAATCTGACGCATGTTCGCAGAACAGTTCTGGCCTCCGTTCCAGAAGGCCGACATCACTGCGCTTTCGACGAGATCGTCCGAAATTTCCGCATCGTCCAGAACGATGAACGGGCTTTTTCCGCCCATCTCAAGTCCGATAGTCTTGAGATTGGAATCCGACGCATACCGAAGGAAGACACGCCCGATTTCCGTCGATCCGGTGAAGGAAACGGCGTCGATATCCGGATGACGCCCGATTGCGGCGCCAGTGGTTTCTCCAAGCCCCGGCACGATACTGAGAACACCGTCCGGTATGCCCGCTTCAACCGCGAGTTCACCGAGCCTCAACGCGGACAGTGACGTTTGTTCCGCGGGCTTGACGATGACAGAACACCCGGCGGCAAGCGCGGGCGCCATCTTCCAGGCAGCCATCAGCAACGGGAAGTTCCAGGGCAGCACCAATCCGACGACACCGACCGGCTCTTTCACGATCATGGCCAGAACATGCTCACCCGTCGGCGCGACCTTGCCGAAACTCTTGTCGATGAGTTCTGCATACCAGCGAAAGCAGTTCGGCACCTCTTCGCCGATCTCCTTCAGGCAGTCCCGGATCGGCTTTCCGCTGTCGAGGCTTTCAAGAACGGCGAGTTCCTCTGCATGCTGCGCGATGGTATCGGCCAGCCGCAGGAGGATTTCCTTCCGAAACTCAGGTGCGCTGCGTGACCACACGCCTTCGCGCACGCTGCGCCGGGCGGCGATCACAGCGCTGTCGACATCCGCCGCGCTGCAGTGAGCAACAGTGGCCAGCACCTCTCCGGTCGCGGGGTTGACCGTCTCGAAGAGCTCTCCCTTGGTCGCGGATTGCCATCTGCCGCCGATCAGTGCGCGCGAAGGCATGACCAGCCGGCTCGCTATGGCCTCGTAGTGCGCGTGACTGGAACCTGTCATGACAATCTCCTCAGAGTGGCGCGTGGGGCTGGCCGAACGTGCCCTTCGCAAAGCGGTCGAGACGAAAAGCCTCGAGCCCGAGGGAGGGCGCCTGCCCCTGCGCGATACCCGACACGGCTTTCCCGACCGCCGGCGCAAGGCCAAAGCCGTGCCCGGAAAAGCCCGTCGCGACGATCAGCCCCGACACGCCCGTCGTACCGTCGATAACGGGCAACGCATCGGGAAGAACATCGATCGCGCCGGCCCACGATTTCACGATCCCAAGACTGTCTGCGCCCTCGAAGAGCTTTCCCAACAGCGCTTTCATCGTGGCCGCGCGCTTCTCGTTGGGCGGCAGGAACGGACGGCGAGGTTCGACCCTGCGTTCGTCGCGCCCTCTCACCATTAGCGCATACAGATCGTCAAGCAGCGCTCGGCCGACATTCAGCTGGAACGACCGGCGATTCGCCAGGAAACTTCCCAGGAAATATTTGATGTTCGTGAACGATCCCAGTGTGACATCCACATCGGACATGGACTCTGCAGCGATGATGCAGGAACCGTCAGCGCGTTGCCTGAGCCCGAGACCAAATCCGCAAAAGCATGGCTGGGACAGCCGGGGCGCCACGGTCGTCAACGATACCGTGTTCCGAACGGTTTTCTGCGGCAGCACCAAGGACAGCGAGCGCAGCAGCTGGTGTGACACCGCTCCTGCCGCGCAGACAACAATGTCGGCGGCTATTCTGCCATGTTCCGTGTAAACACCCTTCACGCGTCCGCCAGCAACGTCGATTTCGATCGCCCCGCAGTCTTCCAGAATTTGAACGCCCAGCCCCCGCGCGGCTTTTGCGAAGGCGGACGTTGCCTCTCCCGGCTCCGCCTGCCCGTCGTCGGGTGTATAAAGAGCGCCCGCCGTTCCCTGCTTCAGTGCAGGCAACAGCGTTGCGGTCTCGCTGCGGTTCAGCAGGCGGGACGAACGCGCGATCCCGTCGACCGACTTCAACCAAGCCGCGAAGGCTTCGTATTCCGGTTCATTGGAAGCGGCGAACAGGCAGCCGGTTTCCCGCCAGCCAACAGGCGTCCCAAGTTCGGCTTCCAGGCCCCGCCAGAGACGCAGTGCTTCAACAGCCAATGGCATCTCGGCCGGATCCCGATACTGGGTACGCACAAAACCCCAGTTGCGACCCGATTGCTGGCCGGCAACACGATCCTTCTCGATCACCAGAACCTTGAGACCGGCTCCGGCCATGTAGAAGGCTGTCGCGAGACCCATGATGCCGCCGCCGATGATGATGGCATCGGCCTGGCTTGGAATTGGCGGATATCGCCCTTCGATACGGGCGAGAACGTCATCCGGTGTATGAGAACTGAGGCTAAGAGCGGACATCGATGATCGCGTCCATATCCATTTCGATGCGGATATCAGCGTCGAACAGCTTCGCCTCTACAGTCGTGCACGCCGGGCAGATCCCTTCGAATGCGCGAGCATACACCTCCATGATGACGTCGTAATCTTCAGCATAGGCCAGATACATGCGCACACGCACGATGTCGGCAAGCGTGCCCCCGGCCTGTGCCAGAACATTCTCGACATTTTTGATGAGCTGCTTCGTTTGCGCCTCAGCGGTACCCACGAGAGTGCTGGTCGCGTAGTCGTAGCCCGTCGTGCCGGAAATCATCAAGTGGTTCCCCACCAGAACAGCCCGGCTGTAGTTGTACTGACGCTCGTACTCGCTGCCTGAAGTGTAACGCGTGCGGGGTACGGCAGTCGGCTTGTAGATGGTCATTGTCTATCCTGTAGTTGGTGAAGCAATTCCGCGATGCTTTGAAACACAAGCATCAGTGATTCAGGGAAAGACGATCCGGAGAGAGATCTGCAGACGTAATGCCGAAAGCGGAGACGATCTCGGGAAGCGGCTGACCAAGCGCAGCGGCCGCGGCAGCAGCACCGAGCGCCGGGGATGTCAGCACACCGCAACCGCCCTGAGCCGCCACCCATACAAACGACGGATCAGACGCGCGGACGCCGCACAGCGGATTGCGATCGCGAACGAAATTCCTGAGACCGGCCCACGTGCTCAGCGGACGCCCGACCTCCAGATCCGTGTCGGCCTGAATGTTCTCGATCGCCTGCGCCACATCAATGTCATCCGGGTAGACATCGCCTGGCGGTGTAAGCACTTCCTCAGCAAGGCTCCCCATGAATCGTCCGGCTTCCGGCTTCAGATACCATTGCCTGCCAACCTTGAAGATGTGCGGCCAGTCGTCGACGCGGACGCCCGTCGGCGCAGCAAATGTGAAGGCCGTGCGGCGCATAGGCATAATGCCCACGGGTTCGATCCCTGCCATGGCGGCAACCTCGTCGACCCAGGCGCCCGCCGCGTTCACGAGCACCGCCGCTTCGTGACACCCGCTCGGTGTGGTGACTTCCCACCCCTTTGCGGTTTTCCGGATGCTGATTGCGGGTTGACCGCTTTCAATCGTGGCGCCGTGCAGGCGGGCGCCGCGTACATAGCCCTGCAGCAACTTGTTGCTGTCTATATCAGCAGCGCCGGGCTCATAGACGCCACACTCGACACCTGCCGGGAGCAGCGATGGAAACATGCCAAGCGCTTCCGAACCCGATAGAATCTGTGCTTCCGCCTTCACCGATACAAGACGCTCAACGAGGGCGTCGAGACGCCCTTTCTGCTCCATTGACCCGACGGTGAGACAGCCTCGCGGCGAAAGCAACGGGCCTTCGCAGAAGCCGTCCGGCGGGTTATCGAAGAACGACCGACTGGCAGCGCCAAGGCCGCGCATCGTATCCGCAGCGATGCCAACCGTGAATTGTTCGGCCGAGCGCCCTGAGCTCTGCGTACCGAGCGAGGTCTCTCCCTCGATCAACATCACGTTTGCAGCCTGTGACAGAAAGTAGGCCGCCGATGTTCCAGCGAAGCCACCACCTATCACGATCGCATCGTACTTCATTTCGTTCTCACCCCTGGTACTCGCTATTGATGCGGAAAGATCGGGGCGGCTCCTTCTCGAACATGATCGACAAGAGACCGCCCCGTTTCGGCATTTTAATCAGAAGGACGTCGATACCGAGAACTTCACACTGCGAGGCAAGCCCTGCTGGATCAGGCTCGAACCTGTAGCCGCCCAATACTTCTTGCCGGTTACGTTCTCGCCGTAGACCCGGAAGGAAACCGGACGTCCGTACATTTCCTTCTCATAACGAAGGCCCAGATCGAACGTTGTATAACCCGGCACAAAGGCTGAATTGACGGCATTCGATGCCCGCCTTCCAACGCGAAACACGCCGGCGGAAGCACGGAGACCATCAAGCGCCTCGATGCGATACTCCGCGAAGATCGAGCCGCTGAACTTTGCTGTATTCTCGATCCTGTTGCCGATAACCGATGCGCTTCCCGTCTTCTGTTCCGCATCAAGACGGACCCCGCTCACGGAAAGCGAAAGATCGGGCAAGAGTTCTCCCGACGCACTGAACTCGAAGCCCTTGTAGTTGGCTTCACCGTCCTGAACGTAGAGATTGGCGGCATTGAGATAAGAGGACGCCCTGTCGATATCGAAATAGGCACCCGTGATCAGGAATCCCCTTTTTGGTTCAAGTTTGATGCCGAATTCATGCTGCTTGCTGAGCGCCGCCGGCAACACCTCGCCGGCATTTGTCGCGATCTGCGGCACGATCCCGCCCGACTCCAAACCTTCGATATAGTTCCCATACACGCTAAGCCAGGACATTGGCTTCACGAGCGCACCGTAGGACCAGGAATCGGGGCTGGCCTTGTAGGTGGAAACGAGGCTGCGATCCTTGTATTCGGTCTTGCGGTAGCCGATGATCAGGTTGAGCCAATCATCCAGGCTCGCCCTGTTGAAGATGAAAAACGCATCCTCGTTGACACGCGAGATGCTGGTGATCGTCCGCGCCGGTGTCGGCTGCTCCGGAATTTCGATGGGATCATAGAGATTCTGCGAGAACGTGTAACGTGTCGCTGCAGGAATATTGCTGTCGCGCTCGTAGTGGGAAACGCCGATCAGAATATTGTGCTTTATCGGGCCAGTTTCGATGACGCCGGCAACATCGCCACGAACAATCCGCGCACGATAATCGTTGCCATGAGTCAGGGCGACGCCAAGCGTGCCGTTTCCGGTGACAATATCATAGCCCGAGAAGGATGAGTATCGACGGTCGCGCTTGAGATAGGACTCGCCGACGCCGATCGACACACTCCAGTCGGCCGACATATTGTATCTTGCACGCGCCAGAAGGTTATACTCGTATCCTTCGGACAGAAGCCAGGTCGAACCCAGGTTCTTGGAGGCCTTTTGCAGCGGCGGCACGGTGATCACGCCGTTGACCGCAGCCGGAAGGACGAGTTCCGTCGCTTCGGTAACAGACTTGTCGATATATTCCGCATCAACCTGAAGGAGCAGCCCGTCAACCGGCTCCCAGTCGAATGCAGCCGAGGTGAAGAAGCGGCGGCCCTTGGTGTCTTCGACACCGTTCTCTATCGAACTGGCTGCAGCGTTGATACGGAGGCCGACATCGCCCCATTTCCGGCCGATATCCGCGTGTGCACCAAACGCGCCATGCACGTTCCCGGACACGTCAATGCGGTTGACCGGGTCAAGCGTCGGACGCGAGGACACCAGGTTCACGATGCCCGACGGTGATGCGAAGCCGTAATAGAGGCCCGCCGCACCTTTCAGAACTTCAACGCGGTCCTTGTTCTCGATGGGCATGTCGATGAAGTTAATCATCGGCAGAATCCCATTGAATCGATAATTGGTCAGGTTGTCGACGGCGATGCCGCGGATCGACAGGTTGCTGTAGATTGTTGCGTTGAGCTGCGACTGCGTGACACCCGCCGTATTGCGCGCCGCGTCAAGGATGCTGGCAGCCTGCTGCGCATCGAGAAGTTCGCGGCTGAGCACCGACACGGTAAGCGGCGTGTCGATGATCTTGGCATCACGAAACGCACCCGCCTGCAGATAATCCTGACTAAAGCTGTTCCGCCGGTCAGCGCTTACAACGATTTCTTCATTGACGTCCGAAGTTGCCGGTGACGTCTGAGCACTGGCCATCGATGACATTGAAACCGATGAAAGAACAATGCAGTGAAATATTATTTTTTTGCACGACTTCATTTCAACCCCCTTTTTAGTTTGTATTTGCAAAGACCACCGTCACTTACGGAGACCACGCACGCAGGCTTTTGCGTCCATTTTCTTTACGAGATGATGGACCTGTCGTGACGGTCTAGTCGATGACAATTTTTGGAAGGCGGTGTCTAATTGCCGTTCGCGTGCAGACCGCCGACTTTGGCGGAGCCGCGCGTCTTCAACCCGTATCGCGACCACCAGAGCCGTATTCCCATCAGCATAAGCACCAGGAATCCCGCCCCCATCACCACGGCCAATAATCGGCCAGCCATTCCCGCCCATTCTCCGCTGTGCACGGTATACAATGCCGTCACAGCCTTCACGGACGCTGGAGCTTCCACGGCATCCCAGGCCGAGACGACGCGATATGTGCGGGAATCTACATAAACCCGCGTTGTGCCGAAGGCGCGGCGCCATTCACCCGGTTGCCGCATCTGCACAGTGTAGCAAATATTGCTCCGGTTAGGCAGGGTAACGACAACGGTCTCCGCATTCGGGAACACCTGCTTTGCGCGCTCTACCGCTCGCGCGGAAGAATGCTGCTGAACATCGCCGTGTATCGCCTCGCACTGTTCTGGCAATTCAGCCGGGCTGCCGGTCACTCTCTGGAGCGATGGAAGGAAAAGAAGCCCCAGACCCGTCAACGTCATGATCACGCCGAACGGCAGAATCCACACGCCCAGAAACCGGTGCCAAGTGTAGAAGCTTGCAATTGGACTGGCAGCGCGTTTCGGAAACAATATTGCCCGCCAACGCCCCTTCTGCGGCCAGACCAGACGCAGACCTACAAGCATATTGATGAGCAGCAGCACGCCGCTCGCAATCACGATTATCCGTCCGGTCGGCCCTGCCAGAAGTGATTTGTGAAAGAGCAGAACGCCCCGCGCGATCGACAAATCCCACCAAGGATCCGACCATGCACTTATACGCTCGATGCGGCCGTCCGCGCCTTCGACGCGCCAGACCCTGAGTTTTCCGGATTTATCTTCGCCGAGAATATCGACCTGCCCGGCCAACCCTCCGCTGATGAAATATTCACCCGCGCTACCGCCTTCTCGCGCGATGCGCTGGCGCACCCGCTCCATCGCATCGGCAGAAACAAGTTGAGACGAAGCGCCGAGGACAACTGCATCGTCGAACTCTCGGGAAAAAACCAGAAGAACGCCTGAAAGAATCTGCAGAATCCAGAATATGGCGAAACAAAGCGACCCATAGCGATGTATTTTTACCAAAAGGCGCTTCACATCGATAAATCCTGCCGGCGATATTTTATATGTCGTTTCCGAGTACAATCTGGAGCCGCGCACCCACGACCAACGCATTGCCCCCGCCCCGGTCATAGGCCGGCTGGATAACATACTGGACATCGGGTTGCAGGCTGATCCGATCGTTGAACGCATAACGATAGGTGAGTTCCAGATTTGTCTCCCGTCTGCCATATCCCGTATGCCCGGGACCATCGGGGCGCAGACGTATCGAACTCAGGGCTATACCGATCATATCTCCGTCACGGCCAAAAGGTGCGCTTTGAGTAAGACCTCCACTGATTTGGTGGCGGATATCCGATACAGAGGCGCTGGCATGCCCTATTCTGAACCACGCGGCCGTGTCTGAACCGAGCGCGAAGGTCGTCATTGCATAAGCGCCTCCTCCGGTGCGGGATGGACCTTCTATGTCTGATGAAGGGGCGCGGCTATAGTGATAGGCGCCAAAGCCAAACGACACTCCAGTATCTTCAATGTCGTATTCGACCTGTCCCAGAAACAGTGCACCCTCTTCCCTGTGCAATCGAATGGCAAGAAACTTCCCATCATCAGAAAAGCCGCGCGGCGCGCCATCGAAAACCGCACCCTGAACCGTCAGCCCCGACCATTCTCCGCGTACATTTATCCCAAGCCCGGTTGCGGGATACGTGGAAGGGCCATTTACCCCGCTGGCGGCAAACTCACTACCCATGCCATGACCACTGTTTAAAAACAGCCCGGCGGCCTCAATGGCATCGAACTGGGCGTTCAGATCCATCAATCCCAAACGTACCGAGACGTTACCGGAAAGACGCGCATCCACCCACGCCTCCAGGAGACGGTGCCGCACATCGCTTTCCGCATTATCGATACCGTGCGCATCGGCGACAAGGCGCTCGGATGGGCCATGACCCAGGACATGAAAGGAACTTACCCGCCCTGTTACCCCATCGAGCCCGAACGCCTCACCCTTGACGGTCAGTTCCGCATCAATTTTGCTGAACACGACAGCGTCCCGCCGGACTGGGTTGGAGAGCGCGACCCAGCCATCCGTTGTGCTGGCAAGCCTCCATTCCAGTGCATCGCGACCATGCGCCTGCGCCGGATCGCTGATGAAAGCCATCCCGAGAGATGCAAACGCCCAGGAAAGTACCTGCGTCGCCGATTCAGGGCGACGCAGGTAAACGCTTGGGACGACCGGGCGAGACCCGGCCTCGCACGGAGCAATCATGAGCCGCGCATTCTCAGACAATGCCCATCACGCCCATCAGGGCTGAACAAATGTGAGGGTTGTGACATGCGTTATCTTGGATACCGCCTTGTCATCCAATTGACGGTTTACAGCCTCGTTGTGGTCAACGAAGAGCAGATAACGACCGCTGATATCGGTCGGCACCGTGAACTGGGCATTTTGATCAGACTTGATATTTTTCAGCCATCCGTCGGGGCGGATGATTCTCACCCCCTCTTTGGGCGTCGGTTTACCCTGGAACAGAATCTGAAAGGTGGATCCGCCCGGCTCCAAAGGAACGACTTCGAAGTCAAGCTTAGGGGCAATTTCGGCCCTGCCCGCTTTTGCATAATAGATGCGCGCGGCGTATTTCCCGTCCTCACCCATCTCCGGCGCGAAAATATCATCATCGCGCAGCCGAATGTCGCCCTTGCCTGATATGTTCGCTTCCAGGTGATCCGATCGGCGAACAACAGGAATCACCTCCTTGGCGTTCGTCTGGAACACCTGCGGCGCGCGCAGACGATGGAACTCCTTGTCGCCACCTTCAGGAGTCGGGTAGTCGGGCTCTCCAAGGTATATTCTCGCCGGACCGCTGGAATCCTTTTCAATCCAGATTTCATGCGCTTGGGCTTGGGCTCCTGACATCGCAAATATTGCCGCCAGTAAAATTCTCATCAGCATCACTCCCATCGCTATTCGCCAAGGCCCATTCAGAACCGGCGCTTAGTGGATGGAGTTCGACGTGAAACGGCAATTATAATTATTGGATACGCCTTCCACATTATTGAAGGCGCTCTTGATACTGATTTTCATAAACTGAGATTTCGCCTGTAGCTTCTAGGTGTTGTGTGCGCCGCGCATTGAGACGAGTTGGACTTAGTTCTCGTCTGTCACCATTACAGAAGCCAGGCCTGAGGAGGCCGAAATCCTATCGCGTGCAGGGCTTTCCGGAGGTCTCGCCACTTCCAGAAATCGTACGCTGTTGCCCCTAGATCGGTTGACGGAGGCGACGGACCTTGCGACCAGCCTGCCCATGCAGTCTCCTTCTCGCCTGGTATGGAGCATTGCGCTCCCCGCAATGCTCACGAATGTCGCGACCGCGCTTTTCGGTCTTGCCGACATGTGGGTGATCGGTCGGCTGGGCGATGCGGCAGCGCAAGGCGCGGTCGAACTCGGTGCGAAATTCATGATGGGGCTGCTCATCGTGTTCGCGTTTCTGCGTACCGCCACGGTGGCGCTCACCGCGCAGGCGGCGGGTGAAGGCGATCATGAAGAGCAGTCCAAGATTCTCACCCGAAGCGTGGCGGTGGCGGTGGCGATTGGCGCGGGGCTTTTGCTCGTGCGTCCATGGGCAGTCAGTGCGGGTCTCGCCCTACTCGAAGCGAAAGGTGAAATTGCCCAGAACGCACGCATTTACATAGACATTCGCTATTGGGCGGGTACCGCCTGGCTGCTCAGCTGCGCACTCTCCGGCTGGCTGATCGGGCAGCGGCGCGTGAGGGTCATTCTTGTGATCGAGGTCGCCGCCAACATCCTGCATGTCGCGCTCGACCTTCTGTTCGTTCTTTGGGCCGGCTGGGGGATAGCGGGCGTTGCCACCGCCACCGCATGCTCTGAGCTTTTCAAGCTGGCGCTGCTGATCGCAGCCATCGCACGCGAGCCCGCCGCGAGCCGCGCGCTGGCAGCCGCCCGCTGGCGCTCAACCTGGGATGGACAAGCACTGCGCAAGCTCTTCAGCCTGAATCGCGATCTGTTTCTGCGAACGCTGCTGCTTACCGCAGCAATGGCGCTTCTCGCACGCAGCGGCGCCCAACAAGGACCGGTCGTACTCGCCGCGAACGGCATCCTGTTCCAGATTTTCATGCTCTCGTCGTTGATCGTCGATGGCTTTGAAAGCGCCGCTCAGGTCTTATGCGGTGAAGCCAAGGGTCGGCGTGATCGCGGTCGTTTCGTTATTGTGGTTCGCACCGCATTCGCTTGGGCATTCCTGACAGGCCTTGTGATTGGTACGATCTACTTCTTTGCCGGAAGTGTTCTGGCCGCCGGCTTCAGTACAAATCCGGACGTGATCTCAACAACAGCAACCTACATCGGCTGGACGGTTCTGCTCGCCATCCTGGGTGTTTTCGTGTCCGTTTTTGATGGCATCTTCGTAGGTGCGGGCTGGACCCGTGCGATGGTCTTGACGATGGCGTTTGCAATGGCCGTCTATGCAGGCGCCCTCCATCTCGCAGCACCACTTGGCAATCACGGCGTCTGGCTTGCATTCAGCCTGCTCTTCGTCGTTCGCGCGTTGGGCCAACTCTACCTGCTACCTGGACTTGCCCGCCGGGACTTCAATTGATCCAACACATCCGCGTGCATTGCCGACTTGCCCGGGCGGTAGTTTAGCCATTCAGCCCGTCTCATCCTGCTCTCCGTGCCGGTTATCGCTTACGCAACGGTGAGGGCCGCGATGGCTGGAACGCTATTTGCGAGCTTGGCTCCCGCACCTGAAGATTTGTCAGCACCAGGGCCACCTCTCATATCGGCGCTCCTCAGAAACGCCCCGCACAGCATGGGATTTGGGAGCGGTTAGACGGATCGTATGAGAGAGAATTTTAGCCCAGGAAGCGCCAAAACGTAATGCTTTCGAGGATTTTGAGCGCTCTAGAAGAGGCTTAGTGGCGGAGCGGGAGGGATTCGAACCCTCGATACGGTTTTGCCGTATACTCACTTTCCAGGCGAGCGCCTTCGACCACTCGGCCACCGCTCCGCATCGCTGGGGGAAGCGCCTTAGCGCTCATCACGGGGGGTCGTCCAGCCCTCAATGCAAATGCAGCCTCCCTCGACGTCCCGAAAAGGGGTATTCCTCGCTCGGTCAGCCGGGACATGAACAGGCGGTGTGGCAGGAGAGCCGTGATGAAGTGTGGGCTTTGGATCGTTGCGGCCATGATGGCGGCGGGTTGCACGGCGGAAACATCGGGGCAGGACGCGCCAGGTCCGGCTTCTTCCCCAGCTGCGACGCCACCCGCCGTTCCGGCGATGTGGGTTCTGGAAACGCTGGCGGGAGATGCGCCCGCGCCTGGCGCGCGGTTTCAGCTTAAAATGGGCGTCGACAACCGTATCGGCGGGCGCTCGGGCTGCAACAGTTTTTCGGCACGCTACGCGCTGAACGGCACTGCGTTTAAGGTATATCCGCCCATGATCGGCACCCAGATGGCGTGTCCTGAGGCCGTTATGGCGCAGGAAGCGACGTTCCGCACTCTGCTCGAGATGGCGACCACGGCATCCGTGGGCGCAGACGGCAAGCTGACTGTGACCAGCAGCGACAGCCGCACGCTCCGCTTCGCAAGTACCGGCGAATGGGAGAGCGGGACTGCCGGAAGCGCCGCCCCACCGATGCCCGTTCCCTCGCACATCGTCATGCGCTGCGGCACGGAGCAATTGCGCGTTCGCCTGGTCGACGGACAGGCGGAGGTCGTCCTTGATGACGGCAGCGCTATTTTGCTTCCGCGGCTCTCGGGCGAAACGGGTAGCGCCGAAACCTACACCAACGGACGCATGACGCTGGAACGCCAGACATCGCCGCAGCACGGTTTCCGCTTCGCACGCGGACGCATGGCGATGATGCCCTGCATCCTCGCGCAGAACTGAAAACCCGTGCCAAATCGTGCCGGTGTCCGGACAAGCCGATAGGCATCGTGGGTTTGCTCGTCCTCAAACGCTGTATATTGGACCGACCATCAGCCTACGAACTTGTGAAGCTTTCCGCGTAGCGCTTGCGCAGCTCCGTCTTCACGACCTTGCCCATGGCGTTGCGCGGCAATTCGGAAAGCACGTGGATCGCCTTTGGCTGCTTGAAGCGCGCGAGGTTCGCTGCCGCGGCCGCTTCCAGGGCGGCAACATCGAAGTCCGGTCCATCGACCGTCACCGCCGCGACAACCGCCTCGCCGAAATCTGGATGCGGCACGCCGAACACGGCGACGTCGACGACACCCGCCACCTCGGCGAGCAGGATCTCGACCTCAGCCGGATAAACGTTGAACCCGCCCGAGATGATAAGATCCTTCGAACGCCCGACGATGGTCACGCGTCCGTCCGCATCCTTGCGCCCGGTATCGCCCGTGCGGAAGAAGCCGTCCGCGTAAAAGCTTTCCGCCGTCGCCTCAGGCCGGCGCCAATAGCCGGCGCAAAGGTTCGGCCCCTTGATCTCGATCTCACCGACCTCTCCCGCCGGTAGCCGGTTCCTGTCGGCGTCGACAACGTTCAGTGACACGCCCGGCAACGGATAGCCAACGGTGCCCGCGATGCGGCCCTCCTGCGCGTAGGCATTGGAAGTGATCATCAACGCCTCGGTCATGCCGTAGCGTTCGAGGATACGGTGGCCGGTGCGCGCCTCAAACGCTTCAAAAACAGACGGCAGCAATGGTGCAGAGCCGCTGACGAACAGGCGGATCGTGCCGCAGACATCGCGGTCGAAGGCCGGCTCGGCGAGCAGGCGCGCATAGAAGGTCGGCACGCCCATGAACACACTCACCAGCCCGAGCCCCTGGATCACGTCGGCAGCGTTGAACTTGGGCAGCATCACCAGTGTCGCGGCATTGTAGAGCGCAAGGTGCAGCGCCACGAACAACCCGTGCGCGTGAAACAGCGGCAGCGTGTGCAGGATCGAATCGTCCGACGAGAAATGCCACGCCTCGTGCAGCGCCGCGACGTTGCTCGAAAGATTGCCGTGGCTCAGCATCGCGCCCTTCGGTCGCCCGGTGGTGCCCGAGGTGAACAGGATCGCGGCGAGATCGCTGGATGCAACCGCCTCGATCGAGAGGTCCGGTTCGAGCGACAGCGCGAGATCGGGCAGCGACCCCGATCCGTCGGGCTCCAGCGTCATGCGCTTCACCGGCGCCGCATCCTGGCCGGGCACCGGAGTCGCGGCGGCATGAACAAGCAGCGCAGGCTCGGCGTCCTCGATCAGCAGCGCCACCTCGGCGGCCGTGTATGCCGCGTTCATCGGGACGAAGATCGCGCCCGACGCGAGCACGGCGAGATAGGTGTAGACGAACGAGGGCGAGTTCTCGGTTTTCACCATCACCCGGTCACCGCGCTTCACGCCAAGCGCCGTGAGCGCCGCGCGGTAGCGCCCGATCATCGCGGGGACCCCTGCGAAGTCGATCACCGGCGTATCCCGCCAGACGATCGCCGGCTTCGCGCCGAATGCCGTCTGCCGGTCAAGGAAGATCGCGACCAGATTTTCCGCCATGTCATCCCCGCATGTTACGATTCTCATTCCCTGCGCTTAAACTCGATCCGGCACCGGCATCGCAATCGGTATTGACGCGCACCCATCCCGGACGGGAGGATAGGCCATCCATGATCAACCTGCGTCACATCGAGATTTTCCACGCCGTTTACAGCAACGGGTCCGTGAGTGCGGCGGCGCGTGCGCTCAACGTTTCGCAGCCGTCGGTGACAAAGGTGCTTCGCCACGCAGAGATGTTGCTTGGCTTCCCACTGTTCGAGCGCGCCAAGAGCGGGCTCGTGCCGACCGAAGACGCGCACACACTGTTCGCGGAGGTCGACGAAATCCAGACACGCGTCTATTCGTTGCGACAGGCGAGCCAGAACCTGCGGCACGGACGCGGCGGCACCCTGCGCGTCTCTGCCCTCCCCTCGCTCAGTCTCAGCGCGCTGCCGGAGGCCGTCGCCCGTTTCCTCCGCGATCACGAAGGTGTCAGCTTCGATCTGCAGACGGTCCACCACGACGACATGGTCCGCAAGCTCTACGAACGCGAGACGGACATCGTCGTCAGCTACGAGGTGCCCCCTGCCGCGCCCGTGTCGCACCGCTGGCTTGGCGAGGGCGAACTCGTCATCCTCTACCGCGAGGCGGACATGCCGGATGCGCCGCCGCGCATCCCGCTCGAGATGCTGAAGGACCGTCCGTTCATCAGCCCGATCCAGAGCGGCCCCATCGGCCGGCTCCTCTCCGCCGAGCTCCAGCGCGTGGGCGTGGAACTGGGTGAAATCGTTTCGGCGCGAACCTTCTACATCGCCTCCGCGCTGGTGAAGGCGGGTGTCGGCATGACGATCGTCGATAATTTTACGGCGCAGGCGGCGCAGACACCCGGCCTGTCGTATCGGCCTATCCTTCCCTCTCTGGCTTTCGACATCCACGCCGTTCACCTGCAGAACCGACCGCCGTCCGGCCTTGCGACGGCATTTCTGAAGGTTCTGAGCGAGGTCATCGAGGCCCTATAGACCCGCGTTATAGGGGTGACGGCGCTTGATATGAAGCCGGGCGCGCGCCGCGCGGCTATCGCATCCAGGCTACAGATTGCATGATAGAAGGTGCGCGATGATCCCCAGTCCCTATTTCCTCTATCTCGGCCATTCAAACGACGAGATCGGGATCAAGACATCGCGCGGGCTCGCCGTTTTCCGACGGGAAGACTGCGTTGGCGAGTTTCGCCACGATGGTTGCGGCCTCACGCTCGGCCTCCCCCGCCTGACCATCGAACAGGCCGTCGCGGCAGGCGCGAAGACGCTCGTGCTCGGCATCGCGAACGCGGGCGGCAAGCTGGGCGAGGACTTGGTGCAGGATGCGCTGGCAGCGATCGAGGCAGGTCTCAACATCGCCTCCGGCCTCCACCAGCGCCTGCGCGATGAACCACGCCTCGTCGCCGCTGCGCAGGCGAAGGGCGTCTCACTGTTCGACGTGCGCGACCCCGCGCACGACCTTCCCGTTGGCAACGGCGAGCGCCGCGCAGGGAAGCGACTGCTCACCGTCGGCACGGACTGTTCGGTCGGCAAGATGTACACGACGCTCCACCTGGCCCGCGCCCTCCAGGCGCGCGGCATTCCGGCCGATTTCCGCGCGACCGGCCAGACCGGCATCCTCATCGCGGGTGCCGGCGTTCCGCTCGATGCCGTGGTGGCGGACTTCATCTCGGGTGCGATCGAGTACATCTCGCCCGCGCGCAACGATGGCGGCTGGGATCTGATCGAGGGCCAGGGATCGCTGTTCCACCCCTCGTTCGCCGGCGTTTCCACCGGGCTCCTCCACGGTGCGCAGCCCGACGCACTGGTGCTGTGCCACGAGCCGAACCGACCGCACATGCGCGGCCTGCCGCACTATCAGCTGCCGCGCCTCGCCGACTGCCTGGAAGCGAACCTTCGCACCGCGCGCCTCACCAACCCCGATGTGAAAGCCGTCGGCATCGCGCTCAACACCTCGAAAATGATGCCCGAGGCGGCAGCGCAACTCTGCGCCGAAACGTCGGACGCTTTCGGCTTGCCTTGCGTGGATCCGGTGACCATGGGCGTGGAACCCATCATCGAGCGGATACTCACATGCGAAGCCTGATCGCCCGCAGCGAAAATTTCCCGCTGATCGCACCGTTCCGCATCTCGCGCGGGGTGAAGACCGCCGCTGATGTCGTCACCGTCGAAATCGCCGCAGAAGGTCATGTCGGGCGCGGCGAGGGCGTGCCTTATCCACGCTACGGCGAGACGATCGAAAGCGCGCTCGCCGCAATCGAAAGCGCTCGCAGCGCGATCGAGGCCGGTGCGGAACGTACGGAAATCAACGCGCTGATGGCGCCGTCCGCGGCCCGCAACGCCGTCGATTGTGCGCTCTGGGATCTCGAAGCCCGGATTGCCGGAAAAAGCGTCACCGCGCTCATCGGCAGAGCACCGGTTGGCCCGACGCCGACCGCGCTCACGGTCAGTCTCGACACGCCCGAAGCCATGGGCGCCGCCGCGCTGAAGCTTGCGGACGTGCCGCTCATCAAGGTGAAGGTCGATCGCAGCGACCCCGCCGCGCAGATCAGGGCGGTGCGCACCGCCGCGCCGAGGCCGAAGCTCATCGTCGATCCGAACGAGAGCTGGACGATCGCCGAGGTACGGGACCTGCAGTCACTGCTCATCGACCTCAACGTCGATCTGCTGGAACAACCGCTTCCCGCCGCCGAGGATGCCGCGCTCGAAGGCTTTCGCTCAGCAGTGCCGATCGCGGCCGACGAATCCGCTCATGTCGCCGGCGATCTCGATGCCCTCATGCAGAAATATCAGGTCATCAACATCAAGCTGGACAAGACCGGCGGGCTCACGGCGGCGCTGGAACTCGCGGATGCCGCACGCACAAAGGGCATGGGCCTGATGACGGGGTGCATGATCTGCTCGTCGCTCAGCATCGCGCCCGCGCTTATCATCGCGGCGGACGCTGCGTTCACCGATCTCGATGGTCCTGTCTGGCTCGCGAACGACCGTACGGGCGGAACCATCTGCACGAACGGAATTCTCGCACCGCCCTCTTCCGCGTTGTGGGGTGGTGCATAGCCGCCAGTTATGAGCATGCAAACGTATATGAATTCATGTCCGCTTTTCTTTCCCGTGGTGCATCTCCACAGTCAGACTGGCGGATAAGCAGCGCAAGCGAGGGGGGTGCGATGGATATTCGAGGGCTGAAGAACAAGGTGCGCGCGGCTGTCGCCACCGCTGCGCTCACGACGACGCCCTTCCTCGCCGCTTCGGCGGCCGAAGCCGATCTCGTGCTGAAGGGTGGTACCATCTACACTGGTACGGATGCACCGTTCGTCGGCGATGTCGCAATTAGCGGCGACCGAATTTCCTACGTGGGTAAAAAGGCGCCCGGTGACGCTGGGCGCGTGATCGACGCGAAGGGCCTGATCATCGCCCCGGGTTTCATCGACACGCACACGCACGTGAACGGCATGCTCGGCGGCGACGACGCGACGGAGCGGCTCGTTCTGCCGTTCATGATGCAAGGTGTGACCACGGCGTTCATCGGCAACGACGGCTATGGTGACCCGGATACCGGAAGGTTGCTTGGCGCCGCCGCAACCCGTCCGGTAGGGATCAACTACGCAACCTATGTTGGGTTTGGCGCCGTTCGGAGCAAAGTGATCGGGCAGGATGACCGGGCACCGACGGCAGCAGAACTCTCCGAAATGAAGCAGCTTGTCGCTTCCGCGATGTGCAGCGGTGCGCTCGGCTTTTCCACCGGCCTTTTCTACGCGCCGCAGAGCTTTGCAAAGCAGGATGAAGTCATAGCGCTCGCAAAGGAAGCGGCCATTCGCGGCGGCATTTACGACAGCCACATCCGAGATGAATCGAGCTACACGATCGGGCTCTCCGTCGCGATCGACGAAGCCATCACCGTGGGCCGCGAGGCGGGAATGCCGGCCCATATTGGGCATATCAAGGCGCTCGGTGTCGATGTGCATGGGCAGGCGCCTGCGATCATCGCGAAAATCGAGGCTGCTCGCGCCGCCGGTCAGATCGTTCATGCGGATCAGTATCCATGGTCGGCGTCCGGCACTGGCCTCTCGGCCTCCCTGCTGCCGCGCTGGGCGGAAGACGGTGGACGCGCCGCGATGCTGAAGCGCTTTGACGAGCCGGAAACGCTTGCGCGCATTCGCCCCGAAATGCGCGAGAACCTGCGCCGGCGGGGCGGCGCCGCTTCGCTGCTCATCACCTCCGGACCGGACGATCTCGTCGGCAAGACGCTCGAAGCGATCGCGAAGGAAAGCGGCGCCGAACCCATCGACGCCGCCATCGCCATCCTGCGCCGCGCACAGGTGGGCGTCGCCTCGTTCAACCAGAGCGAAGCGGATATTGCCGCTTTCATGAAACAGCCGTGGGTGATGACGAGTTCGGACGGCTCGATAGGCCATCCGCGCCTTTACGGTACGTATGCACGCAAATACGCAAAGTACGTGAAGGCGGACAAAGTCATCTCGCTTCGGGATTTCATTGAACGCAGCACCGCCCTTCCCTCGAGCGCCTTTTCGCTGGAGGGACGCGGGACGCTGAAGCCCGGTGGATTCGCGGACGTGATCGCCTTTGATCCAGTCACCTTTGCGCCGCGCGCCGATTATGCGCAGCCGACGCTGTTCGCCAAAGGCATACGCACCGTAATCGTGAACGGCAGGGTCGCAGTGGAAGACGGCGCGCCCACCGGCATCGCCGCAGGCCGAGCGCTGGCGCGCACGCCGAAAGCCGGAACCTGCCTGTGACACTCATTCGCGGATGGTTCCAAATCGCGCTGTGGAAGCGGGTTCTCGGCGGCCTCGCGCTTGGCGTCGCCTTCGGCCTGCTCTGGCCCGCCGCAACCGACACGGTCGCCATCCTCGGTGATCTGTTCATCCGTCTCATTCGGATGCTCGTCGTCCCGATCGTGTTCGTCACGATTGCCTCGGGCGTATCCTCGCTCGGTGACCCCAAGCGTCTCGGCTCTGTGGGGGTGCGCACCATCGGACTGTTCGCGGTCACGACCGCTATCGCGGTTTCGATAGGCATGATTACCGGGCTCATCGTGGAGCCGGGAATTGGCGCCAACCTCGGGGCCGCCGAACCGAGACCGCTCGGCGTACCGAAATCCACCTATGACCAGCTTGTTGGTATCGTTCCTACCAATGTTTTCGAGGCGCTGATCGCGGGCGACATGCTTGCGATCATCTTCTTCTCGCTGCTCCTCGGGATCGGCACGATCCTCGCGGGGGAGGCCGGGAAACCTCTGGCGGGTCTGCTGCAATCAACGGCGAACGTGCTGTTCCAGATGATCCGCGTCATCATGGAAGCGACGCCGTTCGGCGTGTTCGCGCTTACCGCAGGTGCCATCGCAGCAAACGGCCTCGCTGTTTTCACCAACATCGGACTGCTCGCACTTTGCGTGGTGCTCGGTTCACTGGTCCAGATGGCTTTCGTGCACAGCACGCTGATCCGCGGCATCGTGGGGATGCCGCTCAAGGTTTTCTTCCGGGGCATCGCGGACGCACTCGCGGTCGCCTTTTCCACCTCGTCATCTTCAGCAACGCTGCCCGTGGCGCTGCGCGTCGCACGAGACAATCTGGGCGTGCAGCCTGCCATCGCCTCCACCGTCCTGCCGATCGGCGCCAGCATCGGCAAGGACGGGACGGCGATGTATGTCGGCTTGCTCAGCGTGTTCAGCCTGCAGGCGCTCGGCATCGTTCCGGACGTGGGGATGCTCCTCGTCATCTTCCTTACCGGCGCGCTCGCCGCGTTCGGCACTGCGCCGATCCCATCGGCCTCGCTGTTCATGCTCGCCGCTGTCCTCAATTCCGTCGGCGTTACAATGGAGCAGGCGGCCTTGATCGTCGGCTTCATCCTGCCGTTCGATCGCCTGCTCGACATGACGCGCACGGTGCCGAACGTTTGCGCGAACCTTGCCGTCACCACCACGGTCGCGCACTGGGAGGGTGATCTCGACAGGACCACCAGCGCGCGCGACGCGATTTAGGCGGCAAGCCACCGAAACGTAAGCGGCGCCTCGCGGAAGGCGAAACGGTCGAGGTGGCTCGCCACCACGTCCTTCATCCGCTCGAGAACGCCCGCATCGTCCGCATCGAGAACCACGGCGAGCGCCTCCGGCTCGGCAGTCATGATGACCGTCGCTTCGGGGAACGTGACCCGGCCCTGCGCGGCATCGAACGTCACCTCGAATTTGTGGCTCCAATGCTTGCAGAGCTGCTGCATGTAGCGGCTGCCGTTTGCTGTCGGCACGGCGGCGGTTGCGGTCGCCATGTTCAGAGCCTTTCGATCTTGTGCGCGGCTTCGTCGATGATGCGCGCGGCCTCCAGCATCGCCTCGCGGTCGGCGCCTCTGTCCCACATGCGGCCCTTGAGCACGGAGCCGAGGTTCATCATCGCGCGCCAGACCGGTGCAGCGTCGGCGCGGGTATTGGCCTCGCCTGCAGCATCCAGCCGTTCGAGGAGGGCGTTCAGGTCTTCGCGGCGCTCGTCGAGGTGCGCCTTGCCCTTTGCCGTTGCCGCGTAGAGTTTCCGGCTGCCATCGGCGCGCTCCTCGGCGAGTTCCATGTCGGCGAGCAGGGTGAGCGTCGGATAGACGACACCGGGGCTCGGCGCATAGGCGCCGCCGGTGCGGGCCTCGATCGCCTCGATCATTGCATAGCCGTGCAGCGGCGATTCCTCGATCAGCGACAGCAGCAGAAGTTGCAGCTCTCCCGCACCGAGGCGGCGGCGGCGGTGGCCGCGTCCGCGCTCGTCGTCTTCCATTGCGGCGCCGAGTCCGGCGAGGGCCTCGGCGAAGCCGCCCCAACCGCGACGACCGCGCCACCGCGGATGGTGGCCGTGTCTATGTCCCATCATATCTTTGATACCTTTCGACTCACTAAATTGACTCTAAGATATATCTTAGAATATCGAAAGCAAGACGCTTTTGCGCTGCGCCCGAGACGACTAAAGTCCGCGCCTCATGCCTGATCTCTTCGCCAAGGATTCTCCGAAAACCGATGCGGCGCCCGCTGCGGACGCGCCGCTAGCAGAGCGGCTGCGGCCGCGCACGCTTGCCGATGTCGTCGGGCAGGAACACCTGACCGGGCCCGAGGGCGCGATCGGCCGGATGGTTGCGGCGGGGAAGCTTTCGAGCATCATCTTCTGGGGGCCGCCGGGCACCGGCAAGACCACGATCGCACGCCTGCTCGCCGATGCCGTGGGCCTGCGCTTCGTGCAGATCTCCGCCGTGTTCTCGGGCGTCGCCGATCTGAAGAAGGCGTTTGCCGAGGCGCGCGAGTACGCGAAGCTGGGGCAGAAGACGCTGCTGTTCGTGGACGAGATCCACCGTTTCAACCGCGCGCAGCAGGACGGCTTCCTGCCGTTCGTGGAGGACGGCACGGTGACGCTGGTCGGCGCCACCACCGAGAACCCCAGCTTCGAACTCAACGCCGCGCTCCTTTCGCGCTGCCAGGTGCTGCTCGTCCACCGGCTGAACGAAGCGGCGCTCGAGGAGCTTCTGAAACGCTCGGAAGCGGATTTCGGACGCCCCCTGCCCCTGACGCCCGAGGCGCGCGAAGCCCTCCTCCATTCCACGGACGGCGACGGCCGCTTCCTGCTCAACCAGATCGAAACGCTGATGTCGGTGCACCTCGACGCACCGCTCGATCCCGCAGGGCTCCGCGACCTTCTCCACCGCCGCGTCGCCGTGTACGACAAGGACCGCGAAGGCCACTACAACCTCATCTCGGCGCTTCACAAATCGATGCGCGGGTCCGATCCGCAGGCCGCGCTCTATTATCTCGCGCGGATGCTGACGGCGGGCGAGGAACCGCTTTACGTGCTGCGCCGGATCACGCGCTTCGCAAGCGAGGATATCGGCCTCGCGGATCCGCAGGCGCTCATTCAGTGCATGGCAGCGAAGGATGCCTACGACTTCCTCGGCTCCCCCGAAGGCGAACTCGCGATCGTGCAGGCCTGCCTCTACTGCGCGACCGCGCCCAAATCGAACGCCGCCTATGTGGCGCAGAAAGCGGCATGGCGCAGCGCACGCCAAACGGGATCGCTGATGCCGCCCGCAAACATCCTGAACGCGCCGACCAAGCTGATGAAAGACATCGGCTACGGCAAGGACTATGCCTACGATCACGACGCCGAAGGCGGCTTTTCGGGCGACAATTACTGGCCAGAAGAGATGCGGCCTGAAACCTATTACCGCCCCACCGAACGGGGCTTCGAAAAGCGCGTCAGCGAGCGGCTGGCCTGGTGGGAGGAACGCCGTGAACGGAAATAGCCTTGTCGCAGCGCTGATGCTGCTGAGCAGCGCGGCGGCTGCAGCGGACGCCGACCCCTACAATCGCGCGCTCGCTGCCGGATACAAGGCGCAGTTCACCTGCAGCGGCGTGTTCAATGCCGGGCGCACGCCCGAGGCGATCGCCGGGCATGAGCTTGCCGGCACGCAGGAGAATGTCGCGCCGCTGCTCGCCGATCTCGAAGCGCGCATCGACGAAACGGCGAAAACCGTCTCCGTGAGCTTCGACCCCACCATGCCGCCGCGCATCGCGGCGTGGCGCCCATGGCTCGGCTGCAGCGGTCTACCCATCGGTGCGACAGCGGTGAACCTGCCGACACTCTCCGTGTCCCCGCCGCAATTCATCCGCGCGCCCGATTGGCCCTATGGCGACGTCGGCGCCGAGGCGAAACCGAAGGGCAACGCAAAGGCGCTGGCCGCTGCGATCGACGAGGCGTTCGCGACATCGAACACGACCGGCGTCGTTATCGTGCAGCGCGGCCACATCGTCGCCGAGCGATACGCCGAAGGCTTCGGACAACATGTGCCGCAGCGCACGTGGTCCGCCGCCAAGAGCATGACCGGCACGCTGATCGGTGTTGCCGCACACAAAGGTCTGATCGACCCCGCCAAGCCCGCGCCTATTCCCGAATGGCAGACGCCCGGCGACCCGCGCGCCGCGATCACCACGGACAACCTGCTGCGCATGGCTTCGGGCCTCCACAGCGATTTCGCGGGCAACCGCACCGATGCGATCTATTTCGGCGGCACGACCGTTGGAGAGAACGTGCCGGGACAGGCGCTTGAGGCGAAGCCCGGCACGCGCTTCCGCTATGCCAACAACGACACGCTGCTCGCCGCCTATGGCCTGCGCGCAGTGATCGGGGACGACGCCAAATACAACGCCTTCCCGTTCACCGAGCTGTTCTGGAAAATCGGTATGACGCACACGTTTGCGGAAACCGACTGGCGCGGCAATTTCATTCTCTCCTCACAGGTCTGGTCGACGGCGCGCGATTTCGCGCGGCTTGGTCTTCTGTACCTCAACGACGGCGTGTGGAACGGGGAGCGCCTGCTGCCCGAAGGCTGGGTTCGTTACGTCAGCACGCCTTCCGGTCCGCAGCCGGGCGAAGCGGGCGTCAGCTACGGCGCGACCTTCTGGCTGCTGAACGCGCGGGACGACATCCCCAAGGATACGTTCGGCGCGTTCGGCAACCGCGGCCAGTTCATCGTGATCGTACCGAGCCGCAACATCGTGATCGTGCGCCGCGGCGAGGACCACGCCGGCGGCCGCTTCGAGATCGCCGACTTTGTCGCGTCGGTCCTGAAAACACTGAAATGAGCCTCGACTGGGACAGCGTTGCCGCGTTTGCGCTGACGCTGCCCGGCGCGGAGCTTTCCACAAGCTACAGCCAGCCCGCCGTGAAGGTGAACGGCCGCGCGTTCGTGAACACGGGGCACGAGCCGGGCTCTTTCTGCCTGCAGATCGACATGGACACGGTCCTGTTACTGAAGGAAACCGAACCCGCCACCTATTGGCAATCTCCGCACTATGAAGGCTGGCCCGCCGTGCTCGTCCGTTACGACACCGATGACCCCGAGCGCGTGCGCGCCATGATCGAACGCGCTCACGCATGGCAGGCGGGCAGGCCCAGACCGCGCGGCCGGAAGAAGGCTTGAGCCGCTTCGCGCGCTTTGCCGCGATCGACTGGTCCGGCGCGAAGGGAAGCCGCCACAAGGGCATCGCGATCGGCATTGCCGAAGCGGGTGACGCAGCGCCCCGGCTGGTGAAGCCCGGTCATGTCTGGTCGCGCACGGAGGTGCTGGACTGGATCGCGGCGCTCGCCGACGGTCCGCCGACGCTCGTGGGCATGGATTTCAGCTTCGCGCCGCCGTTCGTCGCGCGCGGGGCTTATCTGCCAGGCGACGCGGCGCCCAACAATGCACGGTCCTTCTGGGCGTTTGTGGATGCCGCCTGCGAAGACGAAGACCTCGGCGCCGCCTCGTTTCTGGAGCGCAGCTTCCGGCGCCATTTCTACTTCGGCAAGGCGGACGGCACGAAGGCGGATTTCATGCACCTGCGCGAATGCGAGGCCGCATTCAACGCCGGCGGGGGCGGCAAGCCTTCCACCGTTTTCGACGCGATCGGCGCGGCGCAGGTGGCAAAAGCGAGCTTCGCGGGGATGCGCCTGCTGCACCATCTTGCCGGGCGCGTGCCGGTGTGGCCGTTCGATCCGCCGCCCGCCCGAGGCTCTCTCCTCGTCGAAATCTATTGCCGTGCCTTCATCCGCCTCTCCGGGAGGCGCGGGCTGAAGCTGCGCAGCCTTGCCGATCTCAACGCGGCGCTGGCCGGGCTCGGCACACGCGCGATGCGCAGCCGCATGGAACTGAACGACAACCAGACCGACGTTCTCGTGGCAGCCGCCGGCCTCCGTGCCATTGCAGATAAGCCTGCGTACTGGCACCCCGAAACCCTCGATGCGGTGATCGCCCACACCGAGGGCTGGACATTCGGGGTGCTATAAAGGCCGATTTCCGCTTCGGCCTGAAACGACCTTTTCTGTTCAGGAGCGGCGACGGCGGGCCATGGCGAACGCCAGAATTCCCATGCCGAACAAGCCAAGCACGCCCGGCTCTGGAATCGCCGTCGACTCGTCTTCCGTCGTGAGGCGGAACAGATCGAAGGTCCACGCCTGGCTCGTGCCGTGCAGCGGCTCGTTGCGCAGGCGGACGCCAAGGCTGGTCCAACCATCAGTGATCGCCTGATTGAACCATGTCGTGATGTCGGCGCTGATCACGTCGCCGACCGAAAGGCCCGCAGTGGTAAAGCTCATCACATAGGCAGCCATCGGCGCTTCGAAGTCCGAGAGATCCTCGGTGTTGTTGCCCTCGTATATCTCGATGTCGATAGTGCCATCGAACGGCGTGTCGTTCACGCCGGTGAAGAGCCCGCCCGCCTTGAACACGTTGAATGTCACGAAGGCGGCGGGCGATGCGGCAAGGCCCGTGAGATCATACTCCGAAAGACCCCGCACCTCTTCGCTCGAATAACGACCGACCTCCGCCTTGCCCGCCGGGTTCCCGAAGGCGCCGCCGGTGTTCGAATGGAAATGCGTGCCAACGCTGAAATCATCGTCAGCACTCGCGACGGAAAAGGTAAATCCATCCGTTATCAAGGCAGCCTGTGCCGGAAGCGAAACGAAATATAAGGCGCAAACAGAAGAAATAGTCACAGCGACTCTTTTCATGTTAACCTCCCGTAATAAAATCCCACGCCCCTAACGAAATGATTTCAAGCAATATTTATACCAACGATATTTATTAGTTGTTTTCTTTTGTTTGGCGTTTCGTGATCGTTATATTCGTAAATTTGTGTAATTTATTCCGACGATTATTTGTGACGCATTCGAAATGTCCGGAACCCGCGGAGCCGCTACAACAAGGGTGGACGGACGACGCCCTATGGCTCAGAAGCCCGGGCCATGATTCAACATTTCCTGATCGTCGGAATCGGGGGCGCCACGGGTGCGATGCTACGGCATGGCGTCGGCATGGCGTCGCTGCGCCTGATGGGGCCGAGCTTCCCGTGGGGCACGCTGATCGTCAACGTGGTCGGCGGCCTGCTGATGGGCCTGCTTGTCGGTATCCTTGCGGAGCGCGGCGGCAGCGAGCCGGTGCGCCTCCTGCTCGGCGTTGGCATACTCGGCGGGTTCACAACATTCTCGGCATTCTCGCTCGACGTCGTGGCAATGCTGGAGCGCGGGGCGGCGCTGACCGCCATCGGCTACGTGACAGCTTCGGTCGCGCTTTCGATTGCCGCGCTTTTCATTGGGAAGGCATTGGCATGAGCCAGAACGAAAGCGACAGCGTCCGCCAGTTCACCGTCGGCGAAGACGATGACGGCATCCGGCTCGACCGCTGGTTCAAGCGGCACCTGCCCGACACCAGCTTCACGACGGTCGCCAAGTGGGCGCGTACGGGCCAGCTTCGGCTGGACGGCAAGCGCGCGCAGCCCGGCGACCGCATCGAAACGGGGCAGAGCATCCGGGTGCCCCCGGCCGAAGCGGCGGCACCGATGATCATGTCGGTGAAGAAGCCGGAGCGCCGACAGCTGACGGACGACCAGATCGAGTTCGCGCAAAGCCTGGTCATCTACCGTGATGAGCACGCGATCGTGATCAACAAGCCCGCGGGGCTAGCGACGCAGGGCGGCACCAAGATGACCGAGCATGTCGATGGGCTGCTCGACGCGCTGATGTTCGACCGCACGGACCGACCGAAGCTCGTGCACAGGCTCGACAAGGACACCAGCGGCGTGCTCCTCCTCGCGCGGACGTCGCGCGCGGCGGCGCACTTTTCTAAGGCGTTCGCGGGACGCACCGCGAAAAAGCTCTACTGGGCGATCGTGATGGGTGTGCCCGATATCCGCGACGGCATGATCGACCTGCCGATCAGCAAGCAGCCCGGCACCGGCGGCGAGAAGATGCATATCGATGAAGCCGGGGGCCAGCGTGCCGTGACGCGCTATCGCCGCATCGAGCGTGCAGCAAGCCGCGCGGCCTGGCTCGAAATGCAGCCGCTCACCGGCCGCACGCACCAGCTTCGCGTTCATGCCGCCGCGATCGGCCATCCTATCGTCGGCGATGCGAAATACGGCGGCAAGGAAGCCTTCCTTTCGGGCAGCGTTTCGCGGAAGCTTCACCTGCACGCGCGGCGGCTGGTGATCGAGCTGCCGGGCGGCAAGATGCTCGACATCAAGGCCGATCCCGCACCGCACTTCGCCGAAAGCCTCGCCACCATCGGCTTCGACGCCTCGATTGGCGACCTGCCGCTTGAGGAGGAGCTCGTCGATCCGGGCGCCGAAGAGCGGAAAGCCCGCCACAAGGCACGCGACGCCCGCCGCGAACGTCGCGATTCGCACCGCAACCGCCGGGGCAGCGGACGCACCGCGCCGACGCGGAGCAAGAAATGACCCTCCGCCTCGCGATCTTCGATTGCGACGGCACGCTCGTCGACAGCCAGGCGAACATCATCGACTGCATGGCGGATACGTTCGCGAAGCACCGCCTTGATGCGCCGGACACGCACGCCGTGCGGCGCGTCGTCGGCCTGTCGCTCGCCGAGGCCATGGCCGTACTGCTGCCGGATGCAGAGGCGGATTTTCACAGCCGGCTTGCCGAAGACTACAAGCTCGCCTTCCAGGGCCGCCGCGCGAACGGCGGGCTGGCAGCCGAGCCGCTCTATCCGGGAGTTCGGGATGGACTCATTCATCTTGAACGCAGCGGCTGGCTGCTTGGCGTCGCTACCGGCAAATCCGATCGGGGTCTCGCGCTGACGCTGATGCACCACGAGATTCACGGCCGCTTCGTCACGCTGCAGACTGCGGACCGGCACCCATCGAAACCGCACCCGTCGATGATCCAGTCGGCGATGGCGGAAACCGGCGCCCGGCCGGAAAACACGGTGATGATCGGCGACACCGTGTTCGACATGGAAATGGCAGTGGCGGCGCGCGCAGACGCGATCGGAGTCGATTGGGGCTATCACGAGCCGCAGGAACTGACGGCAGCAGGCGCACGCCACGTCGCCACCGATTTCAGCGCACTCATCACCGAGCTGGAGCGGCAGGCATGAACGATCTTGCAAAACGGCGCTGGGTGTTTCTGAACGTGCTGCGTGTCGGCGGCCTCGGCATCATGGCGTTCGGGCTCTACCTCTGGCGTATCGGGATTGGCGGCGCGCCGGACGAACTTCTCGGCAAGGTTCTGTTCCTGTTCGGCCTGTTCGAAGCGCTGCTGCTTCCCGCGATCCTGCGCCGCCGCTGGCGCAGCACAGAGACATACGACAAGTGAAGCGGTTCTACACGGCGGTTGCCGCCGTTCCCGAAGACGGCGCATGGAAGATCACACTCGATGCGCGGCCTGTACGCACACCGAAGCGCGCGCTGCTCTCACTGCCGACCGCCGCGCTCGCCGCCGCGGTTGCGGAGGAGTGGGATGCGCAGGGCGATGAAATCCTGCCCGCGACAATGCCGATGACCGGGCTCGCGAATGCTGCGATCGATCATGTGCAGCCGGACCCTCAGGCCTTCGCGGCGAGCCTCGCCGCTTACGGCGAATCCGATCTCGTCTGCTACCGCGCCGACACGCCCGCCGACCTCGCCGCGCGGCAGGCCGAGGCTTGGGACCCGTTCGTCAGCTTTGCGCGCTCCCGCTACGACGCCGCGCTCCGCGTGACGGACGGGATTGCGCATATCGCTCAGGAACCGGCAGCGGTGCAGCGCCTCGGCGCGGCGCTTCAGGGTATGGACGCCTGGAAGCTCGCGGCGATGCAGCCGCTGGTCACCATAGCCGGCTCGCTCGTCATCGCGCTTGCGCTCGCCGAGCGCGAAACGGATGCGGAGGCGGCGTTCGCCGCAGGGCACCTCGACGAGCTGTATCAGGCCGAAAAATGGGGTGACGACGCCGAAGCCACAGCCGCACGCGCCGCGCGCCGCGCTGCGTTCGACGCCGCCGACCGCTTCCTCAGCCTGCTGGATACGACTTCGGCAGGAACCACTTCGCGAGGATGAAGCCCGCGGCACTGAGCGAAATCAGGTCCACCACCGCCACGTAGAGCGTGAACGTCCAGTCCCCGCCGAACCAGATCGGCTCGCCCAGACGAACGAAGACGACGATCGCGAGGCTCGCTGTCACCACGATCGCCATCCGCTCCCCGAAGTTCCAGATCTTTGGCGCGACGCGCAGGAGCAGCAGCCCAAGCAGGAAGGCCGAGACGGCCATGTGGACAAAGCCCTTCACCATCGCCATCGGGTCCACCATCTCGGAGCCCTGCAGGTTGACGCGCAGCATCGCCGTCGGCCCCGCGCGGTGCGCCGCCATGGCCGCCTCGTCCACGCCTGTCGGAATGAAATAGGTGCCGCTCGCGGGAAGCCCCTTCAGCGCCTCCTGCACCGTCATCTGCGTTTCAAACGGCGCAGTCTTGTAGGCGTTTGAGAACAAAGGCGTACCGTAGAACACAAAGCCGATCAGGAACATTGCAACGGCAGCGACGAGGCTGCCGACAAGCAGTCTGCCCATATCTCCCTCCCCTCGTTCCGGCGGCGCGGGCGGGGGCCTTTGGCCGCCGGGCTAGAAGGTAGCACATTTTCGCGCGGGCGTGACATCGCCGCGTCACACGGCTAAGCGCGGTGGCGAATCGATAATGGAGCGGGGGAACTTGCCGATGCAGAAGGTGCTTGCCGAACTCGAACGCCGCCGCGATGCAGCCAAACTGGGCGGAGGACAGGCGCGCATCGATGCGCAGCACGCCAAGGGACGCCTGACGGCCCGTGAACGGCTCGACATCCTGCTCGATCCCGGCAGCTTCGAAGAGCTCGACATGTACGTCGAGCACAACTGCGTCGATTTCGGCATGGCCGAGCAGACGATCCCCGGCGACGGCGTCGTCACCGGATCGGGCACGATCAACGGCCGCCTCGTCTATGTGTTCAGCCAGGACTTCACCGTGTTCGGCGGTTCGCTTTCGGAACGTCACGCACAGAAGATCTGCAAGGTGATGGACACCGCCATGAAGGTCGGTGCGCCTGTCATCGGCCTCAACGATTCGGGCGGCGCGCGTATTCAGGAGGGCGTTGCTTCGCTCGGCGGCTATGCCGAGGTGTTCCAGCGCAACGTGCTCGCGTCCGGCGTCATCCCGCAGATCAGCCTCATCATGGGGCCATGCGCTGGCGGCGCGGTTTACAGCCCGGCAATGACGGACTTCATCTTCATGGTGAAGGACTCTTCCTACATGTTCGTCACCGGCCCGGACGTCGTGAAGACCGTGACGAACGAGGTGGTGACGCAGGAGGAACTGGGCGGCGCTGTCACCCACACCTCGAAGTCCGGCGTCGCCGACGTCGCGATGGAAGACGATGTGGATGCGCTGCTGCGCACCCGTGCCTTCTTCGACTTCCTGCCGCTGAGCAACCGCCAGCCTGCGCCGTTCCGTCCCACCGAGGACGACCCGGAACGCCTGGAGATGAGCCTCGACACGCTGATCCCGGACAGCGCCAACAAGCCCTACGACATGCACGAGCTGATCCGCAAAGTCGCGGACGAGGGCGAGTTCTTCGAGCTGCAGCCATACCACGCGGGCAACATCATCATCGGCTTCGCGCGCATCGAGGGCTCCACGGTGGGCATCGTCGCCAATCAGCCGATGGTGCTGGCTGGCGTGCTCGACATCAATTCGTCGAAGAAGGCCGGTCGCTTTGTGCGCTTCTGCGACGCCTTCAACATCCCGATCGTGACCTTCGTGGACGTGCCCGGCTTCCTTCCCGGCACCGCGCAGGAGCACAACGGCATCATCAAGCACGGCGCCAAGCTGCTGTTCGCCTATGCCGAAGCGACCGTGCCGAAGATCACCGTCATCACGCGCAAGGCCTATGGCGGCGCCTACGACGTCATGTCCTCCAAGCATCTGCGCGGCGATCTCAACTACGCGTGGCCGACCGCCGAGATCGCCGTGATGGGCGCGAAGGGCGCAGTGGAGATCATTTTCCGCAAGGACATCGGCGACCCCGAAAAGATCGCCGACCGCACGCGCGAGTATGAGGCGCGATTCGCCAACCCGTTCGTCGCGGCCTCCAAGGGCTTCATCGACGAAGTGATCATGCCGCACTCGACGCGGCGCCGCATCGCCATCGGCCTTCGCAAGCTCCGCACTAAGAGCCTCGAAAACCCGTGGAAGAAGCACGACAACATCCCGCTTTAAGAGGGAAGACCACCATGAACGTCCACAAGCCGATCGCCCGCGAAGTCCGCACCGACTGGACACGCGACGAGGTCGCCGCACTGTTCGACCTGCCGTTCGCGGACTTGATGTTCGAGGCGCAGACCGTGCACCGCGCGCACTTCGATCCGAACGCGGTGCAGCTCTCGACGCTGCTCTCGATCAAGACCGGCGGCTGCCCGGAGGATTGCGGCTATTGCAGCCAGTCCGCGAGCGCCGAAACCGGCCTGAAGGCCGAGAAGCTGATGGACGTGGACGCCGTGCTCGCCGAGGCGCGCGCCGCGAAGGATGCAGGCTCCGGCCGCTTCTGCATGGGCGCTGCATGGCGCAGCCCCAAAGACCGCGACATGCCCGCGATCGTTGAGATGGTGAAGGGCGTCCGCGCCATGGGTCTCGAAACCTGCATGACGCTCGGAATGCTCTCGGCCGACCAGTCCCGCCAGCTCGCCGAGGCCGGACTCGACTACTACAACCACAACATCGACACGAGCCCCGAGAACTACGCCAACGTCATCACCACGCGCACCTTCGAGGATCGTATCGAAACGCTGGAAAACGTGCGCGGCGCGGGCATCAACGTGTGCTCGGGCGGCATCGTCGGCATGGGCGAAACGCGCAGTGACCGTGTCGGCTTCCTGCACGCGCTCGCGACGCTTCCGCATCATCCCGAAAGCGTGCCGATCAACGCGCTCGTGCCCGTGAAAGGCACCGTGCTCGGGGACATGCTGGCCGACACGCCGCTCGCCAAGATCGACGAGATCGAGTTCGTCCGCACGGTAGCGGTCGCGCGCATCCTGATGCCCGAAAGCATGGTGCGCCTGTCGGCGGGCCGTGAGAGCATGTCGGATAGCGCCCAGGCTTTGTGCTTCATGGCGGGCGCGAACAGCATCTTCACCGGCGACCGGTTGCTGACCACGCCGAACGCGGGCGACAGCAAGGATGCGGCACTGTTTGCACGCCTTGGCGTCCACCCGATGGAATTGGCCGCACCCGAGATTGCAACCGTCTGAATATTAGCGCATTTGCAACGCGCCACCGATAGACAGGCGCGCATGAGCGGCGACGGCATCCTTTCGAAGATAGCCCGGCAACCCACGGTTGCGCGGTTGTGGAGCGATCATGTGCTGCATTTGTTTGCAGCCGACGTGCCCGGCGCCGGCGCGCCCGCCGATCTCGACATTCGCGTGAACGACATGAGCCATGTCCGCCGCTTCGAGCAGACCGTGCCATGGCAGACGCGCGAGCACTTCGTTTCCGCGGCGGAGCGACGCCTGGCGGAAGGCAAGACGCTGTTGTTCACGGTTGCCGCGGCGGATGGCCCCCTGCTCGGCTATGGCCTTGCGCACCCGAATTCCCAAGACACGACCTACACGCATGTCGGCCAGCGTGTGGTGTGGCCGGAACGGACGGCGACGCTCTATGGCGGCTACGTGCATCCCATGGCACGCGGGCACGGCCTTCACGCCGCACTGCAGCTTGCGCGCATCCGGTATCTGATCGCGGAGCTCGGTATGCGCTGGGTGGTGAGCGGTGTGGTGAGCACGAATCTTGCCGCGCTGGCGAGCGCCCGGAAGTCCGGCGTGCGCCCGGTCGCGCTGCTTCGCACACGGCGACGGCTGGGCATGGTCCGCATGACCGCTGAGCGGATCGATCCGACTTTCGAAGCCCGCTTCGTGGACGCCGCGTGAAGGCCGCGATCCTCGTCCCCGATGTCCAGACGCGCGCGCAGCTCGCCGCGCTGCGTTCGCTCGGCCGTGCGGGCTACGAAACGCACGCCGTGGCGGCGGCCCCGCAGGCGATGGGCCTGCGATCGAGATTTGCTCGACACACAGCGACGCACCCGTGCTACGGCGATGCGGCCTTCTGCGACTGGCTCGCCGCCTATGCGAAGGCAAACGGCATCCGCATGATCGTGCCTTCAGGCGGACTGCTCTCTGCCGTGCGCGAGCGTTTCGCCGAATTCAGCCCGCTCCTACCCGTCTCCGCCGATCCCGCGATCGTCTACGCGGGCGGCGACAAGATCGCAGCCTACGACTGCTGGCGCGCAGCGGGCCTCCTCGATCATCACCCGAAAACACGCGTGGTACGCGCGGGCGAAACCCCGGATCTTTCCGGCTTTCCGTTGCCGATCTACGTGAAGGGCGGACGCGGTGCGGACGGCGAGGTCGTCGGCGTCGGCTTCCACCAGTGCCGGAGCATCGACGCGGCCGAGGAGGCCATCCGCCGCACGCTCGCGGCGGGCTATGAAAGCGTTCTCGTGCAGGGCGGCGTCACCGGGCGGCAGGTGGGCGTGAGCCTGCTGATGGGACCGGAAGGCGCGCTCGCCGGCAACGTCGTCGTCGATTGCCATGCCGAGCCGCACAGCAAGGGCACGATGTCGCTGCGCCGCAGCGAATGGCATCAGGACATCTACGACGACGCCGTGCGCCGCCTGTCCGCGCTCGGCTGGATCGGCTGCGCGATGGTGGAATACCGGCGCGATGACGACAGCGGTGATTTCCACGTCATCGAGGTGAATGCGCGCTTCTGGCAGTATCTGCACCTCGATCTGCACGCGGGCGTCGATTTTCCGCGCCTTGCCGCCGAATGGTTCCTCGAAGGCCGCATCCCGCCGCCGATCCGCCCCAGGCAGGGCATCGTCTGCCGCGACACCTTCCCCGGCGAATTCGCGTGGCTGGCGAACACGCTGCGCCGTCCAGGCAGCAAGGCGGCGACACTCGCCGCGTTCACCGGGCGCTTCATCGATCCCCGCATTCATGCCGATTTAAACTTTCCCGGGGATAGGGCGTTGTATTTCCGGGAGTTCGGACGCTTCGCGGCGAACGAGCTTCGTGCGCTACGCAGGAAGATCATATGAACCTCGGGCTGACGCTCGGCCAAATCGTGAAATCAGCTCGTGCAGCAAAACAGCAAACGGGCCGCTCGATCACGGGGCAGGTGTGGGATATGGCCCGGCTGCGTTTCGCGCCCGGCCGCATCAGACCCGAAGCCTATTTCAAATACCGCCTGTACACGCCGGGAATCCCCATGGAGCGCAAGCGGCGGTTCGTGGACGAGTGGGCGCGACCGAGTTTTTACCGGTTCGACGACCGCCGCTTTTACGCCATGGGTACGGACAAGCTTCTGTTCTACACGTTGATGCGCGCGTGGAACCTGCCGGCGCCCCGCGTGATCGCCGTCATCCACCCCTGGCGCGTGTTCGCCGATGCCGAAACGCTGCGCGATGCCGCCGAGATTCGGTCCTTTTTCGTGCGGCGCGGTAACAACCCGTTCTTCATCAAGCGCGTCGACGACATTCGCGGCCGCGGCGCCGCCCTTGTCCGCGCGGTGGACCCGGCCGCGGGCCTTGTCCGCCTGGGCAATGGAGAATCGGTCTCGCTCGACGACTTCGTCGCCCGGCATACCGGGACGCGCGACGGCGGATTCGTCATTCAGGAACTGGCGCGGCCCCACCCCGACGTCGCCGCCGTAATCGGCGACCGGCTCGCTACCGTTCGCGTGATGACCTTCGCACACGAGGGAACATTCAAGGTGAAACGGGCGCTCCTGCGCATTCCGGTCGGCAGATCGATGACCGACAATTTCGCAGCTGGCGCCGCCGGAAATGCTTATGCGGCGATCGATACCGAAACCGGCAGGCTGATCACGGCCACGCGCGGTACGGGGCTCGATCAGCGCGAGCTGGAAACGCACCCGGACACTGGCGTACCTTTTGCCCGCCTGACGATGCCGGGCTGGGACAGCGCGATCGCCGACATACGCCGCGCCGCCTCTTACCTGCCGGGACTGAAGATGGCGGGCTGGGATCTGGCCTTCACCGATCAGGGCGCCATGCTTATCGAAGTGAACGCCGCACCCGGCGTCGTGCTTCCGCAGCTTTATTTCGAACCTCTCATGGACGCTGATACGAACGCGCTCCACGCACCGGAAAAGGCTGCCTGATGGGTCTTCGCAACATCACCGATACCCTTCGCTATGCGCGCGCAGGCACCGCGGACGGCGGGCTGCCGCTCGGCGCGCAGCTTTCGGAAATGATTCGTCTGCGCTTCGGCCCGTTTCGGCTGCGGCCGCAGGAATATTACGAGCAGCGGCTGTATCGACCCGAAATGCCCTTCGAAGCGAAGCGGGCGTTCGTCGGTTCCTGGGCGAAGTCCACGATCTACAGCGCGGGCAACCACCGATGGGACGCAGTCGCCGACGACAAGCTGCTGACTTATCAGTTTCTGGATGGCCTCGGCCTTCTCTATCCCAAGATCGTCGCCATCGGGCACACGCATCGCACCTATCCCGGCGTACCGACGCTCGACTCACCTGAGGCGCTAGGCGCGTGGCTGCGCGATGGCTGCCCCTTCCCTCTCTTCGCAAAGCCGTCTGACCTTGCCCTTGGAATGGGCTGCGCACTCATCCAGGGTTACGATCGCGGATCGGATGCGCTGCAGCTGTCCGACGGAACGGCAATCGGCATTGGCGACTATGTGCGCAAGATGTGGACCCGCTCAGCCGGCCCGCTGATCTTTCAAGAGCTTATCATCCCCCATGAGGATCTCGTCCGCGTGATCGGTCCGCGCGCGGCGACGATGCGCATCATGGTCCTGCTGCTGCCCGAGGGGCCGCGCGTCCATCGCATCGCATTTCGCATCCCGGTCGGCAGCAACATGACGGACAACTACCGCAGCGGCAAAAGCGGTAACATGCTGGGACATGTCGACCCCAAGACCGGCGAGGTGATGACTGTCCATTCCGGCGTCGGCGCCGCGCATCGGACGATCGCGCACCACCCGGATACGGGCGTTCCTTTCGCGGGCTGGCGCCTACCATTCTGGCCGGAAACGCTGAATGCCGTGCGTATCGCCGCTGCCGGTCTCGCGGGGATTCCGGTGCAGGGCTGGGACGTCGCCCTCACACCCGAAGGCCCCTCCTTCGTTGAGGTGAACCACCGGGGCGACTTCGACCTTCTGCAGCAAGCGGAGGGACGCGGCGTCGCGGATGAAACCTTCCTTGGCCTCCTCAAGGCTTGACGCCGCCGCACTTCACCGCTTGAAGGTCCGCGTCATAGGTTTGGGGGGGCGGCGCCTTTCATGTTCAAAAAAATCCTGATCGCAAACCGCGGCGAGATCGCTTGCCGGGTCATCAAGACAGCGCGGCGCATGGGTATCCAGACGGTTGCGGTCTATTCGGATGCGGACGCAGGCGCGCTTCACGTGGAAATGGCGGATGAGGCCGTGCGCCTCGGACCGCCGCCGGCCGCCGAATCCTACCTTCTTGGCGACGCCATCATCGCCGCGTGCAAGGCGACCGGTGCCGAGGCTGTGCATCCGGGCTACGGTTTCCTCTCGGAGCGCGAGTGGTTCGCGAAGAAGCTCGCCGAAGAGAACATCGCCTTCATCGGCCCGCCGCCCAATGCCATCGCCGCGATGGGCGACAAGATCGAATCGAAGAAGCTCGCCAAGGCCGCGGGCGTCAACGTCGTCCCCGGCTTCGTGGGCGAGATCGAGGATACCGAGCACGCCGTCCGCATCGCGAACGAAATCGGCTATCCGGTGATGATGAAGGCCTCGGCCGGCGGCGGCGGCAAGGGTATGCGCCTCGCCTACTCCGAGAAGGACGTGCGCGAGGGCTTCGAGGCGACGAAGCGCGAGGGGCTGTCGAGCTTCGGCGACGACCGCGTGTTCATCGAGAAGTTCATCGTCGAGCCGCGCCACATCGAAATCCAGGTGCTCGGGGACCAGCACGGCAACGTGCTTTATCTCGGCGAGCGTGAATGCTCGATCCAGCGCCGCCACCAGAAGGTGATCGAGGAGGCGCCCTCGCCCTTCGTGACGCCCGAGATGCGGAAGGCCATGGGCGAGCAGGCCGTCGCGCTGGCGAAGGCCGTGGGTTACTACAGCGCGGGCACGGTCGAGCTGATCGTCAGCGGCGCGGATACGACCGGCATGGGTTTCTACTTCCTGGAGATGAACACGCGCCTGCAGGTGGAGCATCCGGTGACGGAGTGCATCACCGGGCTCGACCTCGTCGAGCAGATGATTCGCGTTGCGGCGGGCGAGAAACTCGCCTTCACGCAGGACGACGTGAAGCTCTCCGGCTGGGCGCTCGAAAGCCGCGTCTACGCCGAGGACCCCTACCGCAACTTCCTGCCCTCGATCGGCCGCCTGACGCGCTATGCGCCGCCAGAGGAGACGAGCGGCGAGACCACCGTGCGTGTCGATACCGGCGTCGTCGAGGGCAGCGAGATTTCGATGTTCTACGATCCGATGATCGCCAAGCTGATCACACATGCGCCGACGCGTATCGAAGCGGCAGATCTTCAGGTCGCCGCACTCGACCGCTACCGGATCGACGGCATCGGCCACAACATCGACTTTCTCTCGGCCGTGATGCAGCACCAGCGCTTCCGCGACGGGCGTCTCACCACCGGCTTCATCGCCGAGGAGTATCCGGACGGCTTCGAGGGTGCGCCCTTTACGGACGAGAAGCGCGACGACCTGATCATCGCCGCCGCCGTCATCAACGCCATCACCGTGCAGCGCGCGCAGTTCATCGAAGGCCAGCTGAACGGCCACGGCGCGCAGTTCGGACCCGACTGGGTGATCGAGATCGACCGCAAGCCGTTCCGGGTGCACGCCGAGGAAACGAGCAGCGGCTGGACCGTGACCCACACGTTCGAAGGCGGCACGCACACGCACAACGTGGCGACGGAATGGGAACCGGGCGAGCCGGTGTTCCTCGCCGACGTGGACGGCCGCGACGTCGCCGTGAAGCTCGCCCTGAAGCCCGTGGGCTATCGCATGACGGTGAAGGGCTCGGCCCACAACGTCCGCGCGCTGACACCGCGCGCAAGCGCGCTCGCCGGGCACATGATCGAAAAGATTCCGCCGGACCTCTCGAAGTTCCTGCTTTGCCCGATGCCGGGCCTCGTCGTGTCCGTCTCCGTCGCGGCCGGAGACACGGTCGAGCCGGGTCAGGCGCTTGCCGTCGTCGAGGCGATGAAGATGGAAAACATCCTCCGCGCCGAAAAGGCGGCCGTGGTGAAGTCCGTGAACGCCAAGGCGGGCGACAGCCTCGCCGTCGACGCCATCATCATGGAATTCGAATAGGGCTCCTCAGCCCCGGCACTGCAGCGAGGACGGCGCGCGGAAGTAGCATTCGCGCGTGGTGCCGCCGCGGCTCATGCGGAGCGTCATTTCCGCCTGCGCCTCGTTCACCTGGGTCTGCAGCCCCTTGGCGCTCGTCACGGCCCGGCCGTTCACCGCTTCGATGATATCGCCGGGCTGGACGAGCCCTACGCGTAGCGCCGGGGCGCGCGGGTCGGCGCCCATGACAACCACACCCTTGTCGGGCAGCCCGCCGCCGATTTCGGAAGAGAGCGCGGGCGACAGGTTCGCAACCGTGATGCCTGCAAGGATCGAGCGGCCGCCGAGCAGCGTGGTGTCACGCGCGGGCACCTCGGGCGGCGCGACAAGCTTCAGGGCCACATTCTCCGCCTTGCCGCCCCGCAGCAGCGTGAGCTTCACAGTGTCCCCCACCGGCTTGCTGGCAACCAGGTAACGCAGCGTATCGGGGTCCGACGCATCCTTGCCGTCGACGGCGTAGACGATGTCGCCGACGCGCACGCCGGCCCGGTCGGCGGGAGAGCCCTTGTTCACCTCGTTGATGACAACACCCATCGGCCGATCAAGGCCCGAGGCTCGGGCGATTTCGGACGTCACCGGCTGGCCAGCCATGCCCAGCCATGGGCGGGAGACCTTGCCGGTCTTCGCGCCCGCGATGAACTGGCGGACCATGTTGGCCGGAATCGCAAAGCCGATGCCGTTCGAACCGCCCGAGCGCGAATAGATCGCCGTATTGATACCAACGAGGCGACCGTCCATGCCGATGAGCGCGCCGCCTGAGTTGCCGGGGTTGATGGCCGCGTCCGTCTGCACGAAGAACTGGTAGTCGCTGATCCCGACGCCGGTACGCGCGAGCGCGGAAACGATGCCGTGCGTAACCGTCTGGCCGACACCGAACGGGTTGCCGATGGCGATCACCACATCGCCGACCTCGGCGCGGTCGCTGTCGCCGAGCGGAACGACGGGAAGCGCCGTACCACCCACCTCCACCTTCAGCAGCGCAAGATCGAGCTGCTTGTCGGTGAACATCAGCTTCGCGGAAAACTCGCGCCGGTCGGCAAGCGCGACCTTGATCTCGTCCGCGCCCTCGACGACGTGGTTGTTGGTGACGATGAGGCCCGTGCCATCGACGATGACACCCGAGCCGAGCGCCTGCTCGACGCGCGGCTGCGGCGTCATGCGGCCGCCGCCGAAGAACAGATCCCAGAACGGATCGCGGCGCGTGCGGTTCACACGCGCCGTGTAGACGTTGACGACAGCAGGCACACTCGCCTTCACGAGCGGCGCATAGGACAGCATCAACTCCGTATTGCTGGTCGGTACGCGGCGCGGCGTTTCCGGGGGCGCTGCAGCCGCAGCAAGCTGCGCCACCTGCTGCGCCGAGGCCTGCGGCTCGATCTTGTCGATGGCCATGGCGAAGCTCGTGCCCGCGATTGCGCCCGCGGCCAGCAGCCAGAGTGATCGGTTCGCTTTCATCGTTCGTCCCGTGATGTTTCCGGCAATCACATAGGTACGCGAAAGGCGGGCGTTAACCCCCTGCCTTCGCGTTCGATCAGCCTTGTTTTCCCACCATCTCGCGGGTGAACTCCGTAAGCCACGCTCCCCGGCGCGGCCGGCGGAGCCGTTCGGCGTAGACGATGGTGTGAATCTGTTCGAAGCAATCGTGCATGTCTTCGTTGACGAGCACGTAGTCGTATTCAGGCCAGTGGCTGATTTCGGCAGCGGCGCGCGACATGCGGCCTTCGATCACCTCTTCGCTGTCGGTGCGGCGCGCGCGCAGACGGCGTTCCAGCTCGCCCATCGTGGGCGGCAACAAGAAGATGGAGACGACATCGTCGCCCATCGACTGTGCAAGCTGCTGCGTGCCCTGCCAGTCCACATCGAACAGCACGTCGCGGCCCATGCGGAGCGCGGTCTCTACGGCAGCGCGCGGCGTGCCGTAGCGATTGCCGAACACGTGCGCCCATTCCAGGAACTCGCCCGCCTCAACCATGCGCTCGAACTGCGCCTCGGTGCGGAAATGATAGTCGATGCCGTCCACCTCGCCCGGGCGCTTGGCACGCGTCGTCGCCGATACGGAAACCGCCATCTGTGGTTCCGCCGCGAGCAGCCGCCGCGCCATGGTGGTTTTTCCGGCGCCCGAGGGGGAGGACAGCACGAAAAGGATACCGCGCCGCTCGATTTTTCCGGCCTTGTCTGTCCGTGCGTCCATGCGCGCCGGACATAAAGCAAGGCGAGCCGTGGTCAAGATTGCGCAAAGAAGAACGTAATTAGCGAATCGTTATCATCCGCTGCGTTAACCTAAAGCGGATGCATGGTTTTTTCGGCATAACCGCCATGTTCGCACGGCGCGGGCTGCTCTTGCTTGCGGCATTGCTTTTCTGTGCGTCGGCCATGTCTTCGGCAGCGAACGCGCAGATTGGGCTCGATATCAGCACTGGCGCGTGCATTTTCCCCGATCATGACAACCTCGGCCTTGCCGACGCGATGCAGAGGGCCGCGCGCGGCGACTGCCCTGGGCGGCTATCCACGGGCGAGATGCGTGACAGCTGGCTGGTGAAATCCGGCCTCGCCCTCGCGCAGAAGCCTGCTGAGCCCCTGTCCATCCACCTCAAACAGACGCTTTTCGAAGAGGTTACACTCTTCGTCCGCTATGCCGACGGCACCGTCTGGACGACGCGCCACGACGCCGCCTCCGCCGCACGCCACACCGAACTCGGTGGCATGTTCCGGCTGCGCATTCCATGGCGGCCGGGAACGATCGAAACCATCGCGCTGCACGCTGAGAAGGTCGTCGACCCGCGCGGCGCCTTCGTTCGCCCTGCGGTGGAGAACGCACGAGCGGAATCCATCGAAACCGAGCGGCAATCGCTGACCTACGGCCTGTTCGGCGGTGTGATTCTGGCCACGTTGTTCTTCAACCTCGTCCTGCTCGTCTGGCTGCGCTACGCGTTCCTCTTCTTCTACTGCGGCATGACCGCCGCGACGTTGTTCTACGGCATTGCTGCATCCGGCATCCTGATGCGGCTGCTCCCTGCGGGATTGCCGCCCATGCTCGGCAACGTGGTCGCGGAGGCCATTCTGCCGGTGATGCTGTGGTTCGCGGTCGTCTTCACGATCACGTTGCTGGAACGGGGTGCCGTGCACATGCGGCTCGGCATCGCGGGCATCGCGCTCGCGACATTGCAGGTCGGCGCAGGTGTCATCGCACTCATCACGCTGTTCCTGGCGCCGGAGATGCTTCATTTCCCGCTCGCCGCGGTCAACATCCTCGGCGCACTCACCATGGCGCTGATCTTCCCGCTGGCGATCATCGCATGGCGCCGGGGCAGCCGCATCATCCTCATCTACACCGTGGCCTGGGCCGTGCCGCTTGCCGGAGCCTTCGCCCGCATCCTCGTCGCGCTCGGCTTCATCGAGACGAGCGCCTTTATCGAGGACAGCTATTTCTACGCGATGTGCCTTGAATGCGTGCTCAGCATGATCGGTATCGCCTACCGCATCTCCAACATTCGCGCCGAGCGCGACGAGGCCCGCGCCCGCGAGATCGAACTAACTTACCTTGCCGAAACCGACGCGCTGACCGGCCTTCTCAACCGCCGTGCCTTTATCGAATACGGCATCCGCAGGAGCGGCAAGGGCAAGCTGAAATCCCGGCTGCTGCTGATCGACATCGATCACTTCAAGACCGTGAACGACGGCTTTGGACACGAATTCGGCGACCGCGTGCTGCGCGAGGCCGGACGGCTGATCGAGAGCATCTCGCCCGTGAACGCCGTTGCCGGCCGGCTCGGCGGCGAGGAGTTCGCGCTCATCGTGCCCTATGCCGAACGCGACGACACCGCCGGGACGATTCTCCGCGCCTTCCGCTCGACGCCGATGACGGACGGCATCCGCATTACCGTCAGCATCGGCTCCGCATCGGGCATCATTGCCGACGACCGCACCTGGCGGCAGGTATACCGGCGCGCAGATGCGGCGCTTTATGAAGCAAAGAGGACCGGACGCGACCGGCATGTCGCTGCCACCGGGCCCGACGACCCCTCGGTAGCCACCGCGGCCTGACATGCGCAGTCGCCCCGCCAAACCGATCCGCGATGCCGTTGGCGGCGATCCCGCCGCCAACCTTCGCGAGCCCCGGAACTGGCTGGCCGGCGTCGCGCTGCCCCGACTCGGCTCGCGCAGCGAAATTGCCAACACGCACCGGCAGCTGCTCGATCTCCGCCCCACGATACCGCTCTTCGCGATCATCGGCGCGCTGATCTGGGCAGGCGTTACGCTGTGGCACGTGCCGCTCACCGCCTCGATCCAGGGCGCCTGGCTTGCGGCGGGAGGCGTGCTGACGACATTGTTCGCGGTGTTCGGGCTGCGCGAGGCGCAGCCGAAGGCGGGTGAGGTCGCGGATACGGCGCGCGGGCTCGTTACGCTGAGCGCCGCGACGGGACTTCTCTGGAGCACACTGCCGGTCATCAGCGACATCCCGTTCGCGCTCGTGCTTTCCATGTCGATGCTTGTGCTCGGCATCGTCGCCCTCTCCCCGATGCCGCTCGCGGCGATGGCCTATATGGTCGCGTTCGCGGTGACGCTCGTCACCCGGCTCGATGGCTTCGCCTCGTCCGCCGCGGCGGTCGTGGTGCTGTCGGGAGCGCTCACGCTCTACCTCGCCGGGCGGCGCACGCTCATCGAACGCGTCGAGGGATCGATGCGCGATATCAGCGAACAGCGCGTGCGCAGGCTCTGCGCGACATTCGAGACATGCGGCAGCGGCTGGTTCTGGGAAACCGACGCAGAAGGCCGGATCACCTATATCTCGCCCTCGTTCGGCGCGGCGCACGGCACCACGAACGACATGCTGATCGGGCGCCCGCTGGGGGACATCATTTCGCTCGATGTGGAAAACCAGGATGAGGCGGCGACCTCGCTGCGGACGCTGGAGTTCCACCTGCAGGGCAAGCTGCCCTTTCACGACGTGGCGATCCCCGTGCTGTTCCCGCTCGGCATCCAGTGGTGGTCGATCGCCGGCACGCCGATCTACAGCAAGCACGGCCATTTCGAAGGCTTCACGGGGATCGGCGGCGATCTTACCGATGTGCGCCGGTCCGAAGACCGCGCCATGCGCCTTGCGCGCTTCGATCCGCTCACCGGCCTTGCGAACCGCATCACCATCCGCGAGACACTGGAAACCGCGCTCCTCAGCCATGGCGGCGTCGTGCCGCAGCGCTGCGCGCTGTTGCTGCTCGATCTCGATCGCTTCAAATCGGTGAACGACACGCTCGGCCATCCGGTGGGCGACAAGCTGCTCGAACAGGTTGCCGACCGGCTCGGCACGCTCGTCGGCGCGGACGGCCGCGTGGGGCGGCTCGGCGGCGACGAGTTCGCGGTCGTCGTGCGCGATGCCGAAACGCTGGCCGGGCTTTCTGCCTTCGCCCAGCGCATCATCGACTATCTGTCCGCGCCGTATACGGTGGAGGGACACCGCATCATCATCGGTGCGAGCATCGGCATCGCCATCGGCCCCGACAACGGCCACAGTGTGGACGCGCTGATGCGCAATGCCGACCTCGCACTCTATGCGGCGAAATCCGACGGGCGCGGCAAGCACCGTTTCTACGAGGGCGGGATGCACCGCAATGCCGAGACGCGGCGGCAGATCGAGAACGACCTGCGCGGCGCACTTGTGGGGAACGGGCTGACACTCAATTTCCAGCCGATCGTCGAAACGGCGAGCGAAACGCTCGTCGGCTTCGAAGCGCTGGTGCGCTGGCACCATCCGCGCCACGGAGAGATCTCTCCGGCGACCTTCATTCCGATCGCCGAGGAAACCGGCCTTATCGACGGCATCGGCGAATGGGTGCTGCGGAATGCCTGCATGGTCGCGGCGAAGTGGCCCGAGCACATCGGCATCGCCGTCAATCTCTCGCCGATCCAGGTGACGAACCCCCAACTCCCCGCGCTGGTGATGAACGCGCTCGCACAGGCCGGCCTCGCGCCGGAGCGGCTGGAGCTGGAGATCACCGAAAGCGTCTTCCTGGAGGAGAATCCCGCGACGCGCGCCACGCTGCAGCGCCTCGGGGCGATGGGCGTGCGGCTGACTCTGGACGATTTCGGAACGGGGTATTCGGGCTTTGCCTATCTCACGAAGGCGCCCTTCAAGAAGATCAAGATCGACCGCTCCTTCGTTTCCGGCGCGGCCGAGCGCGGCGGGCAGAAGGCCGCGATCGTGAAGGCGACCGTGGCGCTTGCAGACAGTCTGGGCATGATCACCACGGCCGAAGGGGTCGAGACGCACGACGACCTCGACGTCATCCGCCGCATCGGCTGTACGCAGGTGCAGGGCTTCATCTTCGGCAAGGCTGTGCCCTGGGCCGAGGCCGGCATTCTTGCACGCTCCGAAGCGCCGATCGCGCCGAACGGCGTGAAATCGAACCGGCCGCGTCGCATCGCCATGCTGCGACGCGCGACGATCCTGCATAACGGCCGCAGGCGCAACGCCCGGCTGCGCAACACGTCCGATACTGGCGCGATGTTCGAGGCGCGCTGGCTGCCGAAGCCCGACGACCGGGTCACGACCTTCGTGGAGGGCCAACAGCCCCGTGCGGGCATCGTGCGGTGGGTGGAGGAAGACCGGTTCGGCATCCACTACGATGAGCAGATCATCGCAGCCGACGTCGAAAGCCAGGAACGCGCTGCCTAACGCGCGCCTAGTGTCCGGGCGCCAGCATCGTTTCGGGGCGGACGAGCGCCCGGAAACGCGTTTCATCGATCAGATCGAGCGCTTTTGCCGCTTCGAGCAGCGTCAGCCCGTGCTTGTGCGCGTGCTTGGCGATGGACGCGGCATTGTCGTAGCCGATCTCGGGCGCAAGCGCCGTCACCAGCATCAGCGAGCGCTCCACGAGATCAGCGATGCGCGCTCGGTTGGGCTCGATCCCAACGACGCAGCGATCGGCGAAACTCACGGACGCGTCGGCAATCAGGCGGATCGACTGGAGCACGTTGTAAGCGATCACCGGCTTGAAGACATTGAGTTCCATATGCCCCTGCGCGCCGCCCACCGTGACGGACACGTGATTCCCCATCACCTGCGCAGCCACCATCGTCAGCGCCTCGGCCTGCGTGGGGTTCACCTTGCCCGGCATGATCGAGCTGCCGGGCTCGTTTTCCGGCAGGGACAGTTCGCCCAGCCCGGAGCGCGGCCCGGACCCGAGCAGGCGGATATCGTTCGCGATCTTGTTCAGGCTGACAGCAAGCACGTTGAGCGCGCCCGACAGCTCCACCATCGTGTCGTGCGTGGCGAGCGCCTCGAACTTGTTGGGTGCGGTTTCGAACGGAAGGCCGGAAAGCCGCGAGAGTTCCTTCGCGATGCCTTCGGCGAAGCCCTCGGGCGCGTTGAGCCCGGTGCCGACTGCCGTGCCGCCCTGCGCCAGCCGGTAGAGCCGCGGCAGCACCGCCTCGGCGCGCGCGATGCCATCCGTAAGTTGCTGCGCGTAGCCCGAAAACTCCTGCCCCAGCGTCACCGGCGTGGCGTCCTGAAGGTGCGTGCGGCCGATCTTCACGATGTCCGCAAACGCTTCCGCTTTCGCGGCAAGCGCCACGTGCAGATGGCGGAGCGCCGGGATCAGCCGTTCGTTCACCTCACGCGCCGCCGCGACGTGCATCGCGGTCGGGAACGTGTCGTTGGAGCTTTGCGACGCATTGACGTGATCGTTCGGATGCACCGGCACCTTGCCGCCGCGCGTGCCGGTAAGGATCTCGTTGGCGCGCCCCGCGATCACCTCGTTGGCGTTCATGTTGCTCTGTGTGCCCGAACCGGTCTGCCAGACGACGAGTGGGAACTGATCGTCACGCTTCCCCGCCGCAACCTCGGCGGCCGCCTCGATGATCGCGGGCGCGAGATTGTTGTCGAGCACGCCGAGCTCGGCGTTCACATAGGCGGCCGCCTGCTTGATGAGGCCGAGTGCGCGCACCAGCGGCACGGGCATACGCTCGCCGCCGATGGGAAAGTTACCGATTGAGCGCTGTGTCTGTGCGCCCCAGTAGGCCGAAGCGGGCACGTCGATCGGCCCGAAACTGTCGGTTTCGACGCGCGTAGCGCTCATTTCTTCCGGAAGGCGTCGAGCGTCACCACGTTCGACCCATCGCCGCTTTCGGGTGGTGTGGGCTCGGGTTCAGGCTCCGGCGCGGAGGGGATGACGCCCTCGGGTGTCGGAAACTGCAGCGCGAACTCCACCGAGGGGTCGTGAAAGCCCGTGATCGCCGTATAGGGAATCGAAAGCTTGGTCGGCACCTGGTTGAACGAAAGGCCGATCTCGAAGTGCTCGCGATCGACTTTCAGCTCCCAGTAGCGGTGCTGGATGACGATCGTCATCTCATCGGGATAGCGCTGGCGCAGGTGCACCGGCATCTCGACGCCGGGGGCGCCGGTCTTGAAGGCAATGTAGAAATGGTGGTTGCCGGGCAGACCCCCATCGGTCTCCACGCGCTTCAGAACGCCGTACACGACGCCGCGCAGCGCATCCTGCACGATCTCGTCATACGGGATCAGGCTTTCCGGTGTTTCGGCGTTCATGCGGCCCTCTTTATCACAAGGGCACTTGGTGGCGCGGCGTCGCGGCGCGGTCAAGCCTGTCTTCCGATGAACGATGAAAGTGGGGAGCTTCTGTTGCCCGGCGCTCCCCGTGCCGCTGGTGTCCGCTTCTGTTGCCCGGTGCGGCCCGAACCGCGCTAAGCTTTGTAACCTATTCCCCGAAGGGCTTTAGTTACGCGGCGATCGCGAATGCCTCGTTATCGTTGGCATTTGTAGGTTTTGAACGGTTTTACGGCGCATTCAGGCCGGGCGAAGAAAACCGTCTTTCAGCACACGTCGATCCTAGTTCGGCCCCATGTCCGGACAGGCCGCTATAGCCTGCCCGGCGAAACTGGTGGAGCCGCCGGGTACCGCCCCCGGGTCCGCTGTACCTATTTCACGGCATCATTTATCGCCATAGCCGCCCGAAGACGGCAACACCCATATAGGGGCTAACGTCGGACTTTTGAAGAGCTGCGTGCGACAACGGTGCGATAGCGCTGCAACAGCGCGCCGTTGATCGCGTCCCAATCGAAGCGCTTGCTGATCTCGCGCCCCGCTTTTCCGGCCGCCGTGCGGCCTTCCGGGTTGGCGATATAGGCGGAGAGCGCATCGGCCGATTCCTGGATGTCGTCGGGCGTCGTTAGCTGCCCGTTGAGACCGGGCGTCACCAGACTGAGGCTGCCGGTCGCCCGCGCCGCGACCACGGGAAGGCCGCTCGCCATCGCTTCGAGCGTCACATTGCCGAACGTTTCCGTGGACGACGGATTGAACATCACGTCCGACGAGGCATAGGCGCGCGCCAACGCCTCACCCGACTGGAAGCCAAGGAAGATGCCCTGCGGCGCCTGCGCCTCGATCCACGGTCGCGCCGGACCGTCTCCCACAAAGAGCGCCTTGTAGGGCACGTCCCGCGCGTCCAGCTCCGCAAGCGTCGCCGCGAACGTATCGAGGCCTTTTTCAAGCACCAGACGGCCCACGAACAGGATCACCGCGTCCTCGTCGGCGATGCCGAGGCTTCGCCGCCATTCCATGTCGCGCCGATCGGGGCGATAGAGATCGCCGTCAATACCGCGGCTCCAGATATGGACATTGCGGCTCATGCGCTGATCGGTGAGCACGGCAGCCATGCTTTCCGAAGGCGCATAAATCTCCACGCAGCGCCGGTAGAGGCGGCGCAGCAAGGCTTCGATCACCGTTTGCATCCAGTGCATCCGGTAGTAGCGGAAATAGGTTTCGAAGCGCGTGTGAACGGATGCGACCGCCGGCTTCCCCCGCGACCGTGCCCACGAGACCGCGCGGTGGCCGATGATATCGGGCGAGGCAATGTGAACGATGTGCGGATCAAAGGCCTTGAGATCCGCCTTCACGCCGCCGATCCCGAGCCCGAGCCGGTATTCGCCGCGCCCCGGAATGGGCACGGACGGAATCGAGACGAGGTCGCCCGTCGGCGCGAACGGAGGGTTTTCGATCGTCGGCGAATAGACGCGAACCGTCACGCCCTGCCTGAGCAGATAGCCGACGAGCCGGTTAAGCGCCTGATTGGCGCCGTCCTTCACGTAGTTGTAGTTGCCCGAGAACAGGGCGACCCTGAGATCGCTGTTAGGCAATATGACGCTCCGCATTGTGAAAGCGCCGGACGTTAGTCGATACGCGGAGCAAATTCCAACAGGTGTCCATGGACTTCGACAGGCTCCGGCGGCGTTGGCCCCGCCTTTCGGGCCTCCGCGACTTCGATGCAACCCCGAAAGTCACATTGATATAAGACGGATGCCGGAACCCCTACCGGTGAGGGACGCGAGCAACAGCGGGGCGTTCAGCCTTGCCGCTGGTTCTCGTCCTTATCCGTGGGCTCGTCGCCGAAATCTATCCGGCCGAGTGTCCGGCGGCCCGGCGCCGGCGGCGCCAACAGCGCAGCAAGGAGCAACGCACCAACTACGCCCGCGACCCACCAGAGCATCGGCCCATCTCCTGTCCCCCTGTCCCGTGATGGGACAAGCACGTATCGTGCCATCACGGCTGGAGGGCGGAAATCCAGTCTTTCCGCTCTGCAGGGCAGAGCGTCTCCTGACACGGATGTAAAGAGCGCCGACGCTGTGGCCAGAAACGAAAGAAGCCCCGCCGGTTTCCCGACGAGGCCCCTTTCATCATCATGAGGCGCTTCAGGCGTCGACGGTTTCGCCGACCGCAGCCTGCCCCGCATCCAGCGCCCGCTTCTGACGGGCACGGAGCTGCGCGTCGCGGCTGGATGCCGTGATGCGAGCGCGGGCAAGCGCGGCGCCGGTGCCGGCCGGGATCAGGCGGCCGACGATGACGTTCTCCTTGAGACCCATCAGCGTGTCCGACTTGCCCTGCACCGATGCCTCGGTGAGCACGCGCGTCGTTTCCTGGAACGAAGCCGCCGAGATGAACGACCGCGTCTGCAGCGACGCCTTGGTGATGCCAAGCAGGATGGGCTTGCCCACCGCAGGATCGCGCTTTTCCTTCGCGGCCTTGATGTTTTCCTCGTTCAGTTCTTCGACGTCGATCTGTTCGCCGACGAGCAGCGTCGTGCCGCCCGAATCGGTGATCTCGACCTTCTGCAGCATCTGGCGAACGATCACCTCGATGTGCTTGTCGTTGATCTTCACGCCCTGGAGCCGGTAGACCTCCTGGATCTCCCAGACCAGATATTCGGCGAGAGCTTCCACGCCCAGCACGTCCAGAATGTCGTGCGGATCGGGGTTGCCGTCGAGCAGGTAGTCGCCGCGACGCACGAAGTCGCCTTCCTGCACCGAGATGTGCTTGCCCTTCGGGATCATGTACTCGACCGCATCCGAACCATCTTCCGGGTGGATGATGATGCGGCGCTTGGTCTTGTAGTCCTTCCCGAACTCGATGCGACCATCGCAGCGCGCGATAACCGCATTGTCCTTCGGCTTGCGCGCCTCGAACAGTTCCGCGACGCGCGGCAGACCGCCGGTAATGTCGCGGGTCTTCGCGGCCTCCCGCGGAATACGCGCGATCACGTCGCCCGCTTCCACCTTCTGGCCCTCGTTCACCGAGAGAATGGCGTCCACCGACAGCATGTAGCGGCCCGCTTCGCCCGACGATTCATCAAGCAGGGTGATGCGCGGACGCAGATCGCCGGACTTCGGCTGGCTGCGCCAGTCGACCACCATCTTGTTGGTGATGCCGGTGGCCTCGTCGACGTTTTCGGTCAGCGAGACGCCCTCGATCAGGTCCTGATACTTCACCGTACCCGATTTGTCGGTGATGACCGGCAGCGTGTACGGATCCCACTCGGCCAGACGATCGCCCTTCGACACGATGTGCCCCGGCGCGTTCGCAAGAATCGCACCGTAAGGGATGCGATGCACCGAACGCTCGCGACCATCCATGTCGACGATCGCGAGTTCGCCGTTGCGGCTCATCGCGATGTGACGGCTGCGGCTGTCCGTGATCGTATCGAGGTTGCGGTGTTCGATCGTGCCGTCGAAGCTCGCTTCCAGCGTCGACTGCTCGGAGACCTGCGCCGCACCACCGATGTGGAAGGTACGCATCGTGAGCTGCGTGCCCGGTTCGCCGATCGACTGCGCCGCGATGACACCCACCGCTTCGCCGATGTTGACCGGCGTACCGCGTGCAAGATCGCGGCCGTAGCAGGCACCGCAAACGCCCTGACGCGTTTCGCAGACCAGCGGCGAACGGATCTGCACCGACTGCGGCGCCGCCGCCTCGACGATTGCCGTCTCGGCTTCGGTGAGCAGCGTGCCCGCCGGCATCACGACCTCGTTCGTCTTGTGATCGACGACGTCCGCGGCCAGCGTGCGGCCGAGGATGCGCTCGCCGAGCGAGACGATGGTGGTGCCGCCCTCGACGATGGCCTTGATGGTCAGTGCGTTGTCGGTGCCGCAATCGTCTTCGATCACCACGCAATCCTGCGACACATCGACCAGACGGCGGGTGAGGTAACCCGAGTTCGCCGTCTTGAGCGCGGTGTCGGCCAGACCCTTACGGGCGCCGTGCGTGGAGTTGAAGTACTCAAGGACGGTCAGACCTTCCTTGAAGTTCGAGATGATCGGCGTTTCGATGATCTCGCCCGAAGGCTTGGCCATCAGGCCGCGCATACCCGCAAGCTGCTTCATCTGCGCCTGCGAACCACGGGCACCCGAGTGCGCCATCATGTAGATCGAGTTGATCTGCAATTCGCGCCCGTTCTCATCGACCGGACGCGCCGAAATGCGCGCCATCATTGCGTCGGCAACACGGTCACCGCAACGCGCCCAGGCGTCGACGACCTTGTTGTACTTCTCGCCCTGCGTGATCAGACCGTCCTGATACTGCTGTTCGAAGTCCTTCACGAGCGCGCGTGTCTCGTCGACCATCCCTTCCTTCTCGTCCGGGATCACCATGTCGTCCTTGCCGAACGAAATGCCGGCCATGCAGGCGTGACGGAAGCCGAGGCCCATGATCGCGTCGGCGAACAGCACGGTCTCCTTCTGGCCGCACTCGCGGTAGACGGTGTCGATAACGTCCGCGATCTCCTTCTTGGTGAGGAGACGGTTGACGATCTCGAACGGCGCCTTGTGGTTCTTCGGCAGACACTCGCCGAGAAGCATGCGACCCGGCGTCGTTTCGTAACGCTTCATGTAGGTCTTGCCGGCCTCGTCCGTCTGCGGGACGCGGCTGGTGATCTTCGAATGCAGCGTCACGGCCTTGGCGTTCAGCGCCTGGTGCACCTCCACCATGTCCGTCAGCAGCATCCCCTCGCCCGGCTCGCCCTTGCGCTCCATCGAGAGGTAGTAGAGGCCGAGAATCATGTCCTGCGACGGCACGATGATCGGCTTGCCGTTCGCGGGGCTGAGGATGTTGTTCGTGGACATCATCAGAACGCGCGCTTCAAGCTGCGCTTCGAGGCTGAGCGGAACGTGCACGGCCATCTGGTCGCCGTCGAAGTCGGCGTTGAACGCCGAGCAGACGAGCGGGTGCAGCTGGATCGCCTTGCCCTCGATCAGCACCGGCTCGAACGCCTGGATGCCGAGGCGGTGGAGCGTCGGCGCGCGGTTCAGAAGGACCGGGTGCTCGCGAATGACTTCGTCGAGGATGTCCCAGACTTCCTTGCGCTCTTTTTCCACCCACTTCTTCGCCTGCTTCAGGGTCATGGAGAGACCCTTGGCATCGAGGCGCGAGTAGATGAACGGCTTGAACAGCTCGAGCGCCATCTTCTTGGGCAGGCCGCACTGGTGGAGCTTCAGCTCCGGACCCGTCACGATCACCGAACGGCCAGAATAGTCGACGCGCTTGCCGAGCAGGTTCTGACGGAAACGGCCCTGCTTGCCCTTCAGCATGTCGCTGAGCGACTTCAGCGGACGCTTGTTGGCGCCGGTGATGACACGGCCGCGGCGGCCGTTGTCGAACAGCGCATCGACCGCTTCCTGAAGCATGCGCTTTTCGTTGCGGACGATGATGTCCGGCGCGCGCAGCTCGATGAGCCGCTTCAGACGGTTGTTGCGGTTGATGACGCGGCGGTAGAGGTCGTTCAGATCCGACGTCGCGAAGCGGCCGCCATCGAGCGGCACCAGCGGACGCAGTTCAGGCGGGATCACCGGAACGACGTTCAGGATCATCCACTCCGGACGGTTGCCGGATTCAAGGAAGCTCTCGATGACCTTGAGGCGCTTGATGATCTTCTTGGGCTTCAGCTCGGACTTGGTGACCGCGAGCTCTTCGAGAAGGATCTTCTTCTCGCCTTCGAGATCGAGGCTTTCGAGCAGCTTCTGGATCGCCTCGGCGCCGATGCCCGCCGTGAAGGCGTCTTCGCCGTGCTCATCCTGCGCTTCGAGGAGTTCGTCCTCGGTGAGCAGCTGATACTTCTCGAGCGGCGTGAGACCCGGCTCGATCACGATGAACTGTTCGAAATAAAGCACGCGCTCCAGCTGCTTGAGCTGGATGTCGAGCAGCATGCCGATGCGGCTCGGCAGCGACTTCAGGAACCAGATGTGCGCAACCGGCGCGGCCAGCTCGATGTGGCCCATGCGCTCGCGGCGCACCTTGGAGACGGTGACCTCGACGCCGCACTTTTCGCAGACGATGCCCTTGTACTTCATGCGCTTGTACTTGCCGCACAGGCACTCGTAGTCCTTGATCGGACCGAAGATGCGCGCGCAGAACAGGCCGTCGCGCTCGGGCTTGAACGTCCGGTAGTTGATCGTCTCCGGCTTCTTGATCTCGCCGAACGACCACGAACGGATCCGCTCCGGGCTCGCCAGACCGATGCGGATCTGGTCGAAGGTCTCCGGCTTCGCCGCCGGGTTGTAGAAGTTCATCAGTTCCTGATTCATACCGCCTCCAGATCAGCCCTCGCGCTTTCGCAGCGAGGGAAGGGGCCCAAGCCTTGCTTGGGAGGAAGAGGGGCACGGGCCGCCGAAAATGGCCCCTCTTCCCGTGTTGCTTACTCGGCCGCGATGGCTTTCGCCTCGGCTTCGTCGTCCTCGCTGTTGCGCAGCTCGACGTTGAGGCCGAGCGAACGCATTTCCTTGACGAGCACGTTGAAGCTTTCGGGGATGCCGGCCTCGAACGTGTCGTCGCCCTTGACGATCGCCTCGTAGACCTTGGTGCGGCCGGCGACGTCGTCCGACTTCACCGTCAGCATTTCCTGCAGCGTGTACGCCGCGCCGTAAGCCTGCAGCGCCCACACTTCCATCTCACCGAAGCGCTGGCCGCCGAACTGCGCCTTACCGCCCAGCGGCTGCTGGGTGACGAGGCTGTACGGCCCGATCGAACGCGCGTGGATCTTGTCGTCCACAAGGTGGTGCAGCTTCAGCATGTAGATGTAGCCGACGGTCACCTTGCGGTCGAACATCTCGCCCGTGCGGCCGTCGTACAGCTCCACCTGACCCGACCGGTCGAGACCGGCGAGCGCCAGCATGTTCGACACGTCCGCCTCGCGGGCGCCGTCGAACACCGGCGTCGCCATCGGCACACCCGAAGCGAGGTTCGTGGCAAGTTCCATGAGCTCGTCGTCGGACTGGCCGTCGATCTCCGCATTGTACTGCTGGCCGTAGATGGCCTTCAGCTTGTCGCGCAGCCCCTTGGCGTCGTCCTTGTCGAGACCCTGCGCCTTGGCGTGGATGTCTTCCAGCATGCCGCTGATCTGACGCCCAAGACCGCGCGCGGCCCAGCCGAGGTGGGTTTCGAAGATCTGACCCACGTTCATGCGCGAAGGCACGCCGAGTGGGTTCAGAACGATGTCCACATGCGTACCGTCGTCGAGGAACGGCATGTCCTCGATCGGCAGGATGCGGCTGATGACGCCCTTGTTGCCGTGACGGCCGGCCATCTTGTCGCCCGGCTGCAGCTTGCGCTTCACCGCGACAAAGACCTTCACCATCTTGAGCACGCCCGGCAACATCTCGTCACCGCGCTGCAGCTTCTCGACCTTCTCCGCGAAACGGCGGTCCAGGCTCTTCAGTGCCTCTTCCCACGTCGCCTTCACGGCTTCAAGATCGGACTGGAGCTTGTCCTCCTCCACGGCGAACTTCCACCATTCGCGGCGCGGCTGCTCGGCGAGCATCGCATCGTCGATCACGGCGCCCTTCTTGATGCCCTTCGGCGCGGCCGAAGCAGTCTGACCGATGAGCATATCCTTCAGACGCGCGTAGGTCGCCCGATCGAGGATGGCGCGTTCGTCGTCGCGGTCCTTCTCGAGACGCTCGATCTCCTCGCGCTCGATCTGGAGCGCGCGCTCGTCCTTGTCGATGCCGTGACGGTTGAACACACGCACCTCAACGACCGTACCGGCAACGCCCGGCGGCAGCTTGAGCGAGGTATCGCGCACGTCCGACGCCTTCTCGCCGAAGATGGCGCGGAGCAGCTTTTCTTCCGGCGTCATCGGGCTTTCGCCCTTCGGCGTGATCTTGCCGACGAGAATGTCGCCCGGCTCGACCTCGGCGCCGATGTACACGATGCCCGCTTCGTCGAGGTTGCGGAGCGCTTCCTCACCGACGTTCGGAATGTCGCGCGTGATGTCCTCTGGCCCTAGCTTGGTGTCGCGGGCCATCACTTCGAACTCTTCGATGTGGATCGAGGTGAAGACATCGTCCTTCACGATCCGCTCGGAGATGAGGATGGAGTCCTCGTAGTTGTAGCCGTTCCATGGCATGAACGCGACGAGCACGTTCCGGCCGAGCGCGAGCTCACCGAGCTGCGTCGAAGGACCGTCGGCGATGATGTCGCCGCGCTGGACCATGTCGCCCACCTTCACCAGCGGACGCTGGTTGATGCAGGTGTTCTGGTTCGAACGCTGGAACTTCTGCAGCGTGTAGATGTCCACGCCCGACTTGCCGGCATCGCTCTCTTCCGTCGCGCGGATAACGATACGGGTCGCGTCGACCTGATCGATGATGCCCGTGCGGCGCGCAGCGATCGCGGCGCCCGAATCGCGCGCCACGGTGCCTTCCATGCCGGTGCCGACGAACGGCGCCTCGGCGCGGAGCAGCGGCACGGCCTGACGCTGCATGTTCGATCCCATGAGCGCGCGGTTGGCGTCGTCGTTTTCCAGGAACGGAATGAGCGACGCGGCAACCGAAACGAGCTGCTTGGGGCTGACGTCCATCAGCGTGATGTGGCCCTTCGGCGCCATCAGGAACTCTCCCGCTTCACGCGCGGAAACGAGATCCTCGACGAGACGGCCTTCACCATCGAGCTCGGCGTTCGCCTGCGCGATCGTGTGCTTCGCCTCTTCCATCGCCGAGAGGTAGATGACTTCGTTCGTCACCTTGCCGTCGACGACCTTGCGGTACGGCGTTTCGATGAAGCCGTACTTGTTGACGCGGCTGAACGTCGCGAGGCTGTTGATAAGACCGATGTTCGGGCCTTCCGGCGTTTCGATCGGGCAGATACGGCCATAGTGCGTCGGGTGAACGTCGCGAACCTCGAAGCCCGCGCGCTCGCGGGTGAGACCGCCCGGCCCGAGCGCCGAAACGCGGCGCTTGTGCGTCACTTCGGAGAGCGGGTTCGTCTGGTCCATGAACTGCGAGAGCTGCGAGGAACCGAAGAACTCACGCACTGCGGCCACAGCCGGCTTCGCGTTGATGAGGTCGTTCGGCATCGTCGTTTCGATATCGACCGAAGACATGCGCTCCTTCACGGCGCGCTCCATACGGAGCAGACCGACGCGATACTGGTTTTCCAGCAGCTCGCCCACCGAACGCACGCGGCGGTTGCCGAGATTGTCGATGTCGTCGATGTCGCCCTTGCCGTCCTTCAGCTCCACGAGCGTCTTCACAACCGCAAGAATGTCTTCGTTGCGGAGTGTCGTCACCGTGTCCTCGGCATCGAGGTCGAGGCGCATGTTCATCTTCACGCGGCCAACGGCCGAGAGGTCGTAGCGCTCCGGATCGAAGAACAGGCCGGCGAACATGCCTTCCGCCGTCTCGCGCGTCGGCGGTTCGCCGGGGCGCATGACGCGGTAGATTTCGGCAAGCGCGTGGTCGCGCTCTTCCACCTTGTCCGCCATCAGCGTGTTGCGCATCCACGCGCCGATGTTGACATGGTCGATGTCGAGCAGGTCGATGTCGCCGATCCCGGCGGCGTCGAGCTTCGCGAGGTTCTCTTCCGTCACCTCGTCACCGGCTTCGATGTAAATCTCGCCGGTCTTGTCGTTGACGAGATCGAACGCTGAATAGCGGCCGAAGATTTCCTCAGTCGGGATCAGCAGCTCGGAAAGACCGTCGTTTTCGGCCTTCTTGGCGGCACGGGGCGTGATCTTCTTGCCCTGCTCGAAGACGATCTCACCCGATTTGGCGTCGACGATGTCGAACAGCGGCTTGTTGCCGCGCCACTGATCGGCGAGGAACGGCACCTTCCAGCCGCCTTCGGCGCGCTTGTAGGTCACGCGGCCGTAGAACTCGTTGAGGATGTCCTCGCTGTTCATGCCGAGCGCATAGAGCAGCGTCGTCACCGGCAGCTTGCGCTTGCGGTCGATACGGACGTTCACGATGTCCTTGGCGTCGAACTCGAAGTCAAGCCACGAGCCGCGGTACGGAATGACGCGCGCGGCGAACAGGAACTTGCCCGAGCTGTGCGTCTTGCCGCGGTCGTGATCGAAGAACACGCCCGGCGAACGGTGCATCTGCGAAACGATCACGCGCTCGGTGCCGTTCACGATGAACGTGCCGTTCTCGGTCATGAGCGGCATGTCGCCCATGTAAACGTCCTGCTCCTTGATATCGAGGACGGAGCGGCTTTCCGTATCGGGATCGATTTCGAACACGATGAGGCGCAGCGTCACGCGCATCGGCGCTGCATAGGTCATGCCGCGCTGGCGGCACTCGTCGGTGTCGTACTTCGGCTCTTCGAGCTCGTAGTTGACGAAATCCAACTCGGCGGTGCCGGCGAAGTCGCGGATCGGGAAGACCGACCGCAGGGTCTTTTCAAGACCCGAGACATAACCGCGCGACGGATCCGAGCGCAGGAACTGCTCATAGGATTCGCGCTGCACCTCGATGAGGTTCGGCATCTGCACGACTTCGGCAATGTGGCCGAAGACCTTGCGGACGCGCTTTTTACCGGTGAAGGATTTCGCCTGGGTGGCCATGCTGTTTGTCGCCCTTGCTCTTCAAAATTCGTCAGGCGCTGACGCGAAAAAAGCCGCAGGCTCCCCCGCATCCGGGAGAACCGCAGCTTTCCGCATCAAGCCGCAGCCGATCCATTCGTGCGATGCGCTGCGCGAAGGCGCATCATTTCCCGAAAGGCTGTGGAAGGAAGCGGGATATAGGAGCCGCAGGCGGCTCTGTCAAACCCTCCGCGCAAGAGTCCCTTTCGGTCCGGCGCGCGCTCTCCTAACAGTGGGCCCACATATCACGGGGGAGAGCGTCGCCACATGACCGATTCAAAGGCCGCAGACAGTCGTAAACGCCTGAAATCCATCATCGGCGGCGCCACCGGCAACCTTGTGGAATGGTACGACTGGTATGTCTATGCGGCCTTCGCGCTTTACTTCGCGCCGCACTTCTTCCCTGAAGGTGACCGTACCGCGCAGCTTATGAGCAGTGCCGCCGTGTTCGCCGTCGGCTTCCTGATGCGCCCGATCGGTGCGTGGATCATGGGCATCTATGCCGACAGGCATGGGCGCAAGGCGGGCCTCACCCTCTCCGTCACACTGATGTGCGCGGGCTCGCTGCTCATCGCATTGACGCCGGACTATCAGGCGATCGGCGTGTTCGCCCCTGCCCTCCTCGTCCTCGCGCGCATGATGCAGGGCCTTTCGGTCGGCGGCGAGTACGGCGCGAGCGCCACCTACCTTTCCGAAATGGCCGGGCGCGACCGGCGCGGCTTCTTTTCCAGCTTTCAGTACGTGACGCTGATTTCCGGGCAGTTGCTGGCAATTTGCGTACTGCTTGTGCTGCAGGCCGTATTGCCGGAAGGCGCGCTCGACAGCTGGGGCTGGCGCATCCCGTTCGCGATCGGCGGCGTGCTGGCGATCGTGGTGTTCTACATCCGGCGCGGCCTTGCCGAAACGGAGAGCTTCACCAATGCCAAACGCGAAGGCATCGCGGTTTCCGGCCTCGGCGAGTTGTTCCTGCGCCATCCGCGCGAAGCCGCGGTGGTGATGCTGCTCACGGCGGGCGGCACGCTCGCCTTCTACGCATACTCGATTTACATGCAAAAATTCCTTGTAAATACAACCGGCTTCAGCCGCGAAGTCGCCTCGCAGATCAATGCGGGCACGCTGTTCGTCTTCATGTTGCTGCAGCCGATCGCGGGCGCACTGTCGGATCGGATCGGACGCAAGCCGCTGATGGTCGGTTTCGGGATCGCAGGCGTGCTCTTCACCTATCCGATCTTCTCGGCTCTGGAGACGACGCAAGACCCGCTCGTCGCCTTTGGCCTCGTGCTCGGCGCGCTCATCATCGTCACGGGCTACACCTCGATCAACGCCGTGGTGAAGGCGGAACTGTTCCCGGCGCACGTCCGCGCGCTCGGCGTCGCTTTGCCATACGCGCTCGCCAACACGATCTTTGGCGGCACCGCCGAATATGTCGCCCTCTGGTTCAAGGCGCAGGGCATGGAGCAGGGCTTCTACTGGTACGTCACAGCGATGATCGGCATTTCGCTGATCGTGTACCTGCGGATGCGCGACACGCGCACCCACAGTCGCATTCTGGAGGATTGAAGCGTCAGGCCGTGGTCCAGCCCGATCGACGACCGGCCGCGACGATCTCCCAAACCGCCATGAACAGCGCTGCGATGACGGGGCCGATGACGATGCCGTTGAGCCCGAACAGTTCGATGCCGCCAAGCGTGGAGACAAGTACGATATAGTCGGGCATCCGCGCGTCGCGACCGACAAGGATCGGGCGCAGGATGTTGTCGATCAGCCCGATCACGAAGAAGCCGCAGAACACGAGCACGACGCCCTGCCAGATCGAGCCGGTGACAAGCAGATAGATGGCGACCGGCACCCAAACGAGCCCCGTGCCAACCGCCGGCAGCAGGGAGAGGAAGCCCATAAGCACGCCCCACAGCAGCGCGCCGTGGATGCCAAGGCTCCAGAACACGACGCCGCCGACCGCGCCCTGAAGAATTGCCACGACAATGCTGCCTTTCACGGTCGCGCGGATCACCGTCACGAACTTGGCGATGAGCGCATTGCGCTGCGCCGGATGCAGGGGGATCGAGGCGCGCAGCTTCTCGACGAGTGCGTCTCCATCGCGCAGGAAGAAAAAGATCAGGTACAGCATCACCCCGAGACCGACGAGGAAGCCGAACGTCCGCTGCCCGATCAGGACAGTCTGCGCTGCGAGCACCTGGAAGCTGTCGGCGATGCCATCCGCGATCTTTTCGCGGATGGCGCTGATGTTGCCGAGGCCCAAGCGGCGTAGCATCGATATGGCCCAGTCGGGCAGCAGGGCCTGAACCTGACGGAAATAGCCGTTCACGTCGATCTGGCCGCCTTCGATGCGCCCATAGATCGCGGTCGCTTCCTGCAGCAGGAAAACGCCCAGCGTGATCGCGGGCAGGATCACCATCGCCACGATCACCAGCAGCGAGATGACCGCGCAGAGGTTCGGACGTCCAGGCAGCTTCGCCAGAAGCCGGCGGTTGAGCGGTTCAAAAAGGATCGCGGCAATCAGCGCCCACAGGATCGCGCCGAAAAACGGCAGCAACACCCACGCGAATGCCAGTGAAACAATGACGATAAGGGCGAGAAAGGTTCTGTCTTCGATCTTGCGCATGGCTGCCGCCCGGTCCGTAGCTTTGTACCATACATCAAACGCGCGGCTTGGAAATCAGCCGCTTATGCGCGCATGAAAAAAGGGCGGCTCCTTTCGGAACCGCCCTTTCATTCGATAAGCCGTGAAGCTTACTTGATTTCGACGGTCGCGCCGGCTTCTTCAAGCTGCTTCTTGATCTTCTCGGCTTCTTCCTTGTTCACGCCTTCCTTCACCGGCTTCGGGGCGCCTTCGACGAGCGCCTTGGCTTCGCCGAGGCCGAGGTTGGTGATCGCGCGGACTTCCTTGATGACGTTGATCTTCTTGCCACCGTCGCCGGTGAGGATCACGTCGAACTCGGTCTTCTCTTCCGCAGCCGGGCCGGCGTCGCCGCCGCCACCCGGAGCCGCCGCAACCGCGACAGCAGCAGCGGCCGAAACGCCCCACTTCTCTTCGAGGAGCTTCGAGAGCTCAGCCGCTTCGAGAACGGTAAGAGCGGAAAGGTCGTCAACAATCTTCTGAAGGTCTGCCATTTTAAGTCTCCATGCGGGCCAATCGGCCCAATGTTTCAATATCGGTCGTGAACAATTGTCCGGACTGGCTTACGCGGCGTCCTTGGCCGCATAGGCACCCATGACACGGGCCAGCTGGCCTGCGGGCGCCTGGACGATCTGAACGAGCTTGGTCGCCGGCGCATTGAGAAGGCCAACGATCTTGCCACGCAGTTCGTCAAGCGACGGCAGCGATGCCAGCTGCTTGATGCCATTCGCATCGAGGACGGTATCCCCCATGGCGCCGCCGACGATTTCCAACTTTTCGTTGGTCTTCGCGAAATCGACGGCTGCCTTGGCAGCGGCAACGGGATCACTCGACGTTGCCAGCGCCGTCGGGCCGACCAGCATGTCGCTGATCGCCGTGTACGGCGTACCTTCCAGTGCGATCCGGGCGAGCTTGTTCTTCGCGACTTTATAGCCCGCGCCCGCCTCGCGCATCTTGCCGCGGAGAGCCGTCACCTGGGCGACGGTAAGGCCGTGGTTGCGCGTAATGACGACAACCCCGGTCTCCGAGAAGACGCGGTTGAGCGATGCGACGAGCGCCTTTTTTTCAGCGCGATCCATGCTTCACTCCTGGTTTGTCTTTCCGGCGATCGCTCGCCTTCCAGACGGTTGAGCCGAAATCCCGGACCATTCCGGGGGTCTCGGCCCGTCCGCGGGGTCGTCGTCTGCATGGGGGCGAAAGGAGCCCTTCGGCAGACCCGGTTCGCCATCGCACGGCTGCAACCGGTAAAACTTGTCCCCGTCTCATGCAGGCTGGCGTTTTGAGCTTCCTCTCGGAAACGCCTGCAATCTCGGACGGTATCTTGGGGCGACCCGTCTCCGGCCCGCCCCGCGATGCTATTTAGGCGGCCGCGCCTGCGGTCGCCGTGTCGATCTTCACGCCCGGCCCCATCGTGGAGCTGATGGCGATCTTGCGAACATACTTGCCCTTGGCGCCCGCCGGCTTCGCCTTGACGATGGCGTCGACGAAGGCGTCGAAGTTCGCCTTCAGCGCCGCGTCGTCGAAGCTCACCTTGCCGATGCCGCTGTGGATGATGCCGGCCTTCTCGACGCGGAACTCCACCTGGCCGCCCTTGGCCGCTTCCACGGCTTCGGCGACGTTCGGGGTAACGGTGCCCAGCTTCGGGTTCGGCATCAGGCCCTTGGGGCCGAGCACCTTGCCGAGGCGGCCGACGATGCCCATCATGTCGGGCGTCGCGATGACGCGGTCGAAGTCGCTGCGGCCGCCCTGTATCTCTTCCATCAGGTCTTCGGCGCCGACGACCTCGGCACCCGCCTTCTTCGCGTCTTCAGCCTTGTCGCCGCGTGCGAACACGGCAACGCGAACGTCCTTGCCCGTGCCGCTCGGCAGACGGACGACGCCGCGCACCATCTGGTCGGCGTGACGCGGGTCGACACCGAGGTTCAGAGCAACTTCGACGGTCTCGTCGAACTTGGAACTCGCGAGGCTCTTCACCAGCGCGATGGCTTCGTCGATGCCGTAGAGCTTCTCACGGTCAACCTTGCCGGCCAGCGCCTTGGCCTTCTTCGTCAGCTTGGCCATGTTCAGCCCTCCACCACTTCGAGACCCATCGAGCGGGCGGAGCCTTCGATGATCTTCATTGCCGCGTCGATGTCGTTTGCCGACAGATCGACCATCTTCGCCTGCGCGATCTCACGAACGGCGGAACGCTTGATCGTTCCGGCGCTCGCCTTGCCCGGCGTCTTGGAGCCGGACTTGAGGTTCGCTGCCTTCTTCAGAAGGAAGGTGGCGGGCGGCGTCTTGGTGACGAAGGAGAAGCTGCGGTCGGCGTAGACGGTGATGACCGTCGGCACCGGAGCACCCTTTTCCATTTCCTGCGTCTGGGCGTTGAACGCCTTGCAGAATTCCATGATGTTGACGCCGCGCTGACCGAGCGCCGGCCCGAGGGGCGGCGACGGGGTGGCAGCGGCAGCCGGCACCTGCAGCTTGATATAGCCGGTGATCTTCTTGGCCATTGGTCTCACTCTCTTTCAAGTTTAGCGGTCCAGACGGCCACCCGAAGGCAGCCTCCCGCAGGCAACGCCCCTCCCCTTAACGGCGAGGGGTAAAAAACTACTTCGTACGCTCGACCTGCTCGAAGTCGAGCTCGACAGGCGTCGCACGCCCGAAGATCGACACCGAAACCTTCACGCGGGCGCGATCGAAATCGATCTCTTCCACGAGGCCGTTGAAGCTGGCGAACGGGCCGTCGAGCACGCGCACTTCGTCGCCGATCTCGAAGTTCACCTTCATCTTCGCCTTCGGCGCTTCGATGTGGTGACCCTTGGTCGAAAGGATGCGCGCTGCTTCGGCCTCGCTGATCGGCGAGGGCTTGCCGCTCGCGCCGAGGAAACCCGTCACCTTCGGCGTGTTCTTCACAAGGTGGAACACGTCGTCGGTCATGTGCAGCTTCGCCAGCACATAGCCGGGGAAATACTTCCGCTCAGCCTGCACCTTCTTGCCGCGGCGGACTTCCGTCACGGTTTCGGTGGGCACTTCGACCTGCTCGACGAGCGCTTCAAGGCCGAGCCGCTTCGCCTCGTCGAGGATCGAATCGCGGACCTTGTTCTCGAAGTTCGAGTAGGCGTGAATGATGTACCAGCGCGCGGCCATACCCGTTTTCGAACCTTCCCCGTTTACTTCGCAAAATCGAGCAGGAACTGAACGATTCGGCCCAGCACCTGATCGACGCCCAGGAAGAACAGCGACAGGATGGTGGTCATGATAAGCACCATGATCGTCGTCACGATCGTCTCGCGGCGCGTCGGCCAGGATACCTTTGCGGTCTCCTGACGAACCTGCCGCACGAACGTGCCCGGATTGGTCATCTTAGCCATCTAACGCGCTCAATTCCCAAACAAAAACAGCCGACCGGCAGCGCCCTTCTCTTCCGGGCGGCGCCGGTTGACTGGTGAACCTCTACTCGTTCCCGAGCCCCAAAACTGCTCGCCTATCGGAGACTGGCAGGAGTGGAGGGACTCGAACCCACGGCCCTCGGTTTTGGAGACCGATGCTCTACCAACTGAGCTACACTCCTAGAGCCCGGGAGCCGCGTCTATAGTCGGCGGCTTTCCTGCACGCAAGTCCTGTCGTTTGATGTGCATGCGGGGTTGATCCGGCAGGTGCGCTGCCTCCACAATGGAGGAACCGAAGGCAGCCGAAGGACGTTCTTCATCGCGCATCACATGGGCATCGATTCTTCCGCAGAGACTTCAACAAACGACGCGCGGACGCCGCCGCCGCCGCCCCTGCCCGGAATGATCGAGCGCCTGTCGGTTTTCCTCGATTTCGACGGCACGCTTGTCGAATTTGCGCATGCACCGGATGCCATCGAGCTCGGATCAGGCTTGATAGACCTGCTCGAGCGCGCCGCTGCCGCCCTCGAAGGGCGGCTTGCGATTGTCAGCGGTCGCGCGCTTGCGGATCTCGACCGTCACCTCGGCACACGCCGCCTTACCCTCTCGGGCTCTCACGGCGGCGAACTGCGTCTTGCCGCCGCCGACGCGAACGCGCCTCCAGGCTCAGCATTCCCGCGTCAGGCGCACTTGGAAGCGAGCGCCTTTGCCGCCGCGCACGGGCTTCTGCTCGAAACCAAGCCTCTCGGCTTCGCCTTTCACTATCGGCAGAAGCCGACAGCCGGCGCAACCGTGGAAGCTTTCGCCCGGCAGCTCGGCACGCGCTACGGGCTTGAGATGAGGGCCGGCAAAATGGTTGCCGAACTCATGCCTCCGGGCATCGACAAGGGAGGCATCGTGGCATCGCTGATGGCAACGCCCGGATTCCGAGGCAGCACGCCCGTGTTCATCGGCGACGACCTGACAGACGAGGACGGCTTCCGGGCCGCCGCGGCGCACGGCGGTTTCGGGATTCTCGTCGGCACACGTGCCGGGACCGCCGCGACGGCAAGCCTTGGTGATGTGAACGCCGTTCACAAGTGGTTGGGGCACATATGAGCAGTCTTGATCTCTGGCCCGTCGGCAACTGCCAGGTGAGCGGGCTCATCGACACCGCCGGGCGCCTTGTTTGGGGCTGCGTTCCACGGGTCGACGGCGACCCTGCTTTTTGTGCGCTCCTCAACAACGACCCAGGCGACCACGCGAACGGCGCCTGGGCAATTTCGCTCGAAGGGCAGGTTTCTGCGCGGCAGGCCTATCGGCGCAACACCCCCATTCTGGTCACCCGGCTTGAGGATGAATCCGGCGGCGCTGTCGACATCATCGACTTCTGTCCGCGTTTCGAACGCTCAGGACGCATGTACCGGCCCGTCGCCTGGGTGCGTGTCGTAAAGCCGGTCGCAGGGTCGCCGCGGCTCAGGATTCATCTTGCTCCGATGCGCGGATACGGGCGGGAACTTGCGCCGCGCACCAGCGGCACCAACCACGTCCGGTACCTGCTCGACGACCAGACGCTGCGTCTGACAACCGATGCGCCGGTCGGCTATGTTCTCGATAGCCGTCCGTTCCGGCTCGAACGTCCCTTGCACTTCTTCCTCGGGCCCGATGAGCCCTTCGCCGGCAATGTCGCCTACGAGGTGCAGGCCATGCTGGACCGTACCGAGTCCTACTGGATGCAGTGGGTCCGCGGCCTCGCGACACCCCTTGAATGGCAGGACCATGTGATCCGCGCCGCGATCACGCTCAAGCTCTGCCAGCACGAAGAAACCGGCGCGATCGTTGCCGCGCTGACCACATCTATCCCGGAGGCTGCAGGCTCGGGGCGGAACTGGGACTACCGCTACTGCTGGATCCGCGATGCCTATTATACGGTGCAGGCGCTGAATCGGCTTGGTGCGCTCGATGTCCTGGAAAAATACCTCGCCTACCTGCGCAACATCGTCGACGCTGCAGACGGACAGCTTCAGCCGCTCTATGGCGTGTCGGGCGAGCGCACGCTGGACGAAACGATCGCGGGCAGCCTCGCCGGCTATCGCGGCATGGGCCCGGTGCGTGTCGGCAATGCCGCTTATACGCAGGTCCAGCACGACGTGTTTGGCCAGATCGTGCTGCCCAACATCCAGGCATTCGTCGATCGACGGCTGCTCAGAATGGGCAACCTCGACGACTTTCACAGCCTGGAGCACGTCGGCGAAATGGCATGGCTGCGACACGACACGCCCGACGCCGGCCTGTGGGAATTCCGCACACGCACCGCCGTTCACACATACAGCGCGGTTATGAGTTGGGCAGCGTGCGACCGATTGGAGAACGCGGCGCGTATTTTCGGCCTCGAAGAGCGCGAACGCTACTGGGGCGGTCGTGCCGCCGCTATCCGCGAGACGATCGAGACCCGCGCCTGGTCGGAAGACGCCGGGCACTTCGGCGCCTCCTTCGGCGGCAACGAACTCGATGCGAGCCTGCTCCAGCTGGTCGATCTGCGCTTTCTGCCGGCCGATGACCCCCGCATGGCCGCAACCTTCGCGGCGGCTGAAAAGGCACTGCGCCGCGGCGAGCATATGCTGCGCTACGACACGGAGGACGATTTCGGAAAACCGGAAACTGCGTTCAATTTCTGTACGTTCTGGCTGATAGAGGCACTCTGCCTGAGTGGGCGCGAGAGTGAGGCGCGCGGCCTTTTCGAACGGATGCTGGAGCACACGACAGATGCAAGCCTGCTGTCCGAAGACATGGACTTCGAGACCGGCGAACTGTGGGGGAACTATCCGCAGACCTATTCGCTGGTGGGAATCATCAACTGCGCAGGATTGCTGTCGAAACCCTGGAGTACCATCCGATGAACCGCCTTATCGTCGTTTCGAACCGCGTTTCCGTTCCAAAAGCGGCCGATTCGAAGGGCGCCCAGGGGGGGCTCGCCGTCGCGCTGGCCGCCGCGCTCCGTGAACACCGCGGGATATGGTTCGGCTGGTCGGGAAACGAAACCGAAACGTTCACCGGCCACCTCAACATGCAGCGCCAACACGGCGTGACGACCGCCACGATCGACCTCGAACATCAGGACATCGACGAATATTACAACGGCTACGCGAACCGGACGCTTTGGCCGCTGTTCCACTATCGCGTGGATCTCACTGAATATGAACGCAGCTTTGGCGCCGGCTACGAACGCGTAAATCAGCGCTTCGCCGACAGTGTGACGCCCCTCGTGGAACCGGACGACCTCGTCTGGATACACGACTATCACCTGCTGCCGCTCGGGAAGTTCCTCCGAGACCGCGGGATGAACAACCGAATCGGGCTCTTCCTGCATATTCCGTGGCCGCCGACACGCCTGTTCGTATCCCTGCCGTTCCACGAGCGTCTGGTCGAACACATGCTCCACTACGACGTGATAGGCTTCCAGTCGCGAGAATGGCTCGAATCCTTCAATCATTATGTCGAAAAGGAGCTTGGAGGCACGGTTTCGGACGACGGTACGGTCGAATGGAATGGCCGCCGCGTGGTGGCGCGCGCCTTTCCCATCGGCATCGATTACGCCGAGTTCATGGCGGCCGCCGAAAGCGACATCGCCAAGCGCGCGTTCGAACGGCTGAAATCAAGCGCCGACGGGAAAAAGGTCATCATCGGTGTCGACCGGCTCGACTATTCCAAGGGCCTCGTCGAGCGCTTCGAATCGTATCACCGCTTCCTGACCGAACACCCGGAGGCAGCGAAAGATGTCGTGCTGCTCCAGATCGCGCCCCCCTCCCGCGAGGACGTCAACACGTATCAGGACATCCGCAACACGCTGGAGCAGTCGGCCGGCCACATCAACGGTGCCCATGCGGACGTCGACTGGGTGCCGATCCGGTACGTGAACCAGGGCTATTCCAGGGCGGAGCTGGCTGGCTTCTACCGCGCATCCCGCGTGGGGCTCGTGACGCCACTTCGGGACGGCATGAACCTCGTCGCCAAGGAATATGTCGCAGCACAAGACCCGGAGGACCCGGGCGTTCTCATTCTCTCGCGCTTCGCGGGCGCCGCGCTGCAACTTGCCGAGGCACTCCTCGTCAACCCGCACAGCAGCGAAGAGGTGGGCGATGCCATCAACACCGCGCTGTCCATGCCGCGTGAGGAGCGTATCCGGCGCTGGCAGAGCATGGTGCAAAGCGTTCGCGACGAGGATGTGATTGCCTGGCGCGACGACTTTGTCACGGCGCTCAAAGGTCCGCCCGCAAACGCCAACCCGCGCCAGGCGGCCGCATAACAACAAAAAAGGCCGGGGGCATTCGTCCCCGGCCTTTTTCAATGCAATTCAACAGGTTCAGGCGGCTTCGCGCTTGCCTTCGATCACCTGCGAACCGCTCTGGCCGCCGATGACGACCTTGCGCGGCTTCTTCTCCTCCGGAATCTCGCGGACGAGATCGATGTTGAGAAGACCGTGCTCATAGTTCGCGCCTGTCACCTTGATGACGTCGGCGAGCTGGAAGCGGCGCTCGAAAGCACGCTTGGCGATGCCGCGGTGCAGGAACTGGCGGTCGCCGTTCTCCGTCTCGGCGGTCTTGCCGGTCACGATCAGCGTGTTTTCCTGAACCGTGATGTCGAGTTCGCTCTCAGCGAAGCCCGCCACCGCCATCTGGATGCGGTACGCGCTCTCGCCGGTCTTTTCGATGTTGTAGGGGGGGTATCCGCCGCCCTCGTCGCCGCGCGCGGCGAATTCCGCGAGCCGGCTGAGGTTTTCGAAGCCGATCGACGAGCGAAGCAGCGGGGTCAGATCGAATGTACGCATGTCCATATCCTTTCAATTCAAAGCAATATGCGGTCCTTCAGCCCACCATATGGCTGGGCCTTGCCGGACGCTCGGACCCCATCTCGGGCATCCCTTCGCCGGCGCTGATGAGGTGGTTGTTAACCCCTTTTGTTTCAAGATGTCCGTTGACCCGGGAACGACAAGGCGCGATTCACTCGCGGCAACGATGATGAACGAACACACGCCGATCACAGCGAAGCTGGTGGCTGCCCTCTATACGGAGGCAATGCTGCTTGCAGACGAGGCACGCAGCTACTTCGATTCCGAAGGCCAGCTGGAGCGCGCAGCGCTCGATCCTGTGCTGCGCGTCGCGTATTCGTGCGAGTCTCTGCGCGTAACGACACGGCTGATGCACGTCGTTTCATGGCTCCTCGTCCGCAAGGCCGTGGCGGCAGGCGAAATGACCGAGGCCGAGGGCGAGGCGCCCGAACGCCGACTCGGCCGCGCCGGCGACACCGAACTCGATTCCACGCGCCTGGGGCAGCTTCCCCCGCGCGCCCGCGAAATCATCGAAGCGAGTCGCGACCTCTACGAGCGCGTGAAGCGCCTCGACGACCAGTTCGCCACCGAAGTACCGCTCTCCCCGGCACGCGCGCTGCTCGGGCGTCTGGAGCGCTCCTTCTAGGGCCTTGCGTGCCCGGCAGGGGCTTGCCACTGTCGCGCCCATGACCCTTCAGCCGTTCCATCTGGCCTTTCCCGTCGATGATCTTGCCGCCGCCCGCCGCTTCTACGGCGATCTGATGGGCTGTCCCGAGGGACGCTCGTCCGACAGCTGGGTGGATTTCGACTTCTTCGGCCACCAGATCGTCGCACACCTCGCCCCGCCGGGCAGCATCCACCGCAATCCGGTGGACGGCGACCAGGTGCCCGTGCCGCATTTTGGCATCGTTCTGGATTGGAACAGTTTTCATGCGCTTGCCGAAAGGCTCGGCGACGCGGGCGTCCACTTCGAGATTGCGCCGCACATCCGCTTCGCCGGCGAAGTCGGCGAGCAGGCGACGATGTTTTTCTTTGATCCCAGCGGCAATGCGCTCGAATTCAAGGCGATGCGCGCGCCCCAAAACCTGTTCGCGAAGGACTGAGCATGGCGGCAAACGGCTATGAACGCAGCCTCAACATCGCGCTCCTGATCGACGCGGATCAGGGCGGCCAGAAATATCTCGATGCGGTGCTCACCGTGCTCGCCGAACTCGGCACGGTGAACATCCGCCGCGCCTACGGCAACTGGTCCAAGCCCGAGCTCGGCACATGGGAACCAGTCTTCCATTCCTACGCAATCATGCCGATGCAGCAGTTCGATATCGCCAAGCGCAAGAACGCCACCGACATGGCGATGGCGATCGATGCGATGGACCTGCTCTATTCCGGCCGCGTGGACGGCTTCGGCCTGATGTCGTCGGACAGCGACTTCATGCCGCTCGCCATGCGCATCCGGCAGAATGGACTGCCCGTCTACGGATTCGGCCGCGCCAGCACGCCTGAGTCTTTCCGGCAGTCGTGCACCCGCTTCATCGATGTCGATGCACTGATGCCGGTTGCCGACAAGGCGCCGAAAGGCGAGGTCGACGATCAACTGATCGACCTGTTGATCGACGCCTACAACGCCGTGAAGCGTGACGAACAGGGCTACGCACGCCTTGCCGAGGTCGGCAAGATCGCGGGCAACCGTTCCTCCTTCGATGTGCGCAACTACGGCTTCAAGCGGCTCTCGGAACTTGTCGAGGCGGTGCCGAACTTCGTCACCGAGCGCCGCGAGGGCGGCACCGTCTTTATGAAGCGCGTGCGCTGATCAGCGCGAGGTGATCGCGTAAAGCGCCACGGCTGCCGCGTTTGAGACGTTGAGGCTCTCGACCCGGTTCGAAATCGGCAGCTTCGCGAGCACGTCGCAGTGTGCGCCGACGTTCTGGCGCATCCCCGGGCCTTCCGCGCCGAGCACAAGCACTGTCGGCATGTCGGCAAGCGTGTCGGCAAGCACCTTGTCCGCATCGCCGGTGAGCCCGATGCGCCAGTAGCCCGCCTTCGCCAGCTCCTCCAGCGCACGCGACAGATTCGTCACCCGCACCCAGGGGACGACTTCCAGCGCACCGGACGCCGCCTTCGCCAAAGCGCCCGATTCGGGCGGAGCATGACGATCCTGCGTCACCACCGCCGCCGCGCCGAACGCCGCCGCCGAACGCAGTATGGCGCCTACATTGTGCGGGTCCGTCACCTGATCAAGCACAAGAATCGGCCCGTCGAGGCCGACTACATCTTCTATATGAAGGTCGTCGAGCGGCTCGACTTCCAATACCAACCCCTGATGCGGCGCATCGGCGGGCACAAGCCGCGCGAGGTCCGCCGCCTGTCCGATCTCCACGGGAAGGCCTTCAGGCAGGTGGAACTTCTGCGCGATGTCGCTCGTCACCCACAGCTTGCGGGGGATGCGGTCCGGGTTACCGAGCGCCGCCTCAACCGCGTGCTTTCCATAGAGGCGCGGATACCTGAACGCGCCGCCGCCTTTCGCCTTGCCGGATTTGCCCCGTCTACCCATTGCTGTCTTCCCGTTTCGCCGCGACGCTGCGCGCTTCCTTGCGGTTCCTTAGCCCGCGTGTCTTCGCGCTCCAACCCTCTGTTCGGTGTCAGCGGATTGCGGTATGTTCGGCGCGTCAAAGGGATGGGGGCTTCCATGGCAACACTGGCACCGCGGCGCCCGGTCGCCCACGCCGACCGCTGGTTCTTTTCATCGACTGCGCTGCTGATGCTTGCGCTCGTCTTCGTCGGCTTTGCACCGAGCTACTATCTTTCGGGGATCGTGGGGCCGCCGCCGGGACTGAAGCCCGCAACAACGCTCGTTCATATCCATGCCTTCCTCTTTTCGGGCTGGATGCTGCTGTTCGTGCTGCAGACCCAACTCGTCGCTTGGCGCCGCACGGATCTCCACCGAATGCTCGGCACCATCGGTTTCGTGATGCTGCCCGCCATGATCCTGATCGCGGCTTTGTCTGCGCTGTACGGCGTCCACCGCGGTTCTGGCCCGCCGATGATTCCGCCGCTCACCTTCCTGGCCGTGCCGCTGCTCGACATCCCGGTGTTTGCGCTGCTGATCGGCGGTGCGCTCGCCAACCGCCGCATTCCCCAAACGCACAAGCGACTGATGTTCATCGCCATGATCGGCATGATGAGCCCCGCGATCGGCCGCATGCCCCTGCCCCCACCGTTCGTGGGCCCGGTGGCGATCTTTGCCCTGCCGGACGTCTTCCTGCTTGCGCTCGTGCTGTTCGACCTGATGACACTGGGTCGTGTCCACCGCGCCACCTTGTGGGGCGGGCTGCTGCTTGTGAGCTCGCAAATCCTGCGTGTCCTCATCTGGGAAACCGAGAGCTGGCTCGCCTTCGCCCGCTGGGCTTCGGGGCTCGTTGCGTGAAGCTGCACATCACGCGTTGACATCGCCGCAGCCATTCGCCATCTAGCCCGCCTTGCCGCGCCCGGCTCCACTGCCGGGCCGCCCGCCCTGTGGAGGGGTGGCCGAGTGGTTAAAGGCAGCAGACTGTAAATCTGCCCGCATAGCGTACGCTGGTTCGAATCCAGCCCCCTCCACCATCACCCCGAAACGAGACCTGAAGTCGCAGCTCTCCGCTCAAGGGGTATCGGCTTGCCGATTCCAGGCTTCGACAGCCTGTTGCCGGGTGTGGACGTGCAGCTTGGTGTAGATTCGCTTCAGATGATGCCGCACGGTCTCGTACGAGAGGTTGAGATGCCGGGCGGCGAGCTTGGTCGGGTGCCCCAGGCAGAGTTCGGCCATCACCTCCTGTTCGCGCGGGCTAAGAAGCCTGGCGAGACCGCCGCGGTCCGCATCCTGAGCGACGCGCGCTGAGAGGAAGCTGAAGATTTCATGCCCCCGTTCATTCTGCAGTTTCTCCTCAAGCAACGCCTGAACATCTTCATGGGCATCAAGGAAGAGCCGAACTGCACCGCTCCCTTCCACCTGCTTCACTGCCAGATCGATCGCGGCCTCGGCCCTGCCGCGATGGCCAGCGGCCAGCGCAGCAGCAGCGGCGTCCAGAAACCCTCCGGCTCCCATCAGAAGACGCCCGCTTTGCAACGCACGCACGGCGAATTCATGCGCAAGATTATAGGCACGGTCGGCTTCGTCCGTCCGTAGCCAATAGCGGGAAAACAGCCGCACCAGCGATTCCGTTTCGAGCCATGGGCGGACAAACCATGTGCGGTGCTGATCAAGCACAGCATCAAGCTTCGCGGACCTTATCAGCTGCTCGCAACCACTCCTGTCTCCCGCTGCCAGCCGTAACTCCGCACCCACAGCCGGCGCGATGACGGACATGTGCGGCAGAGCCTCCTCCAGCGCATATTGATAGTCGTCGTCGAGATCAGAGAGTGCCTGATCAATCTCGCCCCCAAGAAAGAGGCAGCGCGCACGTGTGCAGATTGCGTACACCTGTGTGCTCAGCAGCGAATAGGCTATCTGCCTCGGCACCGCATCAAAGTGAGCCAGCGCGACATCGACCATGTTCTGCTCGAAAAAGCTCTGGCCGAGAATGGCCGTGCAATGCCGCCGCATGAAGGTGTTGCGCATCTCGCCGGCGTCCGCGAGGCGTTCCAGAACTACACGCGAGTAATGCTCTGCGTCGCGGGATTGCCCTTTGGTGACGGCAATGAAAGACAGATGATTGGTGATCCATACCGTGTTGGGCGCATAATGCTCGGTTTCGAAAAGCGCCTGCAACTCCTGCGTCCGTCTTTCGGCGAGGCTGACCGACCCATAGTCGCAGAGCAGAATTTGCTCCGCAGGCAGGCAGATGCCGAGATAGCGAGGTTCCTCATATCGCAAGGCCAGGCACTTTTCCCTGAGCTTCGCGAGTTCTGCCCAAGGTGCGCTGAGTACGGCGTAACGTGTTTCAGAGCAGTTGCGGATCGCCCTTATGAGGTCCGTGAGGAACACGTACGTATCGTCCGCAGACGCAGCGTGTGTAGCCCCGCAGAGATAGTCCAACCGCTCGAAATCCCCAAGCCAATCGGCGGACGTGCCTTCCATCGCTTGCTGCATCACACGCAATTGACGCAGCTTGGTCTGTGCCGTCACCACATTCGCAGGAAGTGTAGCGAGAAACGCTCCTGCCGCGGCAATCCCCTCGCTGATCACGAGAAGCGTCCCCCCTGCGTCCTCCAGAATCTTGACGGTCAAATCGTTCTGACCCGACAGGCTTGCGTGGTGTACCGCCCTATGCAGATCGTGCACAGCGGCGAAATGAACCGCGGCTCTTTCGTGCAAAGCGTTGGGCGCAGACGGTATTCTGACGGCGAGTTCCTGACGCAGGAAATCTCTGAAGAGCGGGTGTAGGCGCAGCGAAAGCGGTGCTTCGGAAAGCGTGGTGACGATGGGGCTGAGATTGAGCGCGGCGCGCAGGACTCTCTCCGAGGTCTCGTTCTGCGTAACGGCGCACGCGGACGCCACATCGACATCCGAAAGGATCGATATCTGCAACAGGAATTCCTGCAACTCCTGTTCCTGTTGCGCCAGCACCTGCTCGGCAATATAATTGAAGATGCTGGCCCGATGCTGACCCGCGATCGGTGGGATACCCGTTTTCTGCAATGGCTGCCCTTCAAGGCGCAACAACTGCAGGATCACCGGCCAACCATCACATTGCTCCAGCAGACCTCCGTATTGATCCATGTCTCCCATGTCGGCCATGAGAAGGCGGGTTTCCGCCGGGTTAAACTGCAGCTCATTTGCTTTCAGCAGCCGCGTTCGTGCATCGACGAGCAGTTTAGAAAGGCTGATCTTTGGAAGCTCGCGAGTTGCCACGAACAGCTTGCAGTTCGGCGGCAGCATGCGGATGAAGAGTTCAAGAAAATTGTCGGTCTCATCCGAACTCGCGCACTCATACTCATCGATGAAGATCGAGACAGGGCCACAACCGGAAATCGACGAGACAATGTCGCTGAGCCCAAATTCCGACATCGATGGAAACATTCCAACACGCTGGAAACTCGCCGCGAGGTCGACCAGAAACGCCGCGGGTTGAACATGATCAGCGGTGCAGTTGAGCCACGCGGACCGAAAGCCCAACGGCTGAAGCTCGTCTCTGATCTGCACGAGCAACGTTGTCTTGCCGTATCCCGCCGGTGCAGTGATGATCGTGGAGCCGGCCGCTGCCGGTGCACCCCGCAGTGCAAGCTCGATCAGCCGCTTTCTCTCAACCGCATCCGAAGCGGTTCCGAGCGGCAGGAACTTCATGCCGCCGGGGTGCCGGTTGGTGCCAAACGCGCCATGGATCGTCTTTCCTCCCCCTTCATGACGAGCGCGGTGCTGCCCGTTTTATCGGCCGCATCACGATACTCGACGTGAGGCTCCGCACACTCGGCAGTTTCAACAATGTATCCATCGTCAACTGCGCCATGTCGGCCATATCGCGGACCACCGCCCGTACCAGTATGTCGTGGGTTCCGGTAAGCGCAACGCATTCGACGATGCGGTCGTCACGCGCGATCTTGTCAAAAAACATCTTCGCATCGGTTTCGATACGCTGGTCGAGATCAATCATGATGTAGAGTGAAATGCTTGACCCCAGCGCTGCCGGGTCGACGACAGCAACATAGCCACTGATGATCCCCGCCTCTTCGAGCGCACGTGTGCGCCTCAGGCACGTGGAGGGCGACATGCCGACGCGCGCTGCAAGATCGATGTTGCTGAGACGTGCATTCCGCTGCAACTCACGCAGAATTTTTCGGTCACCAATATCGATCGATATGGTCATTTCCACCATTTTCTATATATTTTTGATTCACAAATTTCGATTTATATCAAAATTATGGCATATCTGGCGAGACTCTTCAATCCACTCCTCTTAATCTCCCCGAAACAGTGAGATGAGGGCCCACGGCGCAATGACGCAGGATCGCATACCTTGGCTTGAGATCACTGAGGAGGCGCTGCATCGTGACCCTTATCCGGCGTTCCGGCAGTTGCAGTCGGGGTCGTCCGTAGGCTGGGTCCCAGACCTCGGCATGTGGCTTGTTGCAGGCTACAAGGAGGTGGAGGCCATCCTTCGCAACAGCGATAACTTCGTGACAGGGACCGCGGACTCGCTGATTTTCGATACGTTCGGGGAACACATGCTGACCACGGAAGGCGCGCAGCATGAGCGCTTCAAATCCCGCTTCCGCGGCGCCTTCAGCCCGGCCCGCATCCGCGCGTCCATGGAACAAAAGACGGAAGCTTGCTCGAAATTGCTTCTCGATGGGCTCGTGGGCCGCGGCAAGGCCGAGTTTCGCAAAGTGTATGCCAGCCGGTTGCCCGTGCTCTCGATTCTCGCCCTGTTTGACATTCCCTTTGAAGAAGAGGCGAAGCTGCGCCTCTGGTACGATGGCTTCGAGCAAGCGCTTTCGAATTTCGCGCGGCGCGAGGAAATTCGGTCGCGTGCACACGGATACGTCAGGGAATTTCATACCCTTATACAGTGCCACATCGCGCGGGTAAGGGCGGCGCCCGATGACAGTCTTCTCAGTCAGGTCGTCAGCGACCAGAGCGATGACCGGCTGGATGACGCAGAGATATGCAGAAATGCGTCCATCATTTTCTTCGGCGGAATATCGACGGTGGAAGCGGTCGTGCTCAACAGTCTTTATGCGCTCTGCACACACCCCGGTGCGCTTTCGAGCGTGCGCCGGAATCCCGATCTCATCCCGCAAGCCATCGAGGAGACGCTGCGCTGGCTTTCGCCGGTGCAGTCCGCCACGCGCCACGTCGTAAGGGATTTCTCCTTCGGCGAATCCACCTTTCGCGCTGGCGATATCGTCAATTGCATGCTCGGCGCTGCCAACCATGATCCCCGCGTTTTCGACGAGCCCAGCAAGTATCGGCTGAACCGGACGAACGTGCGGAAGCATCTTGGCTTCGCGCTCGGCCCACATTTCTGCCTGGGATCCAACCTTGCACGCCTCGAAGCCGTCACTGCCATCCGGCATATCCTGGGGCACTGCCCGGATCTTCGGCTTTCGACCGATCACCTTACGGATGTTCGCGGCTACGAGTTCCGCCAGCCGACAGCGCTGCATCTTGAGTGGCGGGTTTAGGCACTTTCGCATCAGCCTTCACAAGTGGGCGCATCGAAGCTCTGTCTCGCTCGCCAAATCGACGAGGGCACGTGCCGCAGCAAGGTCCTGAACGATATGGCCCAGCGAGCGATAGAGCGTGATATCGTCATCACATGTTCGCCCGACTACGCGACCCAGGTAAACGTCGCCGATTTCGGCAACGATATGCGTATCTGTAATCGTGCCGTTCCGAAGCAGTGAACGGAATTCGCCGGCCTCGGCGAGAACGGATGCGCGGCAGTCGGCGATATAGCGCGCGCGGAGCACCAGATCGGCATCAATCTCAGCCGCCTCACTTCTGGCAAAGCCGACGACATTGATGTGGGTGCCTGACGCTATCCAGCGACCGCAAAGGATCGGTTCGGCCGCTGCCGTTGTCGTGCAGATGATGTCGGCGCCGTCAACTGCCCTCGCAATATCGGTCACTGGCGTGCACGGAACAGCACATGTCGCCGCAATACGATCGGCAAAGCGTACACAGCGTTCCCGATCACGGCCCCACACGCGGATGCTCTCGACCGAACGAACCTTTAGAATCGCACGGATATGCGTCTCAGCCTGCTCGCCGTATCCCAGAACAGCGAGCGTTGTCGCATCCAGCCGGGCAAGGACATCAGTTGCAGCAGCGCTAGCCGCGGCCGTTCTGATCGCAGTAAGCGCCGAAGCATTGATGAGGTAGGAGAGGTTTCCGTCCATGGGGTCGAACAATGCGACAAGACCAAGGTGCGACGGCTTTCCACACCGGATGTTGCCGGGAAACAGGCTGATCAGCTTGGCGCCGAATATGTCGCCCGCGCCAAGACTTCCCGCCATTGCACCGAACATGTTGCCGCCCGCGAGATCGAGAAAGGTGCGCGGAACGCCGCTCGCCCGTCCTTCGGAGAACGCCGCCATGGCACCCCGCATTGCAGCGATGCAAGCTTCGTAGGAGAGATGCGCCCACACGTCGGTGGCACCGAAAATGCGCACATCGTGTCCCTGATACATGGTTAAGGAACCTTTCGCATCCGCTCGGAAACGCAGGATGCCTCCGCCAAGCGTGTGGCGACGGCACCCTGATCCGATCTGGAAATCAGAACTTGTAGGAGCCCTGAACGCCGAATTGGCGCTTCGGGCTTGGAATACGTGAATGCAAGCCGTCTCCGAAGGAATTGGCGAGTGCCTGCGTCGGATAGCGCGCGTTCGTAAGGTTATCGACGTAAGCCCCGATCGAAAACCCGCTGCGCTCGACGAACAGCCGAGCGTTGATGAGGTTCCTCGCGGGCGTCCGCAGCGTGTTGGCAGCATCCCACATAATCGAGCCGCGCCGCACGAAGCTGCCGTTGAAGCGAACGTCGAATTCATCCGCCAGCGGGATCACATAATCCATGCTGAGGCTTGCCGTGTACGCTGGGCTCTGCGGGGCGCGATTGTCCTTGTAAAGCGCGGGCGCGGCATCACTGAACCGCTTGATCGTCGCATCCGAGAGACCAAAGCCCGCGTTAATCGTAAGCTGCGATGTCGGGCGGGCGGCGAGCTCGACTTCAAGGCCGGAAATATCCACCTTGTCGATGTTCACAACATTCTGGGATGGCGGGCTCACGGTGATAAAGAAAAATTGCTGATTGTCGAACTTGATGTGAAACGCCGATGCAGAGAACGTCAGACGGCGATCCAGGAAATCCCCCTTCATGCCGACCTCGAAGCTGTCAGACCTTTCCTTGTTGAATTGACGGTCGGCGCCAGCGGCAAAGAACGCGTTGAAGCCACCCGACCGGAACCCGCGCCCATAGCTCGCGAACACGTTGAGATCGTCGGCAATCTTGTATTTCAGCTGTAGCTTTGGCTGGAACGCCTCGAACGTATCGCCAGCCTCGGAGGCACCCCCAATTGCGGTATCCACGGACCGCCGCTTGTCGCGATCGTAGCGCATACCAAGCGTCAGCTCGAGATCATCGGAGACATCAGCGCTCGTCGAACCGAATGCTGCGATCGACTTGCTCGTGCCCGCGTCAAAGCTCTGGATGGCGAATGTGCCGTTCGATTGGCCCGTGCCGTCATCGAAGGGAATGAGCAGGAAATTGTCCGTGTCGCGCTTCTGATAATAGAGGCCAACGAGCCACCGCAGCCAACCATCCCCCTGCGACGACAGCCGCAGCTCCTGCGTGAAAGCCTTTACGGTCAGATCGAGATCCTGAAGCAGGAACGGCGTCGGCGAGAAATCCGCGTCGCCGAACAAATGCGCATCGCTCCGGCTGTATCCGGTGATCCATGTGAGCATCGCTGCACCGAAATCATAATCGGCCTTGAGCGAAAGGTCATAAATCTCCCGCTTATCATAGGTCAGCACATTGCGGTTCAGCAGCGAGGTACCGTAATCATCAAAATTGGCGTTGGTAACCACCTCGAGCGAGGGCGCACCTGCGCGTTGGTGGAGATAATTGCCCCTCAGATTGATCTCAAGCCGATCAGTCGGCGTAAAGATCAGGCCAGCCTTGACGAGGTAATTCTCGTCGTAGTCGGCCTTGCGGTCTCCGTCGCGCGCGGTCTGGTCGCGCAACTGCCCTTTGTAGTCGCGCATCGAGGCGGCGAGGCGAAACAACAGCTTGTCCTTGACAAGCGGCCCCGAAATAGCGCCGCCGACGCGGATGTCGTTGCCGCTGGCGTAGGAGGCGCGGACCATGCCTTCGAGTTCGTTGGTCGGACGCCGGGTCGTGATGTTGAGCGCGCCGCCGATGGCATTGCGACCGTAAAGCGAGCCCTGCGGACCGCGCAGCACCTCGATCTGCTCGATATCCAGCAGTTCCTGGTTGACGAATGTGGGATGCGAGACCTGCACACCGTCGATCACGACCGCAACAGGAGCCTCTCCCCCCTGCGCAGTCGGAATACCACGGATCGTCATCTGCATTTCCGCCGGTCTGAACGTCGGCGTGAAGAACATGTTGGGCGTAAGGTTGGCGAAATCCGTAACATCGTTGATGCCGGCGTTCTCGATGGTCTGCGCCGTGAAGACGGTGACGGCGTCGGGAACCTCGATCTGGCTTTCCGCGCGCTTGCGCGCCGTAATCACAATTTCGCTTTGCTCGGGCTCTGCGGCAACGGCAGGTGCGGCAACGACAACCAAGCCGGCAGCCGAAACAGCGGCCAGAATCCGCGTTCGAACGGTTTCCATCATATTCCCCCTCTTTATGTACAACCGATACTTGCGAACGAGTACCCGTGAACGATAGTCGGGGCGAACGGCGGGTGGTCCAAGTCAAATGTTGGGTGATCCCCCATAGTTGAGGCCTATGCCGAGACGGCTTTGGGTTATCCCCCATGTGTAACCTTGCAAAGAGGCCCGCACCCCGCTTCCCTCAATGAACTGAGTTCATCGTTCGCAAGCCCGGCTGGGTGCGCGGGCAAATTATCGAGAGCGGGAGCGCATGACACAGGATCGCTACAGGGTCGCCGTGGACGTAGGCGGCACATTCATGGACTTCGTTTTGATGGATGAGGCCACCGGTGCCGCCCGCGTGGAGAAGATTCCCTCGATTCCGGACAGGCTGCACGAGCAGTTCCTCAATGGCATCGAGAGTCTCGATGTCGACATCGACAGCATCCAGCAGATTTTCCACGGCATGACCGTCGGCGTGAATGCGCTGGTTCAAGAAAAGGGGGCAAAAGTCGGCCTGCTGACCACCAAAGGCTTCCGCGACGTTCTGGAGATGGGCCGCGGCGGTCGGAAGCCCGTTTACAACTTCCTGCACCAGGCGGCGGCGCCGCTTGTCGAACGCTACCTCCGCCTCGAAATACCGGAGCGCATGACCTTCGACGGGGAAGTGCTGACGCCGATCGATCTTGAAGCGGTCGATACGCAGGTCGACCTGCTGCTGGCACGCGGCGCGGAGGCAATCGCGATCTGCTTCCTGCACGCCTATGCCCAGCCCGCCCATGAAATCGCGGCGCGGCAGCGCATCCTCGCGCGGCACCCGCATCTGCCGATCTCCATGTCGCACGAGATCGCGTCCGAATGGCGCGAATATGAGCGGACCTCGACGACGGTGCTGAACGCCTTCATTCAGCCCACGGTCCAGACCTATCTCACCAATCTCGAAACGAAGCTGAAGTATACAAACTACACGCGCGCGCTTGCCATCATGCAATCGAGCGGCGGCGTAGTAGACGCCAAGACGGCTGGTCAGAAGCCGATCCGTACACTGATGTCCGGCCCCGCGGGCGGCGTGATCGGTGCCAAGTTCCTTTGCGATCGCCTCGGCTATGCCAACGTCATCTGCACAGACGTCGGCGGCACCACCTACGATGTCGCGATCATCGAGGAAGGACGCGTGCTCGAACGCAGCCAGGCCGAGATCGCGCAGCGGCCGATCCTCGGCTCGCTGATCGACGTCATTTCGATCGGCGCGGGCGGCGGTTCCATCGCTTGGCTCGATCATCGCGGCGGCCTGCAGGTCGGCCCGCAAAGTGCCGGCGCTTCGCCCGGACCGGTGTGCTTCGGGCGCGGCGGCACGGAGCCGACCGTTACTGACGCACATCTTACGCTCGGCCGCCTCGATCCCGCCTATTTCCTCGGCGGCCGAATGCAGCTCGATACCGACGGCGCGCGCGCGGCCATTGAAAAGAAGATCGCCGAGCCCCTCGGGCTCGATCTTCAGTTGGCCGCGCAGGGCATCGTTTCGATCGCCGAAACCAACATGGCGAACGCCATTCGCAGCAAGACGGTCGAACGCGGTCTCGATCCGCGCGAGTTCGTGCTGCTCGCCTACGGCGGCGGCGGCGGGCTGTTCGCCTGCTCGGTGGCGGAAGAGCTGGAGGTGCCCAAGGTCATCGTGCCCAACGCACCGGCGAACTTTTCGGCGTGGGGCATCCTCACCACCGATTACATGGAGGATGAGGTCCGCACCAAGGTCATGCCGTTCGACGCCGCGCACATCGCAGGCGCGCTGGTGACGATGAACGACCTGGAAACGCGGGCGGCGAGCGGCATCGGCCAATACGGCTTCGCTGACGGTGATATCGAGCGCGTGAAGCGGTTCGACCTTCGGTTCGAAAATCAGGAATACACGATCACGATCGATCTGGAGGACGCATGGCAGGATGCCGCGTCCATTCTGGAGGGCGCGCGGAAGCGGTTCGTCGAATCGCATATCCGGCTTTATGGCCACGGCGAACCGGATGCCCCGCTGGAGCTGGTCTCCATCCGCTGCCGCGCGATCGGGCGTGTCCGCGCGCCGGAGATCGCGCCGATGCCGGAGAGGCCGCAGGGCGCGGCGATGCGACAGCTGGACGTCTATTTCCCGCGTACAGGCAAGGCCGTGCCGACCGACGTCTTCGATCGTGAAACCCTCGCGGCCGGTCAGGTCGTCACCGGCCCGGCGATCATCAACGAATGGACAATGACGACGATCGTTCCGCCCGGATGGCAGTCGACCTGCGACACCTTCGGCAATCTCGTTCTCGAACCCACTCTCTAAAGGCGGAAAGACATATCATGCGCAAAGTAGACGTCGTTCTGACGGAGATCATCCGCAACCGCTTGGTGGCCGCGACCGAGGAGATGGCGAAGACCATGATCCGCACGGCCTTCAATCCGCTGCTCTATGAAGTCCAGGACTTCAGCGTCACCATCATGTCGGCAACCGGCGACATGTGGGCGGAAACACCGGGCGTGATCGTGTTCAGCCAGGCCTTCCCGGAAGCCGTGCGCGCCGGAATGGCGCGCTGGAAGGGCAATTTCGCGGAAGGCGACGTTCTCATCGTCAATGATCCGTTCGAAACCGGAACGCACATTTCCGACACGAACGTCTACATGCCGGTGTTCTTCGAAGGTGAACTCGTCGCCTTCTGCGGAACCGCCGCGCACTGGGCGGACGTCGGCGGCAAGAATCCCGGCGGCTGGTGCCCGGATACGACGGACACGTTTCAGGAAGGCCTCTGCTTCAGGCACCAGAAGATCGTGGAGCGCGGCGTGAAGAACCAGGGCCTGTGGGATCTGATCGACTGCAACGTCCGCGTGCCGGAAATCGTGAAGGGCGACCTTGAAGCGCAGATCGCATCGTGCCGGCAGGGCTGCGAGCGCATCCAGTCGCTGTGCGCCAAATACGGCACGGAAACGATCCGCGAGGCGATGGACTATGTGATCGACCAGACCGACCGCTCGATGCGCGCGACGATCGCGGCATTGCCGGACGGCGAATACGGCACCTCGATTCGGCTCGACAGCGACGGGGTGCAGGAAGACGGCGAATTCCTCGTCTGCCTGAAGGTCACGATCCAGGGCGACCGCGTCCACTTCTCGCTGAACGGTTCGAGTCCCACGGCGCGCGGGCCGATCAACCTCCCCGCCCCTTGCACCAAGGGCATATTGGCATCCTCGCTGAAGGGCATCCTGCTGCCGTTCGATCCCTGCAACGCCGGCCACACCAAATGCCTGGATTTCGAACTGCCGCCGGAATCGATCGTCAATCCGGTGTGGCCCGCGCCGACCGACTCCTACGGCTATGTCATCGAGTGCCTGATGGAGATGATGTTCCGGTGCTTCCTCAATATCGTGCCGGACAAGTGCCCGGCCGGAGGCTATCAGCTGACCGGCGCGTTCTTCTCCCGCAGCCAGTCTCGCCATGGCAAGCCGTTCGTGATGATGGATCCGATGCACGGCGGCAACGGCGCGCTGATCGACCGAGACGGTGCGACCAACCAGCTTACCGGCAACGGCGACCTGCCGAACACACCGATCGAGATCACCGAGACGCGCCACCCGTTCCGCGTCGAGCTGTTCGAGTTCGCGCCGGAAGTCGCGGGGGTCGGCAAGTTCCGGGGCGGCATGGGGGTTCGCAAGGACTACCGGTGTCTCACCGATGGTGTCTACGCCTCCTTCGTCATCGAAAACACCGCAGACACCACGGCTGCGGGCTTCAACGGCGGTACGGACGGCGATCACGGCAGCCTTACCGTGACGCCTGTGGGCGGCGAACCCATCGTCTACAACGAACGCGTCGGCTCCATCGGGCCGTTTGGCGAGGGCACATTGTTCCGCGTCATCACCGGCGGCGGCGGGGCGTGGGGCGAGGCCATCGAACGCGATCCGGAGCTTGTGCTCAGCGATGTGCGCAACGCGTTCATCACCCCCGAAGACGCGCGCAGGCTTTACGGCGTCGCGATCGAGCAGAACGGTGGAACATGGTCCATCGACCTGCAGAAAACGCGGGAGCTGCGGGCCGCGGCATGACCACGGTTCCCGAGGCGACGTTCGACATTGCCGTGATCGGTGCGGGCATGGCCGGCGCCTCGATCGCAAGCGCGCTGGCCTCGACGCACCGGGTTTTGCTTATCGAACAGGAAGATCAACCGGGTTACCACGCGACGGGGCGCTCCGCTGCGGTCTTCACAGCCATCTACGGCGGTGAAACCGTTCGCGCCCTGTCGCGTGCCAGCCGGGGATTTCTGACGGCACCGCCCGACGGCTTCGCCGATGAGGCACTGTCATCACCGCTGGGAAACATGTTTGTCGCGCGCGCGGATCAGCTCGGCCGCCTGCAGGCCTTCCATGAAAGGCCGGATATCGGGCGCCTCACGACATGGCTGGACGCTGCCGCCACACGCAGCCTCTGTCCGCTGCTCGCCGAGCCTTATGTGGCGGCCTCGGTTTATGAGCCCGGCGCGCTTGCGATCGATGTCGACGCCCTGCTGCAGGGCTATCTGCGCACATTCCGGCGAAACGGCGGTGTTTTGGCCACACAGTCGGAGCTGATGGGCCTCGACCATAGCGGCGGCGGCTGGACGCTGCGCACGGCGACGGGCGTTTTCGCCAGCGCGTTCGTCGTGAACGCAGCCGGCGCATGGGCAGGCCGGGTCGCCGCCATGGCAGGATCGAGAGCCGGCTACGTGCAGCCATTCCGCCGCACCGCCATCCTCGTGGACCCGCCCGCCGACACGACGACGAAGCACTGGCCGATCGTGATGGATATTGACGACGAATTCTATTTCAAGCCCGACGCAGGCGCGCTGCTGCTGTCGCCTGCCGATGAAACAGCCTGCGAACCGTGCGATGCGCAGCCAGACGAATGGGACATCGCCGTCGCAGTCGACAGGGTGTGTGCGGCGACAACGCTCGAGGTCCGCCGCGTTCGCCACAGCTGGGCCGGCCTCCGCACGTTCACACGGGACCGGCTGCCGATCGCCGGGCCGGACCGCGACCTGCCAGGCTTTTACTGGCTTGCCGGTCAGGGCGGCTACGGCATTCAGACGGCCCCTGCGCTTGCCCACCTGCTTGCGGCGCGCATTCGGGACGAGGACTGCCCGGAAGCGCTGCGGGCCGAAGGCGTTTGTTACGCGGACACGGGCCTTGAGCGTTTCGATTTGCAGCCTGCGGCCTGAGTAAGGCGCCGCCGTCAGCACTGCTTTTGCGTGAAAGGGAGCCGCGCAGACCGACGGTCAGCCTTTGCAGAGCAGCGCCAGCCCCCTATATTCCTCTCTATGCGTACCGCGAAGTCCATTACACACTCTGCCGCTGCTCCCACGCCGCGCCTCCTGCCGCCCTTTGGCGAACCTGTGACCACCGCCAGTTTCGGCATCGGTGAAGTGGTGCGGCACCGCTTTTTCCCGTTTCGCGGCATTATTTTCGATGTCGATCCGGAGTTCGCCAACACCGAGGAATGGTGGGAAGCGATTCCCGAGGACATCCGCCCGGCGAAGGACCAGCCCTTTTATCACCTGCTCGCCGAAAACGACGATCAAACCTATGTGGCCTATGTCAGCCAGCAAAACCTGCTGCCCGACGAGAACCGTGCGCCCGTCCTGCACCCTGCGGTTTCCGAGATGTTCGAGCGGATGCCGGACGGCAGCTATCGACTGAAATCGCGGCATCGCCATTGATGGCAAAAGCTGCGCTGAATCGGTTGACATTCGCGCCCACGGCCAGTAGCTAGCTGCGCTTTCCACAGGCATCGGCGTGGTTCCACGCGCTGGTGCCTGTTGTTCAATTTCTGGGCCTAAGGTAGCCAAAGCCATGTTCGCAGTCGTGCGCACGGGCGGCAAGCAGTATCGCGTCGCCGCCGAACAGAAGATCACAGTCGACCGCCTGAAGGGTGAAGTCGGCGAAACCGTCCAGCTGGGCGATATCCTTGCCATCGGCGAGGGCGGCGAACTCAAGGACGTGGCCGGCCAGGTCGTTTCTGCCGAGATCGTGGCCCAGCCCAAGGGCGACAAGGTCATCGTCTTCAAGAAGAAGCGCCGCCACGGCTATCGCCGCCGCAACGGCCACCGCCAGCTTCTGACGGTTCTGAAGATCACCGCGATCGGCAAGGCCGCCGCGAAGGCGCCGAAGGCCGCGAAGGCCGAAGCCGCTCCGGCCGCGGAAGCCGCCGCCGAGCCGGCTGAAAAGCCAGCGAAGAAGGCCCCGGCAAAGAAGGCTGCGCCTGCCAAGGCCGCTGCCAAGACCGACGCCGAGTAAAGAGGAGTTTGAACCATGGCACATAAAAAAGCTGGCGGTTCGTCGCGTAACGGTCGCGATTCGGCAGGCAAGCGTCTTGGCGTGAAGCGCTTCGGCGGGCAGGACGTGCTCGCTGGCAACATTCTCGTCCGTCAACGCGGAACCAAGTTCTACCCGGGCCGTAATGTCGGCATCGGCAAGGACCACACGCTGTTCGCGCTCGTCGAGGGCCGCGTAGCGTTCCACGACGGCAAGCTTGGACGCAAATTCGTCAGCGTCGATCCGATGCCGATGGCAGCGGAATAGCGAGGCGGCCCGCTTGATATACGGCCGCCGGGTAGGCGGCCCCTGAATCTGGTGCAGACGCACAGGGAAAGGGAGATGGGTCGCCATCTCCCTTTTTTCGTTTCTCCCCTTCCCGATCGGGCATGGAGCGAGAAATGTTTGCACGTACGAGACGGCTGTTCCTGAGGCCGGCGTGGCCGGAGGATGCAGAGGCGCTGGCCGCTGCGATCGCCGACGAGGCGATCGTCCGCAACCTTGCGACCGCGCCCTGGCCCTACGGCATCGACGACGCGCGCGACAAGATCGCCAAGGACGCCGAAACGCCGCCGCGCGAGGCAAGCAGCCTTATCTTCCTGCGCACGGACGGCGCGCCGGAACTCGTCGGCAGCGTCGGTTTCGGACGCTGGAACGACAAGATCACCATTCCGGAAATCGGCTATTGGGTGGCACGGCGCCACTGGGGCAAGGGCATTGCGGTCGAAGCTGCCGAAGCGATCATAGCGGCGGCCTTCCTCGGTGCGCGCAACGACATGCTCGGCGCAGGCCACTTCATCGACAACCCGGCCTCGGGGAAGGTTCTAAGAAAGCTCGGCTTTGTGCCGACGGGCGAGATCGTGCCCCACTATTGCCGCGCGCGCGACTGCGAGATCGATTCGGTCGAATACCGCCTGTCACGCGAACGCTGGCTAGATCGCATCGGCATGTATAGGGAAGCGGCATGAAGTTTCTCGATCAGGCCAAGATCTACTTGCGCTCCGGCGGCGGCGGTCCCGGCGCCGTGTCGTTTCGCCGTGAAAAGTACATTGAGCACGGCGGACCGGACGGCGGCAACGGCGGCAGGGGCGGCGACATCATCTTCGAAGCTGTCGAGGGTCTCAACACGCTGATCGACTTCCGCTACCGCCAGCATTTCAAGGCGCCACGCGGTGAAGGCGGCGCCGGCCGCAACCAGACCGGCGCATCAGCCGAAAACCTGGTGATCCCCGTGCCGGTGGGCACGCAGATACTCGCGGACGACGAGGAGCGCACAGTGCTCGCCGACCTCACCACGGTCGGCGAACGCCTCACCTTTCTGCATGGCGGCATGGGGGGACGCGGCAACGCCTCTTACAAGACCTCCACGAACCGTGCGCCGCGCCAGTCGCAGCCCGGCATTCCGGGCGAGGAGATGTGGGTTTGGCTGCGGCTGAAGCTGCTGGCGGACGCAGGTCTGCTCGGGCTGCCGAACGCAGGCAAATCCACCTTCATCAATGCCGTGACCAACGCCAACGCCAAGGTCGGCGCCTACCCCTTCACGACGCTGAAGCCGCAGCTTGGCGTCGTGCTGCACCGCGACCGCGAGTTCGTACTCGCCGACATCCCTGGCCTCATCGCGGGCGCTGCGGACGGCGTCGGTATCGGCGACCGCTTCCTCGGGCATGTCGAACGCTGCCGCGTGCTGTTGCACCTCGTCGATGCGAGCGCAGCCTCACCCACCAAGGCGTACCGCACCATTGTGGACGAGTTGGAAGCGTACGGCGCCGGGCTTGAGGACAAGCCGCAGGTGGTTGCACTCAGTAAGATCGATCTCATCGACGCGCGCGGGCGCGCGGCCAAGCTTCGCGCACTGGAAAAAGCCTGCGGACACAAAGTCCATCTCGTCTCCGCCGCCACTGGCGAAGGCCTGACCGAAGTGCTCGATGCGCTGCTGACCGAAATCGGCGAGCCCACGCGCGGAGCACGAAAAGAGGCGGACAAACAGGCAGCATGGTCACCGATCTGAGTCCCTTTTCGCCCGGCAACTGCAAAGCTCTGGTCGTCAAGGTGGGTTCAGCCCTGCTTGTCGACGAAGACGGCAAGCTGCGACGCGAATGGCTACAAAGCCTCGCTGCCGACATCGCGGACCGCCGGGCGCGCGGCCAGCGTATCGTCGTCGTCTCCTCGGGCGCCATCGCACTCGGTGCGCGGCGGCTCGGTCTGCCGAAGGGCGGCCGCGCCTGCCTTGAAGATGCGCAGGCCGCTGCTGCGACAGGCCAAATTCTGCTCAGCCAGGCGTGGGCCGAGCTTCTGGGCGACAACGGCATCACCGCCGCCCAGATGCTGCTGACGCTCGGCGACCTTGAGGATCGCCGCCGCTTCCTCAACGCTGCCGCGACGCTCGAACGCCTGCTCGGCCTCGGCGTCGTGCCGGTGCTCAACGAGAACGACAGCGTCGCGACCGAGGAAATCCGCTTCGGGGACAACGACCGGCTCGCCGCGCGCGTCGGACAGGCTGCAGCGGCAGAGGGCGTGCTGCTCCTCTCCAACATCGACGGGCTGTTCACCGCCGATCCGCGCAGTGACCCGAACGCGGAGCTCATCGCGCGTGTCGACGACATCGACGCCGTGCTGAAGCGGGTAACGCTCGGCGAAAGCGCCGCGATGGGATCGGGCGGCATGGGTGCCAAGGTCGCCGCCGCACGCATCGCCTGCAAGAGCGGCATTCCGCTCGGCATTGCGCAGGGCACCGGTCTTAACCCCCTCGCGCGGCTGGAGGAAACCGGCCGCTGCACGTTGTTCGCCGCCGTTTCGGCGAGCCGGGCGCGCAAGGCGTGGCTCGCGGGCCGCCTCACCTCCGCCGGACGTCTCACCATCGATGCGGGCGCCGTGAAAGCGCTCCAGCGCGGCGGCAGCCTCCTCGCAGCGGGCGTGCGGCAGGTGGAGGGCAAATTCGCGCGTGGTGACGCCATCGAGATCACTGACGAAAGTGGCCACGTGCTTGCGCGCGGGCTTGCGGGTTACGATATCGCTGATGCGCGGGCAATCGCGGGCAAGCGTACCGAGGCGCAGGCAGAGATCCTCGGCTATGCGCCGCGCTCCGCCATGGTACACAGGGATCATCTGGTATTGTTATGAGTGAGATCGAAGCCCGCATCGCCGAAATGGCCGTAGCCGCTCGCGCCGCATCGCGGACGCTCGCGGCAATGCCGACCGCGCGCAAGGCTGCAGCCCTCAAGGCCGCTGCCGCAGCGATCCGCGCCGATGCGTCTGCAATCCTTTCGGCCAATGCCGAAGACATGAAAGCCGCCGAAGCGCGCGGCACTTCGGGCGCCATGCTCGATCGGCTCCGGCTGGACGATGCTCGCCTGGAAGGCATCGCCGCGGGCGTGGAAGCGGTGGCGAACCTCCCCGATCCCGTCGGCGCGCCGATCAAGGGCTGGACGCAGCCGAACGGCCTGAAATTCGAGCAGGTGCGCGTACCGCTTGGCGTTATCGGCATCATCTATGAAAGCCGCCCCAACGTTACCGTTGACGCAGGCGCACTGTGCCTGATGTCCGGCAACGCCTGCATCCTGCGCGGTGGCTCAGAAGCGCTTGCCACATCGAAAGCGCTGCACGCCGCGTTCATCAAGGGCGTAAACGCCGAAGACCTTCCCGCCGACGCCATTCAGCTCGTCGATACGCCCGATCGCGCGGCCGTGGGCGCGATGCTGGGCGCCGCGGGCCTTATCGACATCATCATCCCGCGCGGGGGCAAGGGCCTCGTCGCGCGCGTACAGTCCGAAGCGCGCGTGCCCGTGCTCGCGCATCTCGACGGCATCTGCCATGTCTACATCGACCGCGACGCGGACGCGGACAAGGCCGAAGCCATCGCCCTCAACGCCAAGCTGCGCCGCACCGGTATCTGCGGCGCGGCCGAGACACTGCTCATCGACGAGGGCGCACAGGCGACCGGCGTGCGCGTTGTGAAGGCGCTGCTCGATGCGGGCTGCGAGGTGCGCGGTGACGAGGCGGTGCAGGCCATCGATCCGCGCGTGGTGGCAGCGGACGAAGCCGACTGGGGCACCGAGTATCTGGACGCGATCATCTCCGCGAAGGTGGTGGACGGCGTAACCGGGGCGGCCGAACACATCGCCCGCCACGGCAGCGCGCACACCGAGAGCATCGTCACCGAGAACGCCCAGACCGCGGAACGCTTCCTCGCAGGCGTGGACAGCGCCATCGTCATCCACAATGCCTCCACGCAGTTCGCGGACGGCGGGGAGTTCGGCTTCGGCGCGGAGATCGGCATCGCCACGGGCCGGCTGCACGCACGCGGACCGGTCGCGCTTGAAGGCCTGACCACCTACAAGACGGTGGTGCGCGGCAACGGGCAAGTCCGGCCCTGATCGCCGCATGACCCCACTTTCGATCCTCGACCTCTCGCCCGTCGTTCAGGGCAGCAACGTGCGGCAATCATTCGCGAACTCGGTGGCGCTCGCGCAGGCGGGCGAACGCCTCGGCTACCGCCGCGTCTGGCTCGCGGAACACCACGGGATGCCGGGCATCGCAAGCGCCGCCACATCCGTGCTGATCGGCCATATCGCGGGCGCGACCTCTACGATCCGCGTGGGCGCGGGCGGCATCATGCTGCCGAACCACGCTCCGCTGCTGATCGCCGAACAGTTCGGCACGCTGGATGCCCTCTACCCCGGCCGCATCGACCTCGGCCTCGGCCGCGCGCCCGGCTCCGATCAGAAGGTCTCGCATGCGATCCGCCGCGATCTCCACGCCGCTTCCGACCGCTTCCCGCAGGACGTGCAGGAGGTAATGGCCTATTTCCGCGGCGAGGGCCCGGTTCTCGCCGTGCCCGGGGGCGGCGCGAACGTGGACGTGTGGGTGCTTGGCTCCAGCCTGTTCGGTGCGAGCCTCGCCGCGCATCTCGGCCTGCCCTACGCCTTTGCCTCGCACTTCGCGCCGCAGGCGCTCAGCCAGGCGATCGAGGTGTACCGCGGCCACTTCAAGCCATCTGCCTACCTCGACAAACCTTACCTGATGCTCGGCTACAACGTCATCGCCGCCGATACGGATGAGGAGGCCGCCGTGCTCGCCACCTCCCAGCAGCAGGCGTTCGTCAACCTGGTCACAGGCCAGCCGGGTCGGCTGCCACCGCCGGTCCCGGGCTTCCGCGAATCGCTGCCCGCTGAACTTCAAGCCCACCTCGCGCGGACGCTCTCCTGCTCAGCCGTCGGCAGCGTGGAGGCCGTATCGCGGCAGATGCAGGCGTTCGTAAAAGAAACAGGCGCAGACGAGCTGATGGTCGCCGGCATGATCTTCGATCAGGCCGCCCGGCTCCGCTCCTATGAAATCGCCGCGCAGGCGGCGGGGCTGTAGTGGCTCGGATCGGCCTCATCGGCGGATCGTTCAACCCGGCGCATCAAGGCCACCGGCACATCAGTATCGAGGCTTTGCGGCGGCTTGCGCTCGACGAGGTCTGGTGGCTGGTCAGCCCGCAGAACCCCTTGAAAGAAAAGGCGGGAATGGCCCCGCTTGCTGCGCGCATGGAGTCCGCTCGGCGTGCTGCGCGGCATCCGCGCATTCGTCCCACGGACATCGAGGCGGCGCTGGGCACCGTCTACACTGCCGATACGATCACAGCACTGAGGCGCACGTTCCCGCAGCACCGCTTCATCTGGATCATGGGCGCGGACAATCTGTTGCAGTTCAGCCGCTGGAAACGCTGGCGCGATATCGCACGCGAAGTGCCGATTGCCGTAATGGCGCGGGGCGATTACATTGGGCGGGCACGCCGGGCTCCGGCCATGGCGTGGCTTCGGCGGCATATTCGCGGCGAAGCGCGTGCAAAACTCTGGGCTGAATGGGAGTTGCCGGCGATAGTGATCCTTTCGATCCCGCTCGATCCCACCTCCGCCACAGCGATCCGCACGCGCGATCCGGGATGGGCGAGCCGAATTGGTGCAACGAACCCGAAGGGATAAGGATTGTCTCCCAGCAGCGCCGCGGCAACGCCCGGCGACCATGAAGGCGGAAGCTCCGAAGAGCTGCACGCCCTCATCCTGAAGTCGCTCGACGACGATCAGGCCGTCGATGTCATCGACATTCCGCTCAGCGGAAAAACGCAAATCGCCGATCACATGATCATCGCCAGCGGCCGATCCACGCGGCAGGTGGCCTCCATGGCTCAGAAGCTCGCTGAAAAGATCAAGGCGGACCTCGGACGTGTTGTGCGCATCGAAGGCCTGCCGACCGCCGATTGGGTACTGATCGACGCAGACGACGTGATCGTTCACCTGTTCCGCCCGGAAGTCCGCAGCTTCTACAACCTCGAGAAGATGTGGGCCTTCGACAAGACGCCGGCGGCGGCCGCAACCGCCTGAGAGGTGCTCCTCCATGTCATCGCGCGCGGACGCATCGGGCGCGGCCCGGAAGCTGATCTTGTCGAACGCTACCGCGCGCGGATGAGTTGGCCGTTTCGCATCACCGAGCTTCCCGACAAAGGCGGCCGCGTGCCGACACCGACCGGCGATTGCCGCACGGTGGCACTCGACGAACGCGGCGAAAGCCTCGCTTCCACGGCGTTTGCGGAACGTCTCGGGCGCTGGCGGGACGACGGCGTCCGCGAAACACGCTTCCTGATCGGTGCGGCTGACGGCCACGAGGCTGAAACGCGCGAACGCGCGGACCTCCTCATCAGCTTCGGCAAGGCGACATGGCCCCACCTGATGGTGCGCGCCATGCTCTCCGAGCAGCTTTACCGGGCAACGGCCATTCTCGCCGGCCACCCCTACCACCGCGAGGGCTGATGCGCGCCGCGGCCTTCGCCCTCCTGTTCCTCGCCGCGGCCGCACCTGCGGACAAGGCGGAACAGGACGCGCTGAAGGCCGACTCTCGCGCCTCCGCGCTGCGCCGCGACGCCGACGCCGCCGACACCAGGGCACGCGCCGCGCGGCAGACCGCGATCGATCTTGCTCGGCGCATCCAGAACGGCGAGGCGCGCGTGAACGCCATCGAGGCTGGAATCACCCGACTCGAGCGGCTGCGGCGCCAGCAGCGCGCCCGGCTCGCCGCGCAGCAGGGCGAAATCAGCCGCCTCCTCGCCGTGCTCCAGACGCTGAGCCGCCGACCGGCCGGCCTTGTGCTTCTCGAACCTTCCTCCGCCGTTACGACCGCCCGCGTCAGCGCGCTTCTGGAAGCCGTGCAGCCGACGCTTCGAACCCGCACCGCCGAATACCGCCGCGCACTCGTCGACTCCCGTGCCGTGCAGGCTAGGCTCGTTACGTCGAAGCAGCAACTACTGGCCGCCAACACCGAGCTTTCACAGGCGATCCGCCAGCTGGATGACATGCAGACCGCTCTCCGCGCCGAGCGCGACTCGCTCGATCGCGAGGCCGACGAGGAACGCGCGCAGGCGCGCACGCTTGCCGCAAAGGCGATGGACCTGCGCGGCCTTGCAGGCGCATTCGATGAAAGCGCGGGTACGAACGCCAGGCGGCTGGCCCCGCCCCGCCCCATCCGCGCCGCCGCCGCGCCTCTGCCGTTTCCCTATCTGCAGCCTGCTGCAGGCCGCATCGTGGAGGGTTTTGCAGACATGAGCCGAGTCGGCGTCCGTGCGCGCGGCATCACGCTCGCAACGCGCAAGGGCGCGCAGGTCGTCGCCCCTGCGAAGGGTCGGATCGCCTACGCCGGGCCGTTCCGCACCTACGGGGATATCGTGATCGTCCAGCATCCCGGGCGTTTGCTGAGCATGATGTCGGGTCTAGAACGCGTCGACGTTCTTGTTGGGGAAACCGTGTCGGCCGGAACGCCGATCGGTCGCATGGGATCGCTGGAGCCCCAGCTTTACCTCGAACTCCGTCAAAGCGGCCGCCCGATCGACCCGGCACCGCATGTTCGCAAAACCGGCAGCGATGGCTGAAATCCGTTACTCGCCAATTCATCGGCGCGTGCTATGATAACGCCAACACGCTGGGACAGAGGGCCGCACCGTCGGTCACGATAAGGGCCGGTCACGACAAGGAAGAAGTGATGTCTCGTAAGCTTTTGCACACGCTGATCCCCGCCGTGGCGATCGCGCTCATTCCATCGACAACCGCCGTGCAGGCGGCGAACCCGGCCAGCACCTATCGGCAGCTTGACCAGCTGATGGACGTGTTCGAGCGTGTGCGCGCCGAATATGTAGACGAAGTAACTGATGAGAAGCTGATCGAGGGCGCGATCAACGGGATGCTTTCCAGCCTCGATCCGCATTCCAGCTTCCTCAACATGCGCAACTTCGAGCGGATGCGGACGCAGACCGAGGGCGAGTACGGCGGGCTTGGCCTTACCGTCAGCCAGGAAGACGGCGTCGTGAAGGTGATCGCGCCGACCGACGACACCCCCGCCGCGCGTGCGGGCATCAAGGCAGGTGACTACATCACGCACATCGACGGCGAGCTCATCTACGGCCTGTCGCTCGACGATGCGGTCGACAAGATGAAGGGCGTGCCGGGCACCACCGTGAAGATCAGCGTCGTGCGCACCGGCCAGCAGAAGCCGATGGAACTGACGCTGAAGCGCGAGATCATCTCGCTGAAGCCGGTGAAGTCCGAGGTGAAGAACAACATCGGCATCCTGCGCATCTCCGCCTTCAACAAGCAGACCGGCGAAGCGACGCGGCAGGCGATTACGGCAATGGAAAAGCAGGCGGGTGGCAAGCTGCTCGGCTTCGTGGTCGACCTACGCTCCAACCCCGGCGGTCTCCTCGATCAGGCGATCGAAGTGTCGGACGCATTCCTGGAGCGCGGCGAAATCGTCTCGCAGCGCGGTCGCCGCAAGGGCGACGTGCAGCGCTACTACGCGCGCGAGGGTGACGATACGAAGGGCAAGCCCGTCGTCGTGCTCGTCGACGAAGGCTCGGCGTCCGCCGCCGAGATCGTCGCGGGGGCGCTGCAGGACCACCGCCGCGCGCTTGTGCTCGGCCAGCGCAGCTTCGGCAAGGGATCGGTGCAGACGCTGATCCCGATGACGCAGGACACGGCGCTCCGGCTCACCACCGCGCGTTACTACACGCCGTCTGGCCGGTCCGTGCAGGAAGCGGGCATCGAGCCCGACATCACCGTGCCGCAGCTTTCGGACGCCGATTACAAGGAACGCCGCGTGATCCGCGAGGCGGACCTCCGCCAGCACCTGCGCAACGACGCGGTGAAGGACAACAAGATCATCGAGGAAGACGACAAGCAAAACCCGCGTTTCACGCGGACCGCCGCCGAACTCGAAAAGGCGGGCGTGAAAGACTACCAGCTCGACTACGCGATGAAGATCATCGGCCGGTTGGGTCCGCAGCCGGTGCAGACCGCAGAGGTGTCCCGCTGAGCGACGACATCGCCCCGCGTCGGGGCCGGGGACTGCTGCTCGCGCTTGGCGGCGCCGTGCTGTTCATTGGCCTTGCGACCGTGTTCGTCGAGCTGCTTCGGCCGCTCGCACCGAGCCATGCCGCCGCGCAGACCAGCGACGTGCCGCGCCGCGCGCTGCCGCCGGAAGCCAAGGTGAAAGCGAAGGATGCGGCTGGTGCCGGCACGCTTCGTCCCCCCATCGCGCAGGTGCCCGTCACCGACGTCGACAAGCCCGAGATCGACCAGGCGCGGCTTGCCGCAGGCGACACGCCGCCCACTCGCCCCGCGATGCCGGCAGAGCCGATCCCGACGGGACCGATCGTCGCCATCGTGCTTACCGAGCTTGGCCCGAACGCGACTGCCGCGAAGGCTGCGATCGACCGCTTGCCTGCAGCCGTGAGCCTCGCCTTCTCGCCCTATGCCGACGCCTCGCGCGACCTTGCCAAGGCCGCGAAGGCGGGCGGGCATGAAGTGTGGCTGTCCGTGCCGATGCAGCCGAAGTCATATCCGCGCGTCAATCCCGGCCAGAACGTGCTGCTGACGGCCGAGGCGCCCGCCGAAAACGTGCGGCGGCTGAACTGGGCGCTGTCTCGCGTCGAGGCGCCCATGGGCATAACCAACATGATGGGCAGCGCCTTTACGGAGAATGCCGCCGCGATGCGCCCGGTGCTCGATGCAGTGAAGGCGAAGCAGCTCTTTTACGTGGATGCACGCTCCTCCGGCCGCTCGGTTGGCGAGAAGGAAGCGCGCGCCATCGGCCTCGCCTCGGCCACCAACGATCGCTTCCTCGACGAGCCGGAGACCCCGGCGAACATCCGCAACAACCTCGACGCCCTTGTCGCCACGGCGAAACGTCGCGGCTATGCGGTCGGCTACGCCCGCCCCGTCTCCACGACCATCAGCGAGATCGAGCGCTGGTCGGCCGAGCTTGAAAAGAAGGGCGTCACCCTCGTGGGCGCAAGTCTCGTCGCACGAAAGGCGAGCAATGGTTGACCGGCTGCGCCCCGCGCACCTTCTGCTGCTGCTCGGGCCATCAGCGCTGCTCGGCGGCGCCTTCGCCTTCCAGCATATCGGCGGACTGCACCCCTGCGAGATGTGCATCTGGCAGCGCTGGCCGCACGCGATCGCGCTGAGTCTCGCCAGCCTCGCGCTGTTCGTGCCGGGCATGGGCAAACGCGCGCTGCTGGTGCTCGCCGCGCTCGCCGAACTCGTCACGGCGGGCATCGGCGTTTTCCACGCGGGCGTCGAGCAGCGCTGGTGGCAAGGCCCCACGGCGTGCAGCGCAAGCGACCTCGGCTCGGGCGATTTCCTGTCCAACGTGATGGCGACGCCGGTCGTGCAGTGCGACCAGATCGCGTGGTCGCTGGCGGGCATTTCGATGGCCGGATACAATGCCATTTTCTCCGGTCTGATCGCGGGAGTCGCATTGTGGCTGATCCTGAAACGCTGAAACGTCTGCTTCCGGGAGACCGGGGGGCCGATACGGCAGCGATGCTGCGCGTCGACCAGGCAGGCGAATACGGCGCCGCGCGCATCTATGCGGGACAACTCGCGGTGATGGGGAATCGCCACCCTGACAGCACCGAGATCGCGCGGATGCGCGCGCAGGAACAGCATCACCTCGACGTCTTCAACCGCATGGTCGTGGAACGCGGCGTGCGCCCGACGGCGCTGGCGCCCTTCTGGCATGTCGCAGGCTACGCGCTGGGGGCAGCGACCGCGCTGATGGGTCCGCGCGCGGCGATGGCCTGCACGGCCGCAATCGAGACCGAGATAGACCGCCACTACGCCGAGCAGGCGGAAGCGCTCGGCGACAGCGATCCCGAGCTGAAAGCCCGCATCGAGGAGTTCGCCGAGGAAGAGCGAGAACATCGCGATACGGCGATTGCGCACGGGGCCGAGCAGGCCCCCGCCTATCCGCTGCTCTCCGCTGCGATCCGCGCCGGTTGCCGGGCGGCGATCGCGATTTCCAAACGGGTTTAGTTCGCCGGCTCCAGCCGATCGTTGACGAGGCGGCCCTGCCGGGTGAGGCGGGCGACGACGACCATCGGCTCCCGGCGCAGCATATCCTCAAGTTTTGGCGCGCTCGTTTCGGAAACGAAGATGCGACTGGAAAAGTCCGGTGCCTGTCCTACTGCGCCGCTGAAATACCGGATGTTGCTGCCGTTTACATCGATATAGGCGGGGCAGGCGGTGCCCGGCGCCACCATCGTCGCCACGATCTCTCCCGTCTCTTCAGCAAGACAGAGACTGCACGCTGCGCCCGTGCAAAGCCCAGGATCGCCGGCCACGCGCCAATCGTAGCGGAACTGGATAAAGCGACCGCGAATGGGGTCGCGCGGATCGAAGCCTGCGATCGGAATGCGCCATTCAGACGCCCCCGAAAGACCCGCCTCCCGCGCGGCGATGCTGAGCGCGAGACCGACGAGCGGGAGCAACAGGGCAAGGGCGAGCCAGCGCTTCATGCCCGTTTCCTCCCGACGAGTGCGAACACCCGCCGCCAGCCGAGCGCGAGCGCGATGAGCAGCACACCGCCGATGATGAGGCCGGCGCCGGTCGTCGCCAGCGAGCCGAACAGTTCAAAGTAGATTATAAAGATGCGGATGCCGATCGCGGCGATGGCGACGCCAAAGAGCGCGCGCCATCCCGATGCGATCGCGGCGCGGGCAACAAGGCCCCACATCGCCATATAGATGAGCGCGCCGACGAGTCGCGCGGGCCAGCCATCAGCATGGGGAACCACGGTCGCCAGCAGCAGCGCCGCCATCGGCGCGGCAATGATCGGCAGCAGCATCGTTTGCGGGATCATCCGCCAGCGCCGGCCGGCCAACATTGCGCCTGCGGCGATGATGACGGGCACGACCAGGCGCACCGCCATCTCCCCAGCCTCGGACGAGGTCACGGTGCCCGCCCATACGAAATGCGCGAAGCTGACGCCGCCGAGCCAAACGAGGATACCGACCTCGCGCAGCCCGTCCGCGAAGCTGAGGCGGCTCCGCCACGGCAGCAGCGACAGACCGATGAGAATGACCGGGCCAGCAATCGCGAGGCCGTGGGCAAAGTACCACAGGCCGGCGGCGTGTTCGTTTTCCAGCGCCAGCGATGCCAGCGTCCAAAGCAGCATACCCGCCCAGCCATAGGCCACGAGCCGCGTACTCCCCGCGATCAGCATCGCGGGCGTCATCAGCACCAGCCAGGGCACGAGCGCCTGCCACATCGGGCCGGTGAGCTGATAGACCTGCGAATGGAGCGCGATCCCCGCGAGGACGAGCGCGGCGAGCAGGAACAGCGCGCCTTCCTTCAGCCACCGATTGCCCCGCGCGGCCCCGATCCAGACAGCGGCGGCAGCGGCGGCAGTCAGCGCCATATGGACGCTGAGCTTCAGCCAGTCGGCAATAACGTCCCAATTCGCGGCAACGATGAGCGCGAGGCCAAGCGCCAGCGCGAACAGGCCGAGGCCCACGATCGCCCACAGCACGTAGGGGCGATCGTTCGCTTCCTCGTGGGCGCGGATACGCGCGGCGGCATCGGCATCGATGAGACCGGCGGCGACCCACGCCTCGAGCTTGCTTTCAAGCGACATGGCGCGGACTGTGACGAAGTCGCGGCACCCTGTCTAGGCGGCGAGAAACGCCTTCTCTTCCGCCACGACCGCTGCGAAAGACGACCGGGATAGAATCGTGGGCAGCCACGCGCCAAGCCGGGGATGCTTCGCACAATCCACATCGAGCGCGCAGTGCGACAGATTCACGAACGGGCTCGCCACCGCGATATCGGCAAGGCTGAGCGCATCGCCGACGAGGAAACCGCCGGGTTCGGGCACGACGCCCTCAAGATAGTCGAACAGGCGGGGCAGTTCGGCAATGCCCTGCTGCACCATGTCCTCGCTGCCCGCCTGCTTCAGGAAACGCGGGGCAACGACGCGGTTGAAGAACACTTTCCCGGCGGAGGCGACAACGATGGTGTCCCCAAATTCATCGTACCAGACCGCGCGCGCCAGATCCTCGGGCGATTGCGGGATGAGGCGCGGCTGGGGATACTTCGCATCAAGGTAGTGAACGATGGCGGAGGAATCGGAGATGGCGAAATCACCGTCGCGAAACGCCGGCATTTTGCCGAAGGGCGAGATCGAGAGAAACTCGGGATCACGCGCCGGAAGGCCCGAGGGCACCACCTCGTAATCGAGCCCCTTCTCGGCGAGAACCACGACGACCTTGCGAACGAACGGCGACAGTGTCGACCCGTAAACCTTGATCATGGTCCTCTCCTCGATAGCGGCTATTCGGTGAGTTCATCCCATTTGGCACGAATCTTCGCGAAGAAGCCGTGGCTTTCCGGGCAGCTCGCCGCCTCGGGCTCCAGCGCCTGGAACTCTTCCAGAAGCTCGCGCTGTCGCTTCGACATCCGCGTCGGCGTCTCCACCTCGACCTCGATGATAAGATCGCCGCGTCCGCCAGAATTCAGCGGCGGCATACCCTGGCCGCGCCGCGAAAACTGCTTGCCGCTCTGCGTGCCGGCCGGAATCTTCAGCTCCACCGCCTCGCGATCGATCGACGGCACTTCGATCGTGCCGCCGAGCGCGGCGAGCGTCATCGGGACGGGCACCTTCACATAAAGATTGGTGCCGTCGCGCTCGAAGATGTCGTGCGGTTCGAGGTGGACGAAAATGTAGAGATCGCCCGGGGGACCGCCACGCGCGCCCGCCTCGCCCTCGCCCGAAAGGCGGATGCGCGTGCCGTCGTCGACGCCCGCCGGGATGCGCACGTCGAGCGACTTGTGCTTGTCGACGCGGCCCGCGCCGTGACATTCCTTGCAGGGATCGGAAATGACGCGCCCCGCGCCGTGGCAGTTCGGGCAGGTGCGCTCCATCAGGAACATGCCCTGCTGCACGCGCACCTTGCCGTGGCCGCCGCAGGTGCCGCACGTGTTGGCCGTCGCGCCCGGTGCAGCGCCCGAGCCGTTGCACGGCTCGCAGGCTGTGGCGACATCGATTTCTATGGTGCGGGTGTTGCCCGCGAAGGCTTCCTCAAGGCTGAGATTCAGATCGAAGCGCAGGTCCGCGCCGCGCATCGCGCTGCTGCGCTGCCGCTGGCGCCCGCCCCCCATGAACTCGCCGAAAATGCCTTCGAAAATGTCGGCGAAGTCGCCGAAGCCGGCACCGCCCGCGCCGTTGCCGGGGCCGCCGTTCTGGAACGCAGCCTTGCCGTAGCGATCGTAGGCGGCGCGTTTCTGGTCATCCTTCAGGCAATCATAGGCTTCGTTGATCGCCTTGAACTTCGCCTCGGCATCCGTGCAGCCGCCGTTCTTGTCGGGGTGGTACTGCATGGCGAGCCGCCGATAAGCGGACTTGATCGTGCCACCGTCAGCGGTGCGCTCGACACCAAGGAGTTCGTAGTAATCGGCTTCAACCATACGCCCGGATCGCCCCCGCTGGCACGGCGGCCACCCGTTGCCGGATGACCGCCGTTCCTGACTTTACGCTTTCTTGTCTTCGTCGACTTCCGAGAACTCGGCGTCGACGACGTCTTCGTCACCGGAGGACGTGGAGGCCTGTGCTTCGCCCTCGCCCGACGCGGCCGACTGCTCGGCCTTGTAGATGGCTTCGCCGAGCTTCATCGCTTCCTGCGCGAGCGCCTGCGTCTTGGCGTTGATGTCGTCGACATCGTCGCTGTCGAGCACGGACTTCAGCGCGGCGACGGCGGTTTCGATGCTGCCCTTCGTGGCGGCATCCACCTTGTCGCCGTGATCGGCAAGCTGTTTCTCGGTCGAGTGGACAAGGCTGTCCGCCTGGTTGCGGGCCTCGGCCTTCGCGCGGCGCTTCTTGTCCTCGTCGGCGAACTTCTCGGCGTCCTTGACCATCTGTTCGATGTCGTTGTCCGAAAGACCGCCCGAGGCCTGGATGCGGATCTGCTGCTCCTTGCCGGTGCCCTTGTCCTTTGCAGACACGTTCACGATGCCGTTCGCGTCGATATCGAACGTCACCTCGATCTGCGGGACACCGCGCGGCGCCGGCGGGATGCCGACCAGATCGAACTGGCCGAGCGCCTTGTTGTCCGCCGCCATCTCGCGCTCGCCCTGGAAGACACGGATTGTCACCGCGCCCTGATTGTCCTCGGCGGTCGAGTAGACCTGGCTCTTCTTGGTCGGGATCGTCGTGTTGCGATCGATCATGCGCGTGAACACGCCGCCCAGCGTCTCGATGCCGAGCGACAGCGGTGTCACGTCGAGCAGGAGCACGTCCTTGACGTCGCCCTGCAGCACGCCCGCCTGAATGGCGGCGCCCATCGCAACGACCTCATCGGGGTTGACGCCCGTGTGCGGTTCCTTGCCGAAGAACCTCTTCACCTCTTCGCGGACGAGCGGCATGCGCGTCATGCCGCCGACGAGGACGACCTCGTCGATCTTGTCCTTGTCGAGCCCGGCGTCCTTCAGCGCCTTGCGGCACGGCTCCATGGTGCGGGCGACGAGATCGCCCACGAGCTTTTCAAGGTCGGCGCGCGTGATCGTTTTCACGAGGTGCTTCGGGCCGTTCTGGTCGGCGGTGATGAACGGCAGGTTCACCTCCGTCGCCTGCGCGGACGACAGCTCGATCTTCGCCTTCTCGGCAGCTTCCTTCAGGCGCTGCAGCGCAAGACGGTCGGAGCGAAGGTCGATGCCTTCGTCCTTCTTGAAGCCTTCGGCGAGCGAATCGACGATCTTGGCGTCGAAATCCTCACCGCCGAGGAACGTGTCGCCGTTCGTGGACTTCACCTCGAACACGCCGTCGCCGATCTCGAGGATCGACACGTCGAACGTGCCGCCACCAAGGTCGTAGACCGCGATGGTCTTGCCGTCGTTCTTCTCAAGACCGTAGGCAAGCGCGGCCGCGGTCGGCTCGTTGATGATGCGCAGCACTTCAAGACCCGCGATCTTGCCCGCGTCCTTGGTCGCCTGGCGCTGCGCGTCGTTGAAGTAGGCAGGAACGGTGATGACGGCCTGCGTGACGGTTTCGCCGAGATAGGACTCGGCGGTTTCCTTCATCTTCTGAAGGATGAAGGCGGAGATCTGCGACGGGCTGTAGTCTTCACCGCCGGCCTTCACCCACGCGTCGCCGTTGCCGCCCTTCACGATGTGATAGGGGACGAGCGCGATGTCCTTCTTGGTGACGGGATCGTCGAAACGGCGGCCGATCAGGCGCTTCACAGCGAACACCGTATTGTCCGGGTTCGTCACCGCCTGACGCTTCGCCGGCTGGCCGACGAGTCGCTCGCCGTCCTTTGTGAACGCGACCATCGACGGCGTCGTGCGCGCGCCTTCCGCATTCTCGATAACCTTGGGCTTGCTGCCCTCCATCACGGCAACGCAGCTGTTGGTCGTGCCAAGGTCGATACCGATTACCTTGCCCATATCTCCCGTGCTTCCTCTTTCAAATTCCAAGCAGGAACAAACGATTGATCTCGCCGCTGCGCATATTTGCCGCAGCGTCGTTGATCCACGCGGGCGATGTAGGAACAGCGCCAGCGCCATACAAGGGCGCATGCGCGCCGCCGATGCGTTTTGCTTGTGCAATGGGGACGTGCTGCCGCATGGCGCAAATGCCCCCAGCTGTGGCATGAAGCGTTCATGCGGAGTGTGGATGCCTCTGGCGAAGGATACAAGATCTTGGCGCGTATCGACAGAAACCTTGGAATCGCGGCGTGTGTGACCGCGCTGCTGCTGCTCGTGGCGGCGGCGATCGGCGGCCGGGCGCTGGCAGCACCCCCCACCCCGCCGGCCGTGAGCAACGCCTGGATTCGCCTGCCCGTCGTCGCGGGCCGGCCTGCCGCGATGTACGCCACGATCACGGGCGGCCCGCTCGCGGATCGGCTGATTGCCGTCGAGGGGCCGAAACCCGCGCGCTTCGAACTGCACGCGAGCAAGGCCGAGAACGGCGTGATGCGTATGGTTCCGCTCGTCGGACTGCCGGTCAATCCGGGCCAGAAGATCGAATTGAAGCCGGGCGGCATGCACGTGATGGTATTCGGCCTTCCTGCAACCAAGCCCGATTCGCGCGTGCCGCTCACCTTCGTGTTCGAAAAGGCGGGCCGCGTAACCGTCTCCGCGCACGCGATGAGCGCGACAGCGCCCGAGATGAAGGCCGGAGAGCATTCACATCATTAGACCGCTGACGGAAGGCGAGCGCATGATGGCACGCCGCGCCTTCGGCAACGCCATCGATCTGGCGCGCGTCACCCTCCGGCGGGCGAAGTGGTGGTGGCTGCAACCGGCATGGGTGGTGATGGCGCCCGACGGGCACATCTGGTTCCACCCCAACAACGCCTCCTGGCGCGAAGATTTCAGCCGCGCCTCACTGTTCCTGCAGGGCCTGATCGTCCACGAACTGACGCATGTGTGGCAGCATCAGCAGGGCGTGAACCTGATCCTGAGGCGCGGACCGCTGGCGCGCTACGACTACCTCCCCCTGAAGCCCGGCCTCGGCTTCTCCGACTACGGTTTGGAGCAGCAGGCGGAAATCGTCCGCGACGCCTATGTGAAAAGCCTGGGCGGCGAGATACCGGGCACCCCGCCGCTCGCGACCTATGACGCGTTGTTACCGTTCCGGGGGGAGCGCGGGGAGCGGAGGATTGCTTAGCGCTCGCGTGCGCGCTCGCCACGGCTCCAATATTCAGCATTAGAAACGCCGTTCCGACGATAACGGTCTCCAGCGCCTTCGAGGCGCCGGGGGCGATTCTGCACGTGCGCGGCATCGGCTCGCCGCATGAGACTCTCGAAACGTCTCCGTAATACTGGCGTTAACCACAATGTTGTGTCCGAAGGATGCATCCGAACACGCAAGGCATCCGTGACGTTCGGGTTCGGCGCCAGGGAGGGGACTCCGGCAGCCGGATACGGCGTCGCGGAAGATGCAGATCGGACGACACGCGCGCCCACGCGCGGTCGGTTGGGTCGAATTTGAAGGAGCAACACGATGAGCGTCATTTCCAAAAGTCCGAGAATGTTCTTGCTGCTTGCGCTTTCCGGCATGGTGCCGGCCAGTTTGCATGCGCAGCCGCAGGATATGAGCGCGGCCGACCCGTCCATAGACGTGAACGCCTATCCGCCGGCGGACCTTTCCGGCATGCCCGCGGGGCCGGACGTCGAAGGCTTCATCTCGGCACGCAAGGACCAGAAGATGCTGGTCACCGCCCCGGGCGGCGCGAAGCAGACAGTGTTCATCAGTGACGCGACCAAGGTGAAATCCAGCGGCGGCTTCCTTGGCGCGAACAGCAAGAAGCTGGCCGCCGATGCGCTACTGAACGGCCTGCCCGTCACCATCAAGACGGTGCAATGGGGCGAGGCGCTGGTGGCAAGCCAGATCGCCCTCAAGAACAAGGATCTCAAGACCGCATCGATGATCCACAACGCGACGGACCAGCGCTTTGCGGAACAGACAGCGGCAACCGAGGCGCTTCGCGGCCGCGTCGCGGATATCGATCAGTATAATGTGAAAAACACGATGAGCGTGAACTTCGACACCGGCAAGGCCGTGCTTTCGGACCAGGCGAAAACCGATCTCTGCGCGGCCGCGAGCGAAGCCGAAGCGATGGACAACGCGCTGCTGCTTGTCGTCGGCTACACCGATTCCACGGGAAGCGAGGAATATAACCAGGTTCTGAGCGAGAAGCGCGCCGCGCGGGTCGTGAATTTCCTGCAGCAGGCCTGCGGCTGGAAGCCGTATCGTATGCTGACCCCGACCGGTATGGCGGAAGCCGACCCGGCGGCGAGCAACGATTCCCCGGAAGGCAAGGCGCAGAACCGCCGCGTTGCCGTGAATATTCTCGTCAGCAAGGGTCTCGACGGGATTTGAGGTCTTGCGGGGCGGGCTTCGCGCCCGCCCCCATCATTTTTCGCGCGGCGTAGCGCTGCAATCAGACCGCGCGCACCCAGATGATGTCGTGGAAAAATTCGGCGCCCGACCGGCTGGTTTCGGGGGGCGTGCGGAGCACCAGGCGACCGTCGCCCGTGGGATCGAATTCCACCACGCGGCGCGTGAGCGTCGTGCCGACCCAGCGCTGGACGGTGGCGTGCTCGACGGCGTGGTGAACGTCGTCGCCTTCACGCCGCCAACGGCCTGCATAGGCGATGACCTGCGGATCGCCGTCTGTCTGCCGCGTGAGGATCGCGCTCACATGACCTTCGGGATGGTAGAAGATGCGCCCGCTCGCATCGAGGACGTAGGGATCGCCGTCGCGAAACTCGACCCACTGGTCGAGCTGCCACACGCCGCAGATGGGATCGGGCTCAGCCATCAGCCTTCCTTTGCCACAGTGACCATCGCAGGACGCAGCAGGCGGTCCTTGAGGACATAACCGGTTTGCAGCTCGGCAACGATCGTGCCCGGTTCCGCACCGTCCTGCACGACTTCGAGCATCGCCTGGTGCCGGTTCGGATCGAGCTTCTGACCGACGCTTTCAACGCGCGCGATGCCGTGCTTTTCGAACGCCTTGAGCAGCTCCTTCTCGGTGATCTCGACACCCGAAAGCAGCGGGCTCGCCACGACATCGTCCTTCGCGGCGGCATCGAGCGCGCGGCGGAGATTGTCGGCGACGCCGAGCAGATCGCGCGCGAAGCCGGTGACGGCATAGGCGACCGCATCCGCCTTTTCACGTTCGAGGCGGCGGCGGACATTTTCCGATTCCGCGACGGCGCGAAGCAGCCGGTCCTTGAGATCGGCGACCTCGGCCTCCTTCTGGGCGAGCGGATCGGCTTCCGGCGTCTCCACCGGCTGTTCGGCGGCGGCGATCTCTTCGGGGGTCAGCTTTTCGTTGTCTTCAGTCATCCTATCAACCTGCTGAGTGTTCGGGCGGTATAATCCACCATGGGTACGATACGTGCGTAGTTGAGGCGCGTGGGGCCGATGACGCCCACGACGCCGACGATCCGGCCTTCGGCGCCGCTGTAGGGCGCGGCGATAACCGATGAACCGGAGAGCGAGAAGAGCTTGTTTTCCGAGCCGATGAAGATTTTCATCGCCCGCGCCTCGCGCGCGTCATCGAGCACGCGCAGCATTTCGACCTTGTCGTCGAGATCCGCGAGAAGCGAACGCACGCGCTGCAGATCCGCCTCCGCCGCATCGTCGAGCAGATGCGACTGGCCGCGCACGATGAGCACGGCGCGATCGGCATCGTCCGAAGACCAGCTGGCAATGCCGCGCGCGACAAGATCGCGCGTCGCCGCATCGATGAGCGCGCGTTCGGTTTCAATCTCCAGCTTCAGCAGCGTCGACGCATCGGCGAGCGTGGAGCCGGCGAGGCGTGCGGTGAGATAGTTTCCCGCCTCGATGAGCGCCGCGGGCGAGACCGGATACTCCAGTTCGACGATGCGGTTTTCAACCGTGCCATCGTCGGCAACGAGGATCGCGAGAATGCGCGTCGGCGACAGCGCCGTGAAGCTCGCCTGCCGCAGCACGCGCTCGGTGCGCGGCACCATGACAACGGCGGCGCAGGACGAGAGGCCGGAAAGCACGGCGGTGGCGCGCGAAAGCACATCCTCCACAGCGCGGTCCGGCGCGCTGAGGCCCGCTTCGATGGCGGCGCGCTCCTCCGCACCCGCCTCGCTCGCCTGCATCATGCCGTCGACGAACAGGCGCAGGCCGAAATCAGTGGGCACGCGGCCTGCCGAGGTGTGCGGGCTGCCGAGCAGGCCGACGCGCTCCAGATCGTGGAGAACGCTGCGGATCGAGGCCGACGAGAGGCCGAGGCTATCGGCGCGCGTCGCGAGCGTCTTCGAACCGACCGGCGTGCCCGAGGCGATATATTCCTCGACCACCTGCCGAAACACGGCGCGCGCGCGGTCGGAAAGCTCTGATATGGTTGGACCGCTCGTCATCGTGACGCAATGTAGGGTGGCGCCGCGCCCCTCTCAAGTGATCTGGACCCCGGTGCCGCGAGCCGGTACACGGCGCGGCAGAACCCATTCCCCCGTACAGGAGTTTTCATGCGACCTTCCGGCCGCGCGCCCGACGAGATGCGCACCATCGAAATGATCCCCGGCTTCTCGCGCCACGCCGAAGGTTCCTGCCTCGTGAAGTTCGGCGACACCCATGTGCTGGTGACGGCGAGCCTGGAAGAGCGCGTGCCGCCGTTCCTGCGCGGCAAGGGCGAAGGCTGGGTGACGGCGGAGTACGGAATGCTCCCCCGCGCCACGCACACGCGCGGCTCGCGCGAGGCGGCGAAGGGCAAGCAATCCGGGCGCACGCAGGAAATCCAGCGCCTGATCGGCCGCTCGCTGCGCACGATCGTGGACCTGAAGGCGCTCGGCGAGCGGCAGATCACCGTCGATTGCGACGTGCTGCAGGCGGACGGCGGCACACGCACTGCCGCCATTTCCGGCGCCTGGGTGGCGCTACGGATCGCCATCGACAAGCTGATGGCGGACGGCCTGCTGACGGTGGACCCCATTCGCGCGCAGGTCGCGGCGATCAGCTGCGGCGTTTATGAAGGTGCAGCCGTGCTCGACCTCGATTACCCGGAGGATTCCGCCGCCGAGACCGACGCCAACTTCGTGATGACCGACAAGGGCGGCATCGTCGAGGTGCAGGGCACCGCCGAGCGCGACCCGTTCGACGAGGAGACGCTGCTCCGTATGCTGCGCCTCGCGCGCATCGGATGCAGCAAGATCTACGCTGCACAGCTGAAGGCGACCGGGCGCTAGGCTGTGGCGCGCAGGCTCCTTCCCGGCACGCTGATCGTGGCGAGCCACAACCCCGGCAAGGTGCGGGAAATCCGCGACCTGCTGGCACCGTTCGGCATCGAGCCGGTGTCGGCGGGAGATGCCGGCCTGCCCGAACCGGAGGAAACGGAGACGACGTTCCGGGGCAATGCCGAGCTGAAGGCGCTCGCCGCCGCGCGCGCCTCGGGGCTTCCGGCGCTTTCCGACGATTCGGGGCTCAGCGTTCACGCCCTCGGCGGCGATCCCGGCATTTATTCGGCGCGCTGGGCAGGGCCGGAGAAGGATTTCGGCCTCGCGATGCGCAAGGTGCACGAGGCGCTCGGCGATGCCGCGGACCGCACCGCGCACTTCACCTGCGCGCTGACGCTGGCGTGGCCGGACGGACACGTCGAAACGTTCGAGGGCCATGTGCACGGCACGCTCGTGTGGCCGCCGCGCGGCGACAAGGGCTTCGGCTACGACCCGATGTTCGTGCCCGAGGGGCACGACATCAGCTTCGGCGAGATGGCGCCGGACGCGAAGCATGCGATGAGCCATCGCGCACGCGCATTCGCGCAGTTGGTTGAGGCATGTCTCCAGTAGCGGATCCGCTCGCGCTTTACGTCCACTGGCCGTTCTGCGTCTCCAAATGCCCGTACTGCGACTTCAACAGCCATGTCCGCGAGCGCATCGACGAGGCGGCGTGGCGCGACGCGCTGATCGCCGACATGGAATACGAGGCGCGCCTGACGCCGGGGCGGCGGCTTTCAAGCCTGTTCTTCGGGGGCGGCACGCCTTCATTGATGTCGCCCGAAACCGTTGGCGCGATCATCGCAGCGGCTGACCGGCTGTGGGGTTTCGACAACGCCGAAATCACGCTGGAAGCAAATCCTTCGAGCGTCGAGGCCGGGCGCTTCGCGGGGTTCGCCGCGGCGGGGGTGAACCGCGTGTCGTTGGGGCTGCAGGCGCTTGACGATACGGCACTGAAAGCGCTGGGGCGCGCGCACGACCTTGCGGAAGGGCTTGCCGCGCTCGATGTGGCGCAGCGGCATTTTCCGCGCGTGAGCTTCGATCTCATCTACGCACGCGAAGGCCAGACGCCTGAGGAATGGGAAGCCGAACTCAGGCGTGCTCTGGCGTTCGGCACGGAACACCTTTCGCTCTACCAGCTCACCATCGAGCCGGGGACGGCGTTCGCGACGCGCGCGCGGCTCGGGCGGCTGACGCTGCCGGAGGAAGACGCCTCGCTCGGCATGTTCGAGATGACGCGCGCGATGACCGCGGCGGCGGGGCTTCCGGCCTATGAGGTTTCGAACCACGCCCGGCCGGGCGCGGAGAGCCGCCACAACCTCACCTATTGGCGCTACGGCGACTACGTTGGCGTCGGCCCCGGCGCGCACGGACGGCGCGGCGGCATGGCGACGACCCGCGAACGGCTGCCGGAGACGTGGCTGAAAACGCCGGTGGCGAGCGAAACGCCCCTCGAAGCCAATACGCGCGCCAACGAAGCGCTGATGATGGGGCTGCGCCTGCTTGAAGGCATCGACGAGACGGCGTTTGCCGCGCGGACGGGCGTCGCGCTCGACACGGGGATCAGCACCGCGGGTCTCGCCGAAACCACGCGGCTCGGGCTGGTCGCGCGCGAGAATGACCGCCTGCGACTGACCGAAGCGGGTCAGCCGCTGCTGAACGCGGTGATCGCGCGGCTGATGGCCTGATCAGGCGCCCGGACGCTTCGCGAAGGTGCGCGGCGCGGGCGAGACGACGGTGGTGCCCGATGCGCCCACCTGCCCCACTTCGAGCCCGCGATCGGCAATGCCCGACGCGCCGAAGCGGAAGATGCCATCGACACCCGCGAACCCGTCTGAATCGCGCAGGCGGCCTTCGGGGAAGCTGGAACCGATCGTCCAGCTATCCGCGATCGCATTCACCAGCAGCACCGAATCGTAGCCCAGGCTGGCGAGCCGGGACGGCGCACCGCCGAACTTCGCCCGGTAGCGCGAGGCGAGCTGCGTGAAGCGCGTATCGGGCACGCTCGCGTACCACGCGCCGTGCAGACCCTGCACGGTGCGGATGCCGGGCTCGGCATTCCAGAGTTCCGGCCCAAGGTAGCGCACCTTGCCCGGACCGGCGCCGTACTGCGTGAGCGGACCAAGGAACGCGGACGCGATCTGGCTGCCGTCCGCGATCAGCAGTGCCTGGAAGGACACCGGCCCAAGGCGTTCCTGCACCGGCGCGACGGTGCCGTCAGCGCGAACGATGCCGCCCTGGCTCGCCCGTGCGACGCGCGCTTCATAATCGGTGAGGCGGCGCACGGCGGCCTGCAGCTTGGCGCGCGAACGCTCGTAGGTTTCGACCGCCGTGACCTTGCCGCCCGCGTCGCGCACCGCGCGCAGCATCGCGCCGGACGCGCGCTGGCCATAGTTGCCGACGGGAACAAGCGCGCCGAAGCGTTCGACACCCTGCGAACGCGCATAGCGCACGACGCGGTCGATCGACTGATCCGGCTGGAAGCCGAGGATATAAACGCCGTTTCCGGCGACCTCCGCGTCATTCGAATAGGAGATGATCGGAATGCCCGCCGCCTTGGCGACGCCGCGCACGGCGGTGACGTCCGCCGCGAGCAGCGGCCCGAGGAACAGCTTGTTGCCCTCCGCAACCGCGCGGCGGGCGGCAGCGGCGGCACCGGGCGCGGTATCATAGACGGTGAGCTTGATGTTCGTGTTCTTCACATCGAGCAGCGCCATGTTCGCGGCGTTCGCCAGCGATTGGCCGACACGCGCGGTGCCTCCCGACATCGGCAGCAGCAGAGCAACGCGGTTTTGCGGAATTTCCTTTGGCGCTTCCACGACCGGCACAGGCGCGGGAGGCGCCTCCACTTGCGGCGCTTTCTGGACCGTTTGCGTACAGGCAGCGGCGGCAAGCGCCACCATCGGCAGCGCCGTCCGCTTCAGGCCGGAAAAACAGCGATTCCAAAATCGCCCGCGGCCCTCCATGCTGTAAATCGACATGTCCATGGCACCCTTACCCCCAGAATCTGAACCCGGTAATCTTGAACCCGGCCTTTACATCGTGGCGACGCCCATCGGCAACCTGGGCGACATAACGCTCCGTGCGGCCGACGTGTTGAGGTCCGCAGGCTTAATCGCCGCTGAAGATACACGCGTGACAGCAAAACTGCTCGCCCGCATCGGCAGCGACCGCCCGATGGCACCCTACCACGACCATAGTGACAGCCGCGTGCGCTCACGCCTGCTGGAACGTATGCGAAATGAATCGGTTGCACTCGTGAGCGACGCGGGCACGCCGCTGATTTCCGATCCCGGATTCAAGCTGGTGCGGGAGGCACGCGCTGAAGGCATCCCGGTCACCACCATCCCGGGGCCGTGCGCGGCCATTTCCGCGCTGACGCTGGCGGGGCTTCCCACCGACCGCTTCCTGTTCGCGGGCTTCCTTCCGGCGAAAGCCAAAGCGTCGGCGGACACGATCGCGGAATTCGCGGGGCTGGATGCAACGCTGGTGTTCTACGAATCCGGCAATCGGCTGGCGCGGTCGCTGGAGGCGTTGAAGCAGGGCCTCGGCGACCGCCCCGCCGCCGTGGCGCGCGAGATTACCAAAGCCTTCGAGGAAACCGTGACGGGCACGCTCGGCGAACTCGCCGCGCGCTATGCGGACGCGCCGCCCAAGGGCGAGATCGTCATCGTCGTCGGCCCACCCGAACCGGCTGCGCCAGCGGACGCCGACACGCTCGATGCGGCACTCGCCGCCGCGATGGCAACCCAGCCGCTGAAATCCGCCGTGGCGGAAGTGAGCGCCGCGCTCGACCTCCCCCGCAAACAGGTTTACGCCCGCGCGCTCGAACTCCGCGACAACGCATGAAACGACAGGCGGCCGAACGGCGCGGCCGCCGCGCCGAACGCATCGCGGCGCTGTGGCTGCGCGTCAAAGGCTACCGCATCCTTGGTGAGCGCGTCCGCACACCGGCGGGCGAGATCGACATCGTGGCGCGGCGCGGCCGGATGCTGGTGTTCGTCGAGGTCAAGGCGCGCGACGACGAAACCGACGCCTCCGCAGCGCTCGAGCCCGCGCGCCTGCGCCGTGTCGCGCGCGCCGCCAACCTCGCGCTTGGCCGCTATATGGCGGATTGCGAAGGCGCGCGCATCGACGCACTGGTCATCTCGCGCGGCCGCCTGCCCCGCCACATCGAAGGCGTGGTCGACGGCGATTGGGCTTAGCTGCTAGACGGCCTTCGCGAATCAAAGGAACGCCCATGAGCCTCACCGTCGCTGTCCAGATGGACCCCATCGAGCGCATCAACATCGCGGGCGATTCGAGCTTCGCACTGATGCTGAAGGCCCAGGAGCGCGGCTACACGCTCTATCACTACCTCGCCGACCAGCTTTCCTGGCGCGGCGGGCGTGTGATCGCACACGCGCGGCCCGTCTCCGTGCGCAACGTCGCGGGAGATCACTACACACTCGGTGAGGCGCGAGACATCGACCTCGGCAGCGAGGTCGATGTCGTGCTGATGCGGCAGGATCCGCCGTTCGACATCGGCTATATCACCGCCACGCACCTCCTGGAGATGCTGGAGGGCGAAACGCTGGTGGTGAACAACCCGCGCGAGGTGCGCAACGCGCCCGAGAAGCTGTTCGTCACGCAATTCGCCGACCTGATGCCGCCCACGCTGATCACGCGGCGGCTGGAAGAGGTGCTGGCGTTCCGCAAAAAGCACGGCGCCATCGTCGTGAAGCCGCTGCACGGCAATGCGGGCGCCGCCGTGTTCAAGCTGGGCGAAGACGACGGCAACCTTCCCGCGCTTGTCGAGCTGTTCTCGAACGTATGGCGCGAGCCTTTCATGGTGCAGCGTTTCCTTCCCAAGGTAAGCGACGGCGACAAGCGCATCGTTCTTGTAGACGGCAAGGTCGCGGGTGCCATCAACCGCCTGCCCAAGGCGGGCGAAATCCGCTCCAACCTCGCGGCGGGCGGCAATGCGGCGAAAACCGAACTGACGCCGCGCGAGGAGGAAATCTGCGCGCGGCTGGGGCCGGAGCTTGAACGGCGCGGACTGATCTTCGTGGGCATCGACGTGATCGACGGCAACCTCACCGAAATCAACGTCACCTCCCCCACCGGCATCGTGGCGATCGACCGATTCAACGGCACCGATACGGCGGGCATGATCTGGGACGCGATATTGAAGCGGCTTTCCCGCTGATATGGGTGAGTGGGTCCAGCAGCTGATCGCCGAGAGCGGCTATCTCGGCATCGCCTTCCTGATGTTCCTGGAAACGGTGTTCCCGCCGATCCCGAGCGAAGTCATCATGTCTTTCGCGGGGCTTGAAGCCGCAAAAGGCGGGTTCAGCCTCATAGGCGCCATTGCGGCCGGCACCACGGGCGCGATGTTCGGCAACGTCTTCTGGTATCTGCTCGCCAAGCAGATCGGCATCCACCGCTTCGATTCCATTGTCCGGCGCTTCGGCCGTTGGCTGACCGTCAGCCTCGGCGACATCGAGAAGGCGCACAAGTGGTTCGACCAGCACGGCGCGGCCTTCGTTCTGTTCGGTCGCATGTTGCCGACGCTGCGTTCGCTCATTTCCGTGCCTGCGGGCTTCATGGAAATGCACTTTCGGCAGTTCGTGATCTATTCGACCATCGGCACCGCGGGCTGGACATCGCTGCTCGCCATCGCAGGCTACAAGCTCGGGCAGGATTATGCCGAGATCGAGGCGTATGTCGGACCCATCGGCACTGCGGTGATCGTGGTATGCGTGGCCGGCTACCTGTGGCGCGTCATCACCTGGAAGCCGCACGCCTAAGCGCGCGGGTGCGCGTGCCGGTAAACATCGAGCAGCCGCGCCGCATCGACCTCCGTATAGACCTGCGTCGAGGACAGGCTGGCGTGGCCGAGCAGTTCCTGGATCGAGCGCAGGTCCGCACCGCGCGCCAGCAGATGCGTCGCGAAGCTGTGGCGGAGCGCGTGCGGCGTCGCAGAGGGCGGCAGGCCGAGCGCAGCGCGCGCACTGCGCATCGCGGCGCGGATCATGCCCGCTGAGAGCGGCCCGCCCTTCGCGCCCCGGAACAGCGGCGTGCCCGGCGCGGGCGTGAACGGCGCGAGCGCGAGATAGGCGTCGATCGCCTCCTTCACCTTCGGCAGCACGGGCACGACACGCGTCTTGCCGCGCTTGCCGGTGATGGTGATCGTCGCGCCGACCGGCAGCACATCGCCGGTAAGCGACAACGCCTCCGCGATGCGAAGGCCGGACCCATAGAGCAGCAGCAGCACCGCCGTGTCGCGCGCACCGATCCATGGCTCGCGCGCATCCTCTCCGGCAAGGTCGGCAACGCCGGTGGCATCGGCAGGCGCGAGCGGGCGCGGGACACGTTTCTTGAGGCGCGGTGAGGCAAGTCCCGCGATCGCCTTGCAATCGATGCCGCGGTGTTTTCTTGCCCATCGGAAGAAACTCCGAAGCGCCGCCACCTCCCGCGCGACGGAGACGTTGGCGAGACCCTCGCCACGGCGGTGCGCGAGATAGGCGCGAAGGTCAGCGAGGCTGAGCGCAGCGAGCGCGCTGTCCGTCACTGCGGCGCCAAGGTGCCCGCCCATGAAATGCACGAAGCCGTTGAGGCTCGTCTGATAGGCGCGAAGCGTGTGCGCGGAGCGGCGCTCGGCAGCTTCGAGGTGGCCGAGCCATTCCGCGACGCGGGCGTGCGCGGGCTGGTTCAGCGCCGGAAGGTTTAGGGGGTCTAGGGCTCGATCTGCATCCACCGCGCGATCATGCGCGAAACCACATCGCCGAGAAAGGCGAGAAGCTCGTTGCCGTGATAATCGCCAAAATTGTGCGGCGCGCGCGAGCCGAGCGCGATGATGCCGGTGGGCGCGGGCGGCGTGGGTTTGAGCGCGATCAGCGCTTCCGAGCGGATGAGATCGGCGGCCGGACCGAACACGGGCGAGCCGTGCTTTACGCTGCGCGCCTGCCCCACGGGAAGCAGGTGGCACCAGAGCTCGACCTGTTCGGGATCGATGAACTGAACGCCGCTCGCACTGGCGCGAATACCCTGGCCGCTTGTCGTCAGCCCAAGGCCGACGGCATCGATGCGGAGGATATCCACCCAGTCCTGCGTGACGACATGGATCAGATGCTCGAAGTCCTGCGCGTCCATCGCGGCGAGCGCGGCGGCGTGAATCTGCTGCACGGCGCCTGCATGACCGCGCGCATAGGCGAGCAGATCATTGTTTGCTTCACCGAGGACGGCGACCCGCGTGCGGAGGCGAACCAGCGCTTCGGACTGGAAATCGAGAACGGCCATGCCCGCGACTCTATCGCGGACATGGTTAAGAGAAGCTGAGCGTTACAGGATGGACTGGCCGGTCTTTTCCCAATCGGCGAGGAAGCCGGCGATGCCCTTGTCGGTGAGGACGTGGTTGAAGAGCGCGCGGATCACAGCCGGGGGCGCCGTCATCACGTCCGCGCCGATCTTCGCCGATTCGAGCACATGAATCGGGTGACGGATGCTGGCGACGAGGATTTCGGTCGCGAAGTCGTAGTTGTCGTAGATGAGGCGGATGTCGCTGATGAGCTGCATCCCGTCGAGGCCGTTGTCATCGTGGCGACCGACGAACGGCGAGATGAACGTCGCGCCGGCCTTCGCTGCGAGCAGCGCCTGATTCGCCGAGAAGCAGAGCGTGACGTTCACCATTGTGCCGTCGCTGGTGAGTGCCTTGCAGGTCTTCAGCCCATCGATGGTGAGCGGCACCTTGATCGCGATGTTGTCGGCGATTTTGCGGAGGACTTCGGCCTCCTTCATCATCGTCTCGTGATCGAGCGCGACAACTTCGGCGGAAACCGGACCGTCGACGATCCCGCAGATCTCCGTCACGACCTCCACGAAGCCGCGGCCGGACTTGTGGATGAGGCTCGGGTTCGTCGTCACGCCGTCGAGAAGCCCGGTGGCGGCGAGGTCGGCGATGTCCTTGGTGTCGGCAGTGTCGACAAAGAATTTCATGGGTCGGGCTTTCGAAAGAGGCGTTTGAACTGCCCTTAGCGATTCGAATCGCCGGGCGTCCATAGCGCGGCTTTGCCTTCGCGCGCGCGCGCCTACATAAGGGCCCGATGCCCGCCGCCCGCCTCCGTGTTCTCACCCGCAATGCCGCGCTCGGCCCGCTCGATTACCGGGCGCCGGCGGAGGGTGTGCCGGTGGGAAGCGTGGTCCGTGTGCCGCTCGGGCCGCGCGAACTTCACGGCGTGGTGTGGGAGGCGGACCGGCTGCCGACGACCGAAGTCGCCGACGCGAAACTGCGGCCGATACTCGGCGTGGCGCCCGTGCCGCCGATCCCGGCGAGCGTGCGGCGGCTCGTCGAGTGGGTTGCCGCGTACTACCTGGTGCCGCCCGCCGCCGTGCTGCGCATGGTGCTCTCGGTCACCGCCGCGCTCGACGGCGCGCGCACCGTCACCGAATACCGGGTTTCCGGCATCCTGCCCGAACGCATGACGGAAAAGCGGGAGGCCGCACTTTCCTCGCTCGGCGATGCGCAGGGACTGGTGCGCGAGCTTGCCGAATGGTCGGGCGTGTCGGACGCGGTGATTCGCGGCCTCATCTCGGCAGGGGCGATCGAGCCCATAACGGTGTCGGTGGACCGCGCGCCGCCCCTCCCCGACCCCGATTTCGGCCCGCCCGTGCTGGAAGCGGAACAGGACGCTGCTGCTTCGGCGCTCGTCGCAGCGGTGAAGGCACACGACTTCGCGCCCTTCCTGCTCGACGGCGTCACGGGGTCGGGCAAGACCGAGACGTATCTGGAGGCTGTGGCCGCCGCGATCGATGCAGGGGGGCAGGCCCTCGTCCTCCTCCCCGAGATCGCGCTCACCGAACCGTTTCTCCGGCGCTTCGAGGCCCGCTTCGGCTGCAAGCCGGTGCAGTGGCACAGCGATCTGCGCTCTTCCGAACGCCGCGCTGCCTGGCGCGCGGCGGCAAGCGGTACGGCGAAGGTGGTCGTGGGCGCGCGCTCTGCGCTGTTCCTCCCCTACCCCGACCTGCGCCTCATCGTGGTGGACGAAGCGCACGAGACGAGCTTCAAGCAGGAAGACGGCGTCCCCTATCACGCGCGCGACGTCGCCGTGATGCGCGCGCAGATCGAGGCGATCCCCATCGTCCTCGCCACCGCGACCCCCGCCATCGAGACGCTGGCGCAGGTCACGCGCGGCCGATACCGTCACCTTGAGCTCGCGAGCCGTTTCGGCGGCGCGCAAATGCCCGGCATCGAAGCGATCGACCTGCGTGTGACGCCGCCCGAGTCCGGCCGCTGGCTCGCACCGCCGCTCGTGGAGGCGATCAAGGAGACGCTGGCGCGCGGCGAACAATCGCTGCTGTTCCTCAACCGCCGCGGTTACGCCCCGCTGACGCTCTGCCGCCACTGCGGAACGCGCATCGAATGCCCGAACTGCACGGCGTGGATGGTCGAGCACCGGCTGGTGAAGCGCCTGCAATGCCACCACTGCGGACTGGTGGAGGCCGTGCCGGACGCCTGCCCGGAGTGCGGCGAGGAACACAGCCTCGTCGCCTGCGGCCCCGGCGTCGAGCGCATCGCCGAAGAGGTCTCCGCGCTATTCCCGGACGCGAACGTCGCGCTCGTCACGTCGGACACGATTCACTCGCCCGCGCAGGCGAAGGCGCTCGTGGACAGCGCGCTTGCCGGCGAGATCGACATCTTCATCGGCACGCAGCTCATCACCAAGGGCTACCACTTCCCCGAACTGACGCTCGTCGGCGTCGTCGATGCGGACCTTGCGCTGAAGGGCGGCGACCTCCGCGCGGGCGAGCGCAGCTTTCAGCAGATCAGCCAGGTCGCCGGGCGCGCGGGGCGCGGCGAGAAGCCCGGACACGTCTATATCCAGACCCACCAGCCCGAAGCGCCCGTGCTCGCCGCGCTGGTCGCGGGCGACGCGCCCGGCTTCTACGCCGCCGAGACTGAGGCGCGGCGCGCCGCAGCGATGCCGCCGTTCGGTCGGCTCGCCGCGATCATCGTTTCCGGGCCGGACGAGGCGGAGGTCGCCGCAACCGCCCGCGCGATCGGCCGCGCCGCACCCACGGGAATCGACGGCCTCACCATCCTCGGCCCCGCGCCTGCGCCGCTCTCGCTGCTGCGCGGACGTTTCCGGCACAGGCTTCTCGTCCACGCCGCGCGACGGGCGGACGTGCAAGGGCTGATCGCGGAATGGCTGGGCGGCACAGAGGTCCCGCGGAACGTGCGCGTCGCGGTGGACATCGACCCTTACAGCTTCGTTTAGAAGCTTGTAACCTTTTGGGCGGCTCATACGTATAGTCCCACGGAGGTCGTGTGCATGATCCGACGTGAATTTCTTGGACTCGGCGCAGGGTTGCTGGGCGCTGGCCTGATGGGACGCTGGGCACTTGCCGGGGATGATAAGCCGGTTGGTGACTTCCCGGTCCGCTACAGCGATGCCGACTGGAAACGCCGCCTGACGAGCGAGCAATATTATATCCTGCGCAAGGCGGGCACCGAGCGCGCCTTCACAAGCCCGCTGCTGAAGGAAAAGCGCAAGGGCACCTTCATCTGCGCAGGCTGCGCGCTGCCGCTCTACCGCTCCGCCGACAAGTACGACAGCGGCACCGGCTGGCCGAGCTTCACGCGTGCGATACCGAATGCGGTCGCCATGAAGACCGACCTGACGCTCGGCATGGTCCGCCGCGAGGTGCACTGCCGCCGCTGCGGCGGGCACCTCGGCCATGTGTTCAGCGACGGGCCGCCGCCCACGGGCATGCGGCACTGCATCAACGGCGACGCGCTCGGCTTCGTGCCGGCCAAAACCTGAAAGGACGATGACGATGGATAAGAGACTGACGGAAACCGAGTGGAAAGCCCGGCTGACGTCAGAACAGTATCGCATATTGCGCGAGGCGGGCACGGAACGCCCATGGTCGAGCCCGCTCAACGACGAGAAGCGCGAGGGCGAGTTTGTCTGCGCAGGCTGCGGCGCGGTGCTTTACGGCTCCTCCGACAAATTCGACAGCGGCTGCGGCTGGCCGAGCTTCACGCGCGCCGAGGGCGACATCGTCGAGCGCCCCGACCATAGCCACGGCATGGTCCGGACGGAGCTGCTCTGCGGTCGCTGCGGCGGTCACCTCGGCCACGTGTTCGACGACGGCCCGCTTCCCACCGGCCAGCGCCACTGCATCAACGGTGTCTCGCTCGCATTCGTACCGGAAAAGACGGAATGACACGCGCCGCCCTCGCCCTGCTGCCCGGCCTGCTGCTCCTGGGAGGCTACGCGCCCGCCGAGACGCCAGCGCGCGCGGAGGCGATTTTCGCCATGGGCTGCTTCTGGTCCGCGGAGGCCGCCATGGAAAAGCAGCCGGGCGTGATCGAAGCGGTTTCCGGCTTTGCGGGCGGAAACGTGAAAAACCCCACTTACCGGCAGGTCGTGCAAGGCGGCACCGGACATCTGGAAGCCGTGCGCGTCGTCTACGACCCGTCGAAAACCACTTACGCGAAGCTGCTCACCGCCTTTTGGCACAATATCGACCCGTTCGATCCCGACGGCCAGTTCTGCGACAAGGGCGCATCCTACCATACCGCGGTTTTCGCGCTGAACGAGGCGCAGGCCGCGATGGCCGAAACCACGCGCGCGCAGATCGAGGCGCAGTTCGGCAAACCGGTGGCGACGGCGATTCGCGGCAGTACGCCGTTTTACCCTGCCGAGGGCTACCATCAGGATTTCGCGAAGCGGAACGCGCTGCGTTACCGCGCCTATCGCTCCGGCTGCGGACAGGACCGGCGGCTGAAGGCGGTGTGGGGATAGCCTCTCCCGTCAGTAGCGGACGGTTTCCTGCGCGATCGGGCACCATTTATCGTCATATTCGCCGCGCTTGCGGGCCTCCTCGCACTTTCGGCGTGCCTTGCCGATGCGCTCTTCCTGCTTCCTGATCTCCCGTCCGCGCTTCTCGTCCGCCTCCGATTGGCTGGTGGTGACGGCATCGACCCCGGCGCTCGCCGCCTTCACGGGCAATGTGACGATATCGACCGCCGTGCGGGCGATGCAGGCCGGAAGCAGCAGCGCGGCAAATGGCAGCATCAATCGGGCAGACGCGAATCGGGTGAAGCGCACGGCACAAACCTCCAGCGGAAGACACCCCCGTCCTTACGCCGATGCTTATGAACAATCCCCGATCCGCGTCGCTATCGGGCGCGCATCAGGGGCATTTCGTCGCGTGCCCCGCAGGCCGTGTTTTGCCGCCTCTTGCTGCCTTGCAACATGAAGGGGTGCGTGCTAGTCGGCCCCCGCCAGTCGTGAAGGGGGTGCATTCGCGTGCCCTTCGCTATGCGCAGGCAATTCGACATCCGGGCTTACACCGAACGAGACCCAAGAGGACGCGTGGACACAGGCGGCAATACAGTGAGCAGGGCACACGGGCTTTCGGGGCGTTACGCCACCGCATTGTTCGATTTGGCCCGTGACGGCAAGGCCATCGAGGCTGTCGAGACGAGTCTTGCCGCGGTTCGCGCCGCGCTTTCCGAATCGGAAGACTTCCGCGGGCTGACGCTGTCGCCGCGGGTCGCACGCAGCGAAGCGGCGAAAGCCGTGGCGGGTGTCGCGAAAGCGCTCAAGCTCGATCCGCTCACCACGAAATTCCTCGGCGTGCTTGCCGAGAACCGCCGTCTCGGCGCGCTGTCTGCGATCATCCGCGATTACAACGGCCTGGCCGCTGCCCACCGCGGCGAGGTGACCGCCGAAGTCACGGCGGCTCAGGCCCTGACCGCGAAGCAGCAGGATGCGCTGAAGGCGAAGCTCAAGGCCGGCCTCGGCCGCGACGTGGCGCTCGATGTCAGCGTCGACCCCGCCATCCTCGGCGGCCTCGTCGTGAAGGTCGGCAGCCGCATGATCGACAGTTCAATCCGTACGAAGCTTGGCGCGATGGCGCAGGCGATGAAAGGTTAAGGCAAGATGGATATCCGCGCCGCCGAGATTTCGGCCATCATCAAGGATCAGATCGCGAACTTCGGCACCGAGGCTCAGGTCTCTGAAGTCGGCCAGGTGCTGTCGGTCGGCGACGGCATCGCGCGCGTCCACGGCCTCGACAACGTCCAGGCGGGCGAAATGGTCGAGTTTCCGGGCGGCATCAAGGGCATGGCGCTGAACCTCGAAGTCGACAACGTCGGCGTCGTGATTTTCGGGTCCGACTCGTCGATCAAGGAAGGCGACACCGTCAAGCGCACCGGCGACATCGTCGACGTGCCGGTCGGCAAGGGCCTCCTCGGCCGCGTCGTCGACGCGCTGGGCAACCCGATCGACGGCAAGGGCCCGATCGATTCGACCGAACGCCGCCTCGTCGAGGTGAAGGCGCCGGGCATCATCCCGCGCAAATCGGTGCACGAGCCGGTGCAGACCGGCCTCAAGGCGCTCGACGCGCTCGTCCCCGTCGGCCGCGGCCAGCGCGAGCTGATCATCGGCGACCGTCAGACCGGCAAGACCGCGGTCGCGCTCGACACCTTCATCAACCAGAAGACCGCCAACGCAGGCAGCGACGAAAGCAAGAAGCTTTACTGCATCTACGTCGCCGTCGGTCAGAAGCGTTCGACCGTCGCGCAGATCGTGCGCGCGCTCGAAGAGAACGGCGCGATGGAATATTCGATCGTCGTCGCCGCCACCGCTTCCGAGCCGGCGCCGCTGCAGTTCCTCGCGCCCTACACGGGCTGCGCGATGGGCGAGTACTTCCGCGACAACGGCATGCACGCCGTGATCGTGTATGACGACCTTTCCAAGCAGGCCGTCGCCTACCGTCAGATGTCGCTGCTGCTGCGCCGCCCGCCGGGCCGCGAAGCCTACCCGGGCGACGTGTTCTATCTCCACTCGCGCCTTCTGGAGCGCGCCGCGAAGCTCAACGAAGCGAACGGCAACGGCTCGCTCACCGCGCTTCCGGTCATCGAAACGCAGGCGGGCGACGTTTCGGCCTACATTCCGACGAACGTGATTTCGATCACCGATGGTCAGATCTTCCTTGAAACCGACCTGTTCTATCAGGGCGTGCGTCCGGCCATCAACGTCGGCCTCTCGGTGAGCCGCGTCGGTTCCGCCGCGCAGACCAAGGCGATGAAGAAGGTCGCGGGCTCGATCAAGCTCGAGCTGGCGCAGTACCGCGAAATGGCGGCGTTCGCGCAGTTCGGTTCGGACCTCGACGCCTCGACGCAGCGGCTTCTGAACCGCGGCGCACGCCTCACCGAACTTTTGAAGCAGCCGCAGTTCTCGCCGATGCCGGTGGAAGAGCAGGTCGCATCGATCTTCGCGGGCGTGAATGGCTATCTCGACGGCATCCCGGCGAGCGCCGTGACGCGCTTCGAAGCCGCATTCCTTTCGGACCTGCGCGCCAACAACGGCGAAGTCCTGCGCAGCATCCGCGAGTCGGGCGCGCTCTCCGACGAAACCACGGCCAAGCTGCACGAAATCCTCAAGGAATTCGTGCGGACCTTCGCATAAGGCCGACACCTAGATGGCAACCCTCAAATCCCTCAAGCTTCGGATCGCCTCGGTCAAATCGACCCAGAAGATCACGAAGGCGATGAAGATGGTGGCTGCCGCCAAGCTTCGGCGCGCGCAGGAAGCCGCTGAGGCGGGCCGTCCCTACGCGAGCCGGATCGAAGCGGTTGTCGCCTCGCTGGGCGCGCGCGTCACGCCGGGGCCGCAGACCTCCAAGATGCTGACGGGCTCGGGCAAGGAGGACACTTACCTCCTCGTCGTCTGCACGTCGGACCGCGGCCTTGCCGGCGCGTTCAACGCGAACATCGTGAAGGCGGCGCGCCAGCGCGCGCTTGCGCTGATCGCTGCGGGCAAGACGGTGAAGTTCTATCTCGTCGGCAAGAAGGGCGGCGCGGTCATCCGCCGCCTGTTCCCCGGCACGATCATCGCGTCCACCGAGTTCGCGGGCGTGAAGCAGATCGGCTTCGAGCATGCCGCACCGATCGCCGACGACATCGCCGCGCGCTACGAGGCGGGCGAGTTCGATGTCGCCTACCTCTACTACGCGAAGTTCCAGTCGGCGCTCGTTCAGGAGCCGACCGAGCAGCAGATCCTCCCCGTTCCGGTGCAGGCCGGCGGCGGCGAGGCAGCGGCGGGTGTCTCCGCGGCCGTCGAGTACGAGCCGGACGAGGAAGGCATTCTCGCGGACCTGTTGCCGCGCAACCTTTCGGTCCAGCTCTTCCGCGCGCTCCTGGAGAACGCCGCGTCGGAGCAGGGCAGCCGCATGACCGCGATGGACAATGCCACGCGCAACGCCGGCGACATGATCAACCGCCTGTCGATCCAGTACAACCGGCAGCGCCAGGCAGCGATCACGACCGAACTCGTCGAGATCATTTCGGGCGCCGAAGCGCTCTAGTCAGATACGAAGGCAAGGATAGAGACCCATGGCCAAGACGACCAACAACACCGGCCGCATCGCGCAGGTCATCGGCGCCGTCGTCGACGTGCAGTTCGACAGCGCGCTCCCGGCGATCCTTTCGGCGCTCGAAACGCAGAACCAGGGCAAGCGCCTCGTTCTTGAGGTTGCACAGCACCTCGGCGAGAACATGGTCCGCACGATCGCCATGGACGCGACCGACGGCCTGACGCGCGGCCAGGAAGTCACCGACACGGGCGCGCAGATCAGCGTGCCGGTCGGCCCGCAGACGCTGGGGCGCATTCTGAACGTCATCGGTGAGCCGATCGACGAGCGCGGCCCGGTGAACGCGGCCACGACCGCCCCGATCCACGCCGAAGCCCCGCTCTTCGTCGACCAGTCCACCGAAACGAGCATCCTTGTCACCGGCATCAAGGTCATCGATCTCCTCGCGCCTTACGCGAAGGGCGGCAAGATCGGCCTGTTCGGCGGCGCCGGCGTCGGCAAGACGGTGCTCATTCAGGAGCTCATCAACAACATCGCCAAGGGCCACGGCGGCACCTCGGTGTTCGCGGGCGTCGGCGAGCGCACCCGCGAAGGTAACGACCTTTATCACGAATTCCTCGACGCCGGCGTTATCGCCAAGGACGCCGACGGCAACCCGACGCCGGAAGGCTCCAAGGTCGCCCTCGTGTTCGGCCAGATGAACGAGCCGCCGGGAGCCCGCTCGCGCGTCGCTCTTTCGGGTCTGACGATCGCCGAATACTTCCGCGACGTCGAAGGCCAGGACGTGCTGTTCTTCGTCGACAACATCTTCCGCTTCACGCAGGCGGGTTCGGAAGTGTCGGCGCTGCTCGGCCGTATTCCTTCGGCGGTGGGCTATCAGCCGACGCTGTCGACGGACATGGGCGCCCTGCAGGAGCGCATCACCTCCACGAACAAGGGTTCGATCACCTCGGTGCAGGCCATCTACGTGCCCGCCGACGATCTTACCGACCCGGCGCCTGCTACCTCGTTCGCCCACCTCGACGCAACGACCGTGCTTTCGCGCGCCATCTCCGAGCTCGGCATCTACCCGGCCGTCGATCCGCTCGACTCGACCTCGCGCGTGCTTGAGCCGCGCGTCGTCGGTCAGGAGCACTACGAAACGGCCCGCCGCGTTCAGGAAATCCTGCAGAAGTACAAATCGCTGCAGGACATCATCGCCATTCTCGGCATGGACGAGCTCTCGGAAGAGGACAAGCTGACCGTCAGCCGCGCCCGCAAGATCCAGCGCTTCCTGTCGCAGCCGTTCCACGTCGCTGAAGTCTTCACCGGCATCCCGGGCAAGTTCGTGGCGATCGAAGACACGGTGCGTTCGTTCAAGGCGGTTGTGGACGGCGAGTACGACCACCTGCCGGAAGCGGCCTTCTACATGGTCGGCGGCATCGACGAAGCGGTCGAGAAGGCCAAGAAGATGGCGGCGGAAGCAGCCTAAATGGCGGACAACCTCCACTTCGAACTGGTGAGCCCCGAGCGGCTTCTGCGCTCCGGCGACGTCCACATGGTGGTCGTGCCGGGCACGGAAGGCGACTTCGGCGTGCTCGCAGGCCACGCGCCTTTCATGTCCACGATCCGTCCCGGCGCGATCGAGGTGTATGAGAGCGCGAGCAGCCCGGCGACGCGCATCTTCATCGACGGCGGCTTCGCCGAGGTGAACGACAGCGGCCTCACCATCCTTGCCGAAAACGCGGTTCCGGTCGCGGAGATCAAGGCCGACGAGGTTGCCAAGAAGCTCTCCGATGCCCGCGAGGACGTGCGCCTTGCCAAGTCGGACGTCGAGCGCGCCGTCGCTGAAAAGCAGGTTGCCCGCTACGAGGCGATGCAGGCCGTCGCCGCCAACTGAGCGCACAGCTGCAAGACTGCCGAATGAAAAAGGCCCGTGCATGAGAATGCCGGGCCTTTTTCTATTCAGGTGTTCAGCCGCGCGCCCTCAGCCCTTCGGTCGGTAAGGCCCCCACCCTGCTTCCGGCTGCGCCAGCCGGTCGGCCACGATGCGCAGCACGTCGGCGTTCCACGCAAGCCCGATATGCGTGCCGCGCACCTTCAGCGTCTCCCACGTCGGGCCGCTGCCGATGTCGGCGCTCTCGGGCGCGACGATGCCGTCGAAGGGTGTCAAGATCGACGTCACCGGCACGGGCGGCAGCTCCATGAGGTTGGTTTCGATCGGCGGCGCGTCCACGCTATGGTCGTTCAGCCGCTCATAGAGCCGCCAGGCGTTGTTTGCGTGAAGGTCCCGCGCGGCGGGCGTGCCCAATGTTACGACCAGCCGTACACGGTCAGGAATACGTTTCGCGATCTCGCGCGCGTAGAGCCCGCCGAGGCTCCAGCCGACGAGGCTCACCTTGCGCTTCTGCCCGGCGTGCACCGACTTCACATAATGCACCATCTGCGCAAGCAGGCCGGGTTTGAGGCCAAGATTGGTGCCGAAGCGCCACCCGGCATTCCAGTAGCCGAGCGCGCTGAGACGGCGCCGTAGCGGCCACGTAAGCGCATCGCTCGCCAGGAAGCCCGGAAAAACGATCACGGGATGGCCATCGCCCTTCGGCAAGCCCTGCGTTCGCCGCTTCATGACGAAGCGGCAGAATTCCGGCACGGCTTTCACTTCGAGCGCGAAACGCCCGAGCGTTGGCGGCGCAAGGCCTGATGGCGGCATCAGCGCACGTTCGCGTCGATCCACGCCTTCACCTCCGGGCCTATGTCGTCGCGTTCGAGCGCAAGCGCGATGTTCGCCGTCACGTAGCCGGCCTTGTCGCCGCAATCATAGCGCGTGCCTTCAAAGGGCAGCGCGTGGAACGGCGAACCGCCGATCAGCTCCGCCATCGCGTCGGTAAGCTGAATCTCGTCGCCCGCCCCGCGCTTGCGCGCCTCCAGCTTTTCCATGACGGCGGGTTCGAGGATGTAGCGGCCGATCGCGGCCATCGTTGAGGGCGCATCGGCGGGCTTGGGCTTTTCGACGAGGCCGAGCACTTCCGTGAGCGCGCCGCGCTGCGCGCCGGGCGAGACGATGCCGTAGCGGTGCGTGTGCTCGCGCGGCACGTCGAGCACGCCGATGACGTTGCCGCCGACCTCGGCATGTGCCTCGACCATCGCCTTCAGACAGGGCCTCGCCGGATTCCACAAGAGTTCGTCGGGGAGCAGAACCGCGAACGGATTGTCGCCGATCAGATGCCGCGCGCACCAGACGGCATGGCCGAGCCCGAGCGGTTCGCGCTGGCGGACATAGGCGATCGTTCCGGCGGCGAAGCGCGTGCCCTCGAGCTGCGCCAGCACCTCGTTCTTGCCGCGTTCGCCGAGAGTCGATTCAAGTTCATAGTGACGGTCGAAATGGTCTTCGATGGCATTCTTGCCGCGACCGGTGACGAAGATCATCTGCTCGATCCCCGCCGCGACCGCCTCGTCCACCGCATATTGGATGAGCGGCCGGTCGACGACGGGCAGCATCTCCTTCGGCATCGCTTTAGTCGCCGGCAGGAACCGCGTGCCGAGACCGCCCACCGGGAACACCGCTGTTCGAACCTTGCGCATCCGCTCTCGCTCTCCCGTCCTAGAACCGCTTGAGAAGTCTAAGGTAATAGCCCCGTTCCTCGTCCGAACGCGAGGGGTCGCTTGCGCGTTCTTCGAGAATCTTTCGTATCTGCTGGATACGCCGCACATCCGCCTGGTCGGGGAGCTTGACCGCGCCCTGCCCAAACCCGGTGCCCGGACGCCCAAGCGGATCGAGCCCCGAGCCTGCCGCGCCCGGCTGCATCGCGCCCGCGCCCGCCGCCTGCGCCATCTGCTGCGCCGTCGCCTCCGCCGCGTTCGCCGCCTGCCGGAGCAGATCGAGCGCGCGCGTTTGCGCCCGGATCGCACCGCCCGCATCCCCGGCGCCGAGCGCACGTGCCGCTTCCCCCATTGCCTTCGCGGCCGCGCCGAGCGGCTGCGGCGCAGGCACGCCTGCCGCGCCGAACTGTTTGACGAGCGCTTCGGTGTCCGACCCCAGTGTGCGCTGCGGCGGGGCGTTTTCGCGAAGGCCGCTGTCGTTCCCGAACGAGGCCTCGATCATATCGGCGATCGTCGCGTCGCGCAGCGCGCCCTGCCGCGCCTCGATCGCGCGGAGCGCCTGCGCGGCCTCGGCAGCGGCGGCGGCGCGGGCCTGTGCCGCCGGATCGGGCGGCGCATTGCCAAACCGGATCGTTTCCATGAGCTGCCGCAGGTTCGCGAGCGCCTCTGCCGCCCCTGCCTTGTCTCCCGCCGCCAGCCGATCGCGAAGGTCCGCGAACATCTGGTCCAGGAAGCCGAGATCGACCGATACGCCGGAGGCGCCCGTCGATGAAGGCGGCTGCGCGCCGCCTTCGGAAAGCGCGGCCTGGATCTGGCGGCTGAGATACTCGCTCATCGCAGCTTCGAGCCGGTCCGCCATCGCCGCAAGCGCCGTGTCGTCGCCCGCGTCGATGCCCCGCGCCAGGTCTTCCATGGCGCGGCGCATCGCATCCATCGCCTGCGTCGCGCCGCCATCTTCAAGGTCGGTGGCGATGTCCCACAGCAGCGCCGCGATGCTGTTCCGCGCATCCTTGCGCGTATCGTGAACAAGCCGCCACGTCGCGGAGCGCAGCCCCGCGAACACGCCGAGATCGCCCTGATACGCCGTGTGGTCAGCCGCCAGCACCGAAAGACGGCGTGCAATGATGCTTCTTTTTGCGCCGGCGAGCAGATCGGCGCGCACAGCGACAATCGCCTGCGCGAGCGGGTTGGCGAAGCGGCGCTGCGGCAGCGTGATGCGGATGGGCGGCGACACACCTTCTTGCCCGGCGCCGTCGGTTGCGACGAACATCAGCTCCACGACTGATCCGGCGAACGGATGCGGCGTGAGATCGGCAAATACACTGCCTCGCCCCGGCGGTACGCGCGTTTCGAGATCGACGTCGCGCACCTCCTTGCCCCGCCGGACGCGTAGCGACAGCGCGGAAACGCCGTGATCGTCGCGCAGGCGGAAGCCGAGCCGAAGCGCGCCGGTGGGCGTGATGGCGGGATCGCCATCAAAACGGATCGCTGGCCTCAGATCGGCGGCAAGCGAAAGGTCGAGCGCCGCTATCCGGCGACTGCCCTGCTGCACGCTGTATTCGCCCGCGCGTTTCAGCGGAAAGGACACGCGCCCGCCTTCCGCCGCCGCATCCATATCGGGGCCTGCGACGTGCCAGCCGCCTTCAAGACCTTCGACGCGGATCGTGACCCGGCTTGCGGCGAGCCCATCAAGCGCGGCCTCCGCCCCGCCCTTCAGATCGATACGGCGCGGCGGCGCGCCCACATAGGCGGGCGGCTCCAGCGTCACCGCGACACGCACGCCTTCCAGCGTCGTCGGCCACGGCGAGAAGGCAGCCGCGAGTCTCTGCGGCGCGTCCGCCTTCGCGAGCATCAGGCCGAGGAACAGCGCCGTGCCGATGAGCGGCCAGAGCCCGTAACGGGTTTCGAGTGTCGGCTGCCATTCAAGGCGGCCGAGGCGCGGTCGCAGCGTCCGGGCATCAGCAAGCGCACGCCCCCAGAGCGCGGCGCCCAAATCGTCCGGATCGCTGACGGGCGCGTCGGCGACAAGTGCGAGCGCCCCCCGGCGGAGCCCGCCACCCCGCTCCAGTCGCGCCCGGCGCGCGGCAGGCGTAGGAACGCCGATGCGCCAGGCCGCGCGGATCGACAGGGCGGCCGTGCCGACGATGAGGAGCGCCAGCAGTGCGACGCGCAGCGTCCCCGGCACGGCCTGCATCAGCCCAAGCAATGCGGCGGCGATCCAAAGCAGCCAGAGCGTGAGGACAAGGCCGAGTTCGCGCGGCAGCGCACGCTCTGCGGCGAGAACGATGCCCGAAAGAGCGAGCGGCACGCGCATCGCGGCAAGGAAGGCTTGCTGCGGCGCGGGCGCGGTCATCGCGCTACCCCACCCAGTTGGGTACGCGGTCCTGCGCGATCAAATCCTCGATCGTGCTGCGCGGCCGCACCAGCGCCCATTTATCGCCCTTCACCAGCACCTCGGGCGTCAGCAGGCGGGAATTGTAGGTCGAAGCCATCGCTGCACCATAAGCGCCCGCGGTGCGGAAGACGACCAGATCGCCGGCCTCCACCGCAGGAATCTCACGCCCTTCCGCAAACGTGTCACCGGTTTCGCACACCGGGCCGACAACCGTTGCGGTCATCCGCGCGTCCGTCTGCATCACCGAATCGATGTCGTGCCACGCGTCGTAGAGGCTGGGGCGCAGCAGATCGTTCATCGCCGCGTCGATGATCACGAAGTCGGTCGTCGCGCCCGTCTTCACGCGGATCACGCGCGAAACGAGCACGCCTGCATTGCCCACGATCACGCGCCCCGGCTCGAACGTCAGGCGCACGTCCCACTCGGCGGTGACGCGCGCGACCATCGCGCCATAGGCTTCGGGGAGCGGCGGCCCAGGGGTGTGCGCCATGTAGGGGACGCCAAGCCCGCCGCCGAGATCGGCGCGGCTGACGGTGTGGCCTGCCGCGCGCAGTTCCGCAATCAGCGCACCGAGGCGGGTGAACGCCTTTTCAAGCGGTGCAAGATCGGTCAGCTGGCTGCCGATGTGCAGCGCGACGCCGACAGGCTCGATGCCCGGAAGCGCCGCCGCCAGCGCAAACGCTTCCTGCGTGGTATCGATGGGTATGCCGAACTTGTTCTCGGCCTTGCCGGTCGAGATCTTGGCGTGCGTGCCCGCATCGACATCGGGGTTCACGCGGAACGCCACCGGCACCGTGCGCCCCATGCGCGCCGCGACCGCCGAGAGCATCTCCGCCTCGGGCAGCGATTCAAGATTGATCTGAAAGACGCCCGCGTGAATCGCGGCTTCCATCTCGTCGGCCGTCTTGCCGACGCCCGAGAAGACGATGCGCTCGGCCGGGACGCCCGCCGCGAGCGCGCGCTTCATCTCGCCGAGCGAAACGACATCCGCCCCCGCGCCGATCCGCGCCAGCGTTGCGATCACCGCCTGATTCGAGTTCGCCTTCACTGCATAGGCGACGAGCGGCGGCCCATTGCCTGCGCCCGCCACCGCATCGCGGAACACGGTGAAGTGCCGTTCGATCGTCGCCGACGAATAACAGTAAAAAGGCGTGCCGACGGTATCGGCGAGCGCCGCCACATCGACATCCTCGGCCATCAGGCGGCCGTCCCTGTGCTGGAAATGGTCCATCAGAGCCCCGGCGGCAGATCGAATTCGTCGTCGCGTCGCTCTTCCGAGCGGCGGACCGGATCGTCGACGCGCTCGGGCGCAGCCTGCGGCGGCGGCTTCAGCATCTGCTCGGTGGTGAGCGGTTCCTTCACGCCGGGCGGCGGCGGAGGCGGGCCGCCTTCAGGCCACGCGAGCGGCCCCTTGGCCCCGCACGCGGCAAGTAGAAGCAGCAGAGGTAGTGCAGCCTTCATTGGCCCGCCTCCCGCGCCGCGACGACGGCCGCGCGCACGTTCGCGGGCGATGTGCCGCCAAAACTCGTGCGGCTCGCGACCGATGCATCCACAGTGAGTACGCCGAAAACACGCTCATCGATGCGCGCGTCGACAACGCGCAGCGTCTCCAGCGGCAGCGCCGCGAGATCGCATCCCGCCGCCTCGGCAGCCGCGACGCAGCGGCCGGTGATGTGGTGGGCCTCGCGGAACGGCACGCCGCCCTCGCGCACCAGCCAGTCGGCAAGGTCGGTCGCGGTTGAGAACCCAGTGCCCGCCGCCGCGCGCATCCGGGCGGTGTCGAACGTGATCGTCTCCACCATGCCGGTCATCGCGGCGAGGCACAGCGCGAGCGTATCGAACGCCTCGAACACCGGCGCCTTGTCGTCCTGCATGTCCTTCGAATAGGCGAGCGGCAGCCCCTTCATGATGACGGCAAGGCGCTGGTACGCCCCCAGGAACAGTCCCGCCTTCGCGCGCACCAGCTCCGCGGCGTCGGGATTGCGTTTCTGCGGCATGATCGATGAGCCGGTCGAGAAGGCATCGGGCAGCTTCACGAACCCATAGGGCTGGCTCGCCCAGATGATGATCTCCTCGGCAAGCCGCGACAGGTGCAGCCCGGCCATTGCCGCCGCCGACAGGAATTCGAGCGCGAAATCGCGGTCCGAGACGGCATCGAGGCTGTTCGCCATCGGCCGATCGAAGCCGAGCGCCTTCGCGGTCGCCTGGCGATCGATCGGGAACGACGTGCCCGCAAGCGCTGCGGCGCCGAGCGGCGATTCGTTGAGCCGCGCCCGCGCATCGGCGAACCGGCCGCGATCGCGCCGCGTCATCTCGTGGTACGCCATCAGGTGGTGACCAAGCGTGACCGGCTGCGCGGTCTGCAGGTGCGTGAAGCCCGGCATCACGTCCGCCGCGTGCTGCTCCGCGCGCACCAGGAGCGCTTTCTGGAAACCGCCGATCCCCGCGTCGATCGCATCGATCGCGTCACGTACCCACAGGCGGAAATCGGTCGCCACCTGATCGTTGCGGGAGCGCGCGGTGTGGAGCCGCCCGGCGGGCTCGCCGATAATCTCCTTCAACCGGGCCTCGACGTGCATGTGGATGTCTTCAAGCGCGGCGTTTTCCACGAGGCCGCCCGCGGCATACTCGGCGTCTATCGCATCGAGCCCGCGCGCGATTTCGGCTGCATCCGCCTTGGAAAGAATGCCCGCTGCGGCCAGCATCGCGGCATGTGCGCGGCTGCCTGCGATGTCCTGACGCCACAGGCGCTTGTCCACGCCGATAGAGACATTAATGTCCCGCATGACAGCAGATGGTCCTTCGGCGAAGCGGCCACCCCACATGTCATTGGAGTTTGCAATGCGGTCTGTAATGTTCGCGATCCTCGTTCTCATGCCGCTTTCCGCCTGCGGCAAAGCCAAGGAGGCCGATAAAGCAGACGCGCTCGCCTCGCAAGAAAGCGCGGCGCCGGCAACGAAGAAAGCCGCCGCGAAAACGGCGACCGGATCAGTGGACACGTCGCAGGCCGGCACGCCCGCCCCCACGCAGACATTCTCGCGCGAGGACGGCAGCAAGGTGACACTCGCCGATTTCCGGGGCAAGCCGGTCCTCGTGAACCTGTGGGCGACCTGGTGCGCGCCCTGCATCGCCGAAATGCCCGCGCTCGATCGGCTTGCGAAAGCGAAGGCGGGCGAGATGGCGGTGGTCGGCATCAGCCAGGATCTGCAGGGCTGGGCCAAGGTGAGACCGTTCCTCGCCAAGGCGAAGCTCCAGCACATGACGATCCTGCTCGATGAGGAAGGCGCGCTCGCCACCACGCTCGGCGCGCCCGGCCTTCCTTACACGGTGCTTTACGACGCGGACGGCAAGGAAGTCTGGCGCGTGAACGGCCCGCGCGAGTGGGATCAGCCGGGCGGCCTCCCCGAAATGCCCGTGCCTCCGGGGCCTGTGGTACACTTCCATGCTGTCGGGCAGGAACCAGGCTGGACGATGGACATCGCCACCGGCTGGGACGTGGAGGTGATCGCCGACTACGGCGCGAAGACCGCCACGTTCAAGGCGCCCGCACGCCTCTCGCTGGAAGGCACGAGCAACTTTGCGGTCGCGGACGGCAAATCCTCACTCGCCGTTTCGATCGTGAAGAAACGGTGCGAGGACACGATGAGCGGCAAGCCTTACGCCTACGCCGTCACCATGACGCTCGACCGCAAGCGCTACGAGGGCTGCGGCGAAGTTCTCTAGTACTCGATTCGGTCGAGCCGCCAGTCCTCGGCATCCGCGCCGGCATACCAGTCCTGCATCAGCGGATGCGCCAGAACAGCGTTCACATAGGCGGCAGACGTGTCTGAAAGCAGCACATCGTACGTGCGGAAGCGCGTGACGACGGGGGCGTACATGATATCCGCCGCGCCGAATGCGCCGAACAGAAAAGGCCCACCCTCGCCGCCGAAGCCGTGCAGCGCCTCGCGCCACAGCGCGTCGATCCGGCCGATGTCGCGCTCCACCTCCTGCGTCAGCGGGAACGACGGATAGGTCCGGCCGGTGTTCATCGGGCAGTGCCTGCGCAGATTGGCGAAGCCCGCGTGCATCTCCGCCGCAATCGAGCGCGCGAGCGCCCGCGCGGCATTATCCTTCGGCCAGAAGACATCGCGGCCCACCCGGTCGGCAAGCCAGTCGATGATGGCGAGGCTCTCCCACACCGCGACGTTGCCGTCCCACAGCACGGGCACCGTCCCTGAAGGCATCAGCGACGCATCCGCCTTGGCGGCAGTGAACTCCGGCGTATCCAGCGGGATCATCACCTCTTCGAAGGGAATATCCGCCAGCTTCGCAGCGAGCCAGCCGCGCAGCGACCACGATGAATAGCGCCTGTTGCCGATCACGAGTTTCATACGCCGCCCTCGTCCTTCGCGGCGCCGAGCACTGCGGCGCGCAGTTCCTCAATGCCGTGATTCTTTTCGGAGCTGGTGGCAAGCAGGCTCGGAAACGAAGCCGGATGCCGCTTCAGGAGCGCAGGCAGGTCCTCGCGCAGCTTTGCCACCCAGCTTTCCTTCACCTTGTCGGTCTTGGTGAGCACGATCTGATAGGAGACAGCAGCGCTATCCAGGATGTCCATCACATCCTCGTCGACCTTGCCGATGCCGCGACGGCTGTCGATCAGCAGCAGCACGCGCTTCAGGTTGGCGCGGCCGCGCAGATAATCGAACACCGCGCGTTTCCACGCGTCCACCATCTTCTTCGGTGCCTCGGCATAGCCGTAGCCGGGCATATCGACGAGGCGCAGCACGGCGGGTTCGCCGACATCGAAGATGTTGAGAAGCTGCGTGCGGCCCGGCGTGTTCGATGTGCGCGCAAGCCCCTTGCGCGCCGTCAGCGCATTCAGCAGCGACGACTTGCCGACATTCGAACGCCCCGCGAACGCCACCTCCGGCAGGTTCGCCGGGGGCAGGTCGTCCATCGTCGGCGCCGACTTCACGAAGGCGATCGGCCCTGTGAACAGTCGGTTCGCCTCCCGGGGGCTGATGCCGGTCATTTCGCCTTTGCGGGTTCCGGCGCCGGGGCCGGATGCTTGCGGATCAGCACCCACTGCTGCGCGATGGAAATGATGTTGTTCACCGTCCAGTAGAGCTGCAGACCCGCAGCAAACGGCGCCATGATGATCATGAACATCCACGGCAGGATGGCGAACACCTTCTGCTGGATCTCGTCGAGCGGTTGCGGATTGAGCTTCTGCTGGAGCCACATGGTGATGCCCAGCAGGATCGGCAGCACGCCGATGCCAATCCATGTGGGCGGCGTGAAGGGCAGCAGGCCGAACAGGTTCACCGGCGTCAGCGGATCGGGCGCGGAGAGATCCTTGATCCACAGGTAGAACGGCTGGTGACGCATATCGATGACGAGGAACAGCGTCTTGTAGAGCGCGTAGAAGATGGGGATCTGCAGCAAAATCGGCAGGCAGCCCGCGAGCGGATTGACCTTCTCCGTCTTGTAAAGCTCCATCATCTCCTGCTGGAGCTTTAGCTTGTCGTCCTTGTAGCGCTCCTGCAGCGCCTTCATCTTCGGCTGCACCTGACGCATCTTCGCCATGGAGGCGTATTGCTTGTTCGCGATCGGGAACAGCACGAAGCGGATCAGGATGGTGAGGCAGATGATGGCGACGCCGAGGTTGCCGACCTTTTCGAACAGCCAGTCGAGCAGGTGAAAGATCGGCTTCGCGATGACTTCGAACCAGCCCCAGTCGATCGCGCTGCCGAGCCGGACGATGCCGAGATCGTCCTGATAGCGATCGAGGACGTCCACTTCCTTCGCGCCGGCGAACAGGCGCATCGTCGTCGAAGCCGTCTGGCCCGGGCCGACCGCGAGCGGCTCGCCGCGCACGCCGGCCTGATACCGCTGGTCGCCGCCGCCGCGGAAATTGCCGTCGAACGTTGCGTCGTTCGCGGGGATCAGCGCGGAAAGCCAGTATTTGTCGGTGAAGCCGATCCAGCCGCCCTTCGAACGGAAATCGAGTTGCCGGTTCGGCGCTTCGTCGACGTCGTCGTAATTATTGTCGTAGTCGGTCTTGCCGCCGAACACGCCGATCGGCCCGGTGTGGGCGTTGAACGTGCTCTTGTCCGGCCCGGTGCCGACGCGCGCGACAAGCCCATAGGGCCGCGCGACGAGTGCCTGGCCGCCTTTGTTCACGACGCTCTGCTTCGCGGTGAACAGATAGTCCTTGTCTACCGACAGGGCGATCAGGAAGGTCTGTCCGGCATCGTTCGTCCACGACAGCGTCACCGACTGTTCCGGCGTCAGCGTCGGCGCGTTTGCCGCCCAGCGTGTTTCGGCGTTCGGCAGGCCTGAGGAACCGGTCCAGCCGAATTCCGCGAAATAGGCGCCCTGCGTTCCCGAAGGCGAGAACAGACGGACGTTCGGCGAATCCTTCTTCAGCGTCTCATCGTGGCGCAGCAGCAAAAGATCGTCGATGCGGGCGCCGGTCAGGTTGATCGAACCCGAAAGCGCGGGCGTGCGGATCGCGACGCGCGTGCCTTCCGCGATCACGGCCGCACGGTCGCGCAGCGTGGCAGGCGTGTCGGCGATCGGCGCGGCCGGGTCCGTCTGCTGCGCGGTGCTGACGGGTTCGTTCGACTTCGGCGTCGGGAAGAAGCGCTCGGAGATCGCCGCCCAGCCGAACAGCACGACGATCGACAACAGGATCGCCAGGAACATGTTGCGATTATCGCTCAAGCTCGACCACCTTCTTGCGGCCCGCAGCAGGGCCTCGACTTCATTATGGATTCAGAACCGGGGACGGGATCGAAGCCCGAACCGCCCCACGGATGGCAGCGCAATATCCGACGAAGCGCGAGCGCGCCACCCTTGATAGGGCCATGCCGCTCGATCGCCTCGATGGCGTATGCCGAGCACGACGGCGCAAACCGACACGTCGGCGGCAGGATCACCGAAAAGCTGAGCTGCCAGCCGCGCGCCACGAGGATCATCATCCGGGCGACCAGCCTGCCGATCATCTCGCGACCTTCCGCACGGCGCGCGCCAGATCGGCGGTCAAGTCGGCATAATCACGGGTGAGCCCCGCCTCGCGGCCGATCAGCACATAATCATGGGCGGGAGATGCGAGCGCAGGCATCGATTCGGAAACCAGCGCACGCAGGCGGCGCTTCAACCGGTTGCGGACAACCGAATTGCCGATCTTCTTGGTGACGGTGAAGCCGACACGCACACCGCCGCCATCGGCGCGGTCACGGGCCAGCAGGATGAAGCCGTCAGTCACGGCGCGGCGTCCTTTGTTCGCGGCGAGAAAGTCGCGCCGCGCACGGAGCCGCTCCGGCTTCGGAGCTACGCCGACAGCCGCTTGCGGCCGCGCGCGCGGCGGGCCGCCAGAACCTTGCGGCCGCCCGGCGTCGCCGAGCGCGTGCGGAAGCCGTGGCGCCGTTTGCGGACGAGCTTGCTCGGTTGGTAGGTGCGCTTCATCGGACATGCCTTCTTGCGAATCGAATCAATAAAAACGGCCGCGCACGCGTGCTCGCGCAATCGCGACCGAAACCTTCGGGCGAGCGCATAGGCCAAGCGCGCGCCCAAAGTCAACGGAAAGCGTGGCCGCGCTTACTGCGCGCGCGGCTTTTTGCGGCGGCGAAGTCCCTTGTCCACCCAGTGCGCGGCCTTCGGATAACGGCGCTTGAACGCGACATAGCGCTTGCGCGCGCCGTGCGAGTTCCTGAGCACGAGCGCGAGGCCGATTGCAGAGCCGATGAAGCCGAACGGCCCTGGAATCAGTGGCCCGCCGATGATGGGCGACAGAATCATAAGCATCACGCCCGCTGTCATCTCCGCGCCACGGCGCGCGAGCGAGCGCGGCCGCCGCGGCTTGCGTGCGGGTGTGGAAGGCGTGGTCACGGGGAATCCTCGGGCGCGTGCGAATCGTCTCTGCTGCGCAGAGTGCGCCCACGGCGTGTCAAAAAAGAGGCCGTAACCCCAAGGGTTTGACGATAATGTTGACGCACTTTACCGGGGTCCCACGGTGGATCGTTTCGATGCATCAACGGGGGAAGCTGGTCATGGTTGCGCGCGTGCAGACAGTCGCGTTCATCGGGCTTGAAGCGCGCAGTATCGATGTGCAGGTGCAGATCGCGCGCGGGGGAGCCAAGTTCACCATCGTCGGCCTGCCCGACAAGGCCGTGGCCGAAAGCCAGGAGCGCGTGCGCGCGGCGCTTTCCGCGATCGGCCTCGCGCTTCCCTTCCAGCGCATCACGGTCAACCTTTCGCCCGCAGACCTCCCCAAGGAGGGCAGCCACTACGACCTTCCCATTGCGCTCGGCCTGCTGGCCGCGATGGGCGTCGTCGATCTCGAAGCTCTCGCAGGCTACGCGGCAGTGGGCGAACTCGCGCTCGACGGGCGCGTAAGCCCGGTGCCCGGCGTCCTCCTCGCCGCGCTCCATGCCTCGACGAATGACCTCGGCCTCATCTGTCCGGCCGCGCAGGGCGGCGAAGCGGCATGGGCGGGCTGCGACGTGCTCGCCGCGCCCGATCTCCTGAGCCTGCTCAACCATCTGAAAGGCACGCAGCTTCTCAGCCCGCCGACGGCCTCGGTCGCCGAAGATACAGCCGACGCCCCCGATCTCGCCGCCGTGAAGGGCCAGGAAACCGCCAAGCGCGCACTCGAAGTGGCGGCAGCCGGTGGTCACAACCTCCTCATGTTGGGAACGTCAAGACCCAATCAGATACGCGAGCTTGAGCTGCAAATTTTGGAGCATTGCAGAACTCGGTACAGGGACGACCGTTGAATGTTCGGTTTGAGAGAACAGAACAAATACACAATAGGTAGTGGGTCACCTCAGAAAGACCCAATTAGACTCCTGATAAATCCCTGAAAAATCTAATCTTTTCAAGAAATTCTGGATTCTGCTTGCGTACCTGTTTGCTTATCCACATTAAGGGATTTGACGCTGTCGAATAGATGAGGGCCCAGCGGTGGCACGCTGAGCCCTCTGATCGACAGGGCCTCGCGGGATGGTAGTCCGGCACGCGTGGCGGGAGTCAGATCGGGGGTGAGCTATGCCCACATCTGACTCCCACGGTCAAGCCGGTCTGTCTCAGAGGAGACTGGCGTTGAGTCAGAATGACGACGGGAAACGGCCCCGCAAGCCGATGACAACAGAAGCTTATGCGGAAGTCCGCCGCAGGTTGCGGATGGGACATTTGCAGCACGACATTGCGGCTGACCTTGGCTGGAACCAAGGCCGCATCAGTGAAGTGAAAACAGGGAAGCGGGGCAGCGATCCGTCCCAGCCTTCTTTTCTGTAGCAGCGTTGCGGGGGTGGGGCTTTGCCCTGCCCCCTTCTGTTGTCCGGCTTCTGCATGGACACGCCTTTGGCAGCTCACCGCCGAAACCCCCTCAAAACGCCGCAAGAACACGCGAGGAGTCCTCAGGGTAGGTAGGACTACCTGAGGAGCCGTTTCGTTCACCCTTGCCGCGATTTGCAGCGGTTTTACGGGCGAAATGGGCTAAACTTCGAGAAAGCTAAATGCCCATTGGCAAGCTCGATTTGTCATGAAATTCTATCGTGCATATTTTTCAACGGAGCACTTGATGCACAGGCGTCAAAGGTCTGAAATTCTCTCGCAGCTAGAAGTTCAAATATCCTTCTTGCGAAAATCTGCCGCCCTTTATGATAGTGGAGATTTCGAAGAAGCGCGCCGACTTTCAAGCACCATTCACATAATTTGCTATGACAAAGGGCGCACCGTTTCTCTTCTTTCTCAGCTGGGGTTTAAAAGTTCAATTATGCTGCCGTGTTCAAGACGACACATTGAATCAGTATTTATGGCGGGGAGTGCCATCCTTAAGGTGCCGATGGTTGTTGAGCGTCTTGGGCCGCTACTGTGCATGAAGAAGAACGACGCCGACGGCATTCATTGTGCGAATAATTTTGAAGGTGTGGAGAATTTCCCGCGAGTGCGATTTGAAGTGTGGTGGAAAGATATCATCTGGCGCCACCCCGAGGGCGAACTGACTCGTGAAAGCCTCATCCTGTCTATGAGGGATCAGGACGGGGGCAGCCATTATGACGGGCAGCTCAATGACAGCGGCTACAATCGGCTAGCACGGCTGGGCGACGATAGGGTCACTCTTCACAACGGAAAGCCCTCGATATGGACGCATGGTGCGGGTCCGGGAAAGCCGCTGATGAATGGACACCACGCTTCTGTCCGCCAAATAGCATTCGAACTCGATGAGGCGTTAAAGGCTCTAAACCTTTAGCCAGCCGAGTTCCGACCCTTACATATGTCAGAAAAGCTACCTCGGCGGTGCCCCCTCGCGACCGCCTCAAACACTTCAGGCGTCCCGCCCATGCCCACGCTTTTCATGATGGCGTTCCTGCATCCCCGCAGCCGGGTCTCCCGCACGTAGTTCGTCGCATCCTCATCCTGACCACCGTGCCCCTCGTAGCTCAAGGCTTTCCAAAACTCATCGTAGGGCAGCCGGTTGCCGTCACTCTGGCTGTAGAGATACGCGAGGCAGAACCGCAGCGCGAAGGTCGGCCGGGGCTTCTCGCCGGTGTATTCGCCGATAGACTCGTCCAGCGCCACGACGGCCTTGTAGATCATCTGTTCGCGGGTGAACGGCATGGGCGCCGGGAGTGGGCTAGATGGGGAGCCGAAGTTGGTTTTGGTCCACCTCAGGCGCACCTTCGAGCCGCCGCACGACGTTTTCGGCAAGCGCCCGCGCGGCATCCTTCCGGGCGCCTTCACTGTGCGTTGCAAGACCGATGCGGGCACCTAGAGGGGCGCGGTGAGAATTAGCGAGGCGAGTTCGGTGGGATCGATTCGGGACATGGGCCAAAGAGAACATAAGAGGAACATTCTTGCAACGCCCCTCTATCGGCAGCGCGACGGGCGGAGTAGGTGGAGGCCCTGAAGGTCCACCGATAGCCCCTGAAAGTTCCGCCGTGTTCGCCGCTGCCCTCATCCTCTCTTGCATCGCTCCTTCGGTCCACGACGGGGACAGCCTGCGGTGCCAGGGCGAACGGGTCCGGCTGGTGGGCATTGATGCACCTGAGATGGCCGACAGTCCCCGTTGCAAGGACGGCCGAAGGGCACGTTCGGATTGCCATGAGGGCCGTGCGGTGGCGTCGAGGGACTATCTACGCTCCCTCACGCGCGGCGAGGTGCGTTGCACGGTGACGGGGCGGGATACTTACGGCCGGGCGTTGGCGCGGTGCGTGTCGGGCGGGGTAGACCTCAATAAGGCGATGGTGCGCGCAGGGATGGCACGCCGTTACAGGTGAAGCTCGGGAGCTTTCCGACGCAGCCACGGCTCCACCGTCCGCTCGATTTCGGTAAGCCCCGCCGGGAAAGTCCGGTCCTGAAAGCCCCGCACGTCGTCCAGCGAGCCGTGCAGCCAGCGCTCCCACTCATCCGGGAGCAATAGGACCGGCATCCGATGATGCACCGGCTCGACGACCGCGTTGCAATTGGTCATCAGCCCCGAATAGACAGCGCCCCACTCGTCGCTGTCCTTCCACATCCCGGCCCACGCGAACACGGGCTGTCCCTTCACCCGAAACCACGTCCGCGTCTTGGCGCCTTGTTCGCCTTCGGCCTCGGCAAAGCCGGTGAGCGGGATCAGGCAGCGGTGTTCTGGACGGTGCGCGATATGGCGCCACATGAAGCTGGACAGGTCGGCGATATTGTTCACCGGCTTGGGCTTGATCGGCAGGCCGGTTTTCTTGCTCTTTTGTGGCAGCGGGAATCCCCACGTCATTGCCTGCACCACGCGCCCGCCGTCGGCCTCGCGCACCACCATGCCGGGGGCGCCGGGATACACGTCGCCCTGCGCGGCATTGAAGGCAGTCGGCATCCGGGCATTGAAGGCGTCGGCGATGTCGGCCGCGCTCACGTTGACGGTGTAGAGGTTGCACATTGCGCTAGCGTATCATGCTTCCGACCGGCAACAATGGCCGCCGCTGGGGAGGGGGATAGATGTTGCAAACGGGCTGGGGAGTTATTCGCGACTTCATGGACGTGCTAGCCACGAGGGGGCGAAAGTATGCCATCTATAGAGGGCAATCAGATGAGCGATGGTCTCTTGTGCCGTCGATTTTCCGGCAGGGAACCTACGGAATTAACCACCCTATACATCTCGGTGATTGGAAGAGACGGGCAAGTAGGTTTGCTTCGCCACTCCCCACGGATGACATTGAGTGGCTAATACTCGCGCAACATTACGGCCTCGCCACGGCCTTGCTGGATTGGACGACCGGGCCTCTAGTTGCTCTGTTTTTTGCTTGCGATGACCGAAACAACCGTGCGGCAGACGGGTGCGTCTGGTGGACGCTCCGAACTGAATTTGAGGAGGCGGTCGATACCATGATGATTGAGGTCTTCAAACCCGTTCGGGACAGGCCATTCCTGATCAATGCCGTTGGACGCAATGTCCGTTCGACTGCGCAGGACAGCTTGTTAAGCCTGCACACTGCCAGCGATTTCCAGACTTTAACGGCGGAACGCATTTTCACGGTGAAAGCGGCTGATAAAGTTGCGACGCTGGATGCGCTGGAGAAGTTGGGCTTTTCGGGGGAGCGCCTGCACTTTGATATCACAAAGCTGGTCGCTCGCTTCAAAGAGGAAATGGCCGGTCGGCGCGCGGCCGCTACGCGCTAACTTCAAAGCTCCCCTTCGGGAACGGCCTGAGAAGGTCCTCCACAGCCCTCCGCTGCCTCAACCAGTCCTCCCAATCCTCAGGGCGCACCACGGCCAACTGTCGGTCCTTGTAAGGCGCCACATCAGGCCCCGCCTCGGTGGTCAGCGCCGCGAACGCCTCGGGCCAATCGTCCGTCGCCGGGCGCCACATGCCCGCGAAGCAAAAGAACGGCTCATCCGTCACCAGCCGGACGGAGTAGCGCTTGCGGCGGGAGCCCATACCCGCTTCCACCTCGAACTCTGACGCGATGATGAGGCAGGGGTTGACGATGGTGCGCCCTTCGGAGCGCAGGAGGCTTATGGGGTCGCCGTAGGGCTCCCTCGGTGCCAGCCCCCATTTGCATCGGCGTTGCCGCGCGGCCCCGTCCTCCCACACGACAATCTGCGCGAGCTTTCCGGGGCCGTCCCTCCAGCGCTCCGAAGGTGCCCTTTGGCGTACCGCAGCGGTCATTCGGCGCCCCCGTCAACGCCGCCGCCGTAGCTCCTTCTTCCAAACCGTCTCGCTCGGCATCGGCAGGGTCTCATCGGTCGGCAACTCATGGACAAGGTCCAGCGTCGGCCTCCGCGCCCCGCAGGACGTGCAACGGCACTTCTCGCGGACATCGGGGAGCCAGTCGGGACGGCCGCGCTTGTGGAAATGATACCAGAGGGCGTGAGGGTCAAAGATGCGCTGATGACGGCAGCGGGTGCAGGTGAGCTTGACGGCATAGTGGCGGACGGCCGCGTCAAACAGGTCGCGGATGGGGTTGGCGAGTTCGCGGGGTGTTGAAGGTGGCACTGAGGGGGCCGTGGGGTTTCGGTGAGTCGGCGCATGGGTGGATGAGAACATAAATGGAACAAATGGACAAGGTCCACTAAAGGGTTTCAGCCTCGCATAGAGCCCCGGTTATCGAGAATGCGCGCCAGAATGGCCGGGGCCGCGATTTCGCTCGGTGCATCCTCTTGCCCAATCCCCACCGTGCCCGGTCGAAACAGGGCATTGAGGATCACTAGGCGGTCGTCATCCTTGGCCGCACTTTCATTGATGAGAGCCAAATACGTCTGCGTCATTACACGGCGCTCCTCAGCATCCGCCTGCATATGGTTCTCGGTAAGGTACAGTCGGAGAAAGACGCGAGCGGCCCAAAAAATGAACGTCAGCAAGAAAGCCAGCGCCGCACTAACCACCACAAAGAATGCCGGGCTGACATTGTTTGAGGCAGTCTTTCCAAGGGAAACCCCCCACATATTCAAGCCCGATGCCTCAAGCACAAAGGAGCCCGCGAAGAAAAAGCCCAAACCGGCGGCAACTGCCGCAATCCCACCGAACCACCGAAGATTGCGCAGCGCAGCCTTGCGTTGGTCGCGATGGCCTTCCCTTTTCTCCTCCCAATACTGAACTGCTGCACGGAGGCGTATCTGTTCCGCATAGGCCGCCTTCGTGGCCTCAAGCTCCTCCTTGAGCTTGTAAAACTCGTCACGGTGAACCTTGCTCAGACCTTTGTGCACCTTCACCAGCCGCCGAAACACACGCTTCCGGGCGTTGCGCGTATTCGCAAGCTGGTCAGTCCAGTTGGACTCAAACGTGCTCATGGCGTCATCAAGACGGTTCTCAAGTTTTGTGACGTTCGCGCGCGCTGCCCGTCGTTCTGACGCCAGTTGATCTAGTATCGCGGCGGCATCTACCGCAGCCGGGTTAGCCACCAACGTCAAAAGCCGGAATTGCTTGGGGTAACGAATAAAATCAGCGTTCAAGACACCCCGAAGGATGCCGTAAGCGGTCGCCGCGTCAAGCGGGGACAGCCGTTCCTTTATCGCGAGCAGGGCCAGCCCTACTTCGCTTGAAGAGTGAAACAAGACTGGGGGCTGGCCCGCGTAGTTGCTAAGCAGAATATGAGCTATATCACGACCCTCTACTGTATTCGCATGTCGCATCTCTCTGGCGACGCCTCTGATATAGCTAAGGCTTTCCTGCGCCGAATTGAGAAAGTCATAATTTTGTAGCCCCGGTGTCGAGGGCGTAAGCCAACTCCACGCGTCGCACTCTGCCTCAATCCAATCGACAAAATCAGAAAAAGTAGCGGGCGCAACAACGCCGCCATTTTCCCCAAGGTCAACATTGAATACTTCCACGATGCCCCCAGAAAGATGCTATTTCTTCACACTGAGAACCTACGTTCTGCCCACCGAATATAGAAGAACAAAAAAAGCAGGTGAGAACGGAAGGAAATTTGGACTGACCCGGACCTCCCCGGCCCCCTCGGTTCTCCGCAAGGCCCTCCCGTGGCTACGCCGCGTCCTTCAACACCTTCTGCACCGTCGCGGTGGACACGCCCGCACCCTTCGCAACCTCCCGGATGCTCTTTCCGGCGCCCCTCAGGTCAACAATGGTCCGCCTCAGGTTCTCCGGCAGCGTGGGGCGGCCGATGGCTTTGCCCGTCTTGGTGCCGCGCTCCTTCGCCCGTGCCAGCCCGGCCTTCACACGCTCTTGGATCATGGCCCGCTCGAACTCCGCGAACACGCCGAGCATCTGGAAGAAGGCCCGGCCCGAGGGCGTGGAGGTGTCTAGGGCTTGCTGGTGCAGGTAGAGGTCGCAGCCGACCGACCGAAGCTCATTCAGGAAGCCCACGAGGTCGGACATGGAACGGCCCAGCCTGTCCACGCTCCACGCGGCCACCATGTCGAAGCGGCGGCGGGTGGCATCCTTTAGCAGGGCATCGAAGGCGGGGCGCTTGTCGCGGCTCTTGGCCCCGCTGATCCCGGCATCCTCATAGACCTGCACCACCTCCCAGCCGCTACGGGCGGCGATGGCGTCCAGCTCGCGGCGCTGATTGTCGGTGGTCTGCTCCCCCGTTGAGACGCGGAGGTAGAAGGCAACGCGCTTGGTCATGGTCTGCTCCCGTTAGTGCCGGGGAAGGCTTATCGCTAAGTGTATCAATAAACAAGTGATTAGTGATACGAAAAATGGGGACCGGAGAACCGCAGAATTGCGTGGGGCCGGGAGCCCATTTGCGGAGAGGGTTTCTGATACGCACCCCGCAGGGCACACCACCGGCGCGCTTATGGCGAAGGAAAGGAACCGAAAGGGCGCCGATGGTGTGTTCGGGTGCCCGGCCGCTAGGCGACGGCGGGCCGAGCGAAGAACGCCGCCGTGCGTGCGACCGATGCCGCGACAGCGACGGCGTGCGAATTGTCGTCTCCCGCATCTGCAAGCGGCGATAGCCATGCCGGGCGGGTGCGCCGCGTGACACGGTCGAAGAACGCCGCATTGCGCTGCGCTACGCCGCGAGCATTGGCGAGAAGCGGGTCGGCCTGTGAAAGCTGGAATGTCATGGGGTCTGCCCTCCGATTAGCGTTGAGGGCATACCACATAACACGATCTAAGCTATTGTAAACAAAGAAATACTTCGTTTAATCGAACTATGCCCCGTCAACATATGCCACCCCCCTGCCGCCATGACGCTCCGCCGGAAACCTCGGTCAAGAGGATGAACCCCGAGGTTCACCGGCGGAGCGCCACAGGGCACCCCTATGGGGGGAACGGCGCTGACGGTTCAGCGTATATGCCCCCACGGAATTTTTCGCCGAAACCATCGGACCCCCTCAGGTCCGCTTTCGGTTTCGCCGCAGGTCCGCCCCTAGTCTTCGTCCGGCAGCGGCTCGTGATACGTCACGAATACCGGCGACAGCCCCGGAATGGGGTTGTGCGACGTGGTGCGCGGTGCGTTGGGCACCTTCGGCGCGGGCGGCGTCACCGGCTCCAGCGCCGCAATGTTCGTGCGGAACGTGGTCGTGCCGAGGGTTTCGGTGCGGTAGACGGGTGTTGGTTCTTCGGTAAGCATCGGTTTTCCTTCAGTCAGCAATCGGCGCCCCGCCGTGTCCCTCAGTGCCCTCTCGGAGCTTCTGAAGGTCCGCCGAGGTCAGCTTTCGCTTGGGCGGGCACGGCCGGAAGTCGAACAACGGGCAGTTGCCGCTTTCGCAGGCGGCGACTTGCTGTCGCCATGTCCCGGCAGCGCCGGGGTCGTAAATACAATCCCGGCACTTGGCGCTGATCGCCTCCGAGCGGGTGGTGGGGTTAGGCATTCGTTTCCTTGGTCTATTTCACCGGGAAAACCCTGTCAGAATGGACCGCCAGACACCGAAAGGGGCCTTGGGGGTATGGTAGTACCGGGGAGGCGACCGAGGGCGTTCTTTTGGTTTTTCTGAAGGGGTTTTCGGGGTGGCCCTTATTTGGCCGTTGGTATCTCGTCCCGCGCCTTTTTGGACGTGCCGGAGCCGCTGCGGGTCATCAGCCAGTTCGACAGGCGTTCGGCAACGTCGGTCGGGTCTTTCCCGCCATCGACAAGAGCCGAGCCGTATGCGGCAAGGGCTTCGGCGTGCAGGGCGTGGAGTTCCGCGCCGATCCGCGCCTTCTCGTCACGGGTCCGCTTGCTCCGCTTGATGGCCTGTTCAATGTAGGCTTTGCTGGCGTCGATGGCGGCAAAGCCACGGCGCCCCTCAGGTGTCGCTAGAACCGTTGCGCGGATTTCGCGGAGCTTCCTGATGGACTCTGCGGTTTCCGAGGTAGCCCGCTTGCGAACATCGCCCACACCGAAGGCGCCGTCAGCGTTGGCGCGGGCGATTTCCTTCATGGCTTGCGCGGAGGTGATGGAGCCGGTCACGTAGCGGGCGACGATGTCATTGCCCACGGTGTCCGCGCGGCGCTGCTCGGCGAGCGTCTGAGAAGCGGCAATCTCGCGGGCATTGGCGCGGGCCTCTCTGGCGTCTGCTTCCATCCAGCCGAACAGCGAGGAGACATGCTCGGCGTCCAACTTGCCCTCGCTGCGGAGCTTGGTGATTTCCGTGCGGGTCGGGGGCTTGCCGAAGTTGTATCGGTCGGTGAGCGCGTCCATTGTCGCTTCCTGCACCTCCGCAACCCGGCGGCGCTCGGCGACCTCAAGACGGGTTTGCGTCTGGTCCCGCTGGTTTCGGATGGTCTTGACCTGATCCGGGGACCACGATGACTGGCCATCGGCACGCTTCGCGCCAAGCAGGGCGTTCATGCCTGCCACGTCACCGCGTTCGTCAGCGTCCTCTAGGAGGACCGTCAGCATGGTCGAACGGGTGTCGCCTGCGCTCATGCCCGGCAGTCGGCGGGCAAGCAGGGTCTCAACGTCCAGCGTCCCGGCCGCAAACTCCGCCTTGGCACCCACGGCCATGTTGCCGAGGTGTTCGGTGTGGACGCGGTCGGTGATGACCTGTTGGGCCGCGATGAGGGCTTTTTGGCGCGCATCGCTTGCCGCTTGGGCCACCGCACGGGTCGCTTCGGGAGAACCGAAGTCACGGAGGTTGCCCGTCTCGTCCATGAGGGTTGAGCGGTAGTGCGCCTCAATCGCCTCGTTCACGTCGTCGAGGTCGGCGCGCTTCTCGGGGTCGTTCAGGAGTTCGTCCACAAGGGCGCCGGTTTCGAGCGTGAGCTTCACGCCTTGGGCTCGGGCCGCTTCAACGGAGTAGCCGTCCGCATAGGCGCGGCTGCGCTTGGCGCGCTCGGCGTCCTTGTCCTTGCCAGTGGCGGCATCCGTCATGCCGGTGGCGGCGTCGGCGGCGCGCTGGCGCTCCGCAAGGCGTTCGTCGCGTTCGCTCTGGATATCGGCGACACCTTGCGCGGTGCGGTTCACGAGACCGAGGACGCGCTTCAGCTCATCGGCGCCGCCGTCACCGCGTCGAGCCGTGCCCATGCGGGCGTTGATTTCGAGTTCGGGGGCGCGGACGTTGCGGGTGGGCAAGGTGCCCGCGCGGTTGTTCGTCGGCCGTGCCGCAACATTGGTGCGGGGGTCGAGGCGCGATAGGTCGCTATTCGCCATGCGTGGGGACACCTTCCGGGTTTGCTTCGATGGAGAGGCGGCTAAGGACCATCAGCCGCGCGTGTTGCTTGGCGAGGCGCCGAAAGCGGGCTTCAAGTTGCGCGGGGGTGAGCCGAAGGTCTTGGCGGGCAGCCGCCCGCGCTTTGTCGCACGGCTTGCAGACGTACATCTTGCCCAAAGGGCGCGAACGGTCGGCGGCGTAATCCGTGAGCGGCTTCACGACCTTGCAGGCGCCACAGCGGCGGGTCGTCGGGGTGGCTTTGGTCATGGCAGGCTTTCGGAATGCAAATAGGGATAGGGCAACGCCCCTCCACCGCCGGACGGTGTGTCTGGCGGCGGAGGAAGCGCGGCAGACGCCCGCTCGCTGCGGGCGTCAGGTACGGCTTTACGCAGAGAACCGGGCGTAAAGCTGCACGCACTTGCCGGGGAGGCTTGGGATGACGCTGACGCGGGAGAAGCCAGCTTCCTTGAGGAAACGGACGATGCGCGGCCGGTCACTGGCGAAGGTGTTCCACAGCGAGGCGTAGCGGTGTTCCAAGAGGCCGTCGAATACGGTCCTGGCTTTTGCACCGATGGCATCGGCGTGACGGCTGAATGCCTTCGTCCCGACCACCCACACCTTGCCTTCGGCTTCGTGGTTCCCCGGAAGGATGCCAAAGAGGCCGATGGGAACGCCCGTGCCACCAATGACCACGTGGGCGAACGTGGAGCCGTTGAACACGTCGCGTAGCTTCATGCCGGTCGTTTCCTCGACATGATCCAGCCATCGGAGGTCGGGCGCACTGATGTTTGCCCAGACGTAGCAGCGGGCCGCGTCGGCAAAGCCCAGCTCGCAATCGACCACGTCGCGGATTGTGATGTCGGCCACGGCTATTCCTTCTCGTCGGTAACGATGTCGATGGGGCCGCCCATGCTGACCACGGTCATGCCGGTGGGCGTTGTGGTCTCGTGGGCGCGGCTGCGCTCGGCGTAGGACGGGCTGTTCGGGTTGTACGGGTCGGCGGAAGGCCGCTTGGGATAGCTGCGATACCACTGGGGCTGGCGGCGCATGGTTAGACCCGCGTCCGCTTCATCGCGGCCTTGGCCTTGGCCATCCGCTCAACCTCTTCCTCGCGGACCATCGCATCGGCGCGGGCGTCAGCTTCGCGCAGAATGTCGATGCGCTCGGCGGCTGCTTTCCGCTCGGCGACCGCCGCGTCGAGGGCACGTTGCAGGCGGCCTTCGCCTTCGGACCCCGTAAGCGCGGCGAGGTGTTCGCCAAGGCGGAGAAGTTTCGCCTCCCACTGTCGGCGCTGCTCGCCTTCCAGCTTGAACACCGGCACGGCTTGCGGCTTGCCGGTCGCCGGATCGTATTCGGTGCGATGGGAGCTGATGGCTTGTAGCTCCGCCTCCACCTTGTCCATCTGGAGTTCAATCTCGTACTTGTCGCGAGCGAGCTGGAACACCTCGATCTGATACGGGTTCGCGCCCGGACCCGGTCCCGCCATCAGGCGCGCATTGACGGCGCGCTTGGTCATCATCTCGGCGATAGCGCGCTGTTCGGCCTTCTCCCCGCCGCCGAACTCCTTGGCGCGGGCTAAGATGGCTTCACGGTCGGTCGGCGAGAATGTGCTGAGCGGCGGGTTGGCAAGGATTGCGGCAGTGCTGTCGTTTACGGTCGCATCCCAGCCGTAGGACTGCGTCTTGCCGTTGTTGTCTTTCTCTTCCCAGCCGAACGAGTTGGTATCGCTGATGATGTCGAAATTCTGGATTTCGGCGCGCAGGGCTGCGTCGGCAGCACCTTCCGCCGCCGATGGCGCCGTGGCCGTCGTCGTGTCAGTCATTGGGTATTCTCTCTTGATGGGCGCTCAGGGGCGCCATTGGTAGACAACCGCCTTGGGGCGGTCGGGGTTGTGCGGCTTCAGGGTGAAGCCCATGCACCGGGCAAGCCGGGCGTGGCTTTCCGATGATCGGTGAGCGGTCAGACACACGCCCTCGGGGCACTGCGGTGCCGTGGCGGCGAGGAGACCGAGAAGGGGGTCGGTGTCGATGACCGGGAAGCGGTCGTAAGCATTCGTGAGGGCAAGCCAAAGGACGCCCTCGGGTTTGCCGACATCGAGACCGGCAATGGCCAGCGGCGCCCCGCCGTGGACGTAGGACAGCACCAGCGGCGTTGAGGTGGCAAGCTCGGGGAGCCATGAGCGGGCGTCGGCACGACCGTGGGAGGCTGCCAGCGCAAGGACGGTGCCCATAGACACGTCCGCAGCGGCGGCCACCGCGTGAGACACATGGAAGGGGATGGCCGATACGGCACGCATCGGCGGTCCTTTCGGATGGAATGGGGTGCAGCGGGCCATCGGCCAGCGGGAGGGGCACCGACGGCCCGCTGCAAAGGGTCCGTCACCGCGTCGATAGACAGCGGGAGGTCGCCTTAGGGGAACTGAGGAACGTTGAAGTGAGACCGAAAGAGGGTTCTAGGTTAGACCACTCCTAACCCTCTTTCCTCCTTCAATGAGGTCTTTCCGAATGTCTGTAGAAGGAACCTGAGAAGGAGTAGGAGAAGGAGCATATATAGATAAACCTAAGGACGCGCGTGTGTGGGAGCGGTCTGTCGAAGTTCAAGAGTCCATCGAAAATTTTTCTGTCTGACCATGTCCACCCGGTCGGCGGTGTCTTCCCGGCGCAGCCGTTTTGGTCGGTCGCGTGGAGGTCGCGCGTGCAGGCGCGCGCGTGTTTCTTTCACCGAGAGTGCGGGCTAATTGGGGTATGCGGACCTCCCCACCTGAAACCCGCAGAAAACCGCCGTTTCTTCCCGGCCTCTTGCCGTCGCCATCTCGGTGCCAATCGGCCCGTCTTTGCCCGACTCTGTTGGCTGTCCGTTGCCCTTTTTGACAATCCAGTCAGAAAGAGCCGCCGGGCAATGTATGCACCCCGCCGTTGCGGGAAGTATTCTGCGAAAATGCGGAAAAGCCCTTCCCGATTTATTGGACAAATTTGTCCAAAAGTTCTCCGCGCGGAGCGCATCCGGGTACGTCTGAGGTATCGGCATCTCGTCCCGCTGGTCCGCCGCAGCGGTCGCGCGGGCCTCCTCATTGAGCAGGTAGCCGCCGGTCTTGCGGATGGCCGGAAGGACTTCGCGTGTGACCCAGTCTTGGAAGGTGGCCGCCTCCGGTTTATCGGAGCGCATGATGAGCATATACAGGCCCGGCTCCGACACGACCTTCATCTCAGTGACGTGGTCGGCCTTTGTCGGGACGGGGGTTTGTATCGGATACAAACGGGTCTCTGCCTGCTCCACCTTGCGGAGCGCGACGGTCACATTCGCCTGTCCCCTGTCGGAGATATAAAGCCCGAGCGCCCGGCACACGTCCGCCGCGACGAACCAAGGTTCTCCTTCGATCATCACGTGGCGGACCTGATGGCCCTTGAAGTTGTGGAAGGATTTTTGGGTCCGCACCCGGAAATCCATGTTTTGCTGTGTAAGCAGCAAAAGCGCCCCTTATTGCGAAATAACGCAGAAAGGTGGCAGCGGCGGGCGTCGGTCGGATGACTTTCCACCAAATCCGGTGAAAAGCTCGACGCATCTCAGGCGGTTTTGAACTTCGAAGTGCAAAAGTCGGCGCCGCATTTTCCACAATCGAGTGGAAAATTCTGCCGCCATCTCCACCGCAGCGCTCTCCATCAGAATGAAGTACCGCCGCGTCTTCCGCCCGATCTCATTGTTCTCGACCATCGCCAGCTCCTTCGCCATGTCGCGGGAGAGCAGGAACTCGACGCGCGGGCGTCCTCGGCCGGAGGGACTTTTGTGCGAAATTGCATGAAAGTCGGAACCGGCCTCGAAGCCGTAGGTGTCAATGCGACGCCTGATCCACACGTTGAACTGGTCCTTCACCCCCAGCCACGCATGAAGGGACCGGGCGTCGAACCGAGGCTGCCCCTCATGTTCGACTGGAGGGAGCGCTGCGCGGAACTGGTCGATGTCCTGAGGTTGAGACAAGGTTATCATGAGGTTCTCCTGTGGCAGCGCTTGCCGCCGTGGCGAGCGGCGAAAACGACAGACGGCGCGCGACACGCCGACGGTTATCCCTACGGGAATGCGGGCCAATCGACGGATATCGTTTAGAATCAAATGGTTGTTCAGATTCAGCACTCGCCGCCGCCCGGCCACTTCCGTCCCGCGCAAGCCGTGCTATCTTGGCGCCGCTCGGGCCTCCCGAGCTTGGCACTGGGCTACTTCCGTAGCTCTATCAAAACAGGGCAGCGGCCACCTTGACCAGTACCGCCGCCCATCCTGCCGTTTCTCTCCGGCAGGGCTGGCGACAGGTCCGCTTCGGCGGGCACGTCAAGACGGCGGCTGGTTGACCACGGCCGCCGTCTCGTCCGGCCAACCATACATGACATCCGAGCTGCCTCCCTGCCGCCACTGGAACCGCAGGAACCCCTCTCGGTAGTCCACGACGACCCCGCTAAACAGCGTGCGGAGGAGCCCATTGATTTCGGCCTGTTCGGGCAGGTTCTCCTCATCGGCGAGACGGTCGGCGAGCGCCCCCGCTCGCGTCACCATGAGCCCGCCGTCAGCCACGGCGCGCTGCTCCCCGAGGTCCGCCAACTCCGCCCGTAACGTCTCAATCTCGGCTTCCAGCTTCACGATGCGGACGACGACGGCCCGCGAGCGCTGTTGAGCTTCGATTTCCAACAGCTCTTGCAGGTGGTCCTCAAGGGCGCTCACGGTTGCCTCAAGCCGGTTGAAGTCGTCGTCCATCGCCGCGCCGCGCTCACCGGCCGGAACATCGGCGAGGAGAAGTGCTTGCCAGTCGCGCCGAAAGGCGTCCTCAAGTGTCGGGAGGTCGATAGCGCGGTATCCGTGCGCCGCTGCACCAAGCTTGGCCTGCGTGCAGACGAGCTTGGGCTTGCCGCCCTTCGGCCCGCCGCCCTTGTAAACCCGCGTCATGGCAGCGCCGCACTCGGGGCACTTTGCCAATCCGGCAAAGATATTCGTGACCGGGGCCGAGCCGTGCTTCCCTCGGGTTGACCCTCGGGTGTCCTTGATGGCCTTGACGGCAAGCCAATCGGCCTCCGCGATGATGGACGGAAAGGCGTTCTCAATCGGTTCTTCCATGACGCGGCGGGCCTTCCCGCCTTCGAAGTCCATGAAGCCGCAACGCAACCGACCGATAACGGCATCATTCCGCAGTATCTTGGCGACAGACGAGCGGTGCCAAAACTTGGCACGCCCAAGCGGCGGGACGCCTTCGGCGTTCAAGCGGTGCGCGATGAGGTGTTCCCCTGTGCCCTCAAGGGTCATGCGGTAAATCCGGCGGACAACCTCCGCTTTCGCTTCGTCCACTTTGAAGCCGTCGCCATCGACGGCGAGCCATGCAGGTGCGCGGCTAGTAAGCCGACCGCTCTCCCCTGCCCGAACCTTTCGGCGTTTCTCAGCCCATGCGGCAGCGAGCCGCCGACCCTTGGTCTTGCTTTCCTCGTGGGCTCGCCATGACACCATCATTGAGATGAGGAGGGCCATCGGGTCTTCATCGAGTCGGGCGGCGGTATATTCTTGGCCGTCGTTTAGGGTCACGATGGTGACGCCGCTGTCCACAATGTCATTGATGAGCGATTGAGCCCGGCGCGGAGTCATTCGGCTGATTCGGTCGAGACTTTCGACCAACAGGAAGGAGCCCGGCTCCACGAGTTCCTTCCGGCAAGCCTCCAAGAAGTTGCCCAAGCCGCTGTCGCTCGCGGCGTTCGAACCCCGATACGCCGACACGCCCGAGTCTTGGTAAGAGAGCCTGTCGTCCAGCTCTAGGCCGCGCTGATGCGCCCATTTGGCGGCAGCATCAGATTGCCGCCGGAAGCTGTCGCCTTTGGACTGTTCATCGGTTGACCATCGGGAGTAGCTGTAAACTTTCGACATCCGGCGCAGTTGCATCATGGGCGGCTCCAAAACAAGAGGTCTCCAAGTGCATTACTTGCTGTTCTCCGGTCCTCCGGGCGCGGGCAAGTCGCTGCTCGCCGCCGCGCTGCCGGGCATATTGCCGCCGCTCACCCCGCGAGAAGCGCTCGAAGTTTCGATGGTCGCATCGGTCGCGGGGGCGCTCGACGGCGGCAAGCTGATCCGCGCGCGCCCGTTTCGCGCGCCGCACCATTCAGCGTCAATGGCGGCGCTTGTCGGCGGCGGCGCGAAGGCGCGGCCCGGTGAGGTCAGCCTCGCGCATCTCGGCGTGCTGTTCCTCGATGAACTGCCGGAGTTCCAGCGCCAAACACTCGATTCGCTGCGTCAGCCGCTCGAAACCGGCGAAGTCAGCATCGCGCGCGCCGCGCTTCATGTCACCTACCCCGCGCGCGTGCAGTTGATCGCCGCGATGAACCCATGCCGCTGCGGGCACCTCAGCGACCCCGCGCTCGCCTGCGCCCGCGCGCCGCGCTGCGCGGCGGATTATCAGGCCAAGCTCTCCGGGCCGCTCCTCGACCGCATCGACCTGCACGTCGAGGTCGAACCCGTTTCCGCCGCCGATCTCGCGCTGCCGCCGCCCGCCGAAGGCTCTGCCGAAGTCGCCGCGCGCGTCGCCGCTGCCCGCGCACTGCAGACCGCCCGCTATGAAGCGCACGGTGTCCGCACCAATGCGGAAGCGGACGGCAAACTGCTCGAAGACGCCGCCGCGCCCGATGACGCGGGCCGGCAGCTCCTTATGCAGGCCGCCGAATCCATGCGCCTCACCGCGCGCGGCTACCACCGTGTCCTCCGCGTCGCCCGCACGCTTGCCGATCTTGCGGGCGCGGAGAGCGTGGCACGCATTCACATTGCCGAAGCGCTCAGCTACCGGCGAAGAGCGCCGGTGAACTGAACGCATGCCTTGCAGCTATTCGCTTCCAAAACCTGAACGCATTTCCATCGCCAGACCGCTCGTCTATCGTCGCCGCCCCAAGGGCAGAGGGAGTCATTGATGCCGTTACATGTGAAGATGCTGATCGGGTTCGCGGCCGGTCTTGTCGCGGGTCTTGTCGTGCATTTCACCGCGGGTGCGGATGCCGCGTGGGTGCATACGATCACGACCTACGTGACCGGCCCCATTGGCCAGCTGTTCCTCCGCCTGCTGTTCATGCTCGTGATTCCGCTCCTGTTCTCGGCGCTCGTCCTTGGCGTTGCCGAGATGGGCGACATCCGCTCGCTCGGCCGCATCGGCTGGAAAACGCTCGCCTACACGATCGGCGTGTCTGCTATCGCAGTCGTCATCGGTCTCGTCTTCGTGAACGTGCTGCGCCCCGGCGACGGTATTGATCCGGCGGTCGCCCAGCGTCTGCTCGCGGATGCGGGCGACGGCGCTGCCTCCATCGTGCAGAGTTCGCGCACCGCGCCTTCGGGCATGGATGCGCTGATCAACATCGTCCCCTCCAACGTCATCCGCGCGGCGGCGGACAACGACATCCTCGCCGTGATGTTCTTCGCGCTGATGTTCGGCATCGGCATGGTGCTGGCAAACACGCCGGGCACGGAGCGACTGAAAGGTGCGATCGAAGGCCTGTTCGACATCACGATGACGCTCATCAACCTCGTCATCCGCCTCGCGCCTTATGCGGTCGCCTGCTTCATGTTCAATCTCGCTGCGCTCTTCGGCTGGGATCTGCTGGCGCGCCTCGCCTCTTACGTGGGCGTCGTCGTGCTCGCGCTCGGCGTCCACATGCTCGTCGTCTATTCGCTGGCCGTGAAGTTCCTCGGCGGCATGTCGCCCGCGCGCTTCTTCAAGGGATCGGAGGAAGCCATCGTCATGGCCTTCTCCACAGCCTCGTCGAACGCCACGCTGCCCACGGCGCTGCGCGTTGCTGAAACCAAGCTGATGCTGCCGCGCCGCGTCTCGCGGTTCGTGCTGACCATCGGCGCCACGGCGAACCAGAACGGCACTGCGCTGTTCGAAGGCGTCACCGTGCTGTTCCTCGCGCAGTTCTTCGGCGTCGAGCTCTCGCTCGGTCAGCAGGTCGTGGTGATGCTGGTGTGCATTCTCGGCGGCATCGGCACGGCGGGCGTGCCCGCGGGCTCGCTGCCTGTCGTCGCGCTCATCCTTGGCATGGTCGGCGTACCGCCCGAAGGCATCGGCCTCATCCTCGGCGTCGACCGTTTCCTGGATATGTGCCGCACGACGCTGAACGTCACCGGCGATCTCGCCGCCGCAGTCGTCGTTTCGAAGGGCGAGACCGACCCGCCGCTGCTCACCCCCGAACCTATGCGATGAGGCTTTCCACGGTCTCGTGAAAGCGGCGGATGCCGAGTTCGAGGCTGCCGAGCAGCAATTCGGACACGGCACCGCTTTCCAGACCCTGCTGGCCGAGCGCGGCGGCGCCGAAATCCTCGGTGCCGAACACACCGCCGTCGAGCAGTTCCCATGATCGGCGCCAGTGATCCTCGGCCTTCGCGGTCGCAGGCTTTTCCGGGATCAGCATGAAATCCTCAACCAGCGTGCGCCCCGCCGCCTGCGGCATCAGCGTCATCAGGTTCACATAGTCGGGCGAGAACACCAGCACCGTGCCGGGTACCAGCTGATAGGCATAGGTCACGACACGGCGCAGCGCCGCCCAGTCTTCAAGATCGACCTTCGCGAGATAATCGGCGCGCGCCACGGCCGAACATGCGTGCGGCCCGATCCGTTGGCCCGCAGTGATCCCGTCCACGAAGAACGGCGCAATGGTTTTCGCGTGCAGCCGCTGCACGTGGTAGCTTTCAAGGAACGCATCCATGATCAGCTTCCAGTTCGCGGGCACATCGTGCGTGCGGCGATTGTAAAGATACATGTCGCCAAGCCCGAGCGCATCGAAATCTGCCGCAAGCGGGCCTTCGACATACGAAAAATCGTATGTCCGGTCCCGCTCCAACCCCACCCAGATGATGCCGCCCGCCTCGCGCGAGGGCAGTTCCAGAAGGCCGCGCTCCGCCTTGTCCAGCCCCGGAAACGTATCCGCGCGCGGCACGCCCACCAGGTGTCCGTCCAGGCCATAAGCCCAGGCGTGATAGGGGCAGACGATGCGCGGCGCCTTCTGCACCTCGGCTCCATCCATCAGCCGCGTGCCGCGATGGCGGCAGACGTTCAGGAACACGCGCACCGTGCCCTTGCCGTCGCGTGCGAGGAGCAGGGGCACGCCGAACCCGTCGTGCGGCACCGCCATGTTCGCCTCGGGCAGCAGCGCCGACACCGCGACCGCCACCGGAAGCCGCCCGAACAGCCGCTCGCGCTCCAGCCGGAACCGGGCTTCATCGACATAGACAGAGGCGGGAACGGTCGCGGTGCGATCTTCGTGCGCGGCCTTGCCGTCCGCGATCGCCCGCGCCAGCGAAAGCTGACCGGCGGTCGGACGGCGCGGAGGTGAAGGAGCGTCCATCCCGGCATTCTACCGCTTCGAAGCCTGCCCGGCACCTAGTGCAAACGGGGGAGGATTCCCGTGCCGCCTTTTCTGCCCTACACACGCGGGAGTCAGCATCGAGGAGTAGGCATGGCGGGCACGTTCGCATCGGTTCGGGACCGTCTTCCCGAAGGTGTCCGTCCCTATTTCGAAGCTGCGCCGTTCGCCGCGCTCTTTCTCGGCATGTCGTCAGGCTTCCCCTATGCGATGATCGGCGCGACGCTCACCACGCGCCTCGCGCAGGACGGGATCGACAAGAAGAGCGTCACCACCTTCGCGCTCGTGTTCCTCGCCTACAACTTCAAGTTCCTCTGGGCTTGGGTGGTGGAAGGCGTGCGTCTGCCGCTGCTTGGACGGCTCGGCCAGCGCGTCTCATGGATGCTTTTCACGGCAGCGCTGGTGATCGCCGCCGTCATAAATCTCGGCCTCACCGATCCTAAGGCGGATATCATGGCAGTTGCCTTCGCCGCGATCTTCGTAGGTGTCGCGGGCGCAACCTTCGACATCGTCATAGACGCTTATCGCATCGAGCTTCTGGAGCCGCGCCAGCTGGGAGTCGGCGCGGGCATGTCGCAATACGGCTGGCGTATCGGCGCGGCGGGCGCGGGTGCGCTCGCGCTTGTCGCCGCCGATCCCATGCAGTGGAACCTCGGCTGGGATGCGGCATACATGCTGTGCGGCGTCTTCGCGCTTCCGGCTGCGATCACGGCGCTGGTGATGGGCGAACCTGCTCGCCACAAGGAGGTCGCCGCGCGCAAGTCACTAAAGACGCTCGGCACGGCAATCATCGGTCCGTTCGCGGAGTTCCTGCAACGCAGTGGCGCTTGGCTGGTGCTGTTGTTCATCCTGCTCCACAAGATCGGCGACACGCTCGCGAACCTCACGCTGCGCCTGCTGTTCGAGGATCTCGGGTACTCGAACACGGAAATAGCGATCTACGATGTCGGCGTCGGTTTCTGGGCACTGCTTGCGGGCATCTTCGTAGGGGGCGTGCTCTACGCGAAGCTGGGTCTGAAGCGCTCGGTGCTACTCAGCCTGATCCTGATGGCGGTTTCCAACTTCAGCTTCGCTGCGCTCGCCGCCGTCGGGCACTCGAACACCGGTATGGCGCTCGCCATCGGGTTTGAAAATTTCGCGAGCGGCATCGGCGGCGTCTGCGTCGTCGCCTATTTCTCCGCGCTCACCGATCTTCGCTTCACGGCGGCACAATATGCGCTCATCTCCGCCTTCGCGAGCATCGTCGGCCGCTTCCTCACCGGCACTACGGCAGGCGCGCTGATCGAATCGTTCGGCTACGTAAACTACTACCTCTTCACCACCGCCATCGCCCTCCCCGGCATCCTGCTCTTCTGGCTGATGATGCGCGCTGGCCTTATCGACGCATCGATCGGCACGGCGGGAACGGAAAGGGCGAAGGATTAGCCCGGAAGCGGCCCGTTGATCCGCAGCACATCTCCCGCGAGGTAGAGCGAGCCAGCGATCAGCACCACGGGCGGTGCCTTGCGGTCTGCGGCGTGGCCGATGCGTCGAAGTGCATCGTCGACCGACAGTGCGGGAGTCGCGGTGAGGCCGACCTCGCTCGCGAATTTCGCGAGCGTTTCGGGGGGCACGCAGTCGTGTTCGGGGATGGGCACGGTGTGTACCGCCGTCACGCGGCCGGCGAAGGCTTTCAAGAAGGCCGCCGCGTCCTTGCTCTGAAGCATGCCGAGTACGAGATGAAACGGCGTCGCGGCGATATCCTGCGCGCGGAAGGCATCGACGATGACGCGCGCCGCCGAAGGATTGTGGCCGCCGTCGAGCCAGAGTTCGCTGCCCTGCGGCAGGTGCTGCACGAACGGGCCGCTTTCGAGCCGCTGCAAGCGCGCGGGCCATTCCGCCCAGCCCGGCCCGGCACGCAGCGCCGCATCCGGCACGGCGAGTGCAGTCTGGTGACGCAGCATCGCGGCGGCAAGGCCGACATTGTCGATCTGATGCGCGCCCGGCAGGCGCGGCATCCCGAGCGTCAGCTTCGCGTGTGCGTCGCGGTAGTGAAGCTGGTCCTGATAAATCCCCACGTCCCAGTCGATGCCGCGCGCGATGATGCGCGCGCCTTTGGGCCCCGCCACCTCGCCGATCGCGGCCGCGACCGTTTGCGGGTAGCGGGACGTGACGAGCGGCACGCCGGGCTTGGCGATGCCTGCCTTCTCACGCGCGATGTCGAGGATCGAATGGCCAAGGAACTGCTGGTGGTCGAGCCCGAGCTGCGCGATGCCGCACACTGCCGCCGTGGGCATCACATTCGTCGCGTCCCATGTGCCGCCAAGCCCCACCTCGATGACACAGGCATCGGCGGGGGTGCGCGAAAAGGCCGTGAATGCCGCAGCCGTGGTCAGCTCGAAGAAGGTGATCTGCTCGCCATTGTTGACGCTGATCACATCGCCGAGCAGTTCGATCAGCTCGGAATCGGTGATCAGCCTCCCCGCAAGGCGGATGCGTTCGTTGAAGCGCACCAGATGGGGCGACGTGAAAACGTGGACGCGGTAGCCCGCCGCCTCAAGACACGCGCGCAGGAAGGCAGCCGTCGAGCCCTTGCCGTTGGTGCCGGACACGTGAAACACCGGCGGCAGGTGGTGGTGCGGGTTGCCCAGCTTGCCGAGCAGGCGTTCGAGGCGGCCGAGCGTCAGATCGATGAGCTGCGGGTGCAGCGCTTTCGCCTCGACGAGCAAAGCGTCGAGCGCAGGATTGTCTGACCGGGCCCCCTCGGTCGCCATCAGCGCGGCGTTGGCATCGATCAGGCGGCTTTCGCGGGCGCGTTGGTGAGGACGCCGAGCAAACTGCCAAGCTGCGCCTTCAGCTGCTTGCGGTGCACGACCATGTCGACCATGCCGTGCTCGTGCAGATATTCGGCGCGCTGGAAGCCTTCGGGCAGCTTTTCGCGGATCGTCTGTTCGATCACACGCTGCCCGGCGAAGCCGATGAGCGCACCCGGCTCGGCAATGTGCACATCCCCAAGCATCGCGTAAGATGCGGTGACACCGCCCGTCGTCGGATCGGTGATGACGACGATGTAAGGCAGGCCCGCCTCGCGCAGCAGCGAGGTCAGCACGGTCGCGCGCGGCATCTGCATCAGGCTGAGAAGCCCTTCCTGCATCCGCGCGCCGCCCGCCGCGGTGAACACGACATAGGGCACGCGGGCATCGAGCGCGGCTTCCGCCCCAGCGATGAACGCCTCGCCCACACCCATGCCCATCGATCCGCCCATGTACGCGAAGTTCTGCACACCGACGACCGCCGAGACGCCTTCGATCTGGCCTTCCGCGATCGCGAATGCCTCGGGGTCACCCGTCGCGGCGCGCGCGGCCTTGATGCGGTCCGTATATTTCTTCTGGTCGCGGAATTTCAGCGGGTCTTCCGTGACGGACGGGGTGGCCAGCCGCTGGTATTTGCCGCCGTCGAAGACCTGCTGGAAGCGTTCCTTCGGGCCGATGCGCTCGTGAAATTCGCAGCGCGGGCAGACGTTCATGTTATCCACCAGCTCGCGGTGGAAATTCATCTGGCCGCAGCCCCGGCACTTCGTCCAGAGGTTGTCCGGCGTCTCCTTCTTGGTGAGGAAACTGAGCGCGGGGCGGATGCGTTCGAGCCAGCTCATGCGGCCTTCTCCCTTGCGGTGGCGAGCGCGGCAGCGAGCCCGGCCACATAATCCTTCACATGCGGCGCGGCTGCGGCGCCGTGCTGCGCGACGATATCGACGATCGCCGAACCGACCACAACCCCGTCCGCAACGCGCCCGATCGCGGCGGCCTGCTCCGGCGTGCGAACCCCGAAACCCACCGCCACGGGCAGATCCGTCGCCGCTTTCAGGCGCCCGACCGCATCTTCGATGCTGCCCTGCGCCGCCTGCTGCAGCCCGGTGATCCCCGCGACCGAAACATAATAGAGAAAGCCCGACGCACCATCCAGGACCGCCGGAAGCCGCGCCGCGTCCGTCGTAGGCGTCGCAAGGCGAATGAAGTGCAGTCCCGCCGCACGAAGCGCAGGCCCAAGCTCGCCGTCTTCTTCAGGCGGCAGATCGACGGCGATCACACCATCGACGCCCGCATCCTTCGCGGCAGCGGCAAACCAGTCGGCGCCGCGCCGCAGCATCGGGTTCGCATAGCCCATCAGCACGAGCGGCACCTGCGGATGCCGCGCGCGGAAAGCCGCCGCGATGCCGAGGATGTCCGCCGTCGTCGTCCCGACGCCAAGCGCGCGCAGGTTCGCGCGCTGGATGGCGGGACCATCCGCCATCGGATCGGTGAACGGCATCCCCAGCTCGATCACGTCCGCTCCGCCCGCGACCAGCGCATCGAGAACTGCGCCCGTATCTGCCGGCGACGGATCGCCGCCGGTGACGAACGTTACGAGCGCGGCGCGGCCCTCAGCGCGCGTACCGGCAAAAGTGGCGGAGAGACGCCCACTCACAGCTTCACCCCCAGCGCCTCGGCCACGGTGAAGATGTCCTTGTCGCCGCGCCCGGAGAGGTTGACGATGATGATCTTGTCCTTGCCCAGCGTCGGCGCGATGCGTTCCGCCGCCGCGATGGCATGCGCGGATTCGAGCGCCGGGATGATGCCTTCCAGCTTGCAGAGGCGCTGGAAGCTGGCGAGCGCTTCATCGTCCGTCACGGGCACGTAGCGCACGCGCCCGATATCGTGCAGCCATGCGTGCTCCGGCCCGATGCCCGGATAGTCGAGCCCTGCCGAGATCGAATGCGCCTCGGTGATCTGGCCGTCCTCGTCCTGCAGCAGGTAGGTCTTGTTGCCATGGAGCACGCCGGGCGAGCCGCCTGCGAGGCTCGCGGCGTGTTTCTTGTCCAGCCCCTCGCCCGCCGCCTCGACGCCGACGATCTCCACGTCCGCGTCGTCAAGGAACGGGTGGAACAGGCCGATGGCGTTTGATCCGCCGCCGACGGGCGCGATCAGCATGTCCGGCAGGCGACCTTCCGCCTCCAGGATTTGCGCGCGCGCTTCCGTGCCGATCACGGACTGAAAATCGCGGACCAGCTCCGGATAAGGGTGCGGCCCCGCGACGGTGCCGATGATGTAAAATGTGTCGTGAACGTTCGCGACCCAGTGGCGCAGCGCCTCGTTCATCGCGTCCTTCAGCGTCTTCGCGCCCGATTCCACCGCGACGACTTCGGCGCCGAGCAGCTTCATGCGGAACACGTTCGGCTGCTGACGCGCGACGTCCACCGCGCCCATGAAGATCGTGCACGGCAGGCCGAACAGTGCCGCAACGGTCGCGGTCGCAACGCCGTGCTGACCCGCACCGGTTTCCGCGATCACGCGCGTCTTGCCCATGCGCTTTGCCAGCAAAATCTGGCCGATGCAGTTGTTGATCTTGTGCGCGCCGGTGTGATTCAGGTCTTCGCGCTTCAGATAGATCTTCGCGCCCCCGAGCTCGTTTGTCAGCCGCTCGGCGAACCACAGCGGGCTCGGGCGGCCGACATAGTGCTTCAGCAGATATTCGAATTCGTCGCGGAACGCCGGATCGGTCTTCGCGGCACGATATTCGCGCTCCAGATCGAGGATCAGCGGCATCAGCGTCTCGGCGACATAGCGGCCGCCAAAGGCGCCGAAATGGCCGCGCTCGTCCGGCTGTTGCCGCAAACTGTTCTGAACCGTCATCTCGCGCGCACCGCCTCGCAAAACGCCCTGATCTTCGCCGGGGATTTCACGCCCGGCGCATCCTCCACCCCCGACGAAACATCGACGAGCGGCGCCTGCGTCGTAGCGAGCGCTTCGGCGACTGTCGAGGCGTCAAGTCCGCCTGCAAGGCCCCACGGCACGCCGGGATCAAAGCCTCCGCGTCCTCCGGCAAGCAACCGCCAGTCGAAGCGCACGCCCATGCCGCCGGGAAGCGCCGCACCGGGCGGCGTCTTGGCGTCGAAGAGGATCCGGTCGACCACCCCTGCATAGCTGCGGGCCGCCGCGAGATCGGCCCGCGTGGTCACCGCCAGGGCTTTCCAAACCTCGACGCCGAAACGTCCTTTGATCGCTGCCGCGCGGTCCGGCCCCTCCTCGCCGTGGAGCTGAACGCCGTCGAGCCGCGCGGCGCGCACGGCAGCGCCGATCATCTCGTCATCGGCATTCACGAACAGGCCGATACGGCGGATGGCGGACGGCGTCATGCCCGCAAGCGCGGAGGCCTCATCGAACGAGAGATTGCGCGGGCTTTTCGGGAAGAACACGAAGCCGACATAGTCCGCATGGCCGGCTGCGGCGGCATCGATCGCGGCGCGGTCACGCACGCCGCAGATCTTGATGCGCGCCATGTTCAAAGGCTCTGGGAAATTGCGTTCGCCGCCGCGCCGGGATCGTCGGCGCCGGTGATCGGCCGCCCGATGACGAGAATGCTCGCGCCCGCGTCCATCGCCTCGCGCGGCGTCATCACGCGTTTCTGATCACCGACGGCACTGCCGGCCGGGCGGATGCCCGGCACGACGAAGAAACCCTCCGGCCAGGCTGCGCGCATCGCGGCGACTTCGTGCGCCGAACACACGATCCCGTCGAGCCCCGCGCTCCGCGCCAGCACCGCCAGCCTGCGGACCTGATCCGCGGGCGTGCCGATCACGCCGGTGGCGGCGAGGTCGTCCTCATCCATGCTGGTCAGCACAGTCACGCCCACGACCTTCGCGCCGGGGCGCGCGGCATCCTTCGCGGCACGCATCATGTCGCTGCCGCCGCCCGCGTGGACGGTGAGAATGTCGTAGGGGCACGACGCGAGCGAGCGAACGGCGCCCGCCACGGTATTTGGAATGTCGTGGAGCTTGAGATCGAGGAAGACAGGCAAGCCGCCTTCTCCCGCGACCGCAGCCACGCCCTCGCGGCCGTTCGCCATGAAGAACTCAAGCCCCAGCTTGATGCCGCCGACGCGCCCGGCAACGCGCGCGGCAAGCGCCCGTGCATGGTCCTTGTCGGCCGTATCGACCGCACAGAATACCGGGTTCGTCATAGCGGCGCGATGGGCGGCGGCGGGGCCGGGTCCGTCAGGGTTGCCGTCGGCGCCAGCGGCGGTTGGGTGTCCTCAAGCGCGCGCTCAAGCTTCTGAACGCGCCGCGACCAGCGCCAGCGGCTGGCGTAGCGCAGAATGGCGAGCGGCAAAGCGCCCGCGAGGAACATGAGGAGCAGCAGAACGGGGAGCCGGATCGCCAGCTCGTAGTCGCCCCACAGCTTCAGCGTGACGAAATCCCAGTTTCGCGCGGCAAACCATGCCAGCAGTGCGCCAAACAGGAAGTAGAAGATCAGCGTAACGATGCGCATGAGCCCTGCTTAACGGACAGGCGTGCGCGATGCCAGCACCGATGGCACACAAATGCCTGATCGCCGAGACGCTCCAGAGTGTGTGGGGATCGCGGTCACGCCGAGACGGAAATGGTGGAGTCCGGAAGCCCGCGCGGAGCATTTTTAGCGCACGCGTTGCACCGGAAGCACACGAAGCCTCCATTTTCAGCCCGACATGGGCTCGATCCGCACGCAGCCTATTTGTTAAGGCGCTCGCGCAGTTCCTTGCCGGCCTTGAAATACGGCACGCGCTTCGCGTCCACCGCCACCTTTTCGCCGGTGCGCGGATTGCGCCCCGTCCGCGGATCGCGTCCGCGCGTTGAAAAGGCACCGAAGCCGCGCAGTTCCACGCGTCGACCGTGGGCCAGCGCCTCCGTAATCGAATCGAAAATGGTCGACACGACCCGTTCGACGTCCCGCTGCGATAAATGCGGGTTCATCTCCGTGACTGCTGCGACGAGTTCAGATCGAATCATCTCTCACCCCGTTTCTCGAGCCCCAATTTTTTGTTCAAAACACGTTGTGGGCCATCCCGCACGGCCCGGGCCTACTACCCCCCGACTCGGTCCGCGCAAATCATACAACAGCTTGAGCAGGTTAACAAAAAGCAAGCGGCCCGTCAGTAGCGGAACTGACGGGCCGCAAACGGCTTACAAAGGCGCGTCGCTTACTTCTTCGCGTCCTTGGCCTTGTTCAGCGCTTCGCCGAGGATGTCGCCGAGGCTCGCGCCCGAATCGGAGGAACCGTACTGCTTCACGGCTTCCTTCTCTTCGGAGATCTGCAGTGCCTTGATCGACAGGTTGGGCTTCTTCGAACGGTCGAAGCCGATCACCTGCGCGTCGACCTTCTGGCCGACCTGGAAGCGCTCCGGACGCTGCTCGTCGCGGTCGCGGCTGAGATCGCCGCGGCGGATGAAGCCGGTCGAACCGCTGTCGCCGAGCGTGACTTCGACACCGCCATCGGTGATCGCCGCCACGATGCAGGTGACAGTCTCACCCTTGTTGACGCCGCCACCGCTGGAGACCGTGGCACCGCCGCCGCCCGACGCGGAGTCAAGCTGCTTCATGCCGAGCGAGATGCGCTCCTTCTCCACGTCCACGTCGAGCACGACGGCCTTCACCGTCTCGCCCTTGTGGTGCAGTTCCAGCGCTTCTTCGCCGTTCACGCCCCACGCGATGTCGGACATGTGGACCATGCCGTCGACGTCGCCGTCGAGGCCGATGAACAGGCCGAATTCGGTGGTGTTCTTAACTTCACCCTCAACGATGCTGCCGGCCGGGTGCTGAGACGCGAACGCCTCCCACGGGTTCTGCTGCGCCTGCTTGAGGCCAAGGCTGATGCGGCGCTTGTCCTCATCGACCTCGAGAACGACAACGTCGACTTCCTGGCTCGTCGAAACGATCTTGCCCGGGTGGACGTTCTTCTTGACCCACGACATTTCGGAGACGTGGACGAGACCTTCGACGCCGGCTTCCAGCTCCACGAAGGCGCCGTAGTCGGTGATGTTGGTGACACGGCCGGTGGCCTTCTGGCCGACCGAGTACTTGGCGGCTGCGCCTTCCCACGGATCCGATTCAAGCTGCTTCATGCCAAGCGAGATGCGCTGGGTTTCGCGGTTGATGCGGACGATCTGCACCTTCACGGTGTCGCCGATGCCGAGAACTTCCGACGGATGGCCGACGCGCTTGTAGCTCATGTCGGTGACATGGAGCAGACCGTCGATGCCGCCGAGATCCACGAACGCACCGTAGTCGGTGATGTTCTTGACGACGCCGTCGACCGTCTGGCCTTCGGTGAGCGTCTGGATGAGGCCCGAACGCTGCTCGGCGCGGGTTTCCTCGAGCACCGCGCGGCGCGAAACGACGATGTTGCCGCGCTTGCGGTCCATCTTCAGCACCTGGAACGGCTGCGGCATACCCATCAGCGGGGTGACGTCGCGCACGGGGCGGATATCGACCTGGCTGCCGGGGAGGAACGCCACCGCACCGCCGAGATCGACGGTGAAGCCGCCCTTCACGCGGCCGAAGATGACGCCGTCGACGCGGGCGTTTTCCTGGAATTCGGATTCGAGCTTGTCCCAGGCGGCTTCACGGCGCGCGCGGTCGCGCGACAGCATGGCCTCGCCATAGGCGTTCTCAACGCGGTCGACATACACTTCGACCTGATCGCCGATCTTGATCTCGGCCTTCTCGCCGGGCGCTGCGAACTCGCGCAGCGGCACGCGGCCTTCCGACTTCAGGCCGACGTCGATGACGGCCATGTCGTTTTCAATGCCGGTGACGGTGCCGGTGACGACCCGGCCTTCGAATGATTCGCTACCGCCGAGGCTCGCTTCGAGGAGCGCCGCGAAATCGTCGCGGCTCGGCGTGGGGTTGGTTGCCATAGGTATCAGTTTTCCTTCATGTCTGTTTACTGGCCGACCGGTTGTTTCCGGCGGTCTGGAGACACGTTCGGGCCCCATGCCCGTCCGCTCCCCTGCAAAAGCCTGCGCTCGCAAAACCTTGCGTTTGGCCTTTCTTCCCAGGTTCTGGAAACACGGAAAACGGGCGGCATCCTGAAGGCTGCCACCACGAAAAGCGGCGCCGCTCTATCTCAAACCCGCCTTTTCCGCAAGCCGCGCCTCGGCGAGCGCAATCGCGCGTGCGATCGCCGTCTCCCGATCCATGTCCGACGTATCGAGCAGGATCGAGTCATCCGCCTGCCGTAGCGGCGCGGCATCGCGACCGGAGTCGCGGGCGTCGCGCTCCGCAAGATTGGCGCGCACGACCGCGTAATCGCGCTCCGGCGTTTCCGCCTGCCGCCGCTTCGCCCGCACGTCGAGGCTTGCGGTGACGAAGATCTTGAGGTCGGCATCAGGCGCGATCACCGTGCCGATGTCGCGCCCGTCGAGCACTGCGCCGCCGGGCTGGCGGGCGAACGCCTGCTGACATTCCAGAAGCGCCGCCCGCACCTCGGGATGCGCGGAAACAACCGAAGCCGCCCGCGCAGTCGTCGATTCGCGCAGCGCCGGATCGTCGAGCATCTTCACATCGAGCGTTCGCGCACATGCGGTCGCCAGTGCAGCGTCAGCAGGATCGCCACCGGCGCGCAGGACGGCAAACCCCACGGCGCGGTAGAGGCTGCCGGTATCCATGTGCGGCAGGCCGAAATGCGCGGCAAGCGCCCGCGCGATCGTCCCCTTCCCCGAAGCGGCGGGGCCGTCCACGGCTATAACGACATCGAAACGATTTTCATTGGGCGCGGTCATGCCGCTCCTATAGACGCAGGCGTATCGATGTGAAGTGCGAAGGGGGGCGCATGGTACCGGTTGGCGCGGTCAAGATCGTCATCGGCACAAGACCCGAAGCCATCAAACTTGCCCCGGTCGTCCTTGCGCTCCGCGCGCTGCACCTGCCGGTCCGCGTGTGCCTGACCGGCCAGCACCCTGAGATGGCGACCCAGGCCCTCACCCCCTTCGGCATCGCGGCGGACGTGAACCTGCACCTGATGCGCCCGGGACAATCGCTCGCCGAACTGACACGGCGCGCAGTGGATGCCATCGCCTTGCGCCTGGCGCGGCGGCAGCCCTCGTGGGTGATCGTGCAGGGCGACACGACCTCTGCGCTCGCAGGCGCAATTGCCGCCCGGCAACTGGGCATCCCGGTTGCTCACGTCGAAGCCGGCCTCCGCAGTTTCGATCTTTCCCAGCCATACCCCGAAGAGCTGAACCGCACACTGATCGCGCGCCTCGCAACGCTGCATTTCGCCCCCACGCCGGGCGCAGAGGCGAACCTCCGCGCGGAAGGCGTACCGGGCAAGGCGATCGAGGTTACGGGCAACACCGTGGTGGACGCGCTCCACCGAACGCTAAGCACCCTGCCCCCGGCACCGCGCCGCGCGCGGCGGCTGGTCCTCGCCACGCTGCACCGGCGGGAGAACCGCGAAACGGCCTTTCCCGAGATCATCGACGCGCTGGCAACCATCGCATCGCGCGGCGACGTGGACGTACTGCTGCCCCGACATCCCGGCTGCCCGCCCGAAGTCTACACGCCGCTCGAAGCCTGTCCAGCAGCGCGGCTGGTGCCGCCGATGCCCTATCCCGCCTTCATCGCCGCGCTCGCCTCGGCGCATCTCGTGATCACAGATTCGGGAGGGATTCAGGAAGAGGCATCCGCGCTTGGCATACCCACGCTCGTCGTGCGCGTGCTCACGGAGCGGCCCGAGGTCATCGACGCGGGCACCGCGCTGGTTGTCGACACGGCGAAATCCGGCATCCTTTCCGCTGCGACACGTCTGCTGGACGATCCCGACGCCCATCGCAGCATGACAAACGCATCGCGCCGGATCGGAGACGGAAAAGCCGCCGAGCGGATTGCCCGGCGGCTTTATGCCGAATTGCACGGCGTGCCGCATCCCGCCGCGTGAAAGCTCAGTCTTCAGCAGGCTTCGTCTGAAGCTGGATGTAATTCTGGATGCCCATGGCCTCGATCAGCGAAAGCTGGGTTTCGAGGAAATCGACATGCTCCTCCTCGCTTTCGAGAATGTCTTCCAGGATCTCGCGACTGACATAATCGCGTACCTTTTCGCAGTGCTCGATAGCATCGCGCAGCGGCGGGATCGCCTCGCGCTCAAGCTCCAGATCGGCTTTGAGCACTTCTTCCACCGACTCGCCGATGCGCAGCCGCCCGAGCAGCTGAAAATTGGGCAGGCCATCGAGGAAAAGAATACGCTGGGCGAGCTTGTCGGCGTGCTTCATCTCGTCGATGGACTCGCCGTACTCGTACTTCGCGAGGCGTGTAACGCCCCAGTTGTCCAGCATCCGGTAGTGCAGGAAATACTGGTTGATCGCCGTCAGCTCATTCTTGAGCGCCGCGTTCAGATGCTTGATGACGTCCTTGTCACCCTTCATGGCGCAACTCCTTGTTTTGGACGGGGGATACGAAGCGCCATGATGCGCCCCGAAAAACTCAACGTCAACAATGGGTTGCGATGATGCGAAACACTAGCAGCCGCGAAAAGCCGTATCGTCAGGCTGCCCGGCCGCCCTTCAACAGGCGGCGCGCATGGGGAAGACACTGGCCACACTGCGGCCGCGCGCCCAGTCGCGCGTAAGTTTCCACCGGGCATCCCTTCGGCCCCGCCGCAGCACGGACGTCGTTTTCACGCAGGGCATTGCACACGCAAAGGATCATCGTCGGACCGCCCCAAAAACCAATAATGCGAGCGATTAGCAGAGTCGCGCCCCAATTGCAAGTCGTTCGCATTCTCGTTTAAGTGCCAGCGCAACTTTGCCTCTTTCCAATCGTTAACGATTTGGTAACCTTCGTTAACGGCAATCGCTGGAGGCAGGTCGTGGTTTCCGAACAAGAGTATGTACAGGTTCGCGCCCGCGTTTCCCGGGCGACACTCGTCAATGATCTGCGGTTTTTCATGACCGCCTATGTCGCCGGCACGGCGTTCGCGCTGGCCTACCTCTTTTAAAGAGCGCGCGTGAGAGCGCCCATTTCCTGCATGAGCGGCAGGAAATCCGGGAAGCTCGTCGCGATCGGGCGCGCGTCGTCCACCACCACCGGTGCCTTCGCGTTGAGGCCGAGGACCGCGAAGCTCATCGCAATACGGTGATCGAGGTGACTCGCCACCGTTGCGCCGCCGGGCACGGGGTTTCCGCCGCTGCCGTGAATGATGATACCGTCCTCTAGCTCCTCAAGGGCAACACCGCAGGCGGCAAGCCCTTTCGCCATCACGGCAAGACGATCCGATTCCTTGACGCGCAGCTCCTCAAGCCCGCGCATCACGGTGGTGCCCTCCGCGAAGGCCGCGGCGACCATCAGGATCGGATATTCATCGATCATCAGCGGCGCGATCGCCGGATCAACCTCGCCGCCCTTCAGCAAAGCGTGGCGAACGCGCAGCGTGCCAACGGGCTCGCCCCCGGCCTCGCCCCTGTCTTCAATCCCCACGTCCAGCCCAAGCATGGCAAGCGCATCAATGATGCCTGTACGCGTAGGGTTGAGGCCGACATTCTCGATCACGACCTCGCTGCCCGGCACCACCAGCGCCGCGACAAGCGGAAAAGCTGCCGATGAGATATCCCCCGGCACCGTGATTCGCTGAGGCTTCAGCTCCGCTTCACCGCGGACGGAGATAAGACGCGCACCATCCGGCAGTGTTTCCACGGTCAGATCCGCGCCGAAACCGCGCAGCATCCGCTCCGAATGATCGCGCGTGGGCACGCCTTCAATAATACGCGTGATGCCCGGAGCGTTGAGCCCCGCAAGAAGCACAGCGGATTTGACCTGCGCGGAGGCGACCGGCAGCCGGTATTCAATCGCCAGTGCGGGACAGGCCCCCTCAACGGTCATCGGCAGGCGATCGCCGTTCCCGGAAAAACGCGCGCCCATCTGCGACAGCGGCGTGATGATCCGCTGCATAGGGCGCCTCGACAGCGACGCATCGCCCACGAATGTCGCCCGAATCGCGTGGCTGGCCACGAGCCCGGCAAGCAGCCGCGTCGAGGTGCCGCTGTTCCCCATTTCCAGCGCGCCCGAAGGCTGTAACAGACCGCCCACCCCAACGCCGTTTACCCTCCAGCGTCCCCCCGCATCCCTCTCTGCGTGAGCGCCCATCGCCCGCATGGCGGCAGCCGTGGCGTGGACATCCTCGCCTTCGAGGAGACCGTCGATCACGGTTTCGCCGACCGCGAGCGCACCAAGCATCAACGCGCGGTGCGAGATCGACTTGTCCCCCGGCACGCGCACACGACCGGAAAGCGGCCCCTCGGCGACAAGCGAAAGCGGCATGGGCATGGCGGCGGACAGCGGGCGGCCCCTTTATCCTTGAGGAAACGTCTATGGGAAGCTGCCGGCACAACACCAGCGGCCGCGACCGGAGGCCTCCGGCGCGATTAGGTTTTGACAGCGCCGCAAGCGCATGGCAAGGCACCGCCCGCGAATCCGCCCCGTGCGGCGCCCTTTTTGTGCGCTCGGGAGTGGTTACACGACAGACAGCTGTACGAAATACGAACGTCCGGAGACATATCTTGGTGAAGCCCGAATGGGGAACGAAGCGCACCTGCCCGAAATGCGGCACCCGCTTTTACGATCTTGGCGCCGATGACCCCGTCACCTGCATCGAATGCGGAACGGCCTGGGCGCCCGAGCCGATCCTGAAGTCCAAGCAGCCGCTGCCCTTCGAGGTGGTGAAGAAGGAAGCCGACACCGAAAGCGCCGACGGTGCGCTCGACGAAGACGATCTCGACGTGGACGTCGACGACGACGACGTGAACCCGGACGACGAAAACGACCTCGGCGGCGACGACGACCTTGGCGAAGTCGCTGTAACCAAGGAATCGGGTGAGGACGTCTGATTTTTTGAACGGAAGCCGCACAAGGCGCTTGCGCACCGTGCGGCTTCTGAACTAAATGCCCGCCGCCCGTCACCAGACCGGGCCGCAAGCAAGACGTGTGGGGCCGTAGCTCAGCTGGGAGAGCGCTACAATGGCATTGTAGAGGTCAGGGGTTCGATCCCCCTCGGCTCCACCAGCCTTTCATCCGCCCACGCAAACAATCCCACAACACCGTGCCATCTCATTTGCTTTCTCATATTGGCATTCCGCCAACGCCGAGCGCGGCGCATATTTTCTGAGGGATCTCAGTCAAGGCGAAGCGCTCACGAAGCGGAACAGCGTTTCCCGTATCCAGAATATAACCGATACCGTTGTGCTCACCGTTCTTTATGGCGACAAACGCGACGTCACCGCGCAAATCCTTGAAGTGCACGTTGCCTGCGCGGAATCCCAATGCATCCCCGATTTCGTGGGGATAAGTGAGCATCACGAAAAGATCACAGCCGCGATTGTCAACGTCGAAGAGCGGCACATCATCGTCCGCCACAATGTCCTTCAGACGCTGCTCAGCTGCTGACGCCTTTTCCGGCGTTTGGCATTTCACCAAGAAATCTCGAGACATCCGCGGCTCGACCGCCTCGAAAAGCACGCCAACCTTACGAAGAAAATCTTCATGCCTCTTTAGTCGCCAGTACACGGTGAGTTTCGGATATGGGTCTTGATGCAACCCTGTTGCAATCATTAACCGGTAATCGGGAAAAATTCTTATTATTTTACCTATAATCCTATCGTAAACCTGATAAACATCCAAAAGAGGATCAACATTTTGTGAAATATACCAAGAAGGATTGCGCATTTCTCCACTATATGCAGCAGAATTAAACATGTAGTGATGCTGTATATGAGCAGACGAATTCAGAAATAAAGAGCAAAATTCTGGATTCTTATCATTTGTCTCTTTTATAAAAACATCTGACAATAGTAGATCCAGAAACATAGCTTTGAACCATGGCTTTACTCTCGCATCTTTACCCAGCCGAAAGTATTCTGGACAACTATCGACTCTTGCGTAGCAAAAGGCCCCCAATACAAGCCATAGTAGTGATGAAAGGGCCAACCGCGACTGCGCATTATCGTTTACTGCCTGCGAAACTGCTGACGACAACCGTTTAAGAATTGTGCCACCCGACGTCTCCGCAGGCGTCCAAGGATCCGGCACAAAGAAAGCCGGATTTTTCAAACGATTGTTCGCGTTCATCGGGCTGATTGCACCAACCGCCAGCCCATGGCCTTCTAAATGCTCCCAAATTTGCAGAATATCCCGCTGCATAATGTCGCCCAGCCGGTAAACACCATGCTGTGCAAGCGATAAACCGGTATGAGCTGTTACCCACTGTATCCAGGGTTCCAACTCTTCATAACGAGCCTCGGACGTCGTCTCTGCAAAGCCGTAGCGCTCAATAAGAGCCTTAAAGTTTGGCAGAAAACCACGATCGATATAAGTTTGAACAAAATCGAAATTTACTTCGTTTAACTCAAGCATGAGCAACTTTGGCCTGGCCATAAATCGAAAAACCTTAAAAGAAACAACCAAAGAAAACTGTCGACACGACTTGCCCACTTGGAGACAACGCGCAAGCCTAGCCAACCAGCGGTTGGACCATTTTAAGCACGCTTGATAACAAAACACAGCCCATAAAGGATCGATCGCCGTGCCGCGCCCTGCCCCCCAGTTGCTTATAGCCAGCCGATGCGCGCGAACTATGCTTTCACAACGGCGCGCGCTCGCACACGCTGCGATGCGCCAAGGTTTCAAAGTCATCGCGGTAGGCGAAGACACGGATAACGGACGTTCTGCACGCAAACTGGAACGCGAAGGTATCGCGTTTCACGCCATTCCGGTCCGGCAAGGCTCACTTAATCCTATCGCCCTGGTCTTGCTCATTCTGCAATTCATCAAAATTTTCCGAAAGATAAAGCCGGACATTTTTCACGCCTTTACCGTGAAGCCTGTAATCGCCGGAATGATTGCCGCCAAAATATGCGGCATCAATGTAAGAGTGGCCACCATTCCGGGGTTGGGGCATGGATTTTTGAGCAAATCAAAAATAATTAGCAGAACAATTATTTGTCTTTACAAAATTTCACTGAGCATATGCGATCATATATTTTTCTACAATCGACATGATCAGATCATTTTTGCACAGTTAAATATCGTTAATACAAAAAAAACATCGATTGTAAATGGCAGCGGAGTGAATACGGAATATTTTAAATTATCAAAAATGACAAAAAATACAAAAGTTTTTAAATTTCTTTTCATAGGACGACTTATAAAAGAAAAAGGAATAAACGATCTTATTCAAGCCGCGAACATAATTAAAAAGAATAATAGATTAATATCCATCTATATAGTTGGAGAAATTGACAAAAATAACCCATCAACGCTCACTGAGAAAGAAATATTTCTAGCCAAGAGTATGAATATTGTCCATTTCGAGGGACAAACTGACGATGTTCGCCCCTTTATTGAGGCCGCGAATGCCATCGTATTGCCTTCATATAGAGAGGGCATCCCTCTTGTCCTTCTCGAAGGAGCAGCCATGGGCCGGCCTTTAGTCGCCACGAACGTGCCCGGATGCAGCGACGTCGTGCGCCCGGGCGAAACTGGATACCTCGTCCCGGCAGGTGACCCGGAAGCGCTCGCGGCCGCCATGATGCAAATGGCCGAAAATCCAAGCCTCGCAAGGTCTATGGGCGACGCCGCGCGCCAAGACGCCATCGCCCGATTTTCCGCCGAGGCGGTTTCCTCGGTCGTTCTTGAACTTTACAATGCACTACTAGCGCGTCATTCGGCCTTAGACGCCTGATGCCAAGACTGGAACATTAGTACGTCCCACAACAAATATCGATGATCCCGCCTCCCCGACAGGTGTTCGCTCCATAACCGGCGAACAGGGGCCGGGTCGATTGGTCCATCACGCAACTTGCGATCACTCAGCAAATCTTCCACCCAGCCGCGTAACCCTCCCCGCATCCAATCCCCTATCGGCACGCCGAAACCCATCTTCGGCCTGTCCACGAGCGCGCGCGGAACATAGCGGTACAGTACTTGCCGCAACACGTGCTTCCCCCCGTCGCCCCCCCGCTTCATGCCGAGCGGCAAAGTCCACGCAAACTCAAATATACGGTGATCGAGGAGCGGCACTCGGGTCTCAAGACTGTTGGCCATGGCGGCGCGGTCCACCTTCACCAAAATGTCATCAGGCAGGTAGCTGACCGTATCCATCAGCATCATCCTGTGCGTCATGTCGCTTATAGTCTCCGCGTACTGCGGGTCGAAAAACGGCAATAACGGTTCGCTGGATCCTGCCACAAGGTTCTTTGGCTCGGTCCAGTGAGAAACCAGCATCCGATAGACCGCCTCGGGGCTGGGCTGACGAAGCACACCACCCGCCTTGAACAGACGATCGCCCAATCGTACAGGCCCCAAACCAAAGGCTCGGCTGATGGCATTTCCCGCAACGTTGACCATCGACGACGGAAGCTCCTGCAGCGCCGTACCGACGAAACTGCGGAGGGGCTGAGGGAACATGCGGATCTTGCGCCATAGGTCACCATGCAGCGCATAACGCGAATACCCACAGAACAACTCGTCACCGCCATCCCCAGACAAGGCTACGGTTACCGACCGACTCGCAAGCTGCGAAACAAGGAACGTCGGAATTTGGGACGAGTCTGAAAAGGGTTCATCATAGATTGTTGGAAGCAGGGGAATGACGGCCTGCGCCTCCTCAGGCCGGATGTAGAGCTCAGTGTGCTCCGTTCCCAAGTGCTTTGCGACTATCTTTGCATGCTTGGCTTCGTTGTAACCCTCTTCATCGAAACCGATCGTAAAGGTCTGAATCGGGCGGGAAGATTGCGCCTGCATCAGAGCCACCACCGTTGAGGAGTCAATTCCTCCTGACAGAAAAGCGCCGAGAGGAACATCAGCGACCATCTGCCCGGAAATGCTATTCTGGAGATGCCGCTCAAGCGCATCTGCGGCCTCTGCCTCAGAGCCGGTGAATGGAGCGCGAAGCCCTGCTTCCGCGGCACTATTCGCGCTCCAGTAAACCACGGCCTCGCCCTCGCTGCGGGCGCGCCGCGCTGCGGAATCGAAATACAAAATTGTCCCAGGAGTGAGCTTGGAAATCCCCTGGTAGATCGAAAACGGTGTCGGAATGTAATTATGCCTGAACTGGAGCGCGATCGCGTCGGGATTTAACTCGCCGAGAAACGCCGGATGTCGACGTAACGCCTTCAGTTCAGAACCGAATATAAAGGCCTCACCCTGCCAACCGAAGTACAGCGGCTTCTCGCCGAAACGGTCCCGCGCCAGCGCCAATCGCTTGTCGCGAATATCCCAAAGCGCAAATGCGAACATGCCCACACAGCGCTTGACGGCCTCCTCAATTCCCCAAACGTCAACCGCCGCGAGTACCGTTTCTGTATCCGAATGACCGCGCCACGAGATCGACTCAATCGTCTGAAGTTCACGGCGGAGATCAAGGTGATTGTAGATTTCTCCGTTGAAGATGATGACGAAACGACCGCTGGGCGAAATCATCGGCTGGTGCCCAGCGGCGGACAGGTCAACGATCGACAGGCGGCGGTGCACAAAGCCCACGCCATCGCGTTCGTCGAACCAAAGTCCCAGATCGTCCGGACCGCGGTGAGCAATTGCCTCCCCCATGCGAACCAGAGTCATGTTCGCTTGTTCAGACGAGGCAGAGAAGGAGAGAAAACCGGCAATGCCACACATTATGTATTCACCACGGAGTAATAGAGACGCTCATACTGACGCACGATCTGATCAAGCGAGTAAACCGAAACAATCCTCTCCCGCCCGAACCTGCCCATTGCCTGTCGCTGTACGACCGGCATTGCGGCCAATGCCTTCAACGCGGCACCCAAAGCGATCTCATTTTCAGCCGGAACCACCAAACCCGCCTTCCCTACGACGTCGCGGCAATCGCCAACGTCTGTCACGACACAGGGTATCCCACATGCCATGGCCTCTCCCACGACGTTGGGAAAGGCCTCACTTTTCGAAGCCAAACAAAGTGTATCTATGGCCGCATAGTAGCGAGGCATGTCAGGCTGCTCTCCTAGGAGTATCGCATGGCTTCGCAAGCCTGCCGCCTCCAACTGCCGCAGGAGCGGAACATTCTTCTCGTCGACACCTCTTCCACACATCAAAATACGCAATTGCGGGACCTCAGTCAGAATTGAGGCACAAGAATCGATAAAGCCTGTATGATTCTTCACTGGATCAAGACGTGCAAAAAAGCCCACAAGAAAATCATTGTCTGAAATGTCGAGTTGCTTTCGAATGGAAGCTCGCTGTTCCGAATCCGGGGAAAAGCGCCGAGTGTCAAACCCATTTGGTATGATACGAAATTTTGTATCCCGATAGCCTTCACGGACGTGAACGTCCTTTGCCATGTTCGAATTCGTGACAATGCGGGTCGGCACGCAATCGGAGAGCAGAGCGCACGCGCGCATCGTGAAGCGCGTCGGCAACGACCCAGCACCACCTGGCAATTCGTTGTTCCGGATATTCCAGATCACAGGTCGATCGGTCAGCATCCTTGCGACGATGCCGCCCAGGAGATCGGCATGATACATCCATGTTTGAACGATATCCGCGCGGGTAGATCGAATCTTCCCGACAAGACCTGAGATGCCGGCGAGGCGGGGTATGTGCAGGGCAGATACATTTATACCTGTATCTCTCATACACTCGGCTATTGGACCAAAGTCTGTCAAGGAAACCACTTCATTTCCGAAATGATCCTTGTTCATTGCGCCGATCAGCTTGGCGAGCATGGTTTCCGCGCCGCCCACCGACAAGCCTGTAATGATGTGCAATACGCGGATCATGCGCGTTCACGATTTCCGTATCGAGACGATATGAGGATGAATGCCAACAACCAATGCGTGCTATTAAACAAATTATGAGAAAACATGCCGAAATATACAGCCAACAGCGCTCCCCCAACCTGTAACCTACAGTTTGAGAAATACTCACCCTTCGAGAGAATCCACAGAAGACTGCCCCACAACGCCAATCCCACGAGACCTAACTCTGCGGCAAGCAGAACGACCTGATTATGGGTGCTTGCACGCAGATGCCAGTTCCGGGTCGCGCCTGCGCCGCCGCCAAGGATGGGGTTCTCGGCAAACATTTCGATGCCGGCCTCCAGAACATAAAGACGTTCAAGGCTGCTCGCATCCTCCAGGCTTCCGCTCTGAAAAAAGTTGATCCGACCCACTAGGTTCTCGGCCCCTTCCGCCAAGTCCTCACGGCCCGCCACATAAGTTACGATCACCGCACTGAACGCCACGATTGAAACGGCACCAATGAAAAGCGACCCCACTACTTTCTTGGAAACCGCGCCAGCATAGACGAGGATTAGAAGCACAAGCCCCCAGCCGAGCATTGCCGCTCTTGAAAACGTTGCCAGAACACCGATGCCGGAAACAACCAAAAGGATAATCCGCCAGCGCGGTGACAATATGGGAGCCACGAGAAGCGTGGCCAACAATGCCGCCTCTCCAGCGCCGTTTGGATTGATGAAGGTTGCCGCCCCCCGACCAAGGACCGCACCTTCCGTCCCCAGAGGATAAAGAAGACCTGGCCGAACAAAGTCCAGCACGATCAACGCGGGTAAAAGAAACGCCGCAACTGCTAAGCCTGTATGCCTGACACTGCGATCCATCAGAGTGAGACTTGCGGCCGGAAGCAATGCCGCCAAAATAATCATTAAATCGATGGCAATAGTTGACGAAACTCTTTCAGAATATTTTATATATGAAATTAAAAGATATATATAGTATATGATTATAACAAAAATTGACCAAACCAAAAAAGGTTGGTTTAAAATAATTCTAAATTTATTTCCATGTATTGTGATAGATAAAAAACATAGAAATGATAATATAGAATAAAAAACAACCGGTGGAAAATTATAATTTACAGATAAAAAGTTTGGAATGTTTAATATTAGTGATGCTATGCAAATATTTCCAACAATATTTAGATATAAAAAAGACCAATGCCGAGCGTTATCATTATGGATTTTAATTGGATTACTTGTCATGGCTATTTTTAAAGAATACGTATTCGTTGCACCCTAGCCCACCAGCGCATGTAGACAATCTTTCCAGAGAAAACCCCTTCTTGTAATAGAAATCGAAGATTTGCTCTGGCTTGGCCACTTCAAACGGCAAACCTCCCACCCAATCAATAATATCGTGCCAGCGACTCATGCCTCTCTGCTTTTTGTATTGCGTCCAAGAACGAAAATATCCGCTTGGATTTCCTCTTAGGACGTACGCCATAAATGACGCAACCTCACGGGGAAACATCACAAAGAACGCAAATATGTTGCGAAGAAAATTTGGTAATCTATTATAAATTTTCTTTACAATCAGCCAATATCTGCTGAACAGCCCTTGATCATTATATATCGAGATAAACAACTTTCCGCCGTTATCTTTTACCTTCAGCGATGCATTCTGCAACGCATCCCACATCGAGCCAGTGTGATGCAAAACACCCCAACTATACACGATATCGAATTCGGGAAGAGCATCCAGATAATCTGTGTCCAACGCTGACCCTTGTTCGATCTTCCATTCCTCGCAGTTTGGGAAATATCTCCTCTTTAGTTCGATCGCGCATGCGACGGAATTCGGATCAAAATCAAAGGAATGTACCGTCGCACCCAACCGCCGCGCCGCAAGAGAGAACAGGCCGGAGCCGGAGCCGATATCAAGAAGCGATAGACCCTTAAGAGTTTCGACTTCTAGCATCGTACGAAGTGATTTTTCAGCCTGCTCAATCCGCGCCTCGTCCAATACTTTGAGAAAATTTGACCAGTTCTTTCCAAATCCAAAACGTTCTCCGGAATCGATTTCGCTTACAGCGTCCATTTCTACCTCCTTACAAACTCCAACTTGCCGACATTCCCTTCGGCAATTAGCCTGCGAGGATATGCGTTCGAAACAGCGCTTTCCAGCGATCATAAACCCGGTCGACAGACAGGCGAGAAATGATATCTGGAGCAGCCGCTCGATATCTCGCAAGGAGATCAGGATTTTCCATCAATTTTTCCATCGCGTTAGCCAGTTCTTCAATTTGCCCGGGCTTGACCAAAATGCCATCTATACCATTGCGTACAATATCTGCCGGTCCAGCCAAACAGTCGTAGGCAACTGCAGCACATCCCGAAGCCAAAGCCTCCACCAAGACGTTAGGAAAGCCCTCGAATCTTGACGAGAGGACAAACATTTCGGCCCGGGCATACCACATGGCCATGTTGCCCACGCGACCCGGCAAGCTCACCCGGTTCTCAAGACCCAATTCAAAAACGCGTTGTTGGATCGAACGGTACTGCTCACCAGTGCCCGCTATTACAAGTCGCCAATCGGGAAAACGATATGAAATTCGCCCCCAAGCCTCCAGAAGCAGATCAAATCCCTTTTCGGGTCCAAAGCGACCGACCGCCAAGCAGATTCTGTTACCGTCTGGGATCGGAACAAATGGCGGGCTATCTGCAACGGGCCAATGGCAGGCATTAGGAATTACCTCAACCCGCTCCATTTTGCATACGCTTCTGATCCAGACGGCTGCAGCCTCCGTTTGCACTGTCACTGCATTTGCATAACGGTAAAGCAGCTTACGCAGAACCCTCCAGTGCATGGGCAAAAGTATAGCGCCGGGATGAGATCGTTCGGCAACAATTACTGGAATTTTGGTGGAAACCGTCGCCAATATACTCAGTATGCCTGCAGCCGGCATTACTCCGACAACAATGTCTGGTCGTAAACTCTTGACTGCCTTTCGGATTCTAAAAACCCGCCATAAGGATAATAATGCACCAATCACCGGGTTACGACTGACTACAAATAGCCCCAGTTCTATTCGTTTAACGCCTTGGTCAAGCTGGTACGCGTCAAGGTCGCGGCTACCAAATGTAGCAATGGTGACGTTCCAACCCTTCGCCCGAAAATGGCTCGACAAGTTAACAAAGGCTCGCTCCGCCCCACCCCCCTCCAAAGAGGGAATCACGATCATCACGTTCATGAACGGAAGGCCCTGCGTGACATAATCAACAGAAAGATCAGGGAGATAGCATACATTATTGTAGTGCCGAGCGCTATCCCAGCCGCGCCGTAATGGGAGGCAAGGACGGTATTCGCCGCCAGCTTCACGAGCACGTTTAGAATGGCTCCGATCGCAATCCATCGATAATGACCGGTGGAGGCCAACGCCTGAACAAGAATTATACCGGCCATATACGCCGGCACCTGAAGAAGTCCGCATTGAAATATTGTCGACACCAACAGGGTATCGTCCGATCGGAAGGCGCCGCGCTCAAAAAGAAACGCAATGGCATAGGGCGCAGAAAACCATCCAACGAAGGCCACACCCAATCCAGCAAGAAACGACCACCGAGCCCAGAGCATCGCGTGTTTGAAGACGAGACCATGACCCTCTCTTGCTGAGATATCCGACAGTACAGGAAAAATCGCACTCGCCACCATCGAACCACCAAAGGTGACGAGTAAGCTTACGACGCGATTTGCGTATCCCAGCGCGGCAACATCGCCTCCGGCCAGCTCTGCTGTCATCCAGGGGTCGATCACGTTCGTCAGGCTCATGACGACCTGACTGATAATCATGACGCCCAGCCCTTTGCGGATCGGCAACCAATACTCTGAGCGAAAACCCAAACGCGGTAAGGCGAAGGCACGATGTTTGCGGGCGTAGAAAATAGCCACACCAAGGAAAACACAATAGCCGGTAACCGTACCCAAGACTAGGGTATCGACGCCTGAAGCAGGCAGAGCCACAAATGGGATGAGAACGAGGGCAGGAACGCTCTCGATCAAATGCATGCCATAACGTTCCTTTGCAAGAAGGCGAACCGCAAAGCCCGCACCTATCGCAGCTAGGGCACCGACGAGAGCAAGCTGCTCCAGCATCGATCGTCCGAAATCTCCAAGTTCATCCGGAAACACACCCAGCCGCGCTGTCGCCAATAGCCCTCCGGTCCAGAACAAGCCCACCAGGGCGGTGAAGGCGGAGAATTCGCGAGTAAATAGCTCTTTCGAACCACGTTCTCCCAGTTCCGCCCTCATCATCACCGGCACTACGACAGACGTCAGCACGGATTGAAGCAACATCGGAAGCCAGAGAACGATCGCCATCGCAAAAACGTAGGCATTGGCAATCTCGCCAGCACCGAAGCGCCACGCGACAATAACCTCTTTAAGCGCACCAAGCGTCTTGGCGATTAGGAGAAAGACGAACAGCCAAGACATGTTCCGCAGGACACGCACATGGAGCGGTTTGTCGCGATCGGGATTCTGGGCCAATTCAGATCGCCGTCAAAGCCGTGCTGCTCCTGGGTTCCGCTGATGGAATTCAATGGCCAGAGACAGGATCATTCCCAGCAGAAGAGAGCCGACCACGGTCATCACAAGCAAAAGACCAGCTCTCGGCCGGGTCGGCCGGTCCGGCGTGTAAGCTTCCCCAATGGGTTCCGCTGCATAAGCGACATTTGCGCTGGCCATCATTCGCGAACGTTCCTGAACGGCAAGAATATCCGCAATCGCCTGCCGGTATGACGCGATATCCGTTTGCCTGAGCCGCAGTTCAAGATTGCGAATATTCTCGTTGGCACGGCGAAGGTTACGCGCGCGAATGATCTCGTCCGTCACCTGGTGAAGTCGTGTCAGAAACCGTTTAGCGAAGGCTGAATCGGGATGTGCGAAAGACAATGTGACAACCGACGTGAGCTTGTTTTCCTCCACTTCAAGTTGAAGTTCCAAAAACCTTTGTAGTTGTGCCGCACCCGGTGGCGCCCATTCGTAGACAGGCACCCCCAAAACGCCCTTCACCACGTCGCGCAGTCCCGAAAAGAAAGTTTTGTGTTCCCGCCATCTTTGGGCAGTGGGATCCCACTCAGCGGCGAAAAGACCTCGCATGATCGTCGGGTCCCGGCTCAGCTGCTCCGCAACTTCTCGTGAACGCAGCTGCTCCGTATAGACGAGGAACGGCGGGAGGTTTTGGCCTTCATTTAATCGCAGACCAGCAAGGGCGGCAAGACCACCAATACCTGATCGCAAAGAATTTTCACTTGAGGGCGCCGGAACAAGTTTTATTTGAGCGACATATTTGAAAGTTGCGAAATTGATATACGTATAATACGTCGTCATACACGCGACAAAGATAGCAGCTATAATCTTCCATCTTGACAGAGACATCTTCAGAACTTGCAAAAGCGTAAGTTCTGCAAGCACAGTATACTGGATTGTCTTTTCACGGCATTCAGGTACCGCAGTTTCTCCAGACACGCCGCTATCGGAATGAAACTGATTCAAGAACTACCTCCCGATCTCGCGTCCCAACGTCCCCGTGGTCAGTAGACCCGACAGCACGACGTGCCCGCAGACTGTCGCCATACACCGGCATAACCCTTTATCGAAGCGCCATTAGCTGCAACCCGACAAGCAAGCAACGCCCCATGCCAGGAAAAGCTGAACGCGCCGTCCCGATGCCGGAGGAATCGGTCAGCGGGTTGCTTGCTCTTCCTAGGCCCTTGCGGCAAGGCCGTGTCACAGCGCAATCCACGGAGTAGGCCATGCAAATTGTAATGATCGGTAGCGGGTATGTAGGCTTGGTGTCCGGTACCTGTTTTGCGGAATTCGGTCACAACGTCGTCTGCATCGACAGCAATGCCGCTGTGATTGAAAATCTCCAGGCCGGCATCATCCCTATCTTCGAACCCGGCCTAGACACACTGGTTACACGGAACATAAGCGCCGGAAGGTTACGCTTTTCAACGGATACGGCATCCGCGGTCGCGGTCGCGAATGCCGTTTTCATCGCCGTGGGAACACCATCGCGACGGGGTGACGGCCACGCGGATCTCACCCACGTCTACGCTGCGGCGCGCGAAATTGCAGCTGCAGCCCCCGACGACTGCGTAATTGTCGACAAATCGACGGTGCCTGTGGGTACAGCGCGCGAAGTTGAAGCCATATGCCGGGAAGTCGCGCCCCATAAACAGCTCAGCGTGGCGTCCAACCCAGAATTTCTTCGGGAAGGATCAGCCATCGAGGATTTCATGCGTCCCGATCGAGTGATTTGCGGTGTAGACGACCCAAAAGCGGAATCCGTGCTGCGGGCGATCTACCGGCCGCTCTCGCTAAGAGAAACACCGTTAGTTTTTACCGACCGTGAAACAGCCGAAGTTATCAAGTATGCAGCAAATGCATTCCTTGCAATAAAAATAAGTTTTATCAATGAGATATCAGACCTATGCGAAGCCGTCGGCGCGAACGTTCAGGATGTTGCAAAAGGTATAGGCCTAGATAAGAGAATTGGTTCAAAATTTCTCCATCCTGGACCCGGCTACGGCGGCTCCTGTTTCCCAAAAGATACACTTGCGCTTCTGCAAACGGCTCGCTCGAACGGGGTCCCGCTTAAGATCGTTACCGCCGCGACAGAAGTGAATAACACTCGCAAAGGGGAGATGGTTGAGCGTGTGATCCGACTCTGTGGCGGCTCCGTTGCAGGCAAGAAGATCGCTGTCCTTGGCGTTACGTTCAAACCCAACACAGACGATATGAGAGAGGCTCCTTCGCTGATGATGATACCCGCCTGGCAGGCAGCCGGAGCACAAATCTCAGCTTTCGACCCGCAAGGACGGGGACACGCAGACCAGTATTTTTCGCAGGTGAACTGGGCGAACGATCCCTATGAAGCAATTGTGGGAGCCGACGCCGCCGTACTGCTGACCGAATGGAATGAGTTGCGGGCGCTCGATTTGGCCAAGGTAAAGGCTCAGCTTAAATCACCCCTGTTTATCGACTTGAGAAACGTTTACCCACCGGAAGACATGCGATCTGCAGGCTTGCAATATCACTCGATTGGCCGTCCTTACCGAGACGCAGGGGCACGATCACTTCCAGCCTAGCTTTTATCCTCAAGAACTACCCGTATGGCCGAACTGCACCGGGTTTGGGCCGCGCTGTTTCTCATCGATGATGAGGCTGCTGTTGGCGGGCGGCCGCGCGCGCTGGCGGCAGTGCGGGCGTTCGCAGAGTTCGCAGCCGAGGCCGATCGGCGTCGCGTCGCCGCTGCCGAGATCAAGCCCGCGCGCGTAAACGAGGCCGTGGGCATGGCGCGCTTCGCACCCGAGCGCGATTGCATATTCCGGACGCACGCCGCCATAGGGCTGCGCATAGGCGCGCACCGTTCGCGCGATCGACACATATTTCGTGCCGTCCTCCATCTCCACAAGCTGGCGCAGAATCTGTCCCGGTCGCTCGAACGCCTTGTGCAGCGTCCACAGCGGGCAGTTGCCCCCATGGCGCGAGAAGGGAAACCCGCCCGCCGAGAAGCGCTTCGAGATATTGCCGGCGCGGTCGACGCGAACGAGGAAGAAAGGAATGCCTCGCGCGCCGGGGCGCTGCAGCGTGGTCAGCCGGTGCGCGACCTGCTCCAACCCCGCACTGAACCGCGCCTGCAGAAGATCGAGATCGTATCCCGTCGCCTCGCAGGCCGTATGAAAACGGCCGTAGGGCATCATTAGCGCAGCGGCGAAATAATTGGCGAGGTTCTGCACGAGCAGCCGCTCGGACGCCGCATCGGGCATCCCGGCGCGCGCGACGATTGCATCGATCTCGCCGCGGCCTTCGGAAAGCGCGAGCTGATACGCCGCCTGAAAACTGCGCGAGGCGGGATCGAGCAGCTCCGAAAGCTGCAGCTGGCGGCCGTGGAGATCCAGGCGGCGGAGCAGTTCCGGCATCACCTCGGCGGGCAGGATGCGCACGGTAAGGCCATGGCGTGCGCGGAGCCGATCACTGACCGCCGCAAAGAAATCCGGGGCAGCGAGGCGCAGTTCGTCGGCAAGCGCCTCGGCACGGGCTTCAAGTTCCGGGAAGTGGTTGCGGCGATCCTGAATGAACGCGCGAACGAGTTCGAGCGGGCCGTCGCCTTGCGGCGCCTCGGCACCGCTGCTGCGGGCGTCGCGGAGCGCGCTGCGGAGCCGCACGATCGCCTGTGCGATGCCGGGTGAGGCGGCGACGAACTCCTGCACTTCGGCGCGACCGACATCGAGGCCTTTGAGCAGCGGGTCGGCCAGGGCTTCTGCGACGTCGAGCGCGAGGCGGTCGTCGTCCGCGCCCGTCAGCTGGCGGAGATCGAGATTATACTGGTGCGACAGCTTGAGCAGAAACGGTGCGGTCAGGGGGCGCTGGTTGCGTTCGATGAGGTTCAGATAGGAAATCGAGACGCCGAGCTCTTCGGCCATGCGGGTCTGGGTAAGACCGAGCTGGCTGCGCAGGCGGCGCACGCGGGGCCCTGCGAAGAGCTTTCCGCGCGGTTCGGCAGTGTCGATTGCAACGCTGGCCATTTGTACGTCTCTTTTACTTTTTTACATCGAAGACACGAAATTTACAGACACTTACACACGTTTTTTACACGATTCTCTTGAAGCGAGTACGAGAAACGAGAGAAGGCATCAATAGCAGATTTGCAACGCAGCGCGATTCGCACAGCCCATTTCGAAGGCCGGTTTCCGCACTGCAATGTAAAAAGACTGTGAATGGTTAACACGGAGTCATACAAAATGAGCGCCCAGCCGACCTTCGAATCGCTGATCCCCTCAGCCCCCGCCGGCCGCTTCGACGGCATCAAGCGTCCGTACACGCCCGCCGATGTGGAGCGTCTGCGCGGTTCGTTCCCGATCGCCTACACGCTCGCCGAGCGCGGCGCGAACAAGCTGTGGGAGCTGCTGAAGACCGAGCCCTACATCAATTCGCTGGGCGCGCTTTCGGGCAACCAGGCGATGCAGATGGTGCGCGCGGGTCTGAAGGCCATCTACCTTTCGGGCTGGCAGGTCGCTGCCGACGCCAACACGGCGGGCGCGATGTATCCCGACCAGTCGCTGTATCCCGCGAACGCCGGCCCCGAGCTGGCCCGCAAGATCAACAACGCACTGATGCGCGCCGACCAGATCGAGCATTCCGAAGGCGGCGCCAAGCGCGACTGGTTCGCGCCGATCGTGGCTGACGCCGAAGCCGGCTTCGGCGGCCCGCTCAACTGCTTCGAGATCATGAAGGCGTACATCGCGGCGGGCGCCTCCGGCGTTCACTACGAGGACCAGCTCGCCTCCGAAAAGAAGTGCGGCCACCTCGGCGGCAAGGTGCTGATCCCGACACAGGCGCACATCCGCAACCTCGACGCCGCGCGCCTCGCCGCCGACGTCTGCGGCGTGCCGACCGTCATCTGCGCCCGCACGGACGCAGAGAGCGCCAAGCTCATCACCAGCGACATCGACGAGCGCGACCGCGAGTTCCTGACCGGCGAGCGCACGCCCGAAGGCTTCTTCCGTCTGAAGGACGGCACCGGCGTCGACCATTGCATCAAGCGCGGCCTCGCCTTCGCCGAGCACGCCGACCTGCTGTGGTGGGAAACCTCGGTTCCGAACCTCGACGATGCCCGCCGCTTCGCTGAAGCGATCAAGAAGGCGTTCCCGAACAAGATGCTGGCGTACAACTGCTCGCCCAGCTTCAACTGGGAAAAGAACCTCGATAAGGACACGATCGCCAAGTACCAGCGCGAGTTGGGCGCCATGGGCTACAAGTACCAGTTCGTGACGCTGGCGGGCTTCCACCAGCTGAACTACGGCATGTACGAACTGGCACGCGGCTACAAGGATCGCGGCATGGCTGCCTATTCCGAGCTGCAGCAGGCCGAATTCGCCGCGGAAGCCAACGGCTACACCGCGACGCGCCACCAGCGCGAGGTCGGCACCGGCTATTTCGACATGGTCGCGACGACGCTCGCGGGCGGCGAAAGCTCGACCACGGCGCTCGCCGAATCGACCGAAGCCGATCAGTTCAAGAAGGACGCGGCATAAGCCGCACCTGATCGCGTTACCTGATCACCGGGGAGGGTGACGAGGCGCCCGTCGGGACAACCGGCGGGCGCTTCTTTTTTTGGGGCGGGCTGCGTGATTCAGCAATCATGAAGCCCGCCCTATCTCTTTGTGGGCGCATCGTTTTGCGTGGAAAACCGGTTCCCACTTTTCCGCACGATGCTCCATGTCGCGTATCCGTCATAAACACGGTGCAAGGATGCGGGTCAGATCAAACGCCGGAGCCAGCGATGACCCGTTTCAACCCCAAGCCGCAGGATGCGCCGTGGCTTACCCCCTATCTCGTGCTCACCGACTGGGCGGACAATCGCCGCTACTACGAGAAGGTGTTCGGTTTTGAACTGGGGCTGGTGATTGACGGGCCGGGCCATATGCCGATCCACGCCGAGTTCCGCTACAAAGAGCAGCTGCTCTTCATGTGCGCACCCGAAGGCACCGGCGGCAGCCCGATCCGCAGCCCGCGCTCCGAAGCGCTCGATCATTCGCCGGTCAGCTTCTGCGTCTATGTCGACGACGTCGATGCCTTTACCAATCACGCGCTGGAAGCCGGCGGCATCATGACCGAGGAGCCGGCCGACCAGTTCTATGGCGAGCGCCGTGTCACCTTCATCGACCCGTCGGGGTACACGTGGATGTTCATGTCGAACATCACGGCAATGAGCGACGACGAGATTCGCGCAGCCGCCTCAACGATGGCGGGATAACGCCGCGCGCGTTTGGTCGTCGGTCGCGAAGGCCGTTTCAACCGCTGCGCGGCAAGTCGAGGCTGCACCCTTGGGGCGTTCGCCGCGCCTCCTGCAAAAGACCTCAGGCGGACGGCGGCTCTCCAGACGGCGTAGCACCGCCGCCTACCGGCGGTACGCGCTTTTCCACGGGCGGACGCGCTGCACTCGGCCGCCGGACGAGCATGATCGCCGCGAACAGGATCGCGACGCCCGTCGCGGCGACCGGCGTCAAGACTTCCGCGAACCAGACATAACCGAACGCCGCAGCGAACACGGGCTGGATGAGGAGGCCGACACCGCTGGCGACCGGCGGCAGGTGCGGCAGCGCATAAACGATGAGCCCCTGCCCGATCACCTGGCTACCGAGCGCGAGCAGCACAACGGGCACCCAATCCTGGGGCCAGAACGCACCCGGCGCCATAAGCGCCAGCGGCAGCATGAACAGCGCGCCCACGAGCGTCACGGGGGCAAGCGTCGCTATTGCTGAAAGGCCGCCGCGCGCCCGGTCGATGACCACGAGATAGGCGGTGTAGAAGATCGCAGCGACGAAGCAGAGCAGATCGCCCAGAAGATGATCGGACGAGAGGCTCGCCGACTCGCCCATCAGCAGCGCGATGCCGATCGCCGCCATCACCAGAGCCAGTCCGGCGATCGGTGTCGGCCAGCGCCGCATGACGAAATAGCCCCAGATCGGGAACAGGAACGCGGCACTGTTCGCGATGATCGTGGCGTTGGCAAGCACCGTGTAGCCGATGCCGAGATGCCAGGCGACGAGGTCGGCCGCGAAGAAGAAGCCGGCAAGGATCAGCCAGGGCACGCTGCGTCGTGGCGGCAGCAGCGGCGCTTGCCGGTCTGCCACGCGGGCAAGCCCATAGAGCAGCGGCACGGCAAGGGCGAGGCGCCAGAATGCGGACTGCGTTGCCCCAACATCGGCAAGGCGCACGAGCAGCGGCCCCGCCGAGAGCATGGCGCTGCCTGTCAGAAACAGCGGGAAAGCGAAGCGGGGAGTTTTCATTGCCGCGGCAATACCTAATCTTGTTTGTCGCCGCCATACCGCGTTCCCAAGTTACGCGGCAGAGGGACACAAGCAGGAATTTTGTGATGCCGACACTCTTCGACCCCGTTCAGCTCGGCGCCATCAGCGCCGACAACCGTATCCTGATGGCGCCGCTGACCCGCGCACGCGCCGACCGTGATGGCGTTCCGCAGGCGTTCGTGAAGGACTATTACGCCCAGCGTTCCGGCGCGGGCCTTATCATTTCCGAAGCGACCGGTATCTCGCGGCAGGGCCTCGGCTGGCCGAACGCGCCGGGTATCTGGTCCGACGCGCAGGTCGAAGCCTGGAAGCCGGTGACGGCAGCCGTGCATGCGGCAGGCAGCAAGATCGTGAGCCAGCTCTGGCACATGGGCCGCCTCGTCCACCCGTCGGTGAGCGGCATGGAATCGGTTTCATCAAGCGCGATCCAGGCGCCGCACTACGCCCACACCTATGAAGGCAAGAAGGACTATGTCGTTCCGCACGTCCTCACGAAGGACGAGATCGCGGCAATCGTTTCCGACTATGCCGCCGCTGCCCGCAACGCGATCCGCGCAGGGTTCGACGGCATCCAGCTCCACGCGGCGAACGGATATCTGATCGACCAGTTCCTGCGCGACAATTCCAACACCCGCGATGACGAATATGGCGGCAGCCCGGAGAACCGCACGCGCTTCCTGAACGAGGTGCTGGACGCCGTGATCGCGGAAATCGGCGCGGACCGCACCGCGATCCGCTTTTCACCGAACGGCGAGACGCAGGGCACCGACGACAGCAACCCGGCCACGCTGTTCGACGTCGTCGCGCGGCAGCTGGCGGGCCGCGGCCTTGCATTCGTGGAACTGCGCGAGCAGCGCCCGGGCGGGACGTTCGGCAAGACCGACGTGCCGCTGGTGTCGCCGTCCTTCCGCCGCCTTTACGACGGCCCGCTGGTGCTCAACAACGACATCACCCCCGAGATGGCGGCGGAGTTCGTGGAAAGCGGCAAGGCCGATGCCATCGCCTTCGGCCGGCCGTTCATAGCGAACCCCGACCTTCCGCTCCGCATCAAGGACGGCCACCCGCTCGCAACCGAAGATTACAAGCTCTGGTACGCGAACGGCACCGAGGGCTACACCGATTATCCGACCTGGGAACAGGCGCAGGCAGCGGCCTGATCGCCTAAAGGGAAAGCCCCTCCTCGAATGGGAGGGGCACCACCCGCCTACAGCTTCGGCGCGATCACCATCAGCATCTGGCGCCCTTCGAGCTTCGGATGCTGCTCGACCTTGGCGTACTCCGCCGTATCCAGCTGCACACGCTCCAGGAGCTTCATGCCGAGCTGAAGGTGCGACATCTCGCGGCCGCGGAAACGCAGCGTCATCTTGACCTTGTCGCCTTCCTCGATGAAGCGCTGAACGGCTTTCATCTTGGTGTCGTAATCGTGGTCGTCGATGTTCGGACGCATCTTGATCTCCTTGATCTCCTGCGTCTTCTGGTTCTTGCGAGCGGCGTTCGCCTTTTTCTGCGCCTCGTACTTGTACTTGCCGACGTCGAGGAATTTGGCGACGGGCGGGTCCGCATTCGGCGAGACCTCGACGAGATCAAGGCCCACCTCGGCTGCCGCTTCAATCGCTTCTGCTGTGAGCATCACACCGAGGTTTTCACCTTCGTGATCGATGACACGGACTTTCGGGGACTGGATGAACTCGTTGTAGCGAGGGCCCGAAAAGTTTTGCGGCACCGGAGGGCGCCGAGTCAGAGGCGGTCGAATAGCAGTCTCTCCATAACAATTGGCGAAAATCGAAGGCGCCTATGTAGTCGCTCACCGCGCTTTCGAAAAGAGCGCCGTTGCAACAGGCGTGCGGAAAAATTTCGGCCCGCTTTAAGGAAAAAGAGAATGCCGCCATGGCAAGGAACAGCCATGCAGTCGAGCATACGCTCTCAGACATCGTCCGATCCGGCTTTCGCCGTACCGTGGCCCACGATTGCGGCTGCCTTCCTCGTTGCGAGCGTTATGGCGGCAATGCTTGCGCTGAACTGGCACGGATTCCGGGGCGGCGGCGGCGACGATTGGCAGTATCTAGACGCTGCCCGCTGCCTTCGGGACAATGTTCTGTGCCTTCCCGAAACCCACTGGGCAGCGCGCTATGCGCTCGTCGGCCCGCTGGCCGCGACATCGGCGCTTTTCGGAGAGAGCCATCTGACTGTTGGGCTGCCGTCGCTTCTGGCGACATCTGTGGTGCTGATCACCCTCTTCCTGTCCGTGGGGCGTATTACCGACCTGCCTGCCGCCCTTATCGCCTGCTTGATGCTTGTTCTCACGCCTGTCTTTGTGGACCGAGCAGTGCGGCCGAACGCCGACATGATAGAGCTTGGCTGGAGCGTGCTCAGCGCCGGGCTGCTATTGCGTGCGCGAGGGGAGCGCGGACTGCTCCTGGTTGCAAGCGGGCTATGCGCGGGCCTCGCGTTCGGCGCACGCGCGACGGCGATCGCACCTGTTGCCCTTATTATCGTGGGGTGGGCTTTCGCGACATGGCGCCACCGGCCCTGGCGCAATTTTCTCGAATGGGGACTGGCGGCGGCGATTCCCATTCTCGCCGAGGCCGCTTTCCATGGCGCCTTTCACGGCGATCCGCTGCTGCGATGGGCGCTTGAGCTCAACCATACCGCAATCCCGTCGGCAGCGCTCGCCGCAGAGCATCGCGGTGCCTTCCCCTTCTTCAATCCCGCACTGATCGGGGCATGGCCGGTTCGGTTCGGGCCGGACATCCACTGGACCGTCAACGGTCTCGTCAGTCTCTTCTTTTCACCCGCCATCGCGCTCACGCTGGTCGTTTCGATCGGCAGTCAGCTATTGGTCCGCCTCGTTCGGGCTCCGGTCCCACGCTGGACGCCGCTGCTTTTCGCAGGTGCGTTCGGTCATTTCGCCATTCTCGTCTACGGTCTTGGGATCGACCCGACGCCACGCATGTTCCTGCCCGGCATCACACTTTTGTGCGTGGCCGCAGGGATCAACATCGCGGCACTGTGCGCGCACCGCCCGGTCCTTACCGCCGGGGCACTCCTCGCTCCGCTTTTTCTGCTTTTCCTGGCGCGCGCAGCCTCCGTCCAATACGCCGCGCTCGACCTGCTCGCGCTTGATCGCGCAGCAACGCGGATGATTGCGGGCGCCCCGCAACCGCTCGCAGGCGGCCTCAGCACGCTTCGAATGCTGGCGCTTAACACTGCCGCGCAAACGCTCCCATACGCATCTCCGGACAGTCCGTCCGTTCTCGTTCTGGCACCGCAGGGATGTACCGTTCAGGCGCAAAACATGGGATCATCCGAAACCGTTGCGGCGGTGCTGAACGGCACATCGCTGACGAAATCTGATCCTTCGCTTGTCGCGTGGATGCGCGAACGCCGCATCCTGCTGGCACCGCAGGCACCCACAGCACTGTGCATCATTACGCGGTCGCCGCGCGGCGGCTAACGCATGTCGGGCGCCGTCGCCTCGCCCTGCAGCCACGCGATCGCCTCTTCGAGCGGCATCACCTTCTGGCGCTCCTCACCAAGCGTGCGGACGGCGACCGTGCCCTCCTCCGCCTCGCGCTTGCCGACGACGAGGAGGTGCGGGACCTTGGCGAGGCTGTGCTCGCGCACCTTGTAGTTGATCTTCTCGTTGCGCACGTCCGCCTCGGCGCGCAGGCCCGCGGCGCGGAGCTTTTCGACCACCTCGCTCGCATAGCCGTCCGCATCAGACACGATGGTCGCGACGACCGCCTGCACGGGCGCGAGCCACATCGGCAGCTTGCCGGCGAAGTGCTCGATGAGGATGCCGATGAAGCGTTCGTACGAACCGAAGATCGCGCGGTGCAGCATCACCGGGCGGTGACGCTCGCCATCCTCGCCCACATAGCTCGCATCGAGCCGGTCCGGCAGCACGCGGTCCGACTGGATCGTGCCCACCTGCCATGTGCGGCCGATCGCGTCGGTGAGGTGCCATTCGAGTTTCGGCGCATAAAAGGCGCCCTCGCCCGGCAACTCCTCCCATCCGTATTCGGGCGTGTCGAGCCCTGCAGCGGCAACAGCCGCGCGCAGTTCGGCCTCGGCCTTGTCCCACACTTCGTCGCTGCCGAAGCGCTTCTCGGGGCGCAGCGCCAGCTTGATCGCGTAGGTGAAACCGAAATCCTTGTAGATGCGGTCGGCGAGCGCGCAGAAGGCACGCACCTCCTCCACGATCTGGTCCTCGCGGCAGAAGATGTGCGCGTCGTCCTGCGTGAACTGGCGCACGCGCATCAGGCCGTGCAGCGCACCGTGCGGTTCGTTCCTGTGGCAGCAGCCGTTCTCATACAGGCGCAAGGGAAGGTCGCGGTACGACTTGATGCCCTGACGGAAGATGAGGACGTGCGCCGGGCAGTTCATCGGCTTTAGCGCCATCCAGTCCGCATCCTCAGAGACGATCGGGCCTTCGTCCTCGACGTTCGGCACTTCGTCCGGGATCACGAACATGTTCTCGCGGTACTTGCCCCAGTGGCCGGACTGCTCCCATTGGCGCGCGTCCATCACCTGCGGCGTCTTCACCTCGCGGTAGCCCGCGCCGTCGATCGCGCGGCGCATATAGGCTTCGAGCGCCCGCCAGATGAGATAGCCCTTGGGGTGCCAGAAGACGCTGCCGTGCGCTTCCTGCTGCAGGTGGAACAGGTCCATCTCCTGCCCCAGCTTGCGATGATCGCGCTTCGCCGCTTCCTCCAGCATGTGGAGGTGCGCGTCGAGCTGCTTCTTGTTCAGCCACGCCGTGCCGTAAACGCGCGAGAGCATCGCGTTCTTCTGGTCGCCGCGCCAATAGGCGCCCGACACGCGGGTGAGCTTGAATGCCTGCGGATCGAGCTTGCCGGTGGAGGCGAGATGCGGCCCCCGGCACATGTCGAACCACTTGTCGCCCGACCAGTAGACGCTGATCTCGTCGCCCGCGGGCAGCTCTGCCGCCCACTGCGCCTTGAACGTCTCGCCCATTTCATTCCAGCGCGCGATCAGCGCGTCGCGGTCCCAAACCTCGCGGCGCAGCGGCTGGTCGGCGCGGATGATGCGGCGCATCTCCTCCTCGATCGTCGGCAGGTCTTCCTCGGTGAAGGGACGCACAGGGGCGAGATCGTAGTAGAAGCCATCCTCGGTCGCCGGACCAAAGGTGATCTGCGTGCCCGGGAACAGGTTCTGCACCGCCTCGGCGAGGATGTGTGCGAAATCGTGGCGCACGAGTTCGAGCGCGTCCGCCTCGTCCTTCACCGTCACCAGCGCAAGCGCGGCGTCGCGCTCGATGGGGCGTTCCAGGTCGATGACCTCGCCGTCCACCTTTGCCGCAAGCGCCGCCTTCGCCAGCCCCGGGCCGATCGCGCGCGCCACGTCGCCGCCCGTCGTACCGCGCGGCATCTCGCGCACGGAACCGTCGGGCAGGGTAAGGCGGATCATCTCGGACATGGGCTTTTTCGGACTTTTTATGGTTGAATGACGCGGGGCTTATGCCTTTTCCATGCCAGCGCTGGCAACAGGCGCTTTGCAGCGCGGCAGATCCATACGCCACTTGTCACACACGGATAATAAGCGCAGCATATCAAGTATTTCCGAATACGGGGGATTGTATTCATGGACGAGACGACTCCGGTTGATATGAAAACCGGCGAATTTGCCGACGGCGTTACTTTCCACGGCCGTTGGCAGGAATTCCTGCCGATTGCACTCACCAACCTGCTGCTCATCATCGTGACGCTCGGAATCTACCGATTCTGGGCAAAGACGCGCGAACGCAAATATTTGTGGAGCCGGACCCAGTTCATTGACGAACGGCTCGAATGGGCGGGCACCGGCAAAGAGATGTTTATCGGCTTCCTGATCGTGATGGCGATCTTCGTGCCGATCCTGCTGTTCTTCCAGTTTGGCCTGCAGGCACTGGTCCTGCGCGGTCAGGGCGCACTCGCATCCATCCTCGCCCTCGGCCTCTATCTGGCGATCTTCTATCTGGCAGGCCTCGCCCTGTTCCGTGCGCTGCGCTACCGGCTAAGCCGCACCTACTGGCACGGCATCCGCGGCGGCAGCGATGACGGCGGCTGGAACTATGCCGGTTCGGCCATGCTGAAATACATCATTGGGTTTGTGACGCTGGGCCTGCTGGTTCCATGGGCCATGGTAAACCTGTGGCGCGAACGCTGGGGCAAGATGAGTTTCGGCCCCTATGCGTTTGAAACCGGCGACGGGCCGGCCGTGCAGGGGCTGATGGGGCGCTATCTGCTGATCTATGCCACGCCGGTGCTGTGGGCGATCCTCGTTTTCGTGCTTGGCCTGGGCACTGTCTTCGCTGTGGGCACCAATCCAGACCCGCGGGCGATGGCCGGCATGATGGGAACGTTTTTCCTCTCGATGATCGGCTTTTACGTCATCTTCTCGCTTGTCAGCCTCGCGTATTACGCCGTGTTCATGCGCAAGGTGGTTGGCGAGATGACACTCGGGACTCTCAGCTTCGCATTCAATGCCCGCACGATGGACTGGGTGAAGCTGATCCTCGGCAACATCGCGCTTGTCGTCTTCACACTCGGCTTCGGCGTCATGTACCTCGGCTACCGGCACTGGTCGTTCTACGTGCGGCATCTCGAAGTGCATGGCGAGGTCGATCTGGCGGCACTGACGCAGTCGACCACGCGCATCAGAAGCGATGCCGAAGGCCTTGCGGACGCGTTCGACATCGGCGCAATCTGACGCTTGATGACGAACGCCTGGCTGTACGATGGTGAATCCGCGCTGCGGCGGAGCGTGACGCTCGCTGCCCGTGATGGCGCGCTGGAGATCGCGGGGGAAAACGGCACCGCGCGCGTCGCCCCTGACGATCTCGTGTTCATCGAAAGTCGCCCCGACGAGCGTATCTACGGACGCAAGGACGTGCTCGGCTGGCGGCTCGGCGTGCCCGAACCCGTTGCCGACACGCTTGCGGCGCTGCTCCCCCATGCCGCGCGCTACGGCGGCTGGATCGACCGCGTCGGCCTTTGGCGGGCGAGCGCCATCGGCCTTGCCGTATCGGCGGCGGTGCTGTTCGCGGTCTACCAGCTGCCGCATTGGCTCGCGCCGCTCGTGCCCGACCGCGTGATGAAGAGCTACGGCGATGCGATGGTCGGCGATTTCGGCGGCAAGTTCTGTGCCGGACCGGGCGGTCAGGCGGCGCTCGATACGCTCACTCGGCGACTCGCACCGGAGGTGAAAGACCTCAACGTTCGCGTCGTGAACCTGCCCATCGTGAACGCCGCCGCGCTTCCCGGCGGCAATATCGTGATCTTCAACGAGCTGCTGAAAGAGGCGAAGAGCCCCGAGGAGTTTTCAGGCGTACTCGCGCACGAGATCGCGCATATCGAGCACCGCGACGTTGCCGAGGCCATGGTGCGCGAGCTTGGGCTCGGTCTCGTGCTCACGACGCTCGGCGGGGATGTCGCAGGCAATGTCCACAGCCTGCTCTCGCTCAGCTACAGCCGCGATGCGGAAGGCGCCGCCGACGCCGAATCGATCGCGATGATGAACCGCGCGCGCATTTCGCCCGCGCCGACCGCAGGCTTTTTCGAGCGTCTGGCAAAGGATGAGAACACGATCGGCGGCGCGGACGTGCTCGTCTACCTCTCGTCGCACCCGATTTCGAAGGGCCGCGCTGCTGCGTTCCGCAAAGGTGCCGCGAAAGACACCGCCTACACCCCCGCCCTCTCCCGCGACGAATGGGACGCGCTCGTCGATATCTGCCATAACGACCCCGACCGGCAAGACTGACGACAGGAGTTCCATGCCCACGATCACGTCGCGCGGCGGCATTCCGCTCGCCTACGCACACCGCGCGGGAAACGGCCCGACATTCGTATTCCTGCCCGGCTACATGTCCGACATGGAGGGCGGAAAAGCGCTCGCGGTGGATGCGTGGTGCGCCGAAAACGGTCGCGGGTGTCTGCGCCTCGACTATTCGGGCTGCGGTGCGAGCGGCGGCGCGTTCAGGGACGGCACGCTGACAGGCTGGCGGGACGACGTTCTCGATGTGATCGCGGCGGCGGCGCCGGAAGGCCCGCTGGTGCTGATCGGATCGTCGATGGGCGGCTGGCTGATGCTGCTCGTCGCGCTTGCAATCCCCGCGCGCGTTTCCGGCCTCGTCGGCATCGCAGCCGCGCCGGATTTCACCGACTGGGGCTTCACCGATGACCAAAAAGCCGCCTTCGCGCGCGGCGAGGACCTCGTGGAACCGTCTGCCTATTCGGACGAACCGTACGTCACCACCGCCGCATTCTGGTGTTCGGGAGAAGCGAACCGGCTGCTCGACGCGCCGATCCCCCTCACCTGCCCCGTCCGCCTGCTGCACGGACAGGCCGACCCGGACGTGCCGTGGTCCGTCTCGCTCCGGCTCGCCGAAGCGCTTGGTTCAGCGGACGTACAGACGCTGCTGGTGAAGGACGGCGACCACCGCCTGTCGCGGCCGCAGGATATTGCCCTGCTGCTGCGCGTGATCGAGGATCTGTAGATGTCGATGCTTGCCGCCCTGATACTGATGCAGGTCGTCGCGCCGCTGCCTGCCTCGCCCCATGCCGCCACGACGCCAAGCGAACAGGCGCTTTATGCGGACTGCGTGCGCGCGGCGAACGAAGGCGTGCCCGGCGCCATCGACGCGGCGACGCAGTGGAAGAACGGCACCGGCGGCGTTCCGGCGCGCCACTGCCTCGGCCTCGCCTACATGGGCGCGAACCGGCCGGCAGACGCGGCGCGGGCGTTCGAGGATGCGGCACGCGTGGCGGAAGCGCAGGGCAACCCCGCCGCCGCTGAGCTGTACGGGCAGGCAGGCAACGCGCTGCTGCTCGCCGAGGAATATGCGCGCGCCGAGGTTGTACTCAGCAACGCGCTCGTCCTTGCGGCGCGGCAGGGCGGCAAGGCGAAGGGGGAGCTGCTGATCGACCGCGCCCGCGCCCGTGAGGCACAGGGCAACAGCACCGGGGCCCGCACCGATCTTGAAGAGGCGGTCACGCTCGCTCCCGATGACGCAGCGGGCTGGCTGTTGCTCGGTGTGCTCGCACGGCGTGAGGAGCGGCTGGAGGCTGCCCGCCCCGCACTTGCGAACGCGCTGAGGCTTGCGCCCGGCGACCCCGACGTGCAGCTCGAAGCCGGAAACATGGCCGCCATGGACGGCGACTATGCGAAGGCGCGCGCACTGTGGAACGCCGCTGTCAGGGCCGGACGCGATACGCCCACCGGCAAGGCCGCCGACGCCGCGCTGCTCAGAAACCCCGAATAGTCTTATTCGCCCTTGGGCGGCAGCTCCCACGGCGTGAACGACGACAGGCCGCAGCTTCCCGTCGTCATCTTCGTCGTCGTGTCGAACGTCGTGATGATGTCGCCGCGGCAGTATTGCGCGATCGATGTGCTGTGCCGGAAGGCATCGTTCTTGAGGCCGCGGCAGCTTTGCGGGAAATCCATGCGGTACATACGGCTGCCGCGCATGTGGAAGAAGGCGACATAGTCGTTCACGGCTTCCACGCGATCGACATCGCGCAATTGGATGCAGGTCACGGGTTCGCCGACAGCCTTGCCGGGAACGGCGGCAAGCGCCTCCTGGCGGGCCGGGCCATCGTTGGCGGCACATCCCGCAAGAGCGACCGCTGTGAGCAGAAACAGGCTACGCATGTGTTCAATCTCCATTGATCCCCGCAGGCCGAAACTAGCAGAGCGACAAGGGATTTAGTAGCCCGCCGCCTGCCCATCCTTCCGCATTTCAGAAGCGCCCCAGTAGACGTGCGTGTCCGGATCGCGCCAGATCGCCTGATAGCCGCCAAAGGGCCCGGTCGTGTAACGCACGGTATGGCCTCGCGCGCGCAGCGCCTCCGCAATCGCTTGCGGCACACCCGATTCGATTTCCAGCACGCCGCCGTCCGTCATCGGCGCGCCGCCTTCGGGATCGGTGGAGCCGTCGTGGTGGAAGCGCGCCGCGTCCCCCGCTGCCTGCACGCCCATGCCGAAATCGATCATGTTCACAACGATCTGCGCGTGACCCTGCGGCTGCATCGCCCCGCCCATCAGGCCGAAGCTCATCAGCGGCTTGCCGCCTTTCGTGAGGAACGCCGGGATGATGGTGTGGAAAGGCCGCTTGCCGGGCGCGTAGGCGTTGGCGTGCTTCGCATCGAGATTGAACTGCGCGCCGCGGTCCTGGAACATGAAGCCGAGTGTGCGGCCATGCCCGTCGTCCGGCACCAGCCCCGAACCCATGCCGCGATAGTTGGACTGGATGAGGCTCACCATCATCCCGTCCTTGTCGGCGACGGTCATGTAGATCGTGTCTTTGCCCGCGCCTTCGATGGAAAGGCCGGGCATGTCGGTCTTCGCCGCGCGGCCCATGTCGATCGTTGCGCGCTGCTTTGCGGCGCGGTCCTTGGAAAGGAGCTGCGCGAGCGGGATTTTCACGAAAGCGGGATCCGCATAGAACCGCGCGCGGTCGGCGAAGACACGCTTTTTCGCCTCGACGAACACGTGCCAGAAATCCGGCGATGCACGCCCCATCGCCTTCAGGTCGTAACCTTCCAGGATGTTGAGCATCTGCAAAGCAGCGATTCCCTGCCCGCTGGGCGGCAGTTCCCATACGTCGTAGCCGCGATAATTGACCGAAACGGGATCGACCCATTCGGATTTATGCGCGGCGAAATCCGCGAGCCGGTGCGGCGCGCCGATGCGGCGGAAATACTGGTCCATCGCCTGCGCAAGGCTGCCCTTGTAGAAGGCGTCGCGACCGCCTTCGGCGATCTCGATCAGCGTCAGCGCGAGATCGGGGTTCTTGAACACCTCGCCTTCCTTCGGCGCCGCGCCGCCGGGCATGTAGACCCGGCGCATGTTCTCGATCTCTTCGATCGCGCCTGCCTTCGCCAGTTTCTCGAAGTTCGCGGTGCCGCGCGCCCAGCCGTCGGCGATAAACTCTGTGACCGGGAAACCCTGCTGCGCGTAGCGGATGGCGGGCGCGAGCACGCGCTGCATCGGCAGCTTACCGAACTTGCCGTGCATTTCGAACCAGCCGTCAACCGCGCCTGGAACCGTTACCGAGAGCGCACCCCAATCCGGCACTGTGCCGTCCCGGTCGCCCACCGCACGCGGCAGCTTCGCGATGCGCGCTTTCATTTGGCCGAGGCTTTGCCCTGAAGGCGCGCGGCCCGAAGCGTTGAGGCCGTGGAGCGTGTTTGTTTTCGGATCCCAGATGATCGCGAACAGATCGCCGCCGATGCCGTTTCCGGTCGGCTCCATCAGGCCAAGCGCCGCATTCGCCGCGATCGCCGCGTCAACGGCGCTGCCGCCCTGCTTCAGCACATCGAGCGCAACCTGCGTTGCGAGCGGCTGGCTGGTCGCCGCCATGCCGTTCACGCCAAGCACGGCGGAGCGCGTGGCATGCGGCGCACCGGAAGCGCGGTCTCCCTGATCCTTCAGCACAGGCTCAGCCGCAAAACCGGCAGAGGACAGCATGACGGCACCCATCGCAAATCCAGCCAGTCGCTTCATGATACCCACGTCCTCTATCGGAAATTGTCCTTCGCCGTGCGCCGCGCCGCGAGTTCGGCAACATCCTGGGCGCGCGTGAACGGATTCGTCGCGCGTTCGAGACCGATGGTGGAGGGCACGGTCGGCTCCCCGCGTGCGCGCATCGCGAGAACCTCCGCCTGACGCGCGGCAATCGCCGTGTTCTCCGGCTCGGCGGTGAGCGCGTAACGCCCATTCGATTCGGTATACTCGTGCGCGCAGTACACACCCGTCTCATCGGGCAGCGCCATCAGCTTGCCGAGGCTGTCGAACATCTGCGCAGCCGTGCCCTCGAACAGCCGCCCGCAACCCATCGCGAACAGCGTGTCGCCGCAGAACAGCGCGCCTTCGAAGCTGTACGCGATATGTCCCGCCGTGTGGCCGGGCACGTCGATGACGCGGCCTTCGGCGCTGCCGATGCGCACCGTGTCGCCTTCGCTGACGGCGCGGTCGATGCCGGTGATCTTCGCGGCCTCCTCCACCGGGCCGGTGACCGTGCAGCCTGTTGCGGCCTTGATCTCCGCGTTGCCGCCCACGTGATCCGGGTGCCAGTGCGTGTTCAGGATCTGCGTGATCCGCCAGCCTCGCGCCTTCGCTTCCGCGAGCACCGGCTCGGCAACGGCTGGATCGATCACGGCGGTCTCGCCGCTCGCGGCATCGTGCGCGAGCCAGATGTAGTTGTCGGAAAGGACCGGGATGCGGACGATCTCGAGCATGGCGCCTACCAGACGCCCGTGTTCGACATGGAGGCCCACGGCTCGGCCGGCGCCTTCGCGTCGCCTTTCTGCAGAAGCTCGACCGAAATGCCGTCCGGCGACCGCACGAACGCCATGCGTCCGTCGCGGGGCGGGCGGTTGATGGTGACGCCGCCGTCCATCAGCCGCTGGCAGTCCGCATAGATATCATCCACCTCATAGGCGAGGTGCCCGAAGTTGCGGCCGCCCGTATAGACCTCCGGGTCCCAGTTGAAGGTGAGTTCGACCTGCGCGCTCTCGTCCCCCGGCGCGGCGAGGAAGATGAGCGTGAAGCGCCCGGCTTCATGATCGTAGCGTCGAAGCTCGCGCAGCCCGAGCAGCTTGTAGAACGCAAGGCTCGCTTCAAGGTCGCTGACACGCACCATGGTGTGGAGATATTTCATGCGGCTGCCTTTTCCGCCCTCAATGGGCGCCCTTCATAGTCTTCGAAACAGCGGACCACCCAGTCCGCAACCGGCGCGGGTGCACCGCGCGACTCCGCGACGTTCACCGCCACCTGCTCGCCGACAGCCCGCAAATCATCGGCCCCCGCGCCATGAATCTCGAAATCCACGATGATGGAACTGGTCCCGATCCGGCGGCAGCGCAGGCAGATATCGATCATCTCATCGAGTAGCACCGGCTTCTTGTATTCGACAAGGTTGCGGGCGACGTGGAAGTCCGGCCCCATGCCGGTGGCCGACAAGGCGTAGATGCCTGTGGCGCGCCAGTATTCGGTGATGCCGATATCGAGATATTCGAGATAACGGGAGTTGAAGACGATGCCCTGCGGATCGCATTCCGCATAGCGGACGCGCTTCGGGAACGAGAACCGGAAATCGGCGCGCGGCATGGAGCCCTTTCTTCGTTCAGCTGTTGTGCAGCGGCAGGGTGCGATAGAATGCGCCGAAACCGCTTTATGGGGCATACCATGGCCGCTGACACGACCAACCGCAACTCATCACTCATCATAGCCGCCGTCGTTCTCGCGATCGGCGTCATCCTCGGCGGCTATCTGCTGGGCGACGGCCTTAAGCGCGCGAAGCTCGCCGACCGCGCCGTCATGATGCGCGGGCTCGCCGAGCGTGACGTGACCGCCGACCTCGCGACGTGGACGATCCGCACGCTGTCCACCGGCAGCAATTTCGAGGCCGTGCAGGCGGATGCCGCGCGCGATGCCGAAACGATCCGCGCCTATCTCGGCGAGCACGGTTTCAGCGGCAACGACATCCAACCCGCCGGCATCAGCGTCAGCCAGTGGAACAACAACGGCGTCGATCAGATCCAGGTACGCCAGCAGTTCCGCCTGCGCACCACGAAGATCGCCGAAGCCAAGGCCGCGCACGCGGGCCAGGCCGCGCTCCTCGCGCGCGGCGTCGCGCTCGAGGACGGCGGGCCTTCGATCGCCTACAGCTTCACGAAGCTCAACGATGTGAAGCCGGCGATGATCGCGGAAGCCACCAAGGACGCGCGCAAGGGCGCCGAACAATTCGCCAAGGATTCGGGCGCGAGCGTCGGCGGCATCCGCTCCGCGAGCCAGGGTTATTTCTCGATCCAGTCACGCGACGGCGATTCGGGCGGCCCGGCAGACGCTTCACCCGAACAGAAGGTGCGCGTGGTGACGACGGTGGAGTTCTACCTGAAGGATTGAGGCCGACGCCTCAGGCGTCGATGATGCGCGTCAGCCGCGTGATGTCGGCGTCGAGTTCGCTGTCGTCGGCGCGCAGTTCCTCGATGCGCTTCACGGCATGCATCACCGTGGTGTGATCGCGCCCGCCGAAACGGCGGCCGATATCCGGCAGTGAGCGCGGCGTCAGACGCTTGGCGAGGAACATCGCCACCTGACGGGGCCGGGCGACTTCACGCGCGCGACGCGCCGAGAGGAGATCGCTGAGCTTGATCGCGTAATAATCGGCAACCTTGCGCTGAATCTCGTCGATCGTGACCTTGCGGTCGTGCGCCTTCAGGACGTCCGCCAGCACCTGCCGCGCGAAATCGAGGTCGATCGGTTTCCCGACCAGCGTCGAGTAGGCGACGATGCGGTTCAGGGCGCCTTCGAGTTCGCGGACGTTCGAAGTGATCTTGCGCGCGAGGAAGTCGATCACGTCCTCGCCCACGGTCGCGCCCGGCATGCGCTTCATCTTTTCGAGAAGGATGCTGAGACGAAGCTCGTAGTCGGCCGGGTTGATGTCGGCGACAAGGCCCCACGCGAGGCGCGAGAGAATGCGGTTCTCGATACCTTCGAGGTTCTGCGGCGAACGGTCGGCGGTGATGACCAGCCGTTTCCCTGCCGAGATGATCTCGTTCATCGTGTGGAAGAATTCTTCCTGCGTCGAATCCTTGCCCGCGATGAACTGCACATCGTCGATCATCAGCAGGTCGGCGGTGCGCAGCTTCTGCTTGAACGACAGCGTATCCTTGTCGCGCATCGCCGAGACGAACTCGACCATGAACTTTTCGGCCGACATGTAGACGACCTTGGCGCCGGGCATCGCACTGCGAATCTGCCACCCAATGGCATGCATCAGGTGCGTCTTGCCGAGACCCGTCGTGCCGTGGAGGAACAGCGGGTTGAAATCGATCGGCCCGCCCTCGGCGACCGTGCGCGCGGCGTTGTAGGCGAGTTCATTGGCCTTGCCGACGACGAAGCTGTCGAACGTGTAGCGCGGTTCCAGCGCAACGCCGAATGCCGGCGCCTCGCGCACCGTCGCGGGTATGGCCTCAGGCTGTTCCGGCTCGGGGATGGCTGCGGTCTTGAGACCGTTTTCCACGACGATGCGGACATGCTGGATGGCCGCGGACTGCGCTGCCCAAAGCAGCCGCAGCCGCTCGGCGAAGTGATTGCGAATCCAGTCCGCTGTGAAGTGCGTCGGAGAACCCAGCGTCACCGTATCGGCATCGACGCTGACCAGCGCGAGCGGTTTCAGCCAGCTGTCGTAGGTGCGGGTGCCGTACTCGGCGCGCAGATGCGAGCGAATCGTCTGCCAGATCGATTCGGCCGAATCGGTGCCGGACAGGAACATGGAGACGCCCTGCGCCGAACCGCGACCAGCAATCGCCGATACGACTCGTTCACCCGCCTGCTTGCCCGTCATATCCCCCAAAACCCAGCATCCTCAGACAAAGGCACGCGCGGCGACTCGCCGAACGCAAAACGTACGAAAACAGCATCGCCCCACCGTGCATCCGGTGGGAACGCGGCTTACTCTTGCGTCACTTTGGGGAAGGAGCGAACTCCCCTTTGGCGCGAGGCCGGAGGCACATTAGGCAGGCCGCGGACGGGCTTTCAAGGGTCTCCGCGTGCAACGAAAATGAAATAAAAGATTTGACAAGGACGACCGCCGATTCGCCGCTTCAGGCCCTTTGAAAGGCATGGTCCGTGACGCATCTGGAACGAATCGGGAATGTGTCCCAAACTAAAACGCCGCCGGAATCCGGCGGCGTTTAATCCTTGAATTCAAAGGATTTTCAGGCGAGCGCCTTCACGCGCTTGCTGAGTCGCGAAATGGTCCGCGCAACGGTGTTCTTGTGAAGAACGCCCTTGGTGACGCCCCGCATCATCTCCGGCTGGGCAGCCTGGAGCGCAGCGGCAGCTTCGTCCTTCTTGCCCGTCGCGAGCGCAGCCTCGACACCCTTCACGAAGGTGCGGATGCGGCTGACGCGCGACTTGTTGATCGCCTGACGGCGGGTGTTGCGACGGATGCGCTTGCGCGCTTGCGGTGTATTCGCCATCGAGTCCTCAGAATGATCCTGATCCGAACCGGCGCACAGGCCGGTTGGACGCGAGTGAGACCCGCGCCCGGGAAAGCGGGCCTCCTACTAGGCGCCGCCGCCCTCGTCAAGCACGCTTTGCCGCCGCCTTCCTCACAAGTTTCGGGATATACAGCGGCGGACCCGCCGATAGGCTCATCAAGCCATCACCAGGAAGGATGAAACCGTGGGAACAAGCCTGGGCGCCATGCTCGCCGCCGCGCGCACCGAAGGCGACGGCACGATCTACACGATCACCGAGGAATGGATGCAGGGCCGCACCACCTATGGTGGACTCTCCGCGGCGCTGTGCCTTGCCGGAACGCTCTCCGCGCACGCGGACCTGCCCCCGCTCCGGTCTGCACAGGTCGCCTTCATCGGCCCTGCGGGGGGTGAGGTGACGGCGCGCAGCCGCGTGCTCCGGCAGGGCAAGTCGATGACGTATATGGAAGCCGATCTTCGTCAGGGCGAGGCGCTCGCGACGCGGAGCATCTTCGCATTCGGCCGCAGCCGCGAATCGGTCATCAACCTCGACCATTTCCCGATGCCGGATGTGCCCCCGCCCGATGCGTGCGAGCTCCTGTGGCGCAAGCGCACGCCGCTCAACTTCCTGCAGCAGTTCGATGCGCGCATGGCCTTTGGCGGCCGCTCCGCCGACGGCACCGGGAATGGCGATATCGCCTACTGGTTCCGCCTGCGCGACCCTTCCGCCATCCCGCCCGCCGTGCGCCTGCTCGCGCTCGCCGACACGCCGCCGCCCGCTGTGATGCCGATGTTCAATGATTTCGCGCCGATCAGCACCGCGACCTGGCAGATGGAAGTTCTGGATACGGAGGCGAGCGGCGAAGGCTGGCACCTCCTCCGCTCCACCGCCGAAACGGGTGCGAACGGCTACACCTCGCAAACCATGGGCATGTGGGATGAAGGTGGCCGCCCCGTGCTGGCGGGGCGGCAGATGGTGGCGCTGTTCGGCTAGTGCATCGTGCGGAAAAGTGGGAACCGGTTTTCCGCACGATGGGCTAACAAAAGATAGAGAATCGGCCTCAGCGGCCCTGCTTATCGCCCCGTGAACTTCGCCTCGCGCTTCTCCAGGAACGCAGCCATGCCTTCCTGCTGGTCGGCGGTACCGAACAGGCCGTGGAACAGGCGGCGCTCGAAGCGGACGCCTTCGGACATCGTCGTCTCGTAGGCGCGGTTCACGGTTTCTTTCGCGGCCATCACCGCGAGCGCGCCGTAGTTCGCGATCTGCTCGGCCGCCTTGATGGTCTCTTCCATCAGCTGCTCGGGCGGATAGACGCGCGCGACGAGGCCGATGCGCAGCGCCTCTTCGGCATCGATCATGCGGCCGGTAAGGATCATGTCCATCGCGACCGCCTTGCCCACGAAGCGCGTCAGCCGCTGCGTGCCGCCCGACCCCGGAATGACGCCGAGCTTGATCTCGGGCTGGCCGAACTTCGCCTTCTCGCTCGCGAAGATCGTGTCGCACATCATCGCGAACTCGCAGCCGCCGCCGAGCGCGAAGCCGTTCACCGCCGCGATCACGGGCTTGCGCGTGCGCGTCAGCTCCTCCCACGTCGCGGTGATGAACTCTTCCGAATAGACGACGGAGAAGGTCTTGGGCTGCATCTCCTTGATGTCCGCGCCCGCCGCGAAGGCCTTGCCGTCGCCGGTCAGGATCATCGCGCCGATGTTAGGATCGGCCTCGAACGCGCGGAGCGCAGCGGTGATCTCGCTCGTCAGCTGGTTGTTGAGCGCGTTAAGCGCTTCGGGCCGGTACATGGTGATGATGCCGACACGGCCGCGCGTTTCCACCTTCAGGCATTGATAATCGGACATGAGCTGATCTCCCTTATTTCTGACAGGATGGGCAATAAAAGCTGGAGCGTCCTGACTGGACGATGCGGGCGACCGGCGCGGCGCAGCGCGTGCAGGCCTCGCCCTCTCGCCCGTAGACGCGAAATTCGTGCTGGAAGTAGCCGAGTTCGCCCGCCACCTGGCGGTAGTCGCGCAAGGTTGAGCCGCCAGCGGCGATGGCGCGCTCCAGCACCTCGGGGATCGCAGCGGCGAGTTTCGCCAGCTCCGCGCGTTTCACCTTGCCGCCCTCGCGTGTAGGCGCCACACCCGCGTCGAACAGCGCTTCGCAGACGTAGATGTTGCCGAGGCCCGCGATCAGCCGCTGATCGAGCAGCAGCGCCTTCACAGGTGCGAAGCGCCCCTTGAAGCCGGAAAGGTCGACCGGCGCACCCAGCGGCTCCGGGCCGAGACCTTTTATCAGGAAATGGCTGTCGAGGTCGCTCGTCGGCACCAGATGCACCGATCCGAAGCGGCGCGCGTCGTTCAGCACGGCGCGGCGGCCTTCGTCGGTCTCGATGACGATATGATCGTGCTTCTCTTCAGTTTCCGGATCGACGCGCATCCGGCCGGACATGCCGAGGTGCAGGATCATCGTGTCGCCGCGATCGGTGTCGATGAGGCCGTATTTTGCGCGCCTGCGGATGCCGGTCACAACCGCGCCCGTCAGCCGCTGGCGGAGGTCCGCCGGGATCGGCCAGCGCAGGTCCGGCCGCCGCGCCTCGACGCGCGCGAGGCGGCGGCCTTCGAGGACCGGCCTCAGGCCGCGCATCACGGTTTCGACTTCGGGAAGCTCAGGCATCGAAGAGGCGTCTATGCCGCGTTTACGAAGGGGGCAAGCGTGGGCTAAGGGCTTCCGTATGTCCGAGACTGTCTCATACGGCTTCCAGGAGGTCGACCCCGAGGAGAAGACGCGGCGCGTCGGCTCGGTCTTCGCGCGCGTCGCGGCGCGCTACGATCTGATGAACGACCTGATGTCGGGCGGACTGCACCGGCTGTGGAAGGACGATTTCGTCCGCGCCGTGAACCCGCGCCCCGGCGAGCGCATCCTCGACATGGCGGGCGGCACCGGCGACATCGCTTTCCGCATGGCGAAACGCGGCGCCCATGTGACCGTTGCAGACATCAACCCCGCGATGCTGGACGTGGGCAAGGAGCGCGCGAAGAAGCGTGGTCTCGAAGGCCTCGAATGGTCCGAGCAGAACGCCGAGGTTCTGAGCTTCGAAAGTGCCGACTTCGACGCCTACACGATAGCCTTCGGCATCCGGAACGTCACCGACATCCCGGCGGCGCTCCGCGAGGCATATCGCGCCCTGAAGTTCGGCGGGCGCTTCTTCTGCCTCGAATTCTCGCGCTGCGAATGGCCCGTGTTCGCTGAAGTCTACGACAGCTATTCGATGAACGTTGTGCCGAAGATCGGCAAGGCCGTGGCGCACGACGAGGAGGCGTATCAGTATCTCGTCGAATCGATCCGTCGCTTCCCGGACATGTCCACGTTCAAATCCATGATCGCCGACGCGGGCTTCGCGCAAACCACGGCACGGCCCATCCTCGGCGGCGTCGTCGCCATGCACAGCGGCTGGAAGATTTGACCTCCTCGATCGTCCATGCCTTTCGGATGCTGCGCTGGGGCCGAACGCTCGCGCGGCACGGCGCGCTGCGCGAAATCGAGGTCGCGCCGCAAACGCCGCCGCTGCTGCGCCGCATCGCGAAGCTCGCCCGGTTCGGCACGGGCGCACCGAAGACGCCGCACTATGCCGACGCTTTCCAGGCGATCGGCCCCGCCGCGATCAAGCTCGGGCAGGCGCTCGCCACACGCCCTGATCTCGTCGGGCCGGACGCCGCGAAGGATCTGACTCGGCTTCAGGACAACCTTCCCCCCGCGCCGTTCGCGGCGGTGAAAGCCTCCATCGAAGAGGCCTTCGGCGTCCCGCTGAGCGCGCTGTATTCCCACTTCGAGGAAACGCCGGTCGGCTCAGCATCGGTCGCGCAGGTACACCGCGCCGTCACCACCGATGGCCGCGCGGTTGCCGTGAAAGTGCTGAAGCCCGGCATCGAGGCGGATTTCGCGCGCGCCATCGAGACATACGAATGGGCCGCCGTCCGCGCGGAAACGATCGGCGGCGAACTCGCCCGCCTGCGCCCGCGCGCAACGATCGCCTATTTCCGCCGCTGGGTGGAGCGCGAACTGAACCTCCGGATGGAGGCCGCGTCCGCATCCGAACTCGCCGCGGCGCTGACCCCCGAAACCGGCTTCGTCGTGCCGGAGGTGGACTGGGCGCGCACCAGCCGCCGCGTGCTCACCATCGCGTGGATCGACGGCGTAAAGCTTACCGATCTCGCCGCCGTCGACGCGGCCGGTATCGACCGCAAGCTGCTTTCGCAGACGCTCGTCCGCAGCTTCCTGCGGCAGGCGATCGGCCACGGCTTCTTCCATGCGGACCTGCATCAGGGAAACATGTTCGCGCTGCCCGATGGGCGTCTCGCCGTCGTCGATTTCGGCATCATGGGGCGCATAGACCGGCGGGCGCGGCTGTGGCTCGCGGAGATTCTGCACGGGCTTCTCACCGGCAATTACGCGCGCGTCGCGGAGATTCATTTCGAGGCGCAGTACGTACCGCCGCACCACGACATGGCCGAGTTCGAAACCGCGCTGCGCTCGATCGGCGAGCCCATCCGCGGCCTTCCGGTGAAGGACATCTCGATCGGCAACATGCTCGATGGACTGTTCGCCGTCACGCGCCAGTTCGACATGGTGACCCAGCCGCACCTGCTGCTTCTGCAGAAGACGATGGTGATGGTGGAGGGCGTCGCGCTCGCGCTCGATCCGGACGTCAACATGTGGGAAATTTCGGGGCCCTTCGTCGGAGACTGGATGCGCGACGAACTCGGCCCGGAGGCTGTGGTCGCCGACCGGATCGTCGAGAGCGTTCGCGCGCTCGGCCGCCTGCCCGACCTTCTGAAACGCCTCGAAGCAATGGTCCCGAACCCCGGCGCCGCGCCGCCGCTGCCGCCGCTTGCGCCATTGCCCCCGCCGCGCGGAATATCGCGCACGGCATGGCTGCTGCTCGGCGCCGGCATCGGCGCGGGCCTTGGCTGGCTGGCAATGACGCTTTAGGGTCCGTCCGTGGGCAAACGCATCCTTCTCATCCTCTCGGGCGGCATCGCCGCATACAAGACGCTGGAGCTTGTCCGGCTGCTGAGGAAAGACGGCATTGGCGTACGCGCGGTGCTGACGCAGGCCGCGCAGCAGTTCGTGACGCCGCTCAGCCTCGGCACGCTCACCGAAGACAATGTTTACACCGATCTCTTCGATCTGAAGGACGAGCGCGAGATCGGGCATATCCAGCTTTCGCGGCAGGTCGACCTTGTCGTGGTTGCGCCCGCAACCGCGAACATCCTCGCGAAGATGGCGGGCGGCATCGCAGACGATCTCGCGACGACGCTGCTGCTCGCGACCGACAAGCCTGTGCTCGCCGCGCCCGCGATGAACGTGCGCATGTGGCTGCACCCCGCGACGCAGCGCAACATCGCGCAGCTCCGCGCCGACGGCGTCACCATCATGGAACCCGATGAGGGCGACATGGCCTGCGGCGAATACGGCCCCGGGCGTCTCCCGGAGCCGCAGGCGATCCTCGCGTCCATCCGCGCCATGCTCGCCCAGCCGCTCGGCGAGGCACAGGCCGCTACCGCCCGCTTCGGCCAGAACCCGCCCCCGCTCAGGGGCAAGCGCATTCTCGTCACCGCCGGCCCGACGCACGAGCCGATCGACCCCGTGCGCTACATCGCGAACCGGTCGTCAGGCAAACAGGGCTTCGCCATCGCGGGCGCGCTCGCCGCACTCGGCGCGGACGTGACGCTCGTCGCCGGGCCGGTTGCACTTGCGACGCCTCCGGGCGTGCGCCGCGTGAACGTGGAAACCGCGCGCGAGATGGCGGAGGCGGCCGAAGCCGCGCTTCCCGTCGACGCCGCCGTCATGGTCGCCGCCGTCGCCGACTGGCGCGCCGAGGCGACGACGCAAAAGATCAAGAAGGACAAGGGCGGCCTCGAAGCGCTGCCGCTCGTCGAAAACCCGGACATTCTTGCCACGCTTTCAAAATCGCCGAAGCGCCCCGGCCTCGTCATCGGCTTCGCCGCCGAAACCGAGACCGTCGTCGAACACGCGAAGGCCAAGCTCGCCCGCAAGGGCTGCGACTGGATCGTCGCCAACGACGTCTCCGGCGACGTGATGGGCGGTGCGCGGAACCGCATCCACATCGTGCGCGCGGACGGTGTCGAGGATTGGCCGGACATGGAAAAAGATGCCGTCGCCCGGCGGCTCGCTCAAAGGATCGCCGATGAACTCACCGATTGAAATCCGCCTGAAGCGCCTCCCCCACGGTGAGGGCCTGCCCATCCCCGCGCTCGCAACCAGTGGCGCGGCGGGTATGGACGTGGTGGCTGCCGAGGACGTGATCATCCCGCCGGGCGGGCGCCACGCCGTCGCCACCGGCTTCGCCTTCGCGATTCCGGAAGGGTATGAGGTGCAGGTGCGCCCGCGCTCCGGCCTCGCGCTCAAGAACGGCATCACCTGCCTCAATACGCCCGGCACGATCGACGCGGATTATCGCGGCGAGGTAAAGGTGATCCTCGCCAATCTCGGCGCCGAGCCCTTCGCCGTGAAGCGCGGTGAGCGTATCGCGCAGCTTGTCGCCGCGCCCGTGCAGCAGGCACGCTTTGCCGAGGTCGAGGATCTCGACGAAACCGCCCGCGGCGCCGGGGGTTTCGGTTCAACGGGCCGGTGAGCCTTACCGACCCGCAACTCGAACGCTACGCCCGCCACATCATCCTGAAAGAGATCGGCGGGGCCGGTCAGGCAAGGCTGCTCGCCGCGCGCGTCGCCGTGGTCGGCGCGGGCGGGCTCGGCAGCCCCTGCATCCAGTATCTCGCGGCAGCGGGTGTCGGCCATCTCACCATCATCGACGACGATGCCGTCGACCTCTCCAACCTGCAGCGGCAGGTCCTTCACGGCACCGATGACGTCGGCCGCGCCAAGACGGAAAGCGCGGCGGATGCCGTGGCGCGGCTGAACCCGGACGTGACCGTGACGCAGCACCGCGTCCGTCTCGATGCCGCGAACGCGGCCGCGCTCCTTGCCGGTCACGACGTGATCGCCGACGGCTCCGACAGCTTCGAAACGCGCCGCGCCGTCGCCGATGCCGCGCTCGCGCTGCGCATCCCGCTCGTCGCCGCCGCCGTCGGCCCGTTCGAAGGGCAGATCGCCACCTATCGCGGGTGGGAGACGGACAAGCCCTGCTGGCGCTGCTTCGTGGGCGAGGCTGGGGACCGCGAGGGCGCGACCTGCGCCGAGGCGGGCGTACTTGGCGCGCTTACCGGCGTGATGGGCGCGATGCAGGCGCTGGAGGTGATCCGCGAGATCGCGCCCTTCGGGGATTCGCTTGCGGGGCGGGTTTTGCTGTATGATGCGCTTGGCGCCCGCGTCAGAACCGTGCGGCTGCCGAAGGACCCCCTATGCCCGGCATGCGGAAAAGCCTGAAAAAGCAAGGCCTCGCAATCGTCTTTGCGGAGGCGAACCACGCACGCCTGCACGGCGGGCTCAGCCTCGCGCTTGCCGCCGCCGCGCTCGGGCGCCCGGTGCGGCTGTTCTTTCAGGGCGAAGCCGTCTGCGCGCTCCAGGTCGAGCGACACTGGGCGGGCGACAAGGCCTACAGAGCGGGCGGCCTGCCGCAGCTTTCAGAGCTTCTCGATCAGGCCATCGGCCTCGGCCTGCCGATCATGGCCTGCGAGTCGGGCATCCACCTCTGCAGTCTCAGCGCGCAGGGTTTGATCGCAGGCGTCGAAACCGGCGGCCTCGTCGCCTTCCTCGCCGATGCGCGCGAGGACGAGCTGCTGTTCGTTTAAACCCAGGCTAGTCTATCGTCTCGCCCTTGTAGACGCCCCACAGGTCCACCGCGAGCACATAGCCGTTGCGCCCGCCAAGCGAGAGGCGGCACCAGCCTTCGTCGCAGACCTGGATGTCGGCGACCACGCCCGGCTCCGCGCGCCACACCGGCCGGCTCGAAAACTCCGCGCGGGCATAAAGGTTCGCAATCTTGCCGCGCACCATCGCCGTGCGCTTGCCCGAAAGCAGGTTCTTGTTCATCCAGCCGGTTTCGCCGTCCGGGTCGCGGACCTGCCGCCAGATGCCCCATTCGCGGATCACCTCCACGGGAAGCCCCTTGCGCTTGTAGGTCCACGTCACGGGATAGGCCTCCCCCGGCCCGGCGCGCATGTTGGCCTCGCCCGAGGCGATCGAGACCCAGCGCGGCGTCGGCAGCCCCGAAAGCCCTTTTGTGGCGTCCGAATCCTGCGCCGCGGCGGGCGTTCCCGCGAAGGCGGCGGCGAGCAACAGGGGGATGAAACGTTTCATGCCGCTATTGAATCGAATCCGGCTCGCCATGCAAGCACCTCGCTTGCGCTCTCGGCCTTGACGTCGCCGCGAGGCGATCCTAGCCACGGCACATGGAAGAACGCCCCCGCCGCCCGCGCGTCGTCGTCACGCGCCGCCTCCCGCAACCGGTCGAAGCGCGCATGAGCGAACTGTTCGATGTCGTTTTCAATGTCGAAGACAAGGCCATGTCGCAGGCCGAGCTTGCCGCCGCGATGGCGGACTGCGACGTGTTCCTGCCCACGGTTACCGATACGATCGATGCTGACCTCATCGCCGCCGCGCCGCCCCGGCTGAAGCTGATCGCGAACTACGGCACTGGCGTGAACCATATCGATCTCGTCGCCGCGCGCGCGAAGGGCATCATGGTGACGAACACGCCGGGGGTCCTCACGGACGATACCGCCGACCTCGCCATGTCGCTGATCCTCTCGGTGCCGCGCCGCCTCACCGAAGGCAGTCGACAGCTCTATTCGGGCAAGTGGGACGGCTGGAAGCCCTGCGACGTGCACGGCCACCGCATCACCGGCAAGAAGCTCGGCATCATCGGCATGGGCCGCATCGGCCAGGCGATCGCCACGCGCGCCCGCGCGTTCGGCCTGCGCATCCACTACCACAATCGCCGCCCGCTCGCGGATACGGTGGAAGGCATGCTCGGCGCGACCTACTGGGACGATCTCGACGCGATGATCGAGGCGGTGGACATCGTTTCCATCAATTGCCCGCTCACGGACGATACGCGCCACCTGTTCAACGCCCGCCGCATCGCGCTGCTCGGCCCGGAAGGCTATCTCGTCAACACCGCGCGCGGCGAGATCATCGACGAGGATGCGCTGGCGGATGCGCTTGAAAAGGGCGTGATCGCGGGCGCGGGCCTTGATGTGTTCGAAGACGAGCCGCGCATCAACCCCCGGCTCATCCCGCTCAACAACGTCACGCTGCTGCCGCACATGGGCTCCGCCACTTTCGAAGGGCGGCAGGCGATGGGCGACAAGGTCGTCACCAACATCCGCGCCTGGGCCGATGGCCACCGACCGCCCGATCAGGTGCTTGAAGGCTGGCTCTAGCCAGCGGAACCGCTTTCCCTACCCAGCGTTGATCCTCCGATGGGGCGTTATGTGGGAGAGTTTTCATGCGTAAGTCTCTGATTATACTTGCGTCGGGCACGCTGCTCGCGCTCGGCGCCTGCACAGGCAATCGAACGATCGACAGCGGCCTTGTCGGCGCGGGTGTCGGCGCTGCCGCAGGTGCGGTGGTTCCCGGCGTCAGCACCACCGAAGGTGCAATCGCAGGCGGTGCGGCAGGCGCGGTCTACGGCGCCGTGACGGACGGCGACGCAAAGCGTGGCAGCAAGGAGTATTGCCGCGATCGTTATCCGCGCGATTCACGCGAATATGATCGCTGCCGTCGCAATCGCTAGCGTTCAGTCGCCGGTCTGAATGCGCTCGACGAGTTGCTTCACCGTCGGAATGAAACCGTTCGAATAAAACGGATCCGTCGAGAAGTGGTGAGCGCTGTGACCGGCGAACATCAAATTGTCTTCGGGCGGTGAGCCGTGCGCGATATCCTGAAGCGTCTTCTGGATGCAGAAGGAGCGCGGATCGGCGAGCCGCCCGGTGCTGTTCTTGTCCAGGTGCTCGGCCCACGCGCTGAAACGGCACTGCGAAAGACAGCCCATGCAGTCGGCTTGATCCTTGCGCACGGTCTTCGCCATCTCCGGTGTTTCGAAGACCAGCGAGTCATCGGGCGTTTTCAGCGCTTCGGTATAGCCCTGCGCATGCCAGCCGCGCGCGTGCAGCAGATCATCGCGCGTGACGTAGTAATGCTTGTTGCCCGGCACACCGACGTCCAGCAGGTGCGTGCGGTGGTCGTGCGGTTCGGTTGAAATGCCGATCTGCCGTTCGGACCGGTGGATCAGCCCTTCAAGAAATGGCGTTCTCACCGCCGACGAGTAGAAACCCGTCGGCGAAAACGCCTGAAGCAGGATGTCGCCCTCGTTCAGCGTCGTCAGCTTGCGCTTCCACACGTCCGGGATCGGGCTTTCCTGCGTCAGCAGTGGTCGCGAACCGAACTGGAAGGCGATCGTGCCGAGTTCCTGGCTGTCGATCCAGTTTTCCCACTCGCGCAGATACCAGACGCCGCCGGCCATCACGATCGGCACATCGTCGGAAATGCCGACCTCGCGCATCGTGTCGCGGAGGTCCTTCACGCGCGGATACGGGTCTTGCGGACGAAGCGGGTCTTCGGCGTTCGAAAGGCCGTTGTGGCCGCCGGCCAGCCACGGGTCTTCATAGACCACGGCGCCGAGCCATTCGGGTGCCTTGCTGTAGGCGCGCTTCCAGAGCGCGCGAAAGGCGCGCGCCGAGGAGATGATCGGATAATAATAAGTGCGGTGCCGCGCTGCGATTTCGCTCAGCTTGTAAGGCATTCCGGCGCCGCAGGTGACGCCGTCGACAAGCTCGCTGGCCTGTTCGAGGACGCCTTCAAGAATGCGCTGCGCGCCGCCCATCTCCCAGAGCACGTTGATATTGATGCCGCCCTGGCCGCCCGCGATCTCGTGGGCACGGCGCACCTGCTCGACACCGCCCGCGATGCCATAGGCAACCAGTTCCTCGTGGCGGTCGCCGCGCGTCCGCCCGTGGTAGATTTGCGGAATGATATTGCCGTCTGCGTCATAGCTGTCGGCATTCACCGCCGAGACGGTTCCAAGCCCGCCCGCTGCGGCCCACGCGCCCGAAGATGCATGATTGGTCGCCGAAACGCCCTTGCCGCCCTCAACGAGCGGAAGCATCTCGCGCCCGCCCATGCGGATGGAATTCAGAAGCTTCATCGTACCTGTTGTCGTTTCTCAGCCCGCTTGCGCCACTCCGGCGCGTCTCCCCTTGCGAGCTATAGACCAACGGGAGCGCGATTGGGGCGAAATATTACCTTATCGTCAAATGGACAGGGGGAGTCTCGCGGGAGACTCCCCCTTTATACCATTTTTCAGTCGCGGTCGCCGGCGATGAAGTCCGGCAGACCGCCGGCCTCACCCTCGTTCGACTCTTCACGACGCGGACGGTCACCGCCCTCGCCGCGATCCCGGCGCGGGCCACGATCACGGTCACGACCGCCACCGCCGCCACGTCCACGGTCACCACCACGGCCGCCGCGATCTCCACGATCGCCGCGGTCGCTGCGCTCACCGCGCGGGCGTTCCTCACGCGGCGGACGCGTGTCGGGCAGTTCCTCACCCGTCTCCTGGTTGACGAGGCGCATCGACAGGCGAACCTTGCCGCGGTCGTCGATGCCGAGCACCTTGACCTTCACTTCCTGGCCTTCGGTCAGCACGTCGGAAACTTTCGCGACGCGCTCTTCCTTGATTTCGGAGATGTGGACGAGGCCGTCCTTGGCGCCCATGAAGTTCACGAACGCGCCGAAATCGACCATCGACACGACCTTGCCGTTGTAGACCTTGCCCACTTCCGGCTCGGCGACGATGCCGATGATCCAGTTCTTCGCGGCTTCGATCTTCGAAAGGTCCGAAGACGCGATCTTGATCGTGCCGTCGTCCTCGATGTCCACCTTGGCGCCGGTTTCCGCGACGATCTCGCGGATCACCTTGCCGCCGGTGCCGATCACTTCGCGGATCTTGTCCTTCGGGATCGACATCGTCTCGATGCGCGGCGCATGCGCCGACATCTCGGTGCGGGTGCCGTCGAGCGCCTTGTTCATCTCATTCAGGATGTGCGCGCGGCCGGCCTTCGCCTGGCTCAGCGCCACCTTCATGATCTCCTCGGTGATGCCGGCGACCTTGATATCCATCTGCAGCGAGGTGATGCCGAGCTCGGTGCCCGCCACCTTGAAGTCCATGTCGCCGAGGTGATCTTCGTCACCCAGGATGTCGGAAATCACCGCGAAGTCCTTGCCTTCGAGGATGAGGCCCATGGCGATGCCCGAAACCGGACGCTTCAGCGGCACGCCGGCGTCCATCAGCGCGAGCGAACCGCCGCACACCGTCGCCATCGACGAAGAGCCGTTCGACTCGGTGATGTCGGAGATCACGCGCATCGTGTACGGGAACTCTTCCTTCGTCGGCAGCACGGGGCGCAGCGCGCGCCATGCGAGCTTGCCGTGGCCGACTTCGCGGCGGCCCGGCGCGCCGAAGCGACCGACTTCACCGACCGAGTACGGCGGGAAGTTGTAGTGCAGCAGGAAGTTTTCGTGGCTGATGCCGTAGATCGCGTCGATCATCTGCTCGTCGTCGGCGGTGCCGAGCGTCGTCGTGACGATCGCCTGCGTCTCACCGCGCGTGAAGAGCGCCGAGCCGTGCGTGCGCGGCAGAACCTGCACTTCGGCCATGATCGGGCGGACGTCTTCCTTGCCGCGACCGTCGATGCGGCGACCGTCCTTGAGGATGGCGCCGCGAACGATGTCGGCTTCCAGCTTCTTCACGAGCTTGCCGAGCTTCAGCTTCTCGGCGGGCTCCGCGTCCGCGAAGGAGTCCTTCGCCTTGGCGCGCGCGGCGTCGAGCGCGGCAACGCGCTCCTGCTTCACGGTCAGCTTGTAGGCGGCTTCGATGTCCTTGCCGACGAGCTTCTTGAGCGTCGCCTTCTTGGCGGCGGAATCGTCGTCGAGCTTCAGCTCCCACGGATCCTTCGCGGCCTTCTCGGCGAGGCGGATGATCGCATCGATCACCTTCTTGCCGTTCTCGTGCACGAACATCACCGCGCCGAGCATCACTTCCTCGGAAAGCTCATGCGCTTCCGATTCGACCATCAGCACGGCATCAGTCGTACCGGCGGCGACGAGATCGAGCTTCGAGCCTTCCAGATTACGGCTCGGGTTCAGCACATACTCACCGTCGACATAGCCGACGCGGCCACCCGCGATCGGGCCCATGAACGGCACGCCAGACAGCGTCAGCGCGGCGGATGCGGCGACGAGCGCCAGCACGTCCGGCTCGTTCTCGCCGTCGTAGCTCATCACCTGGCAGATCACGTTGACTTCGTTGTAGAAGCCTTCCGGGAACAGCGGGCGGATCGGGCGGTCGATGAGGCGGCTGGTCAGCGTCTCGTGCTCGGTCGGGCGGCCTTCACGCTTGAAGAAGCCACCCGGGATGCGGCCCGCGGCCGAGAATTTTTCCTGGTAGTGCACGGTCAGCGGGAAGAAATCCTGGCCTTCCTTCACCGACTTCGCAGCCGTCACGGCGCAGAGCACCACGGTTTCGCCAAGCGTCGCGAGCACCGCGCCGTCGGCCTGACGGGCAATGCGGCCCGTTTCCAGGGTCAGCGTCTGGCCGCCCCACTGCGTTTCAACTTTGTGGATATTGAACATCTGTTTTTCCGTTTCCTTCGCGGCCGGTCAAAAACGGGCCCTATGCCCGCCCGGCCTCCATCATCCGTCGCCGCGCTTGTCGCGGCAGACGGTTTGCGCACGGTGGCAGGCATTTTCGCGCCCGCCGTACCTTCAATACGAAACGGGCGCCGTGCGCGGCGCCCGAGACGAACCTTTTACTTGCGAAGCCCGAGCTTCCCGATGAGGTCGGTATACCGCCCCTCGTCCTTCCGCTTCAGGTAATCGAGCAGCGTGCGCCGCTTGTTCACCAGCATCAGAAGACCGCGCCGCGAATGGTTGTCCTTGGCGTGGCTCTTGAAGTGCTCGGTGAGGTTGGCGATGCGCTCTGAAAGGATCGCGACCTGAACTTCGGGGCTACCGGTGTCGCCTTCGGCGCGGGCATGTTCCTTGATCAGCGCTTCCTTGCGCTCTGCTGCAATCGACATCGTAAACTCCTTCGTTCTAGAGGTTGAAGCCCCGCTCCACACGGACTGTCCCCGCTTCAACGCGGGCGAGCGCGACGGGCACTGCGTCCAGCATCGCGACCACAAGTCCGTCCGGTTCGGGACGTCCGGCGAGCGTCTGGCCCGATTTGAGCCGGGCCGCTTCGCCGGGGTTGACCGCCAGAGCCGGGATGTCGTCCAGCCCCGCGGTCAGCGGCAACAGTGCCGCTATAAGGCGCTGCTCCATAGCGAGTTCGCCGAGTTTGTCCAGCGTTATCGCGCTTTCGAGGCCGAACGGCCCCGCCTTCGTGCGCCTAAGCATAACCACGTGCCCAACCGTGCCCAGCGCCTTCGCAATGTCGCGCGCAAGGCTCCGCACGTAAGTGCCCTTTGAACACGCAACGGAGAACGTCGCCGTCTCGCCGTTGGCCTCCAGCAGATCGAGCGCATGGATCGTCACGCCGCGCAGCGCCAGCACCACGGTCTCCCCGGCCCGCGCCCGCGCATAGGCCCGCTCGCCATCCACCTTCAGCGCGGAATAGGCGGGCGGGCGCTGCTCGATCGGCCCGGTGAAGCGCGGCAGCACCGCCTCTATCTCCGACCGCGAGGGCCGCACGTCCGATGTCGCCACCACGGCGCCCTCGGCATCCTCTGTTTCTGTCGCGACGCCGAAGCGGACCGTGAAATCGTAGGCCTTGTCGCCGTTCAGCATCCGGCCCGTGAGCTTGGTCGCCTCACCAAGCGCGATCGGTAGCACGCCTGTCGCGAGCGGATCGAGCGTACCGCCATGGCCGATCTTCGGCCGCGGAAAGCCCGCCTGCCGCCACAGCCGCTTTATCGCGGCAACGCCCTGCGCCGAGGTGAGCCCCAGCGGCTTGTCGAGAATGATCCAGCCGTCCACGCGCGAGGCCTTAACGCCCCGCGCCGCACCTGTCAGTCTTCTTTGCTGTCGGCCTTTTCAGCTTTCGCCTTCTTGCCGGGATCTTCCGCGTTCACCAGGCTCTTCAACTGGCAGGTCCGTCCATCGACAAGAATCTGCCCGAACTTGTCGAGCGTCCCCGTACCCTTGGTGATGAAACCGATCTGGGTCGCGAAGTTCAGGCCCATGCAGGGGCCCATCGTCTCGGCGTAATACCAGCGGCCGGTCTGCCCCTCGATGTAGAGCGCGTGGTCGTTTTCGGCGTGGAAGTTCCGGATGCCGGTCGTATCGGCAAACGGGATACGTGCCTCCTCGCCGATCTTCGCCTGCGGCGCTGCCGCAAGCGCGGGAACGGCACAAAGGAGCGCGGCGATCACGCCCGCTCCGGCAGCATGGAATATCGTCCTCATGCCCTGTCTCCTTCGTGGTCCTTATACGCCCCCTTCGGGTGAACGACGGCTGAGCGGCGAGGTCGGTTCCCGTTCAGGACGCGAGACGTTCCAGAAAATGCTTCCGGCAAAGCGCCACATAGCGGTCGTTACCGCCGATATCGGTCTGGGCGCCCTGGCTCACCGGGCGCCCTTCCGCATCAACGCGCAGGTTCATTGTCGCCTTGCGCCCGCATTCGCACACGGACTTGAGCTCGACGAGCTTGTCGGCAATGGCGAGCAGCCGCGCACTCCCTTCGAACAGTTCGCCCCGGAAATCGGTGCGAAGCCCATACGCCAGCACAGGGATGCCAAGCCGGTCGCACACTGCCGCAAGCTGGTCGACCTGCTTTCGACTCAGGAATTGCGCCTCGTCCACCATGACGCAGCCGATCTCCGCCGCGCCGTGCTCGGCGGAAATGATCACATCGAGGTCGGTATCGTCCGAAAAGGGAATGGCCTCCGCTTCAAGCCCGATCCGCGAATTGATCCGCCCGCGCCCGCCGCGATCGTCGACCGCCGCCGTGAAAAGCAGCGTCCGCATCCCACGCTCGACATAGTTGAAGCTCGATTGCAGCAGCGTCGTCGATTTCCCTGCGTTCATCGACGCGAAGTAGAAATACAGCTTCGCCATTACTCTTCGAGGTCGCGTGCCACCTTCGGGTCACGCAGCAACGCGTCGATGCGGCTGGCTTCCTCGTAGCTTTCATCAAGCCGGAACTTGAGCTCGGGCGTGTATTTGGTGCTCATCGAGCGCGCCACTTCGCCGCGCAGGTACTTCGCGTTACGCTTCAGCGCGGCAAGCACCTCGTCATCGTCGCCGCCGAGCGCCTTCACGAAGGCGGTGGCAATCCGCAGGTCCGGCGAGACGCGCACCTCGCTCACGGAGACGATGTGCGTTTCGAGCACCGGATCGCGAACCTCGCCGCGGCCGAGCACGCCCGCCAACACATGGCGGACCTGCTCGCCGATCCGCAGCAGGCGGACCGATTTGCCCTCAGGGGTTTGCGTCTGCCGCATAAGCGATCCGCGCGAACGCCCTAGAGCGTCCGCTCACGCTCCTCGACCTCGAACGTCTCAAGGTAGTCGCCCGCCTTGATGTCCGTCGTGGCTTCAAGCGTGACACCGCATTCGAGACCGGCGCGCACTTCGGCAACGTCGTCCTTGAAGCGTCTGAGTGAGGACACCGAACCGTTGTAGATGATGACATCGTCGCGCATGACACGCGCCTTGAGCGCCTTGCGGATGAAGCCCTCGAGGACGAGAAGACCAGCGGCCTTGCCGTGCTTGCCCGCTTGGAAAACCTCGCGGATTTCGGCGCGGCCGACGACGTGTTCGATCTTTTCGGGGCCGAGCTGGCCGGCCATCGCCGCCTTCACATCGTCCACGAGATCGTAGATCACGTCGTAGTACTTCAGTGCGACGCCGCGCTGCTCGGCAATCTCGCGGGCCTTGGCGTTGGCGCGCACGCCGAAGCCGATGATCGGCGCGCCCGAAGCACTTGCCAGCGTCACATCGGATTCGGTGATGCCGCCGACACCCGAATGCAGCACGCGGGCTTTGATGTCGTCCGTTGAGATCCGGTTCACCGCCGCCACAATCGCCTCGACCGAACCCTGCACGTCGCCCTTGACGATGAGCGGGTATTCGAGCGCCTGCTTTTCCTTGAGCGCCGAGAACATCGTTTCGAGGTTCGCCGGTGCCTGCGTGGTGCGCTTGCGCTGGAGGACGGAGGCGCGATAGGCCGCGATCTCGCGGGCACGCGCTTCGTTCTCAACGACCGCGAACACGTCGCCTGCCATCGGCGTACCGGAAAGACCCAGCACCTCAACGGGCTTGGACGGGCCGGCTTCCTTCACCTGCACGCCGCGATCGTCGACGAGCGCGCGCACCTTGCCCCATTCGGCGCCGACGACGAAGATGTCGCCGACACGAACGGTGCCGCGGCTGACGAGCACGGTCGCGACCGGGCCGCGCCCCTTGTCGAGCTTCGCCTCGATCACCGTGCCTTCGCCCGGACGATTCGGGTTCGCCTTCAGTTCCAGAAGCTCGGCCTGCAGCAGGATCGCATCCAGCAGCTTGTCGAGGTTCGTCTTCTTGAGCGCCGAGACTTCCACGTCCTGCACGTCGCCGCCCATGTCTTCGACGACGACTTCGTGCTGCAGCAGTTCCTCGCGCACCTTCTGCGGCTTGGAACCGGGCTTGTCGCTCTTGTTGATCGCAACGATCATCGGCACGCCGGCCGCCTTCGTGTGGCTGATCGCCTCGATCGACTGCGGCTTCAGGCCGTCGTCGCCCGCGACCACCAGCACGACGATGTCGGTGACATTCGCACCACGGCCGCGCATCTCGGTGAACGCCTCGTGGCCGGGCGTATCGAGGAAGGTGACGATGTCGCCCGTGGCGACCTTCACCTGATACGCGCCGATGTGCTGCGTGATGCCGCCCGCTTCGCCCGACACGACATCGGTTCCGCGCAGTGCGTCGAGCAGCGAGGTCTTGCCGTGATCGACATGGCCCATGATGGTGACGACCGGGGGACGCGGCATCAGATCGGTGTCGTTGTCCGCCTCGCCTTCGAGACCGATTTCGACGTCCGAATCGCTGACGCGCTTGATGTTGTGCCCGAACTCGGTGACGAGCAGTTCGGCCGTGTCCTGGTCGATGGTCGTGTTGATCGTTGCCATCGAACCCATCTTGAACAGCGCCTTCACGAGGTCGGCGCCCTTCTCGGCCATGCGGTTCGCGAGCTCCTGCACGGTGATCGCCTCGGGAACGACCACGTCGCGCACCTGCTTCGCCTGATTGGCGCCGCCGATATGCGCGCGGCGCTCCTTCTCGCGTGCGCGGCGGAGCGCGGCGAGACTGCGGGCGCGGCCGTTCTCGTCGCCTTCGAGTGCGCGCGTAACGGTGAGCTTGCCCGAACGGCGATGATCCTCGCCACGTCCGCGTGCAGGCTTCGGCGCCTCCTTGCGCACGGGCAGCGGCGGACCGCGGCGGACGCTGCGGGCATTTTCGTCGTCGCCAGCCGCAGCTTCGCGCTTTGCCGTCGGTGCAGGCGCGGCCGGGGTCGCGGCAGGCTGCGGTTCCTGCGCAGGCGCAGGTTCGGGCGCTGCAGGCGCAGCTTCGCGGGCCTCTTCCTCGCGGCGCTTTTCCTCAGCGCGGCGGCGTTCGGCTTCGGCAGCCTCGGCGCGCACGGCTTCTTCGCGGCGGCGCTGGTCTTCCAGCATCTGGAGACGCGCTTCCTCTGCCTCGCGCAGAAGCTGAGCCTGCCGCTCCTGACGCGACATCAGGTCGTTCGGCGGCGCAACGGGCCGCGGCTTCGGCGCTTCGACAACAGGCTTCGGCGGCGCAGCGACGGGCGCAGGCGCCTCGGGGGCGGCTTCCACCACCGTTTCCTCGGGCGCGCCATCGGGCCGTCCGAGTACGCGCCGACGCTTCACCTCGACGACGACGGACTTGGTCCGGCCGTGGCTGAAGCTCTGCTTGACCTTGCCGACGTCTACCGTGCGCTTGATTCCAAGCGGTGCACGTGCGCCCAGCTTCGGTTTGTTTTCGTCGCTCATTCGTACCCTTTACAACCCAAGTCCAGCGGGCGGCTCACCGCCCTCAATTCCGATTCCGTCATGCAGGCCGAGATACGCGCGCCAACGGCCGACCGCAGACTCGACGCGAAGCGCCGCCTGCCGGTCGCGAAGCGCGGCATGTACCACATTGGCCTGCCCGAGCGCCAAGGACAATTCATCCCGGCCCGCGGGCAAGGCGATTGCTTTGGCCTTTCCGCCCGCCGAATGCAACCGCTGCGCCAGCTTGCGCACCCCGTCCGGCGCCGCGTCGGCGGCGTGCAGCACAAGCCGCGCCTCGCCGCTGTCCACCGCCCCTGCGATGCGGTCGCTGCCGAGGAGCAGATTGCCTGCGCGAAGCTCCAGCCCCAGCCGGTCGAGCGCGGCGCGTTTCAGGCCGGTTTCGATACGCTCGGCCATGCCGTCGGGCACGCGTTTCACATCGCCCTTGAAGGCGCGTTGCAGCGCGCCCTTCAGCTTGCCCTTGGCCTCGGCTTCCGCAACGAGCGCGCGGTCAGGCTTCACCCACGCGCCGCGACCCGGCGCGCGCGCGCCGATGTCCGGCAGAACCTCGCCGTCGGGGGAAAGCGCGAGCCGCACAAGTGCGTCCCGCCCTTCACGCTCACCGCTAATTATGCAGCGACGTTCGGGCTCATGCTTCGGCATCCGCGGGTGCGTCCTCCCCGGATGCGTCTTCGCCCTCGAACCAGTGGGCGCGGGCCGCCATGATGATGCGGTTGCCGTCGGCTTCGCTGAGGCCGTACTCCTTGAGCACGCCCTCGCGCTTGGAGACGAGTTCGTCGGTCGCGAGATCGCCGAGATCGTCGAGCGTCTTGATGCCGGCCTTGCCGAGCGTCACGAGCATCTTCTCGGTCAGCCCCTCGATCTCGCCAAGCGCGTCCTCGACGCCGAGCGCGCGGCGCTCCTCGCGGGCCGCGGCCTCGCGGCGCTCCAGCCCCTCGGTGGCACGGTTCTGAAGCTCGCCAGCGAGATCCTCGTCGAAGCCCTCGATCGCGGCGAGCTCCTCGGTCTCGACGTAAGCGACTTCCTCGAGCTCCGTGAAGCCCTCTGCGACGAGCAGCTGTGCGAGCGTCTCGTCCACATCGAGTTCGTTCATGAACATCTCGGACCGCTCGACGAATTCCTTCTGGCGGCGTTCACTTTCGTCGGCCTCGGTCATGATGTCGATCTGGTGACCGGTCAGCTGGCTGGCGAGGCGCACGTTCTGGCCGCGACGACCGATGGCGAGCGAAAGCTGGTCGTCGGGAACGACCACCTCGATGCGCTGCTCTTCCTCGTCGATCACGACCTTCGCCACTTCGGCGGGCTGCAGCGCGTTCACCACGAAGGTCGCGATGTCGGGCGACCAGGGGATGATGTCGATCTTCTCGCCCTGCAGTTCCTGCACGACCGCCTGCACGCGGCTGCCCTTCATGCCGACGCACGCGCCGACCGGATCGATCGACGAGTCGCGGCTGATGACGCCGATCTTCGCGCGGCTGCCCGGATCACGCGCAACGGCCTTGATTTCGATGATGCCGTCGTAAATCTCGGGCACTTCCTGCGCGAACAGCTTCTTCATGTATTCGCCCGCCGCGCGCGACAGGAAAATCTGCGGGCCACGGTTTTCCCGGCGCACGTCCTTGATGAGGCACCGCACGCGGTCGTTCACGCGCAGGATTTCGCGCGGGATCTGCTGGTCACGGCGGATGACGCCCTCGGCGCGGCCGAGGTCGACGACGACGTGGCCGAACTCGACACGCTTGACGACGCCCGTCGTCACCTCGTTCACGCGGTCCTTGAATTCCTCGTACTGACGCTCGCGCTCGGCATCGCGCACCTTCTGCACGATCACCTGCTTCGCCGCCTGCGCGGCAATGCGGCCGAACTCGATCGGCGGCAGCGGGTCGACGACGAAGTCGCCGATGGCGCTCTTCTTGTCGCGCTTCTGCGCGTCGACAAGACTGATCTGCTTGAAATGATCCTCAGGCGCCTCGACCACTTCGAGCACGCGCCACAGGCGCATTTCGCCCGAGACCGGATCGATCTTGGCGCGGATGTCGTTCTCGGCGCCGTAGCGGGCGCGGGCGGCGCGCTGGATGGCCTCTTCCATCGCCTCGATCACGATCATGCGATCGATCGACTTCTCGCGCGCAACAGCGTCGGCAATCGCCAGCAGCTCGGCCTTGTTGGCGGAAATCGCGGTGGCCATCAGTCGTCTTCCTCTTCTTCTTCGTCTAACGCGTCGACGCCCTCGCTGGAGAGCGGCTTCGTTGCCTTGATGAGATCATCGGTCAACACCAGCTTCGCGCTGGCTATATTTGCAAACGGCACCGCGGTTTCGCCGAGTCCCTCGACAGCGATGCGTACCATAGCATTTTCGATGCCGAGAATGTGCCCCTGAAGTCGCTTCCGCCCCTCCACCGGTTCGGCGAGCTGCATCTTCGCGACATATCCGGCCCAGTCGGCAAAATCCTGAAGCCGGGTCAGCGGACGGTCGATCCCGGGCGAACTCACTTCCAGATTATATTCATCCGGAATCGGGTCGACCTCGTCGAGCATGTCCGACACGCGGCGGCTCAGCGCCGCACACTGGTCGATGGTGAGCTGCCGCGTCGCCGGGTCTTCCGCCATCACCTGCAGCGTCAGCCCGCCCGCACCCTTCATCAGCGCGACACGCACAAGATCGAAGCCCATCGCAGTTGCGATCGGCTCCACCAGTGCCTCGAGCGCTTTTGTGTCCGTCAAACTCCAGCCTCCCTAGCGGATACACCCCTTCGGCGCCGGTCCCGAACCTTGGAACCGACCTCCGCTTGGACTACCCATGTGGAGAACGCCGCTCATATAGGCGCAAAGCCCGCGCCCTGCAAGAGAGGCCGCCCGGGGAGCGCCATAGGCATTTGTCAGTGGCCGAACATCTGGCTAGCCTGCGGCCATTCCCCCGAATGTTGGAGACATTGCCGCAATGATCCGCTCCCTATCCGCGCTCGCCTTCGTTTCCGCGCTCGGCCTTGCCGCCTGCGGCGCGAACGGCACCGCCGCCGGCGACAACGCCGACACCGCCCCGGCCGCCACGGCAAAGAGCGGCAAACCCTTCACCGCCGCCGAAATGGGCACGTTCGAAGAGCCGTGGGCGCTCGCCTTCCTCCCAGATGGCCGCCTCCTCATCACCGAAAAGAAGGGCGTGCTGAAGCTCGTCCGCCTTGGGGGCGAAACGGTCGATGTCGCTGGCGTGCCCAATGTCGATTACGGTGGACAGGGCGGCCTCGGCGACGTCGCGGTGCACCCTGATTTCGCGAACAACGGCTATATCTATCTCAGCTTCGCAGAAGCGGGAGACGGCGGCACGCGCGGTGCCGCGATCGCGCGCGGCAAGCTGGTTCTGGAGGGCGGCCCGCCCCGCATCGAAGGCCTTCAGGTGATCTGGCGTCAGGAACCGAAGGTCACCGGTCGCGGCCACTACGGCCACCGAATCGCCTTCGGCCCCGACGGCATGATGTACGTGTCGAGCGGCGAGCGGCAGAAGTTCGATCCCGCGCAGGACCTCACCGCAAACCTCGGCAAGATCGTGCGCCTTTCCGACACGGGCATGATCCCCTCGGACAATCCGTTCTACGATCAGGGCCGCGTGAAGGCGCAGGTCTGGGCCTATGGTATTCGCAATCCGCTCGGCATCGATTTCGACAGTGAAGGGCGCCTGTGGGAAACGGAGATGGGCCCGGCGGGCGGCGATGAGCTCAATCTCATCCGCAAAGGCGTGAACTACGGCTACCCGAAAGCCTCGAACGGCGATCACTACGACGGCAAGCCGATCCCCGACCACAAGCCCGGCGACGGCTTTGAACCGCCGAAGGTCTTCTGGAATCCCTCGATCTCGCCATCAAGTCTGCTCATCTACAAGGGCGACCTGTTCCCCGAATGGAAGGGCGACGCCTTCATCGGCGCGCTTTCCGGCGAGGCACTGATTCGCGTAGACCTTGATGGCGAAACCGCGGCCAAGGCCGACGAGTGGCCGATGGACGCCCGCATCCGCGCGGTGGAGCAAGGCCCGGACGGCGCGATCTGGCTGCTGGAGGACGGGAAAAACGGCCGCCTGTTGAAGCTGACGTCCGCGTCTTGAGCCTCAGGAATCGGTCCAGACGGGATCGCGTTTCGCGATGAAGGCGCCGATGCCCTCGCAGGCGTCGGCCGCCATCATGTTTTCTGCCATCACCGTCGACGCATAGGCATAGGCCTCGGCGAGCGGCATTTCGCGCTGCGCATAGAAAGCGCGCTTGCCGATGCCGACCGTCAGCTGCGATCGCCCCGCGATCTGCGCTGCGAGCGCCATCGTCTCGGCGGTGAGCGCGGCGTCATCCACCACGCGGTTGACGAGGCCGATTTCGGCGGCGCGCTCTGCATCGATCAGATCGCCGGTCAGCAGCATTTCCATCGCGTGCTTCGCCGAAAGGTTGCGCGTCAGCGCCACCATCGGTGTTGAGCAGAACAGCCCGATCCGCACGCCCGGTGTCGCGAACCGCGCGGCCCTGCCCGCCACGGCAAGGTCGCAGCTCGCAACGAGCTGGCACCCGGCGGCCGTCGCGACGCCCGCAACTTCGGCGATCACCGGGCAGCGATGGTTCACGATTTCCTGCATCAGCTGGCCGCACGCCTCGAACAGCCGAATGAACGCGCCGCGCCCGCCATCCTCCGCGGCGCGCGCTGCATCCATTTCCTTGAGATCATGCCCGGCGGAAAACACATGCCCGGCCGCCGCGATCACGATGACCCGCACGTCGCGGTCCACATCCGCCGCGCGGAGAGCCGCGCGAAGCGCCTCGATCATCGCGAAGGACAGGCTGTTGCGCGAAGAAGACGCATTCAGCGTCAACCGAAGAACGCCGCCTTCCATTGTGGTCGTTACAAAGGCTTCGTTCGCGGTCATGTCATTCTCCCTATTTCCGCAGATATCGGAAATACCAGATCGGGCGTCCTTCACCGGCAGCCCATTCGCCGTAACGCGTTGCGGGCCAGTCGTCGGGGCGAGTTTCCCAGTCGGACGCCCGCTCGGCAAGCCATTCGAAATCGTCGCGCCGCGCCATCTGCATCACCGCCCAGCGCATGTAGACAGGATGATCGGTGGCCAGCCGGAACTCGCCGCCCGGCTTCAGCTTCGCGGCGATCAAGTCGAGCGGCCCGGGATTGACGAAGCGTCGCTTCGCGTGCCGCGCCTTCGGCCACGGATCGGGGTGCAGCAGATAAACGCGCTCCAACACCGCATCGGGCAGACGCTCCAGTACGTTCAGCGCATCGCCGTCGTGGACGCGGACATTCGAAAGCCCCTCATCCTCGATATGGCCGAGCAACCCGGTCACGCCGTTCAGGAACGGCTCGCAGCCGATGAATCCGGTTTCCGGTCGTGCGCCGGCGTGGGCAACGAGGTGTTCCCCCTTGCCGAACCCGATCTCCAGCTCCAGCGGGCACGCCTTGCCGAACAGCCGCGCCGCATCCAGCGGGCCTTCTTTGGGCACCGCCACGGTGGGCAGCAATTCCTCGACAAGCCGCTGCGCCCGGTTACGCAGCGCAAACGCCTGTCGCCTTCCGTACAGGCGGCGGATTGTGGTCGGATCGGACATCAAAACTCTTCATCAGAGACTGAAGATAGGCTTTCATTCGGGTCAGGCTGAGCCGAAAGGCGTGGTCTGCGAGAACCGGAGCGGAGCGGACTTTAAGGTCCGTGAGCACCGGAAGCGCAGGAGACCGCGTCTTGCAGGCCAGCATCACCCGAATGAAAGCCTATCTTGGGCGGCAGGCCTTGCCTTCATACTGATGCCGATGCAACCGGTATTCCTTGCCGTTCCAGCGCTCGACCGGGAAGCAGAAACCGGGGCCTCCGATCTCGATGTCCGGCCAACCGCCCGCGCCTTTCGTGGCGAGCAGGTTCGGGATGCCGGGGCCGCCGGTGATCAGTTTCCAGCCGCCCGCCGCCTGTTTGCTGACGATGGCGTACCCCATGCCGGTGTTGCCAAAGCAATAGCTGCTGCCCTCGGTGATGATCGCTTCCGGCTGGCCGTCGCCGTTCACATCGCGCACCGTTTCGATCGTGCCGGGTGTGTAGGCCGCCGTGCCCGGATCGCCGCAGCCTTCCCAGCGGTTCCCCTTTTTCGCGAACCCCGCCGCCTTGAACGCCGCCGCCGTATCGGCGGGCGAAAGCTTCATGTCCGCCGCCAGCGCCGTAGATGCTGAAAACGCCAACGCTATGCCGAGACAGAGAACACGCATGGCTTCCTCCCTCACCCTGTTGCGAAGGTGGGAAGCTACGCCTTTCAAAGCGAAAGAAGAACGATTCGTCCTAGTGCCGGAAGTGGCGCATCCCCGTGAATGCCATGGCGAGGCCCTTCTCGTTCGCTGCAGCGATAACCTCGTCGTCGCGGATCGAACCGCCCGGCTGGATCACTGCCGTCGCGCCCGCCTCCGCAGCCGCGAGCAGCCCGTCCGCAAACGGGAAGAAGGCATCCGAAGCCACCGCCGAGCCGACCGTCTTCGACTGCGCCCATCCCGCCGCATCGGCAGCGTCGCGTGCCTTCCAGGCAGCGATGCGCGCCGAATCGAGGCGGCTCATCTGCCCCGCGCCGATGCCCGCGGTCGCGCCGTCCTTGGCGTAGACGATCGCGTTCGATTTCACATGCTTTGCGACGCGCCACGCGAACAGCATGTCGGCAAGTTCCTGCGGGCTCGGCTGACGCGCGGTGACGATCTTGAGATCCGTCTCGGCGATGCTGCCGTTGTCGCGCGATTGCAGCAGATAGCCGCCCGCGATGGTCTTGAGCGCAAGGCCGCCGCGCGCCGGGTCCGGCAACGCGGTGAGCAGCAGGCGCAGGTTCTTCTTCTTTGCGAAGATCGCAAGCGCGGCCTCATCGGCATCGGGCGCAACGACGACTTCAGTGAAGATGCCGGTGATCGCTTCCGCCGCTGCCGCATCGAGCGGCCGGTTGACCGCGATGATCCCGCCGAACGCCGACACCGGATCGCACGCCAGCGCCGCCGCATAGGCATCGGCAAGGCTCGCGCCCGTCGCCACGCCGCACGGGTTCGCGTGCTTGATGATCGCGACGGCAGGCCCCGCGTCCTTGAACTCGGCAATGAGTTCGAGCGCGCCGTCGGCGTCGTTCAGATTGTTGTAGCTGAGTTCCTTGCCCTGCACCTGCCGGGCCTGCCCGATACCGTTCGTGTGCGGCCCGCGCGGCGCATAGAACGCCGCCTTCTGATGCGGATTCTCGCCGTAGCGCAGTTCACCGCCGCATGTCATCGCGAGCGTCAGCGTATCGGGAAACAGCTTCCCCTGATCGCCGAATGCAAACCACGAGGAGATCGCGCTGTCATATGCCGCCGTCGCCGCGAACGCCTTCGCGGCGAGCCGCTTCCTCAGCGCAAGGTCAGTCGCTCCGTCATTGGCATCAAGCGCCGCGATGAACTCCGCGTAGTCGGCGGGATCGGTGAGGATCGCGACATAACCGTGGTTCTTCGCCGCAGAGCGCACCATCGAAGGACCGCCGATATCGATGTTCTCGATAATCTCGTCACGCGCGGCGCCCTTCGCCACCGTTGCCTCGAATGGGTAGAGGTTCACCACCACCACGTCGATCGGCGTGATGTCGTGGTCGCGCATCGCGGCGGCGTGCTCGGGATGATCGCGCAGCGCCAGAAGCCCGCCGTGCACCTTCGGATGCAGCGTCTTCACGCGCCCGTCCATCATCTCGGGAAAGCCGGTGTGCTCGGAGACGTCCTTCACGGCGAGCCCCGCGTCGCGCAGCGCCTTCGCCGTGCCGCCCGTCGAGAGCAGTTCGACACCGCGCGCAGCGAGCGCTTTCGCGAGGTCGACCACGCCCGTCTTGTCCGAAACCGAAATCAGTGCCCGGGTGACCTTCACCGGCATCTCGCTCATCGTATGTCCTGCCTGTTACTTGCTTGCGCGCTTGAACGACCACTTGACCGTCGCGCCGCCACTTTCCGTTTCGCCGCTGACAACGATCTGCGCCACGCTGCGATGTTTGCCGCTTTCGTCGACGAAGATGCTCTCGTCAACCGTCAGGTGGCCGCCGCGCACCTTCATCTGCCACACGCGCCCCGCCGCCATCTTCACAAGCGCGCCCTTGCCGTCTGCCGTCGGCGTCGCCTCGACACCCGGCGCGAGGTGGAAACGCACGTCGAACGGCAGCGCCTTGCGGCGCCCGAGCAGCCGTGTCGCGCGCGCGGGTTCGAGTGCATCCTCGCCCCGAATGTCGCGCCCGTCGGCGGCAAGGAAGATGCGGCGGCGATGGATGACGCCGAAGCGCTTCGCATAGCCGTCGTGCGTCGCGTCGAGCCAGCAGCCCTCCTCACTCTCATGGCGCGTAACGACGACTTCGCCGACGCCCTTGCCGAGCCCGCCGCCGCCGAGCAGCCGCGTTGAATTGGTATCGTTCACGATGAGCGTCGAATGCGCCGCCGTCGTACGCAGCAAACCGGCAAGGGCATCCGGCAGCGCCGCCGCCGCGCCGTCCGAGCCGCCGCAGTTGATGATCATGCGCGCGTCGCCGTCCGACATTTCGAAGGCGAGCGTGCCCGCGTGCGCACCGCTGCCCGCGTCCTTCGCGGGCGGCGGACCCGCATCGACGATGATTACGGTCTTGCCCGCATCCATGCGCTGGAAACCGGATGATGCGCCGTTCCGCGTCGGCCGCACGTTGCCGCCGACAAGCGCGAGCGCCTTTGCGATCCGCTCTGGCGCGCAGACGTTACCGCCGTGGATCGAAGCGAGCCGCCCGTCACCGAGCATCAGGCCCTTCACGCCCGACGAAACCGTCTCGATCGCCTCGGCGACAACTTCGGAAACCTCGGTCTTGCGCGCTTCATAAAAGGCGCGGAGCGTCAGCAGCCGTTCGAGCAGCGCAAGCGCGTCCGAAGGCCGCCGGCTCGCAACCCCGCCACCCGGAAGCAGCACGTCTTCGAGCGCCTTCCGCAGCGCGTTTTCCGCACGCACCGTCCGCGCCGCACCTTCGGGCAGGATGAGCCCCGCCGCAAGCAAGCCTGCCGACGCCTCCACGCGCGGCATGCCTTCGGGCATCTTCTCGCACGCGCGGTCCACATGGCGTGCGGCGCGGGCGAGATGATTGAGCACGAGGCTGCGATAGATCGGCTCGCTGCGCGACAGGATATAGGGCGCATACAGCGGCCAGAACATCAGCCGCCGTCCCGCGAGATCGGCGCGCCATGCGAGTTCGTCGTACTCGCGGTAGCTGGCGAGCCACGCCTCGACGACCAGCTCGGCAATGATCGCGCCCTTCTTGCGGTCACTTGCCGCCGCAAGGTCGCGCAGCCATTCGAAGCCGTGTAACCATTCCCGCCACGCAAGGGGCGCGCGCGACGTCGCGAAGTTGAGTGTGCGGACCGCTTCCGTATGCCCGCCGAAGCTGAGCTTGCCCGCGGTGATCTCCCGGCCCTGGGCAATATCGCCTGCAATCGGGTCCGCCGTCACGGCGAGCAGTTTCAGCGGCGGCCGTCCGCGCAGCTTGCGGTTGTGGAGCGGCGTCGCATAGCCGATGCGGGCGAGCTTTTCAGAGAGGCGCGCACCGAGCGTCCGCGCAGCACCGCGCCCGCGCGTCAAGCGCTGGCCGTCTCGCCCGCCGTCGTCCCTGCCGCCCGCATCACTCACGCCGCGCCGCCTCCGCGTAGCCGCGCGATGTTTGCTCCGTAGGCATCCGGGCCGCCGCGGAACGTCGCCGTCCCCGCCACAAGCACGTCCGCGCCCGCCGCGATGGCGCGCGGCGCGGTCGCCGTGTCGATGCCGCCGTCGACTTCAAGGTCGATGGTCTTGCCGGTCGCGTCGATCAGCTTGCGGATCGCCTCGATCTTGCGAAGCTGGCTGTCGATAAACGACTGCCCGCCGAAACCAGGATTCACGCTCATCACGAGCACAAGATCGAGATCTTCGATCACATAGTCGAGCACGCTGAGCGGCGTCGCGGGATTGAGCACCACGCCCGCCTTCTTGCCGAGCGCGCGGATCGTCTGGACCGTGCGGTGCAGGTGCGGCCCCGATTCGGGGTGCACGGAAAGAATGTCCGCGCCCGCTGCCGCGAAGGCTTCGAGATACGGATCGACCGGCGCGATCATCAGATGCACGTCGAAGGGTTTCGCCGTGTGCGGCCGCAACGCCTTCACCACGGCAGGTCCGATCGTGATGTTGGGCACAAAATGCCCATCCATCACATCGACATGGATATAGTCCGCACCCGCCGCATCGATGCGGCGCACCTCGGCGCCGAGCTCGGCAAAATCAGCGGAAAGGATGGAAGGCGCGATACGGACAGGCTGCTGCATGTGACCGGCTTTAACATCCCGTGCCGGGAGGTCAAATTCGCGCCTCAAACCCTCGCGATGCGCGCCATGAAAAACCCGTCGAGGCCCCCGTCGGCGGCAAGCTGGCCGGGCAGTGTCCGCACGAAACCCTCGGGATTCGGCGCGATTCCGGCAGGAGGTTCATCCGGCGCCACCGGGATCACGCGCGCCCACGGCGTCCGCGAAAGGAACGCCGCGACCTGCGACTCGCCTTCGTCCCGTTCCAGCGAACACACGCAATAGAGCATCCGCCCGCCGGGCTTCAGCGTGTCGAACGCATGATCCATCAGCGCTGCCTGCATCCGCACGAGTTCGCCGATCTGGCGCGCCGATTTCAGGTGGAGGACGTCCGGGTGCCGCCGGAAGATGCCGGTGCCCGAACAAGGCGCATCGAGCAGCACGGCATCGAGCAGCGCAGGCGGTTTCCACTTCAGCGCGTCAGCCGCGACCACCTCCGCCGAAAGCGCCGTGCGTTCGAGATTTTCGCGTACCCGCGCAATGCGATTTTCGGAAATGTCGAGCGCGATCACCTGCGCGCCTGCCGCGGCAAGCTGCAGTGTCTTGCCGCCCGGTGCCGCGCAAAGATCGGCGACCGTCTCTCCCGCCTTTGCGGCCAGCAACCGCGCGGGCAGCGACGCCGCCAGATCCTGCACCCACCATGCGCCCTCTTCGAATCCCGGCAGCTCTTCGATGCGCCCATGCCGCGCGAGCCGGACATGGCCGGGCACCAGCGACGTACCGCCCAGCCGTTCCACCCACGCCGCCGTATCGGCAGCATCCCGCAGCGTCAGGTCGAGCGGCGGCTCCGCCCCAAGCCCCACGGAAGCAGCCGCGATCACATCCTCGCCCCACGATGTGCCCCAGCGCACCGTCCACATATCAGGCAGCGTGGGCGGAGACGGCAGCGTCGCGCCCTGCTTCAGCAGGGTAGAAAGCACCCCGTGCGCAAGCCTGCGCGGTCCGCCTTCAAGGAGCGGCAGCGCCGTCGCGATCACCGCGTGCGGCGGCGTTTCCAGCAGGATCGTCTGAACGAGCGCCATGCGCAGCACCATGCGCGCGCGGGCATCGTCGGGCAGCGGCTTCTTCGTTGCGCCGTCGATCAGCGCATCGAGATCGGGAAGATGCCGCAGCACGCCCGAAACGATGGCGCGCGCGAGGCCGCGATCGGCGGGCGCATCGAGCTTGCGGAACGCGCGGTCGATGCTGCGGTCAAGCGGCTCGCCGCGCCAAAGCACGGCTTGCAGGAGCGCGAGCGCCGCGGCGCGCGCGGGTACACCGGAAATCTGCTCCATGCTCAGCGACGACGCTTGAGCGGATCGAGCGCGCTCACACGGCCGCGCTGGGCGGCCTCCTGAATGCTCTGCGGACGCGTGCCCTGCCCCATGTCCTGCGCGATGCGGCTGAGCGCCGCGACGCGGTTTTCAGGGTTCGGGTGCGTGGAGAACAGATTGTCCATGCCGCCGCCCATCAGCGGCTCGACGATATAGAGCTGCGCCGCCGCCGGATTCCTCTGCGCATAGGGGTTGGGGATGCGCGCCGCGCCCGCCGCGAGCTTCTGGAGTGCGGAGGCGAGCTTCATCGGCTTGCCGCTGATTTCGGCACCCGCGCGGTCCGCGCCATATTCACGCGTGCGGCTGATCGCCATCTGCACCAGCATCGCGGCCAGCGGCGCAACGATCACTGCCGCGATGATCGCGAGCGGGTTACGGTTGTTGCCGCCCGCAAACAACGCGAAATTGCCAAGCATCGAAATTGCGCCGGCCAGCGTCGCCGTCACCGTCATCAGCAGTGTGTCGCGATTTTTCACGTGGCCGAGTTCATGCGCCATCACCGCCTCGATCTCGTCCCGGTCGAGGATGCGCAGCAGGCCGGTGGTTGCCGCAACCGCGGCGTTCTCCGGGTTGCGTCCCGTCGCGAACGCGTTCGGGGCATCGGTATCGATGATGAACACTTTCGGCATCGGCAGGCCCGCACGCAGCGCGAGGTTTTTCACCAGGCCCACGAATTCCGGTGCGCTCCGTTCGTCCACCTCGCGCGCGTTGTGCATCCGCAGCACCATCTTGTCCGCGTTCCAGATCGCGAACAGATTCATGCCGCCGGAAATCAGAAGCGCGATCAGCGCACCGCCACTGCCGCCGAGCATGTAGCCCAGCCCCATGAACAGCGCCGTCAGCGCCGCCAGCAGCATCACCGTCTTCATCTGACCCATGTTACGCGAGGCTCCTTCGTTCCTCGCGTCATATTATCGGGAGCCGCCCGCCCCGCTTCAAGACTTTCCGCTGCCGAGGAAGCCGCCGATGCGCCGGAAATATCCAACCGGGAACAAGCGTGTCATCAGGTCGATGAAGCGCGCATCGTTGCCGATGAGCACACGGTGCTGTCCCCGCTCCATACCGCGGATGATCGTTTCGGCCGCCTCGTCGGGCGTGGTGCGCGCGGCCTTTTCGAATTCGTCGCCGGAATCGAGCGCATTTGTCCGTCCGTCCATGCTCTTGATGAACTTCGCGTTGCGCGCGACGTTGGTCTTGATGCCGCCGGGGTGCACGCGGATCACGCTGATGTGTGGATCGGTCTCGGCGAGTTCCAGATACAGCGCCTCGGTGAGCCCACGCACCGCATATTTGGAAGCGTTGTAGGCGGACTGGGTGGGGTAGCCCATCATGCCGAAAACCGAAGAGATGTTCACCAGCCACGCATCCTTGGATTTCCGCAGGTGCGGGATGGCATGACGGCAGCCGTTCACCACCGCATCGAAGTTCACCGCCATCACCCGGTCGAAATCGGCCTTCGGCGTGTCTGCGAACGGCGCCACCACCGAAAGCCCCGCGTTGTTGATGATGCCGTCGAGCTTGCCGAATTCGGCGGCGGCGGCATCGATCCAATCTTTCAGCGCCGCTTCGTCCGTCACGTCGAACGTCGTGCTTGTATGCGGATAGTTGCCGAGCATCCGCGCGGTCTCGGCGAGACCGGCCGCGTCCTTGTCGGAAAGCGCCAGCTTCGCCCCGCGCTTGGCGAGCCCGATCGCGAGCGCGCGCCCGATGCCGCTTCCGGCGCCCGTTACGGCAATGGCTCGGCCTTCAAGGCTTTTCATGTCGTCTGCCTCCCCCTATCTCACCCGCATGGTGCCGCGCCCGCCCGCGCACGCACAGCTATGAATATGGTGGAAGAGCCCGATGGAAGAGAAGAAGCCCGCGAAAGCGGCCAAGCCCTTGAAGCCCGATGCGGCGCCGAAGGTGAAGGAAGAGGGCGGACCCGCCGGCCCTGATCCGGTGCGTTACGGAGACTGGGAAAGGAAAGGCATCGCCGTCGATTTCTGACGGCGATGCCTTTTTAGAAACGCCGCGGGCCGGGGGGCTGCGGCGTTCGGGGGAAGTTATGCGGTCTTGCGGCGGCGGCGCGCGGCGAGCGCTCCGACGACACCAAGCCCGAACAGGCCGATCATGCCCGGCTCGGGCAGGAAGATCATGCGCAGGTCGCCCCGCAGCATCGCATAGATCTCGTCGAGGTAGAACGACACGCGCGTGTCGCCCGATATCTCGCCGAAGCTCGAGTTGGTGCAGGCGTTCGACACCGGCGTAACGCCCGCATCGACGCCAGGCGCGTTCGAATCGGGATCGATGAAGCCCGGGCCGCAACCGCCGTCGAATATGCCCCCGGTGATGCCGAACGAGGTGATGCCCGCGATCAGGCCGTCGATGAAGGTCGGACCACCCGAATCGCCCGGCGAGCTGTTCGCTTCCGTCCTCACGCCGTCGATCACGACGCCGGTGTCGTGCGCGAAGCAGAGTTCGAGCCCGCCGCAGAAGGCGCGGTCCACCGTGCCGAACACGTCATTCTCGTCGAGGCCGCTGTCAAAGTCGAACAGCAGCACGCCGTCGCCGACATCCGAGAAAATGTCGCTGCCGAGCCCTTCGTAAATGTTGTTACCGGCGCGCTTGTCGAAATCGTCCGTCGCGGGCGTGATGCCGCGCGTGCCCGCCGTGCCTTCGCCGGTCGTGCCGAAGCCCACCTTGGTGTGAATCTGGCCGAGTTCATCGTTCTCCGTGTAGACCCCGTAGATCTCTTCGCCGTTCGCCGCCGATTTCTTCAGCTTGATGAACGCGATGTCGTTGCTCGGAAAATCGAAGTCGGGATGGACCCAGTAGCTGAAGGCTTCGTATTCGGCGTCAAAGGTCGTGCCGGCAAGGCCATTGCCCGCGCCCGTGCGGAAGCGGATCCGGTTGAGATCGGAATCATCAACGCAGTGCGCCGCCGTGACGACGACATCCGCGGCGATAAAGGTGCCGGTGCAGACCGTGATGAACCCAGCCGCATCGAGCGAATCCGTGTTCATGATGAGACCGCCGACGCCCGAATAGGCGCTCGCTCCAATCTTAAATTGCGGATCGTTCACCTGGCTGGCGCTTGAAACCACCAGCTTCGGCTGCAGCAGAGCCTTGTTGTCCGCCATCGAAACCTTGGTGATTCCACCGGCAAGCGCAGACGACGAAGCAACCAGCCCCAGCGCAATCGCAGAGGCTCCAACGAGAATGGATTTTTGCATGTTTTCCCACCCTGATACCAGAGACGCAAACCCCTCCCAGCAGGGGTACGCACGGCGTGCCGCGTGGCGGTCACGCAGATGGGGCGGGTCCAAGCAAGAGCCGCGCCACATTGGCGAAACTCAGCGAAAACATATGGTTAATATTCCGGCACAGCAATCTTGTTATTCGGTTGTAAAATTTGCCGACAAGAGCTGACTCAAATGTCCTCGCTGCGCAGCGGTCGGGAAAGCAGCTCGGCGATCACCGTATCCACCGACGCGCTGCCGTCGAGCAAACTGCACACCGCGCGCGTGATCGGCATGTCGACGCCAAGCTCATCCGCCGCTGCCTGCAGGACGGGCGCCGTGAACGCCCCTTCGGCCACCGTCAGCCGGTCGCTGAGCAGTTCCCCGGCGCTCTTGCCTTCACCGAGCCCGTGCCCAAGCGAGAAATTGCGCGACTGCGTCGAGGAGCAGGTAAGCACCAGATCGCCAAGCCCGGAGAGCCCGCGCATCGTTTCGGAACGCGCGCCCTTCGCGATGCCGAAGCGCAGCATTTCGGCAAAGCCCCGGCTGATGAGCGCGGCGCGCGCGTTCTCGCCGAGCCTGCGCCCGACGACGACGCCGCACGCGATCGCGAGCACGTTCTTGATCGCGCCGCCCACCTCCGCGCCAATCACGTCGTCGGTCCAGTAAGGGCGGAAGCGCGGCGCAGCGATGCGCGCGATCAGCTGCTCGGCGAGCGCGCGGTCGGCGCACGCAAATGTAATCGCGGTCGGCAGCCCCATCGCCACCTCGCGCGCGAACGTCGGCCCGGAAAGCACGGCGAGCGGCGCGTCCGGTAGCACCTCGCCCGCCACCTCGCCAACGAGCCGCCGCGTCGACGCTTCAATGCCCTTGGCGCAGAGCACGATCGGCGTATCCCGGTTCGGCACGCCGCCAAGCACGCTGCGCACATGCTGCGCAGGCGCCACGACGAGCAGCATCCCGCAATCGCCGAGCGCATCAAGATCACCCGTTGCGGTGATCGCTTCGGAAAGCCGCACGCCGGGCAGGAACAGACGGTTCTCGCGCGCGACATTGATGTCCTCGACCACGTCGGGCTCACGCGCCCACAGCACCACGTCGCCGCTTCCCGCAGCGACCTCCGCAAGCGCCGTGCCCCACGCGCCGCCGCCGATCACGCCAACCTTCATGCCTTCACTCCTGCCCCGCGCACCGGCTCCGCGTCCGGATCGAGCGGCCAGCGCGCGCGCGCCGGCACGTCGAGCGCATCAGTATATCCGGCGCGCAGCCGTTCGATTCCGGCCCATGCGATCATCGCAGCATTGTCCGTGCAGAGTGCGAGCGGCGGCGCGGTGAAACCGATGCCGCTGTCGTCGGCGAGCCGCTGCAGCGCTGCCCGGATCGCACCGTTCGCCGCGACACCGCCCGCCACGACAAGCCGCGTCGCCTCCGGCATACGCCCGAGCGCGATCCGCGTCCGATCGACAAGACAGTCGACCACCGCCTGCTGAAAACTCGCCGCCAGATCGGGCACCGACCCGCCGGCCGCACGCAACACCGCGCTTTTCAGTCCCGCGAACGAGAAGTTGGAATCCCCGCTCCCCACGAGCGGGCGCGGCAGCGGCACCGCTTTCGGGTTGCCGTCCCTCGCCGCACGCTCCACCGCGGGGCCGCCCGGAAAGCCGAGCCCCAGGATCTTCGCCACCTTGTCGAACGCCTCGCCCGCCGCGTCGTCGATCGTCGTGGCGAGCCGCCGGTAGCGCCCGACGCCTTCCACGCCGAGCAGCTGGCAGTGCCCGCCCGATGTCAGCAGCAGCAGATACGGAAATTCGAGGCCAGGGTCCGCCAGCCGCGCCGAAAGCGCATGACCTTCGAGGTGGTTGACCGCGACGAGCGGCTTGCCGCTCGCCAGCGCCAGCGCCTTGCCGGTCACGAGCCCCACCATCACCCCGCCGATCAGCCCCGGCCCCGCCGTCGCCGCAACGGCATCAAGATCGCCGAACCCCAGTCCGGCCTCGGCCATCACGTCTTCCACAAGCGGCGCCAGCCGGTCGACATGCGCGCGCGCCGCGATCTCCGGCACCACGCCGCCATAGGGGCGGTGCGCCTCCTCCTGCCCCGCGATGCGCTGGGCAAGAATGGTGCGGTTTCCGTCGACGAGCGCCGCTGCCGTTTCGTCGCAGCTCGATTCCAGACCCAGAACGATCATATTGTCTCCGGGCTCGTAACTAGATACGCCGCCCCCCATGCACAAGGCTGAGCCTCTGAAACTCGGAACGCGCGGGTCGCCACTCGCGCTTGTCCAGGCGCGCGCCGTCGCCGCCGCGCTCGTCGCGGCGCACGGCTGGCCGGAAGACAGTGTCGAAATCGTCCCGATCAAGACCACCGGTGACAAGGTGCAGGACCGTCCCCTCGCCGAGATCGGCGGCAAGGCGCTGTGGACCAAGGAGCTCGACCGCGCACTCCTCGCCCGAGACATCGATTTCGCCGTCCACTCCGCGAAAGACATGGAAAGCATCCGGCCGGATGCGATCGCCCTCGCCGCGGCGCTTCCCCGCGCCGACGTGCGCGAACGAATCATCGGCGTCTCCGGCCTCGACGCGTTGAGGCCGGGAATGCGCGTCGGCACCACCTCGCCGCGCCGCGCCGCGCAGCTTCTCGCGCGCGTCCCCGGCCTCGGCCTCGTACCGTTCCGCGGCAACGTCGCGACGCGGCTTGCCCGCATCGATGCCGGCGAAGCCGATGCGACATTGCTCGCAAGCGCGGGACTCGCTCGGCTCGGAATGCACGATGTCGGCGCGCCCATACCTGTTGAGGCGATGCTCCCCGCGCCGGGACAGGCGATCATCGCGATCGAAGCCCGCACCGGCGACGATACCGTCCTCGGGCACCTCGCCGCCATAAACGACGCCGACGCGATGACGGCGCTCGTCGCCGAGCGCGCCTTCGCCGCGGCGCTCGGCGGCAGTTGCCACAGCCCCGTCGCCGCGCTTGCCGAGCGGGACGGCGCAGACTTCCATCTTCGCGCCGAAATCCTCAGCACGGATGGTCAGGAACGCATCGCGGCGGAAGCGCGTTTTTCGGAAAGCGACGCGGCCACCGCCGCTGAAACCCTCGCAAGAACACTATTGAACCGGGCATCGCCCGCCCTTCGGAGTCTCTTTGTAGCATGACTCGTGTCCTGATCACCCGCCCGCAGCCCGGTGCAGCCGACACTGCCGAGCGCCTCCGCGCGCTTGGCCATGAGCCCGTGGTCGCCCCGCTGTTCGAGGTGAAGGCGAAGGAATGGTCGCCGCCTGCCGCCATGCCGGAGGCTGTCATGCTGACAAGCGCCGCGGCAGCGCGCGAAGGCGGCCCGGCGATGGCCCCCTATCTTGGCCTGCCCTGCTTCTGCGTTGGTGCGCGCACCGCCGCCGCCGCGCAGGACGCGGGCTTCACCGATATCCGCACGCCAGAGGTGCGGGACGGCGGAGAGTTGCTCGCCGCCATCGCCGAGGAAGGCGTCGGCGATATTCTGCATCTCTCCGGCATTGAAATCGCCAGCTATCCACCGCCGGCAGGGCTCAGGGTCGAACGCCGCGTTGTTTACGGCGCGCACTTCAACCGCTGGTCCGACGCGGAGCGCAAGGCGGCACAGGCCGCCGAGGTTGCGCTCGTCTATTCGCCGCTCGGCGGAGAGGCGCTTGGCGCCGCGCTTGGTGCGCACCGCAAGGATGTGCGCCTCTCGGCGATCAGCCGCAATGCGGCCGACGCTTCGGGTTCCGGCTGGGCCGCCCGTGCGGTTGCTGCCGCGCCGGATGAGGACGCGTTGTTTGCGGCAGCGGGGCTGTTGTGCGAGAAGCAGAAGCGTAAGGCACCGCTGACGAGGACGCGATGATCGACGACGAAACCCGCGAAACGCCGCGACCGCGCAACTCTTTGCCCTGGGTGCTTGTGGCCGGCCTGCTTCTGTTCGCGGCCGGGCTGCTCCTCAGCCCATGGTTCGAAACGAATATTCGCACGCGCCTGCCCGGTGCGTTGCAGCGCCCCGACGTCGAATCGATCGCGGCACGCGTCGAGCGCGAGGCCGGCGCGATCACGCAGCTCGAAGCGCGCGTCACCGCGCTCGAAACCCGCCCGAGCGCACCTGCGCCGATGGTGGACGGCGCGGGCACGCCGCCCGCGCTGAACGACCCCATGCCGCTCGCACTCGGCACCGGCCCCGGGTCGGAGCGTCTGGCGCGGCTTGAAGCGCGCATCGAAGCGCTCGATCGCGGACAGGCGCAGGCGTCGACGCGTCTCGACAACGTCTCCGCAGAGCTTGCAGGTCTCAACGTGAAGATCGAGCAGGTCGGCGGCAATGCCGCTCGCTCGATCGAAGCGGCCGCCGCAAGCGCTGAAAAGGCGCGCGGCGTGCTGCTGGTCACGGCGGCCAGGCGCGCCGCCGAACAGGGCCAGAGCCTCGCTGTGCTCGCTCCGGCGCTGCGCCGCCATTTCGCCGCCGCCGATGCCGATGCCGTCGAACGGCTGCTCACCGCGTCGCCCGATGCGCCGACGCTCGCCGTGCTGCGCAGCCGCTTCGAACAGATCCGGCCCCAGCTCGCCGAAAGCGCGGCCCCCGAAAAGGCGGATTCGCTCTGGTCGCAATTCAAGGCCGGTGTGGCCAGTCTCGTGCAGGTCCGCGAAAAGGGCGCCTCCGCGACGCAGACCGCCAACGAAGCGCGGCTCGCCGATATGGCGACACGGCTTTCGCAGGGCGATGTCGCAGGCGCACTGCTCGCCATGCAGCGGCTTCCGGCCCGCACCCAGCAGCTTGCCCGGCAATGGCGTATCTCGGCGGAAGCTTACGCGAACAGCTACGGCGCGCTGCAGCAGCTCGAAGCCTCCGTCCTTCTCGAAGATACCGACCTGCCGCTCACCGTGCCCGCGGACAAGAAGCAGAAAAAGTCGCAATCGCTCTAGACGCGCGGCGCTCGAATTCTTGTGCGCGCTTCAACCCACGCTAAGACAGGCGGATGATGGAAAGCCTTATCGAACTGTTTCTGCAGCCGGCGACCTGGGCGGCGCTGATCACTCTGATCGCGATGGAAGTCGTGCTCGGCATCGACAACCTGATCTTCATCTCCATCCTCACCAACAAGCTGCCGGAGGGCCAGCGCGAAAAGGCGCGGCGGATCGGCATCGGCCTTGCGCTCCTGATGCGCCTCGGCCTGCTCGCGACGGTCGCGTTCATTGTCACCCTGGTGAAGCCGGTCATCGAACTTTTCGGGCAGGGCTTCTCGTGGCGAGACATCATTCTCATCGCCGGCGGCCTGTTCCTCGTGTGGAAAGCCACGAAGGAAATCCATCACAGCGTTGATCCGGATCCGAGCGGCGATGTGTTCGATACCAGCAAGGCCGTGATGAGCTTCGGATCGGCGATCACACAGATCATCCTGCTCGATCTCGTCTTCTCGATCGATTCGATCATCACGGCGGTGGGCATGACGGAACACGTGCCGATCATGGTCGTCGCCGTCATCGTCGCGGTGGGATGCATGCTGCTCGCCGCAGACCCGCTCGCCAACTTCATCGACAAGAACCCCACTGTCGTGATGCTCGCACTCGGCTTCCTGCTGATGATCGGCACCACGCTGATCGCCGAAGGCTTCGGCGCGCACGTGCCCAAGGGCTATATCTACGCGGCGATGGCCTTCTCGGTTCTGGTCGAGGTTTTGAACATGCTGTCGCGCCGGGCAAGGCGGCGCCGTGAAGGGAAACAGGATTGACCGCATATCTACACAAGGGCGACCTGCCCGCCGACGTCTTCGCCCCGGGCGCCATCGCCGTGGACTGCGAGGCGATGGGCCTCAACCAGCTGCGCGACCGGCTTTGCGTCGTGCAGCTTTCGGACGGCAGTGGAGACGAGCATCTGGTGCAATTCCCGCTCGGCCAGTTCGATGCGCCCAACCTGAAGGCTGTGCTTACCGATCCGTCGCGGCTCAAGATTCTGCACTTCGCGCGCTTCGACGTCGCGCTCATCCAGCAGTATCTCGGCATCGTTATGGCGCCCGTGTGGTGCACCAAGATCGCTTCGAAGCTTATCCGCACCTACACCGACCGCCACGGTCTCAAGGATCTCGCGCGTGAGGTGATCGGGCAGGACATCTCCAAGCAGCAGCAGTCGTCGGACTGGGGTGCCGAAACGCTTAGCGAGGCGCAGATCGAATATGCCGCGTCCGACGTGCGCTATCTGCACCGCATCAAGGCCATCCTCGAAGAACGGCTGGAGCGGGAAGGGCGCACGGCGCTGGCGCAGGCGTGCTTCGATTTCCTCCCGACGCGCGCAGCGCTCGACCTTGCCGGCTGGGCCGACAAGGATATTTTCAGCCACGAAAGCTGAGCTGAACAACGATGACGCAGGCCGCAGACGAACTTGCCAGCGACCGCCGCCGCTGGGCGATGCCCGGAAGCGCGTGGGATCGCCAGGTCGCCATCCTGAAGCGCCTGCTGCCCGCCACCGCTGCGCTTATCCTGCTCGCCTGCCTCGTCTGGCCGCTCACCGCACAGCAGGAATTCAGCTTCATCCTGTCGCGCGACGGCGTTGAAAAGGCCGGCGAACGCCTGCGCATGGAAGCGCCGATGTATCGCGGTGAAGACAGCAAGGGCCGCCCCTTCAGCATCCTCGCGGACGAGGCCGTGCAGCGCACCTCGAACGAACCGGTCGTGGAGCTGAAGCGCATCGAGGCGCGCCTCACGATGCAGGAAGGTATCGCCACCGTCACCGCGCCGAGCGGCCGCTACGATCTGGAAGCGGAAAAGCTCAATGTCCTCGGCCCGGTCGTTTTCCACCGCCCGGACGGCTATGTTCTGCAAACCGGCGACGTCGCGGTCAGCCTGCCGACCCGCAAGGTGACGAGCGTCGGGCGGGTCAGCGGGCGTATGCCGCTCGGCTCGTTTTCAGCCTCCCGACTCGATGCCGACATGGAAACGCGCGTTGTCACCTTGTCAGGGGGCGTGAAAATGCGGATTACGCAGCGATGATCCGCTCCGCCCTTCTCCTCGCTGCCGCAGCAGCGCTTACCCTCCCCCTCTCCGCGTCCGCGCAGAGCGGCTTCGGCAACTCGGCGCTGAAGGGACACGACACGCGCGCGCCCATCGATATCGACGCGGCGCGTATCGAGGTGCGCGACCGTGATTCGCAGGCGATCTTTTCGGGCGCGGTGCGCGTCGTGCAAGGCAACATGACGCTGAATGCCGCAACGATGCGCGTGTTCTACGAAAATGCCGCGGGCGGTAATCTTGCGATCAACCGGCTCGATGCCGAAGGCGGCGTGCAGCTTGTCAGCCCCAGCGAACGTGTAAGTTCGCGCCTCGGCATCTACGATGTCCAGACCCGCCAGATCACCTTTGTCGGCGGCGTCGTGCTCAATCGCGGCGATAGCGTGCTGCGCGGCGAGCGGCTGGTCATCGACCTTGAAAACGGCCGCTCCACGCTCGACGGCTCGGCAAGCTCGACGGACGGCGGCCCCCGCGTCACCGGCCGCTTCGTGGTGCCCCCGCGCGGTTCGCAGTAACCGCCTAAACGATCCTTTTTATTCTGTTTGGTGCCGTTCGGCTTGCATTGCCGAAACCGACCATGCACAAATTGCGCCAATTGGGCGCCAGCCTGCATTTGTCGTTAAGTATTCGTGAGGTAGAAAGCCGCCATGAGCGAAGTCATGACGATGGAGGACGAGACTCCCGCGGTCGATACCGAACGCGGTCTCGCTGTCGTGTCCATCGGAAAGCGCTATGACAAGCGCGTGGTGCTGCGCGATGTGTCGCTCGGCGTACGGCGGGGCGAGGTCGTCGGACTGCTTGGGCCGAACGGCGCGGGCAAGACGACGTGCTTCTATTCGATCATGGGGCTGGTAATGCCCGATTCGGGCCGCATCCTCCTTGACGGCATCGATATCACCGGCCTTCCCATGTATCGCCGCGCCGCGCTCGGCGTCGGCTATCTGCCCCAGGAAACCTCGATTTTTCGCGGTATGACGGTGGAAGACAATATCCGCGCCGTGCTCGAAGTCTCGGAGCCGGACCCCGCAGCGCGCGAAGCGCGGCTCGATCAGTTGCTCGGCGAATTCTCGATCGCACGGCTCCGCAAGGCGCCTGCCATGTCGCTGTCGGGCGGTGAACGCCGCCGCTGCGAGATCGCCCGCGCGCTCGCCGCGAACCCCTCGATCATGCTCCTCGACGAGCCGTTCGCGGGCATCGATCCCATCTCGATCGCCGACATCCGCAACCTCGTCGGCCATTTGAAGGACCGCAACATCGGCGTCCTCATCACCGACCACAATGTTCGCGAAACGCTTGAGATCGTGGACCGCGCCTGCATCATCTATGATGGCCGCGTGCTCTTCGAGGGCACGCCCGAGGCCCTCGTCGCCGACGAAACAGTGCGCAAGGTCTACCTCGGCGAGGGTTTCAGCCTTTAGCGCCATGGCGATCGGTCCCCGTCTTGATCTAAGGCACTCGCAGCAGCTGGTGATGACCCCCCAGCTGCAGCAGGCGATCAAGCTGCTGGCGCTGTCGAACCTCGAGCTCGAAAGCTACATCAACGGCGAGCTCGAACGGAATCCGCTGCTCGAAGCGGCGGGCGAGGCTCCAGCCGAGCCCTCCGATACCCCCGAAATCGCCTCCGACGACTGGTCGGCACCCGATCCGGCGGGCTCGGACCAGCTCATCGCGGCAGGCGCCGGCGATGCAGATGCACCGCTCGACGTCGACCACACCGCCGAAACCTTCCACCACGACTGCGCGAGCGACATGCCCGCCCCCGGCACCGGCGGCCTCGACGGCAGCCTCAGCGTCGCGGGCCCCACCGTCGCAGGCGCGGGCGGCGGCGAGGACAGCGAAGGCTTCGACGCCACGCTCGCCGCCGACCTCTCGCTCCACGACACGCTCCTCGCCCAGCTCGCCGGCGTGGACGATATCCAGCAGATCATCGCCCGCCATATCATCGATCTCATCGACGAAAGCGGCTATTTCACCGGCGATCTCAATGAAATCGGCGCGCGCCTGCAGGTGCCCACCGCCGATGTCGAGGCCGTGCTGAAGATCATCCAGACCTTCGAGCCGACCGGCGTCGGCGCGCGCTCACTCGGCGAATGCCTCGCGCTGCAGGCGATCGAGGCAGACCGCCACGATCCGGCGATGGCGACGCTGCTCACCAATCTCGATCTTCTCGCGCGCGGCGAGCTGGCGACGCTGCGCCGCATCTGCGGCGTCGATGCCGAAGACCTCTCCGACATGATCTCCGAGCTGCGCAGCTACAATCCGAAGCCCGGCCTCGCCTACGGCGGCGAGCCGCCGCAGCCGATCATGCCCGACATCTTCGTCGCGCGCACCGCGGCGGGCGGCTGGGCGGTGGAGATCAACGCCGCGACGCTGCCGCGCCTCCTCGTCAACCGCAGCTATTATGCGGAGCTATCGGGCGTCGGCGGAAAAACCGCCAAGACGTTCCTGTCGGACTGCCTGCAATCCGCCAACTGGCTCATCAAGGCGCTCGATCAACGCCAGCGCACCATCATCAAGGTCGCGACCGAGCTCGTCCGCCAGCAGGAGGCGTTCTTCCTCCACGGCGTCCAGCACCTGAAACCGCTCAATCTCCGCGCCATCGCTGACGCGATCGGGATGCACGAATCCACCGTCAGCCGCGTCACTTCGAACAAATACCTCTCGTGCGAGCGCGGCCTCTTCGAGCTGAAGTACTTCTTCACCTCGGCGATTCAGGCGGCGGACGGCGGCGAAGCCGTCTCCGCCGAATCGGTAAAGACCAAGATCCGCGAACTCATCGACGGTGAACGCGGCGGCAAGATCCTGTCCGACGACAAGCTCGTCGAGCTGCTGAACGATGCCGGTTTCGACATCGCCCGCCGCACCGTCGCCAAATACCGCGAAGCGATGGGCATCGGCTCCTCGGTCGAACGCCGCCGCGCCGCCGCGATCCAGAGCGCCGCCGCTTAGTCCCTCAGCAGTTCGTTGATGCCCGTCTTGCTGCGCGTCTGCGCATCGACGCGCTTCACGATCACCGCGCAGTAAAGCCCCGGCCCGCCGTCCGTGCCCGGCAGCGTCCCCGGCACCACCACCGAATAGGCAGGCACCCGTCCGCGCGTCACTTCGCCCGTCGCGCGGTCTACGATCTTCGTGGAAGCGCCAAGATACACGCCCATGGAGAGCACGGCGCCCTCCTCCACCACCACGCCCTCGGCGACTTCGCTGCGTGCGCCGATGAAGCAGTTGTCCTCGATGATCACCGGCCCGGCCTGCAGCGGCTCCAGCACGCCGCCGATGCCCGCGCCCCCCGAAATGTGCACGCCCTTGCCGATCTGCGCGCAGCTGCCGACGGTGGCCCAGGTGTCGACCATGGTGCCTTCGCCCACATAGGCGCCGATGTTCACGAAACTCGGCATCAGCACGGCACCCTTGGCGATATAGCTGCCCCGGCGTGCCGTCGCGCCCGGCACCACGCGGAATCCCGCCGCGCGGAAACGGTTTTCGCCCCACCCGGCAAACTTCGAGGGCACCTTGTCGAACGCCGGAGCGCCGCCCGCGCCGCCGTCGACAACGGCATTGTCGTTCAGACGGAATGACAGCAGCACAGCCTTCTTCAGCCACTGGTTGACACGCCAGTCGCCATCCACCTTTTCGGCGACGCGGTACGTGCCCGCATCCAGCCCTTCGATCGCGGCGTCCACGGCTTCGCGCACTGCGCCGGTCGTGGAAAGGCCGAGGCCCTCGCGCTCTTCCCAGGCCTGGTCGATGATGGCGGCGAGATCGGTCATGCGTTTACCCCTGTCGTTATGGAATGAAGCCAGTCGCCGACATCGGCGATCCGGTGGTCGATGCTGTCGTGGTCGGCCTGATAGCTGCCGCTTTCTGCGCCGTTATCCGCCCACACCGTGGTCATGCCCATCGCCTTCGCGGGCACAAGGTTGCGCGCCATGTCCTCCACGAACAGCGCGCGTTCGGGCCGGATGCCGTGTGCCGCGCAGAAGCCCTGATAAGCAGCCGGGTCGGGTTTTGGCCGGTAGTTCATGGCGTGAATGTCGTAAACCGCCTCGAACACGCCGCCGAGGCCAAGCCGGTCCAGCACCTTCTCGGCATAGGTGGTGTCGGCGTTGGTGAACACCAGCTTGCGGCCCGGCAGTTTCGCGAAGGCGTCCGCCATGCGGCCATCGGCCTCCAGCACACCCATGTCGATGTCGTGCACGAAGTTCAGGAATTCGGCGGGCGCGACGCCGTGTCCGTCCATCAGACCGCGCAGCGTCGTGCCGTGATCGTGGAAGAAACGCTTCTGCACGCGCCGCGCTTCCACGGCATCGCAGCCGATCAGGCGCATGATGAAGGCGCCCATCCGCTCGTCGATCTGCGCGAACAGGTTCGCGCGCGGCGGATAGAGCGTGTTGTCGAGGTCGAAAATCCACGTTTCGATGTGGCCGAAGGCGTCCATGCGGGGGTCATGGCTGCGGTCGGTCGATTCCGCAAGCATTTGGTAATGCCTTTGCGCGACGATTCTGCCATCAGGGGTGCGAACGGAATAACAGGGGTGCTGGCGGATATGCGCCTACGCGTCAGGGCCAAACTTCGTGGAATCACTGCCGTTTCGGCGCTGTGCATGGCTGCGTTTCTCGCCGCATGTGGCGGCGGCGGAGGCGGCACGCGCCCCGTGGCGCCGGGCACGGTCACACCGCCGCCGACACCCACGCCCACCCCGACACCCACGCCAAGTCCCGTCTACGATACGCCCGAATATAATCGTTCCAACGCTGCGGCGTCGGCGGGTGCGATCGCGGCCTACGAGGACGGCGCGACCGGCGCAGGCGTGAAAATCGCCGTCATCGACAGCGGCGTCGATATCCAGAGCGCCGAATTCACGGGCCGTATCGATCCGGCAAGCCGCGATATCGCGGGCACACGCGGCATCGACGATGCCGACGGCCACGGCACCTCGGTCTCCGCCGTCGCGCTGGCGGCGAAGAACGACAGCGGTATGCACGGCCTCGCCTTCAATGCGACGCTGATCGCGCTGAGAACCGATACCCCCGGCACCTGCGCCGCAAGCGACGGCTGCTCGCACTCCGACAGCAATATCGCCACCGCGATCGATACAGCCGTTGCAGCGGGTGCGCGCGTCATCAACATGTCGCTTGGCGGCGAAGGCCCCAATTCGCGTCTGCGAACAGCGATCGCGAACGCGACTGCCGCGGGTGTCATCGTCGTCATCTCGGCGGGCAACGACAGCCTCGCGAATCCCGACCCATTCGCCCAGATCGCCGCCGATCCTGCCGCCCGCGGCCGTGTCATCATCGCAGGCTCGGTCAACGATACCGATGCGCTTTCGGACTTCAGCAACCGGGCGGGCAGCTACGCCGCATATTATCTCGCCACACTCGGCGAACGCGTGCGCAGTTTCGATCATACCGGCACGGCCTACCTGTTCGGCGGCACCTCTTACGCCGCGCCCGGGATTTCCGGGGCCGTTGCGCTGCTTGCGGACGCATTTCCCAGCCTCTCGGCAGACGAGATCATCGATATCCTGTTCCGAACCGCACGGGATGCCGGAACGGCGGGTGACGACAGTGTTTTCGGGCAGGGCATCCTCGATCTCATCCGCGCTTTCTCGCCGATCGGCGCCACATCGCTTGCGGGCAGCGCCGTGCCCGTCACCGGCGATGCGGGATCGCTTGCCGTGCTCGGCGGCGCGCTCGGCGACGGCGGCGATCTTACCGGCGCGCTTTCGGACGTGGTTGTCCTCGACAGCTACGATCGGGCTTACGTCGCCGATCTCGGCACGGGTATCTCGCGCGCGACCCCCGCGCCGCGCCTCGCCGCCGCGCTCCAGACCAACACCGAAGAAGCGCGCGACGCACTCGGCATCGCCGGCTACAGCCTGTCGTGGAACGCCGCTGTCAGCACGCGGCCATGGCTCGGCCTCGCGCAGTCCGGCGGCGTAGACGCCCGAGCAGACGCGGACGCGCGGATCACGCGCGGCTTTGCCACCGGCAGCGTCACGCCCGGCACCGGCATCGGATTTGCAGCCGGATACGGGGCGGACGATCTTCTTGCGAACATGGCGGGCACGCGCGCACCCGGATCGCGCTTCATCGCGAGCGGAGACGCGCTTCGCGACGACGGCGTGTCCGTTGTGGGCACGCGGGCGGCAGCGGTCAGCCAGCGGATCGGCGCATGGACCTTCGGCATGGCGGCAGGCACGGGCGAGACCGAATCGCTTCGCCCCGGCAACGCATGGGATCGCCGCCGGAACGCCGACCCCGTGACGCTCTTCGCCGCCAGCGCATCGCGCCAGATCGGCGCATCGGACGTCACCGTCACGTGGAGCCGCCTTGACGAAAGCGGCAGCATTCTCGGCGCCGAAGGCTCGACCGCGCTCGGGCTGACGCGCGCGTCGAGCGATTTTCTTGGCCTCGACTGGGCGATGGACGCTGGGCACGGCTGGCGCATCGCCGCGCAGGCACGCGGCGGCCTCACACATCTCGACGTCGCCTCCGGGGGCCTCATCTCCGGCGCGAATGCGCTGCGCAGCCTCGCCTTCGCGTTCGACGTTACGAAATCAGGCGTCGCCATGCGCGGCGATACGGTCTCGGTGCGAATCGCCCAGCCGCTCCGCGTCGAAGGCGGCGCGCTCCGCGCCGATATCCCGACGAGCTACGACTACGAAACCGAAACGGCAGGCTACACCCGCCGCACCTTCACGCTCGCGCCTTCGGGCCGCGAAATCAGCGTGGAAGCCGCATGGTCGCTGCCCCTCGCCGACTTCGGCCACCTCGACACGAACCTCTTCTGGCGCCGAGACCCCGGCCACATCGCCGCGCTCGACGACGACATGGGCGCCGCCCTGCGCCTCAGAGCGCGGTTCTAGCCTCATCGAAGTGGCGCACGGCATCGTGCGCGAGCCGCACCACCTCGTCATCGAACGCGGCAATGGTCGTCAGGCCCTTTCCGCATTCCGTGCAGACGATCCAGTCGCGTTCGGCTGGTTTCTCTGACATCGCGAAATCCGTGCCGCCGCAATTTTCGCACTTCAGACTAACCCTGATTCCTCCAGTCATGGCCGATCTCCCCGGTTATGCTTTTGTTGAAAGCTATCGGGCTCACGCGCGAAGTCGAGTCGTCTTGTGCGAAGCGATCCCCTGAAAAGACAGAGGGCCGGCATTCCCGAGGAGTGAATGCCGGCCCTCCGCGCGTTTTGGGCGTGTTTCCGACAGGGGGGATCGAAAACGGCGCCCCGCGCTCTCAATACAGCAGATCGGACTGGGACGTGCCGATCAGCTGTCGCCGCGCTCTGCGCGACGTTCCGCGCGCCTCGCCTCGTGCGCCGCACGGCGCTCTTCGGGGCTCAGCGTACCATCCTTGTTCGCGTCGGCGGCGTCGAAGCGCGCAAACGCCTTCGCCTTCGCCTCGGCGAGCGTGACGCGACCGTCCTTGTTGGCGTCAGCGGTTTCAAATCCCTTCTCGCCGAAGCCGCCCCAGCCCATTCCGCCGCGGTGCATCATGCGGTGGCCTTTGCGGCCTTCACCATCCTTGAACTTCATCCGCATCTCGCGGCGGTCCTTGCCATCGGCCTGCGCGGTCTCACGCCGCTCGGCCCACTTGGCCTTCATCCCGGCGTGGTGCGAATCCCACTCGCTGCGGCTGATCTGACCGTTCTTGTCCGCATCCATCGATTCGAACATGCGCGTGCGGGCCTCGGCCATCCTCTTCTCGCCCTCGGCGCGGCGGGCTTCCGCGTGGGCCTTGATTTCGGCCTCGGTAACGGCGCCGTCCTTGTTCGTGTCCACAGCGGCAAAGCGCTCGGCGATCTTCTTTTCAAGGTCGGCGCGCGTTTCGGGGGCGCTCCAGCGCGCGGCCTTTTCGGGACCAGAGGCGCCCGCGGTCTCGGCGATCGCCGGCAGCGCCATCAGCGCGGCAGCCGATGCGCCGATCATCAGGAATTTGGTCACTTCGGTACTCCGTTTCAGCATCTGATTACCTGCCTATACGCAGCCCACGCTGACTCTCCCTTGAATATGCCGTTCATCAATGCGAAGGGCGCGCGTACTTCGGTTTTTCGCGAAAGGTCTGGTTGGATGTCTGATATCAAGCGCGTGGTTCTGGCCTTCTCGGGCGGTCTCGACACGAGCGTGATCCTGAAATGGCTTCAGCAGACCTATAATTGCGAAGTCGTGACCTTCACCGCCGATCTCGGCCAGGGTGAAGAGCTCGGGCCGGCGCGCGCGAAGGCGGAGCTGATGGGCGTGAAGCCCGAGCACATCTTCATCGACGACCTGCGCGAAGAGTTCGTGAAGGACTATGTGTTCCCGATGATGCGCGCGAATGCGCTCTACGAGGGTCTGTACCTGCTCGGCACGTCGATCGCCCGGCCGCTGATCGCGAAGCGCCAGATCGAGATCGCCAAAATGGTCGGCGCGGATGCCGTCAGCCACGGCGCCACCGGCAAGGGCAATGACCAGGTCCGTTTCGAGCTGGGCTATTACGGCCTCAACCCCGACATCAAGGTAATCGCGCCCTGGCGCGAGTGGGATCTCACCAGCCGCACCCGCCTCATCGAGTTCGCCGAGGCGCACCAGATCCCGGTTTCGAAGGACAAGCGCGGCGAAGCGCCGTTCTCGACCGACGCGAACCTCCTCCACACCTCCTCTGAAGGCAAGGTCCTCGAAGACCCGTGGGAGGAAGTCCCCGACTACGTCTTCTCGCGCACAGTGAACCCCGAAGACGCGCCCGACACGCCCGAATACATCACCATCGACTTTGAACACGGCGACGGCGTTGCGCTGAACGGTGAAGGCGTCAGCCCTGCGACGCTTCTCGAAAAGCTCAACGAGCTTGGCCGCAAGCACGGTATCGGGCGGCTCGATCTCGTCGAAAACCGCTTCGTCGGCATGAAGTCGCGCGGCATGTACGAAACGCCGGGCGGCACGATCTACCACACCGCGCACCGCGCCATAGAGCAGCTGACGCTCGACCGCGGCGCCGCGCACCTCAAGGACGAGCTCGCCCCGCGTTATGCGGAGCTGGTCTACAACGGCTTCTGGTTCAGCCCGGAGCGCGAGATGCTGCAGGCGGCCATCGATCACAGCCAGCAGAAGGTCTCCGGCACCGTCCGCCTGAAGCTCTACAAGGGCTCGGCCTGGGTCGTCGGCCGCAAGTCCCCGAACTCGCTCTACTCGGAGAAGGTCGTGACCTTCGAAGACGACGCAGGCGCCTACGACCAGCGCGATGCCGAAGGCTTCATCAAGCTGAACGCCCTGCGCCTGCGCCTTCTGGGCCGGCGGGGCGCTTAAACCCGCCTTTAACCCTGCGCCCCTAGTCTCGCCGCACCATGGAAACGGCGGCACGGGCGATGAAAGCGGATATCGGCGAGCTTCGCGCGGCGGGCGTAATGCTCGGCATCGCCGGGCTCTACATGGCCGTGGTGCTCGGCACCGGGCTCATTCCGTCGGGCCAGTTCGTTCAGCTTTTCTCGGTTTACGCGCAGTCGCTCGGTGCTCTCACGCTCGCGGCGGGCGGCATCGCGCTCTTCGTGGAATGCGGGCGCCGCGCGCGCCGCGAAGGCGCCGCCCCCTCCCCGTTCGGCGTGATCCGCAGCTTCGTTGCGCTGCGCTGGCAGCGCGATCGTTTCCTCAGCCTCGCCGCGCCGCCGCTCGTCTGCGCGATGATGCTGGCGACGTTCAACGCATTCAAGCAGCTGGTCCTGCCGCGCGCAGGCTTTCACCTCGATCCGCTGTTCGCGGCGTGGGACAAGGCGCTGTTCCTCGGCACCGACCCTTGGGTCGTGACGCACAAAATCCTGAGCGGCCCGGCCGCAACGCTCGCCATCGACAGTTTCTACCACGGCTGGTTCGTACCGATGACGCTCGGCGTCATCGTCTGCGCGTACCTGCGCGATTCGCACCTGCGCACGCAGTATGTGCTCAGCTACGCGGTCTCGTGGATCCTGATCGGATCCGTGCTTGCCTGGCTGTTCCCGGCCGCGGGCCCTTGCTTCTATGATGATTTTGCGGGCGGCGCCTCAACGTTCACCACGCTGATGGATACGCTCGGTAGCTACGACCGGGTACTCGTTGCTGAGGGTGGCAATGGCATCGCCGCGCTCAAGAACCAGCAGGCGCTCCTCAACCATTTCAGCAGCGGCGGTCCGCTCGTGCTTGGCGGCGGCATTTCGGCAATGCCCTCGATGCACAATGCGCTCGCCGTGCTGTTCGCGCTCGGCGGCATGCGCATCAACCGTGTCCTTGGCTGGGTGATGTGGGTTTATGCGACGCTGATCTGGATCGGCTCAATCCACCTCGGATGGCACTATGCAGTCGATGGGATCGCCGCAGCCGTGCTCGCCGTCCTCATCTGGTATGTCTGCGGCCGCGCCGCCCAGGTGATGCTCGCCGCGCGCGAGCGCCGCGAGCCTGCCCTCGCGCTCGCTGAATAGGCGTCAGCGCGCGAAAACAGCGAACTTGTAGCTGAAGAAATTGAACCCCATCGCCGCGATCGTCGCGGCGGCGAACGCCGGCGTCGTCGGCAGCCCGGCGTAGGTGAGCGCGGAGAACGTCGCTGCGTTGACCGCAAGCCCGCCGAGCGACGCGCCGACATAGCGAAGGAATTCCCGCCACGTCGGCGGCGCATCCACGCGGAACGTCCAGCGCCGGTTGCCCAGCCACGTCGTCAGGATCGCAAGGCCGAGCGCGGGAACCTGCGCGGCGTAAGGGGAAACACCCGCACGAACCAGCGCTTCGAGGCTCACCGCGCCGAGAACGAAGGCGGTGCCGCCGACCGCTAGAAACGCAGCGCCTTCGCGAAGCCGCGCCTTCACGGCGTCGGCAGCCCGCGCTGCGTCAGCAGGAACATGCGTTTCAGCTCGACGCGCGAGCGCGAAACCGAATCGAGGATGAGGCCGCACATTGCCGACATCGACGCGATGATCATCAGCGCGGCGGCAAGGATCGCCGTGGGGAAGCGCGGCACCAGCCCGGTTTCCAGGTACTCGGCGACGACCGGCAAGCCGAACGCCAGCGACGCGAGCGTCAAGAGCGCGGCAAGGCCGCCGAAAAAGAACGCCGGCCGCGTCTCCTTCAGCAGCAGGAAGAATACTGAAAGAATGCGGAAGCCGTCGCGGAACGTGCGGAGCTTGCTCACCGAGCCTTCCGGCCGCACGCCGTAATCGGTCTCGATCTCCGCGACCGGCAGCATCAGCTGGCTCGCGTGGACGGACATTTCGGTCTCGATCTCGAAGCCGCGGCTTACCGCCGGGAAGGTCTTGGCGAAGCGGCGGCTGAACACGCGGTAGCCCGAGAAGATGTCGCTGAAATCGTCGCCGAACATCCACTGGAACACGCCGTTGAACAGGCGGTTGCCGATCGCATGGCCGGAACGTCCGGCATCCTGCCGCACCCCACGCCGCGTGCCCACCACCATATCGAGCCTGCGCTCGACGAGTGCCTTCACGAGCATCGGCGCGTCGTGCGCTGCATAGGTGCCGTCGCCGTCCGCCATCACATAAATGTCGGCATCCACCTCAGCGAACATGCGGCGCACGACGTGGCCCTTGCCCTGCCGCTCCTCACGGATGACGATCGCGCCCGCGCCTTCCGCCACGCGCGCCGTGTCGTCGGAGGAATTATTGTCGAACACATAGATGACCGCGCCGGGAAGCGCGTCCGCGAAGCTCGCGATCACCTGCGCGATCGTCGCCGCCTCGTTGTAGCACGGCAGCACGACGGCGGTGGCAAGGCCAACCCGTGACTGTGCGGTGTCAAACTGCGAAGCGGACGGGATCGAGACCATAATTGTTCCTCGGGGGCTGTTCCTCGGGCGGAAAGTTCCGATGGCCCGAACTCTAGGGTCGCGATGGCTTCCAACTGGTTAATATCGCGCGTCTTCGAAGCCGACTGTTAACCATGCCGCGCGTAGACCGGCGCGCATGGATACGGATCGGACCCGCGGCTTCCTTGTGCCGCTCCTCATCGTCTGGATGCTTGCCGCGCTTGCGCTCACGATCGTGAACCGCGCGGATATCGCTGCGCTCGACCTTCCCGACACGGACGATGCGCAGCGGCTGATGCAGGTTCGCGACTGGCTCGGCGGGCAGGCGTGGGGCGACATAGATCAGCACCGGATGAACCCGCCCATGGGCGCCAACATGCATTGGTCGCGCCTTGTCGACCTGCCGATCGCGGGCATCATCGCCCTCACCGAGCCCGTTTTCGGCCGCGCCGCTGCCGAGCGCATCGCCGGAACCGCCGTACCGATCCTTGCGCTCCTCGTCACGATGGGCGCCGCCGCGCTCGCCGCATTCCGGCTCTCGGGGCGGCAGGCCGCCATTCTCGCGGCGGTTTTCATCGCAGCGAGCGGCCAGATATTGTCGCTGTTCAAGCCGCTCAGGATCGATCACCACAATTGGCAGATCGCGCTCATGCTCTGCGCCGTCGCCGCGCTCTGCGATCCGCGCCGCCGCTTTTCATCCGGCCTCCTCGCCGGTCTCGCCACCGTCGGAGCGCTTGTCATCGGGCTTGAGATGCTTCCGCACCTCGTCGTCGCAGGCGCCATTCTCGTCCTCGGCTGGTGCTTTCAGCCCGCGCTCGGGCGGCTGCTCGCGGGCTACGGCACCGCGCTCGCCGTGGGATCGGCGCTCGCCTACCCGGCCTTCGTGCCCCCGGCGCGCTGGTGGTTCGCGGCCTGCGACGCCTTCTCGCCCGTCTACGCAGCACCGCTCGTGTTCGGCGGCGCGCTCGCCGCGATCCTGCCGCAGATGGATGTCCTTACGACGTCGGCAAGGCGCGGGATCGCCGCCGCCCTTGGCTTCGCGAGCGTCGGGATTGCCGTGCTTGTCGCCTTCCCGCACTGCGCGGGCGGACCCATGGCGATGCTGGACCCCGCATTCTTGCCCGTCCTCGCCCGCATCAGCGAAGCACGCTCCATCATGAGCTATCTCGGCACCGAACCTGAAACGGCAATCGCCTTCGGCCTTTATCCCTTCATCGGCATCGGCTGCGCTTTCATCATGCTGCGCCGCGCGGATGCGGACAATCGCTTCGGCTGGAGCCTCGTGTTCGGCCTGCTCGCGACCACGACATGGCTGATGTTCCTGCAGCTCCGCGCCGCGACTGGGCCGAACGCTCTCGCCGCGATCGCCGCAGCCGCCGTCGCTGCGATGCTACTGCCCCGCGCCCGCTCCATCGCCTCGACCCTGCCGCGCATCGGCGCGACGATGCTCGTGCTCGTCGGCCTCACCAGCGCGCTTCCCATGTTCGCAGCGCTCGCGGCAAAGCGCATGGGCGGCTCCGGCAATGCCGCGCCCGCGAGCGCACCCGTTGCATCATGCACCGCATCCGCGACCCTCGCGCCGCTGAACGACGTGCCGAAGGGCATCATCGCCGATGTGTTCGACATGGGGCCTGCGATCCTCGTCCACACGCCGCACAGCGTCATCGCCGGCCCGTACCACCGCAACGCGGCCTCCATCGCGGATTCCGTCCGCCTGTGGCGCGCGGACGACGAGGAGGCAAGGATGATCGCCGCCCGCTACGGCGCCACCTATGTGCTCGGCTGTATCGGCACCAACGACCTCGTGGCCGCGAAAAAGGAAGCGCCTGAGGGCTTGTGGGCACGGCTTGAGGGCGGAGAGGTCCCGGCGTGGCTGGAGGCCATGCCGATGCCCAAGGGATCAGCCCTGCGGCTTTACCGCATCAAAGGCTGAAGCTCGCCCGGATCCCGTCGATCACGTACTGCGCGGCGAGCGCGGCAAGGATGACGCCGAGCAGCCGCGTGATCATCGCCTCGATCTTCTCGCCGAGCAGCCGCATCAGCGGTCCGGCGCTGACCAGTGCGATCAGCGTCAGCGCAAGCACGATGCCAAGCGCCGCGAGGACGACACTGCGTTCCATCCAGCCGTTCGCCTGCGATGTCAGAAGCATCACACTCGCGATCGAACCCGGCCCGGCAAGCATCGGGATCGCCATCGGGAACACCGAGACGTCCTCGATGTCCTTAGAGGCCACTTCCTGCGCACGCGTATTGCGCCGCTCGGTGCGCTTTTCGAACACCATTTCAGACGCGATCAGGAACAGCAGGATGCCGCCCGCGATGCGGAACGCATCAAGGCTGATGCCAAGCGCGGCGAGCATTCCCTTGCCGAGGAAGGCGAAGAACAGCAGCACCGCTGCCGCCACCAGCACCGATCGGATCGCCATTGAACGACGCTGCTGCGCGGAAGCACCCGTCGTCAGCGAGGAATAGATTGGCGCGCATCCCGGCGGGTCGATCACCACGAACAGCGTGGCGAGCGCCGAGATGAACAGCTCGGTCATTACAAGCCTTCGGGTGCGGGCAGCCCGGCACGGCGATGCGCGGCGACGAGCGTGTTGCGCAGAAGCACAGCGATCGTCATCGGCCCGACGCCGCCGGGCACCGGCGTCACCGCGTTCGCCGTCTCCAGCGCCTCGGTGTAAGCAACGTCGCCGACGAGCCGCGTCTTGCCCTCGCCGCGTTCCGGCGCGGCAATGCGGTTGATGCCCACATCGATCACGACCGCGCCCGGCTTCAGCCAGTCGCCGCGTACCATTTCCGGGCGTCCGACGGCGGCAACCACGATGTCCGCCCCCCGCACCACAGCAGGCAGGTCAGCCGTGCGGCTGTGCGCGATGGTCACGGTCGCGTTCGCTGCGAGCAGGAGCTGCGCCATCGGCTTGCCCACGATGTTCGAGCGGCCGATCACGACTGCGCTTTTCCCCGAAAGATCGCGGCCCAGTCGATCTTCCAGCAGCATCATGCAGCCGAGCGGCGTGCACGGTACGAGGCCGGGAAGCCCCGTCGCCAGCCGTCCCGCGTTCACGATGTGGAAGCCGTCCACATCCTTGTCTGGGTCGATCGCCTCGATCACCGCGCTCTCGCGCATATGCTTGGGCAGCGGCAGCTGCACGAGAATGCCGTCGACGGTCTCGTCGGCGTTCAGCCGCTCGACGAGTGCGATGAGATCGGCTTCGGGCGTATCCGCCGGCAGCCGGTGCTCGAAGCTCATCATCCCCGCCTCGACCGTCGCCTTGTGCTTCGATCCGACATAAACCTGGCTCGCCGGGTCTTCGCCGACCAGCACGACCGCAAGGCCCGGCCTGCGGCCGGTCGCTGCCAGAAACGGCGCGACAGCAGAGGAAACGCGTCCACGAAGACCCTCGGCGAAAACCTTGCCGTCGATACGCTCAGCCGTCATTTGAAATGCTTTCAGCCTGCCATGATGTCGAACACCAGCGCCGGAACCAGCCGCTGGATGAGGATAAGGCCGAGGATCAGCACCATCGGCGAAAGGTCGATGCCGCCAAGATCGGGGAGCACGCGCCGGATCGGGCGCAGCATCGGTTCGGTCAGCCGGTCGAGTCCGGTCAGCAGGCTGCGCACGAATTGATTGCTGGTGTTGATCACGTTGAACGCCACCAGCCAGCTGATGATGACCTGCGCTATGATGATCCAGATCACGAGCTGGATGACCATCGTGAAGATACCGAGCAGAGCCGCGACCGTATTCATGCTACTCCAATCCTTGGCACACCGTGCAGGCCTGTCTCCTAACCGCGCACCGAAACGGTGTCCACCGCGTCCTCGGCTTCCAGCCCATTCTCGATCGCATCGATCGCCGCGAGCAGCCCGGCCTTGTCGCAGCGCGCTGCGATGTCGGCCTCGATCGCAAGTACGCCCGGGGCAATCTCGCAGTAAAGGCGTTCGCCGTCCGCCGTCAGGGTCAGCCGCGAGGTGCGACCGTCGCGGTCATCCGCTTCGCGTCGCATCAGTCCGCGGGCGATGAGCGCGGAGACGGCGCGGCTCACCGTCGCCTTCTCCATCGGCGTCATCCGCACCACGTCCTGCGCGCTGCGCCCGGGTTTTTCCGCGACCGCCGCGAGTACGCGCCATTGCGGCGAGGATAGCCCGCAGCCTTCGTAGACGCGCGCCAGCCGCTGGCTCAGCCGATCGGAGAGCACCGCGACGCGGTAGGGCAGAAACGTATCGAGACGGATCGGAGACATATCGTTCCACTTGCAACAAGTTTCACATGAAACTAATATCACGAAATAACGACTCGAAGCAAATGAGGGAGAGAGCGTCAATGGCCGACCTTTTCGAAAACCCGGCAGGGCTCGACGGATTCGAATTCCTGGAGTTCTCGGCGCAGGACCCCGCGCTCGTCGACCGTGTGTTCCGCCAGCTTGGCTTCACCCCCATCGCGAAGCACCGTTCGAAGGACGTGACGCTCTACCGGCAGGGCCAGGTCAACTTCCTCCTGAACGCAGAGCCGCGCTCGCCCGCCGCTTTCTTCGCCGAAGAGCATGAAGCCGGCGCCTGCGCGATGGGCTTCCGCGTAAAGGACGCCGCGAAGGCTTATGCCCACGCGATCGCGAACGGCGCGGAACCCATGCCGACCTCCACGGGCTGGATGGAGCTTCGCCTCCCCGCCATCAAGGGCATCGGCGGCAGCCTCATCTATCTCATCGATCGCTACGGCGACGATGCCGACATCTACGACATCGATTTCCGCTATTTCGAAGGTGTCGACCGCCATCCCAAGGGCGCGGGGCTGGAGATCATCGATCACCTGACGCACAACGTCTATCGCGGCCGCATGAAGTTCTGGGCGGAGTTCTACGAGAAGCTCTTCAACTTCCGCGAAATCCGCTACTTCGACATCAAGGGCGAATACACCGGCCTCACCAGCAAGGCGATGACCGCGCCCGACGGCAAGATCCGCATTCCCCTGAACGAGGAAGCCAAGCAGGGCGGCGGCCAGATCGAAGAGTTCCTGATGGCCTTCAACGGCGAGGGCATTCAGCACATCGCGCTCTCCACGAGCGATATCTATTCCACGATCGACAGCCTGAAGGCGCTCGGCCTGCCGTTCATGACGCCGCCGCCCGAAACCTATTACGCGATGCTGGACGAACGCCTGCCCGGCCACGGCGAGCCGGTCGACGCGATGAAGGCGCGCGGGCTTCTGCTGGACGGCTCCACCGAGAACAATGATCCGCGTCTGCTCTTGCAGATATTCTCGGGCAATATGCTCGGCCCCGTGTTCTTCGAAATCATCCAGCGCAAGAAGGACGAAGGCTTCGGCGAGGGCAACTTCAAGGCGCTGTTCGAATCGATCGAGCGCGATCAGATTGAGCGTGGCGTGCTCGAAACCGCGGAGGCCTGAGCCATGAAGCGCTATCTCAATTTCCCGCTGGTGAAGGGCGAAGCGAGCCGTCAGGCACACGCCGACCTTCCGGAAGGCACCTACGAACGCGAAATGTCGAAGGAAGGTTTCTTCGGCCCCGCCGCCTTCTTCTACCACCGCAATCCGCCCACGGGCTGGAGCGACTTCGACGGTCCGCTCGCGCCGCGCGCCTTCGACCTCACGCAGATCAACGAGGCGCCCAATTCGCTATGGTCCGCACCCGTCGTGCTCCACAACAAGGCGACCGAAATCCGCCTGTGGCGCCTCGCCGACGCCATGACGGCGCTCGATCGCAACGGCGACGGCGATCAGATTTTGTTCGTGCACCGGGGCATCGGCGATTTCTTCTGCGATTTCGGCCACCTCGTGATCGGACAAGGCGACTATGTCGTCATCCCGCGCGGCACGATGTGGCGCATCGTGTCGACCGAGCCGATGCAGATCCTCGCTGTCGAGGCGACGAACTCCAGCTACACGCTCCCCGACAAGGGGCTTCTGGGGCCGCACGCGATCTTCGATCCGGCGGTGATGGACACGCCCGAGATCGACGATGCCTTCCGCGCCCAGCAGGGCGACACCGAAACACGCGTCGCGGTGAAGAAGCGCGGGGCCGTTTCGTGGATGACCTATCCGTTCAATCCGCTCGACGCGGTGGGCTGGCACGGCGAGCTTTCGGTCGCACGCCTCAACGTGCGCGACATCCGCCCGATCATGAGCCACCGCTATCATGTGCCGCCATCGGCGCACACGACCTTCCTGGCCGATCGTTTCGTGATCTGCACCTTCGCGCCGCGCCCGTTCGAGACGGACCCGAAAGCGCTGAAGGTGCCGTTCTTCCATAACAACGACGACTACGACGAGGTGCTGTTCTACCACGACGGCGACTTCTTCAGCCGCGACAACATCCACCCCGGCATGATGACGCTGCACCCCTGCGGCTTCACGCACGGCCCCCATCCGAAGGCGCTCACCCGCATGTTCGAGCAGCCCAAGCCGATGACCGACGAGTATGCGGTGATGATCGACACGCGCGATCCACTCGAAATCGGCGAAGCGGCTTCCGCTGTGGAATGGACCGGTTACAAGGATAGCTGGAAAACCAAATCCTGAAGGGGCTCTTTATGAAGCGTATGATCGTATCTGCGGCGGTCCTGTGCCTTGCCGCACCGATGGCGAATGCCGCTGCGCCGACATCTCCGCAAGGCACCGCGGCGCTCAGCCTCTACAAGGACATCGTGGAGATCCGCTCCGCCGCGGGTCACGGCAAGGTGCCGGAGGTCGCAGCGCGTGTCGTGAAGGATCTGAAGGCGGCGGGCTTCGCCGACGCGGACATCAAGGTCGTCCCGATGGGCGAGACCGTGTACCTCATCGCCCGCTATCCCGGAAAGGCGGGCAGCAAGAAGCAGCCCATCGCCTTCCTCGCCCATATGGACGTGGTGGACGCGAAGCCCGAAGACTGGTCGTTCGATCCCTTCGTGCTGCGCGAGAAGGACGGCGACTTCCTCGGGCGCGGCACGCTCGACAACAAGATGGGCGTCGCCCACCTGACGCGCGCCTTCGCCGATCTCAAAACGAGCGGCTTCGTGCCCGACCGCGACCTCTACCTCGGCTTCTCCGGCGACGAGGAAACCGGCATGACGACGACACGCGCGCTCGTCGACGCGCTGAAGCCCGCGAAGCTCGAATATGCGCTCAATTCGGATGCTGGCGGCGGCGCACTCACCCCGGACGGCAAGCCCTTCGGCTACGGCATGCAGGTCGCCGAAAAGACCTTCGCCACCTTCGACGTGACGATCCGCAACGAGGGCGGACACTCCAGCCGTCCGCGCAAGGACAACGCGATCTACGATCTCGCCGCGCTCCTCAAGAACGTCGAGACGCTCAAATTCCCGATTCAGGCGAACGCCGTCACGCGCGCCTCGTTCGGCACAATGGCGAAGGAACTGAAATCCTCGCGGCCGCAGGTCGCCGAGATGCTGCGCCGTTTCTCGGAAAATCCGAACGACGCCGAAGCCGCCGCCGCGCTCGCATCGACCGAGGAGTTCGAGCCGGAGATGCGCACCACCTGCGTCGCCACGATGCTGAATGCGGGCCACGCTGAAAACGCGTTGCCGCAGCGTGCCGTCGGCACAGTGAACTGCCGCATCTTCCCCGGCGTGGAGGTTGCAACCGTGCAGGCCGCGCTCGAACAGGCGGGCGGCAATCCGAAAGCCGAATGGAAAGTGCGCGGCACGCCCACCGCGAGCCCGGTTTCCGAACCCCGCCCAGACGTCACCGCCGCCGTCAAATCAGCCCTCGCGCTGCATTATCCCGGCGTCGCGATCACGCCCTATCAGGAGTCGGGCGGCACCGACGGCATGTGGTTCCGCATCGCGGGCGTTCCCACCTTTGCCGTGTCGCCCATCTTCATGGACATGAAGAAGATGCGCGCGCACGGGCTCGACGAGAACGCGCCCGTCGCCTCCTTCTACAACGGCCTCGATTACTGGCCGCACCTCATCAAAACGCTTGCGGGGAGACAGAAATGAAACTGGCCAGCCTGAAGGGTGGCCGCGACGGCCGTCTGGTCGTCGTGTCAAAGGATCTTGCGTGGTGCGCGGACGCATCCTCCATCGCGCCGACGCTGCAGGCCGCGCTTGACGACTGGGACGTCGCGGCACCGAAGCTCGAAGCCCTCGCCACCGATCTCGCACACGAAGTCATCCCCATGATGCGCTTCCACGAGCGTGAGGCGCATTCGCCCCTGCCCCGCGCCTTCCAGTGGGCGGACGGCTCTGCCTATGTGAACCACGTCGAGCTGGTTCGCAAAGCGCGCGGCGCGGAACTGCCCGAAAGCTTCTGGACCGATCCGCTGATGTACCAGGGCGGCAGCGATTCGTTCGTCGGCCCGCGCGATCCCATCGTCCTCGCCGACGAAAGCTGGGGCTGCGACCTCGAAGCCGAGGTTGTCGTCGTCACCGGCGACGTGCCGCAAGGAATTTCGCCCGAGGATGCGCGCGGACACATCCGCCTCGTCGGCATCGTCAACGACGTGTCCTTGCGCAATCTCATCCCTGCCGAACTCGCCAAAGGCTTCGGTTTCCTCCAGTCCAAGCCCGCAAGCGCCTTCTCGCCGGTGTTCGTGACGCCCGATGAACTCGGAGACGCGTGGGACGGCGGCAAGCTGCTCGGAACGCTCAAGGTCGATCTCAACGGCCAGCCGTTCGGCCGCGCCGAAACACATGTCGACATGACCTTCGATTTCGGTGTGCTCATCGCCCACCTCGCGAAGACCCGCGATTTGGAAGCGGGTTCGATCATCGGCTCGGGCACGGTTTCGAACCGTGACACGGATGGCGGACCGGGCAAGCCCATCGCGAAAGGGGGCCTCGGCTATTCCTGCCTCGCAGAGGTGCGGATGGTTGAGACGATCCTTTCGGGGAAGCCCGAAACGGCGTTCCTGAAATACGGCGACAGCGTCCGCATCTGGGTCGACGACGGCACCGGCCACAGCATTTTCGGAGCGATCGAGCAAACCGTCGCGCCGCGCTGAACGGAGCGGCACGTTTCCAAGCTGTTAACGCCTCCTGAGGCAGGGTCGCGCGCATAATATCAAGGGAGCGCGGCATGACACTCGGCAGCAAGGTTTCGGCGCTTCGCCGCGCAAAGGCGTTGCCACCGGTTGGCACAGGTTCTGACGAACGCCGTCTGCATCTTCAGGCCCATAACTACTGGGCGACCTTGCCGCGCAAGGGCAGCGTTCCGCGTTGGTCCGATTTCAATCCGATGCTGATCGAGGATCGCTGCACGCAGAGCTTCGTCATCGATCTCGACGAGAACGAAGGCCCGCATCTCCGCCTGATCGGTGAAGCCCTGCAGGCAGAAGGCGGCGTCGATACCGATGTCATCGGTCTTGCCGACGCGCCGCCCGGCTCGCTGCTCATGCGCATCAGCAGCTACCTGCCAGAGCTGCTCAGTCGTGCCGTGCCGCTTTCCGTTGAAACACCCTATGAAACAGCGACGGGCCACCCCGGCATTTACCGCGCGCTGCTGATGCCCTTCACCACGAACGACGGACAGATCGACGTCGTCTTCGGCGTTGTCAGCTGGCGCGAAACCGCACGCGGAAACGGCCGTCCGCCGGCGGCCCGCGTCGTTCCCATCCGGGGCTGATTCCGCCCCCGCGCTTCAGCGGGCCGAAACGAAGCGCTCCAGCTTGCCCAGCGTCTGCTGTCCCAGTTCCACGGCGCCGAACCCTTTCGCGTCCTGAAATTCCGCCGCCGTGCTGAAGACCATGCCGAGTGTCACTTTCGTCGCGCCGTCCAGGTCCTCGAACGCGGCCCAGGCGTCGGCGTGCTTGGGTCCGTTCTCGCCCCAAAGCAGCGCGTAGCCGATCCGGTCCTCGGGGCGGACTTCGTGGTAGAGATGATGGTTCGGAAACACGGTGCCGTCCGGCCCGATCATGTCGAACACCCACTCGCCGCCCGCGCGCAGATCGATCCGCGTCGTGCGGCATGAAAATCCGTCCGGCCCCCACCATTGCGGCAGCGTTTCGGCGTTCATCCACGCGCCCCAAACAATCGACTTCGGCGCCTGGATCACGCGCTGCAAGATCATGGTTCGCTCGGCCACTGCGGCAAGATTATCCAAACCGGCGCCAAACCCTTCCCGATAGCCCGCCGCCATGTCCTCCGCGAGTGAGGAAAGCTGCACTGTCACGGCCAGCTTGCTATGCCCGTCCGCCTCTTCGAACCGTGCCGTCACCAGCGCTGCGGACAGCGTCGCGCCTTCACACGTGATCACCTCGTAATTCACGCTGCACGCCGCCGGTTGCAACACGAGCCAGCCGTTCTCGCAGCGGATATCTGGCTGGCCTTCCACCTTGCAGAGCGAAATCTCGCGGCCACCGACCTTGGTATCGCTTTCCAGAATGTCGACCGTGACCGAGGGGGAAGGCGAAGCCCAGATCGCGCGCGCGGCGGGGGCCGTCCATGCTTCCCACAGCACGGCAGCCGGCACGGCGATGCTTCGTTCGAAGGTGAGTGTCGCGAAAGGGCTTTTGCCATCGGGCGCTGCGTGCGCCGCGCCGTCTGCTGCGAAGGTCTCTGTCATTCTTTGGTTTCCTTCATCACGTTCATCACAAATGCGTCCAGCCGATCCAGCCGGTCTTCCCAAAGGGCGCGATGCTCATCGAGCCAGGTCCACGCCGGTTCCAGCGCCTCGGGTACGAGCGCGCAGGTGCGGACCCGCCCGTCCTTGGACGAGGTGATCAATCCCGCGTCCTCGAGCACCGAAAGGTGCCGCATCACCGTGGGAAGCCGCAGTCCCGTGGGATCGGCGAGATCCGTCACACCCGCCGGTGTCGCCGCGAGCCGGGAGAGGATCGACCGCCGCGTCGGGTCAGCCAGCGCATGGAATAGCCGTGAAAGTTCGGGATCATGCTTAGTCATGTTGCTAAGTAATTCACGACACCGACGGCGCGCAAGCAAAAACTTCGCCGATCAGCTAAGTTTCAGCGCGCGCTGCACGCATCGGGCCATGCCGGCTTTTTATTTGTCAGCGGGAACGCGCGATCCCTATATTGGCTGGATACGCGGCGACCCTGTTCGCTTCGCGGTAACCGGAGAGTGGATGTCTGAGCTTGTACGATAAGGCTCTCTGAACCTCAGAGAGCCTCGTGAATTCAAAGCCGCCCGGCGCGATGCGCCCGGGGTGTTTTTCACGTCTATCTTACGAGACTTTCATGAATATCTCACGAAACGAGCAACGTGCGTTGCACGTTCTGGCCCTTGGCGGTCGCATTCTGCACGAGCGCGGCGAGGGTCGCAAAATCACGTCCGTGACCTGCATCACGCGTGAAGGCATGTTCCTGGCCGACTTCAACCTCGGCGTATTCAACCAGCTGCGACGCAAGCGGTTGATCGAATCCCGTTGCGGAAGCCCGTACCGGATCTCGAAACGCGGCCGGATTTCCGTCCGCGCACAACTCGACAATCAGGGGGCATAAAGGGGGTCGGGCTGTACCAAGCGGTGCAGCCCGATCCCCAATCGCCTTATGGGCGGCGCTGATGCGTCAATATCTTTGCCTTATACGGCTGCGGTAACGATCCACGTCGCCGCGCGCAAACTCACCTTGCCGCCGCCCCCGCGTGCGAGCAGCGCTGCACGGACCCGAGGTTCAGCTTTCGGTAGAAGCGCAGGCGTTTCCCTCACGACTTTTCCCAGGGCGCCAACGCGCATCATCACCCTCAACATTGTGTCAGCGTCGCCGCTGGAAATGTCAGCGTCGTATGCATCGACACAGATATGTTCAAAGCCCGCCGAGCCAAGAACAGTCGTAATGGTATCGGCGTCCTCGAAGCTGAATGGCGTCGGATCAATTGTTATCGACAGGCCCGCCGCTTCAACGGGGAAGAAATCCAGTTCATTTTCCCCCATCGATCGCCAGCAGACGAAACCGATCCTGCCGCCGGGTTTCAGCATCCTGCCTATATTCGCAAATGCTTGCGTCGGCTCGGCAAAGAACATTGTTCCAAATCGAGAAAAGACGCCATCGACACTCCGGTCAGGCAACGCAAGTCGGGCAGCATCCTCCTGCAGCAACGTCACCTGGGGCAGGTGAGCCGTCCTTTTCCGAGCAACCGCCATAACCCGCGGGGCGATATCAACGCCAATAACGCGGCCCGTTACGCCTACGCGGTCCGCCAACTGCAGGATCGTCTCCCCTGCGCCGCAACCCACATCCAAAATCGTCTGCCCTGCCGCTGGAGCCAAGGCGTCCATCGCTACCAATCCCAAGGGCGACATTTGCAGATCGATCAGGTCTGCCAGGTCTGCTCGAGCCTGATCGCCCACGGTCTGCACAGTTGAGGGTGATTCCATGCCACCAGCTTGAACGGCGAAAAGCTAAACTGCAACGCGCTCCAATTCGATGCACGTAGAGCAGGGGGCAAGCGATGGAATCGCCAAAACGAAAAGGGCCGGCGCGAATAACGCGCCGACCCCTCCTGCGTTCGATCCTCCCCGAATCGATTGCGGCTGCTCGTTTAGAGCAGTTCGATATTGCCTGCAGCGACCTTGCCGCGGCGGTCGCGTGCCAGCTCGAAGCTGACGCGCTGGCCTTCGGCGAGGCTCGTGAGACCGGCACGCTCGAGCGCGCTGATGTGCACGAACGCGTCCTGCTTGCCGTCGCCGCGCGAAATGAAGCCGAAGCCCTTCATGGTATTGAAGAACTTGACCGTGCCTTCGATGCGTTCGCCGGGCGTGAAGTCGTCGTCCATGGCACCACCGCCCGAAGGACCGCGGTCGCGGGCCGGACGTTCGGGGCGATCGGGACGCTCGGGCGCCTCGCCGTCGATCACGAGATCGGATGCCGAGAGGCGTCCGCCACGGTCGAAGATCGAGAACGTGACCGGCTGGCCTTCATCCAGCGTCGTGCGGCCGGCGCGTTCGACCGCGCTGATGTGCACGAACACATCTTCACCGCTGTCGCGGGCGATGAAGCCGAAGCCCTTCGTGGCGTTGAACCACTTGACCGTGCCCGAAGCCGTGCCGAGCGACGTGCCCTGGTCACGGCCACCGCCGCCACCGAAGCCGCCACCACCGCCGCCGCCGCCGCGGAATCCACCGCCGCCGCCGCCACCGCCGAAGCGATCACCGCCGCCAAAGCCGCCGCCACCGCCGCCGAAACGGTCGCCACCGCCGAAGCTCCGGCCGGAATCGTAAAAATCGTCGCCACCGCCGAACGAATCGCGTCCTCCGCCGCGGCGGTCATAGCCACGGTCCCCACCGCGCTTGCGGCCATCAAAACCCATGTCGTGATATCCAGTCTGAATGACGTCGGCAGCCGGGCGCATGCCGCCACAGCACTGTCGTTCTCGGCCAAATTCTATTTGCGGCGTTCGACAGCCTGTTGTTCCCAAAACAAAATCCGTGCGCCCACGGACATTCATGATGAACGTTCGCACCAGTCTGAAACTGACATGAACTTCGCCAGCCTACAGGAGATTCGCAAAAGCTGCGAGCGAAAAAGACGCGTTCTCAATTCTTTCGGGCACGGGCGAGTGCGGCCTGCACTTCGGCGTGCCGCGCGGCGCTGAGCGGCAATCGCACGAGCACGAGCGCTGCGGGAAGCAGGATCACCGGGGGCAGCACGATCCAGAACCCCTCCACCCACAGCAGCGAGCCCGGAGCGCTCTCCTCCGCCGCTTCGGCGCTGAACCCGACAAGCGCGAGAATCGGGAACAATATGCCCACCGGCAGTGCATAGCCGAGCTTCATCGCCGTCGTCAGCACCGCGTTCAGCAGCCCGATCCGGTCCGCACCGCTTGCCAGCCGTTCCTCGTCGCCCACGTCGGCCAGCATTGCGCGCAGCAGGAAGCCGGGTGCGGCATAGGGTGTCCCGGCAAGCCCGATCGCGAGATACGACAGCCACGCCTGTTCGGGATCAAAAACGAGAAACGCCGCGATGTGCAAAACCGCCCCGGTCGCGCACGCCGTGGCGGCGGCGCGCTGTTTTCCGAACCGCACGGCAAGGCGCATCCACAGCGGCAGCGCCAGCAGGCCGCTGCCGAAATAGACAAGCAGCAGCATCGCCGCCCCGGCGTGTGTGAAGCCGAGCAGGCGCACGAAGACAAACTCGAAAAGCGCGCCCGTCACGCCCGGCGCAAGGTTCACCAGCACGTCGGCGAGGAGCAGCATCGCAAGTGTTCGGTTTGAAAACAGCCGGCGGATGTCCGCCCACGTGATGCGCGGGTGCCGCGCCTGCGCCGCGCCTTCGCGTGCGCCCATGATGGCGCCGATCACCGTGAGCGGAATGACGGCGAGGATGAAAGCGCCCATCATGTGTACAGGCCGCGGCGCATCTCCCCCCATCACCTGACCGAGCACGGCGGGCAGCACGAGCACGGTGATCAGCCCCACCATCTGCCCGCCCATCCACCAGCCGTAGACGCGCGAGCGCTCATGATAGTTGCCCGAGAGTGTCGCGCCCCACGCGATGTGCGACACGTTCAGCATCGAATGGCCGGTAAACAGCAGCATCAGCCAGCCGAACAGATACCACACGGTGATGCCCGGCGCCGCGAAGAACACCGCGACCGTGGCGACAAGAAGGGTCAGCCCGCCCGCGACCAGCCAGGGCCGGAATCGGCCCCAGCGGCTGCGCGTACCGTCCATGAAGTGCCCCAGCAGCGGATCGAGCGGCATGTCGAGCATGCGCACGAGGAAGAAAACGAAGCCCACCGCAGCGAGATCGAGCCCAAGCGGGCCCGCATAATAGGGCGGCAGATAGATGACGAGCGGCAGCCCGAGCGCGGCAACGGGAAGGCCGGGGCCCGCATAAGCGGCAAGCGTGCGCGTCGGAAGCCGGGTCACAGGGCACGAGCTTATCGACAGCGCCGCGGCCGCCTCACTAGCGATGCTGGGAGGATCGCTCCGGGCTTCGACGAACCGCACGCCCTGTTCGACGGGCGTATAGCAAGTCCCGCCCCCGCAGCGTATGAACCCGTCATGACCGCTTATCCCGAAAGGACTTCATCGATGATGCGCAGCCTTGCATCGGCTTTCGCCATTGCGCTTTCGCTTACTCTCGCCGCCCCCGTTTCGGCCCAAACGCCGTCTGCGACCTCCGCCGCCGCCCAGAACCCCGCGCACCAGGCGCTCTGGCAGCTCTTCCAGGATTCGGACGAGGCAAACCTCAAGCGCAATCCGATCAATGCGCTGTTCCGCGGCGACATGCGCTACGCCGACCAGCTCGGCGACTACATCACCGACGCCTATTATGCTGCGGAGCGCACCGCGAGCGAAAGCGATCTCGCGCGCCTGAACGCGATCGACCGCAACGCGCTCGATGCCACCGACCGCATCGCCTACGATGTCTTCAAGTGGCAGACCGAAGAGACCCTCAAGGGTCTGACCCCCGAAATCCTCGCGCTCACCGTCGTGCGCCCGATCAACCACTTCAGCGGCTTCCACACCTTCTATCCGTCGTTCGCCTCCGCCACCGGCGGCGCGCCCTTCGCGACGCTCGCCGACTACGAAAACAACCTGAAGCGCCATCGGGATTATGTGACGCTGCTCGACCGCTCCGTCGGTCGTTTCCGTGAAGGCATGGCGTCGGGCGTCGTGGAAACGAAGCTCACGATCAACAACGTCATCGAGCAGCTCGCCACCCAGCTCGCGCAGGCGCCCGAAGAGTCGCCTTTCTACAGCCCCGTCACCAAGTTCCCCGAGGGCATTTCCGCAGCGGATCAGGCGCGTCTCAAGGCCGAATATCGCGCCTTCATCGTCGACAAGATTTATCCGTCGTACCAACGACTGCATGATTTCCTGAAGGCCGAATATCTCCCGGTCGCCCGCGAGCAGGTCGGCCTCTCCGCCATGAAGGGCGGCCGCGTGCTTTACGCGCAGCTCATCGAAAACACGACAACGCTGCCGCTCAAGGCCGAAGACATCCACAACATCGGCCTTGCCGAGGTGAAGCGTATCAAGACCGATATGGAAAAGGTGAAGGCGGAGGTCGGGTTCAAGGGCACGTTGCCCGAGTTTTTCGATTATCTCCGCAACGATCCGAAGTTCAAGCCGCAGTCGCGCGAATGGCTCACCGAAAAATATTACGAGATCGGCAAGGCCGTGGACGCGAAGGTGCCGGAATACTTCTCTACGGTGCCGAAGTCGCCGCTCGAAATCCGCCCCTACGAGCCGTTCCGCGAGAAGCACGAGGCGGGGGGCTCCTACCAGCAAGGCACGCCCGACGGCACGCGCCCCGGCATCTTCTATTTCAACGCCTACGACCTGCCCTCGCGCACCACGCCGGGCATGACGACGCTCTATCTCCATGAAGGCGCGCCCGGGCACCATTTCCAGATCAGCCTCGCGCAGGAAAACGCGGCGCTGCCGAGCTTCATGCGCTTCGGCGGCAACACCGCCTATATTGAGGGCTGGGGGCTCTACGCCGAAACGCTCGGCTATCCGATGGGCTTCTTCAAGGACCCCTACCAGCGCTTCGGTACGCTGTCGGACGAGATGCTCCGCGCGATGCGCCTCGTCGTCGATACCGGTCTCCATTCGAAGGGTTGGACGCGCGATCAGGCGATCGAATACATGCTCGCCAACAGCGACATGGGCCGCACCGATGCAACCGCAGAGGTCGAGCGCTACATCGCCATCCCCAGCCAGGCGCTCGCCTACAAGGTCGGCGCGATGAAAATTCAGGAACTGCGCGCGCGCGCCGAAAAGGCGCTTGGGCCGAAGTTCGACATCCGCGATTTCCACGCCCAGGTACTGATGACCGGCGCCCTGCCGCTCGCGGTTCTGGAAAAGAAGATCGACGACTGGATCGCGTCGAAGAAATAAGCGTCCGATGGCGCCGCCGTTCCGGTTGAGGCCGGAACGGCGGCTATCCGTGCGCGGGCCTGCACAGTATAGGCCCCGCCCATGATGAAACTTACCTGCCTCTGCGGCCAAATCCGTGTCGCGACCGAAAAACGGCCCGACTACATCCACGAATGCAACTGCACGCTTTGCACGAAGTCGGGCGCGCGCTGGGCCTATTATCATCCGTCGGAGGTCAGCGTCGAAGGCGCGACGAATACCTATTCCCGGCAGGACAAGGATGATCCCGCCGCGGCGATCCATTTCTGCCCCACGTGCGGCGCGACAACGCATTTCACCCTCACCGAGAGCGCGGCGGCAAAGTTCGGAAACAGCCTGCTGGGCATCAACATGTGGCTGGCGGACGCGCACGATCTCGCCGGCATCGAGCTGCGTTTCCCCGATGGGCGCGCCTGGTCCGGCGCAGGGGATTTCAGCTATGTGCGAGAGGCACGTATTCTCGGCTGAATCCCGCCGCTAGATTTCGACCTGGCTGCCCAGTTCCACCACGCGGTTCGTCGGCAGCTTGAAGAATTCCATCGCCGTCGCCGCGTTGCGCAGCATCCAGGCAAACAGCTTCTCACGCCACAGCGCCATGCCCGGCTTGGGCGCCGCGATCAGTGTCTGGCGCGAAAGGAAGAAGCTCGTCTGCATCATGTCGAACTTCGGCCCGCAGGCATTCACCGGGGAGAGCGCCTTTGGAATGTCGGTTTCCTGCATGAAGCCGTAGCGCAGTTTCATCCGGTAGAATCCCTGCCCCAGATCCTGCGTCTCCACCACGTCGCACGTCTCGACGTAGGGAATGTCCTCGATCGCCACAGTGAGCACGATCACGCGCTCGTGCAGTACCTTGTTGTGCTTCATGTTGTGGAGAAGCGCGTGCGGCACGCCCGTTGGTTCGGACGACATGAAGATCGCCGTGCCGGGCACGCGGGTGGCGCTGCCGACCGCCGATTTCACGAAGATTTCCATCGGCATCGCGGCTTCCTGCATCCGCTGGCGCATCAGCAGGCGCCCCTTCGACCATGTCGTCAGCATCGTGAAGGCGACAACGCCGATTAATAGCGGGAACCAGCCGCCGTCGGGCACCTTGGTCAGGTTCGCGGCGAAATACGCACCGTCGACGATGAAGAATGCCGCGAGCAGCGGAATGGCGAGCCACGGCTTCCATTTCCACAGCGAGAACAGCACGACGCCGAGCAGGCACGTGTCGATCAGCATCGCGCCTGTCACGGCAATGCCGTACGCGGCGGCGAGGCTGCTCGAATTCTTGAACATCAGCACGAGCAGGATCACGGCGGACATCAGCAGCCAGTTGATCACCGGGATGTAGATCTGCCCCTGCGTCGATGCGCTGGTGTGCTTGATGGTGAGGCGCGGCATGAAGCCGAGCTGGATCGCCTGATGCGTCACCGAAAAGGCGCCGGAGATCACCGCCTGGCTGGCGATCACCGTGGCGAGCGTCGCCAGGCAGACGAGCGGCAGGCGAAAGGCTTCGGGCGCAAGCATGAAGAACGGGTTGCGGATCGCCACCTCGGCTTCGGCGGGCGTCATGCTCACGATCATGGCGCCCTGCCCCATGTAGTTGAGCATCAGCCCCGGCATCACGAACCACAGCCACGAGAAACGGATCGGGCGTCGCCCGAAATGCCCCATGTCGGCGTACAGCGCCTCCGCGCCGGTCACGGCGAGAACGACGGAGCCGAGCGCGAGGAAGGCGAGCCAGCCGTCGAGCACGAAAAACTGGATGGCGTACCACGGATTGAGCGCGGTCAGGATTTCGGGGTGTTTCGCGATGTTCACGACCCCGAGCACCGCAAGCACGAGGAAATAGAGCACCATGATCGGGCCGAACAGCGCGCCGACTTTGGCGGTTCCCCGCGACTGGATCAGGAAGAGGAAGACGAGGATGAACACCGCGATGGGCAGCACCAGCGGCTCGAACGCGTTATTCACGACCACGAGGCCCTCGACCGCCGAAAGCACGGAGATCGCGGGGGTAATCATGCTGTCGCCGTAGAACAGCGCAGTCGCGAACACGCCCAGCATCACGATCACCACGCCGAGCCGCGCGTGTTCCGTTCTGCGCGAAATCAGGGCGAGCAGCGCAAGGCTACCGCCCTGCCCCTTGTTGTCCGCGCGCATGATGATGGTGACGTACTTGATTGTCACCACCAGCATCATCGACCAGAAAATCAGGCTGATGACGCCGTAGATATGGATCTCATCGAGCGCGAGCGGGTGATGCCCTGCGAACGTCTCGCGAAACGCATAGAGCGGCGAGGTGCCGATGTCGCCGAACACGATGCCGATCGCGGCGACCGCGAGTTTCGCGATGCCGTCATGGCGGTCGGAAGACGGCCCGTGCGGGTTGTGGGGTCCGGTCATGGACGGATACGGGGCGACGGCACCGCGTTTAGCGGCCCACGCCCCCTATTACCCTTGCTCTGCCGGGTCATGCGACTCATGCCTCAAGCTGTTTCGTCCAGAACCGAAATGGCGGCGGCGACTAGCATAGCGTGCCGCAGTGCACAACAGGCGTGCGAAACCGCTCACTCACCCACGATCTTGCGAATGCTCACCTGCGTCACCAGTCGCTGCACGCCGGGAAGCGCCGCCAGCAGTTCGCGGTGGACGCGTTCGAAGCTGTCGCCTTCCTTCACAAGGATTTTCAGCATGTAGTCGGAATCGCCCGTGATTAGGTGCCCCTCGGCAATTTCGGGTGCGCGGGCCACGGCGGTTTCGAAAGCGGAAAGCGTTTCCTTGCGCTGGTCAGTGAGCGTGACGGCGACGTAGACGGCAGAGGGATTGCCGCGCGCTTCGGGCGACAGTACGGCGCGATAACCACGGATGAACCCAGACTCTTCCAGAAGCTTCACCCGCCGGTGCGCCGCAGACGCCGACAGGCCGACCCGGTTGCCGAGCTGCTCGCTCGTCAATCCCGAGTCGATTGCAAGCTGGGCGATAATCTTGCGGTCGATCTGATCGAGTTCGGACAATTTCCCGAAATCCTCATCTATATTCGAATATTCTCTACACGATCCGCCTCACCGCGAGCAACTTCGCAAACTTCTCCGACGTGATTTCCGGTAGATTCCCTTCAATTCATCAGGATGAGGGAGGACAGTCATGCGCGTCGGGGTACCAAAGGAAATCAAGGTTCACGAATATCGTGTCGGCATGACGCCGGCCTCGGTCGCCGAGCTTACGCAGGCCGGCCACGAGGTTTTCGTGGAAACGGGCGCTGGCAGCGGCATCGATTTCGGTGACGACGCCTATATCGCGGTCGGCGCGAAAATCCTCGCGACGCCGCAGGAAGTGTTCGCCGCCGCCGACATGATCGTGAAGGTCAAGGAGCCTCAGCTCCACGAGATCGCGTGGCTCGAGCCGCGCCATACGCTCTTCACCTACCTGCACCTCGCCGCGGACAAGCCCCAGGCCGAAGCGCTGATGAAATCGGGCGCGATCTGCATCGCCTACGAGACCGTCACGAACGCGCAGGGCCGCCTGCCGCTCCTCCAGCCGATGTCGGAGGTCGCCGGGCGCATGGCCGTGCAGGTCGGCGCGCATTATCTTGAAAAGGAACAGGGCGGCCGCGGCATCCTGCTCGGCGGCGTGCCGGGCGTGGCGCCCGCCAAGGTCTCGATCCTCGGCGGCGGCGTTTCCGGCTTCAATGCCGCGCAGATGGCGGTCGGCCTCGGCGCCGACGTGACGATCTACGACGTGTCGTCGACCCGCCTCGCCGAACTCGATGCGCTGTTCCAGAACCGCATCAAGACCGTCTACGCGAGCAGCGCCGCCGTGGCGCGCGCTGCGGAGAACTCGCACCTCATCATCGGCTGCGTGCTGATCCCGGGCGCCGCCGCGCCGAAGCTCGTCACGCGCGAGATGCTGAAGACGATGAAGCGCGGTTCGGTGCTCGTCGACGTCGCCATCGATCAGGGCGGCTGCTTCGAAACCTCGCACGCGACGACGCATAGCGACCCGGTCTACACGGTCGAGGGCGTCATCCATTACTGCGTCGCCAACATGCCCGGCGCCGTCGCCCGCACCTCCACCTTCGCGCTCAACAACGCGACGCTGCCGTTCATCGTGAAGCTCGCGAAGCTCGGCGCAGAGGGCGCGATGCGCGCCGATCCGCACCTTCGCAACGGCCTCAACGTCGCGGGCGGCTTCATCACCTACAAGGCGGTCGCCGACGACCTCGGCCTCGCCTACCGCGCCTGGGAATAAAACGCTCCGCCCGAGCGAAGCCAAAAAAAAGAAGGGCCGGAGGCGATGCCTCCGGCCCAACTGTTTTCGGACCGACAGTCGTTAGAAGCGGAACGCGAGGCCCGCCAGAACCTGATCGGCCGCATAGCCGCCGTCCATGTCGCGGTGGCGGTATTCGGTGCGGATGCTCGCCGACTCGTTGATGCCGTACTCGAGGCCGGCGCCCCAGAGCAGACCGTCCGACCAGCCCTTTTCGCTGACCGAGCTTACGCCCTGAACGGTTGACGCCACGGTGGTGCGAACGCGCTCGGCGCCATAGCCGAGACGGCCATAGACGAGCAGGTTCGGCGAGGCGAGCACACCGGCGCGGGCGCTGATGTCATAGTTCCAGCTCGGATTCACCGACGTGGTGATGCCCGCTGCGGGCGCGCCGCGCAGCGTCTTGCCGCCGAAGCCGAGACCGGCTTCCACGCCGACGAGGAAGTTGGAGCCTATGCCGGCGTCGTAACCGGCGAAAACGCCGTAATCGATGCCGCTGCGGCTCTCATCGAAATCCGCCAGTCCGGGCAGGTTGTAATCGATATCGACCGAACGCTTGCCCCAGCCGATCTGGCCGCCGACATAAGCACCACCAAGGGCGCCAGCGTCCTGAGCAAGCGCGGACGCCGGGAGGAGGGCAGTCGCGAGCGCGGCAAGAATAAGCTTCTTCATAAGGTACACCTCTACAAAAATTGCACTGCCCGCGACGGGAGAGCCTCGCGGACGGCGGGAGAGGTGGGAGCGAATTAAGGCCGAGAAAAGGCATGACGATGCCACTTCGGCGAACGACTGTCGAAAACCGGACGAACGACATACGGGCTTCGACGAACGACGTTCAGCGCCGGTTAAACTGTCATATAGGGTGCAAAAACAAGGCTCTAGGGCGGGTACGAACCCCCGCCCCACACACCTTAGAGCGACTCGTCGGGGATCGCGAACAGCGTCTCTGCGCCCCGCGTCACGGGGCCGAGCAGGGCCGCCGCCTGCGGCAGGAACTGCTCGGCGAAGAAGCGTGCCGTCACGATTTTCGCCTTCAGAAACGCCGGATCACCCTCGCCCGCGTTAAGACGCTGCGTCGCCGCCGACGCCTGCTTCGCGAGCAGCCAGCCGCCGACGGTGAGGCCGAACATGCGCAGGTAGGGCGTCGCGCCGGCCGCGTTGTCGTCGCCGCTGCCTTCGGCGAGCCACGTCGTCGCGCTTTCAAGTGCCGCGAGAGCGTCTTCGAGATAGGGCGCAAGCCCGGCCGTTTCGCCCAAAAGCAGCGCGAAATCCGCGCGCATATCCGAAAATAGACTCTTCCAGCGGGCTTGCGGCAGCTTGCGACCGACAAGATCCATCGCCTGGATGCCGTTCGTGCCCTCGTAGATCGGCGCGATACGGGCATCCCGGTAATGCTGCGCCGCGCCGGTCTCCTCGATGAACCCCATGCCGCCGAAAATCTGCACGCCGAGGCTAGCGACCTCAACACCGATGTCGGTCGAGAAAGCCTTGGTCACCGGCGTCAGCAGATCGGCAAGCGCCTGCGCCTCGCGCCGGGCTAGTTCGTCTACTTCAGCGTGCGCGCGATCGACAGCGGCAGCGTTCAGATACGTCAGCGCCCGCGCCGCTTCGGTTAGACCGCGCATCGTCATCAGCATCCGCCTTACGTCCGGGAACTCGATGATGCGGCGCACCTGCACACGCTCCTTCGCGTAGGCGAGTGCGTGCTGGTAGGCGCGCTCGGCGATCGAAACGCCCTGCAGCCCAACGTTGATGCGGGCGTGGTTCATCATCGTGAACATCGCCCGCATACCGGCGTTCTCTCCGCCGATCATGTAGCCGACGCAGTCGTCGTTATCGCCGTAGCTCATCGTGCAAGTCGGCGAGGAGTGGATGCCGAGCTTGTGTTCGATGGAGACGCAGCGCAGGTCATTGCGCGCGCCGAGCGAGCCGTCCGCGTTCACGAGGAACTTTGGCACAATGAACAACGAGATGCCCTTGGTGCCCTTGGGCGATCCGGGCGTGCGCGCGAGGACGAGGTGGATGATGTTGTCCGCAACGTCATGCTCGCCCCACGTGATGAAGATCTTGGAGCCCTTGATGCGCCACGTGCCGTCTTCCGCGGGCGTCGCGACAGTGCGGAGCGCACCGACGTCCGTCCCGGCCTGCGGCTCGGTGAGGTTCATCGTGCCGGTCCATTCGCCCGAGATGATCTTGGTCAGGTAAGTCTGCTTCTGGTCCTCGGAGCCGTGCGCGGTCAGCGCCTCGATCGCACCCTGCGACAGCATCGGGCACAGCGACAGCGCCATGTTGGCGCTCGTCGTTTGTTCCTGCACGGCGGTCGCCAGCGCGAACGGCAGGCCCTGCCCGCCCCATGCCGGATCGGCGCCGAGCGTCATCCATCCGCCTTCGACATAGGCCGCGTAAGCTTCGCGAAAACCTGCGGGCAGCGTCACCACGCCGTTCGCGAGCTTTGCGCCCTCAGTATCACCGATGCGATTGAGCGGCGCGAAAACGCCTGCGGAGAGCTTCCCTGCTTCTTCCAGAATCGCATCGACGAGATCCGCGGTGGCCGCCTCGAAACGCGGCAGCTGCGCGAGACCGGGCAGGTCTGCGATGGTTTCAAGGACGAAGCGCTGCTCGGTGATCGGGGCGGTGTAAGTCATGGGCGGCCATCTATCGCTTGTGAGAGGAAACGGCGCGGGTATAGCGGGGGGCTGTGAGCGGGCAACCTGATCTTTTGAGCACTGAAACCGTGCCGCCGGACACCGCAGGCGTGTTGCTCGCCGCCGCGCTGCTGCGCACCGGCTCGGTCGTCGCGATCCCCACCGAAACCGTCTACGGCCTCGCCGCCGACGCCACGAACCCCGACGCCATCGCCCGCATCTACGCTGCCAAAGGCCGCCCCTCGTTCAACCCCCTGATCGCCCACGTCAGCGGCGCCGACATGGCGGCCGAGCACGTTGAGACACCCCCCCTCGCCCGCCGCCTCATCGACGCTTTCTGGCCCGGCCCCCTGACACTCGTCCTGCCCCGCAAACCCGAAAGCCGCATCGCCGCCATCGTCACCGCCGGGCTCCCTACACTGGCAGTGCGCTGCCCCGATCATCCTGTTCCACAAGCCCTGATCAAAGCCCTGGGCCGCCCCCTTGCCGCCCCATCCGCCAACGCGTCCGGACAGATCAGCGCGACACGCGCAGAACACGTCTTGAAAACCCTCGGCGGCCGCATCCCGCTCGTAATCGATGGCGGTCCTTGCAAGGGTGGCATAGAATCCACGATCGTCGCGGTGGAGGGGGAACGCCTTCGCCTGCTGCGCCCCGGTGGCATCCCGCGCGAAGCGCTGGAAGCCTTCGCTCCGCTGTCGCTGGGTGGTAGCGGCATCGAAGCCCCCGGCATGATGGAGAGCCATTACGCCCCCACGAAGCCGCTCAGGCTCGAAGCGGAAACCGCCGAGGACGACGAGTTCCTGATCGGTTTCGGCCGGGTTACGGGGGACATCAGCCTGTCCCCTTCCGGCGACCCCGTCGAGGCCGCTGCCCGCCTGTTCGACTGCCTGCACGCCGCCGATGCGAACGCCGCGCGCTGCATAGCCGTCGCCCCAGTGCCCCCAGACGGCCTGGGCGCCGCGATCAACGACAGGCTTCGCCGCGCCGCCGCGCCGCGCTGATTCTCCTTGCGTCCAGTATGTGTTATGCAGCCCCGCCGCACATGACGCGGCCCTTCAGGGGAGGGTATGGCATGTTCGATCTCAAGAAACTCACAGCAGAACTCTTCGGCACCTTCTGGCTCGTTCTCGGCGGGTGCGGCAGTGCCGTCCTCGCTGCCGCATTTCCCGATGTCGGCATCGGTCTTGCCGGCGTCAGTCTCGCGTTCGGCCTTACCGTGCTTACGATGGCTTTTGCCTTGGGTCCGATTTCGGGCGGGCACTTCAATCCCGCCGTCACGCTCGGTCTCGCCGCGGGCGGGCGCTTCGCGTGGAAGGACGCACCGGGCTATATCGTGGTGCAGGTGGTGGGCGCCATCCTCGCGGCACTCGTGCTTTACGCGATCGCGAGCGGCAAGGCAGGCTACGCGGGCGGTCTTGCTTCGAACGGCTTTGGCGAACATTCGCCGGGCGGCTATTCGATGACCTCGGCGCTTTGGACCGAGATCGTGATGACGTTCGGCTTCCTGATCGTGATCCTCGGCGCGACAGCAAAGCGCGCTTCACCCGGCTTTGCCCCTATTGCGATCGGGCTCGCGCTGACCCTGATCCACCTCATCAGCATTCCGGTGACGAACACGTCGGTGAACCCGGCGCGTTCGACGGGGCCGGCACTGATCGAGGGTGGGATCGCGCTGCAACAGCTGTGGTTCTTCTGGGTTTACCCGATCGTCGGCGCGCTGGTTGCGGGCTTTGTATACAAAGTAGCCTGGGACGAATGATGCGTTGACATGCTCACTATTGCGAATGATTATCAATATATTCGCTATAGGGAGCGCATCATGGCGACAATTGCCGACACAGCCGCGTATCGGGGCAGGCCTTGGCTGAACCTGCCCCCTGACAGCCGGACGATTCTGTGGGCGCTGCGGCGGCTGGTGATCGGATGGCCGCGCCCGCCGTGCCTGCACGCGGCGCTGATCGAGGCTTACGGCGACAATGCCTGCGGCATCGAGCACCTGCTGCGCTGCCTGCTGACGGGCATCGCCATGCACGGCACGCAGCGGCTGGAGATCGGCGCGCCCTGCTGCGCGGCGCTGCTGCCGCACGAGGCGGAACTGCTGGAAGCGATCGGGCTCGACGGCGCCGAACCCGACCCGTCGGCGCTGGTCCGGCTTTGCGACAATCCCGCGGCCGCCCCGCTTTCGGTGATCGCCGCAGGCATTCGCACAGCCGTGATTTGCGCTGCGCATTAGGAGAGTTTCCCGGCGCGTGCGTCTGATTTATGTTCCGCTCAAATCAGCGGAAGAGGGACCGCATGACCGAACATTTCGACATGATCGTCGTGGGCGCAGGCATTTCAGGCATCGGCGCCGGGGTACACCTGCAAAAACACTGCCCGGATCGCAGCTACATGATCCTGGAAGGCCGCCCGAACATCGGCGGCACGTGGGACCTGTTCCGCTATCCCGGCATCCGCTCCGACAGCGACATGTACACGCTCGGCTTCAACTTCAAACCGTGGACCGACCAGAAGGCAATCGCCGACGGCGATTCCATCCTGCGCTATCTCGATGAAACCGCGCGCGAATACGGCCTCTACGAGAAGATCCGCTTCGGCCACCATGTCGAGGCCGCCGCGTGGGATTCGCGCACCGCACGCTGGACGGTGACGGCACGAACCGACGGCAAACCCGTGCAGTTCACCTGCAACTTCCTTTACATGTGCTCGGGCTATTATCGCTACGACGCCGGCTATACGCCGCAGTTCGAGGGCGCGGAAAACTTCCGGGGCCGCATCATCCATCCGCAGCACTGGCCGCAAGACCTCGACTATGCGGGGAAGCGCGTGGTCGTGATCGGTTCGGGCGCAACCGCCGTCACGCTCGTGCCCGAAATGGCGAAGACCGCGCATGTCACCATGCTGCAGCGCTCGCCGACCTACATGGTCTCGCGGCCTGCCGAAGACCGCTTCGCGAACTGGCTGCGGCGCTGGCTGCCGCCGATGCTCGCCTACAACATCGTGCGCTGGCGCAACGTCGCGCTGCAGCAGTGGGTCTTCCGCCTTGCGCGCAGCAAGCCCGAGAAGCTGAAAAAGAAGCTTCTGGGCGGCGTCCAGGATCTTCTCGGTCCCGACTATGACGTGAAGACGCACTTCACGCCGACGTACAACCCGTGGGAGCAGCGGCTCTGCCTCGTCCCGGACCACGATCTGTTCGATGCGATCCGCGAAGGCCGCGCCGAGGTCGCGACCGACCATATCGACCGCTTCACGCAAACCGGCATCCTGCTCAAATCAGGCAAGACGCTGGAGGCGGACATCATCGTCACCGCAACCGGCCTCGAACTGCTGTTCATGGCCGGGATCGACGTGACGCTCGACGGCCGCAAGGTCGCGTTCCCGAAGACCTACGGCTACAAGGGCATCATGTTCTCGGGCGTGCCGAACCTCGCGGTGGCGTTCGGATACACCAACGCCTCGTGGACGCTGAAAGCGGACCTCACCAGCGAGTATCTGTGCCGCGTGCTCAATCACATGACGGAAACCGGCACCGACGTCGCAACGCCCACACTCGATGATCCCGCCATGGAATCGGAACCGTGGATCGACTTCTCCTCGGGCTATTTCAAGCGCGGGCTTCACCAGTTCCCGAAGCAGGGCAAGGCGCTGCCGTGGCGGCTTAACCAGAACTATGCCGGCGACGTGAAGATGTTCCGCCACGCGCCCGTCGACGACGGCGTGCTGCGCTTCAGCAAGGCGGCGGATGCGACGGCGCAGCGCGCCCCGGAGGCGATCGCGGCCGAGTAGGCTGGATCAGTTCCCACGGAATGATGCGCTTGGTTGCAAGCTCAGCGCTATGTGTAGATATGCGCAAGTGGAATTGTGCACTTTCGCAGACGTGAGAGGCGCCCGAACGCACAGTTCACAGCGGCTTGTCGGAGCGTCATGTTGGGAAAACGGGATTTTATCAAGACTGCCAAGCGTGCTCTTGTTGTCGTGGCACTCCTCGCAGCAATCCTGGTGTTATTATGCATTCTATTTTTTATTCTGATTGGCTTTACTCTCATAGCCGACCCAAAACATGCAGAGATACGAGGCATCTCGATCGGCATGACGGCAGCCATCTCCTTGCTCACCTTGCCCGTTTTTTTGGAATATACCGCGCAACGAATTATCTAAAAAAATTCGAAAAAAAAACATCCCTAAAACCAAACATAAACACTCAATACATTATATATAATCATTCCATTCCACATAGAGTTATTTTTCCAATACAAACAGCTTCATTCGCACTGCTATTTTCACCATTTTTTATCATTAATTATAAATATCACAATACAAATGTAAATTTGTTTATATTTTTACCAGTTTTCATTGCATATATGATTATTGCATTATTTTTGTATCATCATATAATAAAATATTCTAAAAATTTTTTTAGAAAGAAATTTAAAGATCACGCAGAAGCATGGACAAATGAAGAGGGCATTGTATTTAAAGAATTTGGACTTCTTCCTTGGCGTAACATAATGAGGTTCACTCGGAGGAGCTTTCGGGGAAACGACTTCATTCTGGTGCATGGAAGCAACCTTCCCGAAAATTTCAAACGGTATAGGTTTCCTTTTACAGAGAGCATAGTTATCGGCCTCGGCAAGGCCGTTGAGGAACCGAAAGTCATATTAGAGGCGCTGCAAGCGGAACACGCCCGCCATCAGCCAAGCGCAAGCGCCTAGAACCGGTTACAGCCTCAACTCAGCTTCAACCTTTAAGGCGATCCGCGTATTTTTCGCGAAACTTCCGGACCTTGGGACCTACGACGTAGTTGCAGTAGGGCGTCGTGTCGCCTGTGCGCGCGTAATATTCCTGGTGATAGTCCTCCGCCGGATACCAGGTGCCATCCTCGATGGTCGTGACCACCGGGTCCGGCCACAGCGCCGCCGCCTTCACGATCGCCGCCTCCGCTTCCGCCCGCTGCGCATCGTTTTGAGGGAAGATCGCGGAACGGTACTGCGTGCCGACATCGTTCCCCTGCCGATTGAGCGTCGTCGGGTCGTGAATGTGGAAGAAGATGTCGAGCAGCTCTTCGTAGCTGACGATCGCTGGATCGAAATGGATCAGGATCGCTTCGGCGTGGCCGGTGTCGCCCCCGCAGATTTCCTTGTAGGTCGGGTTTTCCGTGTGCCCGCCGATATAGCCGGATTCAACCGCCGTAACCCCCTGAAGATCATCATAGATCGCTTCCACACACCAGAAGCACCCGCCTGCGAGGATCGCGGTTTCCGTGGACATTTCACGCATGCTCCATTCATTCGGCGACCGGCAACTGCGGCGGCATGCCGCAAGTCGGCGTTCTGGCAATTAACCACCGACATTATGTATATTCGCGGCAACAGAATACAATTTGTTGCGCGTTAATACCGCTTGAGAGCCGCGTCAGGCTTGTAAATGCGGGATTAATCCATAACACTATAGTAACCAATCAACGCTCGCAGCGGGGCCGTGTCGCGAGCGTAATGACACAAAGTATCAACGGGGCCCGCCACGCTTAGCGCGGCGCGTATAGGGCAGGTTTGGTTATGAATATCGCTGCTGCTGGAAAGTTGGCGCTGTGCATCTGCACCGGCGCCGTGGTTGGTGCCGGGGTAAATGAAGCCCGTCATAACGCCGACAAACCGAAGGCCGTGAAGACGGCATCGAAGAGCCCTGCCCGCAAGGTCGTGCAGTTCCCGTGCGAACCCTACATCGTGCAGGACCAGATGATGCGCGATGCCCAGATCCCCAGCGACTTCGAGGCGACCGACCTTCCCGAATATGCCGAGCTGATCCTGCCGGGCGGCTCGGGCAGCGGTGGCGGACAGGAAGGCGGCGGTGGCGGCGAGCCCGGCGGCGGCGGAACCAACCCTGTTCCGGAACCAGCCATGCTTGCCCTCTTCGGGCTTGGCGCGGCGGGCCTGATCGGCGGCCGCAAATATCTCTTCCGTCGCAAAATCTGAATACAACCGCGCTAGCGAAGGGGCATGAGACTTTTCCTTGCCCTTTCACTCTCGCTCATGCTTGCTTCAGGCGTGAACGCTGCTGACCGCCCCATCGTGATCGCGCATCGCGGCGCGAGCGGCCTGCTTCCCGAGCACACGATCGCCGCCTACACGCGCGCCATCGACGACGGCGCGGATTTCATCGAACCCGATCTCGTTCCGACACGCGACGGCGTGCTCGTCGCGCGGCATGAAAACGAGATTTCGGGGACCACGGACGTGGCTTCGCGCGCGGAATTCGAAGATCGCAAGACCACCAAGACCATCGACGGCGCTTCCGTGACCGGCTGGTTCACCGAAGACTTCACGCTCGCCGAACTGAAAACGCTGCGCGCCCGCGAGCGCCTGCCCGAGCTGCGCGGCACAGCGAATGACGGCCGATTCGTGATTCCGACGCTGGATGAGATCATCACGCTCGCCAAGGCGCGCGGTGTGGGCATCTACCCCGAGACCAAGCACCCGTCCTACTTCGCCTCCATCGGCCTGCCGCTTGAAGCGACGCTGATCGCCGCACTCGACGCGGCAGGCTGGCGCGATGCCGCAGCGCCGGTCTTCATCCAGTCGTTCGAAGTGAACAATCTGAAGCAGCTGAACACGATGACGGGCGTGCGCCTGATCCAGCTCGTCGCGGCCGAAGGCGGGCCTGCGGACGGCGCGCGCGGGAGCTATGCAGAAATGCTGACGCCGGAGGGCCTGAAAGCCGTCGCGGCCTATGCGGACGGCATCGGACCCGAGAAGACGCTGGTGATTCCGCGCGGCGCGGACATGCGCCTTGCCGCACCCACCCGGCTGGTGGCAGACGCGCACGCGGCAGGCCTGAAAGTGCATCCGTGGACATTCCGCGCGGAGAATTATTTCCTCCCCGCCGACCATCGAAAAGGCGAAGACCCGCGCGCGCACGGCGATCTCGTCGGCGAAATTCGCGCCTATCTTGCCGCGGGCATCGATGGGCTGTTCAGCGACTTCACGGCCGAGGCCGTCACTGCACACTAGCGTCGATGCACCGTCCGCGCGGCATGTGGTGCTGTCCGGCTGCTCGGGCGGCGGGAAATCCACCTTGCTGACGGAACTCGCGCGCCGGGGACATGCGATTGTGACCGAGCCCGGTCGCCGCATCGTGGAGGAGGAATTGCGGGGCGATGGCGGCGCGCTGCCTTGGGTGAATCCGGCGGCGTTCGCCGCTCGCGCCCTTGCGGTCGCGGCCGACGATCGGGCGCACGCGCCCACAGGAAGCGGATGGACATTTTTCGATCGTGGCCTCGTCGATGCCGCGCTGGCCCTCCAGCACGCCGCCGGACAACCTGCGTCCGTGACGTTGGCGCCGTTCGCCCCCTATCACGACACGGTGTTCATGACGCCGCCCTGGCCGGAAATCCATGTCGCCGACAGGGCGCGGCGGCACGGCATGGATGCCGCGATCGCCGAATATGACCGTCTGCTGATCGGCTATCGCGCACTCGGCTATGAAACCGTCATCCTGCCGAAGACCTCCGTGGAAGAACGGGCGCGTTTCGTGTTGCGCCGGATCGGGTCGTTACCGGAGGCCTAAACTATTTTTCGCGATCGAAGGGGTTCTTCCCGCCGCGCAGCGTCAGGCGGATCGGCACGCCGGTGAAGCCGAGATCGTCGCGGAGCGAATTCGCGAGATAACGCCGATAGCTTTCGGGAAGCTCGGTGAGCCGGTTTCCGAAGATCACGAACGAGGGCGGGCGCGCCTTCACCTGTGTGACGTAGCGCAGCTTCAGGCGTTTGCCATCGGGTGCGGGCGGCGGATTGCGCTCGAGCGCGCCTTCGAACCAGCGATTGAGACGGCTGGTCGGCACGCGCTGGCTCCACGCATCACGCTGCTCGAAGGCTGCCTTGAGCAGCGTATCGAGACCCTTGCCGGTCATCCCCGAAACCGCGAGCAGCGGCACGCCCTTGATCTGCGCGAGCCCCTCGTCGAGCGCCTTGCGGACGCCCTGGAACAAGCGCGACTGATCCTCCGCCGCGTCCCACTTGTTGAGCGCGATGACGAGTGCGCGGCCTTCCTCGATCACCATGTCGGCGATGCGCAGATCCTGCGCTTCGAGGCCGAGCGTCGCATCGAGCAGCAGCACGACAACCTCGGCGAAATCGACGGCGCGGCGGGTATCGGCGACCGAGAGCTTTTCCAGCTTCTCGTGCACCTTCGCCTTCTTGCGAACGCCCGCGGTGTCGATCAGGCGCACCGGGCGGCCTTCCCAGCTCCACTCGATCTCGATGCTGTCGCGCGTGATCCCCGCCTCCGGGCCGGTGACGAGACGATCCTGACCGAGCAGCGTGTTGATGAGCGTGGACTTGCCGGCGTTCGGACGCCCGACGATGGCGAGCTTGAGCGGACCCGCCTCTTCGTCTTCACCTTCGAACGCATCGCCCGCCGCGGCGATGGCGGCGTCAACGTGCGGGGCCAGCGCCTCGAACAGATCAGCGAGACCCTCGCCGTGCTCGGCGGAGATGCCGACCGGCTCACCGAAGCCAAGCGCATAGGCTTCAAGGATGCCCGAATCGCCCGAGCGGCCTTCCGCCTTGTTGGCGACGAGTACCACGGGCACCTTCGCGGTGCGCAGCCAGTCCGCGAAATGCCGGTCCATCGGCGTGAGACCGGCGCGGGAATCGATGACGAGCAGCGCCGCCGACGCATCTTCGAGCGCCGCTTCGGTTTGCAGGCGCATCCGGCCGGAAAGCGTCTCCGGCCCGGCATCCTCGAGGCCCGCCGTGTCGACGGCGATGAAATCGAGATCGAACAGCTTTGCCTCACCCTCGCGGCGGTCGCGCGTGACGCCCGGCGTATCGTCGACGAGCGCGATGCGCTTGCCGACGAGCCGGTTGAAGAGCGTCGACTTGCCGACGTTCGGGCGCCCAATGATGACGACCTTGGGCTTTTTGTTGGCCATGGCTCTAACGGTATGCGCTCAGGCGGCCGTCTTCGGAGAGGATATAGAGCGTGTTGTCGGCCACCACAGGCTCAAGGAAGATGTCCTTCCCGACCTCTTTCGTGGACAGGACGGCGCCGTCCGCCGGCGATACGGCGGTGAGATCACCCTCGCTGTTGACGAGATAGAGGCGATCCGACGCCAGCACCGGCCCCTGCCAGATGATCGGGTTCTTGCGCTTCTTGACGTTGCGCCAGCGCGGAAGCTGCGTCACCCAGCGCACGCGGCCATCGGAGCGCTGCACCGCCACGAGCTCGCCCTCAACGGTCACCGCGAAGATGTATTCGCCCGCCACCCACGGCATGGAGGTGCCCGCGAGGTTGCGCTCCCAGACGCGCTGGCCGGTGGAAAGATCAAGCGCCACCATGCGGCCGCCGTGACCGATCGCGTAGACGCGGCCATCGCTGATCACCGCCGACGCATCGATGTCGCTGAGCGCGGCGAGCGAGGTCGTGGAGCCGGTGCGGTTGAGCGCATCCTGCCAGACGCTGCGGCCGTTTTCGACGCGGAGCGCGATGAGCTCGCCGCTCGAGAAGCCGACAACCGCCGTGCCGAGCGCAACAGCGGGCGACGCGGCGCCGAGCAGACCGGCGGGTTCGACGGTCGCGGCGTTTTCCCAAAGCGTTTCACCGGTCGCGGTGGAGAGCACCTGCAACTGGTTGTCCTGCGTCATCACGAAAAGCTGCGTGCCCTCGACAGCCGGCGCACCCCGCAGCGGCATACCGATGTCCACGCGCCACGCCTGCGCACCCGACGCGGCGTCGTAGGCGGCAACGAGGCCGTAGCCCGAAGTCGCGTAGACGCGGGCGCCATCGGTCGCGACACCGCCGCCGAACGCGACGTTCTGGGATTCGCCGTCCTTGCGGAGCGTCGCAGACCAGAGCTGGCCGCCGTTCGCGGCGCTGAACGCGCGAACCTCCGCCTGGGTATCGATCGTGTAGACGCGCCCGCCGGAGACCACCGGACCCGACGTCAGCCGTTTTGTCCGATCGCTGCCGCTACCGATCGACACCGACCAGGCCCGCGACGGATTGTCCCGCAGGCTGAGATGCCCGAGCGCCTTCGACGCGCTGCCGCCCGGCTGCGTCCACTCCGCATTGGCGACGGGCGGCGGAAGTGTGACCGTGATGTTCGCAAGATCGGGGTCGGCGGTCGTGCGTGCCTCGTAGCTGAGCACGGCAAGACGCTCTCCGGCGATCTTCGACTTGTTCTTGTCTCCGCCGCCGCGGAAAATTCCGCAGCTGGCAAGTGCCACGACCAGCGGCACGACGACGATTAGCGATTTACGCATCAATTCTTTCCGGTTGTCGGTTCGGCTGCCGGAGCATCCGCCGCAGGTGCAACGTCGGGGAGGCTGCCGAGCGAGGCGGCGAGCTGCTGCGCGCGCTGGCGCAGCGACGGTGCGATGGTTTCATCTGACGAGATCGCCGCGAAGATCGGCCCGGCGAGTTCGGGCTTGCCCTCGGCCATGTAAGCGACCGCAAGCATCTCTCCGGCAACGCCGAACCAAGGCGCGCCGGGCTGCGCGAGCGGCTTCAGGCGCGTCACGACATCGGCGGGTGCGAGCGTATCATATTCGACGCGTACGGCGGTGATCGTCGCAAGGTCGCGCAGCGGCTGCGGCAGCTTCGTGTCGGCGGCGAGCATCTTATATTCGGCAAGCGCAGTGGCATTGTCGCCATTTTCGACAGCGCGCGACGCCTTGGTGAACCGCGCAAGCGCCGTGTAGCCGCCGTAGTCGCCCGAAGCGAAGCGATCGATTTCCTGAGCCGCCTTGGCGTTGCCGATCTCCAGCCCCTGCAGCGCCGCTGAATATTCCTCGCTGAGCACGCCGACCTTACGGATCTGCTCTTCACGCCACCAGAGGAACCCGGCGAGCGCAACAAGACCCGCGCCGACCGCAATGACGATCCAGCGGCCATAACGGCTCCAGAAGCCCGCAAGCTGATCCTTGCGAACTTCCTCATCAACCTCGCGGAAGAAGACGTCTTCGGGCGCCGTGCCCGATGGTTCCCTGGCCAATGTCATGCCTCTCAAAATGTGCGCGGGACCATAGCGATGGCCGCGCGCGCACGCAAAACCCTATTTTTCCTCGTCGGCGCGGTAGAGGTTGTCTTCCGTGGGGAAGGTCCGCGCGCGCACCTCGCCCGCATAAGCCTTCACCGCATCGGCCACGACCTTCGACATCGTACCGTAACGCTTCACGAACTTCGGCGTCCGTTCAAAGAGCCCGAGCATGTCTTCGGTGACCAGGACCTGCCCATCGCACTGCGCAGAAGCACCGATACCGATCGTGGGGCACGCTACAGTCTTCGTGATCTCGATGGCGATCGGCTCCATCACGCCTTCGATGACGATCGAGAAGGCGCCCGCATCGGCCATCGCCGTGGCATCGGCAACGATCGATCGCGCCTCCACATCGCTCTTGCCGCGCACGCCGTAGCCGCCGAGGATATTCACCGCCTGCGGGGTGAGGCCGACATGCGCCATCACCGGGATGCCGCGCGAAGTGAGAAACTCCACCGTCGGCGCGAGCACCTTGCCGCCTTCAAGCTTGACGGCGGCAGCGCCGGTTTCCTTGAGGAGCCGCGAGGCGTTGGTGAACGCCTGCTCGGGCGAAGCCTCGTAGCTGCCGAACGGCATGTCGACGATGACGGCAGCGTGATAGCTGCCGCGCACGACGGCCGCGCCGTGCGCGCACATCATTTCCATCGTCACCGCAACCGTGTGCGGCAGACCGTAGATCACCTGCCCCAGCGAATCGCCGACGAGCAGCATGTCGCAGTGCGGGTCCATGATCTGCGCCATGCGGACCGTGTAGGCGGTCAGCATCACGAGCGGCTCGCCGCCCTTGCGCTGCCGGATACGCGGCACCGTGAGGCGCTTCATCGGTGCCGGGGTGGGGTTGGCACGGCTCGTCGAGGTGTCGAGCGTGAGCGTCATCGAGGTCGTAGACATGGGCGGCTTGTAACGCCTCAGCGCAGACGTGGAAAGCGTCGGGGAAAGCTCAGTGAAGCGCGGCGGCGTAAACCTCCGGCTTGAAACCGGCGAGGCGCGCCTTGCCGTTATCCAGAATGGGGCGCTTGATCATTGAAGGCTGTGCCAGCATCAGGTCGACCGCTTTCTGCGCGTCGAGGTTTTGGCGGTCCGCATCCGGCAGCTTGCGGAAGGTCGTTCCGGCGCGGTTGAGCACGGTTTCCCAGCCGAGTTCCTTAACCCACGCTTCGAGGCGGGGCCGATCGATGCCCGCCTTCTTGTAGTCGTGGAAAGTGTAGTCGATGCCGCCGGCTTCAAGCCAGGTACGCGCCTTCTTCACCGTGTCGCAGTTCGGGATACCGTAGAGCGTGACCATTGAGACCTCATTTTGTTCATTGGCTCATGCGCCTTACGGGGATGTCGAAATGCATCACATCCTCGCGCACGCCGAGCCCCGTGTAGAGCGCGACGGCCGGATCGTCACCATAGTCAGCCTGAACGTAGATGACCCACACGCCGCGCTCTAAAGCAATGGCCTGAAGCTGCCGGATGAGCGCGGTCGCAATGCCCTGCCTCTGGTGCGCTTCCGCAACGGCGAGATCGTAGATGTAGACCTCAGACCGCTCCTGCTCGAACTTGTCCAGCACATAGGCCGCAAGACCGCCGACAACGGCACCATCCTGCTCGGCAACAAGCGCGATGAACGTGTCCCTCTCCAGCAGACGTCGGAGCCATGCATCGCCGGGCGGTTTTGACGCGTAGCTTTCGGCATCGCCGAACACGGTTGCGAACAGCGCGTTCATGGCGCGCAGGCCTGCGAGATCCCCCGCACCGAGCTTTCGAACGGTGATCATTCCGGCGTACGCCGTTCCGTGTTCGGATAACGGACGCCGAGCTGTTCCATATAAGAGCCGTAGCGGGCCGGGTTGTAGTAGTGCTTCCGCAGCTCTGGCCGGAATTCGTCCATCCGCTTGCGGTTGAGCAGGATCGGCGGCGTATCCTCCGCCGACAGGAAGGGCACGTACTTCTGGTCCTTCGTCTGCACATCGGTGAAATAGGCCTTTGCCCCGGTGAGAAGCGCGGGCTTCGTCATCAGATCGAGGACCGTCATCGCCATCGCCTTCGCGCCGTTCACGACGCCCTTGTGCGCGATCGGCGTCGCCATCGCGATCGCCGAGCCCCAGTGATGCGCGGGGATGCCGGGGATGTTCGAGGGATAGGTGAGCGTGATCGTCGGCACCGTCCACGAAATGTCGCCGATGTCGTCCGAGCCGCCGATGTAATTCTCTTCGGGTGGCGGACGCAGAGCATCGACCTTCGCCTTAAGGCCGTCCTCGGGTGCGCCGAGATTGTGCTGCACGGTCTTCGCGAAGGCCTGATCGTCCGCGCTCCATGTGGGCATTCCCACCGCGCTGATGTTCGCCCACGCCGCCTCGGCGAGCGGCTTGTTGAAGTGCCGGGGCGCCGCGACACCCAGGATGCGCCGCGATACCTTCGTGTCGGTCATGGCCGCGGCGGCGTCTGCGATGCGGTTGCCGATCGCGAAATTTTCAAGAATGCGATCGAAGCTCTGCTCGCGGAAATAATACCAGACCGATGCCTGCGGCGGTACGACATTGGGCTGATCGCCGCCGTTGGTGATGACATAGTGCGAACGCTGCTGCAGGCGCAGATGCTCGCGCCGCATGTTCCAGCCCATGTTCATCAGTTCGACCGCATCGAGCGCGCTGCGCCCGAACCACGGCGAGGCACCCGAATGCGCGGCCTTGCCATCGAACGTGTAGGACGCCGAAATCATCCCCGTGCCTGCAGCCTCGCCCCAGCTCGTCGTGAAGCCGCTCGACACATGCGCGAAGAGCACCGCGTCGGCTTCCTTGAACACGCCCGCGCGGACGAACCACGCCTTGCCGCTCAAAAGCTCTTCGGCGACGCCCGGCCAGATCATGAGGCGGCCCGGAATGCCTTCGCGCTGCATCACCTCCTTGGCGGCGAGCGCCGCGACCACCACGAGCGGGATGCCGCTGTTGTGCCCCTCGCCATGCCCCGGCGCGCCCGCGACGATGGGATCATGATACGGAACGCCGGGCTTCTGCGAGGCCTGCGGCACGCCGTCGATATCGCTGCCGAGCGCAATCAGCGGCCCGCCGCTGCCCCACGTCGCCGTCCAGCCCGTCGGCAGCCCGGCAACGCCGCGCGTGACCTTGAAGCCGTTCTTTTCGAGAATGCCGGTAACGTAGCGGCTGGTTTCGGATTCTTCGAAACCGATCTCGCCGAAGCTGAAGATCGAATCGGTCATCTGCTGCGCGAGTTTTCCGCGCGCCTCGACGGCCTTGACGACTTCGGCTTTCAGCGCGGCGGTTTCAGCCGCAATTGCCGAACCCGAAAGGAGCGCGAGGCAGACCGCAACCCCGCCCACAAGCGCCGAACCGCGAAATCCCTGCTTCATGTCCCACCCTCCCGAAAGCCGATCAACAAACGTGTATCGGCGAACTTGCCATCCGGCTTTCGGGAAAGCCAATGCCTATCGAGGCCTTGGGCGCCTTACTCCCACTCGATCGTGCCGGGAGGCTTCGAGGTGTAGTCGTAGACGACGCGGTTGATGCCCTGCACTTCGTTCACGATGCGGGTGGCGACGCGGCTGAGGAACGCGGAGTCGAAGGGATAGACGTCGGCGGTCATCCCATCGACCGAGGTGACGGCGCGCAGTGCGCAGACGCGGTCGTAGGTACGGCCGTCGCCCATCACGCCGACGGTGCGCACGGGAAGCAGCACGGCGAACGCCTGCCAGATCGCGTCGTAAAGGCCCGCCTTGCGGATCTCTTCGAGGTAGATGCGGTCCGCCTTGCGCAGCGTGTCGCACTTTTCCTTGTCGACCTCTCCGGGGATGCGGATGGCAAGGCCCGGGCCGGGGAATGGATGGCGGCCGACGAACGCTTCGGGGAGGCCGAGTTCGCGGCCAAGCGCGCGCACCTCGTCCTTGAAGAGTTCGCGCAAGGGCTCGACGAGCTGCATGTTCATGCGCTCGGGCAGGCCGCCGACGTTGTGGTGGCTCTTGATCGTGACGGACGGCCCGCCGGTGAACGAGACGCTTTCGATGACGTCCGGGTAGAGCGTGCCCTGCGCGAGGAAATCCGCGCCGCCGATCTTCTTCGCTTCGGCTTCGAACACATCGATGAAGGTCTTGCCGATGAACTTGCGCTTGGCTTCGGGATCGGAGACCCCCGCGAGGCCCGAGAGGAACAGCTCCTCCGCATCCACATGGACGAGCGGGATGTTGTAGGCGCCGCGGAACAGCGAAACGACTTCCTCGGCTTCCTGCGAACGCATCAGGCCGTGATCGACGAAGACGCAGGTGAGCTGGTCGCCGATCGCCTCGTGAATCAGCACCGCCGCAACCGCGGAATCGACGCCGCCCGACAGGCCGCAGATGACCTTGCCCTTGCCGACCTGCTTGCGAATGTCGGCGATCTTCGCATCGCGGTAGCCCGCCATCGACCAGTCGCCCGAGCAGCCCGCGACGTGGCGGACGAAATTCGAGAGCAGCTTCGCGCCGTCCGGCGTGTGAACGACCTCCGGGTGGAACTGAACGCCGTAGAAGCGGCGTGCGTCGTCCGCGATGGCGGCGAAGGGCGCGCCGTCCGACTTCGCCACAACTTCGAAGCCCTGCGGAATCGCCTCCACGCGGTCGCCGTGGCTCATCCAGACCTGATGCTTCTCGCCGGCGGTCCAGAGACCGTCGAACAAATGGCAATCGCGCACGATATCGATAAAGGCGCGCCCGAATTCGCGGTGGTCCGACGGCGTGACCTTGCCGCCGAGTTCGGCGCACATCGTCTGCTCGCCGTAGCAGATGCCGAGCACCGGCACGCCCGCCGCGAACACGGCCTGCGGCGCCTTCGGGCTTGCGCCTTCGGTGACCGAGGCGGGACCGCCGGACAGAATGATGCCCTTGGGCTTCAGCCGTTCGACCGCCGCCTCGCCAGCGGAGAACGGCACGATCTCGCAGTAAACCCCCGCCTCGCGCACGCGCCGGGCGATGAGCTGCGTCACCTGGCTGCCGAAATCGAGAATGAGGATGGAATCGCCGTGGGGAACGGTCACGCGGGGCCTCGATGGTCAAAACGTGGGAATGCCGGCCGGGTTAGCCTTGGCGCGGATGCGTGTCCAGTGGCGGGGGCGCGCTGTCGCAACTTCGGAAACGGAATCACACGAAAGCTTCCCCGAATCGTCACACCACTGTCAGCCGGCGCCCCGAGATATGGTTAACGCCGACGCAAGACGCCGGCTCCACCGACTACAGGGGTATTCGTATGCTCAAGCTTCTCCTCGGCGTCGCCGCGTCGACGATTCTCGCCGCCTCCGCCCACGCCGCCGTCATCACGCCGGTTTCCGCGACCGCGAGCAGCACGTTCAACAACGGCTTCTACAACGCCGAAAACCTGATCGACGGCAGCGGCCTTTCGGGCGGCCAGCACGATTCGAACTTCGCCAACATGTGGATGACCGACCTCGGCGCGAGCAAGGCGCAGGTGACCTTCGACCTCGGCGGGCTCTTCAACCTCGCGAGCGCGGACATCTGGCAGTTCAACTTCGGCACCAACACGCCGGTGATCTCCACGCTCGACCGCGGCGTGAAGGATTTCCGCGTTCTCGTCTCGCTCGACGGCGTGAGCTTCAGCGAAATCTTCACGGGCACGCTGGACCGCTCGCTGGACGGATCGCCGATCACCGCGCAGACCATTGCGCTGTCGGGCGCCGCGCGCTTCGTGCAGCTCGATATCCTGAGCAACTACACCTACGGCACGATCTACGAAGCCTGGGAAGCCTCGGGCCTTTCGGAAGTGCGCTTCAACAGTGCGGACGTGCCGGAACCGGCCAGCCTCGCGCTCGTCGTGCTCGGCCTCGGCGCGCTCGGCATCGCCCGCCGCCGCCGCGCCATCTGACCTCTCCGTCCCCGCCGGGCATGTGCGCGGCGGGGACACGCCTTCCCTCTTGAGAGACGGCGCAAACCCGCCTACATACGGCCTCACATCAAGAGTTGGGTTCTGCCCAACGCCAACCTGCTTTCCGGGCAAGGTGGCGCTCCCTTCGGGGAGGATGTGGCCGAGCCGGCAACCAAACGGATCAAGCCACCGCGTCTTACCCGGAAAGCGACCGAGGATAGACGCGTCGATGCCGATCAAGATTCCCGACGACCTGCCCGCCCGCAGCACGCTGGAGCGCGAAGGCGTGATGATCCTGGGCGAGGCGGACGCCGTGCGGCAGGACATCCGCCCACTGCGCATCGGGCTTCTGAACCTGATGCCCAACAAGATCCGCACCGAAACGCAGATCGCCCGGCTGATCGGCGCAACACCGCTGCAGGTTGAACTCACGCTGGTGCGGATGAGCGACCATGTTCCGCGCAACACGTCCGCCGACCACATGCTGTCGTTCTACCGGCCGTGGAGCGATGTGCGCGAAGACCATTTCGACGGCTTTATCACCACGGGGGCGCCCGTGGAGCTGCTGCCGTTTGAGGAGGTGAGCTACTGGGACGAGCTGCGCCGCGTGTTCGACTGGACGCAGACCAACGTGCACGGCAGCTTCAACATCTGCTGGGGGGCGCAGGCGGCGGTGCACCACTTCCACGGCGTGCCGAAACATGCGCTGGACAAGAAGGCGTTCGGCGTTTTCGATCACCACAACCTTGCGCCCGCCTCCCCCTATCTGCGCGGCTTTTCGGACGATTTCGCGATCCCCGTTTCGCGCTGGACCGAAGTGCGGCGCGAGGACCTGCCCGGTGACGGTATCATCGTGCTGGCCGAAAGCGCCGAGACGGGGCTTTGCCTGCTCGACGACCCGCAGCACCGCGCGCTGCACATGTTCAACCATGTGGAGTACGACTCGACGTCGCTCGCCGAGGAGTATTTCCGCGACCGCGACGCCGGAAAGCCGATCGAGGTGCCGAAGAACTATTTCCCCGGCGACGACCCTGCCGCGACGCCGCAGAACCGCTGGCGGAGCCACGCGCATCTGCTGTTCGGCAACTGGATCAACCAGATCTACCAGACGACGCCGTTCGACATGGCGGACATCGGCGCCAGCTGAGCGCGGCTACCAGCCGACATCGGGCTGGCTGAGGTATTCAAGTTCCTCCGGGGTGGAGGTGCGCCCGAGGATCGCGTTGCGTGTCGGGTAGCGTCCGAAACGTTCGATGACGGCGGCGTGATCGCGCGCGAAATCAATCTGCTTCTCAAGGCCGGGCTCCGCGAAGCAGCGCAGCGCGAAGCGCTGAACGCCGCGATCCTCCGCGTGCATCAGCGGCATGTAGAAAAAGCCGCGCCTTAGGGGCTCCATCTGGCGGTGCCAGCCCTCTCCGATGCCCAAGAGCGTGAGATCGAGCGCGGCGGCATCGGCTTCGAACGCGCGCGGCGTATCGCGGTGGATGTTGCGCGAGAACTGATCGAGCAGGATGATCGCAGCGAGCAGCGTATCGGCATCGGCGGTCCACGGCGACGTATCAGCCAGCGCACAATCTCGCAGCACGCCGAAGCGGCGGGCGATTTCCGCGTCGAGTGCATCCGACTTCGTCCAATGCTGCTCGGGCGTCAGTTCATCGAACCAGAACGCGAGAACGGCAGAGGCATCTTCGTGAACGGACAAGGCTGGTCTCCTGTGGGAAGGGGTGTGTCTAAACGTTAAGCCGCTCCCGATTTCACCGAATTTTACGACTCACCCGTCATGACATGAAAATGCATCGGATTCTTACCCTGCTTCTCCTGTCGATTCCGACGCCTGCATCGGCGGACTGGACGCTGCCTCTTTCACCGGGGATAAGAAAAGCGCCAGAACACTCCATTTTCGGCGCCGCCGGCCCGCGCGTGCTACCTTCCGATCATCCGCTGTTCCGCAACGTGTCGGTCGAGGCCGTAAAGAACATGCCCGACAAGATCGGCCGCTTTCTCGTGCCGATCGTGAAGCGGGAAGAATTCGAAGACGCATTAAGAAATGGTCTGAAATCCTCTGCCATGCTGGTACCCGAGGGCAATCCCGCGCGGTTCACCTTGAAAGTATCCTGGAACGAACTGCATGCTCCCCAGAAGATCAGCTTTTCCAGCTCCGCGCGCGCTCGGATTTCATACGAGCTTGTGCGCAGTGACACTGGCCAGAGCCTTTTTCTTCGCGAGATCGTGACCGAATCCAAATCGAGCGGCGGCGATGGTGCAGCAAGGCTTGCACGAACCGCGCGCTTCGCCATCATGGTGAACATTGCATCCATGATCGCATGTCTCGACAAAGCTGCATATGGACAGGCGCCAACCGACTGCGCCTTGACCCCATTGGTCCGGTTTTAACACGAACGCGCCTTCAGCGGCTCGCGTAGGCGCTTTCGAAACGGAAGTCGGTGATGCGGTCGTTACGGACGTAGCAGGTGAAGCTCTCGTCGCGGCGGCTGTCGTCGCGGCGATCCGCACGACCGTCGCCGCGCATCTCGACCCGGCCCGACACGCGATACTCGCCGCCCTGCCTGTCGACGCCGCGGATGTCGTTCACGCGCGCCTCGCGGCCATAACGGCTGCCGAGGTCTTCGGCTTCCCGCGCGCAGGTGGAAATCGCGGCGCGTTCTTCCTGCGTGCGGTTCTTCCAGTCGCGGTCCTGCCAGCTGATATCGCCGTCGCGGCCGTAGGTGCCGTCGCGGTTCCAGTCGCCTTCCGGCTCCCAGCCCGAATCGAGCGGGCGCTCCTGCTCTTCCTCTTTCTTCTTTTTCGAAGCACCGGAGAGCACGGCGATGAGACCGCCGGCAACCACGGCGCCGACAATGGCGTCGCCCAGGTCGAACCCGTCGCCGCGGCGGTGATGACGGCGCCCGTAGCGGCCGTCCGCGTGCGCTTCCGACACGCCGAGCGGCGTGTTCGCGAAACCGGGAATACCCGCCATTGAAGAGACCACGATGGCCGTGGCGATGCCGAAACCCGTTACCTTGCGCATAATGCTACCCCGCGATGATCTGCCGCGAGAATGCGCCGGGCGAGCTTTATCCGCGATGAACCGAAATCGCCTCGAGCGCGGCGCGAAGATCGGCGGGAAGCGGCACGGGGCGGCGGGTTTCGCGGTCCACATAGACGTGGATGAAAAAACCCTCGGCGGCGGCCTGCGCCTCGCCTTCCGCAAACAGCCCGACCTCGTAGCGGACCGAAGAGGTGCCGATGTGCGCGGCGCGGATACCCGCCTCGATTACCTGCGGGAAGGCGAGCGGCTTCGCGTAGCGGCAGCCGGTTTCGACGACGAGGCCGATGACGGCGCCGGCATGGATGTCGAGCACGCCCGCCTCGATCAGATGCGCGTTCACCGCCGTGTCGAACCAGCTGTAATAGACGACGTTGTTGACGTGGCCGTAGACGTCGTTGTCCGCCCAGCGCGTGGTGATGGGACGGAACGCGGCGTAATCGGCGCGGGCGCGGTAGGGTTCGCGGCTCAAAGCGCGGCCTCGTAGAGACGGCGGGCATCGGCAAGGTCGATCTCGCGGGGGTTGTTGATGAGCAGGCGCTGCTGCTTCATCGCTTCAGACGCCAGCAGATCGAGATCGTCCGCCTTCACGCCGACATCGCGCAGGCGCGCGGGGACGCCGCAATCGGCGGCGATGGCGACGAGCGCCTCGACGAGTCCCTGTGCCTGCGCCTGACGGCCGAGGGGTGCCAGGCCGGGATCGAGGATCGGCGCGAGGTCGGCGTAGAGCGGGAGCGCGGCGGCCATGTTGTGCCCGAGCACATGCGGCAGCATCAGCGCATTCGAAAGCCCGTGCGGCACATGAAAATGCCCGCCGAGCGGATAGGCGAGCGCATGTACGCCTGCGACGGGGGCGTTGGCGAAAGCGACGCCTGCGAGGTGCGACCCAAGCAGCATGGCGCCGCGCACATCGGGATTGGCGGGATCGTCGCAGGCAAGGCGAATGTTGGTGCCGAGCAGGCGGAGCGCTTCCTTCGCGAGGGCATCCGACAGCGGGTTCTTGAGACGCTTCGTCGTGAACGCCTCAATGGCGTGGACCATCGCGTCGATGCCAGTCGCGGCGGTGACGCCGCGCGGCAGGCCGAAGGTGAGCGACGCATCGAGGATCGCCCAATCGGCATACAAGGGCCGGGCGACGACGCCCTTCTTCTCCGCACCGCCGACGGTGAGGATCGCTATCGGCGTGGCTTCCGAACCCGTTCCCGCAGTGGTGGGGATGAGCACGAGCGGCAGGCGCGCGCCCTTCGCCTGATCGACGCCGTAGATACTATCCAGCTCATCGCCGGAGCCGAGCAGATAGGCAACCACCTTTGCGACATCCATTGGGCTGCCGCCGCCGAAGCCGATGACCGACGTGACGCCCGCTTCGCGTCCGGCTGCGACGGCGGCAAGCGCGGTTGCAGAAGAGGGGTCGGCCTCGACGCCGTCGAACACCAGTGCCCGGTCGCCGAGCGCGGCAAGCATGGGATCGGCAAGGCCGAGGCCGCGCACGCCCTTGTCGGTGACGACAAGCACGGGGCCTTCGGGCACGAGATCGGGGACGGACGTGCTGCGGCCGGTCCCGGAGAGCACGCGAGGGCCGTAGTCGAAGCGGAAGTCGGTCATGGGCGGCACCCTATTGGTTGGCCCGAAAAAGAAAAGGGCCGCACCCGAAGGCACGGCCCCTATCTTTCAGCGAAAGCGCCCGCTCAGGCGGCTTCGGCCTCGTCGTATGATTCGACCGGCCCAGAGTCCTGACCCTTGGCGCTGGTGTCGCGATCCACGAATTCGATGATCGCCATCGGCGCGGCGTCGTCTCCGCGAATGCCGGCCTTCAGCACGCGGATGTAGCCGCCGGGGCGACCCTCGTAACGCGGGCCGAGCACCTCGAAGAGCTTCTTCAGCTGCGTTTCGTCCATCAGGCGCGACTGCGCGAGACGGCGATTGGAAAGGCCGCCCTTCTTGGCGAGCGTGATCAGCTTTTCCACGTACGGGCGAAGTTCCTTCGCCTTGGGCAGCGTGGTCTTGATCTGCTCGTGCTTGATGAGCGCGGCGGCCATGTTGCGGAACATCGCCTGGCGATGGCTCGAGGTACGGCCGAGCTTACGGTGTCCTACGCGGTGACGCATCTTGTCTTCCTTCTCGTTTGTTCACGGAGCCGTGCGAGGTACTCCGGACCAGGCGGCAGAAACCGGGCGCCGCCCAAACCCGTGCAGGGTAAGGCCGAAGCCTTAGCCCATGATTTCCTGTTCGAGCTTCTTGGCGAGTTCCTCGATGTTCTCCGGCGGCCAGCCGGGGATTTCCATGCCGAGGCGGAGGCCCATCTGCGAGAGGACTTCCTTGATCTCGTTGAGGCTCTTGCGGCCGAAGTTCGGCGTGCGGAGCATCTCGGCCTCAGTCTTCTGAACGAGGTCGCCGATGTAGATGATGTTGTCGTTCTTCAGGCAGTTCGCGCTGCGGACCGACAGCTCCAGCTCGTCCACCTTCTTGAGGAGGTAGCGGTTGATGGCGCCTTCGTCTTCCTGCGCCGCAGCAGCAGCGGAGGGAACGGCGGCGATCGCGGTCGGCTCGTCGAAGTTGATGAAGAGCGCAAGCTGGTCCTGAAGGATACGCGCCGAGTAGGCGAGCGCATCTTCCGGGGTCACCGTGCCGTCGGTTTCAACGTTCAGCGTCAGCTTGTCGTAGTCGAGTTCCTGGCCGACGCGGGTGTTTTCCACCTTGTAGGCGACCTGACGCACGGGCGAGTAGAGCGCATCGACCGGAACGAGGCCGATCGGCGCATCCGCCGGGCGGTTCTGCGCCGCAGGCACGTAACCCTTGCCGGTCTCGACCGTCAGTTCCATGTTGAGCGTCGCGCCCTCGTCGAGCGTGCAGATGACGAGATCGGGGTTCATGATCTCGATATCGCCCGTCACCGAGATCTGGCCGGCGGTGACTTCACCCGGACCAGAGGCGGTGAGGTGCAGGCGCTTCGGCATCTCGTCGAGCATCTTCACCGCGACCTGCTTCACGTTGAGCACGATGTCGGTGACATCCTCGCGCACGCCGGCGAGCGAGGAGAACTCATGCAGCACACCGTCGATCTTGATCGAGGTGACGGCGGCACCCTGCAGCGACGAAAGCAGCACGCGGCGCAGAGCGTTGCCGAGCGTGAGGCCGAAACCGCGCTCCAGCGGCTCGGCGACGAAAGTCGCCTTCCGCGCCTTGTCCGCGCCGGCCTTCACTTCGAGGCTGTTGGGTTTCTTCAGTTCCTGCCAGTTCTTTGCAATTACGGCCACTGTCTTCCCCTTCGCGGGCTGGCGGGCCGAAGCCCGCCGCATAGGATTTTCGGACGAAACGCTTTGGCGAACGCGCGGGGCGTCAGACGCGGCGGCGCTTCGGCGGACGCACGCCGTTGTGCGGGATCGGCGTCACATCGCGGATCGCGGTGATCTGGAAGCCGACCGCCTGCAGCGCGCGGAGTGCCGACTCGCGACCCGAACCCGGGCCACGAACTTCGACTTCCAGCGTGCGCACGCCGTGCTCGGCAGCCTTCTTGCCGGCGTCTTCCGCTGCGACCTGCGCGGCGTAAGGCGTCGACTTGCGGCTGCCCTTGAAGCCCATCGTACCGGCCGACGACCAGGCAATCGCATTGCCCTGCGCGTCCGTGATGGTGATCATGGTGTTGTTGAAAGAGGCGTTCACATGCGCGACGCCCGACGTGATGTTCTTGCGCTCGCGGCGTTTGATGCGAGCCGGTTCCCGTGCCATTTCGAATAGCTCCCTTTTGCTCGCTTATTTCTTCTTGCCGGCGATCGGCTTCGCCTTGCCCTTGCGGGTGCGGGCGTTCGTGTGCGTGCGCTGACCGCGGACCGGAAGGCCCTTACGGTGGCGAAGGCCGCGATACGAAGCGAGGTCCATCAGACGCTTGATGTTCATCGAGGTCTCACGGCGGAGGTCACCCTCTACCGTGTGATCGCGATCGATCATCTCGCGGATCTGGATGACTTCCTGATCGGTGAGGTCCTGAACGCGACGCTCGGCCGGAAAGCCCAGCGTTTCGCAGATCTTCGCAGCGGTGGTACGGCCGATGCCGTGAATATAGGTAAGGGCAATCACGACGCGCTTGTTGGTCGGGATATTAACGCCCGCAATACGTGCCACAGACAGTTCTCCTAGCTCCACAGGCCGCGTGGGCGCGCGTGCCTATCTCAAAGCGTGAAACCCCAATGAACACACAAAACCGGCGAGCACGCAGTAAGCGCCGCCGGAATGCGATTCACTCGGGATGCGGGGGAGATAGGAGCCGAATCGGCCCATGTCAAGCGCGGGGCAAGGAGACAGGCGAAGCCGGTGTCAAGATCCGAAACGCAGCGGAGGCCTTCGCAGGGCCTGCCATCCGAGACGGTTGACGCGTGCATCGCATACCGCCATCGGCGTTTGCAACAGAATGAAACGGGGGGATCGCATGGCCGAAGCCGGACAACTGCCGCCATCGACGCGACGCGTGCTGACCGCGAGCCTCGTCGGCACGGCGGTGGAGTTTTACGACTTCTATATCTACGTGACGGCGGCAGCGCTGGTGTTCGGGCCGCTGTTCTTCCCGTCCGAGTCGCCGTCCGTGCAGCTCATGATGTCCTACGCGAGCTTCAGCATCGCTTTTATCGCGCGCCCGCTCGGCGCCAGCGTGTTCGGACACTTCGGCGACAGGATCGGGCGCAAGTCCACGCTTGTCGCCTCGCTGATGCTGATGGGCGGCTCGACGCTCGCCATCGCTTTCCTGCCAACCTACCAGACCGCGGGGTGGATCGCGCCGCTCCTGCTCTGCATCCTGCGCTTCGGACAGGGTTTCGGGCTTGGCGGCGAATGGGGCGGTGCGGCGCTGCTTGCCGTGGAGAACGCGCCGCCCGGCTGGCGCGGACGCTTCGGCATGTTCCCGCAGCTCGGCGCGCCGGTAGGCTTCATCGCGGCGAACGGCTTGTTCCTGATCCTCGGCCTGACACTCACGCAGGAGCAGTTCTTCGCGTGGGGCTGGCGGCTGCCGTTTCTTGCGAGCGCGATCCTCGTGGGCGTCGGCCTCTGGGTGCGCCTGAAGCTGACCGAAACCCCTGCCTTCGCCGCCGCGATGGAGCAGGGCCCGCCGCCCAAGGTGCCGCTTGCCGAGCTTGTGAAGGACCACTGGCGCGCGACGCTGGCAGGCACGCTCGCGGTCGTCTGCTGCTTCGCGATCTTCTATCTCGCGACCGCTTTCGCGCTCGGCTACGGCACGACGACGCTCGGCATCGCGCGCGAAACGTTCCTGTCGATCCTGCTCGGCGCGATCCTGTTCATGGCGATCGGCATCCTGCTCGCGGGCTGGCTTTCGGACGTGAAAACGCCGCGCTTCATCCTGATGGTGGGCTGCATCGGCACGGTGCCGACCGCGCTCCTGATGGCGCCGATGATGGAAGGCGGCGCGCTCTTCCCGATCTTCGCCTACCTGTCGCTGATGCTGCTGATGATGGGGTTCGTCTACGGGCCGCTCGGCGCGTTCCTGCCGGGCCTGTTCCCGGCGCGCGTGCGCTATACGGGCGCTTCGATGGCGTTCAACGTCGGCGGTATCCTCGGCGGCGGCCTCGCGCCCAACATCGCGCAGGCGCTTGCCGACCGGGGCGGGCTGACCCCGGTCGGGCTCTATCTTGCCGCCGCAGCAACGGTGAGCTTCCTGGGGCTGCTGATGGTGCGGCCTACAGCCGAGCCCTGACGCTCGCGAAAACGCTGCGGCCCGGCTCCGGGAAGCCATCGGTGAGCTGATAGGCCTCGTCGAACAGGTTGCGCGCGCCCATGCCGATCGTGACGGTCTCCGTCACGTCGAGATCGATGCGCAGGTTCGCGAGCACATAGCTCCCGGTCTTGGAATAGCGCGTGCCCGCCGTGTTCACGGTCCAGCGGCTTGAGGCGATGTCGACGTTCGGCACGACGTGCAGGCGCGAAACCGGCGACCAGTCCGCCCAGACGAACGCCTTGTGCTCCGGCACGCCCGTGGGCTGGAACGCCGCGTTCGCGGGATCATCCAGATCGCGGTGCGTCCACGTGTAATTGGCGCCGAGGCCAAGCGTATCGCCAAGGCGCGCATCGACGGCGAGTTCGACGCCATAGTTTTCGCCCTTGCCGAGGTTGCGGCTCTGCGTGACGGCCTGCGGATCGCAGACGCCGGGCGCGGTACAGACCTCGATGATCGTGGGGAAGGCAACGATGACGTTCGAGAGGCGGGAATAGAAAGCCGCGCCTTCCACGCGCACGGCACCATATTGGCGGCTGCCCCCGATCTCGTAATTCACGGCGCGCTCTGCCTTCAGACCCGGGTTCGAGGTGGCGCCGCCGAAACGCGCGCTGAACCGCTCGAAGATCGACGGGAAGCGCGCGCGCGACGAGACGCTCGCGTGGATGCGTGTCGCGGCGTCCGGCGTCCAGACGATCTGGCCCTGCCCGCTGAGCGCGCTGCTGTTGCGGATCGGGTAGGAGAACAGGCGATTTCCGGGGAGGCCGGGAACGCTGCCATATTCCTCCGCGCGCTTCAGATCGCGCCAGTCGATGCTCGCGCCGGCAATGAAGGTGAGCGCGGGCGACAGGCGCAGGCGATTTTCGGCGGCGACGCTCCATGTTTCCTCGAGGTTCACCTGATCGGGCTCGGTGGTGCCCGCCGGGAAGCTCTGCTGGAACTCGACGTGGCGATCGCGGCGGTAATGCGCGGCAACGCTGAGGCGGTTCGTGTCCGTCAGATCGACGCCGAGTTCGGCCGAACCGCCCCAAGCCTCGTCTTCGTAATAGGAGTTGAACGCGCGCGGGCGTGTTTGCGTGGTTTGGGTCACGTCGTCGTAGGCGGCGAGCAAATTGTCGAAGGTGTTGCGATAGACGCGCGTTTTCAGCGTGGCGCGGTCGCCGAGCGCCGTCGACGACAGGAAATAAATGCTTTCGATGTTCCAGTACGGCCATGTCCAGTTGCGCTGCGTGGCGACCGTATCGGAAACGTGCAGCGGCGCATTCTTGGAGCCCTCCTGCCGTGTGTAGCTGATCGAATATTCGTCGGTCTCGTTCGGCGTGATGCCGAGCTTCACGTTCACGCGCCAGTCGCGCGTGCGGGAGAAATCGCGCGCGCCGCCGTCTTCGGATGCCGTCGGCGTGAAGCCGCCGGGAAGATCCCAGTGATCCTGGAAATTCCGCGCGTAAGACCCCTGCGCGTACCAATTGTCCTGCTTCGTGCCGAGCAGGGCGAAGACGTTGAAGCCGGCATAATCGATATCCCGGTCCAGCGAGAGTGTGCCGCGCACCTCGGCCTCAATCGCCTTCGTGGGCTGGCGGGTGACCAGATTGACCGCGCCGCCCATCGCGCCGGGGCCATCCAGCACCGAGGCATAACCCTTCGCGACCTGCACCTCGGCAATGTCGGGCGTGAGGAAACGACCGTAATCAAGGCGGTTGTCGGCGGGGAGATAGACCCGGATGCCGTCGATCGACAGCGGCACCTGAAAGCGATCGAACCCGCGCACGAAGATCAGCCGCTCGTTGCGCGAGCCGCCGCTGTTCGACGCCGAAACGCCCGGCATCAGGCTGACCGCCTCGTCAAGCGTGCCGCGATTGAACGTGTAAATCGCCTCCGACGAGAGCGTTGAGGACGCGATGGCGACCCCCGCCTGATCGGGCGCGATGACGATGATCTGGCCAAGCGTGAAGGGCTCGGCGGTTTCCACTTCGGCCGCGAGCGCGCCCGGTGCAACGCCCGAAAACAGAATGAGCGTGATGATTCCTGCGCGCATGATTTCCCCCTTTTTCACAGATGACCCGATTGAGGCGCGGCGCGGCAATGCTATATACGAAGAAATATAGCAATAGGCAGGAGGCTGATATGGGTTGTCTTTCAGGGACTTGGAGCGTGGGCATCGCGCTCCTGATTGCATCCCCTGCCCTTGCGCAGCCGGATTGCCCCAAGGGCGCGGAGCCGCTGCCGCCTGCGCTTGCCGCTTGGTCCGCCACCCCGGACGTGCTTTCGAAAGACGCCGTGCTCGCGACTGGATCGCCGATGCGCGTTGCGCTGGAACCCACGAAGGTGCGGTTCGCGGCACCACCACAGCGGGAGCCGAAGCCCGGCAGCTTCGGCGGCGTGATACGCTTCGACGTGCAGCAGGCCGGGACATGGCGCGTGGCGCTCGGCGCGGGCGGCTGGATCGATGTGCTAACGGACGGGAAAGCGGTTGCCTCCACCGCGCACGGTCACGGCCCGGCGTGCTCCGGTATCCGCAAGATCGTGGATTTCACGCTGCGCACAGGCACCCACACGCTGCAGATCAGCGGCGCAGCCGCCGACAGCATCGATGTGATGGTGACGCGCGCGCCCTGATTTACGCGTGCGGCGGCAAGGGTTTGTCGCGCAGCAGCGCGAGGAGATCGCGGTAGACAGGTGCGTCGGTGGTCTCCGCAAGCTTCGCTTCGAAGGCGCGGTAAGTATCGAGCACGGTGCGTCCAAACGGCGTGAGCCGCGCGCCTTTGTCGGCGCCGCCGCCAGCGGTGGTTTCGACCATACGTTCCTTCCAGCAGCGATTGAGGCTGTCGACGAGAAGCCACGTGCGGCGATAGCTCATGCCCATCGCGCGGCCCGCCGCCGAGATCGAACCTTCCCGATCGATGGCTTCGAGCAGATCGGCCTTGCCGGGCCCGATCGCGGGCTCGCCGCCGCAGAAGATCTGCGCCTTGAGCTTCAGGGGGCCGATAATCGCCAAACCATCAATCCCTGGAAAACAGAGCGGCGAGGCGGGTGAGCTGTTCGTTCAGCACCTGACCGACAACGGGCGCGGTCGCCGGAACATCGACGCGCATGTGCCCGCCAACGACATAGGTCTGCGTGATCTCGGTGCCGCCGGATGCCAGCTTCAGCGTCCATGTGAGCGTGGCGGCAACGCCTTCCGATTGCAGGGGGCCGAGCCCGCCGACGAGCCGCAGCGTGCTGCCCGGCACGGCGAACACGACGCGCATGTGCTCCACCGAGCCCCCACCCGGCAGCGCCTCGCAGAAGCAGCCGCCCGCTTTCGCATCAAGCGTGAAGTTCTCCGCCTTGCCCGAATAGCTGTGGTCCGGATTCCAGTAGCGCGCGGGCGCGACAAGCGCTGCCCAGACGGTATCGGGCGCGGCGGAGACGATCGCCTTGTTTTCGACGACAAAGCCGGTGTCGCTGACCTTTACGTCCGCAGCGGCAGGCGCCGCCGCCATCACCAGAGCGGGCAGAATGCAGCGCATGAGTCCCTCCCCTCGCTTAGAGCGGAAGTGTGCCCGGAAGTGCGTCAGGCGTCCAGAATTGCCGCAATGCTTGCCGCGACCTCGCCCATGTCCGCCATGCCGTCGACACGCTTCACAAGGCCGCGTGCTTCGTAGATCGGCAGGATCGGCGCGGTCTTGGCGCGGTATTCAGCCATGCGCGTGCGGACCGTCTCGGCATTATCGTCGGGACGGCGCTTGAATTCCGTGCCGCCGCAGACGTCGCAGACGCCTTCGGTCTTCGGCTGCTTGAACGTGTCGTGATAGCCTTCCCCGCACTTCGCGCAGGTGAAGCGGCCCGTGATGCGCTCGACGAGCGCGTCTTCATCGACATCAAGCTCGATGACGTGATCGAGGGTGCGGCCACGTGCACTGAGGATCGCGTCGAGCGATTCCGCCTGCGCCGCCGTGCGCGGATAGCCATCGAAGATCGCGCCTTTGTCCGGGCCCATCTCGTCGAGCTTGTCGCCGATGAGGTCGGAGACGATCTCGTCGGAGACGAGCTGGCCCGCGTCCATCACGGCCTTGGCCTTGAGACCGACGGGCGTTCCCGCCTTCACCGCCGCGCGAAGCATATCGCCGGTCGAGAGCTGCACCATGCCGCGCTCTTCGACGAGCTTGCTGGCCTGCGTGCCCTTACCCGCCCCCGGCGGGCCGAGCAGTATGATGTTCAACGCCGATTCCCCCTCAGCTTCGCCTTCTTGATGAGCCCTTCATACTGGTGCGCGAGCAAATGTGATTGAATCTGCGCGACCGTATCCATCGTTACGTTGACGACGATCAGAAGTGAAGTGCCACCAAAGTAGAACGGCAGCGCGAACGACGAGATCAGGAATTCAGGGATAAGGCAGATGAGCGTGAGATACGCCGCGCCGACCACCGTGATGCGCGTGAGCACATAATCCAGATACTGCGTCGTCTTCTCACCCGGACGGATGCCGGGGATGAAACCGCCCTGCCGCTTCAGATTGTCCGCCGTCTCCTCGGGATTGAAGACGACCGCCGTGTAGAAGAAGCAGAAGAAGATGATGCCGAACGCATAGAGCGACATGTAGAGCGGCGAGCCGTGCTGAAGCGCCGTGGTGACCGCAATCATCCACTCGTTCTGCGAATTCTGCCCGGCGAACTGCGCCACCGTGAGCGGCATCAGCAGCAGCGACGAAGCGAAGATCGGCGGGATGACACCCGCGGTGTTGAGCTTCAGCGGCAGGTGCGAGCTTTCGCCCTGCGACATGCGGTTGCCCACCTGGCGCTTTGGATACTGCACGAGGATGCGTCGCTGCGCGCGCTCCATGAAGCAGATGAACGCGATGACGAGGATCACCGCGAGGATGATCGCGAGGATGACGATGCCGGACATCGCGCCCGTGCGGCCCTGCTCGAAGAGGCCCGCGAGTGCGCCCGGAAGCGTCGCGACGATGCCCGCCATGATGATGAGCGAGATGCCGTTGCCGATGCCGCGCGCGGTAATCTGCTCACCGAGCCACATCAGGAACATCGTGCCGCCGAGCAGCGTGATCATCGTGGTGATGCGGAAGAACCAGCCCGGATCGAGCACGGCGGACGCGCCCTGACCCGCACCCCAGCCTTCAAGGCCGACGGCAATGCCGTAGCCCTGGAACAGGGTGAGCGCGACGGTGCCGTAGCGCGTATACTGATTGATCTTCTTGCGGCCGCTCTCGCCCTCTTTCTTGAGCTGCGCCATCGAAGGCGACAGCGAGGTCATGAGCTGCACGATGATCGAGGCCGTGATGTACGGCATGATGTTGAGCGCGACGATCGACATGCGCTCGAGCGCGCCGCCCGAGAACATGTTGACGAAATCGAGCACGCCGCCGCGCGTCTGGTCGAACAGCAAATTGAGCTGGACCGGATCGATACCCGGAAGCGGCACGAACGAGCAGAGGCGGAACACGATGAGCGCGCCGAGCGTGAACCACAGCCGCTTCTTGAGGTCGGTCGCTTTGGAGAACGAGCCCCAATTGAGATTGGCTGCAAGTTGTTCGGCTGCTGACGCCATCACATTACCCCGGAAAAAGCTCTGCCCTGCCCCCGATATGGCCGGCGACCGGAACTAGATAGGGCGCGGGACGGCTTTACGCCATGCCCACGCCCCGAAAAATCCGTGTCAGCCTTCGGCGGACTCAGCGGCAACCGTCGTCGTGACCTTGCCGCCAGCCTTCTCGACCGCCGCGAGTGCGCCCTTGGAGGCCCGCGCTACGGTGATGTCGAGCTTCGCCTTCAGCTCACCCTTGCCGAGCAGGCTGACGCCGTGCTTCGACTTGCGGACGAGGTTCGCCGCGAGAAGCTCGGCGGCGCCGATAGCGGCCTTGGCATCGAGCTTCTTCTCGTCGATCGCGCGCTGGATCATGCCGACGTTGACGATTGCGTAGTCCTTGGCGAACGGGTTGTTGAACCCGCGCTTCGGCAGACGCATGTGGAGCGGCATCTGGCCGCCCTCGAAACCGTTGATGGCAACGCCCGAACGGCTCGTCTGGCCCTTCTGACCGCGGCCGGCGGTCTTGCCGAGACCCGAACCGATGCCGCGCGCAACGCGCGTACGGCTCTTGCGGGCGCCCTTGTTGTCCTTGAGATCGCTGATTTTCATTGTGTGCACTCGCTTTCGCTATTGTCGCGCTGAATTCGAAGCCTACTCCCACAACGGAAGAAGGCGTTCAAATCCGGTTTAGTCGATGACCTGCACCATGTGCTGGACCTTGCGGAGCATCCCGCGAACCTCGGGGGTATCCTCCAGCTCCGACGTGCGGTGAAGCTTGTTGAGGCCGAGGCCGACGAGCGTCGCGCGCTGGTCCTTGGTGCGGCGGATGGGCGAACCCACCTGCTTGAGCTTGATCTTCGCCATGATGACTTACTCCGTGACCGCGTCGGCTTCGACCTGAACGGCCGCGCCGGACACATCGCCCCGACGGCCGATGAGGTCGGCGATCTTCTTGCCGCGACGCTGGGCAACAGCCTTCGGAGAAGCCTGTTCCTTCAGCGCCTCGAAGGTCGCGCGGATCATGTTGTAGGGGTTGTTGGTGCCGACCGACTTCGTGACGACGTCGGCAACACCAAGGCTTTCGAACACGGCGCGCATCGGGCCGCCGGCGATGATGCCGGTACCCTGGGGCGCGGAGCGGACGTAGACCTTGCCCGCACCGAAGTGGCCGAAGCCGTCGTGGTGCAGCGTACGGCCATCGCGCAGCGGCACGCGGACCATCGCCTTCTTGGCGGCGGCAGTGCCCTTCGAAATCGCTTCCGGCACTTCGCGGGCCTTGCCGTGGCCGAAGCCCACGCGGCCCTTGCCGTCACCGACGACGACGAGCGCTGCGAAGCCGAAGCGCTTGCCGCCCTTCACCGTCTTCGAGACGCGGTTGATGTGGACGAGCTTCTCGATCAGCTCCTCGCCCGGCTCCTGACGCGCTTCACGGCGATTGCCGCGGCCGCCGCGATCGTCGCGACGTCCACGTCCACCACCTTCGCGGCCCTGCCCGCCACGGCCGCGACGACCGCGACCTTCGGTCTCGCCGGTATCCGCCTCGGGGGCGTCGATCTGGGTTTCGTCAGCCATACTAGAACTCCAATCCGCCTTCGCGCGCCGCCTCGGCGAGTGCCTTCACACGGCCGTGGAACAGGAAGCCGCCACGATCGAAAACAACCTGTGTTACGCCCGCTGCCTTCGCACGTTCGGCAAGACGCTTGCCGACATCGGTCGCCGCCGAGACGGTCGCGCCGGCCTGGCCCTTCACGTCCTTGTCCAGCGTCGAGGCCGAAGCGATCGTCTTGCCTGCGGCGTCGTCGATGATCTGCGCGTAGATGTGCTGCGACGAGCGATGCACCGACAGGCGAGGACGCGTGCCGGCCTTCAGCCGAAGCCCCGTCCGCACGCGGCGGCGGCGCTGTTCGAATGATGTGAGTTTCTTGCCCATCGCTACTTCTTCTTACCTTCTTTGCGGAAGATGAACTCGCCGCGGTACTTGATGCCCTTGCCCTTGTAGGGCTCCGGCTTCCGCCAGCGACGAATCTCGGCAGCCACCTGACCGACCTGCTGGCGATCGATGCCCGAGATCTCGACCGTGGTCTGATCGGGCGTCTTCACCGTGATCCCCTCGGGGATCGCGAAGTCGACATCATGGCTGTAGCCGAGCTGCAGCTTCAGCGTGTTGCCCTGCGCGTTCGCGCGGTAGCCGACGCCGGTGATCTCCAGCACCTTCGTGAAACCGTCGGTAACGCCGGTCACAAGGTTCTGAACCAGCGTACGCTGCATGCCCCAGAAGTCGCGAGCGCGCCGCGAGGCGTTCGCCGGACCCACGGAGATGCGGCCGTCTTCAACGCTGTAGCTGATGTCATCGTGCGTGACGATGCTGAGCTCACCCTTCGGCCCCTTCACCGACAGCCGGCCATCGGCCAGCGTCGCGGTGACGCCTGCAGGTACGCTCACGGGTCTTTTTCCAATGCGTGACATCGTGAATACCCCTAGAAGACCTGGCAGAGCACTTCGCCGCCAACGTTCTGCTCGCGCGCTTCCGCGTCCGAGAGAACGCCCTTCGGCGTCGAAACGATGGTGATGCCCAGCCCGTTGCGGACGCGCGGCAGATCCTTCGCGCCCGAATAGACGCGGCGGCCCGGCTTCGAGACGCGCTGCAGATGCTGGATCGCCGGCTGGCCTTCGAAATACTTGAGATCGATACGGATCTCGCGCATCGCCTGGCCGGTGTCGGCAGCAGCATAGCCGCGGATGAAGCCTTCGCGCTGCAGCACGTCGAGGACGTGGCTACGCAGCTTGGAGGCCGGGGTGAGAACAGAGTCCTTGCGGGCCTGCTGACCATTGCGGATGCGGGTCAACATATCGCCCAGCGGATCGGTCATCGACATGGGATCGATCCTTTCCTTACCAGCTCGACTTCGTCACACCCGGGATCAGGCCCTTGTTGGCCAGTTCCCGGAGCATGATGCGGCTCAAGCGGAATTTGCGGTAATACGCACGCGAACGGCCGGTGAGTTCACACCGGTTGCGGATGCGCGTCGGGTTCGCGTTGCGCGGGATCTCGGCAAGCTTCAGGCGCGCCATCAGACGCTCCGTCTCATCCTTGCTCTCGTCGTTCGCGATCGCTTTCAGGCGAGCATACTTGCCCGCATATTGCTTTACGAGCTTCTTCCGACGCTCGTTCTTGTTGATCGAACTCAGTTTCGCCATGACTTAAGTTCAGCTCCTCTAGCGGCCGCGCTTACGCGGCCTTCTGGGTTTCGTCGCGGTCGGTGAAGGGCATGTTGAGCGCACGCAGCAGCTCGCGGCCTTCCTCGTCCGTCTTCGCGGTGGTGGTGATGATCACATCCATGCCCCGGACCTTTTCGACCTGGTCATAGTTGATCTCGGGGAACACGATCTGCTCCTTGATGCCCATCGCGTAGTTACCGCGGCCGTCGAACGACTTCGGGTTCACGCCCCGGAAGTCGCGCACGCGCGGCAGCGCGATGTTGATGAGGCGATCCAGGAATTCCCACATGCGGTCGGACCGCAGCGTGACCTTGACGCCGATCGGCATGCCTTCGCGCAGCTTGAACTGTGCGATCGAGACGCGTGCCTTGGTGACCACCGGACGCTGGCCTGCGATCTGCATCATCTCGGCGAGTGCCGCATCGATGCGCTTCTTGTCCTGCGTCGCGTCGCCCACGCCCATGTTGAGCACGATCTTCTCGATGCCCGGGACTTCCATGGCGTTCTTGTAGCCGAAGCGCTCGGTGAGCGCGGCGCGCACCTGCTCTTCATACACCTTCTGAAGGCGCGGCTTCACGCGTTCTGCCTTAGCCATTGATCACCTCACCCGACCGCTTGGCGACACGCACCTTGCTGCCGTCTTTCTCGATACGGAAACCGACGCGGGTCGGCTTGCCGGTCTTCGGATCCTCGAGCGCCACCTTGGACGCGTGGATCGGCGCCTCGCGACGCTCCAGCCCGCCCTGCGGATTGGCCTGGCTCGGCTTCACGTGGCGAACCACGATGTTGATGCCCGACACGACGACCTTGCCGTCCTTCGGGAGGGACTTCACGACATCGCCGTGCTTGCCCTTGTCCTTGCCGGACAGGACGACGACGCGGTCACCCTTCTTGATCTTCGCTGCGGACATTTAGAGGACCTCCGGCGCAAGGCTGATGATCTTCATGTGCTTCTTGGCACGCAGTTCGCGCACCACCGGCCCGAAGATGCGGGTGCCGATCGGCTCCTCGCTCTTGTTGATGAGCACGGCCGCGTTCGAATCGAAGCGGATCACGGTGCCATCGGCGCGGCGGATGTCCTTCGCGGTGCGAACGATGACCGCGCGGTGCACGTCACCCTTCTTCACGCGGCCGCGCGGCGCGGCTTCCTTCACCGAGACGACGATCACGTCGCCAACGGTGGCGAAGCGGCGCTTCGAACCGCCGAGCACCTTGATGCACTGCACCCTTTTCGCGCCGCTGTTGTCCGCGACGTCGAGGTTCGTCTGCATCTGGATCATGTCAGCTCACCTTTTCCGTGACGCGCCACGTCTTCAGCTTGGAGATCGGCGCACATTCTTCGATCCGCACGGTGTCGCCGGCCTTGAAGGCATTGGCTTCATCATGCGCGTGATACTTCTTCGAGCGGCGGATGATCTTGCCGTACAGCGGGTGCTGAACCCGGCGTTCGACCTTCACAACCACCGTCTTGTCGGTCTTGTCGGAGACTACCTGCCCGACGAGGACGCGTTTCGGCATCGTTATTCCCTTCAGGCTTCGGCAGCGGCGCTGGCGCGACCGCGTTCGTTCTGCAGCGTCCGAATACGCGCGATGGTGCGACGCACCTCGCGCACGCGGCTCGCCTTTTCCAGCTGGCCGGTCGCCGCCTGGAAGCGCAGGTTGAACTGCTCCTTCTTCAGCTGTGCGAGATCAGCGGAGAGCTGGTCGTCAGTCTTGGTCTTGAGGTCTGCGTGCTTCATGGCTGCATCCCTTCCTTAGTGCTGGTCGCCAAGACGAGCGATCAGCTTCGTCTTGATCGGGAGCTTAGCGGCAGCGCGTTCGAAGGCGCCGGCGGCGACCTCGTAGCTGACGCCATCGAGCTCGAACATCACGCGGCCCGGCTTCACGCGGGCGACCCAGTATTCCGGCGCACCCTTGCCCGAGCCCATGCGGACTTCGGCAGGCTTGCGGGAAACCGGAACGTCCGGGAAAATGCGGATCCAGAGACGGCCCTGGCGCTTGATGTGGCGCGTGATGGCACGACGCGCAGATTCGATCTGGCGCGCAGTGACGCGCTCCGGCTCGAGCGCCTTCAGGCCATAGGCGCCGAAGTTGAGTTCGGTGCCGCCTTTGGCGTTGCCGTGAATGCGACCCTTGTGGGCCTTGCGGAACTTGGTGCGTTTTGGTTGCAGCATCTCTTATCGCCTTCTGACAGGAATCGGTCCTCGATCAGGCGACGCAGTTATGGTCTTTCGACCTTAACGCGCCGGCCGGACTCCCGACGTCTGTGCATCCATCATGATCCGGTCCTGCGCGAGCGGGTCGTGGTCGAGGATCTCACCCTTGAAGATCCAGACCTTGACGCCGCAGACGCCGTAAGCGGTGTGTGCCTGGCCTTCCGCGTAGTCCACGTTCGCGCGCAGCGTGTGCAGCGGAACGCGGCCTTCACGGTACCATTCGGTCCGCGCAATCTCGGCGCCGCCAAGACGGCCCGAGCAGGTGATCCTGATACCCTCGGCGCCAAGACGCAGCGCCGACTGCACGGCGCGCTTCATGGCGCGGCGGAACGCAACACGGCGCACGAGCTGATCGGCGACCGACTGTGCGACGAGCTTCGCGTCAACCTCAGGCTTGCGGATCTCGACGATGTTCAGCGACACCTCGCTCGACGTCATCGCGGCGAGCTGGCGGCGGAGCTTGTCGATGTCCGCACCCTTCTTGCCGATGATCACGCCCGGACGCGCAGCATACACCGACACGCGGCACAGCTTTGCGGGACGCTCGATCACCACCTTCGAAATGGCGGCCTGCGGCAGCGTCTTCATCACGAAGTTGCGGATCTTGAGATCCTCGAGCAGCAGACGACCGTAGTCGTCGCCGTCCGCGAACCAACGCGAATCCCAGGTGCGGTTGATCTGCAACCGGAGGCCGATGGGGGAAGTCTTGTGACCCATATTACGCTCCTGCCTCTTCGTCCGCTTCACGCACCACGATGCGAATGCGGCTGATCGGCTTCATGATCTTCGCCGAACGACCACGCGCACGCGGCGTCCAGCGCTTCATCGTGATCGACTTGCCGACGCTGGCTTCCTTCACCACGAGCGCATCGACGTCGAGGTTGTGGTTGTTTTCCGCATTCGCGATCGCCGAGGCGAGAACCTTGCGAACGTCAACGGCCATCGCCTTCGTGGAGAAGGTGAGGATGTTGAGCGCTTCGCCGGCCTTCTTGCCGCGAATAAGACCGGCAACGAGGTTCAGCTTGTATGCCGAACCGCGCACGGTCGTCGCCACTGCAAGCGCTTCACGCTCGCCGACACGACGGGGGTTTGCAGCCTTGCTCATCGCTTACCTCTTCGACTTCTTGTCGGCGGTGTGGCCGAAGTAGGTGCGCGTCGGCGCGAACTCGCCGAGCTTCATGCCCACCATGTCTTCATTGACCGTCACCGGCACGAACTTCTTGCCGTTGTAGACGTTGAAGGTGAGCCCGACGAACTGCGGCAGAATCGTCGAACGGCGCGACCAGGTCTTGATCGGCGCACGCGCACCGGAATCCTGGGCGGTCTCGGCCTTCTTCAGAAGGTGCAGGTCGACAAACGGACCCTTCCAGACGGAACGCGCCATGGCTTACCTCTTCTTCTTCGCGTGACGCGAACGGATGATCATCGCGCTCGACGCCTTTTTCTTGTTCCGGGTCTTGGCACCCTTCGTCGGCTTGCCCCACGGGGTCACCGGATGACGGCCACCCGAAGTCCGGCCTTCACCACCGCCGTGCGGGTGGTCGACCGGGTTCTTGGCGACACCGCGCGTCAGCGGACGCTTGCCGAGCCAGCGGTTGCGGCCAGCCTTGGCAAGATTCTGGTTCGAGTTGTCCGGGTTCGACACCGCGCCGACCGTCGCCATGCAATCAGCCGGAACGTAGCGCTGCTCGCCCGAACCGAGACGGACGATCGCCATGCCGCGGTCACGACCGACGACCTGCACGTAGGTGCCTGCCGAACGCGCGATCTGGCCACCCTTGCGGGGCTTCATCTCGACGTTGTGGACAATCGTGCCAACCGGCATCTGACCGATTTCCATCGCGTTGCCCGGCTTCACGTCGGTCTTCTTGCCCGCGACGACGGTATCGCCAACGGCAAGACGCTGCGGTGCGAGGATGTAGTTCAGCTCGCCGTCCTCGTATTTCACGAGGGCGATGAACGCCGTGCGGTTCGGGTCATACTCGATCCGCTCGACAACGGCCGACATGTCCCACTTGCGACGCTTGAAATCGACAATGCGATAACGGCGCTTGTGACCGCCGCCAATACCGCGCGCAGTGGCGTGGCCCTGGTTGTTGCGACCGCCGGACTTGTGGAGACCCTCGGTCAGCGCCTTGACGGGCTTGCCCTTGAAGAGCTGCGACTTGTCGACGAGGACGAGGCCGCGGCGCGCTGCGCTGGTGGGGTTATAGGATTTGAGCGCCATGGCTTAGATTCCCGTGGTCACGTCGATCGACTCGCCTTCGGCGAGCGTCACGACGGCTTTCTTCGCGTCGGAGCGGATGTAGCGCTGACCCTTCCAGCGCTTGGTCTTGCCCTTGGCGATGAGCGTGTTCACACCCTTCACCTTGACATCGAACAGCGCTTCGACCGCCGCCTTGATGGCGGGCTTGGTCGCGGTCTTCGCGACGTGGAACACAAACTGGTTGTGTTCCGACACCTGCGTCGACTTCTCGGTGATGACCGGCGACAGGATCACGTCGTAGTGCTCCAGCGCGATCTCGGCCTTCTTCGCAGCCTTAGCCATTGAAGCGCGCCTCCAGCTTTTCGACCGCCGACGTCGTGAGGACGAGGGTGTCGTGATTGAGGATGTCGTACACGTTCGCGCCAATGACCGGCAGCACGTCGACCTTGTAGAGGTTCGCGCAGGCCAGACGGAAGTTCGCGGGCGTGTCGCCGTCGATAAAGAGGCCGCTGGTGATGCCGAGCTTGCCGAGCTGATCGCGCAGCACCTTCGTCTTGGCATCCTTCAGCTCGAGGTCCTTGAGGACGATGAGCTTGCCTTCCTTGGCCTTCGCCGACAGCGCGGTCTTGAGGCCGAGGACGCGGATCTTCTTGTTCAGGCTCTGCTCGAACGAGCGGGCGCGCGGACCGTGGGCCTTGCCACCGCCGATGAAGATCGGTGCGCGGCGGTTGCCGTGACGTGCCGTGCCGCCACCCTTCTGGCGACCGAACTTCTTGCCGGTGCGCGCAACATCGGAACGCTCGCGTGCGGCGCGGGCGTAACCGCGGCGGTTGGCGAGCTGCCAGTTGACGACACGGTGCAGGATGTCGGTACGAAGTTCGAGACCGAAGATCTCGTCGTTCAGTTCGACATCGCCAGCCGCTTTCGCGTCGAGGGTCTGTACCTTGATTTTCATGTTCAGCCCTCCTGGCCGTCGGTGGCGGTTTCGACCGTCTCGGCCGGAGCCTCGGCGGGGGCCGCTTCATTGTTGTTCGCGCTGCGAATGCCGGCCGGATACGGAGCCTCGCCCGGACGCGCCACCTTCACGGCATCGCGAACTTCGAGCCAGCCGCCCTTGTGGCCGGGGACCGAACCCTTGACGAAGATCAGGCCGCGAGCGACGTCGGTGCCGACGATCTCGAGATTCTGCTGCGTGCGGTTGCGGGCGCCCATGTGGCCGGCCATCTTCTTGTTCTTGAAGACCTTGCCCGGATCCTGGCGGTTACCCGTCGAACCATGCGAACGGTGCGAAACGGAGACGCCGTGCGTCGCGCGCAGACCGCCGAAACCCCAACGCTTGATGGCGCCGGCAAAGCCTTTGCCCTGCGTTGAGCCGGTGATGTCGACATACTGGCCCGCGACGAAATGGTCGGCCGACAGCTCGGCTCCCACATCGACGAGCGCATCTTCCGTAACACGGAATTCGACAACCTGCGCCTTCGGCTCGACTTCGGCCTTGCCGAAGTGGCCGCGCTGCGGCTTGGCGACGTTCTTAACCTTCGCGGTGCCGGCACCGAGCTGGAGCGCGACATAGCCATCGCGGTCCTCGGTACGCTGTGCGACGACCTGGCAGCCTTCAAGGCTGAGAACCGTCACAGGAACATGCCGGCCGTCGTCCTTGAACAGCCGGGTCATTCCCACCTTCTTTGCGATCACGCCAGTGCGCATGATCTTGTTCCTTCCTCTTCAGAGGCCCCCTCCGCGGAGGGGGCTTGAGTTAAAACGTCAGGCTAGGCCTGCAACTTGATCTCGACATCCACACCCGCGGCGAGGTCGAGCTTCATCAGCGCGTCCACCGTTTGGGGCGTCGGCTGAACAATGTCCAGCAGGCGCTTGTAGGTGCGAACCTCGAACTGCTCGCGCGACTTCTTGTCGACGTGCGGCGAGCGGTTCACCGTGAACTTCTCGATGCGCGTCGGCATCGGGATGGGTCCGCGCACCATCGCGCCCGTCCGCTTCGCCGTATCGGCGATTTCGCCCGTCGCCTGATCGAGCACGCGGTGATCGAAGGCCTTGAGGCGGATGCGAATATTCTGCGTTTCCATGCGGGTACCCGTTCAAACCTTTATTTGGCCGACCAATTTCGGCCCTGACAATCAACCGGCAAAAGCAAACCGGTCCGGCACGTTTTCGTGCCGGACCGGCGATATGCTTTCGCTTACTTCGTGATTTCCGCCACGACGCCCGAACCCACGGTACGACCGCCTTCGCGAATGGCGAAGCGGAGACCCTGGTCCATGGCGATCGGCGCAATCAGCTTCACACCGAGTTCGATGTTGTCGCCCGGCATCACCATCTCGGTGCCCTCGGGAAGAACAACTTCACCCGTCACGTCGGTCGTGCGGAAGTAGAACTGCGGACGATAGTTCGCGAAGAACGGCGTGTGACGGCCGCCCTCGTCCTTCGACAGGACGTACACGCTGGCCTTGAACTCCGTGTGCGGCGTGATCGTGCCCGGCTTGCAGAGAACCTGGCCGCGCTCCACGTCTTCACGCTTCGTGCCGCGGAGCAGCGCACCGATGTTGTCGCCGGCCTGACCCTGATCGAGCAGCTTGCGGAACATTTCGACACCCGTGACGGTCGTCTTCGTCGTCGGACGAATGCCGACGATCTCGACTTCCTCGCCAACCTTGACGACACCCGTTTCGACACGACCCGTCACGACGGTGCCGCGGCCCGAGATCGAGAACACGTCTTCGATCGGCATCAGGAACGCCTTGTCGAGCGGACGCGCCGGCTGCGGGATGAAATCGTCAACGGCCTTCATCAGCTCGAGGATCGAGTTCTTGCCGATGGCGTCGTCGCGGCCTTCGAGAGCGGCCAGAGCCGAACCCTTGACGATCGGAATGTCGTCGCCCGGGAAATCGTACTTCGAGAGAAGCTCGCGAACCTCAAGCTCGACGAGTTCGAGAAGCTCGGGATCGTCGACCTGATCGACCTTGTTCATGTAGACGACGAGCGCCGGCACGCCGACCTGACGCGCAAGCAGAATGTGCTCACGGGTCTGCGGCATCGGGCCGTCAGCGGCGTTCACGACGAGGATCGCGCCGTCCATCTGCGCGGCGCCGGTGATCATGTTCTTCACATAGTCAGCGTGGCCCGGGCAATCGACGTGCGCATAGTGGCGGTTCTCGGTCTCGTACTCGACGTGCGCCGTCGAGATCGTGATGCCGCGCTCGCGCTCTTCCGGTGCCTTGTCGATGTTGGCGTAGTCCGTAAACGTGGCGCCGCCAGTTTCCGACAGAACCTTCGTGATCGCCGCCGTCAGCGTCGTCTTGCCATGGTCGACGTGACCGATGGTGCCGATGTTGCAGTGCGGCTTGGTGCGCTCAAACTTCGCTTTCGCCATGTCTCTAACCCTCTTGTCTTCTGCTGTCCCTGGCCTCGCGGCCAATTCCGATTGCCAACCAAATTATCAGGCGAGCTTCGCCTTGACTTCCTCGGCGACGTTCGCCGGGACTTCCTCGTAATGACTGAACTGCATCGTGTACTGCGCCCGGCCCTGCGAGAAAGAACGGAGCTGGTTGACGTACCCGAACATGTTCGCCAGCGGCACGATCGCCTCGACCACCTGTGCGTTGCCGCGGCTGTCGGTGCCCTGAATCTGGCCGCGCCGCGAATTCAGATCGCCGATGACATCGCCCATGAACTCTTCGGGCGTCACCACCTCGACCTTCATCACCGGCTCGAGCAGCTTGATGCCGGCCTTCTGGGCCGCTTCGCGCATCGCACCGCGACCGGTGATTTCGAACGCCATCGCAGACGAGTCGACGTCGTGGTAGGCGCCGTCCGTCAGCGTCGCGGTGAAGTCGATGATCGGGAAGCCGATCAGCGAACCCGAAGCCGCAACCTCGCGAATACCCTTCTCGACCGAAGGAATATATTCGCGCGGAACGTTGCCGCCCTTGACCTCGTCGACGAAAAGCACGCCCTGGCCGCGTTCGCCCGGCTCGACCGTCATCTTGACGCGACCGAACTGACCCGAACCACCCGACTGCTTCTTGTGCGTGTAGTCGATATCGACCTTGCGCGCGAGCGATTCTCGGTATGCCACCTGCGGCGCACCAACGTTCGCCTCGACCTTGAACTCACGCTTCATGCGATCGACAAGAATTTCGAGGTGAAGTTCACCCATGCCCTTGATGATGGTCTGACCGCTTTCGAGGTCCGACGACACGCGGAAGCTCGGGTCTTCCTGCGCGAGACGATTGAGCGCGATGCCCATCTTCTCCTGGTCGGCCTTGGTCTTCGGTTCCACCGCAACCTCGATGACCGGATCCGGGAACTCCATGCGCTCCAGGATGATCGGCGCATTCGGCGCGCAGAGCGTTTCGCCCGTGGTGACTTCCTTGAGACCGACGAGCGCGACGATGTCGCCCGCGTAGGCTTCCTTGATGTCTTCACGCTCGTTCGCATGCATCAGAAGCATGCGGCCGATTTTTTCCTTCTTGTCCTTCACCGAGTTGAGCACGGTGGAAGACCCCTCGAGCTTGCCCGAGTAAATGCGCGCGAAGGTCAGCGTACCGACGAACGGGTCGGTCATGATCTTGAACGCCAGCGCCGAGAACGGCTCGCTGTCGTCAGCCTTGCGGGTGTCCGGCGTCTCGCCGTCCAGCTTGACACCCTGCACCGCCGGCACGTCGAGCGGGCTCGGCAGATAGTCGACGACGGCGTCCAGCAGCGGCTGCACACCCTTGTTCTTGAACGCCGAACCGCACAGCACCGGCACGAACGCGAAGCTGAGCGTACCCTTGCGGATCAGCGCCTTCAGCGTAGCGGCATCGGGAACATTGCCTTCGAGATAGGCTTCCATGACGGCGTCGTCCTGCTCGACGGCCATCTCGATCAGTTCCTGGCGAGCAAGCTCGGCGGCTTCCTTCAGCTCGTCCGGGATATCCCGATATTCGAACTTCGCGCCCAGCGATTCCTCGAGCCAGATGATCGCGCGATTCTCGACGAGGTCGACGAGACCCTTGAACCCGCTCTCGATTCCGATCGGGAGATAAAGCACCAGCGGACGCGCACCGAGGCGGTCCTTGATCATCTGCACGCAACGTTCGAAGTTGGCGCCGGTGCGATCGAGCTTGTTGACGAAGCACATGCGCGGAACGCGGTACTTGTCGGCCTGACGCCACACCGTTTCAGACTGCGGCTCCACGCCGGCAACGCCGTCGAAGCACGCAACCGCCCCGTCGAGCACGCGAAGGCTGCGCTCGACTTCGATGGTGAAATCGACGTGGCCGGGCGTATCGATGATGTTGATGCGGTGATCGTTCCAGAAACAGGTCGTCGCGGCAGACGTGATCGTGATGCCGCGCTCTTGCTCCTGCTCCATCCAGTCCATCGTCGCCGTGCCTTCGTGCACTTCGCCGATCTTGTAGGACTTGCCGGTGTAATAGAGGATTCGCTCGGTCGTCGTCGTCTTACCGGCATCAATGTGGGCCATGATGCCGATGTTGCGATATTTATCGAGCGGATGGCTGCGGGCCATTGCGATCAGTCCTTAATCTTTACCAGCGGTAGTGCGCGAAGGCGCGGTTCGCCTCGGCCATACGGTGCGTGTCTTCGCGCTTCTTCACGGCGGTACCGCGGTTCTGCGAGGCGTCCATCAGTTCGCCCGAAAGGCGCGCCGACATTGTGTTCTCGCTGCGATTGCGCGCGGCCGAGATCAGCCAGCGAATCGCGAGCGCCTGCGAACGGTCCGGGCGCACTTCGACGGGCACCTGGTAGGTCGCACCACCAACGCGGCGGCTGCGGACTTCGATGCCCGGCTTCACGTTGTTGAGCGCGTCGTGGAAGACCCCGACCGGATCCTTCTTCATCTTCGCTTCGATGTTGTCGAGGGCGCTGTAGACGATCGTTTCGGCGATCGACTTCTTACCCTGATACATCACGAGGTTCATGAACTTCGTGAGCGTGATGTCCCCGAAGCGGGGATCGGGGAGAATTTCGCGCTTCTCCGGACGGCGACGACGAGCCATTTCTCTAGTTCCTTACTTAGGCCGCTTGGCGCCGTACTTCGAACGGCTCTGCTTGCGATCCTTGACGCCCTGGGTGTCAAGAACGCCGCGCAGCACGTGATAACGCACGCCCGGCAAATCCTTCACGCGGCCGCCGCGAATGAGCACCACCGAGTGCTCCTGAAGGTTGTGACCTTCACCCGGGATGTAGCCAATCACCTCGAAACCGTTGGTCAGGCGAATCTTGGCCACCTTGCGGAGCGCCGAGTTCGGCTTCTTCGGGGTCGTCGTGTAGACGCGCGTGCATACGCCGCGCTTCTGCGGATTCGCTTCGAGCGCCGGCACCTTGTTGCGCGCCTTCTGCGGATTCCGACCCTTGCGGACCAGCTGGTTGATCGTCGGCATTAACGCTTCAGCCTCTTGTTTCCAAATCCATGCAAGCCTTCAGGGCCAGCCGCGCGCAAAGCGTCCGCGAGCGATTCGCGGACAAATGCAAACGGTCCCGGCGGGCACCTTAACGGCCCCACCCGGACCCTTATTTCGCGGCCTTGCGGCCTATCAGCTCTAAAAACCCGTTCCAGGACAGCGTCTAGGACGAACGCCTACCACCAGCCCGCGAGTACGGGCGCGGCTTATATGCGCGCCTCCCCCCAAGGTCAACGGCTTTTGTGACGGTTCTCCGCGGGTCTTCGGCGATGCGTTCAGCGCGCATCTTTCACGATGTCGCCGCCCTTCATAACGAAAGGAACATTCGCGAGCAGCGTCACGTCCGCAGTCGGGTCCCCGGCGACCGCGATAAGGTCTCCATAACGGCCCGGCGCAATCGTGCCGACATCCGATTCGCGGCCCAGCGCCTCGGCGGCATTCCGCGTCGCCGCGCGGATCGCGTCGATCGGCGTCATGCCGTACTCCACCATCACGCGGAACTGCTTGCCGACCTCCGCATGGGGCATCACGCCCGCGTCGGATGCGAACACCATCTTCACGCCCGCCTTGTGTGCGGCACGGAAGCCGTCCCGCTGGACCTGGGCAACCTCGCGGTCTTTACGCAGATTGTCCTCCAGCACGCCGTTCTTGCGCCCCTCAGACTGCGTATACTCGGTGTTGTAGATATCCATCGCAAGCACCGTGCCGCGCTCCTTGGCGAGGCGTATGCCTTCGGCGTCGATGAGGCTGGCGTGCTCGATCGTGTCGATGCCTGCGCGAATCGCCGCCTTGATGCCGGACGTGCCGTGCGCGTGCGCGGCAACCTTCAGCCCCCACATGTGCGCCTCGTCCGCGATGGCGCGCAGTTCGGCTTCGGAGAGCTGCTGCTGGCCGGGCTCGGTGTTGCGCGAGAAGACGCCGCCCGTGGCGCACACCTTGATGACCTCCGCGCCATACTTCCTCTGCTCGCGCACGCGCAGGCGGAGTTCGTCGGGCGAATCGCCCACGGCTTCGCCCTTGCGGTGGAACGAGGGCGGATAAAAGGTCTCGTCGCAGTGGCCGCCCGTGGCACCGAGCGCATAAGCAGCGGGAACGATTCGCGGCCCGGTCGCGAAGCCCTCCTCGATCGCCTGCTTGATGCCGACGTCCGAATAGCCCGCCGAGCCCACGTTGCGGACGGTGGTGAAGCCCGCCTCCAGCATGGCGCGTGCATTGGCCGCGCCCACGACGGTCCAGAAGCTGTCGGTGAAGACGAGGCTGTTGTAGCCGCCGTAGATGGGTGCGCTGTCCAGATGGACGTGCATGTCGATAAGGCCGGGCACGAGCGTCATGCCGGGCAGGTCGACGCGTTTCGCGTCCGCCGGGATGCCCGCGCCGCCGGAGACGGAGACGATGCGTCCGTCGGTGATCACCACCACCGGGTTCGCCACCATCCTCCCCGCAGCCACGTCGACCATGCGGTCCGCGGTGACGACGACGGTTTCCGCCTGCGCCGCGCCTGAAAGCAGCGCGGCGGCGGCAAGTGCCAGTTTCAGCATTTCACCCCCCCATGAGAAGCGAAGGCTCAGTCCTTCGCGCCGTGGCAGTGCTTATACTTCTTGCCCGAGCCACAGGGACAGGGTTGATTGCGGCCCACCGCGCCTGCGGTTTCCGCGAGTTGATCGGGATCGGCGGCAAGCGAGTCGTTCTCGCCCGTGAACGGGTCGATATGCGTCGTCAGGAACTCCGGCGGCGTGCGCGGCAGCGGCGGCGGGGCCATTTCGAACTGCGCGTGGCTGAGCATCCGCGTCACTTCCTCGCGGATGTTGACCAGCATCCGCTCGAACAGTGCGAAGGCTTCCTGCTTGTATTCGTTGATCGGCTGCTTCTGCGCATAGGCACGCAGGTGGATGACCGCACGCAGCGCATCGAGCGTCGCGAGATGTTCCTTCCAGTGATGGTCGATCGCCTGAAGGAGGAAGCTCTTCTCGATCTGCGTCCACGTTTCGGCGGGGATATTCGCCGTTTTCGCTTCAAGCGCGTCCTTCGCGGCCGCCTCGATGCGCTCGATGAAGATTTCCTGATCGACCGCCTGCTCGCCGATCCACTCCTCGATCGGCAAGTCGAGCGCGAACAGGCGCGCAAGGTCGGCCCTCAGCGCTTCCACGTTCCACTGCTCGGGGTAGCTTCCGGCCGGGCAGTGCAGCGCCACCAGGTCGTTGGCGGTCTCCGAGCGCATGTCCGCCACAACATCGCCGAGCGTGTCCGAATCCATCACGTCGGCGCGCTGTTCGTAAACGACCTTGCGCTGGTCGTTCATCACGTCGTCGTACTGCAGGAGCTGCTTGCGAACGTCGTAGTTGCGCGCCTCAACCTTTTTCTGCGCGGTTTCGATCGCCTTCGAGATCCACGGGTGGACGATCGCTTCGCCCTCCTCGAGACCCGACTGCATCATGCGATTGAGCATGGATTGCTGACCGAAGATGCGCAGCAGGTCATCGTCCAGGCTGAGGTAGAAGCGCGAGAAGCCCGGATCGCCCTGACGGCCCGAACGGCCCCTAAGCTGGTTATCGATGCGGCGGCTCTCGTGGCGCTCGGTGCCGAGCACGAACAGCCCGCCCGCCGCCTTCACCGCCTCGCGCTCTGCGGCGATCTCCTGACGGATACGCTCGACCTCTTGTTCCTTGTCGGGGCCTTCGGGCATCGTCTTCAGTTCGTCGTCGACGCGGAACTCGACGTTGCCGCCAAGCTGGATGTCCGTGCCGCGGCCCGCCATGTTGGTGGCGATGGTGACGGCGCCGAGCCGGCCCGCCTGCGCGACGATGTGCGCCTCCTGCTCGTGGAAGCGCGCGTTCAGCACATTGTGCTCCACGCCCTCCTTCGTCAGGTACTCGGAGAGCATTTCCGACTTTTCGATGGAAACCGTGCCGACGAGCACGGGCTGACCCTTCAGGCTCGCCTCGCGGATCGCCTTCACGATCGCACCGTATTTGTCCTGCGCGTTCTTGTAGAACTCGTCGTCCACGTCGATGCGCTTCACGGGCACGTTCGTCGGGATTTCGACCGTGTTCAGCTTGTAGATATCGTAGAATTCCGCCGCTTCGGTCGCTGCCGTGCCGGTCATGCCGCCGAGCTTGGGGTACATGCGGAAATAGTTCTGGAAGGTGATCGAGGCGAGCGTCTGGTTCTCGGGCTGGATCTCGACGCCCTCCTTGGCCTCCACCGCCTGGTGGAGTCCGTCCGACCAGCGGCGGCCATCCATCATGCGCCCCGTGAACTCGTCGATGATGACGACCTTGTCGCCCTTCACGATATAGTCGGTATCGCGGCGGAAGATGATGTTCGCCTTCAGCGCCTGATTGAGGTGGTGAACCACCTGCGTGTTCTCGAAATCATAGAGATTTTCGCCGACGAGCAGCCCTGCCGCCTCAAGCGCGCGCTCGGCGGCCTCGGTACCGTCCTCGGTCAGCGTGATCGATTTCTGCTTCTCGTCGACCTCGTAGGCTTCCTTGGGAAGCACCTTCACCACGGCATCGACCGCGACATACAGGTCGGTCTTGTCTTCGGTGGGGCCGGAAATGATGAGCGGCGTGCGCGCCTCGTCGACAAGGATCGAGTCGACCTCGTCGACGATCGCGAAATTGAAGGGCCGCTGCACCATCGACTCGCGCGAATATTTCATGTTGTCGCGCAGGTAATCGAAGCCGAACTCGTTGTTGGTGCCATAGGTGATGTCCGCGCCATAAGCCGCGCGGCGGGTCGCCTCGTCGATGTTCGGGACGATGACGCCCACTGAAAGCCCGAGGAAATTGTGGATCTTGCCCATCCAGCCGGAGTCGCGGCGGGCGAGATAGTCGTTCACCGTGACGACGTGGACGCCCTTGCCTTCGATGGCGTTCAGATAGGTGGCGAGCGTCGCCACCAGCGTCTTGCCCTCGCCGGTGCGCATCTCGGCGATCTCGCCCCTGTGCAGCACGATGCCGCCGATGAGCTGGACATCAAAGTGCCGCATCCCGAGCACACGTTTCGATGCCTCGCGTACCGTGGCGAAGGCTTCGGGCAGCAGCGCATCCAGCGTTTCGCCGCCCGCGACGCGCTGGCGGAATTCTTCCGTCTTCGCCTTCAGCTGCTCGTCGGTGAGCGCTTCGAACGAGGGTTCCAGATCGTTGATCTTGCGGACGATGGAGGACAGCGACCGGACGTAGCGATCGTTTGAGGAGCCGAAGATACGCTTCGCGAGCGCGTTCAGACCGAGCATGGGGTACCTTGTGCGCAAAGGGCGGGGCCGCACAGGCGGGCCCCAACATCGCCGCCGACATAGGAACGGTGCGCTTTATAGTCAATGAATCCGGGTCGCGGGAATCTGCGGCGAGGTCGCTTCCCGCACCTTGGGCACCTGCCAGCGATATGTCTCCGACCGCTCGTAGGCAACCGCCTTCCCGCCGTAACGCTTTACTTCATAGCGCTTCGTTCGACGCAGAATGGAGCACGTCCGGGCGTCCAGCTTTGGATACCCGCTGGAGCGAAGCACCCGGCATTCCGTCACCCGGCCATAAGTGTTGATCCGCAGGCCAACCTCCACGGCGCCGCCGGCCGCCAACGCCCGTTGAGGCAGAAAGACCACGCCAAACAGGATGAGATACCACTTCAAAAGCCGCTCCAGTCCGAAACGTCGACGATACGCCGCGGCACGACGCCGTTCAGCTCATCTTTGCCGCGAGCGCGTCAATGATAGGGCAGTCGGGGCGGGAATCGCCGTGGCAACCCTTCGCCAGATGGATGAGCGTGCTGCGCATCGCCTCGATCGCCTTCATTTTCTCGCCAAGCGCCTCGGCCTGCTGCAGCGCGAGGCGCTTGACGTCGGCGCTGCTACGCTCGCGGTCGGACCAGAGCGCCAGAAGCGTGCGGATTTCCTCGATGCCGAAGCCGAGATCGCGCGCGTTGGCAATGAAGCGCAAGCGATGCACGTCGTCCTCGCCATAGTCGCGGTAGCCCGAGTCCCGGCGTGGCGGCACCGGGATGAGGCTGATCCCTTCATAGTGGCGGATCATGCGCTGGCTGACGCCGCTCTTCTTCGATACCGCACCGATGTTCACAGCCTCACCCCTCTCAGCCGAAGCGCATTGCCGATCACCGTGACCGAACTCAGAGACATGGCCGCCCCTGCGATCATCGGGCTCAGCAGCAGCCCGAACACCGGATAGAGCACGCCCGCCGCGATCGGAACGCCCGCCGCATTGAACACGAACGAGAAGAACAGGTTCTGACGGATGTTGCGCATCACCGCGCGGCTGAGGCGACGCGCGCGAACGATGCCGCGAAGGTCGCCCTTCACGAGCGTGACGGAGGCGCTTTCCATGGCGACATCCGTGCCGGTACCCATCGCGATGCCGACGTTCGCGGCAGCGAGCGCGGGCGCATCGTTGATGCCGTCTCCGGCCATCGCGACGATACGCCCCTCGGCGCGCAGGCGCTCGACGGCCTTCTGCTTGTCGGCGGGCAGCACCTCGGCGATCACCGAGTCGATGCCGCCGATCCGCTTCGCGACCGCTTCCGCCGTCGCGCGGCTGTCGCCGGTGAGCATGACGACGTGGAGGCCCTCACGCTTGAGGTCCGCGATGGCTTCCGACGCGCTTTCCTTCACCGGATCGGCCACCGCGAGGAAGCCCGCGAAGGCGCCGTCGATGGCGAGGTACATCACGCCCTCGCCCGAAGCGCGCCGATCGTCCGCCTTCGCGTCGAGTGCCGACGTATCGAGGCCCGCCATCATCGCGCGGTTGCCGAGACGGACGCGGCGACCGTCCACCATCCCCGAGACGCCCTTGCCGGTTTCCGATGCGAAATCGCTGACATCGCCCAGAACAAGCCCGCGCTCCTCCGCGGCATCGACAATCGCGGCGGCGAGCGGATGCTCGCTTCCGCGCTCCACCGATGCGGCGAGGCGCAGCATATCGTCATGGTCGTCGCCTTCGATGCCGACGAGGCGCGGCTTGCCGAGCGTCAGCGTGCCGGTCTTGTCGACGACAAGTGTGTCGACCTTTTCCATGCGCTCCAGCGCTTCGGCGTTGCGGACGAGCACGCCCGCCGCCGCGCCGCGGCCGGTGCCGACCATGATCGACATCGGCGTCGCGAGCCCGAGCGCGCAGGGGCAGGCGATGATGAGCACCGAAACGCCCGCGACGAGCGCGTGGGCGAGGCGCGGCTCCGGCCCCACAAACAGCCAGACGGCGAAGGCGAGTACCGCAACGAGCACCACGGCGGGCACGAACCAGCCCGAAACCGTGTCGGCGAGGCTTTGGATCGGCGCGCGCGAACGCTGCGCCTCTGCGACCATCCGCACGATCTGCGCGAGCAAGGTATCGCTGCCGACGCGCGACGCGCGGACGACGAGCATCCCGGTGCCGTTCACCGTCGCGCCCGTCACCGCGTCGCCGGTGGCCTTTTCAGCCGGGACCGGCTCGCCCGTCAGCATGGATTCGTCGACCGACGAGCACCCTTCCTCGACGATACCGTCCACGGGAACCTTCTCGCCGGGGCGTACGCGGAGCAGATCGCCGACCGCGATGTGGCCGATGTCCACATCAGATTCGCTGCCGTCCGCCGCGATCCGCCGCGCGTGCTTCGGCGCGAGGCCGAGCAGCGCCTTGATCGCCTTGCCGGTCGCGGCGCGGGCGCGCAGCTCGAGCACCTGCCCGAGCAGCACAAGTGCGACGATGACCGCTGCCGCCTCGAAATACACCGGGACCTGACCATGCATCGTGTGCAGGCTTGCGGGAAACAGGCCGGGCGCGAGCGTCGCGACGACGCTGTAGGCATAGGCGACCCCGACGCCGAGGCCGATGAGCGTGAACATGTTGAGACTGCGCGTGCGGACCGAAGCGATGGCCCGCTCGAAGAACGGCAGTCCCGCCCACAGCACCACCGGCGTCGCGAGCGCGAACTGGACGAACACCATCGTCCGCATCGGCAGCAGGTGCCAGCCGAGCATGTCCGTGCCCATCGCCAGTACGAACAGCGGCAGCGCGAGCGCAGCGGCGACCCAAAATCGCCGCGTGAAATCGATCAGCTCAGGGTTGGGCGCGTCGTCGAGCGATGGCGACTCGGGCTCCAGCGCCATGCCGCAGATCGGGCACGTACCCGGCCCGTCCTGTCGGATTTGCGGGTGCATCGGGCAGATCCACATGACGCCGGGCGCCACGGTTGCGGGGTCTACCGGCATACTATGTTGATGATCGTGGTGTTTGCAGCAATCGGACACTGAAAATCTCCTCTTGCCAGCACATTGAACCTTTACACCATGTGAGGGTCAAGAGCCCTTGACCTTACCATAGTGTCAAGGTGCAAACCTCCTCTCATGAACAGACTCGCCCTTTCTCGACGCGCGCTGATCGGCGGTATCGGCGCTACGGCTCTTTTCCCTGCATGGGCACGGAGCGGCACACCCGGCATCGGCGCCGCGCTGTCAGGCCCCGAGATTCGGCTGAACGTCGGCCACACGCCGTTCACCGTCGGTGGCCGCACCGGCCATGCCGTGACGGTGAACGGCACGCTCCCCGCCCCGCTGATCCGGCTGAAGGAAGGCCAGACCGCGCGGCTGATCGTCACCAATCACCTGGACGAAGACACATCGATTCATTGGCACGGGCTGCTGCTGCCCTTCCAGATGGACGGCGTGCCCGGCATCAGCTTCTCCGGCATCGCGCCGCATTCGAGCTTCACCTACGAATTCCCTGTGATCCAGTCGGGCACCTATTGGTACCACAGCCATTCGAACCTGCAGGAGGCGATGGGCCACTACGGCCCCATCGTCATCGATCCTGCGGACGCCGATCCGGTCGCCTACGACCGCGAGCACGTGGTCGTGCTCTCGGACTGGAGCTTCATGCATCCGCACGCGGTCATGAAGAAGCTGAAGCAGGACGCGGAGTTCTTCCGCCGCGACAACCCCAACTTCGCCGAGCTTGCCGCGGGCAAGGGCCAGACCCTGAAAGAGCGGCTGGAGTGGGGCGCCATGCGCATGAGCCCCGCCGACATTTCGGACGTGACGGGCGCGACCTACACCTATCTCGTGAACGGGCACGGCCCGGCCGAGAACTGGACCGGGCTCTTCAATCCGGGCGAGCGCGTGCGGCTGCGCATCATCAACGCGTCGGCCATGACCATCTTCAACGTGCGCATTCCCGGCCTGCCCATGACCGTTGTGAACGCGGACGGGGAGAACGTGCGGCCGGTGGAGACGGACGAACTCCAGATCAGCGTCGCCGAAACCTACGACGTGATCGTAACGCCGGGTGACGCCGCCTACACGCTCGCCGCCGAAAGCGTCGACCGCTCCGGCATGGCCCACGCGACGCTCGCGCCCCGCATGGGCATGAGCGCGCCGGTGCCGAAGCTGCGCGAGCGCCCGACGCTTTCAATGAAGGACATGGGTCACGGCGGCGGCGGAGACCATGCCGCGATGGGCCATTCGATGAAGATGCGCGATCCCGAGAATGCGGCGCGCGCGGGCGTGAAGCTCAGCCCCGGTGTCGACATGATCGCGCCGATGCCGGTGGACCGGGTCGGCGACCGGGGGCTCGGGCTTGAAGACGAGACGCACCGCGTGCTCGTCTACACCGATCTCGTCGCGCTCGCGCCGAACCCGGACACGCGGTCGCCTTCGCGCTCGCTCGAAATCCACCTGACGAGCAACATGGAACGCTACATGTGGTCGTTCAACGGCGAGCAGTTCAGCCCCGTGACCGAGCCGTTCCGCTTCGAGAAAAACGAGCGCGTGCGCGTGACGCTGGTGAACGACACGATGATGGCGCACCCCATCCACCTGCACGGCCATTTCTTCGAGGTTGTGAACGGCCACGAGGGCCATCACCCGAGGAAGCACACCGTGAACGTGCTGCCCGGCGGCAAGGTCTCCTTCGATCTCACCGCAGACGCGCCCGGCGACTGGGCGTTCCACTGCCACCTGCTGATGCACATGCACCTCGGCATGTTCAACGTGGTGACGGTGCGGCCCCTCGACAGCGAAAGAACGCACGGTGCGGGAGACGCGGCATGAAGCGGCTGATCGCACTCCTCCTCATCGGCACAGCAGGCCCTGCGTTCGCGCAGGACCATTCGCAGCACCAGATGCCCGCCGATGATCCCCACGCCGGCCACGCCATGCCCGCCCCGACCGACGATCCCCACGCAGGCCACACGATGCCGGCGCCGACCGACCCGCACGCTGGCCATGTGATGCCGCAAGCAGACCCCCACGCGGGACACGGCGCCACCCCCTCCGGCCCTTCCATTTCCAAAGGTCCGCCGCCCGCCGCCGCGGCCGGTGGGCCCACCTACGCCGCCGACGCCGTGTTCGGCGCCGACACGATGGCCGCCGCACGCGCCGCGCTCTACAAGGAGACGGGCGGCATGACGGTGTCGAAGACCATCGTCGATCGACTCGAGGCGGGCTTCGGGCAGGGCGAAGAGACCTACCTGTGGGACGTGCAGGGCTGGATCGGCCGCGACATCGACAAGTTCTGGTGGAAGACCGAAGGCGAAGGCGCGTTCGGCGGTCCGCTCGAATCCGCCGAGGTTCAGGCGCTGTGGAGTCATGCCATCGGCCCGTTCTTCGATCTACAGGCGGGCGTGCGCTACGACATCCGCCCGGAGCCGGACCGCGCGCACGCGGTGATCGGCATCCAGGGTCTCGCGCCCTACAAGTTCGAGGTGGACGCCGCCGCCTTCATCTCGACGAAGGGCGACGTCACCGCGCGCATCGAGGCCGAATACGACCAGCGGCTGACGCAGAAGCTGATCCTGCAGCCACGCATCGAGGTGGAGCTTTCGGCTCAGGACATCCCAGAATACGGCATCGGCGCGGGCCTCTCCGCGATCGAGGCGGGCGCCCGGCTCGGCTATGAATTCGTACCGCAGTTCCGGCCCTACGTCGGCGTCGAATGGCACCGGAAGATCGGCGACACGGCCGATTTCGCGCGCGCGGCGGGCGAAGACGTGGACGCGGTACGCGGGCTTGTCGGCGTGCGTTTCTGGTTCTGAACGCGAGAGCGTCGGAATTATTAACAGTTTTTACGGAGACGTAACAAAACCTGCCTCCGCATCGCCCGGAACAGTGCGGTTTTTTCCGGCATGGCACGTGCATTGCATGGTTAACCCCATCAAGTCTTTGCTTTGCTTGGAGAAAAAATATGAGCATCTTGAAAGTCGCCGCTGCGACCGCCCTGCTGGGCATGACCGCCTTCGCCGCCCCCGCCAACGCCGGCCTCGTTTTCGACGTCGATCAGGGCGGCTCCAGCCTCACCGTCGACACGAGCGGTTGCATCGGCTGGTGTGGCGTTTCCAGCGGTCTCTCGTTCGGGAGCGATTTCTCGTTTTCGCTTGAGGAAGGCGAGGGCTACACGTTCAACTTCGGCCAGATCACGCCGAGCGGCTTCGGCGCGGGCCACGCCACGTTCACCGCGACGCTCGCCTTTTTCGAGCCGATCGCCGGTTCGGCCTCCTCGGGCGGTGAAGCCTATTACATCACGGCCGGCGGCATCATCACCGGCGGCTCGCTGATCTGGGACGACATTTCCACGATCGTCACGGCAGACGGTTCCGAATTCACCGTGGACTTCCACGACCTCGCCGGCATCGATTTCTTCGCGCCGATCGGCGTGAAGGCGACGGTCACGGCCGTGAAGGTCGTCGCGCCCGTCGAGGTGCCGGAGCCGGCCGCGCTTGCGCTCTTCGGTCTCGGCCTCATCGGCGTTGGCGCCGCGCGCCGCCGCAAGGCCGCGTAAGCGACCGTTTCGTCACGCAGGAGTGCCGCCGGAGCCATCTCCGGCGGCACTTTTCGTCAGGGCCTGCGGCATTCTGTCCGCACGCGGGCATCGCTCGCTAAATCGGCCCGTGCCTGCTATCCTGAGAAAAATGAGCAACCCCGCCCCTTTCAGCTACGCGATCGAGATCAGCCCTGCCGATATCGATTTCATGGGCCACGTGAACAATGCGAGCTACCTGAAGTGGGTTCAGGACGCGGTGCTCAGCCACTGGCAGCGCTTCGCGCCCGCGGATGCCGTCGCCGCGCACCTGTGGGTCGCGCTGAAACACGAGATCACCTACCGCCGCCCGACCTTCCTCGACGACGAGGTGATCGCCACTGTCCTCCTCGAAAAGGTGCACGGCGCGCGGGCGTTCTACGAAACGATCATCAAGCGCGGCGAGGAGGTTCTCGCCGAAGTGAAATCAAGCTGGTGCTGCGTGGATGCCGAAACGCTGCGCCCCGCACGGCTTGCGCAAAACGTAATCGACCGCTTCTTCGGAAAACCCTGATCGCCTGAAGCCCGCTGCGCAAACTTCAGCGCAGGCCACGCCTCCTAGATTTCGATCCGCGTGAAGCCTTCACGAAGCGTTCGGCTCCAGGCTTCCGACATCGCAGAGAAAGCCGGATCGCCCGGTTCAAAGCGGTGCGTTTCGGAAACCGTGAGATCATCCTTGCGGATCACCGCGAGATCCAGCGGCATCCCCACCGACAGGTTGGAACGCAACGTCGAATCCATCGAGAGCAGCAACGCCTTGCGCGCATCGTCGATCGGCATGTCCTTCCGCACGACCCGGTCGAGGATCGGCTTGCCGTACTTGTGCTCGCCGATCTGCAGGAACGGCGTGTCTTCCGTGGCCTCGATGAAATTGCCCTCGGGGTAGATCAGAAACATGCGCGGGCCGCCGCCCTTGCGCTGCCCGGCGAGGATCATCGACGCGGTGGCGCCCTGCTTCATGCGTTCAAGCTTCTCGGAAATCTCCGAAGTGACCTGCGAGAGCGTGTCGCCCACGATCTGCGCGACCTCCAGCATCGTCGCCGCCTTCATGATCGATGGCGTTTCGGTCTGTTCCGGGTCGTCGATCGCATCGCGAAGCCGCGCGATCACCGTCTGCGTCACCGAAAGGCTGCCCGCCGTCATCAGCGCGATCACGCGCTCGCCCGGCTCCTCGAACACGAACATCTTCTTGTAGCTGGCGATGTTGTCGAAACCGGCGTTGGTGCGCGTGTCCGAAAGGAGCACGATACCATCATTGAGGAGGACGCCGACGCAGTATGTCATGGTGCTGCAACCTTTATTGCTGCACCGCGGTAACCGCAACGGTCACATCGAGATCTTCGTTCGCGACACCGAAGGAAACACCCCGGATCGGCGCCGCGGACTCCGAATCGATCCCCGAGCCGAGGCGGATATAGCGTTCATCGGGGCAGCAGCGGTTGGCAGGATCGAACCCGACCCAACCCAGGGCATCGACATAAAGCTCCGCCCAGGCATGGCTCGCCTCGTGCGGAACGCCGTCGGCACTGGCGAACAGATAGCCCGACACGTAGCGCGCCGGGATGCCGACCGACACCGCGCAGGCAATGAGTGCGTGCGCGTGGTCCTGGCAGACGCCGAGGCCGAGGGCGAGCGCTTCGGCGGCCGTCGTATGCGCGTGCGTTTCGCCCGGCGCGTATACGATGCCGTCGGCGACCGCGGCGGACATGGCATGCGCCCGGTCGAGATGGGCGGTTTCGGGAATGTCCGATACGGCCTTTGCGGCCAGCTTCCTCAGCGCTGCATCGGGACGCGTCGCGCGTGTGGTGCGAAGGTAGACGAGCGGCGAGATACGCTCGCGGTGGTTTTTGAGCACGCCCGCCAGATCCACGGTCTCGATCGTGCCGGTCACGTGAATGTCCACGGCTTCGACAAGGCCGTGCAGCGACATGGTCCGGATCGTATCGCCTGCACCGTCTGTGAACGGCTGCGAGAAGCGTCCGCCTTCCACCTCCACCTTCCAGTCGAGCGTGCGCTGACCGGCAAAGCGGGAAGGCGTCAGCCGATGGCTCTGGACTACCTGGCGGATCGGCGAAGCGTAGCGGTAGCGCGTGATATGAGAGACGGAGACGCGCATCAGCCGCCTCCGAACAGATACGTATCCGCGATCTCGCTGCCAAGCGCAGCGGTGCGGCGGATATGGCCGGTCAGAAACTCGTGAAGGCCCGAAAAGACGATGTCGTCGATCTGGGTATCGGCAAGTTCGGCGAGCATCGTCCGCGCAGTCTGGTGGGGCTTCGTACGCTGGCCATAGGCGCGGGAGAGACGCGCGAGGTGATAGTTGGTTTGTTCAGCGCAGTGGATGAGCGAGCGCGGGCAGGATTTGTTGAGAATGAGGAAGTGCGCGATCTTCCCCGGCGTGTAGTCGCCGCCGTAGGCCCAGTGGAACGCACGGAAGACCGACATGGCGCGCAGCAGCGTGGTCCACTGGTAATTGTCGATGCCCCCGCCTACGCGGTCCGTCACCGGCAGCAGCACATAATATTTCACATCGAGCATCCGCGCCGTGTTGTCGGCGCGCTCGATGTAATAGCCGAGGTTCATGAAGTCGTAGCCGTCCTGCTGCAGCTGCGTGTTCTCGATCGCACCGCGCAGAAGCGCCGTCTGCCGCTTGGTCCAGTCGCACAGCGACATCAGGTCGGCGCGGCCCGGCCCGCGCCGTTCGAACGCCTTCATGTCCTGAAACGCGCCGTTCAGCGCGTCCCAAACCTCGCTGGTGACAGCCGTGCGGACGACCCTTGCGTTGTCGCGGGCGCGGGCAATGCAGTTCGCAACGGATGAGGTGTTCTCGCGGTCGAAGAACAGAAATGTCTCCACCGTGGCGGGCGTTGTCTCGCCGTAGCGTGATGCAAACGCCGCCGCGCCGCCCGCCGCGGCCAGGATCGATGCCCAGTCGTTCTGGTGCCCCGTGCCCGCGGACGGCATCAGCGCGATACGATAGCCGACCTCCAGCAGGCGTGCCATCGTCTCGGCCCGCTCCATGTAGCGGGTCATCCAGAAGAGGTTTTCGGCGGTGCGGCTCAGCATGGTCATTCAGTCCGCCAGCACCCACGTGTCTTTCACGCCGCCGCCCTGCGATGAATTGACGACAAGCGACCCCTCGCGAAGCGCGACGCGCGTCAGCCCGCCCGCACAAAGATGGATGCGCTCGCCGACGAGACAGTATGGCCGGAGGTCGACATGGCGCGGCGCAAGGCCGGACTCGACGTAGGTTGGCGTCGTCGAGAGCGACAGCGTGGGCTGGGCGATAAATTCTGAGGGGTTGGCCTTGATGCGCCGTGCATAGGCTTCAACCTCGGCGCGCGTCGAGGCGGGTCCGACCAACATGCCGTATCCTCCCGAACCATGCACTTCCTTGACGACGAGATCGGAAAGGTTGCCGAGGACGTAAGCGAGATCGTCAGCATTGCCGCACTGCCACGTCGGCACGTTCGCCAGAACGGGCTCCTCGCCCAGATAAAAACGGATCATCTCCGGCACGTAGGTGTAGATCGCCTTGTCGTCCGCCACACCCGCACCGGGCGCCGAGGCGATCGCGACATTGCCCGCGCGGTACACGTTCATCAGCCCCGGCACGCCCAGCATCGAATCGGGGCGGAAGCAGAGCGGATCGAGAAAGTCGTCGTCAATGCGGCGGTAGATCACGTCCACGCGCTTCGGCCCCATCGTCGTGCGCATGTAAACGTGGTCGCCGTCGACGAAGAGATCCTGCCCCTCCACGAGCTCGACGCCCATCTGGTCGGCGAGAAACGAGTGCTCGTAATAGGCGCTGTTGAGCGAGCCCGGCGTGAGCAGCACCACGGTCGGCTCACCCTTGCAGCCCCCGGGCGCGACGCTCATCAGCGTGCGGCGCAATTGGTTCGGATAATCCTCCACGGGCTCAACGCGGTTCCGCTGAAAGAGATCCGGGAACATCCTCATCATGATTTCCCGGTTCTCCAGCATGTAGGAAACACCGGACGGCGTGCGGCAATTGTCCTCGAGCACGAAGAAATCGGTGGGGCCCGTGCGCACGATATCAACGCCGACGATGTGGCTGTAGATGCCGCGTGGCGGCTGGATACCCACCACCGCAGGCTCATAGGCCGCGTTCTGGAAAATCCTCTCTGCCGGGATGCGCCCCGCGCGGACGATTTCGGCGCGGTCGTAAACGTCGCGAAGGAAGGCGTTGAGCGCCTGCGCGCGCTGCTTCACGCCGCGCTCAAGCCGCCGCCATTCGTGCGCGGTGAACACGCGCGGGAAGATGTCGAAAGGAATGAGCCGTTCGGGATCGCCGCCCTCACCATACACCGCGAAGGTGATGCCGATACGGCGAAACAGGGCGTCGGCTTCGGCGCGTTTCAGATCGAGGAGGGCCGGCGGCATGTCCGTAACCCAACCCGAAAGGTCGAGATAGGGCGCGCGAACCGTTTCCCCGTCGTACATTTCGTTGAACGTCGAAATGCGTGTCCCCTTTTAAACCTGCGCTCCTTCGTCTCTGCTCGCCGCTTGGTCTTTGTCGTTGGACATGAAGCCTAACGCGGTGGAATCCCGTTGGCGAGTCCCCTCTTGCGGCTCGACCAAAACGCCGCGGTGGCCTAAACCGGGATCAGTTCCATCCACGAGGACAATGATGCACGACCGTTCGCCCCTGGCACCCGAAAAATTCCCGAAACTGCCCGATATCGAAGGCGTGCGCCTTGCGACCGCCCGCGCGGGATACAAGAACTGGGACCGGGCCGACATGCTGCTCGGCGAGTTCGCGGAGGGCACCGTTGTCGCCGGGCTGACGACGACGTCGAAGTGCCCCTCGCCGGAGGTCGAATGGTGCCGGAGTGCGCTTGCCAGGGGCAAGGCGCGCGCACTTGTCGTGAACGCGGGCAACTCAAACGCCTTCACCGGGCGGCGCGGCAAGGCCGCGTGCGACATGATCCTCGAAACGGTCTCCGGCGAACTCGGCATCGCGCGCGAAGAGATATTCCTCGCTTCGACAGGCGTGATCGGCGTGCCGCTCCCCGAGGACAAGGCGAAGGACGGCCTCCGGCAAGCGTTCAACAAGCTTTCGGTCGGGTCCGACGCAAGCTGGCTCCACGCCGCCTCGACGATCATGACAACCGATACGTTTGCGAAAGGCGCGGGTGCCACCGCCATCATCGGCGACCGCACCGTCGCGGTGGTCGGCATTGCCAAGGGCTCGGGCATGATCGCGCCCGACATGGCAACGATGCTCGCCTTCGTGTTCACCGACGCCGCCGTCTCCCCCGCCTACCTGAAGACGATGCTCGCGGCGGCAACCGACCTCAGCTTCCATGCGATCACCGTCGACAGTGACACCTCAACGAGCGACACCCTTCTCGCCTTCGCAACCGGCGCTGCAAAGAACGCCGAGATCACAGGCCCCGACTCGCCCGGCGCCGACGCCCTCCAGGCCGCGCTCACCCAGGTCTGCCGCGACCTCGCGCAGCAGGTCGTGCGCGACGGCGAAGGCGCGCAGAAGCTGATCGCCGTGAAGGTGGAAGGCGCAACCGATTATGCCTCCGCAAAACGCATCGCGCTCTCGATCGCCAACTCGCCGCTGGTAAAGACCGCGGTGGCCGGCGAAGACGCCAACTGGGGCCGCGTCGTCATGGCGGTCGGCAAGGCCGGCGAGCACGCCGACCGCGACAAGCTCTCGGTACGCTTCGGCGACACCATCGTCGCGAAAGACGGCATGGTCGTCGACGGTTACGATGAGGCACCGGTCGCCGCGCACCTCAAGGGTCAGGAGATCGAAATCGGCGTGAACCTCGGCCTGGGAGAAGGCCGCGCGACGGTTTGGACCTGCGACCTGACGCACGGCTACATCTCGATCAACGCCGACTATCGGAGCTGACATCCTGAGCGCGTGACGCCGCGCCCGCGCGCCGCTATGAGCGCCGACCATGTCCTCCGCGCGTTTCAGCCCCGCAATCGCTTTCATCCTCGCCGTCGCCGTTCTCGACGTGATGGCGATGGGGATCGTGATCCCTATCCTTCCCGCTCTCATCAAGGGTTTTGCGGGATCTGAAGCGGCCGCGGGGTACTGGAACGGCATCATGGTCGCGATCTGGGCAGGGATGCAGTTTCTCTGCTCGCCGATCATCGGCTCGATCTCCGACCGCTACGGGCGGCGGCCAACGATCCTCATCTCGACAGCAGGCCTGACGCTCGACTGGATCCTGATGGCCCTGGCGCCGGATCTGTGGTGGCTCGCCGTCGGGCGGATGATCGGGGGCATCACGTCGTCGAGCTTCACCGCCGTGTTCGCCTACATGGCCGACATCACCCCGCCCGAAGAGCGTGCGCGCGGCTACGGGCTCGTCGGCGCGGCCTTCAGTGCGGGGTTCATCGCCGGGCCGCTGATCGGCGGCGTTCTCGGCGAGATCAGCCCGCGCGCACCATTCTGGGCAGCGGCGGCACTGTCCGGCGTGACCTTCCTCTACGGTCTGTTCATCCTGCCGGAATCGCTGCCGAAGGAACGGCGCATGGCGTTTTCGTGGACACGCGCGAACCCGTTCGGCGCACTCAAACTGCTGCGCTCGCACCCGGAACTCTCCGGCCTCGCGGTCGTGAACTTCCTGCTCTACTTCGCGCACCACGTGTTCTCCGTGGTGTTCGTGCTCTACGCCGCGCACAAGCATGGCTGGACCCCGATGTACCTCGGCTTCGCGCTGGCGCTTGCGGGCATCCTGGAAATGATCGTGCAGGCGGGGCTGGTGGGCCCGGTAGTGAAACGCTTCGGCGACCGGCGCACGATGGTGACAGGGCTGGTGATGGGAAGCCTGGGCCTTGCCAGCATGGGCCTTGCGCCCACGGGGCTTCTTTTCACGCTGGCGCTGTTCCCCAATGCACTGTGGGCGCTCGCCATGCCGACGCTGCAATCGTTGATGACGCGCCGCGTCTCCGAAAGTGAACAAGGCCAGCTTCAGGGCGCAAACATGAGCGTCGGCAGCATCGCGGGCATCGCCTCGCCGCTGTTCTTCGGCTGGATGTACGAAATGACCGTAGGCGATGCACCGGGCGTCAGTTTCCTGATCGCGGCAGGCATCCTTGCGGCGGGTGCGTTATTGGCGGCGTTCGTCAGCCGACGGGCGGCGCTGGCGGAGGCAGCCTAGCCCCCGCCTTCACCGTTCAGGCGAGTTCGCCGACGAGCCAATCCTTGATCATCGACTTCGGCTGCGCGCCCACCTTGGTGGCGGCGGGCTTGCCGTCCTTGAACAGGATCATCGTGGGAATGCCCCGGATGCCGAACTGCGACGCGAGCTCGGGGTGATCGTCGGTGTTGAGCTTGGCGATCGTCACCTGATCGCCGAGTTCTTCCGAAAGCTCTTCGAGCGCCGGAGCGATCTGACGGCACGGGCCGCACCACGGCGCCCAGAAATCAACGAGAACCGGCTTTCCGGCGTTTGCAACTTCGGCTTCGAAGTTTTCAGGCGTAATGGCGGTGGAACCCATGAGAAGTCTCCATGAACAACAGCTTTTGCCGCAAAATGGAGGCTGAGGGGCACCGCTTCAAGGCCAAATATCCCAAGGCTTTCTGACATGGCGGAAAGCCGCGCTTTCAGGTCAATCCACGCGGATGAAACGCAGCGCCGCCGTGTAGAACAACGCCGTCTCGATGCGGTGGCCCGGGAAGATACGGGCAAGCGCATCGCGGTAGGCGCGCATCTGGCGCAGGTGCGGAGTCGGCACGCCGGAAAGGTCCTGCGGCGGGTTCCGCCCGGTCTTGAAATCGAGTGCGCGCACAACGCCTTCCTCGACGATCAGCCGGTCGATCGTGCCGGTGATGACGACATCCTCGACGACGGCGGAAAGCGGCGCTTCGGCATAGGCTCCCTCCGCAAACCACGCGGTGAGCGTGGGATCAGCGAGCGCGCCCACAACCTCGGCGGCAATCGCACCTGCGTCCAGATCAGGCGCGTTGCGGCGAAGCCATGCATGCACCGCCGCCGCGCGGTTTTCAGGAGCAACACCGCCGATCCGTTCGAACAGCTGGTGCAGCACCTGCCCGCGCCGCGCGGCAGCACGCAGCGCCGGGCCGGGCGGCGGCTCGGCTGGATCATCATCCTGCGGCGCGGACGGCGCGAGCGGGCGCGGCGGGCGCTCCTCCTCCGGCGGCATTGCGAGCGCCCACGCGGGAATGGCTGGCGTGGTGCGCCGCACAGGTTTCGTCGGCGCTGCGACCGGTGCAGGCGTGCCGCTCGCATGGCGCAGCACGTCGCCCCAGACGGAATCGGCAACGCTTTGCGCGCCGAGCGCGGCGAGCGCATCAGTGACGTGACCGTGCCAGCTTTTCGCCTTCGATGGACGCTTGCCGAGCGCGCCGCCGACATAGAGGCGATCCTCGGCGCGGGTCAGCGCGACATAGAGCAGGCGCATATGCTCCTCGCCCTCCGCCCGGGTCGCGGCCTCATAAGCCTCGCGCGCGGGGCCGACGAGCGTCTTCGACGAGCCGAAGAACAGCGGGGCGGGTCCAAGGCCCGGCAGCTCAAGCGGCAGCGGCGGCTTTGCGCCCTTGGGCACGGCGGACGCTGCATCGGCCATGATGACGATGGGGGCCTGCAACCCCTTCGAACCGTGCACCGTCATGATGCGGACAGCGTCGTGCGCGGCCTCGGCATCGCGCTTCACCTCAACGTCGTCCGCCTCGATCCACGACAGGAAGCCTTGTAGCGAGGGTGTGTTCGCGCCCTCGTATGCAAGCGCCTGATTGAGCAGTTCCTCGATCGGGTCGCGCGCTTCCTCGCCGAGCCGCGCGATCAGGCGAAGGCGGCCCTGGGGTTCGCCCGAAAGCACGTATTCAAGGAACTCGTACGGCGCCATGTAGTCGGCGCGGGCGAGCACCTTGCCGAGCCAATCCTCGGCGGCGCGGGCCTTGTCGTCGCTGCGGTCCCGGAGCGTGCGCCAGAGCGTGCCGCGACGCTTGAACGCGAGGTCATACAGGTCATCCTGAGACCAACCGAGGAACGGCGACACGAGCAGCGCGGCGAGCGAGAGATCGTCGCCCGGCTGGAGCGCGAAACGGACGAGCGCGAGCAAATCCTGCACCGCGAGCGGCTGCGTGAGGCGCAGCCGGTCCGCACCCGCCACCGGCACGCGCGCCGCCATCAGCGCAGAGACAAGCGCGGGAACAAGGCTGCCGCGCGAGCGCACCAGCAGCATGATGTCTCCCGCCGCGATCGGCCTGCCCTTGGAGGCGAGCAATTCGCCGCGTTCCAGCCAGCCCGCAACCTGCCGCGCGATATTGGCCGCGAGGGTGCGCTCGGCATCCTCGGGGACGGCGTCTTCCACCTCGTCGTCATCATCCGGCTCGCCCGTGACGGGCGCCCAGAGCACGACTTCGCCGGCTGCACCGGCACGATGCGCAGCGTGGCGCGGAATATCGCCTTCGATGCCGAATGCTGCGGCACCGACGGCTTCCACCACCGTATCGACGACATCGAGCACGGCCGGCACGGAGCGGAAGCTGAGCGCGAGGTCGATCGTCTCGAAGGGCTTCTCCGCACCGAGCGCCCGGCGTTCGGCGGCAACCCGCGCCGCTTCGAACGCGCGCGGGTCGGTGCCCTGGAAACCGAAGATCGCCTGCTTGTAGTCGCCCACCGCGAACTGCGTGCGCGCGCCCGTCTCCGCCTCGTCGCGCGTGCCCGTTCCTGCGAAGAACTCGTCGGCGATCGCCTCCACGATCGCCCACTGCGCGGCGTTCGTATCCTGCCCCTCGTCGACGAGGATGTGATCGATGCGCTGGTCGAGCTTGAAGAGCACGAACGGCGCGGCGAGCGTGGAGAGCAGCCGCGCGGCCTTGACGATGAGGTCGGCATAATCGAGCGCTCCCGCCGCTTCCTTGCGCGTCTCGTATGCCGCCGCAAACGCGTGGCCGACACGCAGGTGAAGCGCCGCCGTTTCGGCAAGGTCGAGCCCGGCGGCAAGGTCTCGCACCGCGCCGATGACCATGCAGAAGCGCGCGTGGAGCGTGTCGAAATACGGATCGTTCTTCCTGGGCGGTTTCTTGAACTCGCCCGCCGCGGTGAACGCGATCCCGACGAGATCGTCCAGAAAGTCGTGGCGCACTTCAGGCGCCGCGCCGAGCACACGTCCCAGCGTATCGGCCGCCTCGAGACCCGTCTTCGTGCCCCATGCCACCATCGCCGCCGTATATTCGCGCACGGTTTCCCAATCGAAGGCATCGTCGGCGAGCGCGTCGGAAAGCACTTCATCTCGGCTGCCGCTGACCGGAAGGCCAAGCCCGCGCCGCACGAGGCCGCGCCAGTCGACCGCCTTGCCGTAGACGTTTTCGAACACCGCGCGCCCAGCGAGCAGCTTCGCGATCACCTCCTGCACGCGCGCTTCACCGCCTTGCACGGAGAGATCGGCAAGGTCGGCGAGCAGCGATGCGTCGCCGCTGCCGATCCGTTCGGCAAGCGTTTCGGAATGGATGCGCAGCGCACTCCGGTCGTCCAGCGTTTCGTAGCCGGGCGCGATCCCGGCTTCGAGCGGGAAGGCGGCGAGCAGCGCGCTCGCGAAGCTGTGCAGCGTCTGCACCTTCAGGCCCCCGCGCGTCTCCAGTGCCTCCGCGAACAGCGCGCGTGCGCGGCGACGTGTGTCCTCGTCGGACGGCGCACCGATCGCGACGAGCTCGGCGGTAAGCGCCCCCTCGTCCGCACGCACCCAGCGCGACAGGGTTTCGAAGATGCGCGTCTGCATCTCCGCCGCCGCCGCCTTGGTGAAGGTGAGCGCGAGCAGCCCGTCTGGCCGCGCGCCCGCAAGCAGCAGCCGCAGCACGCGCGCGGTCAAGACCTGCGTTTTCCCCGTGCCCGCAGAGGCCGAAACCCATGCGCTGAGTTCAGGGTCGGCAGCGCGTTTCTGTTCGGGAAGAAGGGGCCGGATGCTCATTTGCGACCCCACCATTCGGCAAGCCGCGCGAGGTGGTCGTAGTCCTGCAAGTGGACGGCGTATTCCGGCTTCACCTTCGCCTCGAAGGGCCGACTGCCCGCGAGATATTCGGCGACCGCCTCCTGGAACGCCTTGCGGCAGGTCTCGATGAACGCGGGGAGATCAGCCCATGCGCCCTTGTAGTGGCGCGCGCTCGTCGTTTCCTTGCCCGCCTCCTTGCCACCCGACAGTTTCCAGTAGGCGACCTCGACGACGCGCGACGCCGGGCCATCGAGCGCGCCTTCCTCGGCAAGCCACGCAAGGAGGCCAAGCTGAGAGGCCAGCCCATCCGAAAGCCGCGCCTGCCGGGGCACGGCGCCGGTCTTGAAGTCGGCGATCAGCAAGCCCTGCGGCCCTGCCTGAACGATGTCCGCCTTGCCCTTGAGCTTGACGCCGGAAACCTCGAAGTGCCCCTCGACTTCGGAGCGGACCTCGCCCCAACCCGCATCCGCCCGTGCGGCCATCAGTTCCGAAACCCAATCGAGCATCCGCACGATGCGCGGCTTCCACAACGCCGCGACCAGCGGTTGGTCGGCGTGCTCGGCAAGAGCGATGTCGATGGCTGCTTCGCGCGCGGCGGGATTGTTGAGCGTACCCGCCTCGATCAATGCCTCGATAACAGCATGGACAATGGTGCCGCGCTCAGCCGCCGAGAGATCGGCGTCGAGCGGATCGAGCGGTCGCAGGCGCAGCATCTTTTCGGCGTAGAAGCTGTAGGGATCGATCAGCAGGCGATCGACCTGCGTCACGCTGATCTGCGTCGGCCTGTCGGCAACCGGTGGAGAGGGACGCGGCCTCTCGGCGGGCGGCACGGTTTCCCGCGCGTCGAGGGCGGCAGCAAGCGCGGGGAGTTCGGTATCCCAAGCGGCATGTTCTGCCGCAAAGGCAAGCAGCCGCAGCCAGAAGCGCGACGCAACCGTGGGCGCGGAGGCATCGCGCCGCGCGCGTGTGAGCAGCACTTCGGGCGCAGCAGCGGCGAGCACGAAATCGTGCGCGGCAAGGCCGATCGCGCGCTCGGTCTCGGGCAGGCCGAGTCGGCGGCGGATCGCGGGCGGAATCCATGGATCGAACGGGTCGCCGCCCGGCCAGGCACCTTCGTTCAGCCCGCCGAGGATCATCAGATCCGTGCGCTGCAATCGTGCTTCGAGAAGACCGTAGATGGCGAGGCGCGGATGCTTGCCGAACGGCGGGCGCACCGCGACGTCCTCCAGCATCGCGCCCAGCAGCGCGGGGAGATCCATCGGCGGAATGGGCAAGCCGATCTCGCCGTGCTGCACGATCTCCGCGATCGTTTCAGACGCCGCGCGCCCAGCGGCGCCTTCCCAGACGCGACCTTCGGAGATGTCTTCGGCGAAGACACGAAGCCCCTCCGCGAACGCCGAAAGCGCCTGCGGTTTCGCCATCAGCGTTTCCAGCGCATCGAGCCGAGGGCGAAGCGCCTTCCACCAAGCGGCAAGCTGTGTGCGCTCGCCCTCGGGAAGCGCACCCTGCGGTGGAGATGTGACGCGCGCGGCAATGCCTTTCAGCCCCGCCGCGGGCCGCACGCCGCGCAGCACGAGATCGAGGCGGCGCACCTCGTCGAGCCAGTTCAGGCGTGCCCTGCCCTCACCCGGCCCGGTCAGCGGATGCTTCAGGAGCGCGAGCAGCGCGCCCGGCGCGAAACGCTGCGCACCAGCCTCCAGCGCCGCAAGCAGCAGCGTGCCCGAAGGCGCGCGCGCAAGCGGGGTGCCCGCCGAATCATCGACCTCGACCTCCCAGCGCCGAAGCTGCGCGGCGACGCGGCGGGCAAGGCCGCGATCCGGCGTAACAAGCGCGGCAGTCGCCCCCGGCGTGTCCAGTTGGCGGCGCATGGCGAGCGCGATGACGCCAGCCTCCTCGGCCGGGTTCGCCGCCTCCGCGAAACGAAGCCCGGGGAGCGGGCCCGCGGGCGGCCAGTGCGCCGTGCTTCCCGCGAGCGAGAGCGCCGCGCCGATCGCCTCCGCACGCTCTTCGGACCCATCGCGCTCGCTGGTGCCCTCCCAAACGCGCACCTCGTCGCGCGCGACGCTCATCCGGTCCAGAAGGTGCCAGAGGCCGCACTGGGGATGCGCCGGAAACGCGCGGATCGCGTCCCAATCCCTGGTATCGAGATCGAGACCGGGCAGCACCACCGCTCCCCGCGGCAGACCGGCAACCACCGCGAGCACCGCCGCAACCGCCGGGTCGGCGCTTGCCATACCCGCCGCCACGATCGGCCGCGTGGGAGGATGGGCCCGCCAGCGATCAGCGATCGCGGCCAGAAGTGCCTGCCGCCGGGCCACGCGGTCCATAAGCCCGCGCGCGGCAAGCTGCGGCGGCCACCCAGCCACCACGACCTCCACGAACTTCAATGTCGCTTCCCAGTGCGCGCCAAGCTCCGCCATCGTTTCGTGAAGACGCGCGGGTTCGATGCCTTCGAGCTGAAGCTGATCGAGCGTGTGCGCCAGCGCATCGGCGAGCCGCAGCGTCTCGACACTGCTGCGGGCGCGGCCATTCAGTTGCTGCCAGCGGCGGACAAGCGGCATCAGCAGCATTCGCCGCTCGAACGCGGCAATCGCCGGCTGCACGTCTGCCTCCAGCGTCATCGCTTCGTCGAAAAGGCCAAGCGCCTCGTTCTCGCCGACGTCGCCGATCGGCAGCATCCGGGGCAGCAACAGCGCGCCACCCGAAGCGCGCACAAACGCCTCCGTCACGGCGCGAACAGCGCGGCGATTGGGAAGCAGCAACAGCGCCCGGGGCAGTTCGGCACGCCCGATACGGCTCAGCATCCCGGCGGCGAGCGCGTCGGCGAAGGCACGGTGCGCCGGAATTGTGAAAACGGATGTCCGCTCAGCCATTGCCGAGCAGCGCCTCCGTCTCCTTCACGGCCTCGGGCGTGCCGACGTGGAACCACTGCCCGGTGTGCGCGATGCCGTAGAGACGCCCGCTTTCGATCAGTCGATCGTAAATGAGATTGAGCGAGAATGCCCCTGTCGGCACATCGTCGAACAGCGAGGCTTTGAGAAGCTGCACGCCGGAGAACACGAACGGCGCCACGCGCGCGCCGCGTCTGCGCGCAAGCAGACCTTCCGGCGTCATGTGGAAATCGCCCCGCCCCTCATAGCCATGCGCGCGGGCAAGCGGCACGACGAGCAGCAGAGCATCCATAATCTCCGGATCCCACCGCCGCGCCATCTGCCGCAGCGTATCGATCGGCCCGTCCACCCACATGTTGTCGCTGTTCACGACGAAGAACGGGTCGGCGCCAATCAGCGGCAGCGCCTTCGCCACACCGCCGCCGGTTTCCAGCAGCGCCTCACTTTCGTCGGAAACGGCGATGTCGAGATCGGCCGCGCTGCGCGCGAGGTGCGCCTCCACCTGTCCGGCGAGGTAATGCACGTTGACGACGACCCGTCGCACATCCGAACCGCGAAGATTATCAAGCGCGTGGTCGAGGAGCGTCTTGCCATGTACGCGGACGAGCGGCTTGGGACGCGTCGCGGTGAGCGGCCGCATCCGCTTCCCGAGCCCGGCGGCGAGCACCATCGCGGCGGTGGGCAGCGGGCCTTCAGGATTGGGCCGAAGCGACAGCGGCGCGCGATGCGTTTTCATGCTGCCCCCGTGAAATCGCGACGCGCCGAAAGCGGCAGATTCGCGTCGAACCAGCGCGCAACAGGCGCGAGCGCCGCGTGCGCGAGGTTGCGATCAAGCAGCGACCACACGCGCGGAATATGCTTCAGATAGCCGGACTTCCCGTCGCGCCGCCACAGCCGCACGAACACGCCGAGAATACGCGCGGCACGCTGCGCACCAAGCACCGCATAGCTCGCCGCGAAGGCACGCGGATCGAATTCCGACCGCGCGGCGAGATAGCGCGCAACGAGTTCGGGTTCTAGTGCGGGCGGCACGTCGCGGCGCGGATCCTGGATCAGCGAAACGAGATCATAGGCGGCAGGCCCGTGCATCGCGTCCTGAAAATCAAGCACGCCGACCCGGGCGAGACCGTCGCGATCCGGCAGCCACATCAGGTTCGGCGAATGGTAATCAAGCTGGACAAGGCGGTCGTCGTGCGCCCGCGCCAGCGGCCACACCTCCGCCCACGCCGCCGCATAGGCCGCACGCAGCGCATCGTCCGCCGCGCCGCCCATAAGCTCCGGCCAGTGCCAATCGAGCACAAGCCCCACCTCGCGCGCCATGCGCTCTTCGGGATAGGGGCCGACCGCGTGGCTGCCTATGCTTTGTACCATCGGCTCGGCATGAAGATGCGCGAGCACGTCGGTTGCCGCGCGGTAAAGTTCCGCTTCGTCGGCGCCGCTTTCGATGGCGCGCACGAACATGGAATCGCCAAGGTCCTCCAGAAGCGCGAGGCCTTCATCCGGCGCGGATGCAAACACTTGCGGCACGCTGACGCCCCGCGCCGCGAGATATGTGTCGATCGCGACAAATGCCGCGCAGTTTTCGTTGGGCGGCGGCGCATCCATCAATACGGCGCGGCGGGCGCCATCGCGCACACGGAAGTAACGGCGGAAGGACGCGTCTCCGGCAAGCGGCGCGATTTCCGCACCGCCCCATCCGTTTGCCTTCAGGAAAGCGCTCGCCCCTTCGGGCAGGTTCAGATCGGCCATCGCGCTTCCCAAGCGGGCGGCACGCGCGCTGTCAAGCGGCGGCTTCCTTCGCCCGTTTCGGTGAGCGCCAGATGCAGTGCTTCGGGCCAGCGTTCGCCCGCACGTTCCGGCCATTCGATGATGAGCACGCCGTCCGCCAGAATCTCGTCGAGTCCAAGCTCCTCGACCTCATCCGGGTCTTCAAGCCGATAAAGATCGACATGCCACACGGGCAGGCGCACGCCCGGCGGATCGTAGCTCTGCACCAGCGTGAAGGTCGGGCTCGGCACTTCGCCCCCATGCCCCAGCCCCGCGAGGACACCCCGCGCAAGTGCCGTTTTCCCCGCGCCGAGATCGCCCGACAGCAGCACGACGTCTCCCGGCGCAAGCCGCGCGGCAAGGCGCCGTCCGAACATGTCCGTCGCCGCTTCGTCGGCAAGCACCGTCACACCTTGTCTCCATGACGACGCGGAATGTGGAGGCTGACCGTCGTGCCCTCGCCAAGATGCGAGTCGAGCACCACGCGGCCGCCGTGCAGATCGATCACGTCGCGCACCAGCGAAAGGCCGAGGCCGACGCCCTGGCTTGCGGTGGCGTTGGACCCCTTGCGGAACCGATCGAACACCAGTTCCTGCTCTTCGGCCGGAATGCCGATGCCGTTGTCGCTGACACGGATCACGATGCTGCCCGGCAGGCTTTCGACAAAGATGACAACGCGCCCACCGGAGGGGGTGAAGCGGATCGCGTTGTTGACGAGGTTGAACAGCGCCTGCTTCAGGCGCACCGGATCCCCATCCATCTCGCCGATATCGGCGGGCACGTTGATCTCGAACGTGAGGCCCCGATCCTCCGCAAACCCGCGCGTCATCATCGCGACGCTTTCGACGAGCTCACCCACCGCCACCGCGCGGATATCGAGCGCGAGCGCGCCCGCTTCGGTCACGGCGAGGTCGAGAATATCGTTGATGAGCAGTTGCAGCCGATCCGACGAAATGAGGATCGAACGAATATAATCTTCCTGCTTGGGCGAGAGCGCACCGACATAGCCCTGCGCCAGCATCTCGGCAAAGCCGCTGATCGCGGTCAGCGGCGTGCGCAGCTCGTAGGACATGTTTTCGACGAACGCCGATTTCTGCCGGTCCGCAGCCTCCAGCGCCTCGTTGCGTTCACGCAGCGCATTCTCGATGCGCGTCGAATCGGTGATGTCGAGGAAGGTAATGAGCGCATTGCCGTCCGGCAGCGGCACCGCCGCGTACTGGAGCACGCGCGCGCCGGTGAAGTCGACGCGGCCCGCCTTTGCCTGCCGCCCGACGGTGGAGGCCTGAATGAGGTCGCGCAGCAGGCCGAGATAGGCGTGTTCCTCGCGCGGCGGAGCGCCGGGATCTGCGAGCTCGTCAACGTGCGGCTTCGTCGCGAGGTGTGCTTCGTCGATGTTCAACAGGTCGGCGAACACGCTGTTGTAGAGCTGCACGCGGCCATCGGCGGCGAACACGGCGACGGCTTCGTGAAGGTTGTTGAGCGTGGCTTCCTGCACGCGCAGCAGCGTGTCGCGCGAGCTTGCAAGGCGAAGCTGTTCGGAGCGGTCCTCGAAGATCAGCAGCAGGCCGCCATCAGGGCTCGGCTGCGCGATCACGCGCAGCACGGTCGTGTCGGGGAGAACCCACGTCTCCTCGGCATTGTCCATCTGGCTTGTGAACCACGCGCGGCGTGCGCGGCGCCAGCTCGGGAAATCGCGCTGCTCGGGCAGGCGGTGCTGCTCCTGCATACGCTCGAACAGCCGGTCGAACTCGGGGCCTTCGTCCAGGAACGTGGCATCGAGACGGAAGAGCGCTGCAAACGCCGTGTTCCAGAACACGAGTGCGCGGTCCGCGCCGAACCGGGCGACACCGGCAGAAAGGCGGTCGAATGTCGCCGTCTGCGCGGCAACGAAGCGTTCGAGTTTGCCGACCGCCTCGTCACGCTCGCTGATGTCGATGGCGTAGCCGGCCACCTCCCCGTTTTCGAGCGGCTTGTCGATGATCCGCATCATGCGGCGTTCGCCGCCGATGATCGCCGGTTCCTCACGCACCTGCGGCGAACCGGTCGCAAGCGCCAGGCGAGCCGCCGATTGCGGCGTCGCCGACAGCGGGTTGGAAACGAGCTCGACGCCGAGCCGCACGGCAGCAGCGGGGCTTTCCGCTTCCACCGCATGGGCATAGGCGCGGTTCACCTGAACAAGGCGCTGGTCGGCGCCGCGTCGCCAGATCGGGATCGGCGCCGCATCGATCACCGCCGTCGAAGCGCCGAGCGTGGCGCTGAGCGCGTCGCGGTCCGCCTCCAGCGCCTCTGTCCGGCGGTATGCGCCGCTCGAATCCGAAAACCACACGACCGTGCCGCGATCGCCCGCGAGTTGCGGCGGGGCGGTTTTGCCCTCCGCGGTCAACACCCGTTCGCCGGCCCCGGCCACGGAAATGCGAAACGGCGCGCCGGAAATCGCGAGCGCCTGGATCGCCGCGCCGAGCGCCGAATAATCATCCGGGGAGAGGCCGCTTTCGCCCGCGCCGAGCAGATCGTCGAAGCGCGACACCTTGCGATCGAGCCCCAGCCACGAGCGGAGCGTGTCCGAACACGAGGCCGCCCCGTCTTCACCGACAACGAGGTAGGCGCCGGGCGTGGTGGTAAGGAGGCCACGCAGCCGGAGGCCCCATTCCTTCGCCGTTTCCGCCTGCACGCGCGCACGCGCCGAGCGGATTACCGCCCACACGGCAAACGCCAGCCACGCCGCGCCGATGATCGCGGTCGCCGTAACCGGCCAGCCGCGCTGCATCAGCGACACGGCTGCCGATGCCGGTGCTGCAGGCAGCATCAGCAGAAGCGCGATGAAGGCGGTAATGCGAGACGTCACGGCGGCGACCTTAGACGCAGTCGCCGCCGGTTTGAATCCCTGTTGATCGCGTCAGTAGCGGTATTGGTCGGTCTTGAAGGGTCCGGCGGCATCGATGCCGAGATAAGACGCCTGTTCGCCCGAGAGCGTGGTCAGTTCGACACCGAGCTTTTCGAGGTGCAGCGCCGCCACCTTCTCGTCGAGGTGCTTCGGCAGCACGTAGACGTCGTTCCTGTATTCGCCGCCGCGCGTGAACAGTTCGATCTGCGCGAGCACCTGGTTGGAGAAGCTCGCCGACATCACGAAGCTCGGGTGGCCGGTGGCGTTGCCGAGGTTGAGGAGGCGGCCCTGCGAGAGCAGCAGAATGCGCTTGCCGTCCGGAAATTCGATCATGTCGACCTGCGGCTTCACCTCGGTCCACTTGAGGTTCTTCAGCGCACCGACCTGAATCTCGTTGTCGAAGTGGCCGATGTTGCCGACGATCGCCATGTCCTTCATCGCGCGCATGTGATCGATCGTGATGACGTCCTTGTTGCCCGTGGCAGTCACAAAGATGTCCGCGAGCGGCGCGGCGGTCTCCATGGTGACGACCTGGAAGCCGTCCATCGCCGCCTGCAGCGCGCAGATCGGGTCGATCTCGGTGACCATCACGCGCGCACCCGCGCCGCGCAGCGAGGCGGCAGAGCCCTTGCCGACATCGCCGTAGCCCGCGACGACGGCGACCTTGCCCGCCATCATCACGTCGGTGCCGCGACGGATGCCATCGACGAGGCTTTCCTTGCAGCCGTACTTGTTGTCGAACTTCGACTTGGTGACGCTGTCGTTCACGTTGATCGCCGGGAACGGCAGCTTGCCCGCCTTGGCGAGCTCGTAGAGGCGGTGCACGCCCGTGGTCGTTTCTTCCGAAACGCCGCGGATGCTCTTCAGCGTCTTCGTGAAGAAACCCGGCGTGGCGGCCGCGCGCGCCTTCACGACGCGCTGGAATTCCTCTTCCTCCTCGTTCGTCGGCGCGGGCAGGTTTTCGCCCGCCTCAAGCCGCGCGCCCCAGAGGATGAACATGGTGGCGTCGCCGCCGTCGTCGAGGATCATGTTGGCCGGTTCGCCCGGCCACTGAAAGGTGAGGTCGATATAGTCCCAATATTCGGCGAGCGTTTCGCCCTTCACGGCGAACACGGGAATGCCCTGCGCGGCGATGGCGGCGGCGGCATGATCCTGCGTCGAATAGATGTTGCACGAGGCCCAGCGCACCTCGGCGCCCAGCGCCGTCAGCGTCTCGATCAGCGCCGCGGTCTGAATCGTCATGTGCAGCGAGCCGGTGATGCGTGCGCCCTTCAGAGGCTTCGACGCGCCATATTCCGCGCGGAGCGACATGAGGCCCGGCATTTCGGTTTCCGCGATGGCCAGTTCCTTGCGGCCCCAATCGGCGAGCGTGATGTCCCGGACGATATAATCCTGCGCCATGAATCTTTTCCTGTCTCTGTGCGCGCGGGCGGCCGCGCGGATATCAGAGGCGGGATTACGAGAGGGTTCGGCTCAAGGCAAGAGAGAATATAAAGAACTCTTTATGTCCACAGAGAAAGGCGGCCGCGTGAGCATGAGCTCGCGCAGCCGCAAGAGGCCGCCCGCCACCGCCGCAAAAGGGGAGGAAAAACAGCGGCGGCGGGCCGGAGGGACTGGGAAAACGGTAAGCGACGCGACGAAACGGGAAAGCCTCTGGCGCCCCGCTCAGGAGCAGGTGCGACCGACGCCCTTTGGCGAAACGAATAGCCGGTCGGCAATCGCCTCAACCTCCGCGCGCCCGAGCCCGGCGACCTGCTCCGCGAGCGCGGCGGTCTCCTTGCAAAAGGCCGGATTGGCTGCGCCGGCCGAATGGCCGTTCGCCATCGCGGTGGTGAAGCGGTCGTAATCGCGCGCCTTGCCGGCGCGGACGAAGTGCGTCTTCAGCACGTCGTTGTGGGCGGAAATCGTTGTGCGATGCGCCTTCACGAAGCGGTTGTAATGCCCGAGCACGTCATACTGCGTGGAGCGGCATTGCAGCGCGCCGACCATCAGCAGCGTCTGCAGGTCGCGCACCTTGGCGGCCTTCACCGCTGCGCCGTTCCAGCAGTTCTGCGCGGCCGCCGGCGTGGCGAGCGACAGGGACAGCAGCGCAGCGGCACTGCTGATGAGCATTCTTGAAAATCTTTTCATGGCGTGACCCCCAGCTGACACGCAGGGAGGGACCCTCTTCTCCCGGCGACAGGCCAAGAGTGCGACTCGGGTGTAAATCACGCCTTAAACGAAACGGTTGTCGAACGATTAAACGCGTTTCCCTACGCGTGCCCCGCGCTCGCGCTGAGCAGGCCGACGTCGATTCCCGCGCCCGCATAAGCAGAGGTCCAGCGACTATCGATCGGTGCGTCGAACAGCAGCGCACTGTCTCCCGGCACGGCGAACCAGCCGTGACGCGTCATCTCCTCGTCGAGCTGACCCGGCCCCCAGCCTGCGTAGCCAAGGGCGATCAGCCACTGCTGCGGGCCCTTGCCCGCCGCGATGTCGCGCAGAATATCGAGCGTTGCAGTCAGCGCCCAACGCCCGCCCACGGAAAGCGTGGACTGGCCCTCGTATTCCGGGCTGTGCAGCACGAAGCCCCGGCCGGGCTCCACCGGCCCGCCCGCAAACACCGGCACAGCCGGCGCGATGCCGGGATCGACATCGAGCTGTTCGAGCAGGCTGCGCACATCGATGTCGTCGCGGACCTTGTTGATGATGAGCCCCAGCGCCGAATCCGCATCGTGAACACACATGGCGATCGCGACCCGCTCGAATCGCGGATCGGCCATGCCGGGCATCGACAGCAGAAGCTGTCCCGAAAGATAAGGCGCGACGTCCATGGCGGAACTATAGGCAATCCTGTTGCTTCATGCCAACGGACGCTTGGCGATCGGCGGGTGACCGGTTACGAAGCGCGTCCAGATTCCCCCGTCCAAGGAGCAAGACCCATGACGATTTCGGTAGGCGACAAGGTCCCGAGCGCAACACTGATGACGATGACGGACAGCGGCCCCGCGCCCGTCCACACCGACGAGTTCTTCGCAGGCCGTACCGTGGCGCTTTTCTCGGTCCCCGGTGCCTTCACGCCGACCTGCTCCGCAAAGCACCTGCCCGGCTTCATCGATCATGCTGAAGAGCTGAAGGCGAAGGGTGTCGACGAGATCGCCTGCATCGCCGTGAACGACGCCTTCGTGATGGGTGCATGGGGCAAGAGCGCGGGCGCTGACGGCAAGGTGACGATGCTCGCCGACGGCAACGGCAGCTTCTCCGAAGCGCTCGGCCTCACCATGGACGCGTCCAAGTTCGGCATGGGCAAGCGCGGCCAGCGCTTCTCGGTGCTCGTGAAGGACGGCGTCGTCATCGAACTCAACATCGAAGAGCCGGGCGCCTTCCGCGTCTCGAGCGCCGAGCATCTGCTGGGCCAGCTGGCCTAAGCCCCAATGCAGGACGCCGCAGCCGTCGTCGCGGAACTCGATCGCCTCTACGAGGCGTCCCGCGAGCGGCTGCGGACCGCCCTGCAAGCCTACATCGTAGACGGCACCCGCCCCGACGCAGCAGCGCGCGAAGCGGGTGCCTTTGCCTACCCCGAACTCCGGCTGACCTACGGCGGCGAACGCGCCGCACGGCCCGCCTCTCACGCCTGGGGTCGCCTCACCGCACCGGGCACCTACGCGACCAGCATCACGCGGCCCGCATTGTTCCGCGACTACCTCGCCGAGCAGATCAATCTCCTCGCCCGCGATTACGGCGTGACGTTCGAGGCCGCACCCGGTCGTCAGGAAATTCCCTTCCCCTATGTCCTCGACGCTGGTGGGGTGGACCTCGGCGAGGTGACCGCGGAAGAGCTTGCACGCTGGTTCCCGGCAACCGAGCTTGCCTACATCGGCGACGAGGTCGTGGACGGCCTCTGGAACCCCGCGCTCAGTCCGGCCCGGCCGCTCGCACTATTCGATGCGCTGCGCACCGATTTCAGCCTCGCGCGCCTCCGCCACTACACGGGCACGCCGCCCGAGCACGTGCAGCGCTATGTGCTGTTCACCAACTACCACCGCTATGTCGACGAATTCGTGCGCTGGGCGTGCGAACAGTTGAAGGCCGACAGCCGATACATCGCGCTTTCCGGTGCGGGCGGCGTGGTGATTACCGCGGGCGACGCCGACCCGGAGCGCATGGCCTCCGACGCGGCATGGCGGCGCCACCAGATGCCCGCGTGGCACCTGATGACCGAGGACGGCACCGGCATCAGCCTCGTCAACATCGGTGTCGGCCCGTCGAACGCCAAAACGATCACCGACCATCTCGCCGTCCTGCGCCCCGAAGCGTGGCTGATGATCGGCCACTGCGGGGGCCTCCGCCCCACGCAGACGATCGGCGACTATGTGCTCGCGCACGCCTATCTGCGCGACGATCACGTGCTCGATGATGTGCTGCCGCCGGAAATTCCCATCCCCGCCATCGCGGAGGTGCAGCAGGCGCTCCAGCAGGCGGCGCTCGACGTCACCGGCGAAAGCGCAGACGCCCTGAAGCGCCGATTGCGCACGGGCACCGTCGTCACGACCGACGATCGCAACTGGGAACTGCGTTACTCGCTTTCGGCGCTGCGCTTTTCGCAGTCGCGCGCGGTCGCGATCGACATGGAATCAGCGACCATCGCCGCGCAGGGATACCGCTTCCGCGTCCCCTACGGCACGCTGCTCTGCGTTTCCGACAAGCCGCTGCACGGCGAACTGAAGCTGCCAGGACAGGCAAACCGTTTCTACGAGCGCGCCATCCGCGAACACATCCGCATCGGCATCGCCACCTGCGACCTGCTCCGCACCGCCGGCTCACGCCTGCACAGCCGCAAACTCCGCGCCTTCGACGAGCCTGCGTTCCGATAGCCTCGCCGACCCGGTTACCAGCCGCAGGTCTTGCCCTTGTTCTGCTTTTGAAGCCACGTCATCAGCGGCTGGAAGTAGGCAATCATCGCCTTGCCATCCATCTGGCGTGAACCCGTGAACGCCTGCAGCGCGTCCGGCCACGGCTTCGAAGCTCCCATCTCCAGCATGGCGTTCAGCTTTTCGCCGACCTTCTTGTCGCCGTAGATCGAGCAGCGGTGCAGCGGCCCCTTCCAGCCAGCCTGTTTGCAGGCCGCCTGATGGAACTGGAACTGCAGCAGCCGCGCGAGGAAATAGCGCGTGTAGGGCGTGTTGCCGGGGATGTGGTATTTCGCGCCCGGATCAAAATCCGCCTCGCTGCGCGGCACCGGCGGCACGATGCCCTGATACTGTAGGCGCAGGTCGTTCCAGGCCTTGTTGTAGGTGTTGGGCGTGATCTGCCCCGAGAATACGCCCCAGCGCCATTTGTCGATGAGAAGCCCGAAGGGCAGGAACGCCACCTTGTCCATCGCCTGCTTCAGAAGCAGCCCGATGTCCTTGTCCGCGCTCGGCACCGCCTTCGGGTCGAGCAGGCCGATTTTCACGAGGTAATCCGGCGTCACGGAGAGCGCGATGAAATCGCCGACCGCTTCGTGGAAACCGTCGTTGGCACTGTTCATGTATAGGAACGGCTGCTGGTTGTAGGCGCGCTGGTAATAGTTGTGCCCGAGTTCGTGGTGCACGGTCACAAAATCGTCGCCGTTCACCTTGGTGCACATCTTGATCCGGATATCGTCCTTGTTGTCGATGTCCCACGCGCTCGCATGGCACACCACCTCGCGGTCGCGCGGCGCGGTGATCATCGATCGCTGCCAGAAGGTTTGCGGCAGCGGCGCGAAGCCGACCGACGAGAAGAAACCCTCGCCCGTCTTCACGATCTGCTCCGGCGTATAGCCCTTCGCAGCGAGCAATTCGGTCAGGTCGTAGCCGACATCGCCCGCGCCCTTCGGCGCGACGATATCGTAGATATTCCCCCATTCCTGCGCCCACATGTTGCCGAGGAGGTCGGCACGGATCGGGCCGGTTTTCGGCTGCACGGCATCGCCGTATTTCTCGTTCAGCTTGGCGCGCGTGTAGCAGTGGAGCTGGTCGTAAAGCGGCTTCACCTGGTTCCACGTATCGTCGGTAAGTTTCGCGAACGCATCCGGGTCCATGTCGTAACCCGCGCGCCATTGCGCACCGGTATCGACATAGCCGAGTTCCTTCGAGCCGGCGTTCGAGATGGAGACGAACTGCGTATAATCGTTGCGCATCGGCACGCCGATCTTGTGCCAGGAAACCCACATCTCCTTGAGGAGTTCGGGATCACGCTCGGTCCCCATCAGCTCTTCAAGATCGTTGCCGCTCTTCACCTCGCCCTTGTAGGTGCCCTTGCCCTTTCCGTAGGCGGATTGGAGGCCGGTGAGCAGCGTCGAGAGCGTGTCCGCCGCGCCGGGCGTGTTGGGCGCGGGCGCCACAAGGCCCTGCCGCAGCATGTCGAGCTTGCGTTTCGTGTCGTAAGAGAGGCCCGGCAGCGCGGCGTATTTCGCGGCTTCGGAGGCATAGCGCACGCCCGCCTCCGTGAAGGCCGCACCCGTGCGCGCGGCAAGAATGTCGGTGTCGTCGGTGATGTATGTCGCGTTCACCCATGCGGCGCGCGCCGCGAAGATGCCGAGTTCTTCCAGATCCTTTTCGGCCTTCGCCACGAATGCGTCGGCATCGGCGGCGGTCGGCGCAGGTGCAGCGCCTGTGGCAAGCAGCATCGCGGCGAGCGCGATTGCAGACGTCAGATGTTTCATGGTCGGATTTCTCCCCTGAATCGTATGACGTCAGGGTAAAACCACGAGCTTGTTGGTCAAGCGGCGAAGAAGTCTGCCAGCGACGAGCCGAGTTCTGGCCGCGTGACGCTCGACATGTGCGTGCCCGGAATTTCGCGCCACGTCGCGTTCGGCAGCGCTTCCGACAATCGGTGCGCCTCGGCGTTATAATGGTCCTCCGCGCCGCACAGCACGAGCGCAGGCAGCGTGATCGCCTCCACGTCGGCAAGCGCCGAGTCGACCTGCGCGTTCAGCAAATGAATCGCGGCCTCCGGGTCCACCTTGTTGGTCCGCATGAACTGGATCGCGAAATAAGCCTCGCTGCCGCGCGCATGGTCATCGGCATTCCGCACCGTGTCGATGAACCAGTTGGTGCTGGGCGCGACGTTCACGACCGCGCCGAGGCCCATGCCCACCACCGCGATACGGCGCGGGGCCGCCCCGCGGACCACTGCCCGCAGCGTCTGCCGACCGCCAAGCGAATAGCCCCCGAGATCGTAGTCGGTAAGGCCGAGGTGATCGATCAACGCGAGCACATCGTCAGCCAGAACGTCCGCTGGGTATGCGGCTGCGTCGGTCGGCGCCGCGCTTTTCCCGTGCGCGCGGAAATCAGGCATGATGACGCGCACGCCGGCTTCGGCGATGCGTGCCGCCGTGCCGAACTTCAGCCAGTTGACGTTGGCGTTCGAAAACAGGCCGTGCAGCAACACGAGCGGGCGCCCGTCCTCCGGGCCTGCCTCCGTCCACGCAATGCGAACGCCGTCGAACGATTCGAAATCTCTATCCCGCGTCTGGAGAGACACCCGCTTCCTTCCACCGTTTGTTCAGCGCCTCGTACTCATCGCAGCGCTGGCCGGGAAGAGCGGACGTGTCGCTCCATGCATCATGGCGGCTTTCGATGCCGAAATTGGAGGTCGGGAAAAACGGCGAGGGGTCATCGAAGGACCCCACGGTCAGGTCCATGTGGTCGCTGTCAGGGAATGCGAAGCCGAGCGGGGTGCCGCAGGCCGAACAGAACGGCCGCTTCGCGATCGGCGAGGAGGCGTACCAGTCCGGCTCCCGGCTCCAGTGTACCGCCGCCTTGGGCAGGTTCTTGAACGCGATCGAAACCCCGCCCGTCGCGCGCTGGCAATAGCGGCAGTGGCAGAGGTAGGCCTCGTAATTGCCGATCTCCGCTTCGTAGCGGATACGGCCGCACTGGCAGCCGCCGGTCACCTTCGTCATCGCGCCTCCAGTCCCGCCTGTTTCATGCGCCAGACGGCAATGTCGATACGATCCTGACCGAAGAAGGGTTCCCCATCGAACACCAGCGTCGGCACGCCCCAGTGCCCCGCCTTTTCGAGCGCCTGCTGGTTCGCCGCGATCTCCGCGTCGAGCGCTTCGGCGTCGGCTGCGGCCTCGGCTTCGAGTTCCGCGAAATCGAGCCCGGCGCGCGTCGCCGCGCCTGCCAGATGATCGCCCTCGTGCCAGTTTTCCGTGCCGCCCCAGATCAGCCGCGACGCTTCGTCGGCGAACGCAAGGCCTGCGCCGCGCCGTGCCGCCGCCTGCCCGAGCCGGGTCAGACGGAAGATGTAGGGCTGATCGGCGGCGATCTCGCGCGTGAACATGTTCTGGACAATCGGATCGGGCCGCGGCGGCGCCACAGGTATCTCCAGATACTGCGCCACGCGCACGAAATCGCGCATCGTGTAGCCGAGCCAGTTCGGATGGTTCGTCTCGAAGAAATCGGGCTGGCGGATCGCGAGCGGATAGACGGGCCGGAGATTGATCCGGAGGTCGTATTCTTCCGTCAGCGCGCGATAGCGGCGCGCCGCGAGGTACGAATACGGCGAGCGGAACGACCAGAAGACGTCGGCGGAAAGTGTCGTCATGTGCGACAAATTACACCGCTTCGCCCCGTGCGCCATCCTGTCATTGAATATAGTAAGCATAGTTATTATATCTGCGCTTATGAGCGAATCACTTGGCTTTCTGCTTTCGGACAGCGCGCGTCTGCTGAAGCGCGAATTTGATGCGCGTGCCCGCACGATCGGCGTCACGCGCCCGCAATGGCGCGTCCTTATCGTGCTTAAGCACGAAGAAGGCATCAATCAGGGCGAGCTTGCCGACCGGCTGGAGGTCGAGGCGATCACGGTGGGTCGCATGGTCGATCGACTGCAGGAGGCCGGCATTGTCGAGCGTCGCGCCGATCCGAACGACCGGCGCGCATGGCGGCTGTACCTGACCCCGCACTCGCGTGCCCTGATGGAGGAGCTGCGGCCGGTTTCCGAGCGCATGATTGAAGACACGCTCGAAGGCTTCACCCCAACCGAACGAGCGACTTTCGTGAACTACCTTGAACGCGTGCGCGCGAACCTGCAGCGCCAAACCGGTCAGGAGGCCGTCAATGGCTGACCTTGGATTCGAAGTGAAAGAGGACACCGCGCTGTCTCGCCGCCGTTTTCCGGCATGGCTACGTCCCTTGCTCATGCTTTCTGTGCCGCTGCTGCTGATCGTGGGCGGCGCATGGCTTTACCTCGCCGGCCGGGCGCATGAATCGACAGACAACGCCTATGTCCAGCAGGACAAGGTCTCGATCGCCCCAGAGGTGAGCGGTCGCATCGTCGAGGTCGACGTGCACGAAAACATGCGTGTGCAGGAAGGCCAGCTCCTGTTCCGCATCGACCCCCAGCCTTATCGCATCGCGCTCCGCCAGGCGGAAGCCGCGCTCGCCAAGGCGCGCGTGGAGGTCGATGAGCTTGGCGCCGAGGTGACGGTCGCCGACGTCGACATCGCCACCGCGCGCAGCGAGATCGCCTTCGCCAAGGCAGAATTCGATCGGCAGGCGGAACTTCTCAACCGCGGCTTCACGACCCGCGCCCGCTACCAGGCCGCACAGCTCGCGCTCGCCAAGGCGCGCGAACAGATGAACACAGCAACCTCAGAGGCCCGCAAGGCCCGCGTCGCACTCGGCAGCGGCGCCGCCGCCTCCAACCGCCCCGCCGCAGTCGAAGCCGCGCTCGCCGCCCGTGAGGAAGCCATGCTCAACCTGTCGCGTACGGAAATTCGCGCGCCGGCAAGTGGTATCGTCAGCCAGACCGACCGTCTGCAGGTCGGCGCGATGCTGCCCGCAGGACTTCCGACGCTCAGCCTCGTGGCAGATGGGCATTCGTGGGTGGAAGCGAATTTCAAGGAAACCCAGCTTCGCAAAATGCACACCGGCCAGAAGGCGACGATCACCATCGACGCTTACGGTCGGGCGCTCTCCGGCCACGTCGAAAGCATCGGCGCCGGCACGGGCAGCGAATTTGCTCTGCTCCCCGCGCAGAACGCCAACGGCAACTGGGTTAAGGTGACCCAGCGCGTGCCCGTGCGCATCGCGATCGATGCAAAAAGCGACCGCCCGCTCATCGCAGGCCTCAGCGCCGAGGTGAGCGTCGACGTGCGTTCCAAAACCGCCGTAAACTGATGTCCGCGAGTGCGGCAGCAGCGCACGGCCAGCCGGTCGTCGAGGTCAGCAACAAGCCTCTGCTCATCGTCGGCATCATGATGGCGATGGTCATGCAGGTGCTCGATTCGACGATCGCCAACGTCGCGCTTCCCCACATGCAGGCCTCGCTCGGTGCGACCTTCGACAGCGTGTCGTGGGTGCTGACAAGCTATATCCTGGCCACTGCCATCGCGATGCCGCTCACCGGCTGGCTCTCCGATCGTGTCGGATCGCGCAGGCTGTTTATCGTCTCCGTCGCGGGGTTCATCATCACCTCGATGCTCTGCGGCATTGCGGTCAATCTTCCGGAAATGGTGGTGTTCCGCGTCCTGCAGGGCGTATCCGCCGCGTTCGTGGGGCCGCTGTCGCAAACCGTGATGCTTGATATCACCCCGCGCGAGCAGCATCCCAAGGCCATGGCGCTGTGGGGCATGGGGATCATGGTCGGCCCCATCCTGGGGCCGATTGTCGGCGGCTGGCTCACCGACAACTACAACTGGCGCTGGATCTTTTACATCAACGTGCCCATCGGCGTGGCGACGCTCGCAATCCTGATCGCGTTGCTACCGTCGCGCCCGGTGCGCCGTCGCGCTTTCGACCTGTTCGGTTTCTCGATGCTGGCCATCGGCCTTGCCGCTCTGCAATTGATGCTCGATCGCGGCCAGCAGGAAGACTGGCTGCAATCCTGGGAAATCCGATTGGAACTCGGCGTCGCGATTGTCGGCATCTGGCTTTTCCTCGTCCATATGGTCATGGGACGGCGACCGATGTTCGAGCGCGAGATGCTGAAGGACCGCAACCTCCTCATCGGCCTTGTCTTCATGATCAACGTCGGCGTGATCCTGATGGCAACGATGGCGCTGCTGCCGCCGATGCTGCAGGCCGTCTACGGCTATCCCGTTCTCGATACGGGGCTGATGCTCGCCCCCAGGGGTATTGGTGTCGTCATCAGCCTGGCGATCGCGAGCCAGCTTGCAGGGCGCATCGATCCGCGCTTTCTGATCGGCGGCGGCATGGCGCTCGCGGCAGCCTCGCTCTGGTGGATGACGCGCTGGTCGCTCGATATGGACTGGCATCCCGTGGTCTGGAGCGGCGTGCTGCAGGGCCTCGGCCTCGGCTTCATCTTCTCGTCGATCAACCTCGCCGCGTTCGCAACGCTGTCGCCGCGTTACCGCACCGATGCCGCGAGCCTGCTGTATCTGATGCGCAATATCGGCGCTTCAGTGGGCATTTCGATTGTCACGGCGCAATTGGCGCGCAGCGTGCAGACGGGCCATGAACTCATGGTGGGCAACATCACCGATACCTCGCTGGCGCCGCTCGATTTACGGATGATCGAAGGCGCGGGCGGCACGGGCGCCAGCCTGTATTCGATGATCGACGCAGAGATCACGCGGCAGGCGACGATGATCGGCTACATCAACGATTTTTACCTGCTGATGATCGTGACGCTTCTCTCGATCCCGCTGGTGCTGCTCCTGAAACGGCAGCAAACTGCGCCCGGCACCGGTCGCTGAAAGCTTACGCCTTACGCAGATGCCGGCGGCCGAGCAGTTCGGCGATCTGCACGGCGTTCAGCGCTGCGCCCTTGCGGAGATTGTCGCTGACGCACCAGAGGCTGATGCCGTGCGCGACCGTCGGGTCCTTGCGGACGCGGCTTACAAAGGTCGCATATTCGCCGACGCATTCGATCGGCGTCACGTAACCGCCGTCCTCGCGCTTGTCGACGAGCATGATGCCCGGTGCCGTGCGCAGCACGTCCTGCGCTTCTTCAGCCGAAATCGGGTTTTCGAACTCGATGTTGATCGCTTCCGAATGCCCGACGAACACCGGCACGCGCACGCAGGTGGCGGTCACGCCGATGGCGGGATCGAGGATCTTGTGCGTCTCGGCAACCATCTTCCATTCTTCCTTGGTGGAGCCGTCCTCCAGGAAAACGTCGATGTGCGGAATAACGTTGAACGCGATCTGCTTGGTGAACTTCCGGGTTTCCTTGGGGTCACCCACAAAGATCGCACGGGTCTGCTCGAAAAGCTCGTCCATGCCTTCCTTGCCTGCGCCCGACACAGACTGGTAGGTCGAAACGACGACGCGCTTGATCGTCGCGAGGTCATGGAGAGGCTTCAGCGCCACAACCATCTGCGCGGTCGAGCAGTTCGGATTCGCGATGATATTGCGCTTCTTGTAGCCGTCGATCGCGTCGGGATTCACCTCCGGCACGATGAGCGGGACATCCGGCTCCATGCGGTAGAGCGACGAGTTGTCGATCACGACGCAGCCGGCGTCCGCGGCCTTCGGAGCGTAGATCTTCGTGGGCCCAGAGCCCGCCGCGAACAGCGCCATGTCCCATCCGGTGAAATCGAAATGCTCGACGTTGCGGACCTTCAGTTCGCGGTCCGTCTCGCCGAAGGGGATCATGTCGCCCGTGGAGCGCGAACTGGCGAGGGCGGCGATCTCGTCGATCGGAAACTCACGCTCGGCAAGGATATTCAGCATCTCGCGGCCGACGTTCCCCGTCGCGCCCACAACAGCAACTTTATAACCCATATGCCTGTCCCGCCTGTCCGTGTGCCGCGCGGCCTTCTGCGCCCCCCGGACGCGGCTTGCAAGGCCGTTCTGCTAGTTTGGGAGCAATGCCGGAGCATCACCCTTCAGCGCGTCGGGCGAGAGCATGCCGAGCGAAATATAGCATTTCAGAAGCTCATCGACGGTAACGCCCGTCACCTCGATGATCGAGGACGGCGGCACCAGAACGAGCCCGCCCGTCATCGGCAGCGGCGCCGATGGCAGATACACAAGCATCCGCTCTTCGCCGCCCACCCTCAAGACGTCGGGCGACGCCAGCAGCGCCAACACGTCCGCACCCCGATCCCCGAAGCGGCAGGCAATGACACGCATTGCGGCAAGGTCGCTCTCGTTTTTGGTGCCGAGCATCCGAACGAGCTTGGAAACCGGGCGGTAGACATCGCGCAGCACTGGAATCCGGCCGATGATGGCGTCCAGCCGCCGGTCGATGCTCCGCCTCGCACGGTCGCCGAACGCGAAGCCGACACCCCAGATGCCGGCGACCACGAAGATCAGCAGCAGCCAGAAGCCGACCGTGCCGTCACCGAAAATGAATGCGCCGCCGCTCGTCAGCGCCGATCCGAGCAGCGTCTCCTCGCCGAACAACCCCGCGACCTGCCGCACCAGCCAGTCGAGGATCATCAGTGTCAGGATGAACGGCAGCAGGAACAGCAGCCCGGTGAGAAACTGCGCGACGATCCGGTCGAGTGCAATGCGCCAGGGCGGACGCGGCGGTTCGGGAAGATCGTCGGGCGGTGTCATGCGCCCCTTATAGCGCTGCGATGATCGCCGCGCCCATACCCTCTGTCGAAAGCGTGCCGCCGATGTCGGGCGTGCGCGCGCCGGCGGTCAGCGCCTTGTCGACCGCCGCCTCGACGCGGTCCGCCGCAGCGGCGTCGCCAAGGCTGAAGCGCAGCGCCATCGCGAAGCTGAGGACCGCCGCGCAGGGGTTCGCAACGCCCAGGCCCGCGATATCCGGCGCCGAGCCGTGAATCGGCTCATAGAGGGCCGGCTTTCCAGCCTCGCTGATCGCAGCGGACGGGAGCATACCGAGCGAACCGGTGAGCATCGCGGCCTCGTCGGACAGAATGTCGCCGAAAAGATTATCGGTGAGGATCACGTCGAACTGCTTCGGGTTCTTCACGAGCTGCATCGCCATATTGTCGGCAAGCATGTGCGACAGCTCCACGTCTGCATACTCGGCTTTGTGCAGCGCGGTCACTTCCTCCTTCCAGAGGAGTCCCGCTTCCATCACGTTCGATTTTTCGGCGGAGCAGACCCGGTTCGAGCGCTGCCGCGCAAGCTCGAACGCCGTGCGCGCCACGCGGCGGATTTCAGAGGAGGTGTAGACCTGTGTGTTGATGCCGCGCCGTTCACCGCCGCCAATGTCCTCGATGCCGCGCGGCGTGCCGAAATAAACGCCGCCGACCAGCTCACGAACGAACAGGATGTCGAGCCCCTCCACGAACTCGCGCTTCAGGTTAGACGCATCGGCGAGCGCCGAAAAGCAGCGCGCCGGGCGCAGGTTGGCGTAAACGCCCATGTCAGCGCGCAGGCGAAGGAGCCCCGCCTCCGGGCGCTTGCCAAAGGCCTGGTCCGCCCATTTCGGACCACCCACGGCGCCCATCAGCACCGCATCGACGGCAAGCGCGCGTGCCACTGTCTCGTCCGTGATCGGAAGCCCCGTCGCGTCGATGGACGCGCCGCCGAAGAGCGCTTCCTCAACCGCGATATCGAGCGCGAGCGCCGCGATCAGCCGCTTGACCTCCCCGATCACCTCCGGGCCGATACCGTCGCCAGGAAGCAGCAGCAGGGATTTCGTCATTGGGCTTGATCCTTTTTCGGGGTGTTAGACGGTATTAGGCAGCCTTCGCAGCACCTGCGATCCACGGCTGCTCGGCGTCGAGCTTCGCCTCGAACGCCGCGATGTCCTTGTCCATCGCCTGCGTCAGGCCGATCTCGTCGAGGCCGTTCAGCAGGCAGTGCTTGCGGAACGGATCGATCTCGAAGGTGAAGCGGTCCTGATAGGGCGTCGTCACCACCTGGTTTTCGAGGTCGACGGTGATCTCGTCGGTCTTGGCGACTTCCATCAGCCGGTCGATCTGGTCCTGCGGCAGCGCCACGAGCAACATGCCGTTCTTGAAGGCGTTGCCCGAGAAGATGTCCGCGAACGACGGCGCGATCACGGCGCGGAAGCCCATATCGGTGAGCGCCCAAGGCGCATGTTCACGGCTGGACCCGCAGCCGAAGTTGTCGCCCGCGATCAGCAGCGGCGCGCCCTTGTGGCGCGGCTGGTCGAAAATGTTGTCCGGGTTCTCACGGATCACCGCGAAGGCACCCTTGCCAAGCCCTGAGCGCTGAATCGTCTTCAGGAAGCGCGCCGGGATGATGACGTCCGTATCGACGTTCTTCGCGCCAAACGGCACGGCGATGCCCGTCAGGGTTTTGAACGCATCCATCAGGCGGCTCCCATCAGCTGGCGCACATCTGTGAGGCGGCCCGTGACCGCGGCCGCGGCGGCCATCGCCGGCGACATCAGGTGCGTCCGCGCGCCCGGCCCCTGCCGCCCGACAAAGTTGCGGTTGGAGGTGGAGGCGCAGCGCTCGCCCGCAGGCACCTTGTCCGGGTTCATGCCGAGGCACATGGAGCAGCCCGGCTCGCGCCAGTCAAAGCCCGCCTCGATAAAGATACGATCGAGACCCTCGGCCTCCGCCTGCCGCTTCACGAGGCCCGAGCCCGGCACCACAAGCGCCTGCTTCACATGCGCCGCGACATGCCGCCCCTTCGCAACCGCCGCAGCGGCGCGGAGATCTTCAATGCGGCTGTTGGTGCAGCTGCCGATGAAGATGTTCTGCACCTCAACGTCTTCAAGCCGCATACCCGGCGTCAAGCCCATGTAGTCGAGGCTCTTCAACGCAGCATCTCGCTTGGTTGGGTCGGCGAAGCTCGCCGGCTCCGGAACGACGCCGGTGATCTGCACAACGTCTTCCGGACTGGTGCCCCACGTGACGAGCGGCGCGATCTTCGTGCCGTCGATCACGACGGTCTTATCGAAGCGCGCGCCAGGATCGGTGACAAGCGTACGCCAATATGCGACCGCCCTTTCCCAGTCGGCACCCTTCGGGCTGCGCGGCCGGTCCTTGAAGTAAGCGAACGTTTTCTCGTCCGGCGCGATCAGGCCCGCCCGCGCGCCGCCTTCGATGGCCATGTTGCACACGGTCATGCGGCCTTCGATCGACATCGCCTCGATCACCGGGCCGCGATACTCGATGACATGGCCGGTGCCGCCGCCCGTGCCGGTCTCGCCGATCACGGCGAGCGTCACGTCTTTCGGCGTCACGCCATGGCCGAGACTGCCCTCGACGCGAACCTCCATGGTCTTCGCCCGGCGCAGCAGCAGCGTCTGCGTGGCGAATACGTGCTCGATCTCCGACGTGCCGATACCGAAGGCCAGCGCGCCGAACGCGCCGTGCGTCGCCGTGTGGCTGTCGCCGCAAACAACAGTGGTGCCCGGCAGCGTGAAGCCCTGCTCTGGCCCAATGACGTGAACGATGCCCTGCCGCGCATCGTTCATCTCAATGAGTTCGACGCCGAAGTCCGCGCAGTTCTGTGTGAGCGCGGCAAGCTGCGCCGCACTTTCCGGATCGGTAATCGGCTCGAACCGATGGTTTGTCGGCACATTGTGATCCGGCACCGCCAGCGTGAGGTCAGGGCGCCGGAGACGCCGGCCCGCATTGCGAAGACCTTCGAACGCCTGGGGCGTGGTCACCTCGTGAATGAGATGGCGATCGATGAAGATCAGCGAAGTGCCGTCAGAACGTTCCGCAACGACGTGAGCGTTCCAGATCTTTTCGTAAAGCGAGCGCGGATTCTGTGCCATGCGCGCGGAAGTACGAGATAGGCTGGTCCCGCGCAAGTCCAAGCCAGCCGCCCCTTTAAGTGCGGCGGCGCCAAAAACCGAAGGCTGCCGCAACGGAGAGGACCGCGCCGATCATAGCGAGCTCCAAAGGCGCCGTGGACAGCATCCGCCATCCGAGGAGAATGGCCGCGCTGAGCGCCCCCAGGCTTCCGACAAGGCCAACCACCGGATGCACGACCGCGCCTCGCCAAGCGAGCAGGTTCACCCCCGCAAAGGTCAGGAGAAACACCAGGCTTGCGCCTTCAACCAACTCGCCAAGGCTGCCGACCCACACCAGCAGGCAGGCGGCAGTCGCAATAAGAAGCGTGGCCCCCACCGGAACGCCTTCGCTGTTGGTGCGCCCAAAAAAGCCCGGCAAGTCACGCTCCGCGGCGACCCGATGCGCAAGGCGCGCCGTGCCGAAAATCGTCGCCAGAATCGCCGAGCCCGTTGAAAAGGCTGCGGCAATCGTAACGACAACCAGGCCGATTTCACCGAAGGCCGCGCTCCCGGCTGCTGCCAGCGCCACCTCCTTGTCAGCAACGATCCTGTCCGCGCCCACAAGCATCGCAGCGCCGAGCGCAACGGAAATATAAATCAGGATGACCGCGACGATCGCGCTCATCATCGCGGTAGGCAGCGTGCGCTGCGGGTTTTCCATCACCTCGTAATCATAAACGAGCAGCTGAAATCCCTCGTACGCCATAAAAACAAGCGCAGCACCGATAACGGCGCCCGTAAGCCCGACGTGTTCACCGCTTGGCGAAAGTGCCGGTGGCGACCAGTGCATCAAACCGGCGATCGCCAATGCGCCGAGAACGAGAAGCTTTCCTCCAACAAGAATGATTTCGGTCAAGGAGCTCTCGCCCACCCCCAGCAGGTTAACGCCGGTGATGGTGAGAATTGCTGCAATCCCGAGGCCATGGCCAATGATCGCGGACCAGCCGAAGGCGTGCGAAATATAGGCACCGAACGTGTGCGCGTACACGGAAACGGTCAGCACGTAGCCAAGGATGAGCACCCAGGCGATTGCCGCGGCAGCCCCGTTTCGACCGCGCTGCCGCAGGAATTGATAGATGCCGCCTGCTCGGCCGCCACTGACCGTAAGGCGGCTGTAGGACCAGCCGGTCGCAAGGGCGATTGTGCCGCCGAAAACGAAACTGAGCCAGGCAAGCCTGCCCGCTTCGGCGATGACGACGCCCAGAACCGAAAATATGCCCCCGCCGATCATTCCGCCCACGGCCATCGCCCATGCGGCCGAAAACGAGAGCTTTTCGGATTTGTTCTCGGTCATGCGCACGTCCCGTAGTTGCCTGGCGTCCATCAGCGGCCCTCAAGGCGCTATCCCACAAACAACCAACGCACCGCAGCGCAAAACAGTTTTGTCCGCACAACGAAAAAGGCCGCGCCGACAAATGCGGCACGGCCTTTTCAGAGCTCAGCGAAGCTGCGCTTACGCGGCGCTGTCGCGCGTATCGCGGCGCTCGGCAATGCGGGCCGACTTGCCGCTGCGACCACGCAGGTAATAGAGCTTCGCGCGGCGGACAGCGCCGCGGCGCACGACTTCGATCGAATCGACGTTCGGCGAATAGAGCGGGAAGACGCGCTCGACGCCCTCGCCGAAGCTCACCTTGCGAACGGTGAAGTTGGAGCTGACGCCCTTGTTCGAGCGCGCGATGCAAACGCCTTCGAAGTTCTGAATGCGGGTGCGCTCGCCTTCAACGACGCGCACACCGATGCGGAGCGTGTCGCCCGGGCGGAATTCCGGAATGGTCTTGCCGGCGGCAAGCTTTTCAATCTGCTCGGCTTCGAGCTGCTGGATGAGGTTCATCTCATTCGTCCTTGTTCTCACGCCGCGCGCCAGAGGGCTCACCGACCCGAGCGCCACCATGGCGCTCCCATAGGTCCGGCCGCCTTAGCCGTGTATCGGTCTCCGCCCGGCTTTGACGCCAGGCCCCGATCCGCGCATGATCCCCCGATCGCAGCACTTCGGGGATCGTGCGCCCTTCCCAATCATTGGGCCGGGTATATTGCGGATATTCGAGGAGGCCGCTTTCGAAGCTTTCCTCGGTTCCGCTCGAAGCGGCGCCCATTACGCCGGGAACGAGCCGAATGCAAGCATCAAGCAGCGTCAAAGCCGCCATTTCTCCGCCCGAGAGCACGTAGTCGCCAATCGAGACCTGCTCGATGGGCCGCGCTTCGAACAACCGCTCGTCGACACCTTCGAAGCGTCCGCAGAGGATGGAAACGCCAGGCCCCGCCGCCAGCGACCTGACACGCGCCTGCGAAAGCGGTACGCCGCGCGGTGTCATGGCGAGCAGCGGGACCTCGGGGCGTCGCGCCAGAACGTCGTCGACCGCGCGGGAAAGTACATCCGCACGCATCACCATACCCGCCCCGCCGCCCGCAGGCGTATCATCGACGGAGCGGTGCTTGTCCGTCGCGAAGTCCCGAATCTGCACCGTTTCCAGCGACCACAGTCCCTCACCGAGCGCGCGGCCCGCAAGGCTGTGCCCAAGCGGCCCCGGAAACATTTCCGGGTAGAGCGTGAGGACGGTGGCGGCGAAGGTCACGGCTGCGGCGGCACGAATCGCAGAGCCTGAAGCATCGGCGTCAGCGTCGGCGCGAGCAGAAGCTGCCCACTGAGCACACCCTTCTCGCATGTCCAGCGGAACGTCGCCGACAGGGCGCCAGTGGCGTGCAGCGATTCGACTTCTGTGCATGTGCCCGTCAGCGTCTTCAGCCGCATGAACTCGCGCGCCCAGTTTTCGGCGGAGCGATCAAGCGGGAAGTTCATTGCGAGCCGCCCTTCGAGCGGCGCCAGCGTACCGGCGGCATAGGCGGCGTGCGCCGCCTCGTGCATCGTTGCCACCTCGTCGCTCAACGGCGTTTCGGCGGAGCGGATCGCACCCGCGCGCGCCATCGCCCAAAGCGACTGCCACACGGGAACCGCAGGCGCCTGATAGGTGCGGTTCGCAAAGCCGAACGCCGCCGCCCCCATTTCCGGTGCGAGCACGATGAAGCTGCCATAGCCCGGATAACCCCCGCCATGCGCCAGGGTGAGACCGAGATCGCAGTCCGGCGAGGCGCGCAGGCCCATGCCATAGGCGACGGCGTGAACGCACTTGTCGTCGGCAGGCGCACCGGGGCGCGGCATGATCCGCACAAAGTTGAGACCCTGCGCCATCTCACGCACGGTGGCGCGGCGCACCGGACCCGTTTCGGCCCCGTCTCGCGGCGGCCACGCGGACAGCAGGAACGACACCCACTTCGCATAGTCGTTCACAGTGGTGTTGATACCGCCCATGGCACCGAACGTGCCGTCGCGCATCGACGGCTCTTCCACCCACCGCTCGTTTTCCCAGCGGTAGCCGACAGCAAGGCGATCCTTCGGCACATCGGCGATCTCGTAGCCCGTGTTCATCATGCCGAGCGGCGTGAGGATCGTCTGCCGGATGTAGGCCTGATAGGGCATACCCGAAACGTTCTTGATGATGCGCCCCAGCAGGGCATAGCCGAAGTTCGAATACTCGTGCTGCATCTGCCCCGCACGGCTCCACGGCACGCCCGCCGCGATCATACGCGTGAAATCGTCCTCGCTCAGCACCTGCTGACGATCGCCCCACGGATCGTCCGTGACGAACCCCGCGACATGCTGGAGAAGATCGCGCACGCGGATGCGCGGTGCGTCCGAGGTCGGATAGGTCCAGCCCCGCATCTCGGGCACGTGTTTTTCAGCGAGATCATCGAGCGAAAGCTTGCCCGCATCGCGCAGCGACAGGATTGCGAGCGCCGTGAACGCCTTGCTCATCGAGGCGATGCGGAAATGCGTGTCCGCGGTTACCGGCTTCTTGCCGCCGACCGTCTGCACGCCCCACATGCCCTGGTGAACGATCTTGCCGTCCTTCACGACAGCATAAGCGAGCCCCGGAACCGGCGTGCGTTCGCGATAGGCGACAAAGGCCGCGTCGATCTCGGCGGCAAGCGGTGCAGGAAGGGCTGCGGCGGCCGCAACGTCGGCACGCGCGGCGCCTGAAAATGGAGAAGCCAAGAGTACGGCGAGCGCGACAGCAGAAATACGGCGCATGATTCCCCCTTCGAAAAGATCGAAGCTTCGGATTATTCGACGAAAGCCGCGTTGACCACCAGCCGCAGATCATCCCACGCGGGAACGGCATCGGCATTCATTGGCACCATGAAGCGTTTACCGCCCGACCGTTCGATCTCCAGCACGTCGCCCGCGCCGAAGTTTTCCACGGCAACGACATGGCCGAGAGCGGTTCCGTCATCGGCTTCGGCGGGAAGGCCGATCAGATCGAAATGATAATATTCGCCCGCCTCAAGCGGCGGCAATTCCGAGCGGGGAACCGTCAGCGCCGTACCGCGCAACGCCTCGGCGGCATTCCGGTCCCCAACCTCGACAAAACGCGCGATCGCGCCTTTTGGAATGATGCGCAGCGATTTCAGCGTCAGTGCGCCATCGTTGAAGCGCTGGTAGCGGCCAAGATCATCAGCGAAGATTTTCAGCCGCACCTCGCCGGTCACGCCATGCGCACCGGTGACGGCGGCAAGCGTGACGCGGCGTTCAGACATAAGTTACGCAGCCGTCTCGTCGGCCGCCGGCGTTTCTTCGGCAACCGCTTCAGCGGCAGCTTCTTCAGCCGGAGCTTCGGCAGCGGCTTCTTCCTCGGCAGGTGCGTTCGCGGCGGCTTCGGCTTCGGCTGCCTTCGCGGCACGCTCTTCGGCGCGCTCCTTGGCCTTCTCGCCCGGTTCAGCCTTCTTCGGGTTGTTCTTCGCCGTGCGCTTCATGAGGCCGGCGGCATCGAGGAAGCGGGCAACGCGGTCAGACGGCTGCGCGCCGACCTTCAGCCAGTGCGCAGCGCGCTCGGTGTCGAGCTTCACGCGCTCGCCCGAATCCTTCGGCAGCAGCGGGTTGTAGGTGCCGAGGCGCTCCAGATACTTGCCGTCGCGCGGATTGCGCGAGTCGGCGACGACGATGCGGTAAACGGGGCGCTTCTTGGCGCCGCCGCGGGCGAGACGGATGGAAATAGCCATTTTCTTCGTTTCCTTGCTTGAACTGAACTCTAACGCTTGAACTTGTCGAAGCCGGGCGGCAGCTGCGGCATCCCGCCTCCGCCCAATCCTCCGAGACCACCAAGGCCGGGAATGCCCCCGCCCATTTTCCCCATGAGACCGGCGAGCCCCTTCATGCCGCCCATCTTCCGGATCTTCTTCATCGCGGTGGACATTTCCTGGTGCATCTTCAGGAGCTTGTTCACCTCCTGCACCGTCGTCCCCGCGCCGTTCGCGATGCGGATCTTGCGCTTCGCGTTCAAAATCTCGGGCTTGCCGCGCTCCTTCGGCGTCATGGAGAGGATCACCGCCTCCATCCGGCCGAGCAGCTTGTCGTCGGCGCCCGCCTTCTCGGCCTGCGCGGCGAGCTTGCCCATGCCGGGCAGCATCCCGATCAGGCCCGCCATGCCGCCCATCTTCTGCATCTGCTGAAGCTGCGAGCGCAGGTCGTTCATGTCGAACTGACCCTTGGCGAGCTTCGCCGCCATGCGCTCGGCGTCTTCCTGCTCGATCGTCGCCGCCGCCTTCTCGACAAGGCTGACGACGTCGCCCATGCCCAGGATACGGCCCGCGACACGCTGCGGATCGAACGCATCGAGCGCATCGAGCTTTTCGCCGACGCCGACGAACTTGATCGGCTTGCCGGTGACGTGCCGCATCGAAAGCGCCGCACCGCCGCGCGCGTCGCCATCCATGCGGGTCAGCACGACGCCGGTGAGATCAACCTGTTTCGAGAAATTCTCGGCGACGTTCACGGCGTCCTGACCCGTCAGCGAGTCGACCACCAGCAGGATTTCCTGCGGAACCGCCACGGCGGCAACGCTCTGCATTTCCGCCATCAGCGCCGCATCGACGTGCAGGCGACCCGCCGTGTCGAGCATCAGCACGTCGAAGCCCTGCAGCTTCGCGGCCTGAAGTGCGCGGCGGGCGATATCGACCGGCTGCTGCCCTGCGATCACCGGCAGCGTCGCCACCTCGGTCTGCTCGCCAAGCACGCGGAGCTGTTCCTGCGCGGCCGGGCGATTGACGTCGAGCGAGGCCATCAGGACCTTCTTGCGGTCCTTTTCCTTCAGACGCTTCGCGATCTTCGCGGTCGTCGTCGTCTTGCCCGAACCCTGGAGGCCGACCATCATGATGATGGCGGGCGGCGTGACATCCAGTTCGAGCCCTTCGGCGTCGCCGCCGAGCATCATCGCGAGCTCGTCGTGGACGATCTTGACGACCTGCTGGCCGGGCGTGACCGAACGGGTGACCTCGGCGCCAATGGCGCGCTCAGTGACCTTGTCGATGAAGCTCTTGGCAACGGGCAGCGCAACGTCGGCTTCCAGAAGCGCGACGCGGACCTCGCGCATCGCTGCGCGCACGTCCGCCTCGGTCAGCGCACCGCGACCGCGAAGACGATCGAAGACACCGCCAAGACGCTCTGAAAGACTTTCGAACATCACAATCCCTTATGCGAAACGCTCCAACGCAAAATACGCCGGTGGGCGAACCTTCGCTGACCGGCGTGCATCCGTAGACGCGTCTCGTACTCGCGCTTTTCAAGAAAAAGCGTGGCTCCCCTAGGCGGAGGCACCCTCAATGTCAATGCCGCAGGCGCTGATGTGGCTGACCTGCAACACCGCGGACACGTTTCGTCCTCTCCCATGCAACCCGAACCCACAGCCGCTGGTTATGCGGGGGTCGCCGGTTCGAGTGGGCAATTTGACCGGCGAGATGTTCAGCCCAGGCCATGGGTTTCTCCCATGGGCCTCAGCGTAAGAGGAAAATCTCCATGAAAGCCATTATGATTGCAGCGCTCGCCGCTGCCACCCTCCCGTTTGCCGCCGCGAACGCGCAGGAAGCTCCCGATGGCAGCAAAGCTTTCGGCATCGAACCCTATGTAGGCATCGGTGGCGGCTGGCACGATTTCGACACCGGCAACAAGGGCCTGCTGCAGACGCAGGGCAGCGCCAAGGGCGGCCTCCTGACCGGCTTTGCGGGCGTAAACGTGCCGCTCGGCATGTTTGTCGTCGGCGCCGAGGGCAACATCGCCAAGGGTTTCGGCGACATCGATTGGGAATACGGTGTCACCGGCCATCTTGGCCTGCGCATCGGCGAAAGCGGCATGATCTTCGGCCGTGCGGGTTATCAGTGGGTCAACACCGACATCGGCGATGACCGCAACGAGCTTTACGGGTTCGGCATCGAGGTCGGCCCGAAGGACATCGGCCTCGGCGGCGTCACCGGCGAGAGCGGCGTGCGCCTGCGCCTGGCGGTCGACACGTTCGATGAGTTCCAGAGCATCCGCCCGACAGCGGCGGTCGTGTTCCACTTCTAATGCAGCCAGCGGCGCCGTGGAGGCCTACGGGTCTCTACGGCGCCGATCGGCAAGGTTGAATGTCGATGGGCCGGGGACGCGGCTTCGTCGCCGCGTAGACCGCCAGATACGACTTGCCATCCAGCTCGTGCAGCGCCTGCCGTTCAAAGCCGATCGCCTGCACTTCACAGTCGACCAGCCAAGGCGGCGTACCATGGTTGCGCGTCGGTCGGTCGGCATCGACAATACCGACAAGCGCATCCGGCTTCAGGCTTGTCCGCAGATTCCAGAGCAGCTCATACGGGTTCTCGATCTCGTGGTACATGTGCACGAGGAGCACACGATCGAGACTTGTCGCCGGCAGCTTAGGATCGCCGGGCGTGCCCAGCACCACAGACACGTTTGCGAACCCGGCGGCATGAACGCGGCCACGCAGGTCGTTCACGGTGTTGTCGAAAATATCCTCCGCGTAGACCCGGCCTTTATCGCCCACCCGGCGCGAAAGGTTAACCGTATAATAGCCGCGCCCGGCGCCGATGTCAGCGACGATCGAGCCCGGGGCGATGCCCATCAGATCCATTACACGGCGCGCCTCCCCCGCCTGCTCACGGCTTTCCTCGTCTGAAAACTGCGCGCTGACGATCTCGGCGACAGGCCGCTCGACGGAGGGGAAACTGTCTTCTCCGGGCGGAGACGGCGGCGCCGGCGGCGCCTTGCAGGCAGCCAGCAGCACGAGTGAAGACAGCAGGAGGGTGCGACTATTCATTGAACCCTGTCTACCGCGAACGCTGCCGCGCAGGCAATCCGATGGGCGCGTGCATGGACTTGGGCGCGTGCAATCCCTAAATGCGGCGCGATGACCCGTCCGTTTCTCAAGATGCACGGCCTCGGCAACGACTTCGTCGTGTTCGATGCGCGCGTGGAGCCGCTGTCGCTGACGGCGCAGCAGGTGCGCGCCATCGCCGACCGGCATACGGGGATCGGCTGCGATCAGCTGATCGTTATCGAGCGATCCGACCGCGCCGACGCGTGGATGCGGATCTGGAACGCCGATGGGAGCGAGGTCGAGGCGTGCGGCAACGCATCCCGCTGCGTGGCGCAGGTGATCGGCGCGAATGCCCTGATCGAGACGGCTGGCGGCCTCATCGAGGGCACGGCGACGGCAGAAGGCGCCAGCATCGACATGGGCACGCCACGCTTTGGGTGGGATGAGATCCCGCTCGCCTACGCGATGGACACGCTGCACATGCCGGTCGGCTGGGAAACGCTGGAAAGCCCGGTCGCGGTGAACGTGGGCAACCCGCACGTCGTGTTCTTCGTGCCCGACACTGATTCGGTGGACCTGGAGCGGCTGGGGCCGATCATCGAACATGACCCGCTGTTCCCCGCGCGCATCAATGTGAACGTTGCAAGCATCGTCTCGCGCGAACACATCCGCCTGCGGGTGTGGGAACGCGGCGTCGGGCTGACGCGCGCCTGCGGCACCGGGGCGTGCGCCACCGCGATCGCGGCGATGCGGCGCGGCCTTGTTGATCGCGACGTGACGGTGACGCTGCCCGGCGGCGACCTTTCGATCGCATGGCGGGACGACAACCATATCGTCATGACCGGCCCGGCGACGACCGCTTTCACCGGCGAGATCGACCTCGAGGCCTACGCTTGAGCGACCATCAGGTCATCAATCTCGGTTGCCGCCTCAACATCTACGAGGGCGAGATCATCCGGCAGCACCTCGCCACCGCCGGAGACGCTGACACCATCGTCATCAACAGCTGCGCCGTCACCGGCGAAGCGGTGCGACAGGCGCGGCAGACGATCCGGCGGCTGAAGCGCGAGCGCCCGGAAGCACGCGTCATCGTCACCGGCTGCGCGGCGCAGGTGGACGCGGCGGGCTTTGCGGCAATGCCCGAAGTCTCCCGCGTCGTCGGCAATGCTGAGAAGCTGGACGCCGCCACGCTGCTCGGGGGCGAGCGCGTCCGCGTCGGCGACATCATGGCGGTGCGCGAGACGGCGCCGCACTTGATCGACGGCTTCGCCGCCAACACCCGCGCCTTCGTGGAGGTCCAGAACGGCTGCGACCACCGCTGCACCTTCTGCATCATCCCCTACGCGCGCGGCAATTCGCGCAGCGTGCCTGCGGGCCTTGTCATCGACCGCATCAAAAGGCTGATGGACGCTGGCGCGCAGGAGGTGGTGCTGACCGGAGTCGACCTTACCTCCTACGGCCCCGATCTTCCGGGCAGCCCAACGCTCGGCAGCCTCGTGCAGCGCATTCTGACCCACGTTCCGACATTGCGCCGCCTGCGCCTCTCCTCGATCGACTCGATCGAGGCCGACCCCGCGCTCGTCGAAGCGATCACGGGCGAGACGCGCGTGATGCCGCACCTGCACCTGTCGCTGCAATCGGGCGACGACATGATCCTGAAACGCATGAAGCGCCGCCACACACGGGCCGATGCCGTGCGCTTCGTGGAGGCGGTAAAGACGAGGCGGCCGGAGATCGCCATCGGCGCGGACATCATCGCCGGTTTCCCGACCGAAACCGACGACATGTTCGAAAACTCGCTGCGCCTGATCGACGACTGCGACATCGTGTTCGGCCACATCTTCCCCTACTCAGCGCGCGCCGGCACGCCCGCCGCGCGGATGCCCCAGCTTGCCGTTCCCATCCGCAAGGCACGCGCGGCCCGGATGCGCGAAGCCGCCGCCCGGAGGCTCGCCGCCCACCTCGCCGCGCAACAGGGCCACGCCATCGACATGCTCGTGGAAAAAGACGGGCGCACCGGCCACGCCGCCGATTTCACCCCCGCCGCGCTCGATCGGTCCGTCGCGCCCGGCAGCATCGTGCGCGCATGCGTCACTGGCGCGGAAGCGTCGAGGCTGCTAGCGACCCCGGCGTGAGCGAAGAACAGGCAGAACCCAAAGGCTGGCTCGCGCGGCTCCGCGCCGGGCTTCAGCGTACCTCCGGCAAGCTCGGCGAGAATCTCGCGGGGCTTGTTTCGAAGCGCCCGCTTGACGATGCGATGCTGGAGGAGATCGAGGAGGCGCTGATCGCGTCCGATCTCGGCCCCGCCACCGCCGCGCGCATCACCGCGAAACTCGCTGCCGACAAATTCGACCGGCAGGTGAGCGACGACGAAGTGAAAACGGTCGTCGCCGCCGAAGTGGAAGCGGTGCTGACGAAGGTTGCTCACCCCATCGAAGTGACGGCGTTTCCGCGCCCGCACGTGATCCTTGTCGTCGGCGTCAACGGATCGGGCAAAACCACGACCATCGCCAAGCTCGCGCATCTGTTTCAGGAGCAGGACTATTCGGTGATGCTGGCGGCGGGCGATACGTTCCGCGCCGCGGCCATCGAACAGCTTTCGATCTGGGGCGGGCGGCTCAACATCCCCGTCGTTTCCGGCAAGGTCGGCGGCGACGCTGCCGCACTTTCGTTCGAAGCGCTGACGAAGGCGCGCGCGGCGGGTGCGGACGTGCTGATCATCGACACAGCCGGGCGCCTGCAGAACAAGGCCGGGCTGATGGACGAGCTCGCCAAGATCAAACGCGTGCTGAAGCGCCAGATGGAATCCGCACCGCACGACGTCGTGCTCGTACTCGACGCGACCACGGGCCAGAACGCGCTCAATCAGATCGACGTGTTCCGAGAGGTCGCGGGGGTCACGGGCCTTGTGATGACGAAGCTCGACGGCACCGCGCGCGGCGGCGTTCTCGTCGCGGCGGCGGACCGTTCTAAACTCCCCGTTCACGCGATCGGCGTAGGGGAACAGATCGACGACCTGCGCCCGTTCGATCCGGCGGAGTTCGCCCGCGCGCTTGCGGGTATGGGCGCGAAGAAGGACGCGTAATGGCGGAAGACAAGACCAAAGGTTCGGGCCTGCGCATGGCGCTCGATTTCGGGCCGCTGCTCGTGTTCTTCGCGGTGAACAGCCTTGCGCCGGGCGACGACGTCAACCAGGCGATGTGGGCGACCGGCGCGTTCATGATCGCAACCGCCATCGCGATGATCGTTTCCAAGCTGAAGACGGGCCGCGTCGGACCTATGCAGTGGTTCACCGGCATCATCGTCGCCGTGTTCGGCGGCCTGACAATCTACCTGCACGACGAACGCTTCTTCCAGATCAAGACGACAATCATCTACGCGATGTTCGCCGCGATCCTGTTCTTCGGGCTCGTCACCGGCCGGCCGCTGCTGAAGCTCGTGATGGAAAGCGGCTTTCCCGAAATGGACGACCACGGCTGGAAGAAACTGACGCGCAACTGGGCGTTCTTCTTTCTCGCCATGGCGATCCTGAACGAAGGCTTGCGCGCCTACCTGACCTTCGACCAGTGGGTCGCCTTCAAGGTTTGGGGCGTGCTCGTGATCTCGATGATCTTCGCCGCTTCACAGGCGCCGATCCTGATGAAGCACGGTAAGGATCAGGAAACAGACGCCTGACCAGCGCCTGTCACGTTACCGGTCATACGCGCACAGGCTGAAGCCGTGTTCGCCGCCTCAGCAGCCAGCGCTGCGCGGGCTTCTCGATGTAGCGAAATAAAAGGTGCGATGCGATGAGCAGGCCCAGATAGAATCCCATCACGAGCCATAGCGGCGTCACCTCGTCTGCCTTCACGAACACATGCTTGAAGGCGATGAAACCGAGGTAGTGGCAGAGGTAGGTTGCGTAGGAAATATCCCCGAGCCACACGAGCGGTCGATATGCCAGCGGGTTGGCGCGGCGCCACAGGGCGAATCCCAGGATCAAGGTCACCCAGATCAGGGGGATGACGGGTGCCTGCGTATCCAAAGCCCTTATTGTTATGAAGAGGGCCGCGATGGCAAGCAGAGCCGCGATCTTGAGCGCACTCGCGCGCTCATCGCGAAGGTAGATGACGCACAGGATCATTCCCATAAGGAATTGGGACACACAGCGCAGAAGGCCGGTCTGCTCGATACCCCCCGCGAAATTCAAGCCGAGCACCTGAAAATACAGGTGTAGCCCGAACGCGATGAGGACCAAAACACCCCCGAGGAGCCATGTTGGCCACTCGCGGACCTTCACGAAAAATCCCAAAGCCGGAAAACAGAGGTAGGCGAAAAATTCCGTCGATATCGACCAGGCCGGGACATTCCATTGCAGGCCGTTCGAAAACCCCCAGTTTTGCACAAGAAACACGGATTGAATGAAATACGAATACGTTTCTTTTTCCGGAAAATCTCCAGAAAATATGGAAAATGCGGAAAAATAAATTAAAAACAATATAAGTAAAAAAATATGAAGCGGATATATTCGCGCAAATCTCTTGTATAGAAAATCCGATATCGAAGAGAACGATTTCCCAATCTTCTCGGAATAATTAAGATACATGACAAAGCCGGACAAAACAAAAAACATGTCGACCGCGAGATCGCCATTCCGGAAAAAAGACATCACCGGTGTCAGGACATGGGGCTCCAGAACGGACCTGGTGTGATATAAAACCACCCACCACGCTGCGAGGCCTCTAAGGCTCGTGAGGGCGTTGAGGTGCTGGTTGGATTGCAATGACGTATTCACGGCTGCGCCCGCTTGTCCCTTTCAAAGGCAACTGCGGCATGTTTCCAGCTTAGAATACCTGGATAGCGCCATACTTTCGTTGCACGGCTTGCTCGTTCCGTCTTGACGATGGCGTCGTCCAGCCCGTCGAAGGGCCGAAGCCAGCCGCGATCACTTGCATCGCGTGCAAAGCGAAGCACCCAGTATCCGCGAAGAACAGTATGAGGACTTGCGCCGTCGAAACTGTCTGTTGGGTGCTGGCTGGTCGAATTCACCCATTCTATAAACGAAGCTCGATCACGGTACGGCATCTGGCCCTTGACGAGGATAGGAAAGCCGCTTCCAGACCCGGCACCGTAAACCCCTCGGGCACCGCCGATCGCCCCGAACCGAAGCAGAAAATTTTCCGTAATGCGCGACAGCAGTGCCGGCTCTCCGGCCGAAGCCCAGAGATAGGCCGCCTCGGGGCCATAAATCTGTATCATGAAGTTCGAATAGGCATTGTCGTCATTGCCATCGATACCGCGGAATATCGAGACTGAACGGTTCTGCGGATTGGGCGATACATCAAGACGCGCAAGATCAGCCTTCCACCCGGCCCACATGTCTGCGTTCATCTTGCGCGCGCGCACCTGCGGCCAGAAAATATTGCCCCGCTCGGTGCGGACGTTCGCTGCAATGTCGCGCAGCTTCCACATGGCGGAAAACTGATTGAGCGTAGTGCGCTGATAAGCAAAACGCGGTCGATAACGGCCAGCGCTGCGCTGGTAGTTGCTGGCCAGTGCATACGCCATGATCGCCTGCTGCAGGATCGCAGCGCGCGGATCGCCCGTGGCCAGCCAATAGGCATAGCCGTGGTTGAAGAGATGCGCCTCGTCCCGGCGATGGCTATAGGTCTTCCCCGCCTCTGCCTTGATCTCGGCGAGCCATGGGTAATCCGCGGGTGCAGTCCACTTTCCTTCGTCGCCATAGCCATCGCCGCCGGAGATTCTGCCTTCATTGGCGTAGGGACGATCACCCGGCAGCGGTATCTGCGGATCGCGCATTTGATGATGCCGCTCGGACCAGATCACGAAATTGGGCAGGCTGAGACCATAAAGCGTTTCGACGCGGGCGCGCTTTGCGGCGGCTTCAAAGGTACCACCATCGCGATCCAGGGCCGCCGCAATCATGCGTGCGTCCGTTCCAGACACGAATCCACGCGACGAACCCGCCTCGCCCGCCTGCCCCGAGACGGTGCCAATGGCGTTGTTTGAAGACGAGCGCCCATAGATCCGGTCCGGGCGGTAGATATCCTCCGGTGTTTTCCGCGTGCGCGGTTTAAGGAATCCAGAGAAGGCGGTGGCCGAGAAGGGAAGAACCCTCTTTTCCTGCACCGCCTGCGCAAGTCGCGCCATTGTCGGCTTTACCGGTTCGCCGTTGTCTGCGCATTTCATTGATCCGGGCAGGACCGTAATCGGCATCGCCCGTCCATCTGCCGTCATGTCATAGCGGCGATCGTCGATACTGCCGTCGCCGTCGGGCGCGCGGACAATGCACAGCGAAAACCAGTCCGGCTTCGCGCGGTACGTGAAGAGGTAGGCGCGGCCTTCAGCGACCCGACCGAGATCGAAGACCGGCCATTCACCGCTGGGTGTCTGGATGACGTCTAGCGGAACGGGTCGTACCGCCCGGCCATCAATGGCAAAAGTGGCTGGCGCGGCCCTCGCTGTTTCAGAAACTTGCAGGCTGCAGAAAGCTGCAAGAGCGAGCGGGAGCAGACGGAAACGGCAACAGCGAAACATTCCGCAAGGTGGCACCTTGTCCCGAAAAGGACAAGGTGCCCGGGGGGAAGAAGGGTTTGCGAGACCCGCAGGCTGGTTCAGCCTGAAACGATCCGGTCTAGAAACTGACGGCCGCGTGCTTCCACGCCAAGGCGCTCGTGTCCTTGTTGGGTGCGGTTTTCGAACGCGCGGCTTCCATCCTGGCAATGGCGTCGTCAATGCCCGGGACTGCATCCATCCAGCCACGTTTCACAGCGTCCTGCGCGAGCTTCAGCGACCAGTAGGCGCGTTGCACCGTGTGCAGCGCGGCGCCGTCGAAGCTGTCGGCAGGAAGCGCATTCCCGTCGTTCGTCCAGGCAACGAAGCTCTCGGTATCGGTGTAGGGCATGGTGCCGCCGTCAAGAACGAGGAAACCCGAACCCGAGCCCTTGCCATAAACGCCGCGCGTTCCGCCGATTTTTCCAAAGCGCAGGACCATGTTCTCGGCAATCCGCTTCAGCATGGCCGGTTCACCCTTCGACGCGAACAGGTAGGCCGCCTCCGGTCCGTAAAGCTGGATCATGAAGTTGGAATAGGCATTGTCGGAGTTGAGATCGATGCCGCGGAAAATGGACGACGAGCGCTCATAAACACTCGTGCCCGCATCCATCTTGGCAAGCTGCGCCTTCCAGTCGGCAAAGACGTCACCGACCATCTTAAGCGCGCGCGCCCTGGACCAAAGGATATTGCCGTTCGAGCTGCTGGCGTTTTCCGCGACGTCCTGCAGTTTCCACAACGCCGACCAGACGTTCATCGTCGTCCGCTGGTAGCTGAAACGCGTGCGATAGCGACCGTCCGAATAGGCCCCCTGATAGACGCTGGCGAGCGCAAAGGCCGCGATGGCCTGCTGCAGAACGGCTGCTCGTGGGTCGCCCGTGGCCAGCCAGTAGGCATAACCATGGTTGAAGAGATGCGCCTCGTCGCGCGTATGCGAGTAGCATGAGCCTGCGGTCGCGCCGATCTGGCTGAGCCAGGGGTAATCATCGGGGGCACACCATTCGCCCTCATTGCCCAGCTGATCGGCCTTTGTGCTCGTACCCTCGTTCACATACGGCCGGTCTCCAGCGAGCGGGACCTGCGGATCCCGAAGCTGATTGTGATTTTCCGACCAGATCGCGAGGTTGGGAAGGCTGAGGCCATAAAGTGTCTGGATACGGGCCTGTTCGGCCGCATCGTTGAAGACGGTGGTGTTGCCCGCAAGCGCTGCCGCAATCATCACGGCATCGTCACCCGAAATGAAGCCGCGGGACGATCCGTATTCGCCGCCCGCACCGGTGATCGCATAGGCGATCGCATTGTTCATGCCGGAGCGGCCATAGATGCGGCCTGGGACGTATCCTGCCCTGTTTTCGGTCGTGCGCTCGGTTTCAAGCGTCGGCGACTTCGGCCAGCCGGCGAAGGCGGCGCTTGAATAAGGCATCACGCGCTTCGCGGTGACCGCTGCGCGGATGCGGTCCATCGACGGCGCGATTGGTTCGCCGTTGTCGATGCACTTCATGCTGCCGCCAAGGACGGAAAGCGTCGTTTCCACGCCGCTGACGGAGATCGCGTAGCTGCGCTCGCCGACCGTGGTGTCGCCCGGCACGGCATAGCGCACAATGCAGACGCTCCACCACGTCGGGCGGCTTGCAAGGCCGAACATATAAGCGCGGCCGCCGCTGACAGGACCGAGATCGCTGACGGGCCACGTGCCGGTCGGCGTGGTGATGGTGTCCATCGCCGCCGCGGAGAGACGCGTGCCGGCCACGGACACGCTCACCGGACCCGACGGCATTGTCGGATCAGCCGGCGGAGGCGTCGGCGTTGGTGTGGGCGTAGGAGTCGGTGTGGGAGTCGGCGTCGGCGTAGGAGTCGGCGTCGGTGTGGGAGTCGGCGTAGGAGTCGGCGTCGGCGTGGGAGTCGGCGTCGGCGTGGGAGACGGATCGGACGGCGTCACCGATGCCGGGGGCGTAGGGCTCCCCGCATCGGTTTGCGTGCCGCCAGAGCTGCCGCCTCCACAGGCCGACAGAAGAATTAACGCGGAGATGAAAGCCACAGGCTGGCCTCGGCCGCGCAGACGCCCAGCAGAATAAATGTTCATTGACCCCAACGACCCCTCGTTGTGACCGCAAAATCGCGGATTTGAGGGGATTCTTGGGCGCCAACTCTAAACAAATACCTAATACATCAAGTGCCGTGCGACACTTTGATGGTTAAGACAGGCGAAGTGATTGTAATTACGGCGACGAAATGTCGGTTAATTTCTCATTTTCTTTTAGCCGTAACATTTCGTCAACGAAGATTGGTCGCCGCAAAGGACCAGTTCATCGTATTGGTTAAGAAATCGTCTACGAAGTCCGGCCGGGCATTCTGGTAATCCAGATAATAAGCGTGTTCCCAAACATCGAGCGTGATGAGGGGGTTAAGCCCCTTATGGACGAGCGCGGAATCGGCATCGTGAGTCGAAATGATCTTCAGACCGTCGGTGCCTTCCTGGCAGAGCCATGCCCAGCCGCTGCCGAAATGACCGGTCGCTTCGGTCTTGAAGGCCTTTTTGAATTCCGACAGGCCGCCGAACGCCGAGTCGATCATGTCCTTGAGCTTACCTTCGGGCCCGGCAGCCTTCGGCGACAGTGAGTTCCAGAAGAAGGTATGATTCCAGGCCTGAGCGGCGTTGTTGAAAAGACCGTCGTCGCCTTTGCTCTTGGCCGTCTTCACGATCTCTTCCAGCGAGGCGTTTTCCAAAGGCGTTCCGGCAATCGCCGCGTTCGTCTTGTCGACATAACCCTTGTGATGCTTGCCGTGGTGAAATTCGAGCGTGCGCGCGGACATGTGCGGCTCCAGCGCATCCTTCGCGAACGGCAGCGGCGGGAGTTCGATAGCCATGAATAGCTCCTTTGTTTTGGGTGGGTGTTCAGAGGGATAACGCAGCGCCGTGACGGATGTTGCGTTCAAAAACCCTATCGATGTGGGTCAGGATGCCGCAGCGGCGCGGTGCAGGCCGTGACGGCGCAGGCAGTGCCTGAGCTGATCGTAAGTGACCGCGAGCGCCTCCGCGGCGGCACGCTGGTTATAGCGGCAGCTTTCGAGCGTGCGGACGAGAATGTCCCGCTCGTATTCCGCGACGGCAGCGCGCAGGTCGCTGACCGCAGCGCGCTCCTCAGCCGCCGCGATAGCCGCAACTGCCGGTGCAGCCGGCGGCGCCTTTGCCGCCTCCACCCCCGCCATCACGATCGACCGCTTCGGCCGCCACGGGGAGTCGAACGGATCGAACTGGAGGGCATCAACGGGCGTCGCGGGATCACCCCACCTGTAGAGCGCGCGCTCCACGACGTTCTTCAGCTCGCGGACGTTGCCCGGCCATGCGTAGGCGCGCAGCTGCTGGCGCACCTCGCGGCTGAAGCCGGGGAAGTCCGGCCAGCCCAGCTCGACGGACATGCGCCGCGCAAAATGGTTCGCCAGTTCCATGATATCGTCGGAGCGCGCACGCAGCGGCGGCAGGGTGATGACTTCGAAGGAGAGGCGATCGAGCAGGTCGGCCCGAAAGCGCCCCTTTTCGACAAGCGCAGGCAAATCTTCGTTGGTGGCGCCGACGATACGGACGTCGACGGTGAGCGGCCGGTTCGCACCGAGCCGGGTCAGCTCCCCATATTCGACGACGCGCAACAGGCGCTCCTGCGCGGCGGAGGAGAGCGTCCCCACCTCGTCGAGGAACAAGGTGCCGCCGTCTGCCTCTTCAAACCGTCCGCGCCGCGCCGAGGTCGCGCCGGTAAAGGCCCCTGCCTCATAGCCGAAGAGCTCGGCATCGATGAGGTTCTCTGACATCGCCGCGCAGTTCATTGCGATGAACGGCTCCTCCCAGCGCGGACTGAGGCGGTGCAGGCGCTCCGCGACCATCTCCTTGCCGGTGCCGCGCTCGCCGATGACGAGCACAGAACGGTTCAGCGCGGCGGCAAGGCTCGCCCGCTCAATCGCATCGAGCAGTTCGGTCGATTGGCCAACGAGAGTCGCCGAGTCCTTCATTGCCAATATTTAGCAAAAAATCCCAATTTTTTGCAATATGCACACACGGAAATTTCGCCAACTTCCAAGCAGAATACGTATAACATATTGAAAATACACAAATCACAGCGTGCCAGAAAAACTGGCACGACCCTTGCTGAACATTGGGCAACGGATTTGAAAGCAACAGTTAAACACAGGAGGCATCAATGCTTACGCAGGCCAACAGCAACATGTTCCGGACCCTCTTCTGCACCGTCGGTGCGGTCGCGGTCAGCTCGGTCTTCCTCTTCGCCGCGGCGGGTCCCGCCCGCGCCGAAACCCCGGCCAAGCTTGCCCAGGTCCAGATCATCCCGGTTTCGACGAGCGCTCCGATCGTTTACTGATCGGCCCGCAGCGTCTAGCGGCCGGAGCGGATCCCCCCAGTCCCCTCCCGCTCCGGCCGCCACCTTCAACTTCAGGAGTTCAGACCAGATGGGCATTTTCTCGAGGACGCGCGACATCATCGCCGCAAACGTCACCGACCTTCTCGACCGCGCCGAAGACCCGGCGAAGATGATCCGCATGATCATCATGGAGATGGAAGAGACGCTCGTGGAAGTCCGCGCCTCCGCCGCCCGCACCATCGCCGACCAGAAGGAAATGCGCCGCACGATCCTGAAACTGGATCAGGCGCAGGCGACGTGGGCCGAGAAGGCTGAACTGGCACTGTCCAAGGGCCGCGAGGATCTCGCCAAGGCGGCGCTGCTCGAAAAGCAGAAGATGAGCGGCAGCGGCGCCCAGCTGCAGGCCGAAGTCGATCTGCTCGACGAACAACTCTCGCACTACGAAGGCGACATCCAGAAGCTGGAAAGCAAGCTTCGCGAGGCACGCACACGCCAATCGGCGCTGCTGTCGCGGCTTGAGACGGCGAACAACCGGGTGCGGATGCGCAGCCTGCTGCGCGGCCCGAAGGTGGACGAGGCCTTCTCGCGCTTCGAGGTGCTGGAACGCCGCGTCGACTACGCCGAAGGCCAGGTGGACGCGCTCGCACTCGGCGAGACGCGCAGCCTGGAGATGCAGATCGCCGATCTGCGCACCGACGACGCCGTCGAGGCCGAGCTTGCCGCGCTGAAATCGCGCATGGCCCAGAAGCAGGAGGGCTGATCCATGGCCGAAGCTATCGTTCCGCTTATCGCCATCCTTGCCATCTTCATCGGTATGCCGTGGCTGTTCCTGCATTACCGCATGAAATCCAAGCAGAACCGCAGCCTTTCGATCGAGGACGAGCGTATGCTCGACGATCTCCACCAGGCCGCGATGCGCCTGGAGGATCGACTGCAGACGATCGAACGCATCATGTCGGTCGACAATCCCAACTGGCGCCACATCGCCGCCGGCAGCCCGGTCGGCGAACGCCTTGAAGACACGCGCACCGCGGAAATCAGGAGGATGAAATGAGCTTCGCACTCGACAAGAGAAACGCCATTTTCCTCGGCGTCTGTGCCGGATTTGCAAGGATGACCAAGACCGATGCGCTCTGGTGGCGGCTTGGCGCCGTCGTCGGCACCATCGTCGGCTTCGGCATCCTGCCGATCATCTACCTGCTCATCGCCTGGCTCGCCCAGCCGCGCACTCACGACGCCTGACACGATCCGAAAACGGGAGGCACAAATGTCCAGCCGCACGAAATTCTACCTCAATAAGCGCGAAAAGAAGTGGCTGGGCGTGTGTGCCGGCCTTGCGGACTTCACGGGTATCGATGTGCTGTGGTGGCGCGTAGGTGCAGTGGTCGGCACCATCCTCGGTGCAGGCATCCTGCCGGTGGCCTATCTGGTGATCGGCCTGATGGCCTCTGACAAGCCCACGGAATTTTACGGCGAAAGCGTCGTCGACCAGAAGTTCTGGCAGAAGGTCCGCGTGGCGCCGAGCCGCTCGATCCGCGACGTTCATGCGAGCTTCCGCGACATCGACCGCCGCCTTGCCCACGTCGAGCGGCACTACACGTCGCAGAACACACGGCTTGCCGACGAGATCGACAGCCTGCGCTAGCCCAAGCGAAGGGAAGCATCGCCATGGATTGGGGTTCACCGTTCTTCGTGCTCGCCATCATCGCCATCAGCACGGGCGGCTGGCTGATCAGTACCTGGATCCGCGCCCGCCACGGCTATCCGATCGAAAACGAGTTCTGGGGCACGACCAACAAGACCGCGGGTGAGAGCCTCGCCGCGAGCCGTAAGACCGAACTGCTGGCGAACGAGAATGCGGAAATGAAGGGCCAGATCGCCAGGCTCGAAGAGCGGATCACGGTTCTGGAGCGCATCGCGACGGACAGGTCGCGCAGGCTCTCCGACGAGATCGACGGCCTTCGTTAGCACGGCCAAACAGGGGGAATGTGAGCCATGCCTGCCGAAGTCGGATTTCTGATCGGTCTCCTCGCCGGAGCCGCCGGCATGTGGCTGGTGCAGGTGTGCAGCAGACGCGGCGCGGCAAGCGAGCCCGCCGAAGCTTCCGCCGAAACACCGGTCTACAGCTTCGAACGTGAACTCGAAAGCCGTCGCCTTGCCGCCGAGAACGCCGCGCTGATCACCCAGATGGAGGATGTGCGCGAACGGCTGGCCACACTGGAACGCCTCGCGATCGACCGCTCTACGCGGCTCGCCGATGAAATAGAGGCCCTGCGGGCCTGAACAAAAGGGACTGGATCATGGACATCTTCATCTACCCCTATCTCCCCTGGATTGTCGGCGGCGGCTTCGCGCTCGGTGCGCTCGGCATCGCGGGCTGGGTGTTCACGACCTTCATGCGCATCAAGCACGGCTATCCGCTGGAAAACGCCTGGGGCATGGCGGTGCATCCCAAGGTTTCGACCGAGGCGCAGGAGCGCATTACACTTCTGACCAACGAAAATGTTCAGCTTCGCGCCGAACTCGGCAGCGTGAAGGACAGGCTCGCCAACGTGGAACGCATTGTGACCGACAGCTCGTTCAGGCTGGAAAACGAGATCGAACAGCTTCGCGGCCCGAAGAACTGAGACGCGGCAAGACACGGGAAAGGGACAAGCGATGCATCCGTTCGAAATGGTAGTCCTGATCGTCGCCATCGTGGTGTTCGGCAAGATCGCGCTTCAGTACATGAAGCAGAAAGGCCGCGGACGGCCTGACGCCGAACTTGAAAACGACCGCCTGCGCGGCGAGATCGGCGACCTGAAAGACCGCATTGCAACGCTGGAACGGCTGGCGACCGACCGCAGCCGCCTTCTGGCTGACGAAATCGACGCGCTTGGGCGCGATCGGTAAGAAGGGAGTGACGGACATGCCCGGATTTGAAAGTCTGATCGTCATTACCGCCGGGGCCATATTGGGGCTCGGCATGATTGCCGGCATCGCCGCGTGGTGCTGGAAGGGTTGGCTCGAACTGAAGCGCGCGGAGCTCGGAAACGGCCGCGTCGCGGCAGGTCCGCCCGTATCGGGCCGGATCGACGTCGCCGACCTCAAGGAACGCGTGCGCAAGCTCGAAGCGATCGCCGCCGGCGTCGACTACTGACGCCGGCGACGCTCGCGGATCTTCAGTCGAACAGCTCTTCCAGGAACGATTTCCGCTTTTTCCCATAGCCGTAGCCATAGGGTTTGTGATCGCGCGCATAGCGATCATCGTCCCGCCGGGGCACGGAAACGCGCGGCGCCTCAGATGGTGCAGCGTCCCGGGCGCTTCTCTCCAGAATCTTGTCCAGCTCGCCGCGATCCAGCCAGACACCGCGGCACTGCGGGCAATAATCGATCTCTACACCCTGACGCTCGCTCATCACGAGCGCCACCTTGCACACGGGGCATGGCATTCCGGCAGCGGGGTTCGTCATTTCCTGGTCTCTCCTCTTGTCTGAATGCCAATCGAAGGCGACCGGCATCGAGATGGCTCGATGCGGTCCGACATCGCAGATCGTCAAAAATGACGACCGCCAGAGGGGCCCGGCCCGCTGGCTTTAGTTGAGCGCCCGCACGCCGGCTTTCAAGACCCGCGCGCGCCTTCGGCTTGACGCGGCATCGCGGCTCGCCCAAGTCTTCGCCCGCAATGACACTGCCCGACTTCGATACCATCCGCGACGATTTCGAGATCCTCGACGAGCCCGACGACCGCTACCGGCTGCTCATCGATCTCGGAAAGGCGTTGGAGCCGATGCCGGACGCGCTGAAGACCGACGCCACCAAGGTGCGCGGCTGCTCGGCGAGCGTCTGGGTGTATCCGACCATCGCCGAAAAGGGCCGCCTACACTTCCTTGCCGACAGCGACGCCGCGATCACCAAGGGCATTGTCGCGCTGATCCTGACGCTGGTGCAGGACCGCACGGCGGACGAGGTGCTGGCGATGGACATCGCCGCCGAACTCGCGCCGTTCGCGCTTTCGAAGCATCTTTCCTCGAATCGCACGCAGGGCATCCCCAACATGATCGCGCTCATCCGCGAAACCGCCGCGCGGCTCGCTGCATGACCCCGATCCTGAAGCCCGTCGTCGACAGTTTCCTGCGCTTCCTGCCCCATGTGAAAGCGCTCGGCATCGGTTTCCACGGGATCGGCGACAATTGGGCGGAACTCGCCCTGCCCTACGCCGAACATCTCGTCGCCTATCCGGGCGACGACGGCGTGCCCGGGATCATCGCCTCAGGCGCGATCTTCTCGCTCATGGATTCGGTTGGTGGCATGGCGGTGGTCGCGAAGTCGAAGCGCATGGTCCGGCAGGCGACGCTCGACCTTCGGATCGACTATCTGCGCCCGGCAGAACCCGGCAAGACCGTGATCGGCCGTGCCGAAGTGACCAAGCTGACACGCGCCGTCGCCTTCGTGAAAGGCATTGCGCACGATGGCGACCCGGACGATCCCGTCGCGCTGATGACGGCGAGCTACATGTTCACGGCGGGCGCGAAGTCATGAACTTCGACACGCTGGTCCGCGAGCTTCTGGGGGCGCCTGACGAAGGCCCATTGTCCTCGCTGCCCTATGCGCGCACGCTCGGGCTCAGCTACCGCCGCGATGCGGACGGCATCGTGATCATCATGCCCTTCTCCAAGGATCTGATCGGCGCGCCGAACCGGCTGCACGGCGGCACCGTCGCCGGGCTGCTCGAAATCGCCTCGATCGCGCAGCTCGTCCATGTCCTCGGCCGCGAGGAGACCGCGCCGGGCGTCAAACCTATCAACGTCACCGTCGATTATCTCCGCGCCGCTGCCTGCGAGACCACATACGCCGCCGCGATCGTCACCCGCATGGGCCGCCGCATCGCCAACGTGCGCGCCGAGGCGTGGCAGGGAGACCGGGCCGCGCCCGTCGCCGCCGCGCACATGAACGTGATGCTGGTTCGGGAATAGCAGGTCTAGACCGCCGTCTCGTAAGCGGCATGGCCCTCGCGCACCTTGTCCCCGTCGAACCGAAGCGTCTCGGCTACGCGGATGCCGGCCTGGTTGCGGTAGAGGATCGTCACCATATCCACGCCGCCGAACACGCCTTCGATCGTGAAATGCAGATCAGGCACGGCACGCACGCCGCCGGTCCAATAGGCGCGAAGCGCGGCCTTGCCTCTCACCGTGCCGCCCGATTCCGGAACCCGCTGCGCGGCGAGCGGCGATGTGAACACAGCGTCGTCATGGAAATGCGCAAGCACGCGCTCGACATCGCGCGCATTCCAGGCCGCGCACCACTCGGCTGCGAAATCCGCCCAGTTCGGTCCGATCATGCGCTCAGTCTTCGCCTTTCCAGCTCTTGCCCTCTTCGGCGCGGCGCAGCACTTCATAGGCTGCCTGCACAGCGTGGAACTGCCGCGCAGCCTCCTTGTCGCTCTGGTTGCGATCCGGGTGATACAGCTTGGCGAGCTTGCGGTAGGCGCGCTTCACCGCCTCGAAATCCGCATCGTCCTCCAGTTCGAGCGCGCGCAGGGCATCGAGCTCGCCGCGCGTGCGGCTGCCGTCGCCGGGGCCGGTCCACTGCCAGTGGCGCGCCTGTTCGAACGCGGTATCGCCGCGCTCGGCCTGTTCGCGCGACGCGGCCTCCTCCTTCGTGAGCCCCTCGAAGTAGTTCCAGTTCTTGTTGTACTCGGCGGCGTGGACTTCGCAGAAGAACCAGCGTTCGGGGCTGTTGGGAGACTTGGGCGCGGGGCGGTCGCCGGGCGAGGTGCACCCGTGGCGGTCGCACAGACGCACATTCACCGCCTCGCGCGCGCCGCCGTAGCTGCGCCAGCGGGGAAAACCCCAGTCGTCCTTGCGAGTCTGTCTGGCCATGACGTCTAGTTAGGCGACCGTCGGCAGCGGCGCCAGATCGGGAGTGACGAAATTCCGCCGAGCCTCCGCTGAAAACAGCCGGTCCCGACTGTAGAAGCCGAGCGGCCAGTCGCGCCGACCCTCGGGTGCGGCAAGCAGCGCATTCACCGCCTCTGCAAGGCCAAGCGCCGCGTGCCGGGCCGCGAAGACGCGCACGCCCGCGACATAGAGCTGCGTGATCGTCTCATGATAGCCCTGCGTGTCGTCGTTCACGCCGCCCACGGCGACGTTGTAGCCGGCGATGATGCCCGGCAGTTCGCGCGTCAGCTCGATGTCCGGCCGCTCGCGGACCAGCCACAGGCAGGCCGCCAGATGCGCCTCGTGCGTCCACGCGTCGCGCGGCAGCGTGTGCGCGAGCAGGCCTTCGCCGATTCGGCGCACGGCGGCGTCGTCCGCAAACAGTCGCGGCTCATTGAGGGTCATATCCGCCTCCAAAAATGGAAAGCGCGCCGGCCACGGGGACCGACGCGCTTTTTTGAGCTTGTCCTGGGTTCGGTGTCAGGCTGCCTTGGGGGCCGCCTGCCGAACGCCTTCGTCCACGTGATCCGCGAATTGGGCGAAATTGTCGATGAACAACCCCACCAGCTTGCGGGCTTGCGCATCATATGCAGCCTTGTCCGCCCATGTTTCGCGCGGGTTGAGGATCGCGCTGTCGACACCCGGCACCGCGGTCGGCACCTGGAAGCCGAAGAACGGATCGGTCACGAAGCTCGCACCCTTGAGGCTGCCGTCGAGCGCGGCGTTCAAAAGCGCGCGCGTCGCCTTGATCGGCATGCGGTGACCGGTGCCGTAGGCGCCGCCCGTCCAGCCCGTGTTGACCAGCCAGCAATCGACACCGCCCTTGGCGATCCGCTCCTTGAGAAGGTTGCCGTAGATGCTCGGGTGGCGCGGCATGAACGGCGCGCCGAAGCAGGTGGAGAAAGTCGCGCTCGGCTCGGTGACGCCGATCTCGGTGCCCGCCACGCGCGCGGTGTAGCCCGACAGGAAGTGGTACATCGCCTGCTCGGGCGTGAGCTTCGCGATCGGCGGCAGCACGCCGTAGGCATCGGCGGTGAGGAAGATGATATTCTTCGGCACCGGCCCAAGGTTCTTTTCAGAAGCGTTCGGAATGAAATCGATCGGGTACGAGCCGCGGCTGTTCTCGGCGAGGCTGTTGTCGTCGAGGTTGATCTTGCGTGTGACCGGATCGATCACGACGTTTTCAAGCACCGTGCCGAAACGGCGCGTCGTCGCGTAGATTTCCGGCTCGGCCTCGGCCGAGAGGTTGATCACCTTCGCGTAGCAGCCGCCTTCGAAGTTGAAGACCGCCGTGTCCGACCAGCCGTGCTCGTCGTCGCCGATGAGTGTGCGGGAGGCGTCGGCCGAAAGCGTCGTCTTTCCCGTGCCCGAAAGCCCGAAGAAGACCGCGCTCGATCCGTCGCTGCCGATGTTGGCGCTGCAGTGCATGGGCATCACGCCCTGCTCGGGGAGCATGTAGTTCAGAAGCCCGAACACCGACTTCTTCATCTCGCCAGCATAAGCAGTGCCGCCGATGAGGATCAGCTTTTCGGTAAAATTGACGGCGATCACCGTTTCGGTGCGGCAGCCGTGCCGCGCCGGATCGGCCCGGAAGGTCGGCAGATCGATGATCGTGAACTCGGGCGTGAAGCCGGGGAGGTCCGCCGGGTTCGGGCGCACGAGCAGCGTGCGGATGAAGAGATTGTGCCACGCGAGCTCGTTGATGACGCGCACGCGGACGCGATATTCCGGCTGCGAACCACCGTAGAGGTCCTGCACGAACAGCGTCTTCTTCTCACCGAGCGCGGCGAGGAAATCGGCCTTGAGCGCGGCGAAATGCTCCGGGCTCATCTTCTGGTTGCCGCCGTTGAACCAGATCGTGTCCCGGGTCGTGGCGTCCTCGACCGTGAACTTGTCCTTTGCGGAACGGCCGGTGTGCTTGCCGGTCTTCACGACGAAGGCGCCGTGTTCGGAGAGGAGGCCTTCCTGTCGCTCAACGGCCTTTTCGATGAGCGGGGCGGTGCCCAGGTTCCAGTGAAGCTCCGCCCCGGTGATAATCCCCTGTTTATCAAGAGTGAAGGCGGGAATCGGGGACGCGGTCATGATCACTCCTCAAGGATTCGGGCGGGCGCTTTTGCGGGAGCCCCTACACGATTCGCGCGCGATACGTCAAAAAATGCAAAGTTGGCGTTAAACGCGATCCGGTTTGCGCCGCGAATCCCGTTCGTTTACTGGTGCGTCCCATGTCATCCGCGCCCGCAACGATCGCCCTTGTCGACGACGACCGCAACATCCTGACCTCGGTCTCGATCGCGCTGCAGGCCGAGGGCTACACCGTCCGCGTTTATTCGGACGGGGCGAGCGCTCTGAAGGCACTCACAGACAATCCACCCGACCTTGCCGTGCTCGACATCAAGATGCCGCGCATGGACGGGATGGAGCTGCTGCTCAAGCTGCGTGAGAAATCGAACCTGCCGGTGATTTTCCTTACCTCCAAGGACACCGAGATCGACGAGGCGCTGGGCCTAGCGATGGGCGCCGACGATTATATCGGCAAGCCGTTCAGCCAGCGCCTGCTGATCGAACGCATTCGCGCCGTGCTGCGCCGTGCCCAGAACCGTGCCCAGGCGGCAGGGGAAAACGCCGAGGAAGAGGAAGCACGCACCCTGACGCGCGGGCGTCTCTCGATGGATACCGGCCGCCACCGCGTGACGTGGGACGGCAAGGAGGTGCAGCTCACCGTCACCGAGTTCCTGATCCTGGAAACGCTGGCGATGCGACCCGGCTTCGTGAAATCGCGCGATCAGCTGATGGACGCCGCCTATCAGGACGACGTTTACGTCGATGACCGCACCATCGACAGCCACATCAAGCGGCTGAGAAAGAAGTTTCGCGCGGTCGATTCGACCTTCGAGGCGATCGAGACCCTGTATGGCGTCGGCTACCGCTTTGACGAAGAGTAGCGAGGGCACGCGCGACGACACGCAGCTCCGGTGGTCGCGCGGCTGGTCGCTGACGGCGCGCATCCTCGCCGTGAACATGTTCGCCGTGCTGATGCTCGCGGGCGGTATCATCTACCTCGACAGCTTTCGCGAGCGGATGCTCGAACGCCGCGCCGAAGAGGCCGGTGTCGCCGCCAATCTGATGGCGGCAGCGATTTCCGACCGGATGCTGCAGGCACCCAATCGGCTGGACCCCATACTGGCGCACTTTGGGAAGACGACCGCCGCGCGGCTGCGAATCTATGATCGGCAGGGCGCCCGCGTGATCGACAGCTGGTCGCTTACCGGCCCCACGTTCACGCTTCGAGACCCCGACGCGGAGCCGCTGCGCAAGGACGTCGCGCGATTCCTGGACCGCATGATCGAGGGCGCGGTCGGGGCGCGGCAGTTTGACCGCTTCGCCGAGCCCACCCCCGACGTGCGCCGTGCCTGGCCCGAGGCGGAAGCGGCTCTGGCCCGGAAAACGGTGGACACCACGATCCGCTTCGCGCCGGACCGCACCATCATCATCACCGCCGCTGCCCCGCTTGCCGATGGCAGCGTGCTCCACATGACGATCGACGCGCGCGACGTGACGCGCGGGGTGCGCGACGAGCGGCTGACGCTGTTCGTGATCTTCCTGGGCGTGCTGCTGCTCTCGCTGCTGCTTTCAAGTTTCCTTGCGCGCACGATCGTGCGCCCGCTGCGCCGCCTTGCGATCGCCGCCCAGCGCGTCCGACTGGGCCGCGCACGCGAGGTGACGATCCCGCGCTTCCAGAAGCGCCGCGACGAGATCGGCGCGCTTTCCCGCACGCTTTCGGACATGACCGCAGCGCTCCGGGCGCGCATCGACGCGACCGAAGCCTTCGCCGCCGATGTCGCGCACGAGATCAAGAATCCGCTCGCCTCGCTGCGCTCCGCCGTGGACGCGATGGGGAACGTGAAGGATCCCGAGCTTTCCGCGCGGCTGCTCACTGTCGTGCGCGACGACGTGCAGCGCATCGACCGGCTGATTTCCGACATTTCCGATGCCTCGCGCCTCGACGCGGAACTGAGCCGCGTGCGCTTTGAGCGCATCGACCTCGGCGTCATGCTCGCGACCTTGATGAGCATTTACGAGACGCAGCCTGCGACCGCCGGTGTGACTCTGGCGTTCGCGCGGCCGCAGTTCGGATCGGCAGTGGTGAACGGGGACGGCAGCCGCCTCGCGCAGGTCGCCCGCAACCTCATCGACAATGCGATCAGCTTCTCGCCATCGGGCGGCCTTGTGCAGGTGACGGTGGCGCGCGCCGGCGAACGCGTGCTGATGCGCGTCGACGACGACGGTCCCGGCCTGCCGGCCGAAGGCATCAACCGCATCTTCGAGCGCTTCTATTCGGAGCGGCCCGAAGGCGAAGCGTTCGGCAAGCATTCCGGCCTCGGGCTCGCAATCGCCAAGGCCATCGTGGAGGCGCACGACGGCACCATCGCGGCGGAAAACCGCATCGAACGCGGCGAGGTGAAAGGCGCCCGCTTCACCGTCAGCCTGCCCGCCACGCAATGACGCGCATTCACGCCACCGCTGTTTCCATCGGCGGCAAGGCAGTGCTGCTGACCGGCGCATCGGGCGCGGGCAAGTCCGATCTCGCATTGCGGCTGATCGACCGGGGCGCGGTGCTCATCGCCGACGACCAGGTCGAGCTCCGCCTGCAGGACGGCGTTTTGCGCGCATCGCCCCCGCCCACGATCGAAGGCAGAATCGAGGTGCGCGGAGTTGGCATCGTGGCGATGCCGTTCACTTGCGACGTGCCCGTGGCACTCGCGATCGACCTCGATCTGCCGCCTGAACGCCTGCCGGAACGGCGCACGCGCATGATCGGCGGGACTGCCGTATCGCTCGCACTCCTCGACCCGCGCGAAATCAGCGCACCCCTGAAAGTCGAACTGCTCTTGAGCAGTTGTCCAACGGCACTAGATTAGGGGACATAATGGCAAATGCCGATCACCCCGTCGCACGTGCACCCTTGTTGCTTGTTACCGGCATGTCCGGCGCCGGGCGCTCGACGGCGCTGAAAGCGCTGGAAGACAACGGTTTCGAGGTTGTCGACAACCTGCCGCTCTCGCTGCTGAAGCGCCTGCTGGCGGTGCACGACAAGACGCAGACCGGCAGCGATTCGGACCGGCCGCTCGCGGTGGGCATCGACGCGCGCACGCACGCGTTCGATGCCGAATCGGTCGTTTCCCACATAAAGTCGATGCGCGAGCGTGGCTTTGATGCGCGTGTTCTATTCATCGATTGTGCGGGCGGAGAGCTCGTGCGGCGCTTTTCGGAAACGCGCCGGCGGCACCCGCTGGCGCTCGACCGGCCCGCCGCAGACGGCATCGCGCGGGAACGCGAGGTGATGGCTCCGCTCCGGCGCTGGGCGGATATCGTGATCGATACGACCGACTTCAGCGTCCACGACCTCAGGCGCACGATTCGCGAGAAGTTTGCCCGCCACCTGCGCGGCGAACTGACGCTCACGGTGATGTCATTCGGATTCGCGCGCGGGCTGCCGCGCGATGCCGACATGGTGTTCGACATGCGATTCCTCGCAAATCCGCACTGGCAGCCGAACCTCCGACCGCTCACGGGAAAAGACGAGGCCGTGGGGCGCTATGTTGCCGCCGATCCGGCGTATGTCGATGCTTTCGAACGGATTTCCGGCCTCGTCCTGTCGCTGATCCCAAGCTATCGGCGCGAGGGGAAGGCCTATCTCACCATCGCCATCGGCTGCACCGGCGGACGCCACCGGTCGGTTTTTGTTGCCGAACGCCTTGCCGAAACGATAAGGGCCGCCGGCTATACGTTGAACATCGTGCACCGCGATATGAGCGGGCACAGCGAGGGCGTGGAGGCCGAAAGCTTCGCGCTCCCGGATCATGGAGAGAGACTGCCCGCATGATCGGTATTGTGCTGGTGACGCACGGGCGGCTTGCGGCTGAGTTCGTCGCGGCCATGGAGCACGTGGTCGGCCCCCAGAAGAACGTCGCCTCAATCTGCATCGACGCCGATGACGACATGGAGGTGCGCCGCGCCGACATCGCGAACGCGGTGAAGACGGTGGACACCGGGCGCGGCGTCGTTATCCTCACCGACATGTTCGGGGGGACGCCATCCAACCTTGCGATTTCGCTGCTTTCGGGCGGCCATGTGGAGGTGATCGCGGGGGTCAACCTGCCGATGCTGATCCGCCTCGCCAGCGTACGCGGCGAGATGAAACTCGCCGAAGCGGTCGTGGCAGCGCAGGAGGCGGGACGTAAATACATCTCCGTTGCATCGAAAATTCTGGGAGAAGTCGCCTGAGCGACGATACTGACGGCGTTCCCGTCGGCGACGCGCTCGCCGTCCGCCAGCGCGTGCTCATTCGCAACAAGCGCGGTCTCCATGCGCGCGCCAGCGCCAAATTCGTGACGCTAACCTCCGAGTTTGCCGCAGCTGTCGTGGTGGAAAAGGATGGCCAGAGCGTCACCGGCACGTCCATCATGGGCCTGATGATGCTGGCCGCGAGCCCCGGCGACGAGATCGAGATCATCGCGAGCGGCGCCGATGCGGATGCTGCCCTCGCCGCGCTCGTCCGCCTCGTCGAGGACCGCTTCGGCGAGGAATAATGCCCCGCCGCATCACCAGCTTTTCCAACGAGACGATCAAACGCATCCGGTCGCTCGAACAGAAGAAATTCCGCCGCATCGAGAACCGCTTCATGGCGGAAGGCATGCGTATTGTCGCCGAGGCCGCGGAGGCGGGACGGATCGCCGAAACGCTGGTGTTTGCGGAGGACCTCGCGGAGCACGCGCTGCTTCGGCGGCTCATCGCGCAATGCGAGGCGGCGGGCGGCGAGGCGATCGAGGTGCCGCGCGAGATCCTTCACAAGATCACCGGCAAAGACAATCCGCAGGCGCTCGTTGGGGTGTTTCCGATCCCCGAGACGCGGCTGGAAGACCTCGACCGGAAGTCCTCCGACCTTTGGACGGTATGCCAGTCATTGAAGGACCCCGGCAATCTCGGCACCATCCTGCGCACGAACGATGCGGTGGGCGCGGGCGGGTTGATCCTGCTCGACCAGAGCTGCGATCCGTGGTCGGTGGAAGCCGTGCGCGCCTCGATGGGGGCGCTGTTTACGCAGCCGATCGTGCAGACGACGGGCCCGGCGTTCTTCGAATGGTTGCGCGCGGGCCCGGGAATGCTCGTCGGCACCAGCCTGCGCACGGACCACGACTATCAGGACGTTCGCTACGACGCGCCGACCTTTATTCTGATGGGCAACGAGCAGCACGGCCTGCCGCAGGAGTACGAAGATGCCTGCGACGTGCTGGTGAAGATTCCCATGCGCGGCAAGGCCGATTCGCTGAACGTCGCGGTCAGCTGCGCGGTGATGCTCTACGAAGTGCTGAACCAGCGGCGGCGCTGATCACTCCGCCGCGAGCTTGGTGAGCGGTCGCGGCTCGCCGGTCACGCGCGGCAAATCCTCCACGGTTTTCGACGGTGCGGCGATGGCGTGTTCGCGGAGGCGATGCGCCGAGGTCATGACCTGGCTTTCGAGACTGCCGACCATTTTGTTGTAGGCCGTATTCGCGGCTTCAAGATTCCGCCCGACCTTGGCGACATGTTCCCCCATCGTCGCCAGCCGGTCGTAGAGCTGCTTGCCGAGTTCGGCGATTGCGCGCGCGTCGGCGCTCGCCCGCTCCTGCTGCCACACCATCGCCACCGTCCGCGCGATGGCGATGAGATTGGTCGGCGAGGCGAGGAGGACGCGGCGCTGGAACGCCGCTTCGAACAGTTCCTGATCCGCTTCCAGCGCGGCGGCGAGGAAGTTCTCGCCGGGCACGAACATGATCACGAAATCGAGCGTGTCGCCGAACTGCTCCGCGTAGCTCTTCTTGCCCAGGGCATCGACATGGACGCGCAGGTTCCTTGCGTGCGCGAGGAGATGCGCGCGCCGTGCATCCTCGTCCGGCGCGTCGAGCGCGTCCTGATAAGAGTTCAGCGAGCACTTGGCGTCGATCACCAGCACGCGTTCACCCGGAAGGCGCACAACGGCATCGGGACGCTGGCGCCCCTCTTCCGTTTCCACCGAAACCTCCTCGGCGAAATCGACGTGCGGCGACAGTCCGGCCATTTCGAGCACGCGGCGAAGCTGATGCTCGCCCCAGCGGCCGCGCGCCTTGGGGGCGCTGCGGAGCGCATTGACGAGCTTCGCAGCCTCGCCCGAAACCCGCTCCTGCCCCTGCTTCACCTCGGCGATCGCGTTGTGGATGGCCCCGTAAGCCGTCGCCCGCGCCTCTTCGATCTGGCCAAGTTTCAACTCGTACTTCGCAAGCGTGTCGCGCATCGGCTGAATGAGCTTGTCCATCTCGGCGCGGTTCTTCTGGAGGCCTTCGCCGGCCGCCTCGCGGTGGCGCTTTAGCGTCTCCTCGGCAAGCTTCACGAACGTCTCGTGGCTCTTCGAGAGCGATGCGCTCGCCAGCGCATCGAAGCGCTGATTGAGGTCCGCCTCGCGCTCGGCGAACGCGCGCTCACGTTCATCGGCGCGGCTTTTCAGTTCTGCAAGCGCAACACTGTCTTTCCGGAGTTCAGCGATCTCCGCCTTTAACCCTTCGATCCCGGCCGCACGCTGTTCGGCTAGCGCCTTGTCGGTGCGAAGCCCCGCCGCTGCATCCATCAACCCGTCCCGCTCGGCGCGCAGCGAATCACGTTCGCTGCGCAGCGCGGCGCGGTCTCGCGACCAGAGCAGCCAGCCAAGGCCGCAGCCGAGGGCGAACATCGCAAGGCCGACAATAAGAGCAACAGGGGTCATGCGACACGCCTTCGAACGTGAACAGATCAGGAACTTCATAGCTAGCGCAATTGCCTGCCAGACGCAAAGACCTTGCATCGAAAGCGCTTTGGCGGACAGGATGCAGCGGGAGGACGGATCGGAATGAGCGCATTCGAAATCGTCGCGGAAGGCCTGCAGTTTCCCGAAGGTCCGGTGTGGATGCAGGACGGCAGCGTGATCGTCGTGGAGATCGCGGCGGGTCGCATCACGCGCGTGCTGCCGGACGGCCGCACCGAGACGATCGCCGCGCCGGGCGGCGGGCCCAACGGCGCCGCGATCGGGCCGGACGGCGCGCTTTACGTGTGCAACAACGGCGGCTTCGAGTGGATGCTGCAGGACGGGCTGATGATCCCCGGCCACATCGCCGCCGACTACACGACCGGACGTATCGAGCGGATCGACCTTTCAACGGGTAAGATCGAGCGACTTTATGACGCCTGCGACGGTCGAGCGCTGTCCGGCCCGAACGACATCGTCTTCGATACGGCAGGCGGTTTCTGGTTCACCGACCTCGGCAAGATTCGCGACCACGCCACCGACCATGGCGGGCTCTATTATGCCAGGGCAGACGGCTCCGGCATCCGCTGCGCGGTTTACGGCCCGAATATGAACGGCGTCGGCCTCTCGCCCGACGGACGGACTGTGTATACGGCACTCACCATGGAACGGACCGTCCTTGCTTTCGACATCACCGGCCCCGGCGAAGTCGCGCCCTCGGCGCTTGAAGCGCTGCCTGGACGCGTCGTCACCGCCTTCGGCGGGCATACACTGCTCGATTCGCTGGCGATCGACGCGGATGGCAACATCTGTGTGGCGACACTTGTCGCCCAGCCCGGCATCACCTCGGTCGATCCCGTGACCGGCGCGCAGACCTGGCGCGAATTTCCCGATCTGCTTCCCACCAACATCTGCTTCGGCGGTGCGGACATGCAGGATGCGTGGGTGACGCTGTCGACCACCGGCCGGATCGCAAAAACACGCTGGGACCGGCCCGGCCTGAGACTTGCGCATTATGGCTGAGGCGGAGGCCCCCGCAGAGGGTCGGATCAGCGAGAGTGAAACGGACGAAGGGCGGACGGTTCACCTCTCGGGCCGCATGACGATCCGCTTCATCGACCCGATCTCGCGGCGCCTGCGGGCGCTCGAAGCCGATCCCGAGCCGCTCACCATCGATCTCGCCGATATCGAACGCATCGATACGGCAGGCGCCTGGGTGCTCTACCGCACGCGCACGGCACGCGAAGCGGCGGGTCTCCCCTTCCAGCTGACAGGCGCGAGCGACAAGGCCGAAGAGCTGATCGAGCAGATCTGCTCGCACACCCAGCCCACCAAGATCCGGCCGGACCCGATGCCGGGCTTCATCCGCACACTGGAAAAGCTCGGTGCGTGGATCACCTTCGTGGCGACCACGTTCGGCGGCTTCCTTGCCTTCCTTGGCCTCACGCTCGTTTCGCTCGGCAAGGTGATCGCGGCGCGGCGGGCCTTCCGCTGGCGCGCCTTTATCAACCAGTTCGAGGCGGTGGGCGTCGCCTCGCTCGGCATCATCGGACTGATGAGTTTCCTTGTCGGCATCGTCGTCGCGCAGCAGGGCGCGGTGCAGCTCCGCCAGTTTGGCGCTGATGTGTTCGTCATCAACCTCGTCGGTCGCATCACCTTCCGCGAACTCGGCGTGCTGATGACCGCGATCATGGTCGCGGGCCGCTCGGGAAGCGCCTTCGCCGCACAGATCGGTTCGATGAAGCTGGCCGAAGAGGTCGATGCGATGCGCACGATCGGGATGCCGCCCATCGAGGTACTGGTCATCCCGCGCCTGCTTGCCGCCGTATTCGCCATGCCCTTGCTTGCATTCTACGGATCAATGCTCGGCATTCTGGGCGGCATGCTGCTGACATGGGCATCGCTGGGTATTCCCCCGGCGACCTTCGTGCAGCGCATTCAGGAGGTGGTGCCGCTCACCGACGTTTGGGTCGGGCTGATCAAGGCGCCGGTGTTCGGGCTCGTGATCGCCGTGACGGGATGTTTCCAGGGGATGCAGGTGCGCGGCAACGCCGAAGAGGTCGGGCTGCGGACCACCGCCGCGGTCGTGCAGGCGATCTTCCTCGTCATCGTACTCGACGCGTTTTTCGCCGTGTTCTTTTCAGCGATCGGGTGGAACTGATGGCGCTGGAGGACGACCGCCGCGGCCCCGTGATCCGCGTGACCGGGCTTCGCAACAGCTTCGGTGACCAGGTTATCCACGAAAACCTGGACCTCGAGGTCCGGCGCGGCGAGATCATCGGCATCGTCGGCGGATCGGGCACGGGGAAGACCGTGCTGATGCGATCGATCATCGGCCTGCAGCGCTACACCGCCGGCGAAGTGGAGATTTTCGGGCGCCGTGTGAGTGGCCTCGGCGAACTTGAAGAGCTGGAGCTGCGCCGCCAGTTCGGAGTGCTGTTTCAGAACGGCGCGCTGTTCTCCACGCTCACCGTCGCCGAGAACATCGAAGTGCCGATGCGCGAGTTCTATCACATCGAAGACGCGCTGATGGACGAGATCGCGGCCTACAAGATCGCGATGGTCGGCCTGCCCCCCGATGCCGGTCCCAAGCACCCGAGCGAGCTTTCGGGCGGCATGAAGAAGCGCGCCGGCCTTGCCCGCGCGCTCGCGCTCGACCCGCGCCTGCTTTTCCTCGACGAGCCGACAGCGGGCCTCGATCCGATCGGTGCGGCGGCGTTCGACCAGCTGATTCTTCAGCTGCGCCAGGCGCTGGACCTCACCGTGTTTCTCATCACGCACGATCTCGACACGCTGCACACGATTTGCGACCGTGTCGCCGTGCTGGCAGACAAGCGCGTGCTGACGGTGGGAACTATCGACGAACTTCTGGCTTTCGATCATCCGTGGGTTCAGGAGTATTTCCGCGGACCGCGTGGGCGCGCCGCGCTTGCGAGCACCGCAGCAGGGGGTTGATTTTGGAAACGAGAAGCAACCACGTTCTCGTCGGCGCCGTCGCAATCGCGCTGTTCATTACCGCGTTCCTGTTCATCCTTTGGATCGCGCGCGTCGATACGTCGGACCGGCAGAAATACGACATCTTCTTCCGGTCCGTTTCCGGCCTCGCGCGCGGCAGCGCCGTGAACTATTCGGGCGTGCCCGTGGGCACGGTTCAGGAAATCCGGCTGATGCCGGAATCGCCGAATTTCGTGCGTGTCCGCATCGAGATCGATGAGGGGGTGCCGATCCTGCAGGGGACGGTTGCGACGGTTTCGAGCGTGGGTTTCACGGGGGTTTCGATCGTCGAGCTGGAAGGCGCGATCAAGGGCGCGCCGCCTATCGACGAACCGGGACCGTACGGAGCGCCGGTGATCCCCACCAAGCCGGGCGCGCTCGGCCAATTGCTGGATTCGGCGCCGCAGCTTCTGGAGCGCATAAGCACGCTTACCGCACGCCTCAATGAGGTGCTGAGCCCGCAGAACCAGGATTCGATCGCCGGCATCCTCAAGAACGCGAACACGATCACCGCCGCCATCGCCAGTCGCGACGGCGACATCGCAGAGGCGGTGACGGAAATTCGCGCCACGATCGCGGAGACCCGCAAGACCGCCGCAGCGCTCGCCCTGCTTGCCGAAAGCACGAGCAAGCTCGTCGATTCGGAGGGTAGGCCGCTCATCGCCGATCTCCGCAAGACGCTGCAGCACGCGGAAACGGCACTCGGTGAGCTGGAGGCGACCTCACGCGCGGCGCGCACCGGCGCCGAAGCGTTTAATGCGCACACCCTGCCCGAGGTGAACCTCCTCGTCGGCGACCTGCGCGAGATGTCGCGTTCGCTCGGCGCCATCGCCGCCAAGCTCGATGAAGACCCGGCGGGCGCCCTCGTCGGCGGCCGCAAGCTGCCTGAATACAAGCCCGACGGAGAAAATCGATGAAACCGATCGCCCTGTTCGCGGCGCTGATGATCACCGGCTGCGGGCCTCTGGTGCAGATCGGCGGCGCCGGAGAAGCGCCGGACTCGCTGCTCACCATCCGCGCCGATACGGGTGAACCTAAGCCTGTGACCGGCAAACCGCTGCTCGTGACCACCCCGAGCGCGCCGGGCGCACTGCGTACGCTGCGCATTCCAGTCACCACGCAGGCGACCGAGATTGCCTATCTTCCCGAAGCCAGCTGGGTGGAACAGCCGGTGGTGCTGTTCCAGCGCCTGCTGGGAGAGGTCGTTCAGGCACGCACGGGCCGACCGGTCATCGACGAGCGCAACGCCGATATCGCGGGCGCGCACCGGCTTTCCGGCCGGCTGATCGAGTTCGGGCTCGATGTACGCAGCGCGCCGCAGGTGCGTGTTCGCTACGATGCCATGTTGTCGGCACCCGGAACCGGCTATGTTGCGAGCCGCAGCTTCGAGGCGACGCGGCCGGTTAATGCCGAGACTGGGCCCGCCGTCGCCCGTGCGCTTAACGACGCGGCCAACGAGGTCGCCGCGAGCGTTGGAGACTGGGCGGCATCGCAGCCGTAACGATCCTCGGGAACCGGCGAGGCATGTCGCCGGTTTAACGGGTGGCAGGCATTTTAAGGAACAGGAACCTTATGAGGAAAGAAGCGCAGCAGGCCTTGGGGATCGCGCTGAGCACAATGGTGCTCGGTGCGTGCGTGACCGGACCGGGGACGAGCGCGAGCGCTCAGAAGCCGCGCCAGATCAGCGCCAGTGAACGCGCGCAGGCGGCCCAGGCACACCCGGAAATCCTGGCCGAATTCGGCGGCGCCTATGAGGGCCCCGGCACGGCGATGGTGAAGCGCATCGGCAAGGAGGTCGCCGTTCGCTCCAACATCGCGTCGGCCGAAAACGAATGCACGGTGACGCTGCTCAACACCACGGTCGTCAACGCCTTCGCCATTCCCGGCTGCTACGTCTACATGACGCGCGGTCTGCTTTCGATCATGAACAGCGAGGCAGAGCTTGCCTCGGTACTCGGCCACGAAGTCGGCCATGTCGACGCCCAGCATTCCAAGAAGCGGCAGAATGCGGCGCTTGGCAGCGGGCTCGTATCGATCCTCGCCACCGTGCTGACCGGCAGCAGCCAGATCGGCCAGCTCGCCGGCCAGCTCGGGCAGGTGTGGACGATGAAATACTCGCGCGATCAGGAATACCAATCCGACGATCTCGGCATCCGCTACATGACGGCGGCGGGCTACGACCCCTATGCGGCGGCGGACATTCTGCAGTCGCTTGGCGATCAGGAGGCTCTGGAGACGCGGATTCGCGGCCAGAACGAGGCTGCGCAGATCCCTTCATGGGCGCGAAGCCACCCGCTCACCGCCGCGCGCGTCAAGCGTGCCTCTCAGAAGGCCGCGGCGACGGGCGTGAAGCCCGGCCAGCTGAAACGGGATGCGCCCGATTATTACGCGGCGGTCAACGGCATGCTTTACGGCGACGATCCGGCACAGGGCTTCGTTGAGGGGCACAAGTTTGCGCACCCCGTACTCAAAATCGCCTTCGAGGTGCCGCAGGGCTACTACCTGAGCAATGGTGCCGCGGCAGTGACGGCGACCGGCGGGCAGGCGCAGATTCAGTTCAGCGGCGCCAAGCTCAGCGACGGCGACAGCCTCGACTCCTATATTTCCAACGTGTTCCAGGGCGTGCTCGGCAACAACAAGGCGCGGTACACCGGCGTGCAGCGCACGACGATCAACGGCATGGACGCCGCGACCGCAACCGCGCGCGTCGCCACGCAAAACGGCAATCGCGATGTGACCGTCGTCGCCTACCGCTTCGACGGCGGCAACGGCTATCACTTCATTTTTGTCTCGCCGTCGAACGTGAACGTCTCGAACGTGGTTAACACCACGTCGCGCTCATTCCGCAAGCTGACCGACGCGCAGGCAGCAGCGCTGCGCAAACGGGTGATCCAGGTGGTGACCGTCAAGCCCGGCGACACCGCCCAGTCGATTTCCCAGCGCATGGCGTTCGACAGCTACAAGCTTGAACGCTTCCTCGTGATGAACAACCGCGAGGCGAACCCGACGCTGCGTGCGGGCGAGAAGGTGAAGATCGTCGTTTACGGCTGACAAACGAAAAGGGCGCCGGGTTTCCCCGACGCCCTGATCGTTTCGCTTGCGCGGGATCGACGCTTAGGCGTCGGTCATCGCACTCGCAGCGTTGTTCATCGTCTGGCTGATGGCGTTGCCCAGCGCACCCATGGCGCCGATGGCCGCAACCGCGATGAGAGCCGCAATCAGGCCGTATTCAATGGCCGTCGCGCCCTTCTCTTCCTTACGAAGCTTACGGAAAAACGACATTTCTTGTCTCCTATACCAGTTCGGTACGTACCGGGTAGTTCCTCTGTCCCCGTCCAAGAGGTCAGCAATGCATCACTATCGCATTGCTCTTGCCAATTGCTTAAAGCGGCTGGTGAAAATGCGTTAACTTTCGAAGCAATTGTTTCGGGTCAAAAAAAACAGGCCCGAAGGCCTGTTTGTTTTTTCCAACCGTCCGCCGCCATGGCTACGAACTCGACTTCACATTGTTCTCGATCTTGCCCCACATGTTGGTGAGACCGTTACCGAAAGAATTGAAACCCGAGATGGCGCCGACGGCAATCAGCGCCGCGATCAGGCCGTACTCGATCGCTGTCGCGCCCTCGGACTGGCGAACCAGTTTGCGGATGAATTCGGGCATAGCCGCTACCTTCAGTTCAAACACGGATTCAGGACTTGCATTGTCGATGCCGCTCCGTTCTAGCCGTCAGGCGTTAACAAAATCACACAAGCCGGACTAAGCGCGGGGTTAACCAAATGAATCCATTGCCGATCCGTATGGTCGTCGCCGCCGCGCTCATCGACCGCGACGGTCGCGTTCTGCTCGCCGAGCGCCCGGCCGGAAAGCATCTTGCCGGAACCTGGGAGTTCCCCGGCGGCAAGGTGGAGACGGGCGAAACGCCCGAAGCGGCGCTCATTCGTGAACTGCGTGAGGAGCTGGGTATCGAGACGGAAGCCTCGTGTCTTGCCCCGGCGACCTTCGCCAGCCACGCCTACGAACATTTCCACCTCGTGCTGATGCTCTATGTCTGCCGCAAGTGGCAGGGCACTCCGCACGGGCACGACGGCCAGCGCCTGCGCTGGGAGCGCGTGAACGACCTGTTCTCGATCGATATGCCGCCCGCCGACCGGCCGCTGATCGGCACGCTCGCAGCGCTTATCTAAGCGGCGGCGCCCGACCGGTCATTGTGACGATTTCAAGCGGGACAGGGTGCCGGCCATCGACCTCCCCTTCTGTTTCCGCCGCTGCGCAGAGCGCCGCAGCGTCGGCGCGCGAAATGGGCTTGCGGCTCCGCGCGTGAAGCACGTTGCTCTCCCCCATGCCCCGCAGATCGGCCAGCATGGACGCGGCGCCGCGATACCGCACGGTCTGCTGGTGCACATCGACAACCGGCTCGATAAAGCCCGCGCGCTGCAGCAGCCCGGGCGCTTCGCGCGGATCGACCATCGGCAGAAAGCGCGGGGAGGCACCGTCGTGGCGCGTCATTTCGGCCGCGAGCAGGCGCGCGCGCAGCGCCGCAAGCGATGCGCCGCCGACGAACGACGCAAGGAACACGCCGCCCGGTTTCAGCGCGTGCCGGATTTGCACGAGCGCGCCGGGTAGATCATTGACGCCGTGCAGACTGGCCGCCGACAGCACCGCATCGAAACTGCCGGCCGCGAACGGCAGGCGGTCCTCGTCGCACATCACGCCATGCGCCATTTCTGCAAACCGAAACCCGGCGTCGGCCGCAACGATTTCGCTGTCGGGCAGGAGGGCAGCAATGCGCCCGTCGTGCGACCCGAGATCTAGAATGCGAGGGAACGACGGCCCGAGCTCCGAAAGCCGCTCGGCGAGATCGGCGGCGAGCGCCTCTTTCAGGAACGCGAAGCGGGCGAAATCGGCTGCGGCACGATCACGGGCGCGGCGGCGGGCGGTGCGGTCGAACGGTTCGATGGGGTTTGACATGCAGAGCCCCTCTTGTCGGAGGGAGGCTGCAAGCGCAATGGCGGGCTGCTACGACATGCCGATGGAGAGGGCCGTTTTCCAGCTTCTGAAACGAACGGGCGCGGGTTTCGTGGACCTGCTGCTGCCGCCGCGCTGCCCGTCGTGCCGAACGATCGTGAGCGAGGACGGCAATTTCTGCGTTCCGTGCTGGTCGCGGCTGAACTTCCTCACCGCACCGATGTGCGCCTGCTGCGGCCTGCCGTTCCCCTATAGCACGGGAGACGATACGCGTTGCGGCGCCTGCATGGAAACGCCGCCGCCGTTCGACCACGCCCGCGCCGCGCTCGCTTATAACGGACCGAGCGCCGGACTCGTGTTGGCGTTGAAGCACGGCGACCGCACCGGACTGGCGCGCATCATGGCGGGCATGATGGCCCGCGCCGCCGCGCCGATGCTCGCCGATCGCCCCCTTCTGATGCCAGTGCCGCTGCACACGCGCCGCCTGCGTCTGCGCCGCTTCAACCAAGCCGCGCTGCTAGCGCACGCACTGGCCCGCCGCACCGGGCTCAGCGTGCTGACCACCGCACTTGCCCGCGTGCGCGATACACCGATCAGCCGCGGCATGTCGCGGCGCCAGCGCGCGGAAAACGTGAGGGGCGCGATCCGCGTCCGTGCGGCGACGCACATCAAGGGCGCCCACGTCCTTTTGGTTGACGACGTGATGACGACAGGCGCGACAGCCGAGGCTTGCGCCCGCGCGCTCCGCCGCGCAGGGGCGGCGCGCATAGATATTGTAACTTTTGCCCGCGTCACCCATGATACTGTCGAACAGGGCTGAAAAGAGCCAAAGGGATCGCAGTTTGTCCAAGATTGAAATTTATACGAAATTCCTGTGCCCCTACTGCACACGCGCGAAGTCGCTTTTGAAGGCGAAGGGCGCCGCCTTCGAGGAAATCGACATTACCTTGTGCGGAGATCGCCGCGCCGAGATGATCCAGCGCGCGCACGGCCGCACCACGGTGCCTCAGATTTTCATCGGCGGTCAGCATATCGGCGGATCGGACGACCTCGCGCAGCTCGACGCCGATGGCAAGCTCGATCCGCTACTGGCACAAACCGCCTGAACGCGCCATATCGAGCCCCATGACGACACGCATCGCCATCGCCCAGATGACGTCCGGCACGGACTCCGCCGTCAACGCCGCCGTGCTCTCCGGCTATGTTGAGGCCGCAGCAGCAGGCGGCGCGACAATGCTGTTCACGCCCGAGATGTCCGGCATGCTGGACCGGAACACCGCGCGCCTCTTCGCCAATGCCCGCGGCGAGGACGAGGATGTGGCGCTCGCCGCCGTGCGCGAGGCCGCCCAGAAAACGGGCATTTGGGTGGCGCTCGGCTCGCTCGCGCTACGCGATGCGCGCCATGCGGACCGTTTGGTCAACCGCAGCCTCGTGATCGACGACAAGGGCGAGATCCATGCGCGATACGACAAGATGCACCTGTTCGATGTCGAGGCCGCTCCGGGCGAATATTACCGCGAATCCGCTAGCTTTGTGGCGGGCGCAGGCGTCGCGCTCGCCGAAACGCCCGTCGGCACGCTCGGTCTGGCGATCTGCTACGACGTACGCTTCCCGCGCCTGTTCGATGCGCTGAGCGGCGCAGGCGCCGAGGTGATCGCGCTCCCGGCCGCGTTCACGCGCCCCACGGGACGCGCGCATTGGCACACGCTGCTGCGCGCCCGCGCCATTGAAACGGCCTCGTTCGTGGTCGCCGCCGGGCAAACCGGTGAGCACGAGGACGGACGCTCCACCTACGGCCACTCGCTGGTGATCGATCCCTGGGGCGACATCCTGCTCGATGCGGGCGAAGAGCCGGGGCTTCACTTCGCCGAAATCGATCTTGAACGTATTGCCGACGTGCGCCGCCGCATCCCGGTGCTGCAGCACCGTAGGGACATCGCTGCGCCGTGATCGTCTTCGACCTGAAATGCGGTGAGGCCCACGTCTTCGAAGCGTGGTTTGGCTCCACGAGTGACTACGAGACGCAGAAGGAGCGTGGCCTTCTCGCGTGCCCGCTTTGCAGCAATACCGAGATCACGAAGGCTGTGATGGCACCTGCCGTTCCCGCCAAGGGCAACATGCGAGACGAAACGCGCCCTGTTCCCGTGGCAGGCGGCGAAGACGCGCGGATCAAGCAGATGCTTGGCGCGCTCGCCGAAATGCAGAAGAGCATGATCGAAAGCAGTGAATACGTCGGCAACCGCTTTGCCGAGGAAGCGCGCGCGATCCACTACGGCGAAACCGACGCGCGCGGCATTTACGGCGAAACCAGCGCAGACGAGGCGGCGCAGCTTCGCGATGAAGGCATCGAAGCGATGCCGCTGCTGTTCCCAACCCGCCCGGGCGGCACCGACGCTTGATATTTTCGCCCGCTGCCGCCACTGATGCGGCGTGCGTGCCCCCGTAGCTCAGCAGGATAGAGCGACGGTTTCCTAAACCGCAGGCCAGAGGTTCGAATCCTCTCGGGGGCACCATTCTTCCTGCCCCTCTGCCGCCGCGCGACCTGGTCCGAAACCCAGGCTTTCTCTCGCACAGGCGCAGGCAACCGGTCCCGTCAGAAATCTTTCCGGCTTGGGCTTCGAGTCGTTTTTGCTGTCTCGTACGCCGTGTTGGGGCATGCGGCGGCTGCCGTCTTCAGACGGGGTTCGACAAGTGTGTCGACGCGTCCCATCCATACGCAGGATTCTGCGGAATCGCGCGGGAAGGCGAGGAATACGACCAGTCGTTTTTTCCTAGGGACCGACCGTGACTCGAAGCCGGAACCACGTATGGGCATTCCACCCAAACAAAGTTAGAGATTGTTAACAAACGCCGGTCAATACTCTGGGTCAAACTAGCAGAGTGGCAGCAGGCAGGGTTCGGCCCACGCACGGGACCGAACTCAAAAAATAATAATTCGCGGTGGGTCAAAGAATGAACAATTTGGGTCTAACGGAAAGCATCAATCCGAATGAGACCTTTGGCGTTCATAAAAATCATGTAAACAATGAAAGTTACTCTGGAATTAACGCAAATTGCAATTTTCCAGAACCCATCGAAAAACAGCCTTCCGTTAAAGCGCCGAAGCCCAAAAAGGCTCGGAATTTAAGCCAATATTCGATCAGGCCTCTCAAGGTCGGCGATATTGCGCGCGCGATGAAAATCGCCGCAGACAATTTCAGCGGCGAAGTCGGCCTCGTTGCGCGCAGCTATCTGTGGCACTTTGCCAGCAAGGTAGGTCTCCCCCAGATCACATCCATGTGGGCCAAGTGGGAAGTCCACATCGAGGAAGACGGCGAAGCCGTGAAACTCGATCTCCTCTCGTCCTTCGTTCATGGGCGCGACGTCGCGTGGATCGATCTTGCCGCACAGTCTGAAGCCACGATCGATCTCGCCGTTGCGGCGATGCGCCGTTGGCCGCGTTTCCATCGATTGCTCGTCGTGCGCGTCGAGCGCGGATATGCGCCGCAGTTCCTGGCTGCCGGCTTTCGGGTCGCGGGCCATCTTCCCGATGGGCAAGGCCAGCATATCTACCTCTATGCCGAGCGGAAAAGGCTCATCAACCCGCATCAACCGCCCGTGCGGCTGCGCTTCAGCGGACGCCGCAGCGTTTCGTCGGACTGCGAGTTCAGCGTCGTGGAATGCAGCGGCGCGATCATCGGCCTTACCGGCATTTACGAAACAGAGTTCTGGCACGACGTCACCTGGGGCGCCTGGGGCGCCATCGATCCAGCGCGCGCGCGTCGGGATGCCGTGTTCCAGACGCTGCGCCTGACGGAAGACCGCGCGAAGCGAAACGGCGCGCGGTGGTTCTGCCTCGAAACGTCCGATTGCGAAAAATACCGCCATGCGCGGCGCATTTACGAGCTTTACGGTTTGCGCCCGCTGCTGACGATCCCGAACTTCTATACGGGCGACGACGGCAAAGCCGAAAAGTTCATCGTATACGGGAAGCCGATCAGCGAGGATGTCGTTCGCGCACCGACGGCGGTGTCCGAAAAGGCTTGACGGGCCGCCTCGGCCTGCGCCCCACTCCCTGTCCGGTTCGAGGATAAACGGGGAGGACGACTTCGATGCACTATCTCTATCTTGCAGGCGCGATCCTTGCCGAAACGATCGGCACGTCCGCGCTCAGCCAGACCGCGGGCTTCACGCGGTTGACGCCCACGCTCATTGTCCTCGTCAGCTTTGCGACGTCGTTTTACCTGATGTCGCTGGCCCTTCAGAGCATTCCCGTGGGTATCGCCTACGCGATCTGGGCAGGCATCGGCATCGTGCTCATCACGTTCATCGGCTGGGCCTTCCTGAAGCAAACACTCGATGCGCCGGCCTTCGTCGGCATAGCTTTGATCCTTGCCGGAGTGGTTGTCCTCCGACTTTTCTCCCGCGCGGCGGTGCACTGAGCATCGCCTGAAGCGTCGTCGGAATTCTTTACAATTTTCGCTGCGCATTTTTCAGCGCCGAAACGGACAGCCCGTTAACCTCGGAAAATTAACCCTTTCTTCACCTCTGCCGCAAATGGCACGCGACTTGCTTCCCTGATTTCGGCTATCAGTTCTCAGGAGGCGTTCAATGCGCAACAAGGTTCTCAACAAGGTTCTGCCCGCGATGGCGCTTGTCGCCGCGGTTGGAACGTCCACCGCTGCCCAGGCGGCTTTCGTCAACACCTGGTCATACGAAGTGACCTCGGCGTTCTCCAACCCGGTTTTCGAAGCTTCGGGCACGGGCACGCAGCAGGTCAGCTCCACGCGCATTCAGTGGGGCCCCTCGAGCGTCAAGAGCGCCATCGGCGTCACCGACACCCCGACCTCGGGTCTGCTCGACACCAACGGCACCTGGAACCTCGCTGATCAGTACTATCACGAGAACCGGACGCTTCCGTCGGGCACCAAGTCGCTGCTCAGCACCGACCTCTCGATCACGATCGCGCTGACCCCGTTCGATCCGGCCGGTGACCCGCTCGCCTCGCCGCTCGAGCGCACGTTCAACATTTCGTTCATCGAGACGCCGAACGCGGGTTCGGGCGGCGTCTGCGCCGACGGTGGCGCTGTGGGCGTCGGCATCAACAGCGCAGGCTGCGCCGACATCTTCGTGCTCGACTTCGACTTCGGTCAGTTCGACTTCTCTTATGACGGCGTCAACTACTCGCTGTTCATCTTCGAAGATCCGGACTCGGCTCCGACGCTCGGCTTCCTCTCCGCCGAAGCTTGCGCTTCGGCCGGTGTGGCTGCGGGCTGCTTCGGCTTCCTGACGGCCGAAGCCGCGACGACCTTCGCACAGTTCGCGCTGTCGATCGAAGGCCGCGAAGTTCCGGAACCGGCTGCGCTTGCGCTCTTCGGTCTCGGCCTCGTCGGTCTCGGCGCCACGCGCCGCCGCCGCAAGGCTGCCTGAACGCCTCACAGCGTTTGACTAACGAAAGAGACCCGGTTCAGGAAACTGAGCCGGGTCTTTTCGTATGTGCGCGTAGAAGGCTTTCCGCACGCACGACAAGACCCCTTCCCCACTCTGCAACCCTGGCGCTCAATCGGGATTGACAATTTTCTATATGGGACGATTTTATCCCATACAGGAAAATGTCAACCGAGTGATTGGAGTCGCCGGTGGCAGAGTATTTGTCTTGAGGGGGGCTGTTCGTATGGTCGGTAAATATCTGAAGCTCATTTTGGGACTCATCGTCCTATCCGCACAGACGGCGGCAGCACCGCCCCCCGAAGATACACTCTCTTCGCCGGCCGCTTCGGTCACGCCAAGTCACCTGCTCAACAAGGCCGACGTCGATGCGTGGCTCGACGGGCTCATGCCCTATGCGCTTTCTCGCGGCGCGATCGCGGGTGCGGTCGTCGTCGTCGTGAAGGACGGCCAGGTGCTTACGGAGCGCGGCTATGGATACGCCGACGTCGAAAAGCGCACGCCGGTCGACCCTGAAAAGACACTGTTCCGGCCCGGTTCCGTGTCGAAACTGTTTACGTGGACGGCTGTGATGCAGCTCGTCCAGGAAGGCAAACTCGACCTCGACGCCGACGTAAACACCTACCTCGATTTCAATATCCCGGCATATGAAGGCAAGCCGATCACGCTGCGCAACATCATGACGCACACCTCCGGCTTCGAAGAATCGGTACGTGAGCTGATCTCGGACGAGAAGGAAGCACCCGCGCCGCTCGACGCCGTAATGAAACGCTGGGTGCCGCACCGGATTTTTGCGCCCGGTACGACGCCCGCCTATTCGAACTACGCGACGGGAATCGCCGGTTACATCGTTGAGCGCGTCTCAGGCGTGCCGTTCGAAGACTATATCGAGCAGCACATTCTGAAGCCGATCGGCATGACGCATTCAACCTTCCGTCAGCCGCTTCCCGCAGCTCTCAAGCCGCTGATGTCCAACAGCTATCAGACCGCTTCAGGCAAGGCGATGCCCTTCGAGGTGGTCGAACCCGCGCCCGCGGGCAGCCTTTCGGCAAGCGGCGCGGACATGGGCAAGTTCATGATCGCACATCTCGCGAACGGTGGGCCGCTGCTCTCGCCCGAAACCGCGAAGACGATGCACACCACCTTCCTCGACATGATCCCGCCGCTCAACCGCATGGCGCTCGGGTTCTACGAGCAGAATCAGAACGGCTATCGCATCATCGGCCATAACGGCGGAACACAGCGCTTCTTCACCTATCTGTGGCTGCTGATCGACCAAAACGTCGGCGTTTACATCTCGATCAACAGTGTCGGGAAGGACGGCGCCCCGAGCGCGATTCACAACGCGCTGATCACCGGCTTCATGGATCGCTATTTCCCCGGCACGCCCAAGGACGGCGCCGTGGATGCGAAAACCGCCGCGGCTCATGCCCGGATGATGGCGGGGCATTACATTGCCAGCCGCCGTTCCGACTCCAGCTTCATGCGCACCGGCGCTTACGCGTCGCAGATCGCCGTGACGGTGGGCGCGGACGGTGGGCTTCTGGTGCCGAACTTCAAGACACCGGGCGGCGAGCCGCGCGCGTGGAAAGAGATCGCGCCCTTCGTGTGGCGTGAGGTCGGCGGCAAACAGCGGCTCGCGGCGAAGGTTGTGAACGGCAAGGTTCAGCGTTTCAGTGTCGACGCCGGATCGGCGGCGGTGGTGTTCGAACCCGCGCCGTGGCACGCGAATGCAGGATGGCTGAACCCCGCCATGGTGTTCGCCGCCATCGTGCTGTTGCTGACGGCGCTGTCGTGGCCCGCCGGTGCAATCGCCCGGCGTCTTTATTCGGCCCCGCTGGCGCTCTCGGGCCGGGCGCGAATGCGCTATCACCTGCTGCGCGGCTTTGCCGTCGCCGTTTTGCTGGTCTGCGTCGGCTGGCTCTTCATCTTCAGCGCGATGTCGCAGGAGGGCTTTACCGCCATCAACGGCAAGTATGATGGGCTGGTTATTGTTCTGCAGGCCGCCGGTCTGATCGGGTTCATCGGGCTTCTCGCGCTTGCGCTCTGGAACGCCTGGAGTGCCTGGACGGGAGGACGCTGGAGTTCACGTCTGTGGAGCGTGATACTGGTCGGAGCGGCGATCGTCGCGCTTTGGGCAGCAGCCACGCTCGGACTGCTCAGCTTCGGCCTCAACTACTGATATGAAGGAAAGACTCCGCATTTGACGTGCGGAAGAGAGAGGGGACGCCCCGCGGCGTCCCCTTTTTTGTGTTCAGCGGCCCTTGCCGGTTCCGAGGATCGCTTCCCCGGGGAAGACCTTGTTCGATAGTTTGCCGCCATCGACGACAGGTGTGCCGTTGACCAGAACGTAGCGGATGCCGCGCGATGCCTGCATCGGCTTTTCGAATGTGGCCACGTCGGTCACGGTTGCCGGATCGAACAGCGTGAGATCGGCATCAGCGCCGACCGACACACGGCCCTTCTTCGCCATCTGCGGCGAAATGCCCTCCAGCCGCTGCGCGGGCATGATCGTCATCTTGCGGAGTGCCGCCATCAGATCGAGCGTACCGCGTTCACGGACATAGCGGCCGAGTACACGCGCATAAGTGCCAGCACCGCGCGGATGCTCGCCCGACGTGCGCCACGGCATGCCATCCGACGCGATCGAGATCGCGGGTTCGGCGATGATCTGGTCGACGACATCTTCGGGGATCATGTGCACGACCACCGCAGCATTCGGCTGCTCGCGGCGGTAGCGTTCGAACGTCTCCTTCGTCAGCCGCTCGCCCGTCGCCGGCCACTGGAGGTCGCCGTAGCTGATCCCCGAACGCTCCTGCCAACCATCGCGGAAAAACTCCGATCCGATCGACGTGCTGCCCGCCGTGTAAGGATAGGCTTCCGAGGTAATGTCCAGGCCGCGCGCCTGCGCGTGCTTCACCATGTCGATCAGGATCGGCGTGTCCTTGAGCCCGGTGGAGTGCAGGTGAACGATCTGCAGCGGCGCCCCGGTGATGGCGGCATTCGCGATCACTTCCTGCGCCACTGCGATCGGCACGCCGGGCGCCGGATCGAGCGGACGGCTGCGGACATGGACGAACACCGGCGCGCGCGTTTCCGCGGCGGCTTTGAAGATGTCGTAGATCTCGCTGCGCCCGGCGCCAGGCGTGTATTCGATGCCTAGGCCATAGCCGAGCGCGCCCGCCGCAACCTCGCGGTCGAGCGCGGCGACGATCGCCTTCTGCTGCTCCGGCGTCGCCGACGCGGTATAGGCCTTTCGGTCCGCGACCGTCTCACCGTTCGTCGCGCCGTGTCCCTTGCAGGGCGCAGCCGCGATCACTTCCATGCGCGCGCACTGGTGCGATGCGCTCGCGCCGAAGTTGATGAGCGCATGTCCCTTCATCGCCCCCACGAACGCCTGCACCGGCATCGCGCCACCTTCGGCATCGATCGCGGTCGTCACGCCGTCCAGCACCTGGAACTGCTGCCCCTTGTCGTGCTGTCCATGCGCATGGAGATCGACGAAGCCTGGTGCGACGACAAGCCCGCGCGCGTCTATCTTGCGCTTGCCTTTGAGCGGCGTCGCCGAGATTTCAGCAATACGGTTGCCGATGATCCCGACATTGGCGATCTCGTCGCGTCCGCTTTCGGGGTCCATCACCCGGCCGCCGGAAATCACGACATCATAGGTTTCGGCAAGCGCCGGTGTCGCGAACGCAGCCAGCGCGGTCGCCAGAAACAGTGCAGTTTTCATTCAGCCCTCCTCAATTCGCAAACAGGAAATAATCGCGGATCGTCCGTGCGATTTCGGCAATGGCGCGCTCGCGATCGGCAGTCGGCGCCGCGCTCGTCTTCACATAGGCGGCGATCACGACCCCGGTGCCATCGGGCAGGCTCACCATGCCGACGTCGTTCACCGTTCCGCCGATCGTGCCGGTCTTGTGGGCGACGATCGTACCCGGCGGCATCTGCCCCGGGAGACGTGCTGCGCCGGTGCGGCAGCGCTCCATGATCGCGGTAAAGGCCTTCGTGCTTTCAGGCGAGAGCGCCTTTCCGGCGAACATACGCGTCAGGAGCGTCGCCATCGCTGCGGGGCTCGCCGTGTCCCTGGGGTCGGCATCGAAAGTTGCGTCCGGCTTCGAGCCCTTGGTCAGAAGCGATGGCTCGGCCTTCGCCGCCTTGTCGAACGCCTCCGTCAGCGGGCCTTCACCGAGACCGTAAAAATCTCGCAGCAACCGATTCGTATCCCGATCGACGCGCATCGCGGTAACGCCCTGCGCGCGCGCCCACGCCGTCACCGCCTGCGGGCCGCCCGCTGCCTTCATCAGCACGTCAGTCGCCGTGTTGTCGCTCTGGGTCAGCATCACTTCGAGCAGATTGTGCACCGAAAGGCTGACACCGGAATGGATGAAGCGATCGGCAATCACCTCCGAAGGCGACATCATCTCCTGCGGCACGTCCAGCATGGTATCGAGGCGGATCTGCCCCTTGTCGACCATGTCGAAAATCTTGCCCGCGAGCGGGACCTTGTAGGTGCTTGCCATGGGGAACGATGCGTCCGCATTGAACAGCACGCGGGAGCCCTTCCCATCCAGCCGCCACGCCGCGATGCCGACAACACCCCCCGCGCCTGCAGCAAGCCGTTCGACCTCCGTATCCACGGCCTTTGTCGCCACCGGTGCGGCTGCAGAGGCCTCCCCCACGCTGAGCGCAGCAAAAACCAGCGGCAAACAGAGCCAGCGCATGGCGTTCCGTTTCATCATTCCCTCCCTCGTTGGAATTTGAAGGCCGCAGCCTTGGCGCGGCAAATTCTCCGTACAGGACAATGAGAGTAAATTTCTTCAATTGCAACACGAGATACGCATCTCGTTATGTGTTTGATAAAATGGAATTAAATTTATTTCTGAAAACGCAGGTATGCTTTTTGACAATCCCAATTTGAAAATATCATCCTGATATGTCAAAATTCTGGAACATAACATTGGGAAGGGAGAGTCGGGGTGATGCGCGAACGCAATCGGTCCGTGGCAATGCGGCGTGTTTTCGGCGGGGCTGCGCTTGCTCTCGCACTTCTGGCAACTGCGCCCTCGGCCGCAGCGCCGACCGCGTCCGTCACAAACGTCGATCCAGCGCGCCTTGCCGGGCTCCCGGAGTTCGTCGACGGCGTGATGGCGCAGCAAATTGCCACGCGGGAGGTGGCAGGCGCCGTCGTCACCGTGGTTTCCGGCGGAAAGGTCGTTTTCAGCAAGGGTTACGGCTACGCCGATATCGATCGAAAAATACCGGTGGATGGCGAAAAGACGCTCTTTCGACCGGGATCGGTATCAAAGCTGTTCACCTGGACCGCGCTTATGCAGCAGGTCGAAAAAGGGCGCGTGAAGCTGGACGACGACGTCAACAAATACCTCGACTTCAAGATTCCAGCCACATACGCGAAGCCGATCCTCGTCCGCGACCTTCTTACCCACGCACCCGGCCTTGAAGACAGGGGCGGCATTACGGTGGAAAGCCCGGCAGGCTTCGTTCCACTCGGCACATTCCTGAAGAACAACATCCCCACCCGCGTTCGCGACTCGGGAGTCGAAACCTCGTATTCCAACTATGGCTCGGCGATCGCCGGCTATATCGTGGAGCGCGTCTCGGGCGAGGCGTTCCCTGACTACATCGACCGCCACATCTTCAGCCCGCTCGGAATGACAAGCGCGACCTTTCGCGAGCCGCTGACGGGCACGCGCGCCGAAAACATGGCGCTCGGCTACGAACTCAAGGATGGCCGCTTCGTCGCCAAGCCGTTCGAGCTTTATGGGAACATCATGCCCGCAGGCTCAGCTTCCGCGACGGGCCCCGACATGGCGCGCTTCATGCTCGCCCATCTCGGCGACGGCGCGCTTGGCGACGCGCGCATCCTGAAACCGGAAACCATGAAGCTGATGCGCGAGACGCTTCACAAGAATGCACCGTCTCTGCCGGGCATGGCGTATGGCTACATGGTCGTGCGCGAGGCGGGGCCGCGCCTTGTCGGCCATGGCGGCAACACCGCCGATTTCCACTCGTTCCTGATCCTCGCACCTGAGGCCGACTTCGGCTTCTTCGTGTCCACGACAGGTGGCTGGGGAAGCTACGGCGCACGCACGGAGCTTCAGAACGCCATTATCGGCCGCGTTTTCCCTGAAAACCCCGCGCCGCGCTGGACCGGCACATCCACGCCGACGGTCGGCGCCTATCGCACGAACCGCCGGACCTACAGCGATCCGCCGCAGCCCGAGTTCGACATCAAGGTCAGCGCCTCCGGGCCGCATGGTCTCGTGGTCGAGAATCGCGGCAACAAGACCTATTGGGAGCAGATCGGACCGCAGCTCTACGAGCAGGTTACGGCAGCACGCGACGGCGGCCCGTTCGAGAAGCTTGAGTTCTATGGGCCGGAGAACGACCGGAAAATGTCGTTCTCCTCGCAGCCGCACGTTCTTTACCGTGTTGTTAAATAGCAACCCATAGAGAGAAACATCGTCCTATTCAGGATATCGATGTAGACAACTGAAAATTTTTGGGTGATTTTCCGATTTTGAAACAGACGCTCGCGCAACCGCGCCGAGCGCGATTTCCTTCACACGCACGTCAAGAGGGGACTGTCATGACTATGCCTGTTATCCGTTCATCCACCCGCATCGCGTCGGCCAGCGCGCTGGCGATTGGAATCGCACTCGCGGTTTCCGGTCCGGCATCTGCGCAGGAAGCCGCAGACACAACCGCAGCCGAAAATTCGGAGGTCATCATCATCACCGGCTCGCGCATCAGCACGGTCGGCTTCGACGCGCCGACGCCGACCACGGTCGTCAGCGCGGCAGACCTGAAGATCGCCGGGCGTACGGACATCCAGGCGGCACTCGCCGACCTTCCGCAGTTCCGCATGTCGCAGAGCGCAACCTCGACGAACACGGTGACGACTTCGGGCGTTTCACCGGCGGACCTTCGCGGCCTCGGTGCATCGCGCACGCTCGTTCTCATCAACGGACGCCGCTACGTCACCATCAACGACCTGCAGACGATCCCCTACGGGCTGGTGAAGAGCATCGACGTTGTGACCGGCGGCGCCTCGGCCGCTTACGGCACCGACGCCGTCGCGGGCGTGGTCAACATCATGCTCGACAACAAGCGCGAGGGCATCGAGCTCGGCGCGCAGACCGGCATTTCATCGCGCGGTGACGGTCAGAAGTATCTCCTGGAGGGTTCGGGCGGCTTCAAGTTCGACGACGGGCGCGGCCACGTGATCTTCGGCGCCGACTACCTCAACGACAAGGGCGTCATCCCCGGCGTCGCTCGTCCGCGCATCGGTGCTGCAGCTTTCTATCCGAACGAGAACGGCTTTTTGGAGCCCACCATGGGCTTGACAGAAAACAATCGCCACGAGCAGGGTGTCATCAACACCGGCGTCCTTGCTGGCCAGGTCTTCAATAACGACGGCACGCTGCGGCCGTACCAGTATGGCCAGATCAACCCTGGCGGCGGCAGTTTGATGATCGGTGGCGAAGGCTACCACATCGACAACTACCGTTCACTGTCCGCTCCGATCGAGCGCGTGAATGCGCTGGTGCGCACCAGCTACGACCTCACCGACACGTTCACCGTGTGGGCTGAAGGCAACTATAACCGCGTTTGGAATGAGCGCGTCTTCTTCCCGGACCTCGGCATCAATCAGCTGACCATTCAGGCTGACAACGCCTACCTGTCCGACGCGATCAAGAGCCAGCTCGCGACCGCCGGCCAGACTGAGTTCCGGATGGGCCGCGCGCTCACCGACATGTCGCTGGCGCGGTACGACTTCGAGCGTGAGACCTACCAGGGTGCGATCGGCTTCGACGGCAGCTTCGCCGACGGCAAGTGGCGTTATTCTGCTTTCGTCAGCAAGGGTAAGCAGACGCAGGATATGACCCTGAAGGACATCACGCTTCGTGAGAACTTCTTCAATGCCGTGGATGCTGTGACGGGACCGGGCGGAACCCCTGTCTGCCGCATTGCGCTCACGGACCCGACGACGGAGTGTCGGCCGCTCAATCTGTTTGGTTCGGGCAATGCCGATGCGGCTGCTATTGATTATGCAACCGCCGATTGGAACGTGGTCCAGACTTACAAGCTGACCAACGCGGGGTTCACGCTGAGCGGCGAGCCGTTCGAACTGTGGAACCACCCGGTTTCGTTCGCGACCGGCTTTGACTATCGCAAGCAGAGCTTCCGTTCCCAGTACGATGAAAACGCGCTGGCGAATCGTTTCACGACGATCAACGGCGTGAACATCGACGGTGTCGGCAACAACGTGAAGGAAGCCTTCGTCGAAGTTGCAGTGCCGGTTCTTGCGGACCTGCCGTTCGCCGAAAAGCTGATGGTCAACGCAGCAGCCCGCTGGTCGGACTACAGCACCGAAGGCACGATCTGGGCCTGGAAGGTCGGCGCAACGTGGGACATCAACGAAAGCATCACGCTGCGTGCAACGCGCTCGCGTGACGTCCGTGCAGCCAGCATCACCGAACTCTTCGGTACCCGCTCCACGCTGTACACGTCGGTGAACGATCTCGGCCGTCCGAGTAGCCCGCTGACGAGCATCATCGCCTACACGGGCGGTAATCCTGAGCTGCAGCCCGAAAAGGCTGATACGCTCACCGTCGGCATCGTCCTGACGCCGAGCTTCCTCCCGGGCCTCCGCTTCTCGGCTGACTACTATGACATCAAGATCGATGATGTCATCACGACGCTGAATGCACAGACCATCGTCAACAACTGCTACAATTCGAACATCCAGGCCGCTTGCGACCAGATCGTTCGTGACGGCACGGGCGCGATTGCGACCATCAACGCCGCGTACCTGAACATTGCCAAGTTCAGGACCAAGGGCCTCGACTTCGAAGCATCCTACAAGACCGACCTCGACAGCATCGGTCTTCCGGGTCAACTGAACGTTCGCGCCCTTGCGAACTACACGGACACGCTGGCACTCGACAACACGGTCGTGAAAATCGATGGCGTTGGTTACCTCGGTTCGCAACAGCCCTTCCTCGTCCCGCAATGGCGCGGAACGCTCTCCTCCGTTTACGAAAGCGAGCGCATCGGCGCGGACCTCCGCGTTCGCTACGTCGACGGCGGTGGCTATGCTCCGGCAAACGTGCTGCCAAACCAGGATCCGTCCAACAGCATCTCGGCTCGCTGGTACTTCGACCTCGGTGCCCGTGCGTACATCCCGTACGGCGACGGCAAGAAGTTCACCGTCTACGGCAACGTCCAGAACCTCTTCGACCGTGATCCGGCGGTCGCTGCGGTCAGCTCACCATATCACGATCTGATCGGCCGCTATTTCACGGTCGGAGCCCGTATCAACTTCTAATTTCCCTCCCGGGTCGGGAACAAGATGCCCGCGGATCGACCTCGATCCGCGGGCATTTTTTGTTCGCCATTCAAAAAGGTAGGCGCGGATCAGCGTTGAGCGCAGGCCTCCACCCCACTAAACATCCATTGCTTCCAGCCAGCACGCCGGGCGAGGCGGTTACTGGCAATGTGCAAGCTAATAAGCCCTTCGCCGGACCAGCCTGGTGTGGGGAATGATCGAAAACAGCTTTTGACGGGCCTCGCGACGGCCGTTGGTGTGTTTTCACAGCAACCCATAGGGAAAATTACGTCCCATTTAGGATATTGATGTGGACAGGCCGAAAGTTTTGGTGAACTTTCCACGGTCGAAATAACGTTCGCGTGAGTAGACGAACGCCACATTTCGAAGCAGGTCAAAAGGGGACTGTCATGACTTCCATGCTTGGTATCCGTTCATCCGCGCGCGCGGCTTCGGTGAGTGTATTGGCGCTAGGCCTTGCGCTTACATTTTCCAACTCCGCGTTCGCGCAGGATGCAGCAGAATCGAACGCTGCGGAAAACTCCGAACTTATCATCGTCACGGGCTCGCGCATCCAACGCTCGGGCTTTGATGCGCCGACCCCGACGACCGTTCTGGGGGTAGAGGAGCTGGCGCAGGGCAATCGGCCGAGCATCGCGCAGGCGCTGAACGACGTTCCGCAGTTCCGCGCTACGAACACACCTGCCACGACCACGGGCAATACGAACGCAGCGGCATCGCCGGCCGACCTTCGCGGGCTCGGCATTACGCGCACGCTGACACTGTTCAACGGTTACCGCTTCACCGGCTCCGCCGATCTTAACTCTGTGCCGCAGAATGTGATCAAGCGCGTTGACGTGGTGACCGGCGGCGCGTCCGCCGCTTGGGGTTCGGGCGCCGTCGCGGGTGTCGTCAACCTCATCATCGACGACAATATGACAGGCGTAAAAGCGGGGCTCAACACGGGTGTGTCCACATACGGCGACGGCCAACGCTACGGCGGCGACCTTGCTTGGGGCACGAAATTCGCCGACGACCGCGGGCATTTCATGATCGCTGGCGAATATCTGCAGGACAAAGGCGCCTGGGATCGCGATTCACGCAAGAACATGAACGGCGGCCTCTTTCAGCGTGCTGACGGTCAACTCGTTCTGACTGAAGATATCAAGTACACCATCCTCAATCGTGGCGGCTCAATCCTCAGCCTGACGGCGGCACCCTACAATCTGATCTTCAATCCCGATGGTTCGGTCGGCCCGCTGCCGCTCGGCAGCGAAACGTTCGGCCAGCAGACTGTCGGCGGCGACGGTCAGGGCCTCTACGAGTATCTCTCGGTCAGCACGCCTTACAAGCGCATCAACGTTTTCGCGCGCGCGAGCTATGACGTGACGGACACGATGAAGTTTTGGGTCGATGCCCGCTACAACCGCATGTCGTCCGATTTCACGTTCTTCCCGGACACGCCCATCGCCGTCATCATGCCGGACAACGCGTTCCTAACGGATCAGGCACGCACACAACTCGCCACGGCAGGTGTCACCGGACCATTCGTTCTGGGACGCATCCTGGACGACGTGGGGCCGGACCGGTTCCTCAACTATCGTTACAAGCGCCGCAACATGGAGATCGCGGCTGGCGTCGATGGTTCGATCGGGGATCGATGGAAATATCGCGCCTACTACAATCATGGTGAACTGAAGAACGATCAGTGGCTGGACAACCAGAGGATCACCGCCAATTTCAACCGTGCGGTCGATTCGGTTCTGGTCGGCGGTACGCCGGTCTGCCGCGTCAATGCCGACGCGAATCTCGCAAACGATGATCCGGCCTGCGTTCCCATCAACATCCTCGGCAATGGCAACATCACCGATGCGGCGCGCGCTTATTCTTTCGCGTCGGGTGGTTCGGTGACAACGACCAAGCTCGACACCGCTGGCGTCAGCCTCAGCGGAGAGCTTTTCTCAATGTGGGCCGGGCCCGTGGACATCGCTGTCGGCAGCGACTGGCGCTGGGAAGAGTTCACGACCAACTCAACCGACCCCTACTCGGTAAACCGCCAACTGACGCCGCTCAACTTCTCGGCCACCAACGGCGGTTTCGACGTGAAGGAGTTCTTCGCGGAGGTAAACGCACCGCTGCTCGATGTCGCCGATACAGCACGCCTCGACGTGAACGGTGCGATCCGCTACTCCGACTACAGCACGAGCGGCGGCATCTGGACTTGGAAGACCGGCAGCACGCTGCGGCTCTTCAACGACCTGCTGCTGAGGGCCGTCTATTCGCGTGATATTCGTTCGCCCAGCATTACCGAATATTATCTCGCCCGTGCCACCAATCTCGGCAACATGATTGATCCGTTCCGCAGCAACGCGCTTGCGCTCAACGTGTACAGCTACACGGGCGGCAATCCCGATCTGGATCCCGAAGTCGCGCACACGCTGACGCTCGGCGGTTCTTACTCCCCGAATTTCGTCCCAGGCCTGCGGGTTTCGGCCGATTTCTATAAGATCAAAATCGACGACGTCATCGTGACCCTTCTAGGACAGGACGTGCTGGGTCTCTGCTACGCGGAAAATCCGAGCGACAACACCTGCGGCGGACTGATCGAGCGCGATTCCAGCGGGGGGCTGGTCTCGGTGCTGCGGACCTTCCGCAACCTTGCGAAGTACGAAACCAAGGGCATCGATCTTGAAGCGTCCTACCAGATGCCCGTCGGCGCCGGCTCGCTGACGTTCCGCGCGCTTGCAACACACGTGATCGAACTGCTGATCGACGACGGCGTTCGCGTAACGGATCGCGCAGGCATCGTCGGCGGCGATACCGTGTTCTCGACCCCGAAATGGCGCGGAACCGCGACGATCACCTATCAGGATGAGCGCTTCGGCAGCGACCTGCGATTCCGTTATGTCGATGGCGGCATCTACAGCAATCAGATCGGACCAAACGGACAGCCGATCCTCAACAACGATATCAGCAGCCGTACCTATGTGGATTTCGGCATGCGTATGAAGGTTGGCGAGTTCACGCTCTACGGCAACGTCAACAATCTATTCAACGTGAGCGCCCCGCGCACGCAGTACACCAATCCGAACTATGAAGTGATGGGTCGGTACTTCTCCGGCGGCGTGAAGGTAAACTTCTAATCCAAAGACGCCATATCACGGCCTAGTTCAGGTTCAGTTTGTCAAGGAAACCCGCGGATCTGCTTCGATCCGCGGGTTTTTCCTTATCGAACGCCCATAGCCTTCACTGCATCTGCGAGAACCGATCGCATCAGCATGTATCCATCCGGGTTTGGGTGTAGCCCGTCTTCGCTGAGGTCGGCGCGCAGGCGGCCTTCGGCGTTTGCCAATCCGCTGTAGTCAGCGAATGCATAACGTCGCGCCTTTGCGAATGTGCGCAGCCACGCGTTCGCTGCGCGCCACGTTTCCGGGTCGCGCCGGTCGCCATCGCGGGGCGCATCAAACGGTGGAATGGCGCTGAGCACGACACGGATCTCGCGCGCATCGGCGATATCCGACATTGCCGTCACGTTGCTGCGGAGCCGCGCGAGGATGGCGGGCGACGCATCGGCATGGCTTCCAGCATAGACCCTGAGGTCGTTTGTGCCCGCGAGGATCACGACGACGGCTGGCGAGAGTGCGACGACATCACCTTCGAAGCGCAGCAGCATCTGGCTGCTGTTCTGCCCCGGGATACCGCGATTGACCCAGGCCGCGCTGCCGAGCCGGGGCAGTAGCGCGGGCGTCCAGTGATAGGTGATCGAATCGCCCATCAGTACGATGCGCGGCTCCGCAACGGGCGATGCCCGAAGCGCCGCGTTAGCGGAGGCATAGACGCCGGTGCCCGCGATATCGCCCTGCTGCATCATCCATTTCGCGGCGAAATCCTGCACGGTCATCGAAGCGACGGGATTGGGGTCCGCATGGGCGGATGCGGCAAGGATCGCCGAGATGGCGATGGTGCAGGCGCTAAGCCGCATTTCGGACGAGGCGGTCGTCTGCCTGCGCACGCCGAGCACGTTTCTGCCTGCGCGCGGAGAGCCAAAGCCACACGCCGCTGCCCGCGAAGAACACAAGCGCGATACCGGCCGCGAGCACGACAAGACGGCCAACCAGTCCGCCCGCCTTGCCGGTGTGGATCGTGAACAGCCAGTCATAGGCGGTGTTCATCGGCGGCAGCGCGGCAGGCTCGTAGCGACCGAGTTCGACGCCTTCGTAAGCGTTGTAGAAATACTGGCGTGTCGCATTTGGACGGCGCGATGCTTCATCCTGAAAATAAAGCGCGACGACCTGACCGGCTGCCCCCGAAAAGCGGACCTCGCGCAGTGGCTGTTGCCCATGGCGAACGCGCGCATCGGCGATCAGCGTGTCGACCGGACGTAGAGGAGCTTGCGACAGTGCAACGTCGAACTTCGGTCGCGGCACAACGGGAAGATAGGGTTGCAACGCTGCGCGATGGATGAGCAGCGCGCCCGTGACCCCCGACATCACCAGCACGATGCCGACCGCTGCACCGATCGCACGATGCGCAGTGCGGACAGTGCGGTCCGCTCCCTGTCCCGTGAGAATACGAAAGCCGGATTTCAGCCGACGACGCCCCGGCCACCAGATGATGATGCCGAACACGGCAAGGAAGATGAGCGCAACGCCTTCGATGGTGACGATGATTTCGCCCGTCTTCCCCGCGAGCAGTGTGTCGTGGAGGTGAAACAGCCACTCGGCAGGCCACGCCCCGTAGCTGCCCGCGCGCACGATCTCGCCTGTATAAGGATCAATCGCGACAATCCATGGCGTATCGTTTTCCAGTTTTAGGGAAGCCATGGCCGCGCGCGTGGGATCGTCGGCGAACTTGATGCGCTGCAGCTGGGCTTGCGGCGCGGATTCGCGAACCGTGTCGACAATCCCCTGCATGGAGGCCCGCGTCTCCGACGGGGCCACCACGAGCGCCGGGTGAATGATGCCTTCGATCTCTTCACGGAACACCAGAAGCGTGCCGGACAGACCCTGCACAAGCAGCAACACCGCGAAGGCGAGGCCGACCCAGCGATGAAGCTTGAGCAGTGTCGTGCGCGTCGAAGGCTTCATGTCAGTGTGCCGAATAGGCCTTCACGAGGCGGTAGAGGAAAGCCCGCGCATCCATCAGCGACGTGACGCGGATACGTTCGTCGAGACCGTGCACACCGTTGCCGTCCGGCTCCCTGAACACGCCCGAAATACCGTAGGTCGGAATCCCCGCAGCATTCAGGAAACGACCGTCGGTCGCGCCGCTGCTCAAATGCGGGATGACAGGAACACCGGGCCACATGTCCGCCGCGATCGCTTCGACGGGTTTCATGATCCGCGCATCAAGCGGCGGCGCGGCAGACTGCGGCCCCGGCTCCGCGGCAAGGCGAATCTCGACTTTCGGATCGGCCACGACATCTTGAAGACGCGCCAGCACAGCATCGAGGGTTTCGCCAGGCATGACCCTGCAATTCACATTCGCCTGCGCATGTTGCGGCTGCGCATTGGGCGCATGACCGCCGGCGAGCTGTGTGGGAATGCAGGTTGTGCGGAGGAACGCGTTCCAGAGCGGATCCGCCGCGCCGATGCGGGCGAAAGCGGCATCATCGGCCGTGCCATTGCCGGCTGCCGCCAGATCCTGCGCAATCTGTCCTTCGTAAAGCGCCGACGAGCGCCGGAAGAACCCTTTGGTGGCATCCGTCATGTTGACAGGAAACCGGTAGCGATCGATCCGGGTAACAGCCGCGGCAAGGCGTCCGATTGCATTGTCATCCGTCGGTCTTGCGCTGTGGCCACCGGGCGCCGTGACGGTGAAGGTGAAATCCTGATAGATTTTCTCACCGACCTGCACACCGAAAGAAATCCGCTTGCCGTTCTCGTCCAGATTTCCCGAACCACCCTCGTTCACCGCGAATTCCGCAGCGAATGCATCGGGCATCGTCTTCAGCAGATAACGGACGCCGTTGAACACGCTGTCCGTTTCCTCGCCGCAGGTCAGAGCGAGCTTGATCGTTCGTTTCGGCCGGTAGCCCTCTTTCTTGTAGCGGACGAAAGCATCCACGAACGACGATGCCATGGCTTTGTCGTCGACAGCGCCGCGCGCATAGAAATAGCCGTTCTCTTCAACGAGCTTGAACGGGTCCCGCTTCCAGTCGGTCCGCTTCGCCTCGACAACATCGATGTGCGCAAGCAGCAACATCGGCGCGAGCTTCGCATCGCTGCCGTTGATCCGCGCGACGAGATTGCCCTGCCGGGGGAAATCCGGTGGCACGACGACCTGCACCTCGCTCTTCGCATAGCCTGCTGCCAACAGCCGTGCCGCCATACGCTCCGCGGCGAGCGTGCAACTGCCGCTCGAAAGCGAGGTGTCCGTCTCCACGAGTTCACGGTAAACGGCCCGAAAATCAGCCTCGCCGGCGCGTGCCGGATCGGATTTTGGCGCAGCGAGGGCAGCCGGACCGAACACAGCGCAAACGGCAACAATGGCAACCGAGGTCAAACGGAACACGTGCATTTCCCTCCACATCTCTCCGGCGGACGCCAAGCTAGGACCGCGCAGCTTTCAACGGCCTGTCGCATTACGCGCCACCTGCCCCCAAGTCTCGCGGAAAGTCGATCAGGACGCGCAGGCCGCCGCCCGGCCGATCGGTGACCGCAATGCCACCGCCGAGCGCGGTTGCAAGCTCGCTGACGATGGCAAGGCCAAGCCCGCTGCCTTCACTGTGGTCGCGGTCCAGCCGCCGGAAGCGCTGAAACATCTGCGCGCGCATCCTGGGCGGAATGCCCGGCCCGTCGTCTTCCACCACAACACGCACACCCACCGCCTCGGCCGTGACCCAGAGCCATACGGTGCCGCCGCGCCGGTTGTAGCGGATCGCGTTATCGACAAGGTTCGAGATGAGTTCGCGCGCGAATTCGCCGACGGTACGCACCGCCGCGCTCCCCTCCGCGTCGAATTCGATCTCGACACCCGCTTCGAGCGCGGCCGGAACGTGATCCTCCGCGACCGACCGGGCAAGCGCGGCGAGATCCACATTGCGCGCGAGCCGCATGACGTTTTCGCGGTTGCCCTCGGCGCGGGCGAGCGCGAGCAACTGCGTCAGCAGCCGTTGCAAGCGTACAGTCGCGGTGTCGATATCCGCAAGTGAGGCGCGTCCGCCCTCGGTTTCCGTGCCTTCGCGCTTCAACACCTGCAGATGTGCACGCAGGATCGAAAGCGGCGTCCGCATCTGGTGCGAAGCATCCGCCGTGAAGCGGCGCAGGCCCTCGACGGCGTTTTCCAGGCGAAGCAGAAGGCCATTGAAGGCATCGACGAAACTGCGCAGTTCAGCCGGCACCTGCTGCAGCGTCAGCGGCGTAAAATCGGTCGGTGAGCGGCTGGCGATACCCCTGCGCACCTCTGCGAGCGGCACGAGGCCCCAGCGCACCGCAACCGGCACGAGCAGCACGAGCAGGCCGACAATCAGCGCTTCGAGCACGAGGAGGCCGGCCAGCATACGCGAGGACAGGCTGTTCCTCGCTTCGAGCGTTTCCGCGACCTGCACGACGACGGGCGCCTCAACGCGCGGCACCCGCCGCACGATTGCCGCCACACGGACGGGGGCATCGCGGTACGCCGAATAAGCGAAGGCGACATCGTCCGTCCGCGCCGAACCGGCCTTGATCTGAGGAAGATCGGGGTAGCCGGTAAGCAGTTCTCCACCGACGCGCACACTGTAGTAGACATTGTCGCGCTCGTCGTTTTCCAGCATCCCGAACGCGGAGGGAGGCAGGTCGAGCGTGACTTCGCCATCCTCCAGTGCAAGCGTGTCCGCGATCGAGCGCGCCGAAGCATCGAGCAGGCGGTCATTCACGCTTTCGACGATGCGCCCGATGATGAGCGCACCGCCAACGCCGAGCACCAGCGCCAGCGCCGCCGTCGGCCCGATCAGCGCGACGAGAAGCCGCGCGGTCAGCGAAACGCGAAGATTACGTCTCAGCGGCAGGCGTGTTCTCCATCACATAGCCAAGGCCGCGCATCGTGCGGATCGCCGGGCCCTGCGGGCCAAGCTTGCGGCGCAGGCGGGCAATGTAAACCTCGATCGCGTTCGGCGCGACCGCCTCGTCGAATCCGAACACCTCGGCGGCAAGCCGATCCTTCGAGACCACCTTGCCGACGCGCACGACGAGTCGTTCCAGCAGCACCCATTCGCGGCGGCGCAGATCGATCTGTTCGCCCGAGACCCAAATGACGCACCGCGACCGATCGATCTCAAGATTTCCAACGCGGATGAGCGGCGAGGGGTCCGCGGCGGGACGGCGCAGCAGCGCCCGCAACCGCGCCGCGAGTTCGGCAGGCTCGAACGGTTTAAGCAGATAGTCGTCAGCACCGAGATCGAGGCCCTTCACCCGGTCCTCAAGCGAATCGCGCGCGGTCAGCATCAGGATCGGGGCGCGGCAACCGTTCGATCGCAGCGACTTCAGCACATCGAAGCCGCTCATGTCGGGAAGGTTCACGTCGAGCGTGATGACGGCGTAAGGCTCGTCGCGCGCCATTTCGAGCGCGGTTTCGCCGTCCGGCGCAGGGTCGACCGAATAGCCCTCCCCGCGTAGCGCAGCCGTCAGACCGCGTGCGAGCGCTACGTCGTCCTCCACCAGCAATATCCGCGCCATGCTTCCCTCTTTGACAGAATGGCGATGGGCCCGCACATTGCGCGCACTATGCGCGTGACCGGGCCGCTTCGCAAAATTCTGTGCTTCGTTTCCCAGCGGCGCGCTCTATTGCTTCTGCCTGCCGCATTCGCGTTGATAGCAGCGGGGCAACCGAGAGGCTATCCCCGCTCCTATGCCGATACGATCGCGGCCGCGCGGCGTGAAGGCGTTGTCGTCGTATATTCCACCACAGATCGTCACGAGGTGACGGCTGCGCTGAATGCGTTTCGGAAGCGCTATCCGTTCCTGCGTGTCGATTACCGCGAATTGGAATCGCCGAAGCTTTACAATCGTGTGATCGCGGAATCACGCGCACGGAAGCCCACGGGTGATCTGATCTGGAGTTCTGCAATGGATCTTCAGATCAAGCTTGTGAACGATGGCTATGCGCAGGCCTATGCTTCGCCGGAAAAGCCCTATTTGCCGAATTGGGCGATCTGGAAGAACGAGGCCTGGGGCGTGACCGCCGAACCCGTGGTGATCGCCTATAACAAGCGTCTCGTGCCTGTGAAGGACGTGCCGCGCACGCATTCGAGCTTCGAGCGCCTGCTGCGAAACAAGGCTGCATTCTATCAGGGCCGGGTCTCCACTTACGACCCGCGCCTGTCCGGTTTCGGCTATTTGCAGCTGACGCAGGATTACCACGCGAGCCGGGATATCATGTCGCTTGTCGGCGCACTCGGCGCTGCGGGCGTGCGGCTGCATACGTCGAGCGGGCCGCTGCTTGCCGACCTTGAAACCGGGCGCAGCCTGTTCGCATACAATGCGCTCGGTTCGTATGCGCTGGAACACGCCACGCGCAATCCCGACATCGGCGTGATCATGCCGAGCGACTATACGCTCGTCGTCTCGCGCATCGCGCTCATCGCGCGTGAGGCGCGGCAGCCCAATGCCGCGAAACTCCTGCTCGATTTCCTGCTCTCCGCCGAAGGTCAGCGCCATCTGGCGCGCGCCTACATGGCGCCATCGCGCGAAGATGTCGTGCCCCTCGCCGGCAGCAAGCCGCCCGCTGTGGCCGCGCGGCCGGTGAAGCTCGGACCCGCGCTGCTCGCGAACCTCGATCGTATTCGTCGTCAGCGTTTTCTCGCCAACTGGCAAGCCGCGCTCGACGGGGAATAGAAATTCAGGCGTACCACGGGAAAAGGCCGAGCAGCAGGCAGGTGACCATGAACACCGCGCACGCGCCGAGCGCCCATTTCATCGTGAAGCGCTGGTGGTCGCCAAGCTCGACGCCTGCGGTCGCAACGAGGAGATAGGTCGAAGCGACAAGCGGACTGAGCAGGTGAATCTGCTGCCCGACGAGGGACGCGCGCGCGACCTCCATCGCGGTGATGCCATAATGCCCCGCCGATTGTGCGAGCACGGGCAGCATCCCGAAATAGAAAGCGTCGTTGGAGATCAGCACCGTGAACGGAATGCTGACGAGCGCGGTGATCGGCGCCATGTAAGGCCCAAGTGCGTCGGGAATGAAACCCGTCACCGTATTCGCCATGGCATCGACCATCTTCGTACCCGAAAGTACCCCGGTGAAAATACCGGCCGCGAAAACAAGACCTGCGGTCGCAAGCGCGTTCGAGGCGTGCGCGGCGACGCGCTCGCGCTGCATCTCCACCTGCGGATAGTTGACCATAGCGGCAATCGCGAACGCGACCATGAAGAGCACCTGCAGCGGCACATCACCGAACAGCAGGACGCCCATGAGCGCGGCGGTAAGCGCGGCGTTGAACCAGTAAAGGCGCGGGCGCCGCGTGGACGGCGTTCCGTCGCTGTCCGGCGTCGAAAGATCGAGCTGACCGGGCGCCGGCATCGCCACGCGCTCGGTGACGCCGAGCCGCTTCCGCTCTGCGCGGCCAAGCATCCACGCGGTGAACAGCACCCAGCAGACCGTGGTGAGCACGGGCGGAATCAGCGACAGGAACAGCGCGCGCGGATCGACACCAAGCGCGATCGCCGCCCGCGAAGTCGGCCCGCCCCAGGGCACGAGATTCATCGCGGCGACCGCCATGATCAGAATGCAGGTAAGCACCCGCACATCCATCTTCATGTGCTTGTAAAGCGGCAGCAGCGCCGAGAGCGTGATCATGTAAGTGGTCGTGCCGTCCCCATCGAGCGCGACCACGAGACCAAGGATCGCCGACCCCATCGTGATCCGCAAGGGATCGCCGTGCGCGAGTTCCACCACCTTGCGCGTCAGCGGATCGAAAAGCCCCGCGTCGATCATGATGCCGAAATAGAGGATCGCGAACAGCAGCATCACGCCCGTCGGCGCGATATCCCGGATCCCCGCGAGCATCATCTCGCCGAGCCCCGCCGAGAATCCCGCAATCAGCGCGAACGCGGTCGGCACGATGATGAGCGCGATCATCGCCGACATGCGCTTCGTCATGATCAGAGTCATGAACGTGGCGACCATGCCAAAGGCGAGAATGGATAGCATCAGCCGGCGGTCCCCCTCAGTGCCTGCCGACGTGTGGGCAGTCCCAGTATTTGCATCATCCTAGCCGCCTTTGTCTTTCACGAAGCTGTCAATGATGCGCGAAGCATCAGCGGCAACAGGCCGCCGGCCTTCAGCACGCGCACCTCGGCCTGCGTCTCCACTGCCGCGCGCGCTGTGAGGGCCTGGGCGTCGCCGTTCGCCCGCAGCACGCGCACGGCGCATGGCGCGGACGGCGCGAGCGCATGTTCCGGCATATCGATCTCGATGCGGTCACCGCTCGCAAGCGAGAGCGCGGCGGGAAGTTCGAGTGGAAGGATGCCCATGTTGCAGAGGTTGGAGCGGTGGATGCGCTCGAACCCCGCGGCGAGCACCGCCCGTACGCCGAGCAGGTACTGGCCCTTCGCCGCCCAGTCGCGCGACGAACCCATGCCATAGCGATCCCCCGCGACGACGACCACGGCCTGCCCTTCGGCGGCATAGCGCGCCGCGGCTTCCCAGAGCGGCAGAACCTCGCCGCTCGGCACATGGATCGTCGATCCCGGCGGAATGTCCCGGCCGATGTGGTTGCGCACGGACGGGTTCGTGAAGAGACCACGCAGCATCACCTCCCAATTGCCGCGGCGCGCCGAGAAGACGTTGAGATCGTCCGCCCGCTCGCCGCGCTCGATGAGCCAGCGGCCTGCGTCGCCCTGCGCGGGAATCGCACCGGCGGGCGAGATATGATCGGTCGTGATGTCGTCGCAGAGAACAAGCAGCGGATACGCTGCGTAACGGCCCAGGCGCGACTGCGCGCCAAGCGCGACGAAGGGCGGAGGCCGCAGATACGTCGAAGCCTGATCCCACGGGAAGAGCGGCCCATCTGATGCCGGGAGCGCCGCCCAGTCGGCGTTCGCTTCCGCAGCCGCATAAGCGGCTTCGAAATCGGCAGGATTCGCGGCGGCAGCGAGCGCCCTATCGATCTCGTGTTCGGCGGGCCAGATGTCGCGCAGGAAGACGTGTGTGCCGTCTGAACCGGTGCCAAGCGGATCGGTTTCGATCGCGATGCTGAAATCACCCGCAAGCGCATAAGCGATGACGAGCGGCGGCGCGGCGAGATACGAATCGCGGACCGCCTGATGAACGCGGCCGGGAAAGTTGCGATTGCCCGAAAGCACCGCGATGGGATGCGCGCCTTCGGCGATCAGCGCGTCCATCTCGGGCGAAAGCGGCCCGCTGTTGCCGATGCAGGTTGTGCAGCCGTAGGCGACAATCGCGAAGCCGAGCGCTTCGAGCGCCTCGCGCAGCCCGGCGCGTTCAAGAAGCGCCGCGGCCGTGGGGGAGCCGGGTGCAAGGCTGGTCTTCACCCAGCGCGGTACGGAAAGACCGCGTGCCAGCGCCGCGCGCGCGACAAGACCGGCGGTCACTAGGAGACGCGGATCGGACGTGTTCGTGCAGCTGGTGATTGCCGCGAGCGCGACAGGCCGCCTTTCCGCGGACGCAGATGTTTCCGCGCGCGCAATCCGGTCCTGCGGGCGGTGCGGACCGGCGAGGCTCGGCACGACGCTGCCCAGATCGAGATGCAGACCGAGATCGTAATCGGGCGCGGCGTCCGGATCGAACCAAAGCTTCTGGCGCCGGAGATAGTCCCCCACCTGCCGGATGTGATCGGACGCGCGGCCAGTCGCGCGCAGATAGGCGATCACGGCCTCATCGGGCGGGAAATAACCCGTCGCGCCGCCGAACTCGGGCGCCATGTTCGCAACGACGGCGCGTGTCCCTGCGGAAAGCGTCGAAACGCCCGCCCCGAAGAATTCGACGAACCGCCCGTCGATCCGCACGCCGCGCAGCATCTGCGTGATCGTGAGCGCAAGATCCGTCGCCGTGACACCGGGCCGGAGCCGCCCCGTGAGGCGCACGCCGACAACCTCGGGCACGCGCAGCGTCACCGGCATTCCGAGCATCACGCTTTCGGCTTCAAGCCCGCCGACGCCCCAGCCGAGCACGCCGATGCCGTTTATCATCGGCGTGTGACTGTCCGTGCCGATCAGCGTATCGGGGAACAGCCAGTCCCGCCCCTGCCATGTCTCGCGGCTCACCACGGTGGCGAGGCGTTCGAGGTTGATCGTGTGCATGATGCCGGTGCCCGGCGGATGCACATGCAGCGAAGGGAAAGCATTCCCCGCCCATTTCATCAGCCCGAAACGCTCGGCATTGCGCGCCATCTCGGCGGCGAGATTGGCTTCGAGCGCACCGCGCGCACCATAGCTGTCCACGGCGATGCTGTGATCGGTGGAAACGTCGACGCGCAAGCCCGGCAAGATCCGGCGTGGGTCCCCGCCCTCGGCAGCGACCACCGAACGCATCGCGGCAAGATCGACAAGCGCGGGGCCGCAGGTCGTGTCGTGCATCAGGAGACGCGCGGGCACGAACGGCAATTCGATCGTCCGGTTGCCGCGTTCCAGCCACTCCTGCGCCGCATGGTCGGCATCGGCGTCCACCGCGCTACGACGGAGCAGATTCTCGGCGAGGATTCGATGGACCCACGGCATGTGCGCCAGCCGCGCCCCGAGCGTGCCGGGGAGATTCACCATCATCGACGGTGACACGCCTACCGCGCCTTGCGCGCGATAAACAGCGGAACGCGAAAGCGGCGCTCGATCACCCCGCCGAAGCCCTGTTCGCCGACAGCCTCGATCCCGGCGAGCATACGCGCGCGCAATTCCGGCGCCATGCGGCGAATCATCGAGAAGGTCGCATACAGCGCGCGCATCTCGGCTGCGGTCATCCGCACGGTCAGTTCGTGCATCTGGTGCTCCACGTGCGCAAACCCGGCTGCGCTGAGTTCGGCAAGCCGATCATCGGTCCACAGCGAATAATGCCGCTGTTCCGGCCCGCGCAGCGATGGCGGCAGCTCCGCATCTTTCAGAAGCGGCAATACCGCCCGGCTGAACAGATCCTGTTCGGGATCGTGAAGCACATTCCACCACATTGCCCAGACGCCGCCGGGGCGCAGAAGATCACGCACCATCGGAAGCCCGCGTGCGGAATCGACCCAGTGGAACGAGGTCGCCGCAACACCCAGATCGAATGCGCTTTGCGGCAGCCCGGCCTCTTCCAGCGGCGCGTTCACGACGCGAACGTTGTTTCCAAGATCCGCGAGCCGCGCGGCAAGCACGGGATCGGGTTCGATGAGCGTGAGGGAAGCGATATCCGCTGCGATCAGCCGCCGGCTCGCCTGCCCGGTTCCCGGCCCGATCTCGAAAACATCCGCGCCGGGGGTAAGCGCTTCGGCTGCGAGCGCGACATACAGCGATTCCGGATACTGCGGGCGCGCGCTGGCGTAGCCTGCGGCATCCGAACCGAAAATGTGCCGACCGACACGTTGGTTTTCGGCGGTCATCGTTCGCCGTGCTCCTCGTCGATACGGATGACAACGCCCGTGGCAACAACTGTCCGCGTCGCGTCGAGCGAGGCGTAGGTCCAGAAGATTTCGAGCGGCACGCTTTCCGACACGTTCCGAAAGAAATGCGGAACGCCGGCGGGAATCCACGTCAGGTCACGCGGACGCACATCATGCTCCTCGCCATCGATATGCGCGCGTCCCGCGCCCGAAAGCACGAGCACGCTTTCCTCGCAATTGTGGAAATGAAGCGGCACCGCGCAGCCGGGATCGATGACGGTGACGCCGTTCAGCATCTGCCGCGACCCCACCTTCGCCGTCACCATGGGCCGCGTGCGGATGCCGCCGCCGCGATCCTTCACGGAGAGCATTTCAGGCCGCAGCAGGACGGCGCTCATCGCTGCGCCCGAACCGCACTGCACACCGCCTCGCCGAATGCGGCGGTGCCGAGTGTGCCGCCGATGTCGCGCGTGCGCGTGGCCGGGGTGTTCAGCACATCTTCGACCGCCGCTTCGAGCCGCGCGGCGGCAGCGACGAGATCGTCCCGCCTGTGCTTCCGGCCGAACCAATCCAGCAGCATCGCCGCCGAAAGGATCAGCGAGGTCGGATTGGCGATGTCCTTGCCCGCGATATCAGGCGCGGAGCCGTGCTGCGCCTGCGCAACGCAGATGTCGTCGCCGGCGTTGATCGATCCGCCGAGACCAAGGCTGCCGCACAGTTCGGAGGCTTCGTCTGAAAGAATATCCCCGAACATGTTGGTGGTGACGATCACATCGAACCGGTCCGGGCTGCGGATGAGCAGCGCGGCAGCGGCATCGACGATGATTTCCTCCAGCTCCACGTCGGGGAATTCGGCGGCGACCTTGCGTACCTCGCGCAGGAACAGCCCATCCGACAGTTTCAGCACGTTGGCCTTGTGCACGGCTGTCACCTTCTTCCGGCGCGTGCGCGCCAGCGCGAATGCGGCGCGTGCGACCCGGGAAGCGCCTTTCGCGGTGATCTTGCGGATGGAGAGCGCCATATCCTCGTCGGGCATGAACTCGCCGCTTCCCACGTGCATGTTGCGATCGGAATAGAAGCCTTCGGTGTTCTCGCGCACGATCACGAGATCCATCGGTTTCCGAAGAATGCTGAGGTCCGGCCGCGAACGGCAAGGCCGGATGTTGGCGTAGAGCGCGAACTGTGTGCGCAGCGCTGCCGAAGGATTGATACCGCCCTCCGCGCGCGGGGGATAATCGAAATGCGAGACGGGGCCGAGGATGACGCCGTCCACCTGCGGAATCCGCTCCAGAACCGCATCGGGGAGTGTCGTGCCGGATGCGGCGAGGCTGGCGAAGCCGATGGCGCTTTCCTCGATCGTGATCGGCGCGCCGCATGTCTCCGCGAGCACCTCCAGCACCCGGCGCGTGGCAGCGGAGATTTCGGGGCCGATGCCGTCGCCGGGAAGCAGAAGGAGATTCATGTAAGCGTCCGTTGCAATCGGCACCGACCGGCGTCACGCATGTTGACGCCGGTCGGCAACGGTCAATACCCGCTTAGAAGATGTTCGCGGTGAGCGAGAACTTGATCACCGACGGCGCACCGAAGGCGATGTAGTTGCTGCTCGTGGAGGCGAAATACTTCTTGCCCGTGATGTTCTGGGCATTGACGCGCGCGGTCATGCCCACGCCGCCGATCTCGAAGGCATACGATCCGCCGAGATCAAACAGCGTGTAACCCGGAACGAACAGCGTGTTCTGCGGATTGATCGCCCGCGCTCCCGTGTAATAGGCACCCGCATTGATCGCGAGACCTTCCACAAGCTGCGTGAGGCGATATTCGCCCGACACCGACCACTGCGACTTCGCGGTGTTTTCGATGCGATTGCCGATTAGCGCCGTGTCTGCCGTTTCACCCTGCTTGGCGCGCAGGAACAATGCCGATCCGTAAAGCGAAAGGTCCGGCGTAACTTCACCCGTCAAGCTGAGTTCAAGGCCGCGATAGGTGGCCCTGCCATCCTGCACGAAGAAATTCGCGGAATTGAGATACGTCAGTTGCCGCGTGATATCGAAGTAGGCCGCCGTGAACAGCAGGCCCTTCTTCGGTTCGACCTTGATACCGCCTTCGTACTGCTTCGAATTGCTTGCCGGCAGAATCTCGCCCGCATTGTTCGCCGTCAGCGGCGCGCCCGGCGTCGATTCAAGGCCTTCGATGTAGGTCGCATAGGCGCTGATCCACTCTTGCGGCTTTACCACAAGGCCACCCGACAGCGCGAGCGGCTTGTCGGAAAAGGTTTCCGTGCTCGGCCCGACGGCGTTCTTCCGCTTCTCCTTGTAGATCGACTTGCGCGCACCGACGAGCACGCTGATCAGATCATCGTTGGGTCCGCCGAAACGCATCCGGTCGAAGGCATAGAAGCCGGTATCCTCGATCGAGGTATCGCGTGCGGGGTTGTACGGCGTCGTGCCGTCGTAGCGGATATCCGGGAGGTCGATCGGATCATACGCGCTCTGCAAACAGTCCGAGGCAAGTCCGAGTGCGACACAGTTTGCGCGCGTGGTCGGATTGTTCGTGCCTACGCTCGCATTCGACAACGGCGAATACTGACGGCGGATATTTTTCGACGCGCCCACGAGCAGTTCATGAATGACAGGACCGGTCGCAAAGGTGCCGGCAAGTTCGATGCGCCCGTTCTTGTTCCGGTAAAGCTGGCCATCCGCCGCGCCCATGGTCAGGCGCCCCTTGCCGGTGACAGGGTCGAAGGCTGACAGCGAGCTGAAACGACGATCGCGTTCCAGATATGAAATTCCGCCCTCGGCGACGATCTCCCATGCCGGCGTGAACTTCCACGCCACACGGCCGAGGACGTTGGTCGCGTCCGCCTTGTTCATGAAACCTTTGCTGCCGGGATTGTTCGACGCACTCGTCAGGCGCGGAAGCGCCGTTGTGGCCGTCGTGAGCTGAAGCACGGTCGGCTCCGTCACCTCTTTCGAGATATGCTCGACATCGAGGTTGATGCGAAGATTGTCCGAAGGCGTCAGCTGGAACGCGCCGGACTGGAAGCTGCGGCGGCCCCAAGTGTTGTCGATGCCAGAATCGACCGTGCCGTAAACAAGGTTGCCGCGCACGCCGAGGATGCCCCACGTGCCGCCGGCGTCGATGTGGCCCTGCACCTGGCCGTGATCGTTGCCGTTCACCGCGACGGAGAACACCGGATCGAGCGTCGGACGCTTCGTGGTGAGATTGATGATGCCGGACGGCGTCGTGAAGCCGTAATAGAGCGCCGACGCGCCCTTCAGCGCTTCGACGCGTACCTTGTTTTCAAGCGGCAGGTCGATGAGGTTCACGATCGGCAGCGAGCCGTTGAGGCGGTAGTTGCCGCGGTTCTCGACCGGAATGCCGCGGATCGAGAGGTTATTGTAAACCGTGGGGCTCGTCTGCGAGCTGGTGACGCCCGGCGAGTTGCGCAGCGCATCGAGAATGCTCTGCGCCTGCTGCGATTTCAGCACCTGCTCGGGAATGACGCTGACGGTGAGCGGCGTATCGATCTGGCGCGCGCCGCGGAAGCTGCCCGCCTGCACGAAATCCGCGCTATAGCTGTCCTGACGGTCGGCGGTGACGACGATTTCCTCGAGCACGAGGCCCGACTGCGCTCCGGATTCGGCCTGCTGCGCCATCGCCTGACCGGCTGCTGCCATCGCGATTCCGCTGACACCGAGCCCGGCGATCCATTTCCACTTCGTGGCCATTCCTTGCACCCCTTTTTATCTCCGCCCGAAAGAGCGGCAGTTTCCCCATTTACCGGCGTGCACGATCCGGCACGCCGCGTCTCTCGACCGGCGCGCCGCGATACGCGAACGCCGATGTCGGGCTGACGATATGCCGCCTAGCTGTCACAAACCTGTCTCGCCTGTGCCGGGTGGGTGACAGCTTGGCGACAGACTGCTTTCCTAGGCTAGTGTGGAGGAACGGCATCACGTGCCGCGGGGAGACCAAATTGGAAACAGCGGATACCTTCAGCCTTTCACGGCGCCGCTTCACCGGATCGATGCTTGGCGGTGCCGGGCTGATCGCATTGCCTGGCCTTGCCGCGTGCGCGCGGGCGGTAACACCGGGCGTATCGCCCATCGACGGCCTGCCCCGCGCCCGACCTGAAGCACACGGCGTCGATCCGCAGGCGATCCTCGCCTTTCTCGACGAGGTGCGGGGCGCGGGGCTGGAACTGCACAGCTTCATGCTGTCGCGCGGCGGCGACGTGATCAGCGAAGGCTGGTGGACCCCCTATCGCGCCGATCGGCCGCACATGATGCACTCGCTCACGAAAAGCGTCGCCGTCTCGGGTGTCGCCATTGCGATGCAGGAGGGTCTGTTCGGCATCGACGACAAGGTCGCCTCCTTCTTCCCGGATGAGCTCCCGCCCACGGTGAGCGAAAACCTCGCCGCGATGACCTTGCGCGACCTCCTCACGATGCGCACCGGGCACGCCGAGGAAATCTCCGGCTCCGTCTGGCGGCAGATCAAGACGAGCTGGGTCGCGGAATTCTTCAAGGTGCCGGTCGTTCACAAGCCGGGCACCCGCTTCGTCTATTCGAGCGCCGCGAGTTTCATGCTCTCCGCCATCGTCACGAAGGTAACCGGGCAGACGCTGCGCGATTATATGGAGCCGCGTTTCTTCAAGCCCCTCGGCATCACCGGGCTCAGCTGGGACGTGGGGCCGGGCGGCATCAATCCGGGCGGCAACGGCCTCACCTGGAAAACCGCCGACGCGCTCAAACTCGGAATGCTCTACGCGCAGAAAGGCCGCTGGAACGGGCAGCAGATCCTCTCCCCCGCATGGGTGGAGGCCGTCAGCAAGCCGCAGGTGGCCGAGGGCGAATACAGCTATCAGTGGTGGATCGGCGCGAACAACACGTATTACGCGGTCGGCCTGTTCACGCAGATGTCGATCGTCTTCCCCGATCACGACGCGGTGCTCGCCGTCACGGGCGCGATCCGCAAGAGCGAGATGCTTTCGCCGATCGTTGACAAGCACTTCCCCGCCGCGTTCGCCGCCGGGAGCCTGTCGCCGAACGACGCGGGCTATGCGGCGCTGACGGGGCGCACACGCAACTTGTCGCTGCTTCCGGCGCTGCCCGCCACGACATCGCCCATGGTGGCACGCATTTCAGGCAAGGCGTTCAAGGCGAGCGAAAATGCCGATGGCATCGAGAGTTTCGGTTTCACGTTCGAAGGCGACCGCTGCCGCTTCACGATGCGCGACGGACGCGGCGAACACAGCGTGGATGTCGGGATCGGGCGCTGGATCGAGGGCGAGACGAGCATGACCGGCAACAAGCTGCACCACCAGTACCAACCGGATTCGATGGTCGTCGTCGCGGGCGGGCGCTGGACTGCGCCGGACACGTTCGAGATGATCTGGCAATTCGCCGAAACAGCCTTCCGCGACACGGTCGTGTGCCGCTTCGATGGCGACACGATGACCTTCGATCGCAGCGTCAACGTGAATTCAGCGGCGATGTCGCTCCCCACCGTCCGTTCAACGCTCGGCTGAGGACGATCGCCATGCTGCCTGCGGCCTTGCTGTTTGCGATGATGGGCGGGGCGGCTGGCGCCGAGCGCTTTCCACCGCCCGAATGCGAAACCTATGTGGCCTACGACCGCGACATGGTGCTGCCCGGCTATCTCATCCCTTCGAAAACGGGTGCGAAGGTCTGCGTTCCGTTCGCCACCGTCGGCGCCCGAACGCCTGCGGGCTACACGGGCGATTTCTACGTCGATGAATTCGCGGAGCCCGTCCTCCGCGCGCGCTGGCTTCAGTGCAAGGCCGATCCCGTGTGTGCGGCGCGCGTGTCGCCGGTCGTCAATCGCCGGAAGCCGCCCAACCGGGAGCAACGCATCACCGATCCGCACCATCGCCACCTGCTCGGCAAGACCGACGAAAATGCCGATCTCGCGGCGATTCGGCGCCCGACGTTCTTCGCGCAAGCGCCCTATCGCGAACCCATCGCCGCGGTCGAAGCGAACACCTACACGGTCGAATTCACCGCCCCCGCTGAAGCACACGAGCGTATCCACAAGGGGATCGAAGCGCCGGTCAAACTCCGGGGCTGGTATATGCAGGGGCGCGGCGTGCCGGATGCGGAGGGTCGCACAGTCCGCGCGCTCATCGTGATGAGCGGCGGCGGCGGCACGCGCCTCGCCGCGATCGATCATCCCGAGGACCGGCTTTACAGCGTCCATCCCGAAACCCGGAAAACCGCGATCAATGCCTTCCCGAACACGCGCACCGGCTCGCCCGGCCAGGCCGGGTGGCGATCGCTGATGGCGATGCTGAATACGGCGGGTTTCGACGTGCTCGCCTATGACCGGCGCGGCGTCGGCGTTTCGAGCGGTTTCAGCGACACCAACACGCTGCAGCAGGGCCGCGATCTGCTGGCGGCGCTCGCCAGCCTCCGCTCGGGCGAAGGGATGCGCGCGCTGTCGCCGATGGGCAGGCTCTATGCGGGCGCAGATGCCGCCCGCGTTCTACGCGGCAAGGCCGGTGAACTGCCCACGCTGCTGCTCGGCAATTCGCGCGGCACGATGGCGACCGGCTGGGCGATGACGATGAACTTCGACAAGGACTGCAGCTACGATCTTCCCGAGATCGCCTGCACGCCGCCCCGCCGCGACCCGTCGATCAAGGGCGCGATGCTGATGGCGGAATTTACGAGCGGCCCCGGCTTCGTTTCCGCGACACCGACGCCCGAGGACGAGGAGCGCGGGCTCGGCAAGGATCGCGGCCTGTTCATCGGCGCGAGCCAGATCGAGCACAACATTGTCTTCTTCCCCGGATCGGCGATCCTTGCGGGCATGAAGACATGGCCTGCCGCCTTCTTCGCGCGCGGCCTCTGGGATTATGCCGCCAGCCTGGAAGGTACGATCGCCTCCTACGACCGCGTGCCGGGGCTTAAGGAGCTTGTCGTGGTGCGTGGGCCGCACCCGTTCGAAACATGGCCCGAGGCGGAGAAGATGCGCGTCCGGGAACGCCTGCGCGCCTTCGCTTTGGCCGCGATCCGCGGCGCGCACGAGGTGCCCGGCGCGCGCCCGTGGACGACGATGAAAGCGCTTGTCGCGACGACCGAAGATGCGTGGGAGGCGTCGTCGACGCCGCGACAGTGATTTCCCGTTAGGCACCAGCGGGCAAACACCGATAGACTGAAGATGCGGAGGTCGGTCTATGCAATTGATTATCAACGGCAAAAAGCACACGTATGACGGCGATCCCGACATGCCGCTGCTCTGGTACGTGCGCGACCTTGCGGGATTGACCGGCACCAAGTTCGGCTGCGGCGCAGGTCTGTGCGGCGCGTGCACTGTGCATGTGGACGGCGCGGCGATGCGGTCGTGCCAGCTTCCGATGTCAGCGGTGGAAGGCCAGTCGGTGACGACGATCGAGGGTCTGTCGGAAAGCGGCGACCATGCCGTGCAGCGCGCCTGGCGCGAGCACGCCGTCGCGCAGTGCGGCTACTGCCAGTCCGGCCAGATCATGCAGGCGGCGGCGCTGCTCGCCGAAACACCGAAGCCCACCGACGCAGACATCGACGCCGCAATGGCAGGCAACATCTGCCGCTGCGGCACCTATGCCCGCATCCGCGCCGCGATAAAGGCGGCGAGCACGGCAGGAGCGGACGCATGACGGCAGAAACATTCGACCGGATCGCCAACATCAGCCGCCGCGGCCTCCTCGGCGGAGGCGGCGCCTTCGTGCTCGCGATGGGCCTGCCCCGCACCGTGCTGGCGCAGGCGAAGGAAACGCCGAAGTATGGCGCCGATGCGCAGTCCGGCGGCTGGCGCGACGATCCCACGCTGTTCGTTGCGATCGCAGAGGACGGTACGGTGACCATCACCTGCCACCGCGCAGAGATGGGCCAGGGCATCCGCACCAGCCTTGCCATGGTGATCGCCGACGAGCTCGAGGCGGACTGGAGCCGCGTGCGTGTCGAACAGGCGGTGGGCGACGAGGCGCGCTACGGCAACCAGAACACTGATGGATCGCGCAGCATGCGCCATCTGTTCCTGCCGCTCCGCCGCTGCGGCGCGGCGGCGCGCACCATGCTGGAGCAGGCCGCCGCAACACGCTGGGGCGTCCCCGTCGGCGAGGTCGCGGCGCAGTTGCACGCGGTTGCGCATCGACCCACGGGGCGGACGCTCGGCTACGGCGCACTTGCAAAGGATGCAGCAGCGCTCGCCGTGCCCGACCGGAACAGTGTGACGCTGAAGGCACCGGCGACGTTCCGCTACATCGGCCGCAACGTGGCGTCCGCCGACGGCGTTGCCATGACGACGGGCCGCGCGAACTACGGCGTCGATGCGCGCCTGCCGGACATGCTCTACGCCGTGGTCGCCCGCCCGCCCGTCTACGGCGGCAAGGTGAAGAGCGTGGACAAAGCCGCGGCGCTGAAGGTGCCCGGCGTCGTCCAGATCGTCGACCTGCCCGCGCCCACGCTGCCCTCGGCATTCCAGCCGCTCGGCGGCGTTGCCGTGCTCGCGGCGAACACCTGGGCGGCGATCAAGGGGCGCGAGGCGCTCACCATCGCGTGGGACGACGGCCCGAACGGCACCTACGATTCAGACATATATCGTACCGAGCTCGAACGCGCGGCCCGCGCGCCGGGGCAGGTCTCGCGCAGCGACGGCGACGCGGAGGCCGCGCTCGGCAAGGCCGCGAAGCGCATCACGGCGGAGTATTATCTCCCCCACCTCGCGCAGGCGCCGATGGAGCCGCCGATGGCACTCGCACACGCCGCCGCCGACCGCTGCGAGGCGTGGGCCTGCACGCAAGACCCGCAGGCGGCGCGCGACCTCATCGCCGAGGCGCTGAAGATTCCGGTCGCCGATGTCACCCTCCACCAGACGCTGCTCGGCGGCGGGTTCGGGCGCAAGTCCAAGCCCGACTACGTGCTCGAAGCGGCACTGCTCAGCCGGGCGGCGGGCGGCAAGCCCGTGAAGGTGGTGTGGACGCGCGAGGATGACCTGCACCACAGCTACTTCCACACCGTTTCGGTCGAGCGACTGGAGGGCGGGCTCGACAAGAACGGCCGCACGGTGGCGTGGCGGCACCGGAGCGCGGCACCCACGATCGGCTCGATCTTCGGGCCGGACCCGAAGCACCAGCTGCCGTTCGAGCAGGGCATGGGGCTGCGCAACGTGCCGTTCGCGATTCCCGACTTCCGCGCCGAGACGTGCGAAGCGACCGCGCATACGCGCATCGGCTGGTTCCGCTCGGTTTCCAACATCCCGCACTGCTTCGCGGTGCAGTCGTTCGTGGCCGAGCTTGCCGCGGCGGCGGGGCGCGACCCAAAGGACTATCTGCTCGAGCTTATCGGCCCCGACCGTACGATCGACCCGCGCGCGATGGGCGACACCACCAACTCCGGCGAGGACCCGGCGCGCTACCCGGTCGAGACCGCGCGGCTGAAGGCGGTGATCAATGCCGCCGCCAAGGGCATCGGTTGGGGCCGTACGCTGCCGGCGGGCCACGGGCTCGGCATCGCCGCGCACTACAGCTTCGTCAGCTACACCGCCTGCGCCTTCGAAGTTTCGGTCACGGACGGCGAACTCACCATCGAGCGCGCCGACATCGCGGTCGACTGCGGCCCGCAGGTGAACCCGGAGCGTATCCAATCGCAGATGGAAGGCTCGGTCGTGATGGGGATCAGCCTCGCAACGCTTGGCGAGATCAGCTTCAAGGGGGGCCGCGTCCAGCAGGATAATTTCGACGGTTATGCGCTCACCCGCATCGACGGCGCACCGAAGGTCACGCAGGTGCATCTCGTCGGCGGCGGCAACTGGAACGCCCCGCCCGGCGGCATCGGCGAGCCCGGCGTGCCCCCTGTCGCGCCGGCCCTCTGCAACGCAATCCATGCCGCGACAAACAAGCGCATCCGGTCACTGCCGATCGGAGAGCAGCTGAAAATCTAGCGCGAGATCCGCGCTGAAGTTTGGAAGATGTCTGGCTGGAACGAATTTTCGTCGGCATCGCGCATGAAATTGAGAAAAAGATTCGGATGTCTTTAAACAGAAATCCAAATCGAAAATCATTCTCATAATCAAAACGAAAATTTTCCTAGGAACCGGAAAATCATCAGGATAACGACTGAACCGCGTTATACGCGGCGTCAGCCTATTGATGCTGGCATCTCATAATTAATATTGAAATTGACTTGCAAAGTCGGGAGGGTTTGATGCGATATTGTGTGATCGCGGGTTTCGCCGCTGTTGTTTCATTCCCCGCATTTGCAGAAGGCCATCTTCCACACGGCCACACGCATAGCCGGGGCGAAATCGACGAGAGCCATTCCCCGCTGCTGCTCCAGGCAACCTATACCGGTGAAGTGATGTCCAACGTCTCCGGCGGCCTCAAGCGCGGGAGCCGCTACCTCGACAATCTCGACATCGTCGCCGAAGCCGACCTCGAGGCGATTGCCGGGTGGAAGGGCGCGAGCGCCCACGTCTACGGCCTCTACAACAACGGCAAGTCGTTCAGCGACCTCGCCGGCGACGCGCAGACGGCGAGCAATATCGAAACCGGCGTGCAGGCCTTCCGCCTCTACGAAGCGTGGATCGAGCAGAAATTCGTCGGCGGGTCGCTGAGGGTCGGCCTCTACGATCTCAACTCGGAGTTCGACGCGCTTGACGCCTCCGGCCTGTTCATCGGCAGCCCGCACGGCATTGGTACAGACTTCGCCCAGACCGGCGAAAACGGCCCTTCGATCTTCCCATCGACCTCGCTTGCCGCGCGCGTTTCCATTGAACCAGCCGAAGGATGGGTCGTGCGCGCCGCCGTGCTCGACGGTGTTCCGGGCGACCCTGATCGGACGAAGCGTACCGCCGTGAAGCTGGGCGACGGTGACGGCGCGCTCCTCGTCGCGGAAATCGAGGCACCTCTGCCACATGGGCGGCTTCTGTTCGGCGGCTGGAGCTACACGGCACGCTTCGACGATCACACGGGCAACAGCGGCCGCGGCAATGACGGTCTCTATGTGCGCGGCGAAACCGCCTTGTTCGAGGAAGCCGGCGATCCCGCGCAGGGGCTCGCCGCCTTCGCCCGTCTCGGCATCGCCGACGGACGCTTCAATACGTTCGGAAAGTTCGCGAGCGCCGGCCTTAATTACACAGGGCCGTTCAAGGGCCGTGACGAGGATCAGTTGGGATTCGCCGTTGCCGCTGCGTTCACGGGGGATGCGTATAAGCGTGCCGTTCCGGCAGATAACGCGGAGGTCGCTTTCGAGCTGACTTATCGTGCGCCTGTCGCGTCGTGGCTGTCACTCCAGCCGAGCGCGCACTACATCATCAATCCCGGCGCCGACCCGACCGTGCGCAATGCGGTCGCCTTCGGCCTGCGGGCAGAAATCTCGTTCAATATTCTGGGCTGAGAACAAGGGCCCGGCCCGTGCATTCAGGATGCACGGGCCGGGATAACCGCAACTAGAACCGGGCGCGAACGCCGACGTACAGCTTGCGTCCGATCACATCGTAGATCGACGCGTTGGTTGCCGAGTTCGAGATGAAGTCGATCGGCGCAACCGGGGGCGTGCGATCGAACAGATTGTCGACGCCCGCATAGATCTCGGTGTTCGAACCGAACAGGTTCTCGAGTTTGTACTTCACCGACATATCGACGTAGACAACCGCGCCGATGTGGTTGTCTTTCTTCGACAAATCTTCGGGGCCGAAGGTGACGTCGTAGACGCCGCCATCGATATAGCGCGCCTGCACGAAGGCACCCCAGCGTTCGGCTTCGTAATTGGCCGAAAGTGTCGCCTTGAAATCCGGCATCCCGCCGGCGTTACGACCGCCGACTTCGCCTGCGACATCCAGCGGCGTACCGCCCGACGGTGCGATCTTCTTGTGAATGAGATAGCTCGCGACGGCACCGAGACCCAGCGTGCCGTTGCCGAGGTCGGTCGCGTAGCGCGCTTCGAAGTCTAGACCACGAAGCTTGTAGGTGCCGAGGTTCAGGTTCTGCTGGCGGACTTCCTCGAGCGTTTGGCCCGGTCCGAAGGTAATGAGCGAGCAAATTTCCGTTTCGCCGGCGTAGCAGCGATTGACGACATCTTGCGGGCTCAGCGAGCCGATCGCATCCTTGAGATTGATATCCCACCAGTCGAGCGAAGCCCGGAAGCTTCCGAGCGTCAGCACGGCGCCAAGTGTCTTCGTGGTCGCGCGTTCCTCGCTAAGATTCACATTGCCCGAAAGCGGAACCCTTACGAGAGATGTGCCGCTCCCAGGAATGAACGGGTTGCTGAGGTTGCCGAACAAGAGCACGGTTTCGACGAAGGTTTCACCGATGCTGGGCGCGCGAATGTCGCGGGAGATCGTGCCGCGGAAGCGCAGAATGTCGATCGGCTCGAACACCAATCCTGCCTTCCACGTGACGACATTGCCGACCGTGGAGTAGTGCGTATAGCGCGCCGCACCGTTGAAATCGAGGCGCTGGGCGCCGTCGATCAGCGGAATGGCAACTTCGGCAAAGCCTTCCGTCACGTCATACTTACCGTCCAGCGGCTGCGCGTTGACGATCAGGAACTCCTCGTTGTCGTTCGGCGCGTTCACCGTGCGATGCAATTTCTGCTTGCGATGTTCCGCGCCGACGGTCGCAAGAATCGGACCCGCCCAGCCCTGGAAGAGTTCACCGTTGATTTGGCCAGCAAACACGGACTGCTCGATGCGCGTCTTCGAAACGCCGGTTTCGGTAATGTAATCGATCGCGGCCTGGCTCGGTGAACCCTTGCCGAACAGGTTAATCGGCACACAGGCCGAATCATTGTTCAGCGGATCGGCATCGGCATTCACGCGGCAAACGATGTTGCCCCCGACATCAACTGCGTCGGCCGCCTTAACGAGGTTGCCAACCAACAGATTGTTATACTGCTTGTTGCTGAAATCGGTTTGGCCGTACTGCCCTGAAAGTTCCCAGCTCCAATTCGATCCAAACTTACCCCTGAGGCCGCCTACCAGGCGAATATTCTCAGTCACCGACGCTGATGTGATCGGATCGAATTCCTCAAAGGTGCGGAACAGAACGACGGGATCGCCGAGCGCAGCCACATCCGCAGGCAGATAGGGATTATCGGGCGTGATCACCACGTCGCCGAAAGAGAAGGCATTTACAAGCGCGCCGCGCGACTTCGAACGCGCGAAGCTCGCCTCGCCGAACACTGTGACGCTTTCCGAAACTTCATAATTGACTGCGCCGAGCACGTTGAAGCGCTCGGTAGGAACCACCAGCGCGGTCTGGTCTGCAAGACGCGAGCCGCTACCGCCGATCATCAGGTTGCCGCCGATGTCGCCGAGGATGCGCGTGCGCGCAATGCCGTCCGGGAAGAACTCGAGGTTGTCGGTGGCAAAACCCAACGGAAGCGTCACGCCGTTCGGGCTACCAATGAACAAGACGGCGTTATCGCGGAACATGTACTCCGGAATGCCGTCGCTCGGGCCGGTGTCATCCGGATTGGAGACGATCGCCGGGCTGCGGCGCTGCCACTTGCGCGCGGAGGCCTTAGGAATACCCTTGTTGTCGTCGTAGTCTGCTGCGAGCAGGAAGTGACCGCGGCCTTCATCGAAGCCACTGCCCCATGCGGCTGACAGACGAAGATTCTCTGCATCGCCGCGATCTGACAGCCCATACTGCGCGTTCAGTTTCAGCTCTTCGAGCTTTTCATCATAGACGAGGTTGATGACGCCCGAGACGGCATCCGAACCATAAGCCGCTGAAGCACCGCCAGTGACGATATCAACGCGCTTGAGCGCAAGTGACGGCACGACGTTGAGGTCGACGTTCTCGAATTCATCGAACGGCGTCGAGCGACGGCCATTGACGAGCACGAGGTTGCGATTGGTGCCGAGGCCGCGAAGGTCGACCACGTTCACGCCGTTCTGACGGCTGTTCAGGTTGGTCGAGGCGGGCGTCAGCGTGCCGGTGAAGGCCGGAATTTCGTTGATGACGTTGGCGACGTTGGTGGTGCCGCGCTGGTCGATAAGCTCGGTCCCGATCGCTTGGACCGGGGTCGGCGCCTCGAAGTTGCCCTTGATGCGCGTACCGGTGACCGTGATGATCTCGGCGGCTTCATCCGCCTGAGCAGCATCGCCGGCGGCCTGCGCAAATGCCGGAGCTGCCACAGCCCACAGCGCCACACCAGCCAAGCTCTTGAATTTGGACCTGAATATCATCTGGATTTCCCCTTTGATCGCTCTCGGTTCCACCGAGTTTTTCAGCGCAAGGGAGTTGATATAGCATTCCTGATTGGAAATAAAGCAGCCTTATTGGAGATTTTTTCAGAAATAAGGCTGCCATATTTCATTCGCAGCTTCCGGAATAACAGCCGCCTCGCCTTCAGGATGGCCTTAACGCAGAAGCATCCGCGAGGCACAGGCGAAAATTCGGCCCTCTACAGGCCGAGGCTGTGGGCGTTCAGCTTCCCGTGGGTAAAGATCGCATGGAGGACCCTGTCCTCGCAGGACGAGATCATCATCAGCGTATGCCTGCGAATTTCGTCGGTCTGATTGTTCTTCACCAGTTCCAGCAGGCTTTTATGCTGCTCCCATGGGAAGGGCAGCGACTTGGTGAGCTTGATGTAAATCCAGTAGATTCGCATCGTCGTTTCCTCGAGCTGCCGGATCCAGCTGATCAGGAGCTGAAACCGCGTCTGCTGCGCGATGTAAATGTTGAACTCCCGGTTCGCTCTCAGAATCCGCAGCGCGTCTTCATCGGTCTCGATCGGGCCCTCGTGGAAGATCGCATCGTTGCGGCGCTTGAACTCGGCCTCCTCGATCTGGGGCGAGATCATCGAGAGAATGCTCGGCTCCATCATCTTGCGGATCGTGAAGTTCTCCTTCACGTCGCGGAGGGTAAGCGGGGCGATCCGTGTGATCCGGGGTGAGTTCGAGACCATGAACTGCTGAGCGGTCATCTGCTCCATGGCGTTGCGCGCCGCCGTGCGGCTGATGCCGAACATGCGCGTCAGGATGTTTTCTGAAACCTTCTGGCCGGGCGCCAGGCGCTGCGTGACGATCGCATCCATGATCCGGTCGAAAACATCGAGGGAGTCGGTCTCCGTCTGTTGATCTGCCATCTTCGTCCTGCATCGGGTTTCCGCTGTTGCCCAAGTGGTACAGCCCGGAGATGTCAAGTCAAAGGGGCACCGGGGCGACGCCGGCGGCCGGCCTGGGCCGGCGCCAGGCCGGTTCATCTATTGCGTCAACGCCGCGACACGCCTATCGCGTGACGAAAGCGGGCGACAGCGCCTTGCCGCCGCCGACATGTGTCGCGGAATGCACAAGCAAGAGAACATGATTTTCAAGAACATTCCCGCGCTTCTATCCGAAGCGCTCGTAACGCGCGGCTACTCTGCGCCCACCCCCGTACAGGCTGCCGTGCTTGAAACCGAGGCGGAGGGGCGGGATCTGATCGTTTCCGCCCAGACAGGTTCCGGCAAGACCGTAGCCTTCGGCCTCGCCATCGCCGCGGATTTGCTGGATGAAAAGAGCATGGCGCTGCCCGCCGAGGCCCCGCTTGCGCTGGTCATCGCGCCGACGCGCGAGCTCGCGCTTCAGGTGAGCCGCGAGCTGTCGTGGCTGTACGAAAGCACCGGCGTGCGCGTCACGACGTGCGTGGGCGGCATGAACCCTTCGCTCGAGCGGCGTGCGCTTGCGCGCGGCGCGCAGATCGTCGTGGGCACGCCGGGTCGCCTGCGCGACCATCTGGAGCGCGGCGCACTCGAGCTTCGCGCGCTTGCCGCCGTTATCCTGGATGAAGCGGACGAGATGCTCGACATGGGCTTCCGCGAAGACCTGGAAGAGCTGCTCGACGCAACGCCGCAGGAACGCCGCACGTTGCTGTTTTCGGCAACCATGCCAAAGCCGATCGTCGCACTGGCGCGCCGCTATCAACGCGACGCGCTGCGCATCTCCACGGTGGAGGAGAACCGCGGGCATGGTGACATCAGCTATCAGGCCGTCGCCATCGCGCCGTCAGACATCGAACACGCCGTCGTCAATCTGCTGCGCTTTCACGAGGCGGAAACCGCCATATTGTTCTGCGCGACACGCGATAATGTGCGGCATCTGCACGCAAGCCTGATCGAGCGGGGCTTTGCGGCCGTGGCGCTCTCCGGCGAACACAGCCAGAACGAGCGGAATCAAGCGCTTCAGGCGCTGCGCGACCGGCGCGCGCGCGTTTGCGTCGCAACCGACGTCGCCGCGCGCGGTATCGACCTGCCGGGCCTCTCGCTCGTCATCCATGTCGAGATACCGCGCGATGCGGAAGCGTTGCAGCATCGATCGGGTCGCACGGGCCGCGCCGGCAAGAAAGGCACCGCGATCCTGGTGGTGCCTTATCCGCGGCGCCGTCGCGTGGAGTCCATGCTGCGCGGGGCGCGGATCGCGGCCGAGTGGATCGCGCCGCCTTCGGCCGATGAAATTCGCAGCGCCGACAGCGAAAGGCTGCTCGCCCGGCTGCTGACGCCGACCGAAATCGCTGAGGAAGACCGCGCTCTTGCCAACCGGCTTCTGGCGGAACGCAGTCCCGAGGAGATCGCCGCCGCGCTGGTGCATGTTCACCGCGCGGCTCTGCCCGAGCCGGAGGAATTGCTGGCCGAGAACGGCGCGCCCGGCCCGCGCGCGCCACGCGACGGCTTCGAAGGCAGCGCGTGGTTCCGCCTGAACCTTGGCCGCAGACAGAACGCCGATCCGCGCTGGATTCTGCCCCTGCTCTGTCGCCGGGGCCATGTCAGCCGCAGCGATATCGGCGCGATCCGCATCACCGCGAACGAGACCCTGTTTGAAGTTCAACAGGCCGCCGCCGCGCGGTTCCTCAGCATGGTCCGTTCCCCGGCGAGCGAGAGCGATGACGATGTGGAAATCGTGCCAATTGAGGGACAGCCGCGCGAAGCGGCGCGGCATAACCGCCGCAATGCCAACAACGACGGGCCGGGGCCATCGCGTCCGCATCGCCCGAAACCTTCGCACGGCGCCGGGGCACGGGGCGCGGATGCACGCGGCGGCGACGCACGCGGTCCGCGGCATCCAGGCCGCAAGCCGGGCGGTTACAAGAAGCCGGCTCGCCCCCGGTGATGCGAATCCTCGTCGATGCCGATGCATGCCCGGTGAAGGACGAGATATACAAGGTCGCCTTCCGTCATGCGGTGCCGGTGACGATCGTGAGCAACAGCCCGATCCGCACCCCCGCGCATGACCTTATCAGCCGCGTCGTCGTCAGCGACGGCTTCGATGCGGCCGACGACTGGATCGCCGAACGCGCGGACGGCGCCGCGGTGTGCGTCACGGCCGATATCCTGCTCGCCGATCGCTGCCTAAAGGCCGGGGCGACGGTCATCGCACCGAACGGCAAGCTCTTCACCGCCAATTCCATCGGAAGTGCGGTTGCCACTCGGGCGATCATGGCAGACCTGCGCGCCAACGGCGACGCGATCGGCGGGCCGCCTCCGTTCACCAAGGCAGACCGGTCGCGCTTTCTCTCGGCTCTCGACGATGCGCTCGTCCGCCTGCGGCGCCAGGCCTGAAGGCGGCGCCGGCGTTGGACGCCCCCGCCGTCTTCCATTTTTTCAGGCCTTTTCAAAGCAAGACGTTCGGGCCACTATCTTCCATATTGTCGGGAGAGACCCATGCGTTCGTTGCTGGTCGCGTTGCCGTTTCTGGTTTTGGCCGAACCGGTATTGGCTGAAGGCGCACAGGGCGACCTCGCGGTCACCATCTACAACAACAACATCGCACTCGTGCAGGATGCGCGCATGCTGACCGTCCCCGCGGGCCGCAGCCGTCAGGAGTTTCCGGATGTTTCGGCGCAGATCCGCCCCGAAACCACCAGCCTTTCCGGGGCAGGCATCGCGATCGTCGAGCAGAATTTCGATTACGACCTGCTCTCGCCGGACAAACTCATGGAAAAGGCGGTCGGCAAGACGATCACGATCGTCCGCACCAATCCCGCCACCGGCGCCGAAACCCGCGAGCAGGCCCGCGTTCTCGCGGCAAACGGCGGGATCGTGCTTCAGATCGGTACGCGGATCGAGGTGTTGCGGGACGACGGGCTTCCCGTCCGCGTCGTCTTCGACAAGGTGCCGGAAAACCTCCGCGCGCGCCCGACGCTTTCGGTGACGATCGAAGCCGCGCGGGCCGGATCGGTGCCGACGCGGCTTTCCTACCTTACGCCCGGCCTTGGGTGGACCAGCGACTATGTGATGCTGTTCGACGAGAAGACGGGCGCCACAGACATGCAGGGCTGGGTGACGCTCACGAACAACACCGGCACGACCTACACGAATGCGCGAACGCTGCTCGTCGCCGGCAATGTCGGCGGCGGCCAAAACCGTTTCCAGGCGCTGGGCGGGCGGCTCGACGAAGCGGGCACGGAAAGCGGCACGCGGGAGCGGCTGGGCGACTATTATCTCTATCCGCTCGCCGAGCGCACGACGATCGCCAACGCGCAGCAGAAGCAGGTGAGCTTCCTGGATGTGAAAGGCGCACCCGCGCGCAAGACCTACGAGTTCGTGAACGGCTGGCTCGGCAGCAACGACACGCCGAGAAGCGCCGTCAGCGTCATCAAGTTCTCCACCTCCAGGCAGGGCGGTCTCGGCGATCAACTGCCCGCCGGCACGATCCGCGTCTACATGCGCGACGCGCGCGGTGACCCGCAGTTCATCGGCGAAAGTCGGATCGATCATACGCCGATGGGCTCCTCGCTTGCCGTGCCCACCGGCGACGCCTTCGACGTGAAGGTGAAAACCGTGGTGGAGGAGCGCAAGCGCCTCTCCGAACGGCGGTGGCAGACGACGATGCGCTACACGCTGACCAACGCCCGCCCGGAGCCGGTGACGGTGGATGTGCTGCAGGGCGGCCTGTGGGGTGACGTGCGTGTTCCCGCGCAGAGCATTGCCGGCAACCGGGTTTCTGCAGACCGCATGGAATGGAAGGTCCCCGTCCCCGCCAACGGCACCACCGAGCTGACCGCAACATTCGACACGCGGTACTAGCGCCAGTGCGCGTGATCGCGCCCCTCCTGCTGCTTCTCGGCTGGGCCGCGCCCGCTCCGGCCGCAACCGTCGTATCTCGTGAGGTTTCCGATGTCGCGGTGACGATCTACCGGGCGCCGGGCCGCAGCAGCGGCGCTCTGGATCGGGCGTGGCCGGCCGGTTACGCGCTCATCAGCGAAACCCGGACGATCACCATTCCGGCCGGCGACAGCATTGTGCGCTTCGAAGGCGTGGCGGAGGGCCTTTTGCCCGAAACCGCGATCGTTACCGGCCTTCCGGAAGATGTCCGCGAGAAGAACCGCGACGCGCGGCTTGTTTCGCCCGCCGGGCTTGTAGACGCCTTCCTGAAGCGGCGCGTCACGCTGCAGCGCACCAACCGCCAGACGGGCAAGGTCACCAAGCAGGATGCGATCATCCAGGCGGGACCGAACGGCGGCGTGATTGTCCAGACCGCCGAAGGCTATGAGGCCCTCGCCTGCTCCGGCCTGCCCGAACGGATGCTTTATCCCGAAATTCCGGCCGACCTTTCGCCGCGCCCAACGCTCTCCGTGTTGACGCGCAGCGACCGGCGGGTGACCGCAACGGTTCAGCTTACTTACATGGCACAGGGGTTCGACTGGTCGGCGAGCTATGTTGCCAGGGCGGACACGGATAGCGGCAAGATCGCCCTGTTCGCCTGGCTCACGCTTGCCAATGGTGGGGCGCAGACGTTCCCGGATGCGCGGCTTCAGGTTGTGGCCCGACAGCCGAAGAGGGAACGCAGCGCGCGGCCCCCGAAGCCATCGAACCCTGCCCTGCATTTGAAATGCTGGCCGATGGACATAACCAGCACGCACCCCCGGCACGTTTTCAGCCGTCTTCCCTGGCCCGCGGAAGAAGAGCGGTCCTACGAAGCCCTCGCAGACATCGTGGTAACCGCGCAGCGGCGGGGTCGACCCGCCATCCCGATGCCTCCGCCACCGCCCGCACCCGCACCGGTCGCGATGGTGGCAGAGCAGGAAGACCTCGGCGATCTGAAACTCTACCGCGTGCCGGAACGCGTGACCGTGTCGGCGCAAGGGCAGAAGCAGGTCGCGATGATCGAAAAACCTTCCGCCGTGTTCGAGCGGATATACGCCGCGAACGTGTCTTCGGGATCGCCGGACTATCGGCCGATGCCCTTCCTGCTGCGCGGCAGGAACAGCGTGGAAAAGGGGCTGGGCGTGCCCTTGCCCGCGGGCGCCGTGACCATTTTCGAGACGATCGAAGGCAACGATCTTCTGGTGGGCAGCGCCGACCTTGCCGATCTTGCCGTGAACGAACGCGTCGAATTCCCGATCGGACAGAGCCCGGATGTGCAATGGCGCCTGACGAAGGTGAAGGAGAGCCGGAAGCGGCAGGATTGGCGTGTCGAGCTCACAAACGCCCGGCCCGTTCCGGTCCGTGCCGAGATCATCGTGCCCTTCGATCTTGCAGAGCGCCTGCCGGGAACCGAGCGTGGTCAGGGCGGCTGGGTGCTGCCGGTTACCGTGCCGGAGAACGGCTCGGCTTCGCTCTCTTATACCGTGAAGCTGGAGCGGCGCTGAAAGGTACGCCGTCCGGTTCGATCAGCCTGCGTCGCCGTTGGCGGATCGCGCCATGTTTGCGACGAGCACCTGCTGAACATTTTTTACATGATCGGCGATCGATTGAACCGCTTCGTCCACGGCCCCAACGGCGATGAGATCCACGATGCGGCGGTGCTGGCTGATGGCCTCCGACATGCGCGTGCGCGACGAAGGCAGCCGGTGCCGCAGCGCGCGCATCTTGAGCGCGAGACGCGAATAGCTCTCCAGCAGGTAGCGGTTGCCCGATAGCCGCAGCAGCGTTTCGTGGAAATTCGTATCGAGCGCTTCCACCGTTTCAAGATCGCTCTTTTCCACGGCAATCGCGGCCTGGGCGACAATCCTGCCCAGCGCCACGATCAGCTTGTCGGGATCGGACTGCATACCGAGCCGCAGAGCATCGGCTTCGAAAAGGCCGCGCGCAACGCAGATTTCCGCGATCTCTTCCGCATCGGGATTGAAGGGAGGGGCGCCCTCCGGAAACTCGACCATATTCTGGCGGAGGAAGAGGATTTCTCTTCTATATCAATTACTTACCACTACTTGGTGCGGTCGAGAAGACTCGAACTTCCACGGCCTTTCGGCCACAGCGACCTCAACGCTGCGCGTCTACCAGTTCCGCCACGACCGCACGTGAAAAGCAGGGCGCATTCGCGCTCTGCCGACTGGCAAGGCGTGGGCCTCTAGCAGGGAAAATCGCTGACCGCAACAGCGGATCAGCGGCTGCCCCATGAAAAAGGGCGACCCTCTCGGATCGCCCCTTCTTAACTGAAAAAAGATGCCGCAATCAGGCCGCTACAGCGTCTTGCTGTGCCTTCACGCCGGCGAGCTTCTTCATGAGCACTTCTTCGATCTTGGTTTGCGCCGCAGCCTCGTCGACGCCCTCCATGGCGGCGAGTTCGCGGGCAAGACGACCGATCGCCGCTTCGTAGATCTGGCGTTCGGAATAGCTCTGCTCGGGCTGGTCTTCAGCGCGGTGCAAATCACGAACCACCTCGGCGATCGAAACGAGGTCACCCGAGTTGATCTTCGCTTCGTACTCCTGCGCTCGGCGCGACCACATGGTGCGCTTCACCTTGGGCTTGCCCTTCAGCGTCGTCATCGCGTCAGCGAGCGTCGCCTGACTCGAAAGCTTGCGCATACCCACGGCTTCGGCCTTGTTCATGGGAACGCGGAGCGTCATGCGCTCCTTCTCGAAGCGCAGCACATAGAGCTCCAGTTTCGCGCCCGCGATTTCGGTCGCCTGGAGTTCAACAATACGGCCGACGCCATGCTTCGGATACACGACATGGTCGCCAACGCTGAAGCCAGGTGCCTTTGCTGCCATAGATTTGGTTCCTTCGTCAGATGTTCAAAGAGCGCGGACGTGGCCCCGACCTAAATCGGACACGCGAAAAATTCAGATTGTCCTGCCGCGACCCTGCGTTCAGGCGGGCGGCCGGCAGGTGCGACCGCGCGCGGTGGATTATACAAAGCAAGAGCGCGGTTCAGGGGGCTAGAAAGCCCGCAAAACTGCGCTCAACGACGCTTATATAACAGAAAAGTGACGTCGGCGCTACGTCGAATCTGCGTCAATCGGGCGCAGGCCGGGCGAAATCAGCCCGGATTTGAAGAAAAATACTTCTCGAACTTGCCGGCTTCGCCCTTGTGGGCGTCCGCGTCGTCGGGCGCGTCACCCTTGGCAGTGATGTTCGGCCACTGCGCCGAATAGGTCGCATTCAGCTCCAGCCACTGATCGAGACCGTCTTCGGTATCGGGCAGAATCGCCTCCGCGGGGCACTCCGGCTCGCACACGCCGCAATCGATGCACTCGCTGGGATTGATGACGAGCATGTTCTCGCCCTCGTAGAAGCAATCCACAGGGCAGACTTCCACGCAGTCCATATACTTGCACTTGATGCAGGCTTCGGTCACCACATAAGTCATCGCGTGTCACCTTCAAAAACGAACGGCGTGTTTCCCGCGTCTGCTACACAGCGACAGTGGCCGGCGTCAATCCACCTGATTCCGGCGAGAGATCGGTGTAGAGTTGGCGCGCCTCCGAATAGGGGCCGCGCCGTTCCGCAAGCGCTTCCACCCGCACGATGTGCACCTCTCCCCCGCGCGTGTAACTGAGCACGGCGCCGGGCCGCACCCGCGCCGAGGCGCGGTCTATGACGCGGCCGTCCATGCGGAGGCGACGGCTTTCGCACAGGTTCTGCGCCTCACTGCGGGACTGGGTGCAGCGCGCGTACCAGAGCCATTTATCGAGACGAAGCGCGGGTCCGAATACCAAGGGCATCATCCTTTCTTCATGGAGGCGAGAACAGCGAAGGGCGAATGGCTTTGCGGCGCGGCGCGGGGCGCAGGGCGCTTCGCCGGCACTCCTCGCCACGCGAAGGTCGTACGGCCTTCCTGCTGCAGGCTACGGTAGCCGAGCGCGCGCATCAGCTGGCTGAAGCTCTTCTGCGAAATGCCGAGACTTTGTATCCAGAGCGCATCGGGCACGAAGGGCGCGGAGCCACGGCGCTGCTTGTGCATCGCCTTCACCAGCCGCTCGACCATATCGACGCGGACGGCGTCGGTGACGATCGGCCAGAAGCCGGCGACCTCGTAGAAAGCGCGGGGCGCGTTCTCGTCGATGGCCACGGAGACACGGCCCGGGGCCGGCGGCGGCGGAGCGGATTCGAGGCCTTGGGCAACAGCCCAGAGCGCAAGGCGCCAGCGCGTCGGCTCGGGGCGGAGGAGATCGGGGAAGTAGACGTGGGTGGCACCGACCCGGACACCACTTCTGTAGAGGAGAGCGTTGTCGACCTCGCCAAGGTCGGAGAGGAGCGGAAGCGTGGGGGCGCGAGCGAGACAACCGAGACCCTGCGTCAGCTGGACGACGAGGCCGCGGAGCGCCGGGGAGGCGTCTCGGTCGACGCGGGCCTTGAGCTTCAGGAGCGGGCCGAGGTGGCGCTCGACACGCCCGGCGAACCATGTTTCAAGCCGGGCGCGCACAGCGCCGCGCGAAGCGGGATCGAGATCCGCGAGACTACGATCGAGCCGTACACGCGGGCTAAGCGGATCGGGGCCGCGCGAGAGATAGCCGACGCGCGCGCCGTTCCAGAGAATGCGCGGGGGCAGCGACCCGTTGAATTCGAGCGCGAGCGCCCCATCCTCGCAGGACGCGAGCAGCCCCGCGCGGCGCACCAGCTCGCCTGCAAGGCGGCGTTCCGCAGCAGCAAGCAACCGGCGCTTTTCACCCGCCCGCGCAGCCGGATCGGTTTCAAAACGGAAACCGGTCAACCGTCCGATCGCCTCGCCGCCGACGACGACGGCGCCGTCCTCGTCGATCTCGGTGGGCAGCAGATGGCCGCGCGCCGAAAGCTCGCGCATCAGCACCGAGGTGCGGCGATCGACGAAGCGCTGCGTCAGCCGCTGGTGGAGCGCATCCGAAAGCCGATCCTCGATCTCGCGCGAACGCTGCGTCCAGGCCTGCGGATCGACGAGCCAGTCCGGTCGGTGCGCCGCGAACGTCCACGTGCGCGCCGCCGCGATGCGGTTCGCCAGCATCTCGATATCGCCCTGCACATCATCGAGCCGCGCCAGCTCGGCCGCGACCCAATCCGTAGGAATCCGCCCCGTGCCCTCGGTGAGATATCCAAAGATGCGCGCGATGAAGCGGGCGTGCGTATCCGGCCCGGTCTTGCGGTAATCCGGGAGGCCGCACACCGCCCACAGCCGCTGCAGCCGCGCCGGGCTGTTCGCACGCTCGATTATCCAGTCTTCGCGAGCAAGGCGCTTCAGCACCTGGAAATCGACCTCGTCGTCGGACCGCGTGAGCCGTGCGTGCTCCGGCCGCACGCCGAGCGAGGCGATGAGCCGCCCGAGCGAGCCGAAATCGAGCCGCGCGTTGCGCCACACCAGCCGGTCGAGCGCCGGGAACGTGTGCGCCTCAATCGCCTCCACCTCGCTCGCCTCGAACGCCGGCCCGTCGTCATCGGCCACCGCAAGCGGCCCGAAGCTGCCGTCGGTCTGATAGCGCCCGGCTCGGCCGGCGATCTGCGCCATTTCGGCGGGCCGCAGCCGCCGCACGCGCTTGCCGTCGAACTTGGTGAGCGCGGCAAAGGCGACGTGCGCGATATCCATGTTGAGGCCCATGCCGATGGCGTCGGTGGCCACCAGATAATCGACCTCTCCGGACTGATAGAGCTCCACCTGCGCATTGCGCGTGCGCGGCGACAGCCCGCCCATCACCACCGCCGCGCCGCCCTTCTGGCGGCGGATCATCTCGGCGAGGCCATAGACATCCTCCGCGCTGAACGCGACGACCGCGCTGCGCTTGGGCAGGCGCGAGAGCTTTTTCGGCCCTACGTGGCTCAGCGTCGAGAACCGCGGCCGGCCGACGATTTCAGCGTCGGGCAGCAGGGCGCGCACGATAGGCCGGATCGTGTCCGACCCCAGGATCATCGTTTCGTCGCGGCCGCGCACATGGAGCAGGCGATCGGTGAACACGTGTCCGCGCTCTGGGTCCGCGCCGAGCTGCGCCTCGTCGAGCGCCACGAAGGCGACATCCTTGCCCACCGGCATCGATTCCGCCGTGCACAGGAAATAGCGCGCGCCATCGGGAACGATCTTTTCCTCGCCGGTGACGAGCGCGACCTGCGCTGCACCCTTGATCTGCACCACCCGGTCGTAAACCTCGCGCGCGAGCAAGCGCAGCGGAAAGCCGATCATGCCGCTGGAATGGGCGCACATACGGGTGACGGCGAGGTGGGTCTTGCCCGTGTTGGTGGGCCCGAGAACGGCAGTGACGGAGCGGTCAGTGCCGCTCATGGGCGCGCTTCCTGACCGGGATCTTCAGGCGAAGGTTTCGGTGCATTGCACTCACGAAACAGCACATCTCCCTAAAACACAACATATGGTGTCACTGATCCCTGCGACACGCAAGCGACGAAACGATGAAACGAATCGTTTCGTGTGCGTCCAACGGCTCGCCGCTCGAATCCTGTCGTTTCATCGCAGCCACGCCGCTTAACCCCCCGTGTTAAATTGACATTAAGCACCCTGAACGACACTTTGCGGCTCGCGGGGAACGGTCGATTTTCGGCCAATTCCAAATTGATGGGTCGCACGCAGATAGGTTGCCAGCGTCAAGGGCAACATCTGCGTTGAAAATTTGAGGCGGGGGCTTCGTGTTTCAACCCACCACACGCGCTTTTGAAGGCGCGACATTCTCCATCCCGGCGGCTTCGGCGCAGGGTCCCTTTGCGTCCGCAAAGCCTGCCGCGCGCCTGTCCGGTATGCGCGGGGCCGACATTGTCGTGGATCTCGGCGCAGATATCGGCTCGAAGCGCTGGTGGCGCGGCATGGGCACACTCGGCGCGATGCTTGGTGTTGCGGCGACCGTTGCGCTGAACCCGGCGCCGCTCGTTCAGCCCGTTCAGCCCGAACTCGCGCCCACGCAGCTTGCCGCGCTCGAGACCGTTTCCATCGCCCCGCTCGCGCAGACGTCGCAGGGCCTTGCCTTTCACCAGCCCACATCCCGCGTCACCGCGCTCGCCGAGCCGCCGGAGCGCCCGCGCATCGAAGTGACCGCACGCCTGCGCGATGTGGACAGCTTCAACGGCGCGCTGCGCCGTGCCGGCGTTTCCGCAGCGGATATCGCCAACGTGTCGCTGCTCGTTGCCGGCCATACGGACGTGAAATCGCTGAAGCCCGGCGCCACGATCGACCTCGTGCTCGGCCGCCGCAGCGACAAGTCGCAGCCGCGCCCGCTCGAATCACTCGCCTTCCGTGCCGCGTTCGACCTGCGCCTTGAAGTGAACCGCAGCCAGGCCGGTGACCTGATCGTGACGCGCGACGAGATCGCGGTCGACGACAGCCCGCTCGTCGTTGCAGGTGATGTCGGCGGTAGCCTCTACCAGTCCGCGCGCGCCTTCGGCCTGCCGAGCCGCGTCGTCGCGAGCTACATCAAGGCGCTGAGCCCCAAGGTGAACTTCCAGCGGGACGTCAGCTCGCGCGACAGCTTCCAGATGGTCGTCGAGCACCGCCGTGCCGAAACCGGCGAGACCGAGACGGGCAACCTCATTTATGCGAAGCTCGGCGGCAAGCGCGATGTCGAGCTGCTGCGCTGGGTCCACAACGGCCGCACCAAGTTCTTCCTCGCCGACGGCTCCTCGGCCGTCGAGGGCATGATCAAGTCGCCGGTGGCGGGCGCGCGTTTCAGCTCCGGCTTCGGCACGCGCTTCCACCCGATCCTGAAGCGTGCGCGGATGCACGCGGGCGTCGATTTCGCGGCGCGTAGCGGCACGCCGGTGATGTCCACCGCGCCGGGCACGGTGATCTTCGCGGGCCGCAACGGCGGCTACGGCAACCAAGTGCAGGTGCGCCACGCGAACGGCATCGTCACCACCTACAGCCACCTTTCGCGCATTGCATCGCGCAGCGGCCAGCGCGTCGGCGCGGGCGACGTGATCGGCAATGTCGGCTCCACCGGCCTTTCGACCGGCCCGCACCTCCACTACGAAGTCCACGTCGCCGGTCGCCCCGTGAACCCGCGCTCCGCCAAGCTGCCGATTCAGGAACAGCTGGAAGGCCAGGAACTCGCCCGCTTCAAGGCCGAGCTGCAGCGTATGCGGCAGATGAAGCCGATCGCGGTAAGCCACGACGCGTAAAGGCCCGTAGCCTTTACAGTTCCAACCGCATGAAGACCGTTCCCGCGACGGGCGTCTCGTAATATGCCTCGGCCTGCGTGAACCCATGGCGGCGATAAAGCTGCTGAGCGGCGTGCATCGTGGGCACTGTATCCAGCCATAGCTCCCGATAGCCTCGCAGGCGGGCCGTTTCGATAAGGCGATCAAGAAGCGCCCTGCCGACGCCAGTGCCCCGCGCTTCCGGACGAACGAAGAGGCGCTTCATTTCACACGCACCATCCCACGGCATCGCGCGCAGCGCCGCACAGGCGAGAGGATGCCTGTCCGCCGTTGCCGCGAGGAGCAGCTCACCGCCAGGCGGCGCGTACTTGCCGGGCAGACCGGCGAGTTCGGCTTCGAAATCCTGATAGGAGAGATCGACATCGAGCGATGCCTCATACTCACGAAACAGCAGCCGGATGGCCTCAAGCGCGCCGAGCGTACGCACGAGTTCGACAAGGATTGTGCCCATCACAGCATAAAGCGGAAAACGTGGTGGGCTTCGCTCACCGCGACCAGCGCGCGAAGATCGCCGTGGGCAGCAGCAGCCCCCGCGCTTCCTCGCGGATCGTCATTTCACCCGCCTGCACGCTGCCGCCAAGCGGGCGCGTGACCTCTTCGGTGACGTTCGCGATGGCGATAGCGGAAAGGCGTACGGCATAGGCCGTGAGCACGAGGAACTTCGAGCCTTCGTCTAGGAGCGCTGCGCACGCCGCCATCAGTGCGGCGAGCTTTTCATCGAGCTCCCACACCTCGCCCTTCGGCCCGCGGCCGTATTTGGGCGGATCGAGAATGATGCCGGCGTAGCGACGTCCGCGACGTACCTCCCGTTCCACGAACTTGAGCGCGTCGTCGATGATCCAGCGAATGGGAGCGTCACCGAGGCCCGAGAGCTTCTGGTTTTCGACCGCTGCGCTGACCGCCTTTTTCGACGCATCGACATGCGTGACGCGCGCGCCCTTCGCCGCCATCACGAGGCTGGCAACGCCGGTGTAGCCGAAGAGGTTGAGCACTTCGTCGCCCGGAGCGATGTGGCTTTCGATCCAATCCCACTGGGGCGCCATGTCCGGAAAGAAGGCGAGGTGGCGGAACGGCGTGTTCGAGGCCCAGAACTTGACGTTGCCGCGCGAAAGCGGCCAGCTGGGCGGGACTTTCGGTGAAAGCGTCCAACGTCCGCCGCCGTCTGCATCCGATCCGCCGACGAACTCGCCGTCGGCACGCCAATCGGGAGTAGCTGGCGCCCACATCGCCTGCGGTTCCGGGCGGATGAAACGCCATGGGCCATAACGTTCAAGCTTGCGGCCATGACCGCTGTCGACGAGGCCGAAATCGGCCCACGGATCGGTGACGAGCGTTTCGAGTGCCATCAGGCCGCGAGCGCTTTCTCGGCAGCTCCCACAGAGGCGCGCGCCGACGCCCCGGCAAGCATCGAATGCCCCGCGGCGCGGGCGGCCTCCAGCGTCACGGCATCGATTTCGGCGACAACCTCTGCAGGCTCGACGAGGCGGCCACAGAGCGCGAGCTGCCGCGCTACATAGCTCGCCTGCCCCTCGGTGCTTTCAAGGCTCATGAGCAGCCCGGCCTTCACGAGCGCACGGGCGCGTTCCAGCTCGGCGGGCTGAAGGCTTGTCACGGCGCCGGCAAGCTCATCACGCACGAGCGCCATCGCCGCTGCTGCCTCGCGCCGTTCCGTGGCTAGGTAAATGTAAAACAGCCCGGCATCGTCGAAGGACTGCAGCGCAGCGTAGATGCTGTATGCAAGGCCCCGCTCCTCGCGCACTGACTGGAACAGGCGCGAGGACATGCCGCCGCCCACGGCCTCCGCGAACAGTCGCGCGGCGAAATAATCGGGCGCGAGCGCACGCGGCGCGGCGAAACCGAGCGCGAGATGCGCCTGCTCGAAGGGGCGCGGGTCCGCCGAAAGCCCGCCGACGAAAGTCGCGGGCTCGGGAAGCGTGGGCTCGGCGTGGACGAGATCGCCGAAGCGCACGGCGGCGAGATCGACGAGCATGTCGTGATCGACCTTGCCCGCCGCGACCAGGATCAGCCCGGCCGGCCGGTAGCGCTGCTGCCAGCCGATGAGATCGGCGCGCGTGATGCCGCCCACGCTCGCCTCGTCGCCGAGGATCGAGCGGCCGAGCGGCTGGCCGGGAAAGGCGACCGACTGCAGATTATCGAAAATAATGTCGCCCGGCGTGTCGCGCGCCTCGCCGAGCTCCTGAAGCACCACGCGCTTTTCGCGCTCGATTTCCTCATCGTCGAAATGCGGCAGGCGCACGAGATCGGCAATGATGCCGGTGCCGAGCGCGAGATCTTCCGCCAGCAGGCGTGCGGAGAATACGGTGGTCTCGCGGCTCGTCGCGGCATTGAGCTCGCCGCCGACATCCTCGATCGCTTCGGCGATGGCGCGTGCACTGCGCCCGCCCGCGCCCTTGAAGACCATGTGCTCGAAGAGGTGCGCGAGGCCGTTTTCGCGCGTGCGCTCGTGGCGCGACCCGATGTCCGCGAACAGGCCCACCGACACCGTCTCGACGCTCGGCATCTCGCGCGTCGCCACGCGAAGCCCGTTCGCGAGGATCGAGAGGCGCATCATCTGGGCGTAGCCCTCGCCGTGACGAAATCGCGGACGGCGGCATAATTGCCGGGGAGCGACGTGAAGCTCTCCTCGCGGTCGAAAAGGCCCGAGAGGCGCGCAGGCAGCACGGGTCGCACGCCGGTCGCGCGCTCCACGGCATCGCGGAACTTCGCGGGGTGCGCGGTTGCGAGCGTGACGACGGGGATGGCGGGATCGAGATCAACCGCACGCGCGGCGGCAAGGCCGATCGCCGTGTGCGGATCGATGATGTTGCCGGCCTTTTCAGACGCCCAGCGCAGCGTGAGCGCCATCTCGTCCTCGTCCACGCGGCAGCTGGTGAAATGCTCGGCGGCGCGCGCGCGCATGTCGGCGGGGATTTCGAGCACTTTCGAGGCGTCGAACGCGTGCATCATCGCGGTGAGCTTCCCGCCGTCGCGGCCTGCAAGATCGAACAGCAGGCGCTCGAAATTGCTCGACACCTGAATGTCCATCGAGGGCGCCGCGGTGGGGGTGACCGTGCCGGCGGAATAATCTCCGGCGGAGAGCGCGCGGTGCAGGATGTCGTTGATGTTGGTCGCAACGATCAACCGCGCGACGGGCAACCCCATGCGCGCCGCGACATAGCCAGCGAACACGTCACCGAAATTGCCCGTCGGCACCGAGAAGGCAACCTCGCGGTGCGGTGCGCCGAGGCGGACGGCAGCGTAGAAATAATAGACGACCTGCGCCATCAGACGCGCCCAGTTGATCGAATTGACCGCGCTGATCTCGAAGCGGCTTGTGACATCCGTGTCGCCGAACATGCGCTTCACCATCGCCTGCGCGTCGTCGAATGTGCCGGAAATCGCTATGTTGTGGATGTTGGGCGCCATCACAGTGGTCATTTGGCAGCGCTGGACGTCGCTGACGCGGCCTTCCGGGTGCAGCATGAACACGTCGACATGCTCGCGGCCCGCCAGCGCCTGGATCGCGGCAGAGCCGGTGTCGCCCGAGGTGGCGCCTACGATCGTGAGATGACGGCCGGCGTCCTTCAGGAAATGCTCGAACAGCAGGCCGAGGAACTGCAGTGCGACATCCTTGAACGCCAGCGTCGGGCCGTGGAAAAGCTCGAGCAGGAAGTGCCGCGCATCGAGCTGCACGAGCGGCGTCACCGCGGCGTGATCGAAACTCGCATAGGCTTCATCGATCAGGCGCTTCAGGTCCGCAGCCGCGATCGAATCGCCGGTGAAGCGGCGGAAGATCGCGAAGGCCGTGTCGGCATAGCTGAGGCCGGAGAGCGCGGCGATCTCGTCCTTCGACAGGACCGGCCATTCCTCCGGCACGTAAAGGCCGCCGTCCGACGCGAGACCGGCGAGCGTGACGCCCCGAAAATCGAGTGCGGGTGCTCCCCCGCGCGTGCTGATGTACCGCATAACCGCGCGGACTTATCGGGAAGCGGAGGGCATCGCAACATATAGCGCACAATCCGACGCTATTCCCGATCTTCATGGGCCGGAAAACAGAAAATATGGGCACGCGCCGGACCGCGGCTTTCATACACGACCAGAGAGAGGAGAGTGGATGTGACACGCGGCAGACCCGGAATGTGCATCGTGAACCCGGCGTTGGTGGCGGAGATCGCGCCGCTTACCGGATCGCAGAGCGAGATCATGCGCCGCGCGGGCATCAGCTGGAACAGCTGGATCAAGGTCTCCGCGGGCCTCCCCATCCGGGTTTCGGTCGGTCGTCGCCTTAAGGCACGGATTCTCCCGCGCGCGCACGAGAGCGAGGGCCTACGCCGCCGATTTCCAGCGGAAACAACCGACGGCATCGACCACGCGGCGCTCGATGCAGCATTCCTGCGCCCGGTCGCGCCCGCGGTTTCGACAGACGTGACGGCGCTTCCGCCGATCCGCTCGATCCGGCGCGCCCGGCAATTGCTGGTCGGGCGCTACCCGGCCGCAGTATACGGCGGCGTCGCGCTTTCCTGACCGGGAACTTTCCGCCCCTTCCGGGATTGTGCCCCCGGAGAGACACATGGGCGACCGCTACCCGGACGGCATCACGCAAACGCATGTCACGCATCGTGGGCTGCGATGCGCCAATCCGCTATCTCTCCTCGTTCTCTCTGCCCTCATGCTGGTCGCGTTTTCGGGCGCACTCGGCGGCTTTCCAAATCCGTCGCAGAGCGTGGTAGGTCCGAAAGCACGGCTGACGCTGGAAGCCCCAGGAATTGCGCGCAGCGGCATGGTCTTCGAGATGCGGATGCGCATCGACGCCGCGCGCGCTATCCCGCGGCCCGTGATTGCGATCTCCCCAAGCTACTGGCATGAGCTGACGATCAATACGATGATGCCTGCGGCCGATGAAAATTACGGACGCGGCGGTTACCGCTTCGAATACGCGCCGCTGGCGGCAGGTGACACGCTCTTCATCAAGGTGGACGGGCAGGTCAATCCGGCGCTCTTCGGCGGCACGACTGGCCGTATCACGCTCTACGATGGAGAGACGCCGCTCGCCGCGCTGCCCACACGGCTAGAGGTGCGTCCCTGATGGATATCGTACTTCGCGCCTCGGCCGTTTTCGTCATCCTCTATTTGCTGCTGCGCCTGCTCGGAAAGCGGGAGCTCGGCCAGTTGACCCCTTTCGAGTTGCTGGTGATGATCGTGATGGGCGATCTCATCCAGCAAGGTGTGACGCACAACGATTTTAGTCTGACGGGCGCACTGCTCGCGGTCGCCACTTTCGGTTTTCTGGCGCTGCTCCTCAGCTGGATTACCTATCTGTCTCCCGCGATGGAATGTCTGCTCGACGGCAAACCGCGCGTCGTCATACGGGACGGCACGATCATCGCCGAGAATCTGCGGCGGGATCGGGTGACGCGCGCTGAGCTGGAATCAGAAATGCGCCTCGCGGGAATCGCTTCGTTGAAGGATGTGGCGTGGGCGATCATCGAGCCGCAGGGCAAAATCAGCTTTATCAAATCCGACGGCGGAACTTTGGTTCAGAAGGACCACAACGATCCGATTTAAGGTTCGAAGCGAATCTCGACGGGCGCCGTGCCTGCGATTTCCGCGACGAGCGTTTCACCCGGCAGGATCGGACCGACACCGGCGGGCGTGCCGGTGAAGATGAGGTCGCCGGGGGCGAGAGCGACATAAGAGGAGAGCTTGGAAATCACCTCGGCGACGTTCCAGATCATCTGCGAGAGGTCGCCGTTCTGCCGGAGGTCGCCGTTCACGCGGAGCGTGATCGCGCCCGCGGTGGGCGGTGCGCCTGGCGTCAGCGCGCCGACAGGCGCGGAGGCATCGAAGCCCTTCGCCATGTCCCATGGGCGACCCTTCGCCTTCGCATCCGCCTGCAGATCGCGGCGGGTGAGATCGATTCCGGCGGCGTGGCCGAAAATCATCGCGCCAGCATCCGCAACGGCGACATCGCTGCCGCCCGCTCCGAGCGCGACGACGAGTTCGACCTCGTGGTGGAGATTGTTCGTTTGGATCGGGAACGGCAGCGTCGCACCGCTTTCGACTACCGCATCGGCGGGCTTAGAGAAGAAGAAGGGCTGCTCGCGATCCGGGCTCCCGCCCATCTCACGCGCGTGATCCGCATAGTTCTGCCCGACGCAAAAAATGCGCCGCACGGGAAAGCGCTGCGTCGTGCCGGCAATCGCGATCGTGGGCACCTCGACCTTCGGTAAAGCCATCATTTCCCCCGTCTCAGCCGCGACACGTAAACCGCATAGATGATGCCCAGCGTGGCCGCGAAAGCGAACCACTGCACGGCATAGGCCATGTGGTTGTTGGGTATATCTTCGGGCGACGGCGGCGCGCTCGGCACCAACGGCGCGGGCGCAGCTTCGGAGACGAGCGTGTAGCGCGGCCCGGCCCCGCCCGTGCGGACGAGCGTGCCGGTAACGGCGAACGCGCCCTTGGGCGGCCACGGCGCGGCCAGCTTCGTCCAGCCATCGGGGCGATCGGACCAGCCAGCATCGACAAAGATCGGCTGCGCCGCGGCGCTGCACAGCAGGAGCATCGAAAAACCGACCTGCCCGGCCGCGTTCTTGCCGCTGCGGCCCTTCACGGATGGATCGGGGCAATCCGCCATTAGGCGGACGCGGCGAAATTCCAGATCATCGGAAAGACGGGCGGTTTCGAGAACCGGCAGCTTCGCCTGCGCGTCCAGCCGCACGAGCAGATCGGCCTTCCAGCCCGCGCGGTGCAACTGCCAGAAACCGAGGCCGATCATCACCGGCACCATCACGGTGACCATCAATGTCGGCAGAAGCGGCAGGCGCATCAGGCGTCCGGCTTGTCGCTAAGCCGGCCTTCCGCGGCCTCGTTCCGGAATTCGAGCGCGAGAAGGATCGCCTTGCCGACGCGCAGGCCCCACACGGTGAGTACGACGAGGATCGGCGGCCAGAGCAGCGCGTGGACCCACCACGGTGGATGCACGCCGAATTCCAGCCACATGGCGAGGCCGACAACGAGGAAGCCGAGCAGGAAGATCAGGAACGCGGCTGGCCCATCGCCGACATTGAAGCCGGCGATATCGAGCCCGCACGCCGGACAGCGATCCGTGAATTCCAGGAGATTGCGATAGAGCCTGCCCTTGCCGCAGCGCGGGCAACAGCCCTTAAGCGCGGCCCGAACCGGGTCGACAGCGCCGACGCCGTCCGGGCCCGAAGCCATTAGTGACCCGCGACGACAGCCGCGCCGAAATCACTGCCCCAGACGTAGATCGCCACAAAGAGGAACAGCCACACGACGTCGACGAAGTGCCAGTACCACGCGGCCGCTTCGAAACCGAAGTGCTGCTTCGGCGTGAAGTCGCCCTTGTAGGTGCGAATAAGGCAGACGATCAGGAAGATCGTGCCGACGATGACGTGGAAGCCGTGGAAGCCAGTCGCCATGTAGAAGGTGGCGCCGTAGATGTTGCCCGCCATGCCGAAGGCGGCGTGGCTGTATTCATACGCCTGCACGCACGAGAAGATGAAGCCGAGGATGACGGTGAGCCAGAGGCCCTTCTTCAGCCCTTCGCGGTCGCCGTGGATCAGCGCATGGTGCGCCCACGTGACCGTGGTGCCCGAGAGCAGCAGGATGAGCGTGTTGAGCAGCGGATAGACGAAGGGATCGAGCACCTCGATACCGTGCGGCGGCCAGACGCCGCCGACCGCCTCGCCCGTGTCCGGATAGAGCGCGGCGTCGAAATAGGCCCAGAACCACGCAACGAAGAACATCACTTCAGACGCGATGAACAGGATCATGCCGTAGCGGTGATGCAGCTGCACGACCGGCGTGTGATCGCCCGTGTTCGCTTCGCGGATCACATCCGACCACCAGCTGTAGAAGGTGAACAGCACAAAGGCGAAGCCAAGGAAGAAGACCCAGCCGCCCCACGCCTGCTCATGCATCCAGCCCACGCCGCCGGCTGCCATCGTAAGCGCCGAGAAAGCACCGATGAGCGGCCACGGGCTCGGCGGCAGGATGTGGAAGTCGTGGTTCTTGGCACCGGCCATGGTCTTACCCCTGTGTTCCGTCGGCCGCCTTTACGGCCGTATTGGCTGCTGTCTTATTCGTCTCTTCTTCCTGTGGGAAGAAGGTATAGCTGAGCGTAATCTCATCGATCCGGCGGGCGCTCTGGTCGTCCAGAATCGCCGGGTCGATGTAGTAGCTGACCGGCATGTCCACCGTCTCGCCGGGCTGCAGCGTCTGCTGATCGAAGCAGAAGCAGTGGATCTTCATGAAGTAGCCGCCGGCGGTATCGGGCGAGACATTGTAGGTCGCCATGCCGGTGATCGGTTTGTCGGTGAGATTGGTCGCCTGATAGAAGGCCATCTTGCGCTCGCCGATGCGGATCGTCGCCTGGGTTTGCACGGGTTTGAAAGTCCAGGCGAGGCCGGGTGCGACATTCGCGTCGAAGCGTACTTTGATGACCTTGTCGACCACCTTCGGCGCGGCATCTTCATCCACGCGTATCGTGGCGCCGCCGAAACCGGTGACCTGGCAGAACAGGCGATAGAGCGGCACGCTCGCATAAGCGAGGCCGAGCATCGCGACTGCGACGCCCCCGGCGATGAGGCCGGTGCGACGGATACCGCGCTCGCCGTTCATCCCATCCTCGCGATCGTGATGGCGTAGAACAGCACGGCGAGCCCGATGAGCACCGCGCCGAGTGCGAAATTGCGGCTCTTCCGCTTTTTCTGAAGGTCGTCGTCCGCCATGATCAAGCCAGCAGCCAGCGATCGGCGACAAGCGCGCCGAACATGACGAAGAGATAAAGGACGGAAAAGGCGAAGAGACGGCGTTCCGGCCGCATCGCGGCGGGATCGGTCGCGTCATTGCGGAACACCGCGATCGCAAGCGCCATGAACACTGCGCCGAGGACAGCCGCCGTCACGCCGTAGATCGCACCGGTGAGGCGCATCGCCCACGGCACGAGGCTGACACCGATGAGGAGCGGCGTGTAGGCGAGTATCTGGTTGCGCGTTACGCGCGCGCCGTGCGTGACGGGCAGCATCGGCACGCCCGCGTTCGCATAGTCGCCGCGCACGAAGAGCGCGAGGCTCCAGAAATGCGGGGGCGTCCAGAGGAAGATGAGCGCGAAGAGGAGAACGGGGAGCGCGGTCACATCACCCGTGACGGCCGCCCAGCCGATCACCGGCGGGAAGGCGCCGGCCGCGCCGCCGATGACGATGTTCTGCGGCGTGCGGCGCTTCAGCCAGACCGTGTAAACAAACACGTAGAACAGAATCGAAATGGTGAGGAGCGCGGCGGCGGCAAGGTTCACGGCCAGCGCCATCACCGCGACAGCGCCGATGGCAAGGCTGACGGCGAAGCCGAAGGCCGAAGCCGGATCGATGCGCCCAGCCGGGATCGGACGGTTCGCCGTACGCTTCATTCGCGCGTCGAGATCAGCCTCGTACCACATGTTGAGCGCGCCCGAGGCACCAGCCGCGACGGCGATGCAGAGCACCGCCGTGAAGCCGATCACCGGGTGGATATGGCCGGGCGCCGCCAACAGCCCGCAAAGCCCGGTGAAGACGACAAGCGTCATCACGCGCGGCTTCAAGAGCGCGAAATAGTCGCGCCAGTCAGCGAAGTCGCTGACCGGCGTGACGGAAACTGCGGGTACGCTGGCCACCAGTGTGCCTTACTTGATTTCCGGCAGCGTTTCGAACTGGTGGAACGGCGGCGGCGAGGACAGCGTCCACTCGAGCGTCGTTGCACCTTCACCCCACGGATTATCGGCAGCCTTCTTGCCGCCAATCAGCGAGATGATGATGTTCACGAAGAAGAACACCATGCCGACGGCCATGATCACGTAACCGAGCGACGCGATGTGGTTCCAGTAGGCGAACGCATCCGGATAATCCGGGTAGCGGCGCGGCATGCCGTCCTGACCCAGGAAGTGCATCGGGAAGAACAGCACGTTCACACCGATGAAGAAGACCCAGAAGTGCAGCTTGCCAAGGAACTCGTTGTACATCCGGCCCGACATCTTCGGGAACCAGTAGTAGAAGCCCGCGAACAGCGCGAACACGGCACCGAGCGAGAGCACGTAGTGGAAGTGCGCCACGACGTAGTAGGTGTCGTGCATGATCGTGTCGACGCCGGCGTTCGAGAGCACAACGCCCGTGACGCCGCCGAGCGTGAACATGATGATGAAGCCGATCGCCCACAGCATCGGGGTTTCGAAGCTGATCGAGCCGCCCCACATCGTGGCGATCCACGAGAAGATCTTGATGCCGGTGGGCACCGCGATGATCATCGTCGCAGCCGTGAAGTAGAGCTTCACGTTCACGTCGAGGCCGACCGTGTACATGTGGTGCGCCCACACGATGAAGCCGATGAAGCCGATCGCGACCATCGCATAGGCCATGCCGAGATAGCCGAAGGCCGGCTTGCGGCTGAACGTCGATACGACCTGGCTGACGATGCCGAAGCCCGGCAGGATCATGATGTACACTTCGGGGTGACCGAAGAACCAGAACAGGTGCTGGTAGAGTACGGGATCGCCGCCGCCGGCCGGATCGAAGAACGTCGTGCCGAAGTTGCGGTCCGTCAGCATCATGGTGATCGCGCCGGCGAGAACCGGGAGCGAGAGCAGCAGCAGCCACGCGGTGACCAGCACCGACCATACGAACAGCGGCATCTTGTGCAGGGTCATGCCCGGCGCGCGCATATTGAAGATGGTGGTGATGAAGTTGATGGCGCCGAGGATCGACGACGCGCCCGCGAGGTGCAGAGAGAAAATCGCAAGGTCGACCGCCGGCCCCGGATGACCGCTCGTCGACAGGGTCGGATAGACCGTCCAGCCCGTGCCCGCGCCCTTGAAGCCCGCCGGACCTTCGACGAACATCGAGGCAAGCAGCAGCAGGAAGGCGGGGATGATCAGCCAGAACGAAATGTTGTTCATGCGCGGGAACGCCATGTCCGGTGCGCCGATCATGATCGGCACGAACCAGTTGCCGAAGCCGCCGATCATCGCGGGCATGACCATGAAGAACACCATGATGAGGCCGTGCGCGGTGATGAACGCATTCCACATGTGATACGCCGCGTCGACGTTGCCGCCGACCCAGCCCGGCAGATACTGCATACCCGGTTCTGCGAGTTCGAGGCGCATAACGCCCGAGATCGCGCCGCCGATGATACCCGCAACGATCGCGAAGATCAGGTAGAGCGTCCCGATGTCCTTGTGGTTCGTGGACAGGAACCAGCGAGCGAAGAAGCCCGGCGTATGGTGATCGTCATGATGCGCGTGGGCATGATCGCCGTGAGCGTCGTAGTGGGCGGCAGTGGTCTCGGCCATGAGTGTCGTTCCTACCCGAACTTGATCTTAAAGCGTTTCAGCGGCAGCGGCAGGCGCCGCTTCCGGTGCAGCGGGGGCGGCGGCGGCATCAGCCGCAGGCGCGGCAGCCGCGACCTCGACGCCGGCATCGGCCTGGCGCGCGGCGACCCAGGCATCGAACTTGTCCTTCGACACGACTTCGACCGCGATCGGCATGAAACCGTGCTTGGTGCCGCAAAGCTCCGAGCACTGGCCGTAGTAGAGGCCTTCGCGATCGGTCTTGAACCAGGTTTCGTTCACGCGGCCCGGAACGGCATCCATCTTCACCCAGAAGGCCGGAACCGCCCAGCTGTGAATCACGTCCGACGCGGTCAGCAGCACCTTCACGACGGCGCCGGCGGGAACGACGATGCGGTTGTCGACAGCCAAAAGCTTCGGTTCGCCAGCCTTTTCAGCATCTTCAGGCGAAAGCATAATGGAATCGAAACCGAAACCGCCCTGGTCCGGATATTCATAGCTCCAGTACCACTGGTGACCGGTCGCCTTGATCGTGAGATCGGCCTTGGGCGGATCGTACTGCGACGCGAGCAGCTTGAACGAGGGGATCGCGATGCCGACGAGCACGAGCACGGGCACCAGCGTCCACACCACCTCGATCAGCACATTGTGCGTCGTTTTCGAAGGGACGGGATTCGCACTGCGACGAAAGCGGATCATCGACCAGATCAGCAGCGCGAAGACGAAGGCGGTGATGACACCCATGATGAGCAGCAGCGCGCTGTTGAAATCCGAACCGCGCTGACCGAGCTCGGTCACCTGCGGCTGGATGTGCCAGCCGCCCTGCGGCTGACCGACCGTTGCATCGGGCGCCGTGCCCATGTTCGCCAGATTGACGGCGGGCGCCGCCGTTTCCGCGACCGGAGCAGCCGCAGCTTGCTCGGCCGTGGCGGCGGCCGGAGCCGACGCGTCCTGCGCCTGTGCCTGAACGGCGCCGAACGTCAGCGCCGCAGCAACCGCCAATGCCTTGAATCCGCGCATCAAACCCCCACTTGTTCACATACGGACGGTCGGCGCGCGAACGCACCGACGGAATCGATTTGGCGCGCCTTATAGATGCGCCCGGATTCGTGAACAAGCGATAGCTTGCCGCACCCGGCGCTTTCCGGCGAAGCGCGGCGCCCGTTCACCCTGCATCCTTGAAGCGGGGCGGGCGCTTTCGAAGCTGCGCATCCATCGCCTCGCCGAGATCCGCGCCCGGCAGAAACGCCGAATTCCAGATCGCAACATAGTCGAGTCCCTCGGCAATGCTCTGGTCGCGGCCACGATTGAGCACCGCCTTCGTCCCCTGAATGGCGACGGGCGATTTCGACGCGATCTCCGCTGCCAGCGCCTCGCCTGCGGCAATCGCCTCATCGTGCGTGGGGAGCGCGCGGTTCAGGAAACCCTGGCGCACCGCCTCGTCCGCCATGAAGCGCCGCCCCGTATAGGCCAGCTCCCGCACCAGACCCTGCGGCAGCAGGTGCGGGATACGCTGCAGCGTGCCGACGTCGGCGACAATGCCGACATTGATCTCCTGAATGCTGAAAAAACAGTCCGCCGTGCCGATGCGGATGTCGCACGCGGTGACGAGATCGACACCGCCGCCGATGCAGCCGCCCTGCACCACCGCGATCACCGGCGCCTTGCACTGGTCGATGACCGTGAAGCTCCGCTGCATCGCCTTCACCTTGCGACGGAGCGCCAGCCGCTGCCGCGCGACCTCTCCATCCCCCGCGGCGAGCAGGTCCGCGCCAGCCCATGCGAGATCGAGTCCCGCCGTGAAGTGCCGACCGGTCGAGACGATCAGCACCGCGCGCACCGACGGATCCGCCTCAATCGCCTCGAAAACGTCGATGATCTCGGTCCAGAACGCTTCCGTCATGGTGTTCAGCGCCTCGGCCCGCGTCATCGTTACGCGCGCGATTCCGTCGTTCACGGCGAGCGACAGCGTTTGCAGTTCCATTCGGACACCTCTGCGTCTAAATCTCACCTCGTCATGACTCGCTTCACCATCAACGGCAATCCTGTCGCTTTTGACCTGCCGGCAGACACGCCGCTGCTCTGGGCCCTGCGCGACGCAATGAATCTCACGGGCACCAAGTTCGGCTGCGGCGCAGGGCTTTGCGGCGCCTGCACGGTGCACATCGACGGGCAGGCACAGCGCAGCTGCCAGGTGAATATCGGGGACATCGAAGGGACATTCGTCACAACGATCGAGGGGCTTTCGAAAGACGGCAACCACCCCGTGCAGCAGGCCTGGATCGCCGAGCAGGTGCCGCAGTGCGGCTATTGCCAGCCCGGCATGATCATGGCGGCGGCGGCGTTTCTGAAGGACACGCCGAAGCCCACCGAGGACGACATAAAAACAGGGATCACCAACCTCTGCCGCTGCGGAACGTATCCGCGCATCAAGAAGGCGATCCTGCGCGCGGCGGGGACGCCGAAAGAGGGATAAGGTCGATCGCCTTCAACCCTGATGAGCCTGCCCACATTTTCCGGAACATTCCGGGATGATTTTGCCATAATTCAAGCCTAGCAAGACGACATTCCGCGAGATTTCGGGGGTTGCCCATGCGCGACATCCTGCCCGTTCCGTTCACGCCGAAGCTCTTCACCGTGCTTCGCGAGGGGTACGGCATTGCGCAGCTGCGCACCGATGCGCTCGCCGGGCTTACCGTCGCCATCGTCGCGCTGCCGCTTGCCATGGCGCTCGGCATCGCGAGCGGCGCCTCGCCTGACAAGGGGCTGGTGACGGCGGTGGTCGCCGGGTTCCTGATTTCGGCGCTCGGCGGCTCGCGCACGCAGATCGGCGGGCCGACGGGCGCGTTTGTCGTCGTCGTGTTCAACATCATCGCCGAGCACGGCTATGACGGGCTGGTGCTTGCGACACTGATGGCGGGCGCGATCCTGCTTGTTGCGGGCTACGCGCGGCTCGGCAGCCTCATCAAGTTCATTCCGCACCCCGTCGTCACCGGTTTCACGGCCGGGATCGCCGTCATCATTGCGGCAACGCAGGTGAAGGATTTCCTTGGCCTGCGCATGGCGGCGGTGCCCGCCGACTTCCTGCCCAAGCTCGCCGCCTATGCCGACGCGATCGGCACCATCGATCTCGCGACGCTTGGCGTTGGCGCTGCCGCGCTCGGCATCATCATCGTGCTGCGCCGCACGGCGCCGAAAGTGCCGGGCTTCCTGGTCGCCGTGGTGGCGGCAGCGCTTGCCGTATCGCTGCTTGGCCTTCCCGTCGATACGGTGGGATCGCGCTTTCCCGATATTCCGTCCGGCCTTCCGGCGCCGCATATTCCCGCGCTCGACCTCGACAAGGTGACCTCGGTGCTTCCGGCGGCGTTCACGATCGCCTTCCTTGCGGGCATCGAGGCGCTGCTTTCCGCCGTCGTCGCCGACGGCATGACCGGCTACCGCCACCGTTCCAATCAGGAACTCGTGGGGCAGGGCGCCGCCAATCTCGCCTCGGCGCTCTTCGGCGGGCTTCCGGCAACCGGTGCCATCGCACGCACCGCGACCAACATTCGCGCCGGGGGGCGCACGCCCGTTTCGGGCATGTTCCACGCGCTGTTCCTGCTGCTGTTCATGGCCTTCGGCACGAAGCTGATGGGCTATATCCCGATGGCGGCGCTCGCGGCGATCCTGTTCATGGTGGCGTGGGGCATGAGCGAATACGAGCGGCTGCTGCGTATCCGCGCCATGCCGGGGGGCGACCGCGTCGTTCTGCTGCTGACCTTCGCGCTGACCGTGCTCGTCGATCTTACTGTTGCGATCGGTGTCGGCGTCACGCTCGCCAGCCTGATGTTCATGGAACGGATGAGCCGCACGGTCGCGGTGACGGTGCGGGAGGTGGAAACCGAGGACGCCGCGCAGCGGGACGACCTGCCGCCGGGCGTGGAGGTTTTCCGCATCACCGGGCCGTTCTTCTTCGGGGTCGCATCCGATCTCGTGGAGACGCTGCGCCGCATGGGCCAGCCGCCGCGCGTGATCATCCTGCGGCTGCGCGAGGTGCCGCTGCTCGACGCAAGCGGCGTTGAAGGCATAAAGGAGTTCGTGGCGATGGCGCACAGGCACGGTGCGGCTGTGATCTTTTCGAACGTGCAGCCCGAGCCCGCGCAGGTGCTGCGCCGCAACGGCCTTGGCCCCCGCAGCGGCAAGGTGCGCTTCGCGCCAGATTATGCTGCCGCGCTCGCGATGGCCTCAGCCGAGCACACGGAGCCGAGCTAAAGCCGCCTCCGCCTCGGAAAGCGTGCGCGCGACGATTTCTGCGCAGCTGAGAATCGCATCGACCCCGCCGCCGCCCTGCCCCGCCGCGAGGCACTGGGTGTTCGGATCAACATCCAGGATGCCGGCGACCGGCCCCAGCCGATTCGCCTGCGCCGACTCCATCGCCTGCAGCGGAAAGGGCTTCAACTCTTCTGGGTGCCTGTCGAAATGATCGGTCGTCTCGTTGGCGATCGCGCGCAGCGTCTTGCCGGTGAAACCGCGGCTGATCGTGGTGGACGTGTCGTGCATGGCGACGATCGCATCCTTGTAGGCTTGGCCCGCGTGCGCCTCGTGGCTGGCGATGAAGCGCGTGCCCATCCACACTCCCTGGCAACCGAACGCGAGGGCCGCTGCGAGCCCGCGCCCGTCATAAAGTCCGCCCGCGGCGATCACCGGCACATCGACGGCATCGACGCATTGCGGCCAAAGCGCCGCGCTTGCCACCTTTCCCGTGTGTCCGCCGCCCTCCGTGCCCTGAGCGATCACCGCGTCGCAGCCTGCCGCCGCCGCCTTCACGGCATGGCCGACCGTGCCGCACATCGACATGACGACGATGCCCGCCGCCTTCAGCTGCGCGAGGATCGGCGTCGGTACGCCGAGCCCCGCAATGAACGCCTTCGCGCCTTCCGCAATGATGACGTCCACGCTCGCAGTGAGCGTTTCGGGCTGCGCGGCGAGGAGATCGACACCGAAGGGCTTGTCCGTCAAATCCCTCACGCGTTTCATCTGATCGCGAATGAACGCGGGACTGGTGCCCGCCATGCCGAGCGATCCGAAGCCGCCAGCGTTCGAAACCGCCGCGCACACCTCCGCATAGGAAACGCCGCCCATTCCGGCGAGCAGGATCGGGTGTTCGATGCCGAGCAGGTCGCAGATCGGGGTTCGAAGGGACATTCTGACCTCCCGGCTGTTTCAATTGGCCGGAGTATGCGGCGCTGTCGGCGCGGCGCGTAGCTCGCGTTCCTGATAAGCTGTAAACAGCGCAAGGAACCTTTGCCGGCCCGCGCAATTCAAACAGCCATGACGTGGGAAGACATCGCCCTGCGGCTTGGCGCCGCGACTGCGATCGGGCTGGCGTTCGGCTTCGACCGGGAGATGCGCGGGCACGAGGCGGGACTGCGTACGCACGCGCTTGTTGCTCTCAGCTCTGCGATGATCGTGATTTCGGCGCTGATGCTGTTCGAAGCGCATCGCGGGGAGAACGCGCAGCCCGATCCGCTGCGTGCGATCGAAGGCCTCGCCCAGGCTGTCGGCTTCATCGCCGCCGGACTGATCTTCGTGCGCGGCGACAAGGTGAAGAATTTGACGACGGCGGCCAACATCTGGCTTTGCGCGGCTGTCGGCATCGCGTGCGGCGCCGGGCAGGTGCCGCTCGTGGTGATCGGCACACTGCTCGGGCTCACGGTGCTTGTGGTGCTGCGTATCCTTTACCGGGTCACGCCGAACGCGGAGGACTGATTATTCGGCGGCGATCGCCTCGCCGTAGCCGATCATCGCCTTCGTTTCGAGGAACTCGCCGAATGCATGATCGCCCCATTCGCGCCCGTTTCCGGACTGCTTGTAGCCGCCGAACGGTGCCATCAGGTCGCTGCCCGCGCCATTGATGATGACCTGGCCGGCACGAAGCTGCGACGCGATCTCGCGGGCCTTCTCGATATCCGTCGACTGCACGTAGGCGGCGAGCCCATAGACGGTGTCGTTGCCCTCTTCGATCGCGCGGTCGAGGCTGTCGTAGCCGAGGATCGAGATCACCGGCCCGAAGATTTCCTCGCGCGCAATCGTCATGTCGTTGGTGACGTTCGCGAACACGGTGGGCTTCACGTAATAGCCGGTTTCCAGCCCCTCGGGCTTGCCGGTGCCACCCGCGACGAGTTCGGCGCCTTCATCGATGCCCTTCTGGATCAGGCCCTGGATCTTGGTCCACTGCAGCTCGGAAACGACAGGCCCCATGCGCGCGTTGCCGTTCGGATCGCCCGGCGCCCACGCGTCGGCAGTCGCCTTCGCCACCGTTTTCGCCTCGTCCATGCGCCCGGCGGGCACGAACATGCGCGTCG
>NZ_RBWX01000007.1:0-42500 GCF_003634215.1 Sphingosinicella microcystinivorans | reverse complement strand
TGGCAGAAGAGAACGCAGCGCACGAACCGGAAGTCTGGCGCGATTCGCCGATCGATTAGGCCCTAGAAATCGATCTGGCTGCGCAGGCCCACAATGGTCGCACCGTAATCGCGATCACCGCCCGTTCCCGCGATCGCCGCGTCGTCGTAGATGAGGCGTCCGCCGTTCAGCGCAAACAGCACGTAATCGGTGGGCTTCCAGATAAGCGATGCGAGATAGCCCTGCTGTCGCCCGCCCACGATGCCGGCGTCATTGAGATCGAGATGATCGTAGCGCAGGCTGAGCGCGACGGCGCCGATGCCGCCGTCCGTAACGGGATTCGCGGGCTTGATTCGATCGAAGGCCCCATCCTTGTACCCGCGCGATTCGCCGGTCAGCAGCCACCCGCCCTCTATATAGCCGCCGAAGAACGTCGGATCGGCAGCACCCGCAACCGACACGTTCATCCAATGCGTTTCGGCGACCGCGTAGAACGGCCCGGAGATTGCCGCCAGTTCGAGACCGTAGTTCGTCTCCGCCGTTACCGGCAGCGAGGGTGTTGCCAGGAAACGCACGTCGGTGGTGTGCACCTGCGGCCGCTGGCGATAGCGCGTACCCGCGCTCATGCTGCCGGTGTCGCGGTAGTGCGCGGAGGCGCCGGCGTGGAACTGCGTTCCGCCCATCTTCGGCGCGAAGACGATGCGACCGTCGAAGCCATAGCTGTTGTTCGCGTCGTCGGAGAGATCGGCGATGTTGTCTGTGAACACGCCGCCCTGCAGCAGCAGCGTCTTGCCGCGATACTGCGCCGAAATCCCGAGGCGCCGTTCGAAGCCGAACGCATCGGTAAAGGCGGCGCGCTCCATGAAGCTCGTATTGAGGTCGCTCGTCAGTTCCTCAAGACTCTGGAAGCCGTTGTGCTGCCCGACCGTGATCGTCGTCCGGCCGCGCGTATAGTCTATGTAGGCTTCCTGGAATTCGGGCGACGACGGCGCGAAATCGATATCCACGCGGTAGCCGAAGCCACCGGACATCGTGCCCTGCACGCCGAGATAGGCGCGCCGAATCTCGTTCGAGAAGCCGAGGCCGTTATCTGCAATGCCCGCCGGGCGCGATACGTTCGCGGCATCGAACTGCATTCGTCCGCGCGGCTTGAAGCTCCAGCCTTTCGCGGAAATCTCGGGCGCGCCTTTCCAACTCACCTTGATCGGATCCGCAGGGGCAGGCGCGGCGGCGGCTTGCTGCTGAGGGGGCTGAGCCGGTGTCGCCGCCTGCGCACGCAGCGCCGCGACTTCCGCCTGCATGGCTTCGATCTGCGCCTGCAGCGCCGCAAGTTTCGCGACCGCCTGTTCGAGCGTAACCGATTCCGTCTGCGCCATGGCCGTTGTCGGCAGGCTGGCAGACAGGCCCATCATAACAAATGCCGGAACCAATGCGGTGTGGCGCGTGGTCATGATCGTCCCCTTCAACGCGACCGCTCGTGCGGTACGCGCGGGGGCGCTAGCATGAAGTTCCCGTGACGGAAACATGAACCTTGCGTTGCAGAGCGAAGTCTCGACCTACGACGCGGAAATCCGCAACACGGAAATCAGGCGTCTACAGTCTCGACGGGCTGAACCTTGCGCGGACGTCCGCGCGGGCGGCGCGGCTTCTCTTCACCGGCTTCGGGCGATGCGTCTGCGACAGCGGGCGCTTCCGCCACGGCCGGGGCAGCCTGCTTGTCCTTCGCCGGGGGACGGCCGCGACGCTTGGGCGCTGCGGCGACTTCGGGCTCCTCGACATCGGGACGGCGCGCGCTGCGCGCCAGCGTGCGGAGGGCGCCTTCGTCTTCGCGCTCATCATCTTTCGGCTGCGGCGCGGAACGCGGCTGCTCGTAGCGCTCCTGAGACTCCTGACGCTCGGGGCGCTCCGAACGCTCCTGGCGCTCCGGCCGCTGGCGATCACGGTCCTGACGATCGCGGTCCTGGCGCTCACCGCGCTCCGGACGATCCTGCCGCTGATGGCGGGGCTCGAAACGCTGGCGCTCGCGGCGCTGTTCCTGGGTGCGGCTGTCGCCCTCGCCCTCTTCGTCCTCGTCGCCCTCGTCCTCGCCGTCATCATCTTCGTCGCGGACGTCGCGCTCGTCATTCTCGCGGCCGCGGCGATCCGGGCGATCATTGTGCTGCTGGTACTGCGACTGACGCTCTTCCTGCCGCGCACGCATCTCGGCGACGACGCGGTGGTAGTGATCGGCGTACTGCAGATAATATTCGGCCTGGACGCGTTCACCCTGCTGGTGCGCCTCGCGGGCGAGATTCGTGTATTTCTCGAGCAGCTGAAGCGCATTGCCCCGCTGGCGCGGCTCCATGTTGCGGTTGCCCATTTCGCGACCGCCACCCTGCTGGGGACGCGGATTGCCGCGCCCACGACGCCGACCGGACTGCTGCTGTCCATTTCTCATGAAATACTCTTTTCCCCGATACTGCCGGCCGAGCCGACTGTCGTTGTTCAGGACGTGCGCAGCCATCCACGCAAAGGTCCGGAAGCGACCGCCAAACGATTCTGCCTATCGTAAGTGCCCGGCGAGGGGATCATCGTCCTCGCCTATGCACAGCCGCTCTAGCGGCATTGTCATCGCATTCCAAGTCAAAAAACAGAAGCGATGCGATGGAAAACGATGGCGCGATCCCGTCCGGCAAGGTCGCGTTCCACCGTCCCGCCGAGGCCCGCTTCGCGCCCCAGCGCCAGAACCGCATCCGCCTGCCGCCATCCGATCTCGAGGATCGCCGCACCGTTCGCTTCCAGCAATGCCGGGAGTGCGGGAACGATGCGCCGATACGCCTCAAGACCATCCTGGCCGGCGAACAGCGCGCCCTGCGGCTCGTATTCGCGCACGCCCGGACCGGTCTCCTCGTCCTCACCGATATAGGGCGGATTGGAGAGGATTAAGGAAAAACGCCCCGCAACCCCTTCGGCCCAGTCGGCCTTCAGCAGGCTGCATCGGCCCGAAAAGCCGAGCCGATCGGCATTCCGCGCGGCAACGGCAAGTGCGGCATCGGAAACGTCCGTCGCGAGCGCGGTCGCCTTCGGCCATTCCGCGAGCGCGGCAAGTGCCAGCGCGCCCGAGCCCGTGCCGAGATCAAGCACGCGAAGCGCTGCATCGGCGGGAAACAGCCGCTGCGCCGCCACGATCAGCGTTTCAGTGTCGCCGCGCGGAACGAGGATCCCCGGCCCCACCTCCAGATCGAGCGACCAGAATTCCTGCCTCCCGAGGATATAGGCAACGGGCTCGCCCGCAGCGCGCCTTATAATAAGAGCCTCCGCAGCGTCCGCAGCAGCCTCCGGATTGCCGAGCAGCAGCACCTCCCGGGCGATCCCGAGCGCGTGGGCGACGATCAGCTCGGCATCCAGGCGCGGCGTCTCCCCGCCGATCCGCGCCGCCGCATCCCTTACGAGATCAAGCGCCTTCATTCAGGTTCGCGAGCCGTGCTGCCTGATCCTCGGCGATGAGCGCGGCGACAAGTTCGCCGAGACCCCCGCCTTCCATGATCTCCGGCAGCCGGTGCAGTGTCAGGTTGATGCGGTGATCGGTGACACGCCCCTGCGGATAATTGTACGTGCGGATGCGCTCAGAACGGTCGCCCGAGCCGACCATCGATTTGCGCGCGCCGGCGCGTTCGTTCGCCAGCTTCTCGCGCTCCAGTTCAAAAAGCCGCGCGCGCAGCACTTTCAGCGCCTTCGCCTTGTTCTTGTGCTGGCTCTTCTCGTCCTGCTGGCTGACGACAAGGCCGGTGGGAAGGTGGGTGATGCGCACGGCACTGTCGGTGGTGTTCACCGACTGGCCGCCGGGGCCGGAGGAGCGGAACACGTCGATGCGCAGGTCCTTTTCCTCGATCTGCACGTCCACATCTTCGGCCTCGGGCAGCACGGCCACCGTCGCGGCGGAGGTGTGGATGCGCCCGGAAGCTTCCGTGGCGGGCACGCGCTGCACGCGGTGCACACCGCTTTCGAACTTCAGCTTGGCGAACACACCCTGCCCGGTGACGTTCGCGATCACCTCCTTGAGCCCGCCCGCGTCGGCCGACGACATTTCCATCGTCTCCACGCGCCAGCCCTGCGTTTCGGCATAGCGCTGGTACATGCGGTATAGATCGCCCGCGAACAGCGCCGCCTCCTCACCGCCCGTGCCCGCGCGGATTTCAAGGATCGCCGAGCGTTCGTCCGCCATGTCCTTGGGCAGCAGCAGCACGGCGAGTGCCTTCTCGGCATCGGGAAGCTGCGCCTTGAGCGAAAGCAGCTCTTCCTCGGCAAGCGCCACCATCTCGCGGTCGGTCTCGCCGCCGTTCACCATCGCCGTGAGGCTCTCCGCCTCGTCGCGCATCGCGCGCACGATTCCCGCCGCCTCGGCCACGGGTTTCAGCTCGGCATATTCCTTGGAAAGCGCCACGAACTTCTCGGCAGGCAGATCACCCGCCGACATCTGTTCGGTCAGTTCAGCATAACGCGCTTCAATCTGCCGGATGCGCGCGGTGGGAACAGTCGTCATTTGTTCCCCGGATATTCTGTCAGCAGTTGCCCGATATACGACGTACCGGGTTCTTTGGGATGGCCAAGAGAAAGCCCCCAAAGAAGAGATAGAGGTATCTGTCCGATAGCGTCCAGCGGCGCCGTTGCCTGCTTCCCTTCGATAAGGTTCCGCACGGTCACCTTGCCCTCAGATAGCTCGTCATCCCCCAGAATAAGCGCATACATAGCCCCCGAGGCGGATGCCTTGGCCATTCGTTTCTTCATGTTGCCCTTAAAGGCCATGTCTGCCGCTACACCACTACGTCTCAAGCGTTCGATCAGTGCCAGAGCTGCTGTCTCGGCTGCTTCGCCGACAGGTACGATCACGGCTTCAACAGTGTCTACTGCCGGCGCCTCAATCAGCATCGCCAGCCGCTCGATCCCCGCCGCCCAGCCGACGCACGGCGTATGCGGCCCGCCGAGCGCTTCCATCAGCCCGTCATAGCGGCCGCCGCCGAGCACGGTGCCCTGCGCGCCCAGATGATCGGTGATGAACTCGAACGTGGTATGGCGATAATAATCGAGCCCGCGCACCAGGGCTTCGTTCCGCTGATAAGCGATGCCCGCCGCATCGAGCCCCTTGCGCACCGCATCGAACCACGCGCCCGCTTCGGCGGACATATAGGCGTCGATCCGGGGCGCATCGGCGACGAGCGCCTTGTCGGCGGCATCCTTGCTGTCGAGGATACGCAGCGGATTCTTCTCCAGCCGCTCGCGGCTTTCGGCGGAAAGCGCGTCGCGGTGGGCCGAGAAGTGCGCGATCAGTGCTGCCTGCCATGCGGCGCGCGTTTCCGGGTCGCCGAGCGTGTTGAGGTTGAGCACCGTCTTGCCCTGAAGCCCGAGTTCATCGAGCAGGTGCTGCGCGAGCGCGATGATCTCCACGTCCGCCGCAGGTTCGCCCGAGCCCAGAATTTCCGCATCGAGCTGGTGGAACTGCCGGAAGCGGCCCTTCTGCGGGCGCTCGTAGCGGAACGCCGGGCCCCATGCCGCGAGCTTCATCGGCGCGTGCTGCTGCCAGCCGTTCGAGATGTAGGCGCGCGCGATGCCCGCCGTGAACTCGGGCCGCAGCGTCAGCGATTCGCCGCCGCGATCCTCAAACGTGTACATTTCCTTCGAAACCACGTCGGTGGTTTCGCCGAGCGAGCGCGCGAAGACGCCTGTGAACTCGAACACCGGCACCTGCACCGGGCGGAAGCCATAGAGTTTTCGCACGCGCGTGAATGTCTCGATCACCTGATCGAAGCGCGCGGCCTCCTCGCCCACCATGTCCTGCGTGCCGCGGACGGCCTGAATCTTGCTGCTCATAAGCGCCGCGCTTTAGACGGGATCGCGCGCCGTGGAAACTGCTCATACGATTTCTGCTGCGCCGCAACATTCAGCGGTTCCCTTCGGAGCGAAGAACCGCTAAACGCCGCGCGCCATGGATATATCGAAGATTCCCGTCGGACCGAACCCGCCCCACGAACTCAATGTCATCATCGAGGTGCCGATTGGCGGCGAACCGGTGAAATACGAGTTCGACAAAGACTCAGGCGCCATCTTCGTGGACCGCATCCTGCACACGCCGATGCGTTACCCGGCCAACTACGGCTTCATCCCACACACGCTGGGCGAAGACGGCGATCCGCTCGACGCACTCGTCATCACGCGCTCGCCGATCATCTCGGGCGCGGTGATCCGCGTGCGCCCGGTCGGCGTGCTGATGATGGAAGACGACAAGGGCGGCGACGAAAAGCTGCTCACCGTGCCGGTCGATTCGACCTTCCCCTACTACGGCAACGTCACCAACCACGGCGACCTGCCGCCGATCGTGCTGCGCCAGATCGAGCACTTCTTCGAGCACTACAAGGATCTCGAACCCGGCAAGTGGGCAAAGCTGAACGGCTGGGGCGATGCGGACAAGGCACGCCAGCTGATTCTGGACGGCATCGAGCGCGCGAAGACCAAGGGCTGATCTTTACCGTCTGAAACAATTCCGTCATTCCTCGGGGAAAGTCATTTCCCGGGGAGACTGTCTTGCGTGCGTTCTGTTCGTTTCTGATTCTTCTGGCCGCACCTGCCGCGGCTGAAAACAGCCTTCCCCAAACGCCTGCCTATGTGCACCCCGAACGCCCGGCCGAGGACGTTCGCTATCCCGGCGTGATGACGCTGGATGTCGATGCCACGGACACGGCGCGGCGCATTCTCGCCGTCCGCCAGCAGATTCCGGTTGCCGCGCCGGGGCCGCTGACGCTGCGCTACCCCGAATGGCTCCCCGGCAAGCACGCCCCACGCGGGCCGATCGCCGCGCTTGCCGGGCTCACGATCAGCGCGGGCGGCAAGCCCGTGCCGTGGAAGCGCGATCCGCGCGACGTCTATGCCTTCACCGTCGATGTGCCGAACGGCGCAAAGGCGCTCGACGTCCGCTTCCAGTATCTTTCCCCCACGGAGGGCAATCAGGGCCGCGTCAGCGTGACGGCGGAAATGCTGAACCTGCAATGGGAGACGGTCGCGCTCTACCCGGCAGGTCACTACACGCGGCAGATCCGCGTGCGCCCCTCGGTCACGCTACCCGAAGGCTGGCAGGGCGTTGCCGCGCTCGACGGCGTCGTGCGCACCGGGAGCACGCTCCGTTACGCGGAGACCGATTTCGAAACGCTCGTCGACAGCCCGATGTTCGCCGGGAGCAATTACAAGGCGTGGGATCTCGGCCACGACGTCCGTCTCAACGTCTTCGCCGATCGCCCCGGCGACCTTGCCGCCACCGACGATCAGATCGCAGCGCACCGGCGCATGGTCGATCAGGCCGTGAAGCTGTTTGGATCGCGGCACTACGACCGCTACGAATTCCTGTTCGCGCTCTCCACCGAGCTTGGCGGCATCGGCCTTGAACATCACCGCAGTTCGGAAAACGCGCTGCCCCGCACCTATTTCACCGACTGGGCGAACACGGCGGCGATGCGTGGGCTGCTCCCCCATGAGTTCACGCATAGCTGGAACGGCAAGTTCCGCCGCGGCGCCGATCTCTGGACACCGGATTATCGCACACCGATGCAGAACAGCCTGCTCTGGGTCTACGAAGGGCAGACGAGCTACTGGGATTCGGTGCTCGCCGCACGCTCCGGGCTGATCCCCAAGGATGTCGTGCTCGGCGAGTTCGCGAATCAGGCGGCCTTCTACGAGATGCAGCCGGGCCGGGCGTGGAAGCCGCTCATCGACACCACCAACGACCCCATCACCAACGCCCGCCGCCCGCAGGCCTTCCGCACGTGGCAGCGTTCGGAAGATTACTACAGCGAAGGCTCGCTCATCTGGATGGAAGCGGACATGCTGATCCGCGAGAAGACCGGCGGACGCAGATCACTGGACGATTTCGCGCGCGGCTTCTTCGGCATCAACGATGGCGATTGGGGGACGGTCACCTACACGTTCGAGGATGTCGTCGCCGCGCTCAATGCCGTGGCGCCTTATGACTGGGCGAGCTTCCTGAAAACCCGCGTCGACGAGATCGCGAAACCGCCGCTCGGCGGAATCGAGAAGGGCGGCTATCGGCTTGTCTACAAGGAAACGCCGAACCCCTATCAGGTTTCGAGCGATGCGCGCAGCCGCACGACCGATCTCAGCCATTCGGTCGGCATCACGGTCAGTGCTACGGGGGCGATCTCCAACGTCGTGTGGGACGGGCCGATGTTCCGCGAAGGGGTGACGACTGCGACGCGAATCATGGCGGTGAACGGGCGGGAGTTCAACGAAGCCGACTTCAAGACGACGATCACCGCTGCAAAGACCGGCAAGACCCCGATCGAGCTGCTGCTGAAGGAAGGCCCGCGTTACCGCACGATTCGCCTCGGCTACACGGGCGGGCTTCGCTATCCGCACCTTGAGCGCGTCGGCGCTGGGCCCGCGCTGCTCGACCGCGTGCTCGAAGCCTTACCCTGAGGCGGCGAGCGCCCTCAGCGCCTCTCCATCGACGCGGTTGACGGTCCATTCGTCCATCGGCCGCGCGCCGAGCGAGCGGTAGAAATCGATCGCGGGCGTGTTCCAGTTTAGCACCGCCCATTCGAGGCGCGCGCAATCGCGCTCGATCGCGAGCGCCGCGAGACGCTCAAGCAGCCTCTTGCCGACGCCCTTGCCGCGCGCTTCTGGACTGACGAACAGGTCTTCGAGGTAGATCCCCGGCCTGCCTTCGAAGGTCGAGAAGTTGTGGAAGAACAGCGCGAAGCCCAAGGGCGCACCTTCATCCTCTGCGATCAGCACCTCTGCATAGGGACGCGGCCCGAATAGCTGCGCGGCGAGAGCCTCGGCGTCGCCTTTGACCTCGTGGCGCAACTTTTCATACTCGGCGAGATCGCAGATGAAACGGAAGATAAGCGGGGCATCCTCGCGCACGGCTTCACGGATCAAGATAGTCACGCGCGATCCTCGTCGATTCTGATGATTGTCCCGACTTCCAGTTCGTCGATCCGGAGTTTGCGGATGCGCGCCTTGCCGACGCGGAGCCGACCGATCGCCAGCGCGCCGACAGCCACAGCCCCAAGCGCGAAGGCCCCGAGCGTCAGCGCCGCGACGGCGCCGTAGCCCAGCGTCGTCGCGCCGGTTGCAGATGCGCCCGTCGCCACCGCTTTGCGCGCGACCGGCGGTTCGACGCTGATGTCGGCCCGGGTCTTCATGCCGCCTTGCCGTGCAGCGTATCCATGCTCACCGCGCTCCCCGCCTCGATCTCGGCGGCCTTGGCTTCAACAAGCGCCACGACGTGCGCGATCATGTCGGCGTCCGCGATCGTGTGGTCGGTGATGCCCGACAGATAGACCATGTGCTTGCCGTTACCGCCGCCGGTGATGCCGATGTCCGTCTCACGCGCCTCGCCGGGACCGTTGACGACGCAGCCCAGAACAGAAAGCGACATCGGCGTCTTGATGTGCTGGAGCGCATCTTCGAGCGCCTGCACGGTGCGAATGACATCGAACCCCTGCCGCGCACAGCTGGGACAGGACACGACGCGGACACCGCGCGTGCGCAGGCCGAGCGTCTTCAGGATTTCATAGCCGACGCGCACCTCTTCCTCGGGCTCGGCCGAAAGCGACACCCGAATCGTGTCGCCGACACCGAACCAGAGCAGCGAACCGATGCCGATCGCGGACTTCACCGTACCGCCAATGAGCCCACCCGCCTCGGTGATGCCGAGGTGCAGCGGGCAGTCCACCGCCTCTGCGAGCTGCTGGTAAGCGGCGACCGCGAGGAACGCGTCGGAGGCCTTCACCGCCACCTTGTACTCGCGGAAGTCATGCTCCTCGAGCAGGCGGATATGATCGAGCGCGCTTTCGACAAGCGCCTCGGGACACGGCTCGCCATACTTTTCGAGCAAATCCTTCTCGAGGCTGCCCGCGTTGACGCCGATGCGGATCGCGCAGCCGTTCGCCTTCGCCGCGCGCACCACTTCGGCAACGCGCTCCGACGAGCCGATGTTGCCCGGATTGATACGCAGACACGCCGCGCCCGCGTCCGCCGCTTCGAGCGCGCGCTTGTAGTGGAAGTGAATGTCGGCAACGAGCGGCACGCGCGCGGCTTTCGCGATCTGTTTGAATGCGGCGGTCGATTCGACATCGGGGCACGACACGCGGATGATGTCCGCCCCCGCTTCCTCGCAGCGGCGAATCTGGTCGATCGTCGCCTTCGCATCGGAGGTGAGCGTGTTGGTCATGGTCTGCACGGTGATCGGCGCATCGCCGCCGACGGGCACGCTGCCAACCATGATCTGCCGCGATTTGCGCCGCGCGATATCGCGCCAGGGACGAAGGGACATGCTGGGAAATCTCACCTTTCGCGGGCGGATATACGCGAGCTTCGCGGCGAACCCAAGACCTGCCGGTATCGGGGGCTGGCGCGGTAGCGCGGATCGGCTAGCCTCCACCCATGGGGGAGCTGCAATCGTCAGGCCCGCCCGCAGGGCGCCACTACGGTATGGACTGGCTGCGCGTCGGCGCCTTCGCTCTGCTCATCCTCTATCATGTCGGCATGTATTTCGTGCCGTGGGACTGGCACGTTAAGGCGGCGCAGCCCGAGCCGCACATCGCGATCCTGATGCTGGCAACGAACAGCTGGCGGCTCGCACTGCTCTTCGTCGTCTCAGGCTATGCGAGCGCGGCCGTTTTCGCGCGCCAGCCCAGCCCTGCCGGCTTCGCGCGCTCACGCTCGTCGCGGCTGCTGATCCCGCTCGTATTCGCCATAATCATCTTGATCCCGCCGCAGCCGTGGATCGAACTGATGTTCAAGCACGGCTATACGGAAAGCTTCGGCCATTTCTGGCTGCACGACTATTTTCGTTTCGGCGCGCTCGACGGCATCATCCTGCCGACGTGGCAGCATCTTTGGTTCGTCGTCTATCTCTGGGTCTACAGCATGGTGCTCGCGCTCCTCATGCTGCTCCCCGCCAGCCTTCGCGCGCGGATTGCGCGACTTTGCGAAGCCGTTCTCGCCGGGCCCGCCATCCTCGCTCTCCCGATCACGCTGATGGCACTGCGCGCGCTCATTCTGTTCCCCGGCGTCGGCGAAACCCACGCGCTTGTCGACGATGGCGCCGCGCACGCGCTTTATTTTCCATGTTTCCTGTTCGGGGTGCTGCTACGCGGATCATCCCCGCTCTGGGTCTCGGTCCGTCGCTGGTGGCGTGTAGCCGCCGTGCTGGCGGTGGCGGCCTACGCCGTCGTCGCTGCGATCGAGTATCGCTATCCCGGCGAGACCCTGCTCGATGAAACGCTGACCGCACTCTTCCGCGGCGCTCGCGCCGTTCAGGGCTGGTCGACGATCATCGCGATGATCGGCATCGCGGACCGCTGGCTGAACCGGGACGCACCCATCCGCACGACGCTGACCGAAGCCGTGTTTCCGCTCTACATCGCGCACCAGACCATCATTGTCGTCGTCGGCTGGTGGCTGCTTCCGCTCGCACTCCCAAATCTCGCCGCCTTCGCGGTTCTTGTCGTGGCAACCGCAGCGGGGAGCTGGGCTTTTTACATCGCGGGTCGCAGCATATCGCCACTCCGCCCACTTATTGGCCTCGCTGCAAAGGAAAAGGGCCGCCCCGAAGGACGGCCCTCTCCAACTGCGCAATGAATGCGGGTCTTAGCTGGCGGCAGCGCCGACCAGCACCGTGACGGCGCGGCGGTTCTGCGCCCAGGCGCTCTCGTCCGAACCTTCAACAGCCGGACGCTCCTTGCCGTAGCTGATCACGCTGATGCGATCGGCGGCGACGCCCTGGCCGGCGAGGAAGTTCTTCACCGAGTTGGCGCGGCGCTCGCCGAGCGCGAGGTTGTATTCACGCGTGCCGCGCTCGTCGGCATGGCCTTCGATCGTGACCTTCACGTTCGAATACTGGGCGAGCCAGCCGGCTTGCTTCGTCAGCGTCGCCTGCGACGCGCTGTCGAGCTGATACGAATCGAACTCGAAGAACACGCGGTCGCTGCCCGCCTGCTGAATGAAGTCTTCGACGCTGCCCGGCACGACCGTGCTGGTCACGGGCGCAGGCGGCGGAGCCGGCGGCGTTTCGACCGGAGCGGCCGGGGGCGGAGGCGGAGGCAGCTCTTCTTTCTTCTTCGAGCAAGCCGCAGTGGCAACCAGCGCCGCGACCATCGCGGCTTTCAAAGCAGTGTTCATCATCACTCGTCTCCCTGTCTCAAACGAAAGCAATCAGGATGCGCGCCAAGGACTTTGCCACGCGAACACTCAAGAATCATTACGCTTTCCTATCCGAAGTCGGAGGGCAACCCTTAATGTCTGCTGAATGCGAAACATTTTCAGGGGAGCAGCGGTGACCACGCAGGGTCCGATCCATCAAGCGGCGTTGGGATTCGGCGCTCGTTGACCCCGGTGAGGTCCACCGACCAGAGGTCGGCGCGCCCGCCGCGCTGGCTGCGGAAGAACATGACGACGCGACCGTTCGGCGACCAGGTCGGACCTTCATCGCCCCAGCTGTCGGTAAGCAGCCGCTCGCCCGAACCGTCGGTACGCATCACGCCGATGCGGAATCCGCCGCCGCCCATGCGCGTGAAGGCGATGAGATCGCCGCGCGGCGACCACACCGGCGTCGCATAGCGCCCGCCGCCGAAGCTGATCCGGCGCTGGTCGGAACCGTCTGCGTTCATCACGTAGAGCTGCTGGGTGCCGCCGCGATCCGATTCGAACACGATCTTGCTGCCGTCAGGCGAATAGCTCGGCCCGGTATCGATGCCGGGCGCGGTCGTCAGCCGCTGCGGCGTGCCGCCGTTCACGCTCATGCGATAGATATCGGTGTTGCCGCCTTGCGCCATCGAGAAGACGAGGCTCTGCCCATCGGGCGAGAAGCGCGGCGCGAAGCTCATGTTCGGCAGATTGCCGACCAGCGTCTGGCGACCGGTGCCGATGTTGTAGATGTAAACGCGCGGCCGGTTCTGCGCGAACGACATGTAGGCGATCGTCTGCTGGCTCGGCGAGAAGCGCGGCGTCAGCACGAGGTTCTGGCCGTTCGTGAGGAAGCGGTGGTTGGCGCCGTCCTGGTCCATGATCGCGAGCCGCTTGATGCGCTTGGTCTGACTGCCGGTTTCCGAAACATAGACGATACGGCTGTCGAAATATCCGCTTTCGCCGGTCAGACGCGAATAGACCGCATCGGCGCATTTGTGCGCGGCGCGGCGCCAGAAGGCGGGTTGGGTCGAGAAGCCCTCTCGCGCCAGAATTTGTTCCGAGAAGACATCGTAGAGGTAGCAACCCACTGTGATCGACCCGTTGCCGTTCACCTGCACGAAGCCGGTGACAAGCGCCTGCGCCGCCACCGTGCGCCAGTTCGGGAAGCGCGGTGCCAGCACGTCGGCGTAAGCGACGGTGGTGGTGAAGGCCGACGGGTTGATCGGTTTGAACAGCCCGGAGCTTGCAAGGTCGTTGGAGACGACCTCCGCGACCTGCCGTCCGAGCGTCGCCGTGTCGCCAGCAACCGTGGTCGCGAGCGCGGGTGTTGTGAACGCCGGCACCGCGATGGGCATCGGTTTCGAAATGCCCGCGTTGATATCGACGCGAAGCTGGGCGGCGGCCGGCGTCGCGGCGATCGCGATCAAAAGGGCCGACAGTGCGGAGATGAGGCGTTTCACAGGCATATCCTTACAGCGTCTCGCTTGGGTCGAAATTGAGTTCGAAATCCTTCCACCCGTCATAAAGTTCCGGGGGAAGTCCTTCCAGTGAACATGCGGGGTTCATCACGGCGCGGATCGCGGCGTCGCGCGCCACGCGGCCATAAGCGGCGTTGCCGGGGCCGACGCCGCTCTGGGAAAGCACCTCCGGCCGGCCGATGATGGTGCCGTCGCGCTGCACGCGCACGCGCAGCAGCGTCTTGATATTGCGCGCGTCCGGTCCGCCCGCGCCCGGATCCCAGCAGCGGTAGATACGGTCGCGGATCGCCTGTGCCAGCGTTGCCATCGTCCGCGCGTCGAGCTTGGCGCCTTCGGGAATCGCCTGTTCGATCGATTTCGCGAAGTCGGTCGGCTTGGTCTTCCGCGGCGCGTCCTTAAGCGATTTGTCGATAAGGTTGGAAAGATCGCGTTTGGGCTTCGGCTTTTCGACCGGCTTGGGATCGGGCTTCTTCGGCTCGGCCTTTGGCTTCGGCGCTTCCTTGGGCGCGACCTCGACCGGCGGCGGGGTCGGTTCCGGCGTCGGCTCGGGCTCAACGACTTCGGGCTGGGCTTCCTCAACTGTTTCGCGCGGTGCCGCCTCGATCGAGGGCTTGGGCTTTTCCTGCACCGTCGGCACGTCGGAAATGTCGACGAACTCGACCGGGATCGGCTCCACGATCGGCGCGATGTCCTTCGACATCAAGCTCCAGCTCAGCGACAGCCCGGCGAACAGCGCAAGATGCGCCACGCCGGCAATCAGGATCGCACGGTTCTCGGTCACCGGTCCTCGGCGCCGGCCTCGCTCACGAGCGCGACCTTTTTGAAACCCGCGGCGTTCACCTCGCCCATCACGCGCATTACGTTTCCAAAGTCGAGACGGCGGTCAGCGCGCACATAGACGCGCGGCCCTTCCGCTTCGCCGGCGCGCGCTTCGCTGATTGCCGCAAGCTTCGCGGCAAGCTCCTCGGCGGGCACGAGCTGCTCGTCGACATAGACCTCACCCTCGGCGTTCAGCGACACCTGGATCGGGGTGTTGTCCTGCTTCAGCGCGCCCGCCTTGCTGTCGGGAAGGTCGATCGGAACGCCGGAGACGAGCAGCGGCGCCGTGACCATGAAGATGATGAGCAGCACGAGCATGACGTCGACAAGCGGCGTCACGTTGATCTCGCTCATCGGCGGCGCCTTGCCGCCCCTGCGTCCGCCCGGTGCGATGCCCATCGCCATGCGTCAGGCCTTCGGTGCCATGGTTTCGAGCTCACGCGACAGCTCGCCCTGGAACTCCTCGGCGAAGTTGTGCAGGCGCCCTTCGACGCGGCCGATGCCGTAGAGCAGCCGGTTGTAGCCGATCACCGCTGGAATCGCGGCAAAGAGGCCCATCGCGGTCGCGAACAGTGCCTCGGCAATGCCGGGCGCCACGACGGCGAGCGTCGTGTTCTGCGTCGCCGCGATCGAGGTGAAGCTGCGCATGATGCCCCACACCGTGCCGAACAGGCCGACGAACGGCGAGACAGAGCCGATGGTGGCAAGAATGTTGAGCCGGTCCGAAAGCGTGTCGATCTCGCGCGCAATGGCAACGCCCATCACACCGCCAAGGCGCGTTCTCAAACCGACGCGGTCGTATGTGCCGCCCGCGGTCGAACGCCGCCACTCGCTCATCGCGGCGGCGAACACCTTGGTTGCCGGATGCTCGGCCTTGCCCGGCGCCTCGCGGATGTCCTCGAAGCTGTTCGCCTTCCAGAAGCGGTTTTCGAATGTCTCGGTCTGCTTGCCGATCACCTTCAGCCGCCGTGCACGCTCGATGATGATCGCCCACGACCAGATCGACGCGAAGAGAAGCCCGATCATCACCGCCTTGACGACGATATCCGCCTGCATGAACAGCGCCCACGGCGACATATCCGCGGCCCCCGCCAGTGCGACGTTTGCAACCTCAGTTTCCATCCGGCTCCCCGTTTCCCGCCTTTACGGCCAATTCCTCGAATATCCTGCGCCATTCCGGCGGCTGGCGCTTCGGCCTGCCGTCTCGCCCGACGAGTGCAGCTGTAACAAGCGCATCCGTGACGAGTTCCCCTGAACGTACGATGACTTGCGCGATCCGGCACGACGCCGCGCCGATGCTTTTTACGCGGCTTTCGACATGAAGGACGTCGTCGAGCCGCGCGGGGCGTACGTAGCGGATATGAAGGTCCGTTACCGCATAGGCGCCCTCGTCCGCTTCGAAGAAAGCGCGCTGGTCGATGCCCGCGACGCGCAGCATGTCGGACCGGGCGCGTTCCATGAAGCGCAGGTAGTTCGCGTGATAAACGACACCCGAAAGGTCGGTGTCCTCGAAATAGACGCGCACGGGAAAGCGGTGAACACCGTCCACAAAGGCGCCTGAGGCCGGGCCGCTTGTTGTTTCACCCGTCATTCCGTCCGGTGTCTAACCGGGCGGGACTCGGCGGGGAAGCCCGAAAATTCGTCGATTCGCGGGCGCAGCTCAGTCTTCGAAGGGCAGCACGTCGCCGGCACCCGGCGGCGGGGCGAGGCCAAGGTGCGTCCAGGCCCGTCCGTTCAGCATCCGCCCGCGCGCCGTCCGCGCGACGAGGCCGAGCTGGATCAGATAGGGTTCGATGACCTCTTCAAGCGTATCGCGCGGTTCCGAAAGCCCCGCCGCCAACGTCTCGATACCCACCGGGCCACCCTTGTAGATGTCCGCGATCATGCCGAGGTAGCGGCGGTCCATCGCATCAAGGCCGAGCGCGTCAACCTCCAGCCGCAGCAGCGCCGTGTCCGCCACCGTGCGATCCACGATGTCCGCACCCGCGACATGCGCGAAGTCGCGCACGCGCCGCAACAACCGCCCGGCGATACGCGGCGTACCGCGCGCGCGGCCCGCGATCTCCCGCGCGCCTTCGGGGGAGAGCGCCATGCCGAGCAGCCCGGCGGCGCGCGTCACCACATGTTCGAGTTCGTCGACCGTGTAGAAATTGAGCCGAACCGGAATGCCGAAGCGGTCTCTGAGCGGCGTCGTGATCAGCCCCGAGCGCGTCGTCGCACCGACAAGCGTGAACGGCGGCAGGTCGATCCGCACGGACCGTGCCGACGGCCCCTCGCCGATCATGATGTCGAGCGCGCGGTCTTCCATCGCCGGGTAGAGGATTTCCTCCACCGCCGGATTCATCCGATGAATCTCGTCGATGAAAAGCACGTCGTTAGGTTCAAGATTGGTGAGCAGCGCCGCGAGGTCTCCCGCCTTCGCGATCACCGGGCCAGAGGTGGAGCGGAAACCGACGCCAAGCTCGCGCGCGATGATCTGGGCGAGCGTCGTCTTGCCGAGACCCGGCGGCCCGAAGAACAACACATGGTCCATCGCCTCGCCGCGCTGCTTCGCGGCGGAAATGAACACGCGCAGGTTTTCCCGCGCCGCCGCCTGCCCGACGAACTCCTCCAGCCGCTTGGGGCGAAGGGCGGCATCCACGTCCTCGCCGGTGCGCTGAGAGCTTACGATGCGTTCCTGATCCGTCACGCCGTCTCCATGCGATAGCCGGCCACGCCTGTCGAGCCTTCGGCGGGCAGCCGCATCAGAACGGGTTCAGCGTATATCCCTGCTGTTGAAGCAGGGCATGGGCCGTCATCGCTGAAAGCGAAAGCTTCACGCCGGGCAGCAGGTCCGCCTTGGTCACCCCCATGCGTGCTGCGCTTTGTCCGCAAAGGTAGATCGCGACACCGCGCTCAAGAAGTGCAGCGACAACGGCAGCCGACCCGTTCGGCTTGCCGTCGTTGTGCGCCCCGTAAACCGTATCATTCGTCACATCCCAGCCGGCGGTGCCGTGCACGATGATCGCGAGGTGGATGTTTTCCAGCGGAACGCCCGCGGCGACATGCATGTTGATGAAGCGGCCCGCGCTGTCGAACGTGCGATTGATCTCCCCCGCATCCGCGCCCTTGGCGACGTCGAACGCCACCTTGAAAATCGTCCCCTTCGGAATCGGGAGATCGGATTCCACGGGCGCGCTCTTGCCGAAATCCGAAAAGACCGGGCCGGTCCGAAACGGCTCTGCCTGGGCTGTGGCAGCGGCCATCATCATGAGTGCAACCGGGATCAGCCCGCGCATTGTCGTTCCTTTCATCACCGGGCGGCTTTCTTGAGCGCCAGCCGCACTACCGTACCGACATCCGCGCCCTCGCCCGCTTCTTCGATCGCGGCCGTGACCACGCGGTTCGCTTCAGCAGGCTTGTAGCCGAGGTTGGCGAGCGCGGAGAGCGCATCCGCCGCGAGGCCGCCTTTCGGCGCGGCAGCGGCGAAGCCGCCCACGGGGATTGTCGCCCCGGCGATACCGCCCGCCTTGTCCTTCAGTTCGTTGACGATGCGCTCGGCGAGCTTAGGTCCAACGCCGCTCGCGCGGCCCACCATCGTCTTGTCCCGGTTGGCGATCGCGGCGTGCAGTTCGTCCGGCGTCAGCACCGAAAGGATCGCCAGCGCGACTTTCGCGCCGACACCCTGCACCGTCTGCAGCAGGCGGAACCAGTCACGCTCGCGCTCGCTCACGAAACCGAACAGCTGGATTGCATCCTCGCGGACATGCGTCTCGATATGCACGGAAACCGCCGTGCCCACCCCGCCGAGCGACGCAAGGGTCTTGGTCGACGCCGCGACGAGATACCCCACCCCGTTCACATCAATAACCGCAGCGTCTGCGTTGACTGTGTCGAGCAGCCCTTTCAGCTTGGCGATCATCGGTATCCCCCCAGCGCCCGCGCGCTCGCCTGATGATGCGCGTGGCAGATGGCAACGGCAAGCGCATCCGCCGCGTCGGTGCTTTTGATCTTCATGCCCGGCATCAGCCGCTCGACCATCGCGCGCACCTGATCCTTCTCCGCCGCGCCCGTGCCGACCAGCGCCTTCTTCACGAGCCGCGTCGCATATTCCGCAACCTCCAGCCCCGACCCCGCGAGTGCCGCGAGCACGGCACCGCGCGCCTGACCAAGCTTCAGCGTCGATTGCGGGTTCTTGTTGACGAACACCTCTTCGGCGGCGGCCGTTTCCGCCCCACTTTCGGCAACGACGCCCGCAAGCCCAGTGTAAAGCGCCGAAAGCCGCGCAGCCATCGGCATATCCGCCGGGATGCGCAGCGTTCCGTGTGCGATGTGCGAGATGCGGTTGCCCTCGGCCCGGATCACGCCCCAGCCGGTGGCGTTCAGCCCCGGATCAACGCCGAGAATGATCAGCCGAGCTTCTCCATCACCTCGTCGGAAACTTCGTAATTGCCCGACACGGTCTGGACGTCGTCGTCATCGTCGAGCGCATCGATCAGCTTGAGGAGTGAACCCGCATCGCCTTCGGCGACCGACACCATCGTCTGCGGGCGCCACGCAAGCTTCGCGGCCTCGGGCTCGCCGAGCACGGCTTCGAGTGCTTTCGCAACCTCGTGCAGCGTGTCCTGCGCGGTCCAGACCTCGTGGCCGTCCTCGCTGGACTGCACGTCCTCCGCACCCGCTTCGAGCGCAGCCTCGAACACCTTTTCAGCGTCGCCCGCCTTGGCCGCATATTCGATCAGGCCCATGCGATCGAAGCCGTGGCTCACCGAGCCCGACGCGCCGAGGTTGCCGCCGTTCTTCGAAAAGATGGTGCGAACGTTCGTGGCAGTGCGATTGCGGTTGTCGGTCAGCGCCTCGACGATCAGCGACACGCCACCAGGGCCGAAGCCTTCGTAGCGGATCTCTTCATAGTTCTCGACATCGCCGCCGCTCGCCTTGTCAATCGCGCGCTGGATATTGTCCTTGGGCATCGACTGGGCCTTCGCGGCGATCACCGCCGCGCGCAGGCGCGGGTTCATGTCGGGATCGGGCGTGCCCATTTTGGCCGCGACGGTGATTTCGCGGGAAAGCTTGGAAAACATCGCCGAGCGCTTTTTGTCCTGCGCGCCCTTGCGGTGCATGATGTTCTTGAATTTGGAATGGCCTGCCATGTGACTCGTTCGTGCCGGTTTTGAAAATGTGGCCGGTCTTTACGCGAGCGAGGCCGCTACTGGCAATGTTCAGGAAACAGTGACCGCTGTCCCCGAAGCCGAGACCATCAGCATCGAGCCGCCTTGTCCCAGCACCTCGTAGTCAAGATCAATGCCGACGACGGCATTCGCGCCAAGCCGCTGTGCCTCTGCCGCCAGTTCATCGAGCGCCTGCTGCCGTGCTTCGCGCAGCACGGTTTCATAGGAGCCCGCGCGTCCGCCGACGATGTCGCGAATGCCCGCGAAGAGATCGCGGAAGATATTCGCGCCGAGAATCGCCTCGCCGGTGACGACGCCGTGATACTTCGTCGCCGGACGGCCCTCGATGGTGGGGGTGGTTGAAAGGATCATGCCATGTCTCCCAGTGCGCGGCGCAGCATCACGCGGGCAAGATGCGCGCGGTATTCGGCGCCGGCGTGGATATCGGAATTGAGATCGTCGGGCGCAAGCTCCGGAAGCGCGGCACCCGCGTCAATCGCAGCTTCCGCTTCCGTCCAGCGGAACACGCCTGGCCCCGCGCCGGTCACGGCAACGCGCGCGCCATCTACGAACCGAGCGGCGAAAACGCCGATAAGCGCATAGCGCGAGGCCGGATGCGCGAACTTCGCGTAGGCCGCCGCCTGCGGCACGCGGAAGCCGATGCGCGTGACGATCTCAACCTCTTCGAGAGCGGTCGCGAACATGCCCAGGAAAAAATCATCCGCGGCGTGAGATCCGCGGTTTGTTTCGATCACGGCATCCAGCCCCAGCACCGCTGCCGGATAGTCAGCTGCCGGATCGTTGTTCGCAACGCTGCCGCCGAGCGTGCCGCGCTCCCGCACCTGCGGATCGCCGATGCCGCCCGCGAGGCGCGCCAACGCCGCGATCGGGGCGCTCTTCGCAACTTCGGCGTGGCGCGTCATCGCGCCGATCCAAACACGCTCGCCCTCGCGCGATACGCCCGAAAGGCCCGGAACGCGCGCGAGATCGACGAGCGCATCGGGCGCGCGCAGCCGCGATTTCATTGCCGGGATCAACGTATGGCCGCCCGCGAGGTAGGCGATATCGCCGCCCGTTGCGGCAAGCGCTGCCGCTTCATCAAGTGTCGCTGGACGATGATAGCCGGTCACAGCGCCGCAGCCCCGGCGCGGATCGCCTTCACGATATTCGTGTAGCCCGTGCAGCGGCAGAGATTCCCTTCAAGGTCGTGGCGGATGGTTTCCTCGTTCACGTCCGGCCCGTGCCGCCCGGCGATCGCGATTCCCGCGATCACCATGCCCGGCGTGCAGAAGCCGCACTGCAACCCGTGCGCCTCGCGGAACGCCGCCTGCATCGGGTGCAGCGCGCCATCCGCGCCCAGCCCTTCGATCGTCGTCACGCTGGCACCGTCCGCCTGCCCGGCGATCACCGTGCAGCTCTTCACCGCCTTGCCATCCATGAGCACGTTGCACGCGCCGCACTGGCTCGTGTCGCAACCGATATGCGTACCCGTGAGGCGCAGGTGATCGCGCAGGATTTCGACGAGCAGCATCGTCGGTTCCACGTCGAGTTCGCGGAGGGATCCGTTAACGGTCAGGCTGATTTGCATGGACGGGATATTAGAGGGGCGGATGCGATGCGCCAAGCCGCCCAAAACGAGAAAAGCGGCGATACCGGGGCCGTGGCATCGCCGCTCAACTCAGGGTTTTCGCCTGGAGGCTGTCGGGGTCTGTGACCGCCGCCAGGTTGGGTCGCCGCCTTTGCCGGGGCCGTGGCGCCGGCGGCTGTCCAGAGAACAGCAATCGCCGTGCCAGAATTTCAAATTACTGAATTTATTGGATTTTGCCAAATTCCGGCATCAATCTTTCGTCCCAAAACGGGACAGGCTCTGCATCATGTGTCCTCATATGGGACATGCGATGCACACGCCAAGATCAGTCCTCGAGGCCGAGCGCCGACTTGTAGGTATCAAGCAGCGCTTCCATTTCCTGGCGCGCGTTCTTGTCCATCTTGCGCAGGCGCACGATGGTTTTCATCGTCTTGGGATCGAAGCCCTGACTCTTGGCTTCGAGGTAGACGTCCTTGATGTCGTCGGCGATGCCTTTCTTCTCTTCTTCAAGACGCTCGATGCGCTCGATGAAAAGACGGAGTTGTTCGACGGATACGTTGTCGGTCATGCCTGCCTCGAATCATGGATGAAGAAATCGGTCGGGGTTCGTAAGTCGCCGTGTCCAACTCCGCAAGGCGGGTCAGTGTGCGTTCTTCGACACGCTTTCATCCATGCGCCGCATCTGCTCCGCGCTGGCCTCGGTCTGGTACCTCGTTTTCCAATCCGCCGGTTCCATGCCGTAGACGAGCGCGCGCGCTTCGTCCTTGCCGAGCGTAACGCCCCGCGCTTCGCCGGCTTCGCGCAGCCAGTCGCCGAGGCAGTTGCGGCAGAAGCCGCCGACGCCCATCAGATCGATGTTCTGCACGTCGGTGCGGTGCTGGAGATGCTCAACCAGCCGCCGGAATGCCGCCGCTTCCATTTCGGTCCGCACGCTGTCTTCGATTGCCATCTTGATCTCCCGTCTTTGCACCTGAAAGCGTAACGCTCTAGGGATAAGCCCGCGCAAGCACTACAAAGGGGCCACATGAAGATAGAGCCGCGCCGCCGCAAGGTCCGCATCCTCGCAACGCTTGGACCTGCGTCGAGCACTTACGAACAGATTCGGGCACTTTATCTCGCTGGAGCGGACGCTTTCCGACTCAACATGAGCCACGGCGGGCACGAAGGCCACACCGAGGTCGTCAATCACATCCGCGCACTCGAACGCGAAACATCGCGACCGATGACGATCCTTGCCGATCTGCAGGGACCGAAGATTCGCATCGGCCGCTTCGACGAGCCCGTGGAGCTGAAGAACGGCCAGCGCTTCACGCTCGACCGGCACAACACGCCAGGCAACACGACGCGTGCCTTCCTGCCGCATCCCGAGATCTTCGGCGTCACCGAGCCCGGCCAGCGCCTGCTCATCGACGACGGAAAGGTGGCGCTGCGTGTCCTCGCGGTGACGTCCGACGTGATCGAGACAGAGGTGACCGTGGGTGGGCGCCTTTCGTCCAACAAGGGCCTCAACGTGCCCGATGCCGTCGTGCCGCTCGCGGCACTCACCGAAAAGGACCGGCGCGACCTCGATTTCGCGCTCGACGCGGGCGTGGACTGGGTCGCGCTCAGCTTCGTCCAGCGCCCCGAGGACGTCGCGGAAGCCCGGCGGCTGATCGGCGGGCGGGCGCAGCTTCTCGCCAAGATCGAGAAACCTCAGGCGCTTGACCGGCTTAACGAGATTCTGGAAATCGCTGACGCGGTTATGGTCGCACGCGGGGATCTCGGCGTCGAAATGCCGCCCGAGGCGGTGCCGATGGCACAGAAACGCATCGTGCAGGCCGCACGCAAGGCGGGGCGACCCGTCGTGGTCGCCACGCAGATGCTCGAATCGATGATCACCTCGCCGACGCCAACACGCGCCGAGGTGAGCGACGTCGCCAACGCCGTCTACGACGGTGCCGATGCCGTGATGCTTTCCGCCGAGTCGGCAGCAGGCGCATGGCCCGTCGAGGCCGTGCGGATGATGGACGCGATCGCGGGTGCCGTCGAAACCGATCCCGAACATGCACGGCGCGTGCATTTCACCGAAACGCTCCTCGAACCGACGACCGCCGACGCGCTTTCCAGCGCTGCGGGACAGATCGCCGGAACTATCTCCGCGCGCGCGGTGTGCTGCTTCACCACATCGGGCTCGACAGCGCGGCGTGCCAGCCGCGAACGCATCAACGTGCCGCTCCTCGTGCTGACGCCGAAGCTCGCGACCGCGCGCCAGCTCGGCCTGCTGTGGGGCGTCCATGCGGTGCACACGCGGGATGTCGGCGACTTCGAGGAGATGGTGAACAAAGCGAAGCGCATGGCGCTGCGCGCAGGGGTCGCAGGTAGCGGCGACCGCATCATCATCATGGCCGGCGTTCCCTTCGGCACGCCCGGTTCCACGAACGTGCTGCACATCGCACGGCTTACCGGCGATGAGCTGAAGGGCCGGAAATAGTTCTTACAATACGGGTTTCTGACAAACGAAGATGGACCCCGCGAATCGTTTCGTTTCCGTTCGCTCTGTTTTGACGCTCATATGACGGCCGCCGCGTAACCGTGCAGCATCAAGTACGCTCCACGGATGGAACATCATGCGAAAACTTCATGGCGACCTGCTTTTGCTTGGCGCAGGATCAGCAGGACTTGCATTGTTCGCCACACCGATTCTGTTTGCGACGCCAGCTGTTGCCGCGCCGCCCTGCCAGCCTCAGAGCGACAGCCCCAGCGCCGTCAGCGCCGCCTTGGCCCGGCCCGCACTGGTGAACAGGTGACCGCGATAGCCTGCCGCTTCCGCGGCGGCGATATTGTCGTCGCGGTCATCGATGAACAACGCGCGCGCCGGGTCCACCGGAAACCGGCGCTTCGCCAACGCGAAAATAGCGGGATCAGGTTTCACCAGCCGTTCCTCGCCCGACACAATGATGTCGCGGAACCGTGCGAACGCGGGTTCAGTTGACGCGAATCGCGGCCAGAATTCGTGTGAGAAGTTGGTGATACCGTAAAGCGGCACGCCCTTGTCGGCGAGCGCATGCACCAGCTCGATCATCCCCTCGACCGGACCCGGCAGCGTTTCCAGCCAGCGCGGCACATAGGCCTCGATGAGCGCGCGCTCAGCGGGGAAGGCGGCGACGAGTTCTGCCGTGGTTTCAGCAGCAGGACGCCCCGCATCGTGCTGGAAATGCCATTCCGGCGTCACGACATTGGCGCAAAACCACTCGAGCCGGTCCCGATCCGGGATCAGCTTTTCGTAAAGAAAGCGCGGGTGCCAGTGATAAAGAACTCCGCCGACATCAAAGATGACAGCGTCGATCGAAGCTTCGGCCAGCAGCGGAAGATTCAGCCCTGACGCGCCTTGAAGCGGCGATTCGTCTTGTTGATCACATAGGTGCGGCCGCGGCGGCGGATGACGCGGCAATCGCGATGACGTCCCTTCAGGGACTTGAGGCTGTTCCGGATCTTCATGTTTTCCGCCTGCGAAACTGATTCTGGTGCTGTTCAAGAGCGCGCGTCCCTAAGCGGCAAACCTTGTGAAGTCAAGGGTTCCGGCTTGCTCCTGTTCGCCGGGGCATTACATGGACGCCATGCTGTCTCGCTTCCGATCCCGCCCCAAGCGCACCGACCGACTGCCGGAAGGGCTGCGCCTCTATGCGATCGGCGACATTCACGGCCGCCGCGACCTGATGGACGCGTTGCTCGGCCAGATCGACGCGGATCTTTCAGACTGGACCGGCGATTCGGAGATCGTTTTCCTCGGCGACTATGTGGACCGCGGCAATGCGTCCGCGGCGGTGCTGGACCGGCTGGCCGAAGGGCCGCGACAGGGCCAGCGCTGGACCCTGCTCAAGGGCAACCACGAATCGATCCTGACGCATCTGGTCAGCGGTCGCCCGCGCGAAGACGAATCGCTCTATCCGGCATGGCTGAAACACGGCGGACGCGAGACACTGGCGAGTTATGGCCTTCCCGCCGCGCTGGCGTTCGGCGACGACGAGGCGTCCGCGCTCGGCGCACTCCGCGAGGCGATGCCCCGCACGCATCTCGAACTCCTCGAATCGTTCGAACTCATGCGCCGCGCCGGCGACTATCTGTTCGTCCATGCAGGCATCCGCCCCGGCGTGCCGGTGGAGGAGCAGCGTCAACGCGATCTCATCTGGATTCGGGAGGCGTTCCTCGAACACAAGGGCGACCATGGCTTCCACGTCGTCCATGGCCATTCAATCACGCGCGACGTCGACACACAGGCAAACCGGACCGGCATCGACACGGGGGCCTACGCCACCGGCCGCCTCACCGCGATGGTCCTGGAAGGCGACTCGCGCCGTTTTCTCTCGACCTGAGGGCTCAGCCGCGGGCGGCGAGCTTCTCCTCCCATGCAAGCGCATGAGTCACGATCGTATCGAGGTTGCCGTTGCGCGGCTGCCAGCGGAAGGTTTCAAGAATCCTGGCATTTTCAGCTACGAGCGCGTCGGGATCACCCGCGCGGCGCGGCTCCATGCGCCGCTCGATCTTGCGGCCTGAAACACGCTCCACCGCATCCAGCACTTCCAGCACCGAGAAGCCGCGATTGTAACCGCAGTTGAGCGTTACTGACTCCTCCGGCCGCTCCTCGAGCCAGCCGAGCGCAAGCACGTGCGCCGCAGCAAGATCGCTGACATGGATGTAGTCGCGCACCCCGGTTCCGTCGGGTGTCGCATAGTCGGTGCCGAACACGGAGACGTGCGAGCGCTTGCCGGTTGCCGCCTCGACTGCGACCTTGATGAGGTGCGTCGCGCCCGCTGTCGACTGGCCGGTACGTCCGGCAGGGTCGGCGCCTGCGACGTTGAAGTAGCGCAGCGCAGCATAGTTGATCGGGTGCGCAGCCGCGACGTCCGCCAGCATGAACTCCGTCATCAGCTTCGAGGTGCCGTAGGGGTTTATCGGCACGCGCGGCGTTTCCTCGTCCACGGGGGTGTGATCGGGGATGCCGTAAACCGCCGCGGTCGACGAGAAGATGAAATGTTTCACGCCGTTCCTGACCGCCGATTCGAGGAGCGTGCGGCTCGCAGCGGTGTTGTTGCGGTAATATTTGAGCGGATCGCTCACCGACTCGGGGACCACGACCGAGCCCGCGAAGTGCATGATCGCGGCAATACTCTGTTCGGCGACGATCCGGTCCATCAGCGCCTCGTCAGCGACATTGCCTTCGTAAAAGGGCACGTCGTTCGGCACCGCCCAGCGGAGCCCCGTGACGAGATTGTCGATCACCGAGACCTGATGGCCGGCATCCTTCAGTGCCAGAACGGCATGGCTGCCGATATATCCCGCGCCGCCCGTCACCAGAACCGATGCCATTCCGTCACTCCTATTTCGCGCCCTCGCCGGATAGGCGGACAGCGGCGGCCCGGCAAGCCGTTCAGGCATAAGAAAGCTGTGAAGCCGCAGGATGATGCGATAGGATTGCACAATCGTTTCAGGGGAACCGCCATGCAGAAACAGGCCCTTGCGCTGACAGCGCTTGCACTTCTCGCCGCCTGCGCCACCAATCGCTTCGAGGCCGATGTCACACGCTTCCACATGGCGCAGCCCGGGCTGCGCGGCAGCGTTTACCTGGAACCACTCGACAAGGCCGCGACGGGTACGCTCGAATTTCAGAACTATGCGTCCGCGGTCGGCGCCGAGCTCGCGGAGCACGGCTTCACCGTCGCGCCAGCGCGTGAAGGCGCGGAGTATATCGGTGTCCTCGCCTATGGGCAGTCCACGCGCGAAGGCGTCGGCGGCGGCTCTCCGATCACGATCGGCATCGGTGGCGGCACGTTCGGCAAGAACGTTGGCGTCGGTCTTGGCACCAGCTTCGGCATTGGCGAGAAGAAGACCAAGGAAACGGCGATCAACATGCTCGCGCTCAAGATCGAGCGCGCGTCGGACAAGAGCGTGCTTTGGGAAGGTCGCGCCGTTGCGGAAGCCGGCAGCACGACGCGCTACGGACCGCTCGCAGCGGCGGTGCCTGCGCTCGCCGATGCACTTTTGCGTGACTTTCCCGGCACGTCGGGCCAAACGGTGACGTATAAATCCCAGTAAGCTCTGCCCAACAGGAGTTTCATGGCCATCACCGTTTCCGCCGCCTTCGACGGCGGCAATATCGCCGTCACGCGTGCCGAGCGCGCGGACGACATCGTGCTCACCATTCCGCGCGACCACATGTCGGAATTCGCGCAGTGGTTCTATTTTCGCCTCTCGGGTGTGCGGGGCAAACCCTGCATCATTCGTCTGGTCGGCCTTGAAGCCTCCGCTTACCCAGGGGGTTGGCCGGATTATCGCGCGGTCGTCTCCTACGACCGCAACGACTGGCGCCGTGCCGATACCGCTTATGACAAGGCTGCTGACGGCGGCGCACTCACCATCCGGCTGACGCTTGAGGAAGACAGCGTCTGGATCGCCTATTTCGCGCCCTACAGCATGGAACGGCACAACGATCTGGTCGCGCGCATCGGCAGTGCGCCGGGCGTGACGAGCGAGGTGATCGGCAAAACACTCGACGGGCAGGACATGGACCTGCTGACGATCGGTGATGGCCCGGTGAACCTGTGGTTTATAGCCCGCCAGCACCCCGGCGAAACGATGGCTGAATGGTGGATGGAAGGTGCACTCGAACGCCTGATCGACCCGGCAGACCCGGTGGCGCGCGCGCTCCGCGCGAAGGCCACGCTGCGTATCGTTCCCAACATGAATCCGGACGGCTCCCGCAGAGGCCACCTGCGGACGAATGCAGTCGGCGTGAACCTCAACCGCGAATGGGCATCGCCGTCTCTTGACCGCAGCCCTGAAGTCTTCTCGGTGCTCGCGCGGATGGACCGCGACAAGCCTGACTTCGTGCTCGACGTGCACGGCGACGAGGCCATCCCCAACAACTTCATCGCGGGCTTCGAGGGCATCCCCTCGATCACGCAGGCGATGACCGACCGGCTGGCGGCGTTCATCGCCATTCTTGATCGCATCTCTCCCGATTTCCAGACCGTCGACGGTTACGAGATTCCGGCGCCCGGCAAGGCCAACCTCACCGTCGCGACCAACGCGCTTGCGGAGCGTTTCGGCTGCCTGTCGATGACGCTCGAAATGCCCTTCAAGGACGCGAACGTTGCACCGGACGCAGCCTATGGCTGGTCGCCCGCACGTTCGAAGGCGCTGGGGCGCGATTGCCTTGCCGCCGCGCTCGAAGTGCTTCCCCAAATCCGCTGACCATCATCAGGATCTGAACAATGCCCCGTCTCGTACTTCTGCGCCACGGCCAGTCGGCCTGGAATCTTGAAAACCGCTTCACCGGCTGGTGGGATGTCGACGTCACCGAACAGGGTGCCGCCGAGGCCCGCGCCGCCGGGCAGCTTCTCGCCGGTGCCGGCTTCGATTTCGACACGTGCTTCACCAGCCTGCAGACGCGCGCGATCAAGACGCTCAATCTCGTCCTTGAGGAGATGGGCCGCCTCTGGCTGCCCGTCACCAAGGATTGGCGCCTCAACGAGCGTCACTACGGCGGCCTCACCGGGCTCAACAAGCAGGAGATGATCGACAAGGTGGGCGCCGAGCAGGTTCACATCTGGCGCCGCAGCTTCGACATTCCTCCGCCCGAACTGGAAGCCGACAGCGCGTTCGATGTTTCGAAGGATCGCCGTTACGCGGGGATTGCCGTGCCGCGCACGGAAAGCCTGAAAGACACGATTGCCCGCGTGCTTCCCTATTGGGACGCCGCCATCGCACCGCGCCTGAAGGCGGGCGAGCGCGTGGTGATCTCTGCGCACGGCAACAGCCTGCGCGCGCTCGTCAAGCACCTTTCCGGCATCTCGGACGATGAAATCCCCACGCTCGAAATCCCGACCGGCCAGCCACTCGTCTACGAACTGGACACCGACCTCAAGGAAATCGAGCGCTATTACCTGAAAGATCGCGCCTAGCGCTTTCCAAGCACGGCCCGCGCCGCCGTCACCATTGCCTCTACGCCGGTGCGGATCGTGGGTTCGGGATCGGGTGCGAACTTCGAAGAGTGGAGCGACGGCAGCTTCGTCGGATCACCGCCCGCTGCATCATATGTCGACTGCTTGACCGCACCGACGCGAAACAGCGTGCTTTCGATGCTCTTGTCCTCGCGGTAGAAGCGGCTGAAATCCTCACCGCCCATCTCGGGTTTATAGGGCTTCACCTTGTCCGCACCGAAGCGCGCGACAAAGGCTTCCTTCAGCACACCGGTCTGAATCGGCGTGTTGTACGTGGCAGGGGTGAACTCGTCGGCCACATTGACGACAGGCATCAACTCTTCCGGCATTCCAGCAGCGATCGCCTCACCGCGCACGATGCGCTTGATGCCGTCGATCAGAAACTGCCGCGTTTCATCCGAATAGCTTCGCACGGTGAGCTGCAGGTGCGCGCCGTCGGAAATGATGTTGTGCTTCGTGCCGGCATTGAAGGCGCCGACCGTCACCACGGCGGGTGTCTGCGGATCGAGCTCACGGCTGATCAGCGTCTGCAGCGCGCCGACGATCCGGCTTGCGAGCACGATCGGATCCTTCGTCGTGTGCGGATAGGCACCGTGGCCGCCCTTGCCCTTCACGTCGATATCGACCGAATCGACGTTCGCCATCACGTAGCCGTCTGAAATACCGAGCGTTCCGGCAGGCAGCGTCGCGCTGTCATGCAGGCCGATGACGTGCGCGGGCTTCGGGAAGCGGGCGTAGAGACCATCCGCGAGCATGTCGCGGGCGCCGCCGCCGCGTTCTTCGGCGGGCTGCATGATAACGACAAGCGTGCCCGACCATTCGCCCTTCGTCGCCGCCAGCCGCCGCGCAGCGCCGACCATGCTCGCCATGTGGATGTCGTGCCCGCAGGCATGCATCACCCCGGAGGTGCCGACGCCTGGAACCTGAATGGTCTTCTTGCTGGCGTAGGGCAGCCCGGTTTCCTCGGTCACGGGCAGGCCGTCCATATCCGCACGCAGCATCACCACCGGCCCGTCGCCGTTCTTCAGAACCGCGACGACGCCGGTCTTGCCAACGCCGGTCGTGACGACGAACCCGGCCTTCTTCAGCTCCGCTGCCATGCGCGCGGAGGTTTCGACCTCCTGAAACGAAACCTCGGGATTGGCGTGCAGATGCGTGTAAAGCGCCACCAGATACGGCGTGTCCGCCGCGACCGCATCGGTCAGGGCATCGGCGGCGGCAGGCCCGGAGAGGGTCATGAAAATAGCGGCGGCAACGAAACGGCGCATCGGCTTCTCCCTGTTCGAAGGGGGACCCTAGCGAACCTTTTGGCGGAAGTCCTTTTGAAAGGCCCGCGCGTCACATGGAAAGGGCCGCGCCAGCTCAAAAGCCGACGCGGCCCACTCCTTCGGGCAGGGTGACCCGCGCGCGTTGGGGGCAGAAATCACGCGAGTCAGATGACACAACACCGCAGGCGACAAGCGGTTCCCGCCGCGCTAGGATTTCCCGCGTGAAAATTGCCTGCGAGCCTGCGAGATGACCGTAACCGCCGAGAGTTTGAGCCCCGTTTCGATAGCGGGCCGCCCGGCTGATTTTTCGCAGCAGCTGATGCACGACTTCAGGATGTACGGCTTCGGCGTGGTGACCGATCACGGCATACCGGCAGCAACCATAAACGCGGCGGACGCCGCGGCGCGGCGCCTGTTCGCTCTGCCCGATGCCGTGAAGCGGCAATGGCACCTCCCCGGCACCGGCGGTGCGCGCGGCTATACGCCGTTCGGTGTCGAGGCGGCCAAGGATGCCGCAGAGGTCGACCAGAAGGAATTCTGGCATGTCGGGCGCGAACTCCCGCCCGGGCACCGTTATGCCGCCGATATGCCGCTGAACGTGTGGCCCGAGGTTCCGGGCTTCCGCGAAGCGGCGCTTGGCATGTTCACGGCGTTCGAGACGGCGGGCGCCCGCCTGCTCGAAGCCATCGCTATCGGGCTCAATTTGCCGGACGCGTTTTTTTCCGGTCCAACGCGCGACGGCAACAGCGTCCTGCGCTTCCTGCATTACCCGCCGCAGCCCACGGCGCCGAACGGTATCCGCTCCGCCGCGCACGAGGACATCAACGTCATCACGCTGCTGCTCGGCGCCGAGGAAGCGGGGCTCGAACTGCTGAACCGCGACGGCTCCTGGATGCCGGTGAACCCGCCCGAAGGCGCGCTTGTCGTGAATATCGGCGACATGCTGCAACGACTGACCAATCATGTGCTGCCCTCGACGACACACCGCGTGGCGAACCCGGTGGGGCCCGCGGCGTCTCGCGCGCGCTATTCGATGCCGTTCTTCCTCCATTTCGCGCCGGACTACCAAATCGAGACGCTGCCCGGCTGCGTGACCGCAGCGAACCCGGATCGCTACCCCGAAGGCATCACCGCCAACGCTTATCTGCTGCAACGGCTTCGAGAGATTCGACTCCTCTGAATCTTGCGGGGGCGGAACAATACGCATTCGTAATTAGTTGCCGCGCGTATACGAATTGAGCCGGAAGAGCCGTTCATGCTGCAGTCGCGCAACTATGCCCCCTCACCCCACCTCGCGCCCTTTGTCGCGCGCCACTATGTATTCCGGGCACCACTCCCCGAAGATTTCGTCATGGTGGACCGGCTGCTGGCCGAGACCGCGTTCGTCCGCATCCTCATCACCGGCGACTGGGCCGCGGAGGTCGCGCCGGGGCGTTGGGAGCGTCCGGGCGACGTCCTTTTCTTCGGCGCCAACGCACGGCCTTTCAAAGTGCGCGTACGCGGACCGTTCTTCATTGTCGGCGTCGCTCTCCGCCCCTCCGGCTGGCGCGCGCTTTCGGACCGCCCCGCTTCCGACTTCGCGGACCGCATGGTCCGGCTCTCCGACGTGTGGGGCGACGAGGCCGAGACGCAGTTCGCGGAGGTCGCCAAGCTGACCGATGACGAGGCGATCGTCTCGATCTGCGAGGCTGCGATCAGCGCCCAGCTGAAATCGCCGAAGCGCGTGAACACCGCCATGCAGCACCTCGAAAGCGTGGCGCGGCTCAATAGCGCGACACGCGTTGAAGACCTGGCCGACCAGCTCGGCATCTCGTCGCGCCAGCTCGAGCGTCTGTCGATCGCGCATTTCGGGCATACGCCCAAAACCGTGATGCGGCGCAGCCGCTTCCTTGACATGGCCGCAGCGATGCGCGGGCTCGGTGATCCCGACGACGACTATCTTGCCGCGCTGCGCTACTTCGACCAGTCGCACCGGACGCGCGAGTTCAAGCACTTCATCGGCATGACGCCTGCCGAGTTCGAACGCACGCCGACCCCCCTACTCGACGCCGGGATACAGCTTCGGCAGGAACGCAAGCAGCACCGCTTCTGAAAAGCGACATGTAGACGAAGTAGAAGCCCGCGCGCCGCCGACGCTTCGGTCGGCACAACAAATCCTATTTTACAATAGGTTATTCGCCAAAAACGCGCCGGAAGATCGTATCGACGTGCTTGAAGTGGTAGCCGAGGTCGAACAGGTTTTCGAGTTCCGCGTTCGAAAGACGCGCGGTCACGTCCGGGTCGGCCTTGAGGAGGTCGAGGAGCTGGAGCTGCCCGTCCGAATCCCACACCTTCATCGCGTTGCGCTGTACGAGCCGATACGAATCCTCGCGGCTGACGCCCGCCTGCGTGAGCGCCAGCAGCACGCGCTGCGAGTGGATGAGCCCGCCCATCTTGTCGAGATTCTTCTGCATCCGCTCGGGGTAGATAAGGAGCTTGTCGATAACGCCGGTGAGGCGGACGAGTGCGAAATCGAGCGTGACCGTCGCGTCCGGCCCGATCATGCGTTCGACCGACGAGTGCGAGATGTCGCGTTCGTGCCAGAGCGCGACGTTTTCCATCGCCGGGATCGAATAGCCGCGCACCAGACGAGCGAGGCCGGTGAGGTTCTCGGTGAGCACCGGATTGCGCTTGTGCGGCATCGCAGACGAGCCCTTCTGGCCCGGAGAGAAATACTCCTCGGCCTCCAGCACCTCGGTACGCTGCAGGTGGCGAATCTCGACCGCGAGACGCTCGACCGACGAAGCGATGACGCCGAGCGTCGCGAAATACATGGCGTGACGGTCGCGCGGGATCACCTGCGTGGAGACCGGCTCCGCCGTCAGCCCCATCGCCTTCGCGACATGCTCTTCGACGCGCGGATCGATGTTCGCGAATGTGCCGACCGCACCCGAAATCGCGCAGGTGGCGACTTCCTCGCGCGCTGCGACCATGCGCGCGCGGCAGCGTTCGAACTCGGCATAGGCCTGCGCGAGCTTGAGGCCGAAGGTGGTCGGCTCGGCATGGATGCCGTGGCTGCGGCCCATCGTCGGGGTCATCTTGTGTTCAAGCGCGCGGCGCTTGATCGCGACGAGCAGCGCATCGAGATCAGCGATGAGGAGGTCCGCCGCGCGCACGAGCTGCACGTTGAAACAGGTATCGAGCACGTCCGAACTCGTCATGCCCTGGTGGACGAAGCGCGCCTCCTCGCCGACATGTTCGGCAAGGCTGGTAAGGAAGGCGATCACGTCATGCTTCACCTCGCGCTCGATCTCGTCGATACGCGCCACATCGAAGCCGCCACGCTCCCACACGGCTTTCGCCGCATCCTTCGGCACCACGCCGAGGTCGGCGAGCGCATCCATGGCGTGCGCCTCGATTTCGAACCAGATCTGGAAACGGGTTTCCGGCTCCCAGATCGTCGTCATCTCGGGGCGGCTATAGCGTGGAATCATGCGCGGGGCTCCTGTTCTGGGCCGCGCGGGTAGCAGAGGGGCGCCGGCGTTTCCAGCCTTAGAGCAACCCAAGGGCCTTGAAGCTGGCGTGGCCTTCGCGGCCAATGACGATGTGATCGTGGAGATGGATGCCGAGGACGCGCGCCGCATCGCGGATGTGGTTGGTGAGCTGGATGTCATCCCGGCTCGGTTTCGGGTCGCCCGAGGGGTGATTGTGGACAAGGATAAGGGCGGTGGCGCCGAGATCGAGCGCGCGGTGGATCACTTCGCGCACGTGGACCGCGGTCTGGTTCACGGTGCCGTCCGACATCGCTTCGTCCGCGATGAGCACGTTGCGCGAATCGAGGAACAGCACGCGGAAACGCTCGCGCCCCAGATGCGCCATGTCGGCATGGAGATAGTCAAGCAGTGCCTGCCAGCCCGCAAGCACGGGTTTTCCGTAGACGTTTGCACGCTGGAGCCGGAGCGCCGCAGCGCGCACGAAGCCGAGCGTCGCGATCACGGCGTCCCCCGCGCCTTCGACGCGCTTCAGATCGCGCGGCTCCGCCGAGATCACCCCGGCGAACGACTGAAAGCGCGTGATGAGGGCCTTTGCGAGCGGCTTGGTATCGCGGCGCGGGATGGCAAGACCGAGCATATATTCGAGAAGCTCGTAGTCGTGAAACGCATCGCCGCCGCCCTGCAGCATGCGGGCGCGCATACGGGCGCGGTGGCCGGCATCAGCGTTGGCGGACTCCATATCGGACATGAAACGACGCTAGCCGCAAGCCGGGGGCAAAGGCCAGTCCCTTGCAGCCGCAATGGGCTTCTGGCTTAACGGAACCATGAGCATGATCCCCTGCCAGCGCGACCGGTTCGATATTCCGCGTGAGGTCGCCTACCTGAACTGCGCCTACATGTCTCCGCTCGCGCACGATGTCAGCGCCGCCGCCAGCAAGGGCGTGGCGCTGAAAACCGCGCCCTGGACATACCGCCCCGCCGACTTCTTCACGCACACGGAGACGGCACGCAGCCGTTTCGCGGCGCTCGCGGGCGGCAAGCCGGACGATTTCGCCATCGTTCCGTCGGTCAGCTACGGCCTTGCCGTCGCCGCAAGGAACCTGCCGCTTCGGCGCGGGCAGGACATCGTGGTCCTCGCCGACCAGTTTCCCTCGAACCTCTACATCTGGCGCGAGCACGCCATCGCGTGCGGCGCGCGCATCGTGACGGTGACGCGCGAAGCCGGGGAGGCCTGGACCCCCGCGGTGCTCGCCGCGATCGGCCCGGACACGGGGATTGTCGCTGTGCCGAACTGCCACTGGGCGGACGGCGGCCTCGTCGATCTCGAAACCGTGGGGGCCGCGTGCCGAAAGGCAGGGGCCGCGCTTGTGCTTGATCTCACCCAGTCGATCGGCGCCTTGCCGTTCGATGTGGACCGCGTGCAGCCCGATTTCATGGTCGCCGCGTGCTACAAGTGGGCGATGGGGCCCTACGGCATGGGCATGCTGTATGTCGCGCCGAAACATCATGGCGGCACACCGATCGAGCACAACTGGATGAATCGCGGCGGCAGCGAGGATTTCTCGCGGCTTGTCGACTATCGAAACGATTTCCAGCCCGGCGCGCGCCGCTTCGACATGGGCGAAAAGGCGAACCCGCCGCTGCTGATGGGCGCGGCTGCCGCCATCGACATGCTGCTCGGCTGGGGCATCGCGAACATCGCCGAAACGCTGGGCAGCAGGAACCTCGCGCTTGGCGAAGCGGCGCGCGGCATCGGCCTTCTCGCGCCCGACCCCGCAACGCGCGCGCCGCACTTCCTGTCGCTCGGTTTTCCGAGCGACGTGCCGGGCGGTCTGCTCGACCGCCTTGCCGCAGAGAACGTTTTTGTTTCGCTGCGCGGCCGTTCTCTGCGTGTCACACCGCACCTCTACAACGACGATACGGACTGCGAGCGGTTGATCGCGGTGCTGAGGGAGGCGCTCGGCTGATGGACATTCGTCGCGACAATCTGCAAGGCCCGGAAATCGCCGCGCTGCTTCAGGCGCATCTCGACGAGATGCACCGTCATTCACCGCCCGAGAGTGTGCACGCGCTCGATCTCGACGCGCTGCGCGCGCCCGACATCACCTTCTGGACGGTGTGGGACGAAGGCGTTCTTCTGGGCTGCGGCGCGCTGCGCGAACTCGACCCGCAGCACGGCGAGATCAAATCGATGCGGACGGACGAGCGCTATCGCCGGCGCGGTGTCGCGACCGTGATGCTCGACCACATCATCGAAGAGGCAAAGAAGCGCGGCTACACGCGGCTAAGCCTGGAAACAGGCACGCCCGCCGCGTTCGATGCGGCACGGCTGCTCTATGCGAGCCGCGGCTTCACGCTGTGCCCGCCGTTTGGGGATTACCGCGAAGACCCCTACAGCGTCTGCATGACGCTGGAGCTGTAAAGCCCGAAGAGAACGGGCTTCAGACCGCGTAGGGCGGGTGATCGAGACCGGTCGGCGATTTCGTGAAGATCTCGCAGCCGGTTTCGGTGATGCCGATCGAGTGTTCGAACTGCGCGGAGAGCGAGCGATCGCGCGTCACCGCCGTCCAGCCGTCGTCGAGCACCTTCACATCGGCGCGGCCGAGATTGATCATCGGCTCGATCGTGAAGAACATGCCGGGCTTCAGCATAACGCCGCGCCCCGGCTTGCCCACATGCACCACGCTCGGTTCGTCGTGGAACATGCGGCCGAGGCCGTGCCCGCAGAAATCGCGCACGATGCCGCAGCGCTGCTCTTCCGCGTAGGACTGGATGGCGTGGCCGATGTCGCCCAGGCGATTGCCCGGCTTCGCCGCCGCGATGCCGCGCATCAGGCATTCATAGGTGATATCGACGAGGCGGCGCGCCTTCAGCGGCACATCGCCGACAAGGAACATTCGGCTGGTGTCGCCGTGCCAGCCATCGACGATGACCGTGATGTCGATATTGGCGATATCGCCCTTCACCAGCTTCTTCGTGCTCGGGATGCCGTGGCAGACGACATGGTTGATGCTGATGCAGCTCGAATGGCTGTAACCCTTGTAGAACACGGTGGCGGGAACGCCGCCGCGTTCGCGCACGAACTCGTAGACCATCGTATCGAGATCGATCGTGCGGGCGCCGGGCACGACATGCGGCACCAGCATATCGAGCGCCGCCGCAGCGAGCTGGCCCGCGCGGCGCATGCCTTCGAAGGCATCCGGCCCGTGCAGCTTGATGCCGGACGCATCGAGAATGACGTCTGAAACTTCCATGTCCATGACCCTATCCTAACGCGCCGTGCGGCTGGCGCCAGCCGGACGATCCCTCATGGCGACGACGCACTTGCCGTAGGGCGAGGTGCCGACCCAATCCTTGTCCGGATGCCAGGCGAAAACGAAATTGCCGCCCTTGATGAGATCGATGACGCCCTCGGCAACCGCGCTGCGCAGCGCCGGGCAGCCCCAGCTGCGCCCCAGACGGCCCTGCTTCGCGCCGGTTTCGGGGTTCACGTAGGGCGCACCGTGCATGACGATGGCGCGGTCCCGCGCCGCATCGTTCACCCCCGGCACCAGCCCATCCATCCGCAGCGAATAGCCGTTCGAGCCCACATAGGTTTCCGCCGTGACGAAGAGGCCGAGGCTCGACTGGTGGGAATTCATCGCGTTCGAAAAGCTCGTGGTGCGATTCTCGCCCGAGTTGCGGCCGTGCGCGACATATTCCTGCACGAGCGCGGCGCCCGTCTTCAGATCCACCACCCACAGGCGCGGTTCGAGCGAAGCGCGCCCGTAATCGATGATCGTGACCGTGTGCGCGCTCTTGCCGATGCCCGACGCCTGCGCACAGGAGACGACATCAAGCGCGGCACGGCGCACGTTCGCGTCCAGCGTTACAGCCTTCGGCGCGGGGGCCGCCAGAAGGGCAAAGGTGAGAATCCCGATCATGTCTTCACTCCGAATACCCTAAACCGGCCCGATCCGGCAACGGCGGTGCGACGCCGTGCCATCACGCTTTACCCTGTTTGCCACTGCGGCTACGGATAGCCGCATGGCCGAACCCCGCATCTGGACTGCCGCGCTCATCGTCATCGGAGACGAGATTCTCTCCGGCCGAACCCAGGATGCCAACCTCGCTTATCTCGCGAAATGGCTTAACATTCAGGGAATCCAGCTCGCCGAGGCGCGTGTCGTTGCCGATCAGATGGGTGCCATCGTCGCTGCCGTCAATGCCTGCCGCGCCCAGTACGACTACGTCTTCACCACCGGCGGCATCGGGCCGACGCACGACGACATCAGCGTCGATGCTGTCGCGGAGGCGCTCGGCGTGCCTGTCGTGCTGCACCCGGAAGCAGAAGCGATGCTTCGCCAATATTACGGCGACCGCATCACCGAGGCACGGCTGCGCATGGCCCGCGTGCCCGGCGGCGCCGACCTTATCGAGAACCCCGTTTCGGGCGCGCCGGGCATCCGCATCGGCAACGTCTTCATGCTCGCAGGGGTCCCCAAGATCACGCAGGGGATGCTTGCGGGGCTCGACGGCAAGCTCGAAGGCGGGCTTCCCGTGCTCGACCGCACGGTGGGCGCCTGGGTGCCCGAAAGCAGCGTCTCCGACCTGCTGATCGCGGTGGAGCGCGAGAAGCCGGGTATCCAGATCGGCAGCTACCCCTTCTGGCGCGAAGGCCGCATCGGCGCGAACTTCGTGATCCGCAGCCGCGAGCAGACCGCGCTCGACGACGCCGCGGCGCGCCTGATGGACGCGCTCTCCGCCGCCGGACACGACCCCCTCGACGGCGCCATCTAGAGACGCTAGGCACGCCGAACACCGCAGCGGCCCACGTGGCGGAATTGGTAGACGCAAGGGACTTAAAATCCCTCGCCTGTTTCAGGCGTGCCGGTTCGATCCCGGCCGTGGGCACCAACCGCTTTCCGCAGGCGTCCACACCCGTCCGGAAAGTGGCTGATTTCAGCCATTTCTGACGGTACACTTTCCGTCTCAAACCGTCCCCGTTCGTTGTATACCGTCAAATCTGACGGTACATTTGCGGTATATTTTCCCTCGAAAGCGGAAATGTACCGTCATGCTGACCGATGCCGCCATCCGAAAACTCAAGGTCCGCGACAAGCCCTTCAAGGCCGCCGACATGCATGGACTCTATCTGCTCGTTCAACCCAATGGCGCCCGCTATTGGCGCATGGACTACCGGCACGCGGGCAAAAGAGGCACCATCGCCCTCGGCGTCTATCCCAAGGTCTCGCTCAAGGCCGCGCGCGAGAAGCGCGCGAGCGCGGCCGATATGCTCGAAAAGGGCATCAACCCGTCCGTCTACAAGAAGATCACGCGCGGCCTCTCGTCCGTCCCCGAGGCGGATACGTTCCGGGCCGTGGCGGAGGAATGGCTTGAAAAATGCGAGGCTGAAGGCCGCTCGTCCTCAACGATGGACAAGCTGCGTTGGCTCATCGGCTTTGCCGAACCCCTGATCGGCGGACGGCCGATCGGAGAGCTGAAAGCGCCCGAGGTTCTAACCGTATTGCGAACGGTCGAGGTCAGGGGGCGTTACGAGACGGCCCGCCGTCTGCGCAGCACGTGCAGCAGCGTGATCCGCTATGCCATCGCCACAGGCCGGGCCGAACGTGATGTGACGCTCGACCTGCGCGGCGCGCTCATTGCCCCGAAGGTCAAGCACAGGGCGGCGCTCGTCGAGCCGCACCGCGTTGGCGAATTGCTGCGGGCCATCGACGGCTACCAGGGTCAGCCATCCGTGGATTTTGCATTGAAGATCCTCCCCCACGTCTTTGTCCGGCCCGGCGAGCTCAGGAATGCCGAATGGGATGAGTTCGACTTCGATGGCGCGCTCTGGGCCATCCCGGGCTCTCGGATGAAAATGGGCCGCGAACATAATGTGCCGCTTTCATCCCAGGTTCTGGAGCTTTTGCGGGAGCTAAGGCTCTACACCCGCCACTCCCGCTACCTGTTTCCCTCGATCCGATCACCGGACCGGCCGATCTCGGACAACAGCATCAACGCCGCGCTTCGGCGTCTGGGTTATGCCCAGAATGAAATGACGGCGCACGGCTTCAGGGCCATTGCGAGCACGCTCCTGAATGAAAGCCGCAAGTGGCACCCGGACGCGATCGAACGGCAACTGGCGCACATGGAAAGCAACAACGTCCGCCGCGCCTATCTTCGCGGCGAACACTGGGCCGAGCGCGTCCGAATGATGCAATATTGGTCGGATCATCTCGATAAGCTGCGTGCTGCGAATGTGGTGCGCGGAAGGCTCAGACGTGAACAGAGCCGTGCGGCAGTGGGCCGCAAATCATTCTGAGTGGTTTGTTCGGCAGTCCGATCGTGCGACTGACATGGCCTCATAATGCAGCGTGGTCACGTGTTCGTATCGTGCCTGCTATCATGCGTAGCCGTGACAGGCTGATGGTTCTCTGACCATTTTTCCTCATCTTTCCGGCCTGCTCCCATGCCGGGGCACCCGGACCGTCGTAGCTGATTTCGGCTTCCTCGGGTGAGACGACCCTGAGTACCACGAGGCGCTCACAGGGCCCGTACATCGACACGCTCCGCGCTGCCGTCATCTTGATCTGAACATTGCCGTCTTTGTCAAAAGCGTCGTGTAGCGGCTTGCTCATCCCATAGAGCGTGAGTCCCAGGGCCTGTTCAGCCACCACCTCCCCCAGCGAACCCACGAGATGCCCGTCGAGCGTAAACTTGCGGTGAGGGTACATGGCTTCCAGCTCCGCAGTGGCCCGATAATGTCTTGCGACAGGTTCCGGCAGTTTGACGCGCTTCACGCTTTCGCTCCTTCGCTGAAATGGTGAATTCGTGAGGGTGTCGTTGATACCAGTGAGGAACTTTCGCCCGGTTAATCGCCGCCCTGCGACCGCCTTCGGCGGTCTAAAGCCTGTCTGATCCGGCTCCCGCGCGGTGTGTGCGGGTCGCTTTGCCTTTGGTCCGGCCGCGCCGGTCCCGCAACCCGCTGACGCGGGTCTTTCACTTCGTTGCAGCCCTTCGGGTGCAGGCCCGGCCCTTTGGGCCGGACCTGTCGGCGCTCCGCCGCCCACCCCGCTCTTCCGCCGGGTGCGGCTGGTGGGGGAAGAGGTGTTCGCTGCGTGTGTTTGTGCTTGGCAAGGCGCTGATTAGAAGCGAGTCTGTGTGCGATGAAGAGCATTGATGATCCCGGTATTGCTCTGCCCGAGGGCAAGCGTCGCGAGCTTGAGCGCGTCGTCGCGCTGCTGCGCGAGGGCTTCGCCGAGGCGGTCGCCGAGCGGCGCGCGCCGCGCTTCCGCGACGGCAAGCTGCTCAAGATCATTCTGTTCGGCAGCTACGCGCGCGGCGACTGGGTAGAAGACCCTGTGGGGCGCTACTTCTCGGACTACGACATCCTTGTCGTCGTCGACCACGAAGACCTGACCGACGTACCCGAGTTCTGGCTGAAAACCGAGGACCGGCTGCTTGCCGAGGTCGGCGAGGGCAAGGTCAGGACGCCCGTGAGCGTGATCTACCACAGCTTTGAGGACGTAAACGACAAGCTGAAGCTCGGTCGGTACTTCTTCACCGACATCGTGAAGGATGGCATCGTGCTGTTCGAGGAGCCCGGCCGTCCGTTCGAAACGCCGCGCAAGCTCACCCCCGCCGAAGCGCTTAAGGAAACGCAGGACTACTATGAAGAGTGGTTCAACACGGCGCTAGAGTTCGTGGAGGGAGCGGACTTTCATTTGAAGCGCGGCCACACCAAACTGGCAGCATTCAACCTTCATCAGGCGGCAGAACGCTTCTACCACACGCTCTTCCTGGTGCGGACTTTGTACAGCCCGAAGACGCACAACCTGAACCGGCTGCGCTCGCAAACCGAAGCGCTGGAACCTCGGCTGCGCGAGGTATGGCCGGGCTCCACGAAGTTCGAGCGGCGCTGCTACGAGCTGCTGCGCGCCGCCTATGTAAAGGCGCGCTACTCGCGCCAGTACCGCATCACGGCCGAGGAACTGGACTGGATCGGGAGCCGCGTCGAGGTGCTGCGCGGGCTCATCGAAGAGCTTTGCCTGAAGCGTTTGGACGAGCTCGAACGCGCCGCCTGAACTGCCGGAAGGGTGAGGTTGCCGCGCCGTATCCGGCGCCATAGGCTGGCGCCATTATTCCCCCTTTATGACCTGAACGCCGGCCTTTTGGGGCCGGCGTTCCTTTATCCGGGTGGCAACCGCGAGCGGCGCTAACGGAACCAGCCCTGCGGCCCTGCGTTCCATCAGCTCCACCCACTTGGTGCGGCCGCCAGCTCTTATCCCCCCCCTGTAGCTGGCGGCCAGTTTTCCTGCCCTTGCTGTCCCGGCTTTAGCCGTTCAGCCGATCCTTGACCGCCTTGGCGGGGCTGAACGAGAGCTTGTTCGACGCCGCAATCTGCATCGCCGCGCCTGTTGCCGGGTTACGACCTTCGCGCGCGGGAGAAGCCTTCACCTTGAACTTGCCGAAGCCATTGAGCGACACTTCCTCGCCCTTGGCGGCGGCGTCGGTGATCGCGGCGAACACCGCATCGACGGCCTTGCGGGCATCGGTCTTGGTGGTCCCGAGCGTCTCGGCAAGCGCTTCGGCGAGGTCGGCATT